>NZ_LMBV01000002.1:249404-451070 GCF_001439925.1 Peribacillus muralis
ACTATATAATGTGGACCTGTTGCGGATCCCTTTTTTGTCGAAAAATCGATAAATCGCCGAATTCGTAGATAAAAGGTCCAGAATCGTAGATAAATCGCTGAATTTGCAGATAAAAGGTCCATAATTGTAGATAAATCACCGAATTCGCAGATAAAATGATGAATTCGCAGATAAAGGTACCAAATTCGTAGAAAAATTCGCAGATTAACTGTCATTTGAAGGGATATTCCTTGCAGTTGTCGAATCATGTTGGGAGAAATATAGATTGGAGTGATGAATATTGATTGTAAAACAACGAAAAGTACCGCTTACCATCCTCAAATTACGTATTTTGGCGCGCAGGCTTCCATCTAATCATCCTAAAATGTCCTCCATCATAAATGATCTCAAAAAAAGGGAAGCGGGCTATAAAGGGGAGTGTTCCATTGACTTTCCATTAAGCTTTTTAGAACCGAAAAGTCATTTCATCTTCCACGATTTACGGCTGCAGGACCAATCCCGTTTTTTTCAAATGGATACCTTGATCGTGACGAAGAAATTCGCCCTTATTATTGAAGTGAAGAATATAACGGGCATGATCTATTTTGATCATCATTTCAATCAGCTCATCCGAACGAAAGATGGAGTAGAGTCGGCGTTTCCGGATCCTCTCATTCAAGTCAGCCGCCAGGAATCACAGTTGCAGAATTGGTTTTTGGAATATGGCTTTCCAGCACTTCCGATTCTTTCATTGATTGTCATCAGTAATCCCCAAACCATCATTCGTACCTCTCCTGAAAACCGCAGGCTTCACGACAAAGTCATCCATCGGGATGCGCTTTCCGCTAAAATTAAGCAACTTGAAAAATCCATGACAAAAACCATATTAGATGATAAAACGTTAAAGAAGGCTGTTCGCGTCATTAATAAACAGCATATCGAGGCCGATTTTTCCATTCTTGAACGGTACAAACTTACCGGAAGTGATCTAATAAAAGGGATGGTTTGCGACAATTGTAACAGTCACCAGTTATTTAGGAGACAAGGTACATGGATTTGCAATCAATGCGGCCTAGCCAGTAAGGATGCACATATTCAAGCTTTACGAGATTATTTTTATTTAATCGGTCCGACTATCACGAATCGGCAGCTGCGGGATTTTTTGAACATTCCTTCCGCATCCACTGCAACGCGAGTCCTGCAATCATTGAATCTGACAAGCAGTGGTGTGAATAAGGGGAGGGTGTACAGCCTGTTTTTTGATGAGTGATCATGAACTCATCTTCAATCATTTTTCAATATTCACTATCCTCGCAGCTACGTTTAAATTTCCCAATCCACTACAAAACAAAGACTCAAAAGAAGAATAAACTTCTCTTAAGTCTTTGCTCCGATCCTATTCCTTCAATTCCTTGCCCATTCCTTTCAAGAAGTTAACACCAAAACCGATCGCCCGGTTTATGTCGGGATCATTCAATGTTTTCATTAAATCGAGTACGCCGATTTTCTTTTCGCTTTGGAGGAACTTGTTTCCTTCTTCGATTCCTGCGAGTGCACTGTTCAGCAGTTTCGTCGATTGTGCGGCATCGGTGTTCATCAAGGCACCTGTTGCCCCCATCAGGGTATTGATCAGGTTTGTGACAGGCGGTTTTGTCACTTGTTCAAGGGCGATTTTTGCAATTTGTTCTTTTCCTTGAAGCATGGAGGTCGCAGCTTCGAATACTCCGGTGTCATTCAGTTGATTGACGATTTTAAACATATTGTGTAAGGCATCCTCATGATTGGCGATCAGTGTTTTTAGTTCTTCTAGTTTTTGGAGCTTCTCTTCTTCCTCCGTCAGCGGATTGTGGATTTCCGTAATGGGAGCTGCCATGAACATCACCCTCCTTGTCTATTTTTCCGTTAAATGAACATACCCTGGACGGGCCCACTTCCGCTCAACCTCGACACCATTTTGCGGATGTCTTTTTTTATTCCGTGGATTTGTATCCGGTAGCGGGGTATCTCCGCTTGCGCGTAACACTTCCATGCGGACCATCGTTTGTTTGTAAGCGGGCGTGCTTGTACGCCGATCATAAATGGGGCCGGTCAGGAAGTTGATGGCAGAGTCTTTATCGACGGAATTCATCGGTAAAAATAGCTCATTGTTTTTTACCCTGTCCGTGATCAGCACCTTTAATTTAACGGCTCCGAACGGTGATACTAAGCGGACGAGTCCACCATCACTGACTTTCCGCTCACTAGCCAGCTTTGGTGACATCTCAACGAAAATGTCAGGAACTTTAGATTGAATACCAATCGATTTATTCGTCATATTTCCTTCATGGAAATGCTCCAGCATGCGCCCGTTGTTAATATGAAGATCAAATTCCGCTGGGAACTGAGCAGGTTCCACCCAATCAGATAGCGCAAAACGGGCTTTCTTATCGGGAAAGTTAAAGCCATCCACATAAAGAAGCGGCGTGCTGTCTCCGTCATGGCTGCCCCAGAGGAAGCTGTTCCAGCCTTCGAGCACACGGTAATTGGCTTGACTGAATATTGGCGAAAGGCTTGCCATTTCCGCATAGATTTCACTAGGGTGATTATAGTTCCAATCCGTTCCCAAACGCTTGGCGATCTCCTGGGTGATCCACCAATCCGCTTTAGCTTCTCCTAAAGTGGGCAGTGCTTGGTATAGACGCTGAACACGCCGCTCCGTATTGGTGAACGTTCCATCTTTTTCAAGAGAGGGAGCTCCGGGTAATACAACATCAGCATATTGTGCGGTTCTGGAAAGGAAAATATCTTGAACCACGAAGAAATCCAGGCTTGATAATACTTCATGGACGTGATTGGCATCAGAATCGACAAGTGCCATATCTTCACCGACAAGGTACATCGCTTTCATGTCGCCTTTTTCAATGGCGTGAAGCATTTCGATATGGTTCATGCCTGGTTTGCCATCAATTGTTACACCGTAAGCTTTTTCGAATTTGGCGCGTGCCGCGTCATCGGAAATATGCTGGTATCCGGGAAGCCATGTCGGGAGCGTCCCCATATCGCAAGCGCCTTGTACATTGTTATGGCCGCGAAGCGGATAAGCTCCAGCTCCTTTGCGGCGGTAGTTTCCTGTAGCCAGTAGCAGGTTGGAAATGGCAGCCGACGTATCGGAGCCTCCAGTGTTTTGGGTTACACCCATCCCCCATAAAATGCAGGTCCCATCGGCATCACGGATCATTTCAGCTATTTGCATCAAAGCTTCTTTTGGCAGTCCTGTGTGCATTTCCGCATATTCGAGGGTGTATTTCTCAAGTACTTCTTTATAATCGTCGAAGAAATTCACATTTTCATTAATGAATTCCTGATCATGCCAGCCTTGGTCGATACTATATTTTGTAATTGCCATCAACCAGACCTGGTCGGTACCTTGCTTAGGGCTGATGTGAAGGTCGGAACGCTCCGCCATTTCATTCTTCCTGATATCCGCTACGATGAGTTTTTGGCCGTGTAGCTTATGGGCGCGCTTCACGCGTGTCGCCAGTACGGGATGCCCTTCAGCCGGATTCGCCCCGACGATGATGACAAGACCTGCCGAAGCGATATCCTTGATCGTTCCGGCATCTCCACCCATTCCAACCGTACGGAACAATCCGTCTGTAGCCGGTGATTGACAATAGCGAGAGCAATTGTCGACGTTATTCGTCTCGAAGACTTGCCGTGCCAGCTTTTGAATGACATAGTTTTCTTCATTCGTAATCTTCGAGGAAGAAATGAAGCCTACGGAATTACCGCCGTGCTGTTGTTTGATCGAACCTAGCCGTGAGGCAATCAAATCCAATGCTTCTTCCCAGCTTGATTCGACGAATTTGCCATTTTTCCGAATCAGGGGCTTAGTCAAACGTTTCTCGGAGTTTACGAAATCCCAGCCGAATTTCCCTTTGACACAAGTGGAAATCGCATTAACGGGGGCTTCATGAGTCGGTTGGATTTTAAGGATTTTCCGACCCTTTGTCCAAACCTCGAATGAGCAGCCAACCCCGCAGAATGTACAGACCGTTTTTGTTTTCTTCGTCCGTTTCTCACGCATTGCCGCCTCGATTTCCGAAAGGGCAAAAATCCCGCTGTACCCAGGCTCCACTTCTTTGACAAGGTCAATCATTGGTTCGAGCAAATCGTTTTTTATACCTGACATGAACCCAGCCTCGCCGAGCATGGATTTCTCCATTAATGCATTACACGGACAAATCGTTACGCACTGTCCGCAGCCTACACATGATGAGTTGTTGATTTCAGTTCCTTCATCCCAAATGACCCGTGGGCGATCTGCTGCCCAATCGATGGATAGCGTCTCGTTGACCTGAAGGTTTTGGCACACTTCGACACATTGACCGCAGGCAATGCATTGATTGGCATCATAGCGGTAAAATGGATGAGACATATCGACATCAGCCGGTTTCACTTTCGGTGTGTAAGGATATTTTTGGTGTTCGATTTTCATCAATTCTGCCGTGTTATGAAGTTTGCAATTACCGTTATTGTTATCACATACGGTACAGTATAATGAGTGATTTTCCAGGATCCGGTCCATTGCCTCGGTTTGGGCTTCTTTCGCCTTGCTTGAATCCAAGGCGATATTCATCCCGCTCACTGCCACAGTCGAACATGACCGTACGAGGTTCCCATCGACCTCGACAATGCAAGTGTCACAGGTTTGGATCGGATCGACCTCAGGGACATAACAAATCTGGGGATGGGCCAGCCCATTTTGATTAATAACCTCCAGTATCGTTTCTCCGGTTTTTGCCGTATAAGCCAATCCATTGATTTTAAATGTGCTAATCGAATTGCTCATGATATTTCCCCCTTTTTAGCAAAAAACCACACAAAAAAACCACCATGATCATACCTCCGCCTCTAAAAACGATGGTGTATGTCATGGTGGAATAGTTTAATAGCAAAGCTTATGGATGATGAAAAAGAAAGCAAAACCTGCTTTCATCACTGATAGTATACCTTTATTTACAAAAAGATACAATCTTGCACAGAAGCTATCGTTTCCAAAATACCTTTCGTTTTTTTTGCTTGGTCATTTATGATAGAGATATATAGCAGGCAAGAACTCCGTGAAATCTTCCGGATGAAGTGGAAAAACTGGATCATCGAGATAAACGTATCGGGGGGAGCACTATGAATGAAAGAGACTGGCATATTTTAAAGGTATTGCATGAACAGAAGAATATTACGAAAACGGCGCAAAGTTTATATATCTCCCAGCCTTCTTTAACGAAACGGATCCAGCAAATGGAGAAGGAGTTTCATTTGAAGATTGTGGAGCGGGGAGCAAGGGGCGTGCAGTTCACTCCTCAAGGGGAATACTTGGCGAACTGTGCTGAGGAGATGCTGATCAGGCTGCGGGAAATCAAAGAGACGGCGTTCAATATGGGACAGGAAATCAGTGGTACATTACGGCTGGGAGTTTCCAATTACATTACGCTGCATAAGCTGCCCGGATTGCTGAAAATGTTTCGTGAGCGATATCCGTTGGTGGATTTCCATGTGACTACAGGCTGGAGCAATGAAGTACTGAACCTCATTTATAAGGAAGAAGTCCACGTCGGGATCGTTCGGGGCGATTACCAGTGGTCAGGCGCGAAGCATCACCTTTTTGAAGAGACGATTTGCATTGCGTCCAAGGAAAAAGTCGCAGTCGGGGACCTGCCCTCATTGCCGAGAATCGATTACAAAACCGATGCACTGCTAAAAGCTATGATCGATGATTGGTGGAGAAATAATTTTCAAGGTCCACCTTTAGTTGGGATGGAGGTGGACAAAGGGGATACTTGCAAGGAAATGGTCAAAAATGGGCTGGGGTATGGAATCCTGCCAAGTGTTTTATTGGAGCACGACCGAACCCTTCGGCAATTGGACCTGAGGGATGGGCAAGGAAATCCGCTTATTCGCAATACATGGATGTTATATCATGAAAAGTCGCTGGAATTTAAGCTGGTCAACGAATTTGTCCGCTTTGTCGAGGGCGTTGATTTCATGAGAGATCTATAAGGGAAGCGCAGAAATTTCTGCGCTTTTTTGTCATTCCATTTTTGAATCGTTAACGATAATATATTGGTATTATAATTATGGCTTACACGGGATTATGATAGGAGGAAGGTACCAATCAGCAGGGAATGGAGAGGAAGTCATGTGAATGTCCTGATTGTAATTGTATTGAATGTCATTGTGCCGGTCTTTTTCCTGATAGGGGCAGGGGCCATTCTTCATCGTAAATTCAAGCTTGATATGAATACGTTATCCAAATTGAACCACTTCCTGCTCATGCCGGCCATTAGCTTTGTCAATATTTATCAAAGCAATATCGGCGGGGAGATGGTCGTCCAAATATTTAGCTTCCTCGCGCTGCAGGCACTATGTCTTATCATCGTGTGTACCGTGACTGCCAAACTGGCCAGGTTTGATCAAAGTCTCTCTGCCACGTTTAAAAATAGTGTGGTCTTAAATAACTCAGCCAATTTCGGACTGCCCGTCAGCCAGATGGTTTTTCATGGAAATGCCCTGGGTTTGTCGATTCAAGTGATCGTGATCATTTTTCAAAACCTGTTGACCTACACGTATGGATTGATGAATTCCGTTTCTGTACATACAAAAAGTGCAAAGGGAGCCATTCGTGAATTTTTGAAAAATCCTATCATTTATGCTTTACTTGTCGGGTTTCTGTTTCAGGCAGTTTCTTTCAAAATTCCGCTATTTTTATGGACACCTATCGAGAATATCGCCAGTGCATTCATAGCCATAGCCCTGATTACCCTGGGTGCACAAAGCGCCTACTTGAAAATAGCGCATTTCCCGCTTCCGCTTATCCTTAGCTTGGTTGGCAGGTTAATCCTTTCTCCATCCATCGCCTTCCTGATCATTCTCATGCTGGGCCTGGAAGGGACTGTTGCCCAAGGGTTATTTATCGCAAGCTCATTTCCGGCATCAAGAAACAGCGCATTATTCGCCTTGGAGTATGACAATCACCCGGAGTATGCGGCACAGGCCGTCCTGATGTCCACCTTATTCAGCAGCATAACGGTAACGTTGGTCGTCTATTTATCGAAGCTGTTATTCTAGCAGGGATAATAATAACGGGTTTGCTAGCAGCGAACCCGTTTTTTACGTGTAAAAATGATGAAACGGGAAAAAATATATGAGAAAAGTGAGAGGGTAGACAAGGATATGACAATCGTCATCCAAGCTCATTGACGTTTATGACTACAGTCGATCCTTGATTATTCCTATACTTGAAATAAGAGAAACACTTCATATATCTAATTAAGAGGAGGAAGTCATGAGTAACCATAATCAAAAACAACTGCGAAAAGATGTGGCCCCTTTTGAAAAATCCAATACTAAATCAAGTGTGAAGCAGCTGATGAATACATTTCCGCCATTTTTCCTGTTGTGGTTTTTAGCGTATCAGAGCTTATCCATTTCCTATTGGCTGACTCTTGCGTTCTCGATCCTTGCTTCAGGGTTCGTAATCAGGATTTTCATCATATTTCATGATTGCTGCCACCAATCGTTCTTTAAAAGCAGGAAGGCGAATAATATCCTCGGCACGATCAGCGGCATCGTCACATTATTTCCGTATGAACAATGGAAGCATAGCCACTCCATCCATCATGCCACCAGCAGTAATTTAAACAAACGCGGTACAGGTGATATTTGGGTCATGACCGTTGATGAATATGCAGCCGCCTCCTTTTGGGGACGTCTAGCTTACCGTTTATATCGAAACCCGATCGTCATGTTTGGTTTAGGGCCGTTTTATCTGTTCCTCGTCTCGAATCGCCTGAATGTAAAAGGCGCAAGAAAGAAAGAACGCATGAATACGTATTTGACAAATGCGGCCATCGTGGTGATTTATGGACTATTATGCGTGGCAATCGGCTGGCAGGCATTTCTGATGATTCAAGCACCGATCCTGTTCATAGCGGGAGCACTGGGCATTTGGTTGTTTTATGTTCAGCATCAGTTTGAAGATTCTTATTTCGAGGAGGAAAAAGAATGGGATTACGTCAAGGCAGCCATTGATGGGAGTTCATATTATAAGCTACCTAAAGTACTGCAATGGGTGACCGGTAATATCGGTTTCCATCACGTGCATCACCTTAGTCCAAGAGTGCCGAATTACAATTTGGAAAAAGTCCATGATTCCACCCTGCCTTTGCAGCAGGCAACGACGATCACCCTTGGATCGAGCTTGAAGTCGCTTCGCTTCCGCCTTTATGACGGGGAAAACAAGACGTTTGTTGGCTTCAAGGAGATCAAGCAGCGTCTTAAGGAAGCAAAGCCAAAGGTGGAACTCAATAATAAACGTCCAAGTCTTCAAGAGAAGTAAATACCTCGGCAAAAAACCATTCGATTTCCATTGGATGGTTTTTTGCTGAAACCACTTAGTATATACTAGAAATAAAAGAATTAGAGGCGGAGCCATGCATAGTTGGTATCATATCTTTCCGAAGAATACGGGTTTAAGCCCTTATGTCTGGATCATATTTTGTATCCTTCCTTTTTATTTCATCTTCAAATCTTCATCGATGCTGGAGGTTATCTTTGGGATCGTCATGATCATTTTGTTTTTCATTTCATACGGTCTCTCATTCGTGTCAAAGGGATGGCCCGTATACGTGTGGACAGCGATCCAAATCATCATATCGATTTCGATGACCATTTTTTTCAGCTACATTTACTTTTCACTTTTTTTGGCATTTTTTATCGGAAATGTTCAAAATAAGATCGGCTTTTTCGTTCTATATTCCATCCAGCTTTTAGCGACCATCGTGTCGGTCAATATTGGCTTCATCATGAAGGACCCTACCTTCTTTTCGCAGTTTCCCTTTATGCTCATTTGTGTAGTGGGCGTGATCCTTCTTCCATTCAATACGTATAATCGTAATAAACGGGATAGGCTGGAAGAGCAATTGGAAGATGCAAATAAACGGATATCCGAGCTGGGCAAGATGGAGGAACGGCAGCGGATTGCCCGGGATTTACATGATACACTTGGACAAAAGCTTTCCTTGATTGGCTTGAAAAGTGACCTTGCCGGGAAATTGATCGATTTAAATCCGGATTCGGCCAAGAAAGAAATCAGGGATGTCCGCCAAACGGCGAGGACGGCGCTCAAGGAAGTGCGTGAAATGGTATCGGAAATGCGCGGAGCCAAGCTAAGTGACGAAATCATCCGGGTCAAGCAAATATTGAAGGCGGCACAGATTGAATTCAATTTGGAGGGTAACACCGATTTGCAGGATACCCCATTGCTTGTTGAGACGGTTTTAAGCATGTGCTTGAAGGAAGCCGTGACCAATATCGTCAAACATAGCCGTGCCGATTCCTGCAATATCGTGATAGAGGAATTACAAACAGGCGTAATGATTAAAGTGGTAGATAACGGCGTCGGCCTTTCACATAAATCGGAGTTTTTTAAAGGCAATGGACTTCAAGGAATGAAGGAAAGGCTTGAATTCGTGAATGGCAGCCTGGATATTCAATCGACAGAAGGAACGACACTGTATATCAAGGTTCCGAATGCCATAAAAAATAATGGATAGGTGGGATGAGCATTGATTTCAATCGTAATTGCCGAAGACCAGCGGATGCTGCTCGGTGCGCTAGGTTCCATCCTCGATTTGGAAGAGGATATGGAGGTTGTCGGAAAAGCGAGCAATGGGGAAGAAGCCATGAATCTCGTCAAACGTTTAAAGCCGGATATATGCATTACGGATATTGAGATGCCAGTTAAAACCGGACTGGATGTGGCGGAGGAAATCAAGAATGAGGGCATTCAATGCAAGGTCATCATCTTGACCACGTTTGCGCGACCAGGGTATTTCGAAAGGGCGAGAAAGGCCGAGGTAGGTGGATATTTGTTGAAGGATAGTCCAAGTGAGGAACTGGCGAATTCCATCCGCGTCATCATGGATGGTCGGCGCATTTATGCCCCAGAGCTGGTGGATATGGCGTTTGAGGAGGAAAACCCACTGACTGAACGTGAAAGTCAGGTGCTCAAATTGATTGCGGATGGTAAGAATACGAAGGAAATCGCCAGTCAGCTTTATTTAACGAATGGAACCGTTCGTAATTATATATCGGTCATCCTTGACAAGCTGGATGTAAGCAATCGGGTTGAAGCGATTGTAAGATTCAAGGAAAAGGGCTGGTCAAAAGATTGATAGGATGTTCCAATTGACGTCTTCGAAACAAAATAGCATAGTGTCGGAATTGGAATATGGTATATTGATTTTTATCACATACAGGAAAGGAGATGATCGATATGCAAAAAGCGACATTTGCTGGAGGCTGTTTTTGGTGCATGGTAACACCATTTGAGGAACAACCAGGAATTGGAGGAATCGTATCCGGTTATGCGGGAGGACTTATTGAAAACCCGACTTATGAGGAAGTGAAGACGGGAACCACGGGACATTATGAGGTCGTGGAAATCACGTTCGATCCTCAACTATTTCCTTATGAAAGACTGCTTGAACTGTATTGGCAGCAAATTGATCCAACCGATGACGGCGGTCAGTTCCATGACAGGGGGAGCCAATATCGGACGGCTATCTTCTTTCATGATGAGGCTCAAGAGAAACGGGCCGTTGAAGCGAAGGAGAAGGTAGCAGCGAGCGGTAAGTTCACTAAACCGATCGTGACCGAAATTCTTCCGGCTCAAACCTTTTATCCTGCCGAGGACTATCATCAAGGCTACCATAAGAAAAACAAAGAAGAGTATAAGGCCGATCGAGCGAAATCGGGACGTGACGAATTCATCAATCAACACTGGGTGGGCAAATAAAGGGTCGGATGTGTTTACATCCGGTCCTTTTTAATACCTTTTCATAAGAATTCTCATGATATTTTCATTTTTCTTCAGTACACTAAGGGGGAGGTGGTCGTATTTATGGATAAAAGGATTTTAATTATAGAAGATGAAGAAAAAATTGCAAGGGTACTGCAGCTGGAACTTAATTATGAAGGATATCGGACGGAATCGGCTTTTAACGGAAAAACAGGCTTGGAAAAAGCGGAAAGTGAAGAGTGGGACTTAATCTTATTGGATGTGATGCTGCCCGAGCTTAATGGCATCGAAGTGCTTAGGCGTTATCGGAAGAAAAATGCCTCCACGCCAGTCATCCTGTTAACGGCAAGGGATGCCGTCCCGGACAAAGTGAATGGACTTGACCATGGAGCGAATGATTACGTGACAAAACCGTTTGAAATCGAAGAGCTGCTGGCCCGAATCCGCGCTTGTTTTCGTACAAATGTCCAAAAGGGTCAGGCAGAAGGAAATGCGGATGAACTTACGGTTTATGATCTGAAATTGAACGTTGGCACCAGGGATATTTTAAGGCAGGGTAAAAAGATCGAGCTCACTTCCCGCGAATTCGATTTGCTTGTGTATCTTTTGCAAAATAAAAATCAAGTGCTGTCAAGGGATCAAATCCTTTCCCATGTGTGGGGATATGACTTCGTAGGCGATACGAATGTGGTTGACGTGTATATCAGGTATTTACGCAAAAAAGTAGATTATCCCTTTGATTTGCAGCTCATACATACGTATCGCGGTGTGGGCTATAGCTTGAAGGAGCCTTTATGAAAATTTCTGCGAAAATTCAATTGTATTCCAGCCTTTTTTTAAGCATCATGCTCATCTTGTTGAGCGTTATCGTTTTATTTGCTTTTCTTTGGATATCCGTTGAAAGGGAAGAGGATGTGCTTGAAGATCAAGCTTCGTTGATTGAAGAAAAAATCCAGGAGAGTGGGTTGATAGCAGGTGATGCCGCTTTATTGGAGGCTTATACGCCAGATGATGGGATGGTGCGTATATTCGGCACCGACGGAAGCTTGGTGAAGTCGTTTGCAGATGAAGAGGACCTCCAGGGGCTAGCGGTTCAGTCCGTAAGCGAAAAAGGATACGATTTTACCAAGGTTGACGGGGAGTATGTCCTGACATACTGCCATCCTTATCCGGATGAAGGGAAGAAGCTAGGGATGATCGAGATCACCCAGCCGCAGGATACCCTCATTGATCATTTATCGACACTTGCGCTCGTATTGGGCGGGGCTTCCCTATTTGTGATTCTGTTATCGGTTCTGGCAGGCAAGTGGCTGGCCAAGCTGATTCTTAGACCGATCTCGGTCATGAGCGGAACGATGTTGGATATCGAAAAAAGCGGTGAATTTAAACGGATACCGCTAGCAGGTCAATCCAAGGACGAGCTGCAGGTAATGGGTGAATCATTCAATAGGATGATCGGAAGGCTTGAGCGAAATTATGACCAACAGCAGCAATTCCTATCGGATGCTTCACATGAATTGAAAACGCCAATCACGGTCATTGAAAGCTACTCCTCGTTATTGAAACGCTGGGGCATGAAGGATGCGGCGATTCAAGAAGAAGCGGTGGAGGCAATCCATCATGAGGCCATCCGGATGAAAAAGCTGACGGAGCATTTGCTTCAGGCAGCTTCCCAGTCGGACCCAGCTGATAACGAGGAAAAAATCGAGCTTATCTCTTTTTGTGAACAAATTGCCCAAACGTTTAGACGAACGGGCAATCGTGACATAGAGCTGCAATCCGAGGCTAAGGAAATATATGCAAAGACCATATCAGGTAAGCTTGAACAGGTGCTGATCATTCTCTTAGACAATGCGATGAAATACAGTGATTCCGGTATACAGATCAAGATAACACGTCAGATGGATGAAATTTTCATCAGCGTGAAAGACCAGGGCCCTGGAATATCACCAGAACATCTCCCGCATGTATTCGAACGTTTCTATCGCGTAGATTCGTCGAGAGCAAGGAAAACCGGAGGCAACGGTCTCGGACTTTCCATCGCTCAATCGCTAGTCGAGTCATTAGACGGCAAATTGGGCATCCAAAGCGAGCTTGGGGAGGGGACAGAGGTGACCATCATCCTTTCTCATCAAATTCTAATCTAGCCCTCATGCTCGTTTCATGAAGGATGGTTATCCTTAAAGTAACAAATTAAAGGAGGAAATCATTCATGAAAAAACAGTTGAGCACGATAAAGGAAGGTATCATTCAAAAGAAAAAGATAATAATGACGGTGTCCGCAGCTACGGTATTGCTATTTGGGGGCGCCGCCGGAACGGCGGTATACGCAGTCAACAAAGGTGCACTACCCGAGGATGAAGCCGTCAAGATGATTTCGGATGAGCTAGGCGGGGAGGTTACTCATTTCGAGAAGGATTGGGATCAGCCAATGACCTATGAAATGACCGTTAAAACGAAAGATGGCTATCAAGACGTGGACGTCGATGCTGAAAAAGGAGAGATTCTTTCTCAGGAGACGGATGATGATGAAGATGAAGATATGAGCACGCAGCAAGCGGTGGAAAAAGCGAAAGTTAGCATGGCTGAAGCTGAAAAGATTGCCTTGAAAAAGGTGGCTGGCCAAGTGACGGATGCGGAACTGGATTCGGAAAATGGCGGCCTTGTCTATGAATTGGAGATTAAGCAAGGTAAAAAAGAATCTGATGTAGTAGTCGATGCAATGACGGGAGACGTATTGAAAACTGAGTTGGATGATTGATTCATATAGTTATTCTTGCAGTTCTTAGATCTAAAAACTTCGGAATGGTTCCATTCCGAAGTTTTTTTATGTTCACTGACTGTTATTAAGGTTTTCATTGCCAATTGTTTTGGAGGATCAGTACTTAGACCGTTTCATTGCACTGCAGGCACTTAGCTTTCCAGAGGCGGTCCGTGATCCTCCTCGGTCCGTGAGCCTGCGGTGTCTCACGTTGACGCGCATTTCCCGCAGGAGTCTCGTTGCCTTCCGTTTCATTCCACTTTGTATGAAAACGAAGTTTCGCTGCTTTACTCGCGAATTTGAGCACTTTATTTGCCAATTTGGCTGTTTTACTCGCGAATTGAGTGCTCAACTCCTTTTTTTACTGTTTTCTATCCAACACTAAGGATAATTCGACCTGTTCGGGGATAATTCAACCCATCCATAGGTTTCAGCGGTTTTCCATTCATATTCAGGTTTAAAATCGAATGGCATACTAGCTGTTTTTTTGTAAGTGACGTTCTTCATTTGGCATCACTATAATTAATCAGTTTTTCCTTGTTCATTTCTAACTGTAAAAAAGGAGTCCTATTTGAATCTTTTATTCACATTAATGATTAAGGTACATAATATAAATGTAAGGTCCCATCATTTATTATTTTTATGCTGATATGGCGGCATAGCCAAGTGGTAAGGCACAGGTCTGCAAAACCTCCATCATCGGTTCAATCCCGATTGCCGCCTTAAAAAGACATCTCCTACGACTCTGGAGATGTCTTTTTCCTTTTTATGGTTTTTACTTTCAGCTTATTTCTCTATGCAAGGTTGGTTGAAACAGCAAGGCGTGAAACTCTGGATGAGAAAATACTCGTCCACCGAAGCCAAGTAGGCGTAAGTGCGCTGAGGGCCGACCGCATCTGGATAAGCGAGCATCTAAGTGCAATGAAACGGTTTAAGATATAAACCAGCCTAAACTGTGGGCAATCGGAATTCCACCTTCGTTTCAAGCAGAATGGAAATCAACGACAATGTCATGACTGGAACAATTCATTCCTTTCTAGAAGCATGAAGCAGGAAATGCTGGTGTGCCTATCGAATGAGGGGTCTGTAGGTACTTTCATTCAATGGAGGAATGCTTGATGGAAAGTTTAGAGAGGGCGCTGTCCTTAAGAGCAAACAAAGAATTTGAACAATCGAAGCAAATTTTGCAGGAGCTGGCGAAGCGATATCCCCAGGATGCAGTCATCCAGTATCAATGTGCCTGGAGCTTGGATATTCTCGGGCTTGAGGTGGAGGCGGTGTCTCACTATGAAGCGGCTATCGGGTTGGGATTGCCGGATGAGGAAGCAAAGGGCGCTTACCTAGGATTGGGAAGTACATATCGCACCATCGGGAAATACGCGCAAGCAGAACGGACATTGGAGGCGGGGATTGAAAAGTTTCCTGACGATAAGGCGTTATTGGTATTCAGGGCAATGGCGTTTTATAATTTGGGTCAGCACAATCTCGCGATGGAATCTTTATTGAAAATCATTGCGGAAACCTCGAATGATCCCGGCATTCAATCTTATGCAAAGGCGATTGAATTTTATAGCGATAAACTGGATACCATTTTCACGTAAAAAGAATCAGTCATCCCCAAACTATCCACATGTCGGGCAAAAAAAAGATTTGAAAAAAGAGTTACGCACCGATTTGTCATGGATTAATCAACAAAATTGTCGCTTTTCGTTATGTTTTGGACAAAAAGATGTGGATAACCCTGGATTGTGGATAACATTTTTAGGTTATGTCACCCTTTTCCACAGGTCATCCACATATTCATCATTAAGAAAAAAATGCAGCAGGGAAGATCAAGCTTCCAGGAATTTGTTTTTGTAATGACTTAAGGCCAAAAGCGGATAGATATAGCGATAGCTGTGATAATGGATATACAAAAAATCAGCCATTGCCTGGCCCGCAGGATAATGATCGGTCCAACTGCCAGTTTCACCTGAGCGGATTAAATAGGCAATGCCTTTTTCTATTTCCGCTGTCGGCTCTTCGGATACCGATATCAACGCATCCACTGCCCAGGCTGAATGGGTAAGAGTACTGGCACCTAAAGGAGTGTATCGTTCCTTGATGTCGCTGTAGCAGGATTCACCCCAGCCGCCATCTTCATTTTGGATAGCCATCAACCAAGCCACAGCTTTTCGGATGGACGGATGTTCACTGGATTGCCCAGAAGCCTTCAGGCCAGTGAGGGCAGACCATGTGCCATATAGATAGCAGATTCCCCAACGCCCATACCAGGAACCATCACGCTTCTGGTCTTGCAATAGCCAGTCAATCGCTCTTTTGCTGACTTCCTCTGGCTTTTTCATGTTTGTATAATTTCCGAGGAATTCAAGTGTTCTTCCCGTCAAATCAGCGGTCGAAGGGTCGGTAAGAAGATATTTGGAGCCTTCCAGCGGCAGAAGCTGGAGCCATTTATGGTCATTATTCCGCTCGAAGGCAGGAAAGCCGCCATCGTCATTTTGCATGGAAAGGGTGAAGGAGACACCGCGCTGCCAACTATCCCGGTTAGCATTTGCTTGATGAATTTGATTAGCGAGCGCCCGCAGTGTGGCGGTCGTATCATCCACATCCGGGTTCATCGTATTCAAATCCGAAAACCCCCAGCCTCCCGGTATGGCATCAGGATTATGAATCAACCAATCTCCATACATATAATGCTGGCGCGACAGCAAATAATGGTTGGCGGCGCTAACGGTCTCATCTTCAACAGGGATACCTGCTTCTTGAAGCGCGTAGCTGATCAAGGAGGTATTCCAGACATGGGGCGTCGTAAACTGGATATGCGTCTGTCCATCGACGGAACAGGCCATCCCCTTCAAGCCGGCCACTGCCTTAACGATCACCGGATCATTTTTTGAATAGCCAAGGGATAGGAGTGCGAAGATCATGAAGAAGGTGGAACCGAAATAATTATATAGCGTTCCGTCCGGTTCAAGTCTGTCGAGCATAAACCGTTTCGTTGAATCCAAGGCCAAGGAATGTAAATAATCGGGAAAACCAATTAACGTTTTGATTCCATTTTCAATCTTGGAAAAGAATGAGCGATATTCACCGGTACGATATTCCTCCCATACGTGTTCCTCGGATCTTTCCTCCCTCGTCAGGAACAAATCTTTTAAACTGGGAGCGTTCGGGGGCTTGATCTGAAACCTTTTATGACCAAGCAACAGGATGGGGATCATGTTGACCCGCCCATATACGGAAAGATCATAAATGCTGACGAAAAAGGTTGGCGGCAGTAAGACAGCTTCTAGAGGAATGGGGAAAAGGAGCGGCCATTTATATTGTCCGGTGACCGTTAGCATCATTTTGGTTAACGCTTTGGCTTGTTTGATTCCACCCTTGGACAGAATGAATTGTTTCGCTTTCCTCATATTGGGATCATGCATAGTTCGGAGGCCGCTATAAAGAAGTCCATAGTAAGCCTCGATCGTCACTGTAACATTACCGTCGACCTCATCTTGGAAAAGCTTCCATGAGCCGTTTTCGGTTTGCCTGCTTTCAATTCGGTTGACTAAAGCCTCTATAAGCGGAGGGTCTTCCATATCGAGAATTTTTAATAAGATAATCATATAGGCATCTGCGGTTATCCCGGTATCAAACGGATAATTCCACGAGCCATCAGCGGATTGGTCCCGTTTCAAGCAATGAATAAGGCGGTCCATTTCCCTTTGTACTTTTTGGCTCAAAGATGTTCCCCTCCTCAAAAAACACTTTTTCGTATATATATATTCAGAAGTCTCCATAGCATTCGCAAAATCAAATCGTGGATGGTAAAACAAAAACGCCTTGGCGATGTAAGCTGCCAAAGCGTGTTTTTATGAACCAAGCTGAATCATTTAGCTGGTAACGAAGATTGCTGCATATAGCGGTAAATCGGGAGTTCCTTCCCTTTTTCAGCAGGGATGAAATTGAATGTCACATAACTGTCGATCCCTTCTGGCTCGAGAGCAAGGGAGATGAAGTTGGCATTAACCTGGGCCATGTCGAATACATAGCTCCCTTTTGGGAAATCGCGTTTCTTCGCTGTTATGTCGGTTGCGACTTTTCTTGTGCTATGTCCGCTTTCCAGTTCCGGAGATATCTTTACATCTTTGACTTTATAGCCTTCAACTGATATTCTCATCGGTTTTTTCAATGTTTTCACCTGTACACCCAATAGCTGAAGTTTTTTGGCAATCTCTTTATATTCAGCTGGCAGGATGTAGGCTGTCGGGCGATTTCTGACAAGGGTAGCATAAGCATCGGTCGAATCGAGCCAATCGATAGGGGTTTGAACCAATTTGGCTTTCGCTAAATCGACTACTGCCAGCCTTTGATTTCTGACTAACTTATTCTCGCTGCTAATGACGATCTTGTCCTTATCATTAGCATTTCTTCCTTTCTTGACGACCTCATGTTCTGCCTGCTTCACCACTTTTTTTACGCTACTTGCATTTTCAGCGGCCGTTTTAATGAATGAGGCCTGTGCCGTCGCTTGGGCAAAAACCCGCCGTTTAAAATCCGTCCTGGCGATATTGATTCCCCTGGTTTCAATTAAATAGGTCATCGTATTTTTCAAGCCGAGGGCGTTTCTGCCGATCCTTGCTTCCGTGCTCCCTTCAGTCGCCGTAAGGACTCCTGTGTCAGAAGTATCGAGGGTATAGTAATCATGATAGGAGAGCTTTTCTTTATTCAAGGCTTTAAAAACATCCGGTAAAAGCAGCTCATCGGAAGCTTTCCGAAGCGGCTCCGGAATATTTAAATTCTTGGCCGAGGAGATGAGTAGATCATAGGAAGAAATCGATCCTTTTGAGCCTACCTTATTAAGGGGAGCGGGATTGACTGTATATTCATGTACATCAAGAATGACTTCAGGCTGATAATCATTGATAGCCTGATGGATCTTCTGCACTTCAGGGTACTCGACTTTTAAATAATCGCGATTCGCATCCATGTCATTTGCGGTATATCGCTTGAAGTAGTAAGAGCCATCTGGATTGACGCGCGGAACGATGGCTACATTCACTTTCTCGAGGACGTCACCAAGCGTGCCTTCTGCCAGCCATTGGGCAAGGACTAGAGTTGATTCACCTGCGGCGGGTTCATTCCCATGAATTTGACCTTGGATCCAAATCAATGGTTTATCGTTATCCTTTCGCGGGTTTTTTGAATTCTTGCTGAAAAGCAGCATCGGGATGTCGCGTCCCTCTGTGGATTTTCCTATCGTCTTGATATGGATGTTCTTATTTTTACGGGAGAGGGACTTGATATAGCCCATCATTTCTTCTTGGCTTGTAAAGGAGATCTTGTCTTTCTTAAAGGCAGGGGTCTTGAAAGATGCAGCAGGTTCAGGGAAAAGGTGGGAGAGATTATCAGGTTGAATATAGCTTGGCCCATTTCCATAATAAGGGGTGAATTCTTCTGCCTCGGCAATCGGATTTTGGCCAGGCAAGCCAGTGACAAGACCTAAAGTGACGGCTGATAAAATGGTTGGAATGATTTTTTTCATGGAGGTCCTCCTCGTTTATCTTTTTCCATAAATTATCATATTTTTCACTAGTTATATAGTATAAAAGAGAGGATTGGTAAAAAACAGGAAGTATCTACTAGATTAATAGAAGAGGTTCCATGGCTTGTAGCCCAGTAAGGATTGTTAGCTTCTAAGCCGTTTGGGGAAACAAAAAAATGCGGATCAGCTCTTTGCTTGATCCGCATTTATTTTAGAGCTTCCTGCAATTGTTTCAAAAGGTCATGTGAATCCTTCCCACGCATAATCTGGTTGTTCACTTTTGCGTAGGGCGTATCCTGACAAAGCTTACATTCGCTTAAGCATTCATATTCCTTATATTGAATCCTTGGATTAGCTAAAAACGTCCCGAAATCAGCAACTGTTTGTTCCTTAAGGAAGCGGTCAAGATTATTTTGGCAAAATTCAATCTGGACTTTATCCTTTTTGGTGAATATTTTGGAAAGGAAGGTTTTCATCTTATCGCTTCTTTCATTAGAAGAGTAAATTTTTGTTATTTTGATTTTATCACGTCCACAAGACAATTGCATGGATGGATTATCCAAATTCATTACAATAGAACTAGCATTAATTAATATAAGTAATTGCTTTGTATATATTGACACATATCCAAGAAGTGATAGAATAAGGATGAAGTTGATAATGAAAATCATTATCATACATATCATGCCCCTATGGATCAACGGTGAATAAGAGACTGATTAATAGTCTTTATTCATATATTTTTAATTAAAAATATTATCGCTGTCTTTACTGAGATAAGGAAGAGTAGGAAATGTAGATGAAAATAAGATATTTAGTTATTGCTTTAGTCATTTTGTCCTTTACTTCATTATTCATTGGCGTGAAGGATATCAGCCCCCTCGATTTATTGGACTTAACCGACGATAAAGTGCAAATCATGGTTCAAAGCCGTTTTCCTAGAATGGTGACGATAATCATTGCCGGAGTGGTGATGAGCATAAGCGGACTGATCATGCAGCAGTTGAGCCGCAATAAGTTTGTATCTCCGACGACTGCAGGAACCATGGATTCTGCAAGGCTTGGCCTTTTACTTGCCCTTATCATTTTTCCCTCAGCCGCCCTTATCGAGAAAATGGCATTCGCTTTCCTATTCGCTTTGGCAGGGACCTTCTTGTTCATGAAAATACTTGATCAAGTGAAATACAAGGATACGATTTTCATTCCATTGGTTGGGCTGATGTTTGGCAATATCGTCGGTTCGATCTCGACATTCTTCGCTTATAAATATGACTTGATCCAAAGCCTCAACACTTGGATGAATGGTGACTTCTCGATGATCATGTCGGGTAGGTACGAACTTATCTATGTTAGTATCCCGTTGGTCATTCTCGCCTACTTCTTTGCCAATAAATTCACTGTGGCAGGTATGGGTGAGGAATTTGCCATCAACCTGGGACTCAATTATAAATTCGTCGTCAATTTCGGCTTGGTCATCG
Organism: Peribacillus muralis; assembly: GCF_001439925.1. Classification (GTDB taxonomy): domain Bacteria; phylum Bacillota; class Bacilli; order Bacillales; family DSM-1321; genus Peribacillus; species Peribacillus muralis. The sequence goes on from NZ_LMBV01000002.1 coordinate 269,993, forward strand.
TGGCCTTATCCTCGACAGTCGTTTTGCTGACGGTGGGGACCATACCTTTCATAGGATTGATCGTACCGAATATTGTATCCCTCTATCTTGGTGATGATTTGAAAAAGAGTCTTTCTCATACAGCATTGCTAGGGGCCGTTTTCCTATTGATCTGCGATATCCTCGGCAGGATTATCATATATCCATTTGAAATCCCGATCGGTCTTGTGGTGGGTGTGATAGGAAGCGCCGTATTCATCTATCTGATAATGAGGAGAAAGGCATATGAATAATAAACGTAGAATCATGATGTTAGCCGTCCTTGCAGCGATTTTGACGGCAGGGTATATCTTTTGGGATCTTGGTCCGAATTGGGATTATGCACTTCCGAGAAGAATCATAAAAATCATCGCCATCATCGTCGTAGGCTGTGCGATCGCCTTTTCAACCGTGATATTCCAGACGGTCACGAATAATAAAATCCTGACACCAAGCATTTTGGGATTGGACTCCATGTACATGCTGATTCAAACGGGAGTGATTTTCCTCTTCGGTTCAACGCATATTCTGATACTGAATAAAAATCTCAATTTCCTGGTGACGCTGACTGCGATGCTTATATTTTCCAGTTTGCTGTTCAAGTTCATGTTCAAGAAGAACCGCAATATTTACTTCTTATTGCTTATCGGTATCATCTTCGGGACACTATTCGGCAGTATGTCTTCATTCATGCAAGTGCTGATTGACCCGAATGAATTTCAGATCATCCAAAATAAAATGTTTGCCAGCTTCAATAATGTCAATACCGACCTGTTAACCTTAGCCATCATCCTCATGATAGCGGTAATGATCTATTTCATGAGATTTTTGAAGTATTTGGACGTCATGTCCCTCGGGAGGGACCAAGCCGTAAACTTAGGTGTCGATTATGATTTTGTCACAAAACGGGTTTTGATCGCAGTTACGATCTTGATCTCCATTTCTACCGCCCTGATCGGCCCAATCACGTTCCTCGGATTGCTTGTAGCCAATGTGGCTTATCAATTCATTAAATCGTATCAGCATAAACATATCATCCCGGGGGCGATGCTGATCAGTGTGATTGCCTTGGTCGGCGGTCAATTCATCGTAGAGAGGATCTTTACGTTTTCCACCACCTTAAGTGTCATCATTAACTTCATTGGCGGAGTTTATTTCATCTATCTTCTATTAAAGGAGAATAAATCATGGTAGAAGTGAGGAATTTATTCAAAAAATATAATAATAAGACGGTTGTCGAGGACGTTTCCCTTGAAATTGTGAAAGGGAAAATCACCTCCTTCATCGGTCCCAATGGAGCGGGGAAAAGTACCGTCCTTTCGATGATCAGCCGGCTCATTACCCGGGATTCAGGAGAAGTCCTGATTGATGGTAAGGATATGGTGAAATTCAAAAGCAATGAGCTTGCGAAGAAAATCGCCATCTTAAAGCAGGCGAACCATATCAATATCCGTTTAACGATTCGTGAACTCGTCGCCTTTGGCCGGTTCCCTTATTCACAAGGAAAACTGACGAAAGAGGATTGGAGCTATGTCGATGAAGCGATTGAATATATGGAGCTTGCCGACATGCAGGAAAAATTCCTTGACCAGCTTAGCGGCGGGCAGCAGCAACGGGCATTCATTGCCATGGTAATCGCACAGAACACGGAGTATGTCCTTCTTGACGAACCTTTGAACAATTTGGATATGAAGCATTCCGTCCAAATCATGAAGGTGTTAAGGCGATTGGCAGATGACCTGGGAAAGACGGTCATCATCGTCATCCATGATATTAATTTTGCTTCCTGCTATTCAGACTATATCGTCGCATTGAAGGACGGGAAGGTCGTTCATAATGGACCTACCGAACAAGTCATCGATTCCGTTGTATTGAAGGAAATCTACGATATGGACATTGAAATCCAAACCATTAACGACAAGAAGATTTGCGTGTACTTTACGTAAGTACCCATCCAATTGGTTTTCAATTACTTAGTAATCGCAGCCGTTCCAGGAGCACTTCGCACATTTCTTTGGCTGTATGGAGTTGGCGGGCGCCCAAGATTATAGCTGACTCCTGTTTTCAGGGAGAAATGGCGATGGTGATTTTCGGATGGCGAGGATTCGATTTGTAATTTTAAATAAAAAAAATTTTTCGAGGTGACCAAAATGATAAAGAAATTATCAGTATTGCTTTTAATTGCCATGCTTGCTGTAGTGGCTGTAGCTTGTGGATCAGATAAGGAAAAAGAAGAATCAGGTGCGAAAAAGGAAACTGCTAAAAACGAAGAAATTACGGTTAAGCACCAATTAGGCGAAACGAAAGTGAAAATCAACCCTAAAAAAGTTGTGGTATTCGATATGGGGGCCCTTGATACACTTGATAAATTAGGTGTGGAAGTAGCGGCTGTCCCTCATGATGGACTTCCGAAATACCTTTCTAAATATGAAGGCAAAACGGAGAATGCAGGCGGGTTAAAGGAACCTGACTTCGAAAAAATCAATGAACTGGCTCCGGACCTAATCCTGATTTCAGGTCGTCAATCAGAAGCATATAAAGAACTAAGCAAAATTGCCCCTACAGTCTACGTAGGTGTTGATACAACAAAGTATATGGAATCCTTTAAAGAAAATGTAACGCTTTTGGGCAAAATCTTCAGTAAAGAAGACGAAGCAGCTAAAGAACTGGCAACTGTCGAAGAAAACATTGATGCGTTGAAAGAAAATGTTCCAGCTGACAAAAAAGGCTTAATCGTACTTGCAAACGGAGGTAAAGTAAGTGCATACGGCCCGGATTCGAGATTCGGAATCATCCATGATGTATTCGGAGTACCTGCTGTCGATGATAAATTGGAAGTATCTACACATGGTCAAAGCGTTTCTTTCGAATATATTGCAGAAAAGGATCCGGACTACTTATTCGTTGTGGACAGAGATGCAGTTGTCGGTGATGGCGCTGCCGCAAAAGAAACGGTGGAAAATGATATCGTGAAAAATACGAAAGCATTTAAAGAAGATCATATCATTTATCTTGACCCTAACTACTGGTACCTATCCGGAGGCGGACTGGAATCGGTTGAAGAGATGGTAAAAGAAATTTCTGAAGGCATTAAGTAAATAATAGCTGTCCTGTCCTCGATTGAGGGCAGGTTTTTTTTTATTTTATTAATAAATCTGAATGAGATTATATATATTTAATGAAGGAGATGGAGGAATTACATGTATCGTAGAAGGGAAACATACGGTCATTACCATCCGAATTGGGCGAATGGACAAGGTTTATGCATACGTAAATGGCTGTGAAAAAAAAGTTTCTTCCTATTATAATGTAAAAATGAAAAGATAACCGATGTATGTACCTTTCTTGCATAAATCCAGGCAGGTTGGTAAATCAACCCTATGATGGGTTGAAAAAGTGATTCGTGAAATTTTGGTGACATTTATGCTTTATATAATAAAAAGTTAAGCGAATTGATCTTTTCTAGCATGATGTCGAAATGAGGCGAAGGGCAAAGAAAAAAGCTTTTAGGACATTTGTTAAACAATGGTACAACTTCTTAACAAAGACAGAGATGAAAAACAGATGGATATGGCGCTGATTGCTCCAAAATAGAATTAAAAGGCAGGGGGAAGCGATGCCTCGGTTAATGGCCAAGTAGATTTTCATCTGTCGATTCATCGGGAAAGATAAGCATGGACAATCTAATGATATTCAAAAACAAAAGATTTGTATCTTTACATATTTTGTAATGTACTGGTGTTTTTATAAAGAGTCGTTTATAATAGTAAAAGCCTGAAGGAGTGAAACGGAATTGTGACAGTCATCCAAACTCCCTGAAAAAGTTACGGTGATATTTATTGGAATATGACCAGGGAATCTTATATATTTGTTATAGTTGTGCTGAACTATTCATGACGGGTGAAACGCTGTTATTTTTTCTAAGGCTTGTTCATAAGCTAAAGAAGTGTTCTAAAAAGATAGCAATTGGATTTGACAAAAAGTGGTTTGTCATAACCTTGACTATCTGAGTGAAAGGATGCTATCATAAGTTCTGCGATTTTCCGTCTCGATCAGTATGTAAAAATTTATATAAATAAACCACTAGATTAATAGAGGTGAAAGCATGAATAATTTTCTTAAAAAAAGCCGGCATTTATTTGCAAATAACATACTAGGCTTTTTCTTTATTGCAGTAGTTCTGTTTTGGATAAAAACATATATTGGATATCGGATCGAATTTAACTTAGGTCTTGAAAACGGCCTGCAACAGTTCCTGCTTTTCATAAACCCGATTAGTTCAGCCGTTTTATTCTTCGGCTTGGCACTATTGGCGAAGGGCAAAAAATCGTTTAAATGGATCATCAGGCTAAACTTATTGATGTCTTTATGGTTGTTCTTCAATATCGTATATTACCGTTCATTCACTGATTTCATCACGTTGCCAACTTTGACGCAAGTTCAAAATGCAGGGGACTTGGGCCCAAGTGTTTGGGCACTATTTAAAGGACATGATGTATTTTACTTTATTGATACGGTCCTGTTGATCGTTCTGTACAGGTTCAAAAAGTTTAAAGTGGAAGACTTCAGGCTCAAACGCCGTACGATCGCAATGGTTTATCTGGCGGGACTAGCGATTTTCGCCATCAATTTAGGACTTGCTGAAAAGGATCGTCCGCAATTACTATCAAGAACATTCGACCGCAACTATATTGTCAAATATTTGGGCATGTATAACTATACGGTCTATGATGCTGTTCAAAATACTAAAACATACGCTCAGCGTGCAACTGCAAATAGTACGGATATCGCAGAGGTCGTCAACTATACGAAGGCAACAAGCGCTGAACCGAATCCTAAGTATTTTGGCAAAGCTGAAGGTAAGAACGTCATCTACCTGCATTTGGAGTCAATGCAGAATTTCCTGATCGATTATAAATTGAATGGAGAAGAAGTAACTCCATTTTTAAACTCACTGGCACATGATAATTCAGATTTCATGTACTTTGATAATTTCTTCCATCAAGTAGGTCAGGGGAAAACAGCGGATGCTGAATTCATGCTTGAAAATTCCCTGTTCGGTTTACCACAGGGGGCGGCGTTCACAACCCAAGCCCAAAATACGTATCAAGCGGCACCAGCCATTTTGGGGCAAAAAGGGTATACTTCTGCCGTTTTCCATGGTAATTATAAATCCTTCTGGAACCGGGATAAGATGTATAAATCTCTAGGCTTCAATCAGTTCTTCGATGCAAACCATTATAATATGGAAAACAAAGAAGAAGTGCTTAGTTACGGTTTGATGGATAAGCCTTTCTTCAAGGAATCAATTCCGATGTTAGAAACGCTTAAACAGCCTTTCTATTCAAAATTCATAACGGTTTCCCATCACTTCCCATATGCGATGGATCAGGAAAAAGCGACAATCGGCAAGCTAAATACTGGCGATGCATCGGTTGATAATTACTTCCAAACTGCTCGCTATGCCGATGAAGCACTAAGAGAGTTCTTCGTTTATCTGAAGAAATCAGGCCTATATGATAATTCCGTAATCGTGATGTATGGTGATCACTATGGCATTTCCGAAAACCATACGGATGCCATGTCACAAGTGCTTGGTAAGGAAGTTGGCGCATTTGAGAATGCCCAATTACAGCGTGTACCATTATTGATTCATGCTCCAGGAGTCAAAGGCGGGGAAATGCACCAATACGGTGGTCAAATTGACCTTCTCCCTACTTTATTGCATCTACTAGGAGTTGAATCCAAGGAATACGTACAATTCGGTTCTGATTTATTGTCCAAGGATCATAACCAAGTAGTACCTTTCAGGAATGGTGACTTCGTAACACCAAATGTCACTTCCATCAAAGGGAAATACTATGATACGAAAACAGGCGAATTGGTCGAGGAAAATCAAGACATTCTCAATAATAAAAAGAGAGTCGAAACGATGCTCAATTTATCCGACCAGGTCGTGAACGGGGATTTACTCCGTTTCTACACGCCGAATGGCTTTAAAAAGATTGACCCAGCTGATTATGATTACACATATGAACCAGATGAATCAAAAGAACCCGTAACCGATAAATAAAGCAGTACAAAAAACAGGCAGGAAGCCATCGCATCCTGCCTGTTTTTTTATGTCGATATCATGCTTTATTACTCATCATCGCTATATACTTTCTTATTTCTTCAGGCTTGCCTGCATACTTTTCGGCCCGTTGTTCATCCTTTATGATTTTATCTTCTGCCTGTAAGAGGATTTCTTTTCCCCTGGCTTGGGGAACGACCACGACCCCGTCTACATCCCCAACGATGATATCACCAGGAAATACAGAAACCCCGCCACAGGAAATCGGGACATTCGTTTCTCCAACCCCTGCCTTGCCACTTGAGGCAACGGTACTCCCTTTACAGAATACAGGGAACTTCAGGTCTTTAATCGCCTTAAGATCACGAATGACCCCATCCACTACAAGCGCACCAATTTCCATCGTCTGCATCATGCCGACAACAAAGTCTCCCGCGATCGCCCGGTATGTATCCCCTTTGCAATCAACGACTATAATATCTCCAGGGTTTGCCTCTCCGATCGCCTTTAAAACGGCCGAATTATCCCCGACAGGCACCCGTACCGTCAAAGCCCGTCCAGCAAAACGGTATCCTTCATCCAAAGGCTTAATTGCTGAATCGAGATTGCTCATCCCCCCCATAACATCCGAAATGGCCGTTGTGGGCAAATCCCTGAACTGTTGAATAAGCGGATCCATGAATAAGATTCCTCCTTGAAAATACATAATATAGCTTCATTATACACAATTTTTATAATTTTCCATTTACTATTTGGGGAAATTCAACGCAGTACGGAAGCTGCCAGCGTATATCGACAAAATAGGATAATATATTTAATTGGGGAATGGTTCATTTAGCCTGCATTTTTTATAAAATTGTTAACACCATTTGTTTTTGATACCTATATTGTATCTATTAGTGGTATATCCGTCTTAATCTCATCTGAGAATATTGTAGGAAAAAGGGGAGGGGTATGAAAATAATTTCAAAGTATACGAATGACGGAATTGGGATTTATTTTAAACAAAATTCAAAATGGACGTTCGTAAGAATTCACTTTTACGAACTTTTAAATGGGGAATGGTTGGGGGGAAAGCTGCTATGTAAGGCAAATTTCTGTTTAATCAATCGTTTGATTAAACTTTTTTGCGTGGTTATCTTTTGGCTCCTAAGCTTTTAACTGGCTGAAGGTCGTTATGTTGCTTACGGCAGCCAGTGGGATTTTTCCTGATAGCGGTGTTTATGAACATGCGTCAAAGCAGGATCAATACGAGGACGGAGGCTGCAAGGGTTATCCAAATCGGACTTAAAATTTCTGGATGAATGATCAAAAAGATGATTCCTGCTATTGCGGCAGCCTGCTGGATGGTTATATGTCTAATGAAGTCCACCCCAGCTTTAAGGCAGGCTTTTAGTAGCGGCATCTGATTCATGTCCATTCCTCCTTTTTCTTTTCATAATATGACCAGGCATACAAGAAAATACATCGTAAATCGTTTTCTGCCTAGGATTAAGGGTATAGTAGAGATAAAAGTAAGAAGGAGGAATCATAGGTGGTCATTGTTTATATCAGTCTTGCCCTCTTTATCGGAGCCCTTATTTATTTAGCTTTTTTTGCTTTCAAAACCTTCAAGGATTCGAAGCCGACAATCGAAAATGTGAATGAAACGGTAACGCGCATTCAAGCAAAAACGGATCAAATCAAATCCGAGACGGACCAACTCTCCATGACACAAAAGGAAATCACTGAAGATGTTCAGTATAAAAAAGAGGCTGTCCAATATACAGTCGATGCCGCAAAACAAACACCGGAACCATTCAAGAATATATGGTATACGATAAAAGGCGATAAGCTCAGCATTCGAAAAAGAAGTGATGGGTAACCCTTTATCACTTTCACGAGTGGAAGAAAGAATGGGAAAAGCAACTTAAAGGAGATGCTGTCTGTATTTTGCAGACGGTGTCTTTTTTTGTTCCAATTTAAGGGAATAGGTTAATATAACTAATTCAAAGTGTATTGGAACGGACTAAGTACAAATCCTCCAAAACTATGGGCAATGGAAGTCTATCTTCATTTTTCACGCAAAGGGGACTGAAAAGATATAAGCCTAATCCTCCCATACTGTAGGCATGAGAGTTCTATCTACGTATCAATACAAAGTGGAATGAAACGGAAGGCGGCGACACTCCTGCGGGAAATGCGTGTCTACGTGAGACCCCGCAGGCTGAAAGCCGAGGAGGCTCAAAGACCGCCCGCGGAAAGGGAGCGCCTGCAGTGCAATGAAACGGTTTAATTTAAATTAACACTCTCCATCAGTCAGTTTTTCTGCATAATTTAGCCCCTCCTTGCAAATAGTAACGTTAAACTTTTTCGAGAGGGGTGTAAGGATGAATTATAAAGCGATAATATCAAGTGCGATGGTGGCATTGGTGATAACGGGTTGTAATACCAATGATAAAGAAGGAGCCAATGAGAATCTTGGCATGAATCGTACGAACGATAATAATTATCAAAATCCGATGAATGTTAGCGACACTAGGCAAAATGTGAATAACATGCAAAATAATAATAATGTTAATGATGTAAACGATATGAGGGTATCCGATGATATCTCCAATCGCGTCGAGGCGCTGAAGGACGTAAAGAGCGCCAGGGTCATTGTGACGGATCATCATGCCTATGTAGCGGCTGTACTGAATGACGGCGGAGCTAAAGACATCTCGAATGACCTGAAGGACAAAGTGGCAGATGCCGTAAGAGGAGCCGATTCATCAGTCGATAAGGTTTATGTGTCGACGAATCCAGACTTTGTTCAAAGAATGGATGGGTATGCGAATGACATTCAAAATGGAAAACCTGTTGCAGGATTCGCTGATGAATTCCGTGAGCTTGTAACTCGAATTTTCCCAAGCTCAAGGTAATATAAGTCATACACAATGGCCTATCTGGGACTTCATGCTTCTTAAAGCATGTTATCCAGTTAGGCCTTTTTCTTAATCAAGCAGCTTTTTCAGTAGCGGTTAGTCGTGAGTAACATTAAAGAGAGTGGTTACAATAATTGGGTGAACTTAATACTAGGTGGCAGGTGAGTATAGTGAGATTTTTTAAGGGCATGAAGGGAAAGGACGCAGCAGCTTCTCAATGTACGTCTAATGATTTTCAGGATTTGTTTAAAAAGTTCGAAGCATCCAAGGACTTCCTCACCTTTCAATTCCCGGATGAAGATGGCTATACCATTTCCTACTTTAATTCATTAGTTAATGCTCAACAGGTTCATGAACAAGTATTGGCTGTCCTCTCTACTCATCAAAAAAAGCCACTTCAACAATTAAAAGGCGACATCACGATGGAAGATATAAAAGAGACAAAGGATATTAAGGTCATTCAAAGGTTAATATTGTCAGGGTCAATCATGATTCAGTACAAAACAGGTGATGAAACTTGCTTGCTGATACCATGTGCTCTAGATGTGAAAAGGAAAACCTCCATACCCGAGTCTGAATATACGGTCGCAGGTCCCAAGGAAGCCTTTGTTGAATCGCTTGATACGAATTTGAACCTGATCCGCAATCGGTTACCTATCCCTGATTTGCAGGCGAAGGAATTCCGGGTAGGGAGCATCTCGCAAACAAGGTTAGTCGTGCTCTATATAGATGGCATCGTTAATCAACAGATTGTTGATACAGTCACGCAAAGAATCGGTGATATAGAATATGACACGATCGTCGATATTTCGTTTGTGGGACAGATGATCACGGATAATCGTAATTCGATGTTTCCACAGTTGATTGATACAGAGCGGCCTGATCACCTGGCTTCGGTATTATCTGAAGGGAAAATAGGGATCATGCTTGATGGATCGCCTCATGCATTGGTAGGTCCCAACACCATCATTTCGTTCTTTTCATCATTTGAAGATTATTTTCAAATTTGGAACCTTGGTACATCGTTTCGGTTGATCCGTCTTTTCGCCGTTTTATTTTCCATTTTCTCATCGCCACTGTATGTTGCCGTGATTACCTATCATTATCAGGTGATCCCGACCAATCTTTTGCCTTTATTAATATCATCAAGGGGAGTGATCCCTTTTCCGCCGATTTTGGAGGCGATCGTGCTTGAAGGAACGATTGAACTTCTGAGGGAAGCTGCAGTCAGGCTTCCTGCCAAGGTTGGCTCCACCATCGGTATTGTAGGCGGTATCGTCATTGGTACGGCTGCAGTGGAAGCGGGGTTTGTCAGCAATGTCTTGTTAATGCTCGTTGCCCTGGCAGCTCTTGCCTCTTTTACGATGCCGATTTACCAAATCAGTAATACGATTCGCCTGATCCGTTTCCCTTTTCTGCTGGCGGCCCAATTATACGGTTTGTTTGGATTAGCTTTATGCAGTGCATTCATTTTATGTCATTTATTGAAGTTGAAGTCACTCGGAAGCCCATATATGGAGCCGCTTTACCCGATGCGATTTGATGACTTTAAAGATAGCTTAATTCGCCTGCCTTTTTCAAAGCAAATAAAACGGCCAAGGTTTTTGCGAACGGAAAATCCTATACGGATAAAGAAAAAGGCAGAAACTCAAAACACCCAAAGTGATATCGATGAATAAGGCGAAGAAAGCGGTGAAAAGGTATGGAAGTAAAGCCAAATGAAACGAAACAAATATCAGCATTTTTTGTTTTTTTCCTCATGCCTGGCATGCAGATCGGAGTGGGGATTTTAGGATTTGAACAGGTCATAGCGAAAGAGGCCGGGCATGACGCTTGGATATCAGTCATAATTTCAGGATTAATCATAAATGCTTTTATTTGGATGTGCTACAAGCTTTTAGGCCGGGGTCCAAATACGTTTGATTTGGTCGCCATCCATCAAGATTTGTTTGGTAAATGGATAGGAAATACTTTCAACATTCTATTCATACTCTACTTTATCATTATTTCCATCACTATAATCAGGACTTATATAGAAGTCATTCAGGTTTGGATGTTCCCTGGGATCAACGTCCTGATGCTGCTGACCATCATTCTCGTTCTCGTGTATAGCTTTGTTACGGGAGGGTTTAGGGTGCTTACCGGTTTTAGCTTGATCGGACTTGTCATTGTGGCGCCATTATTCCTTTTGATTTTTTTTCCATTGAAGCACGCTCACTTTGGAAATTTAGGTCCTGTACTTGATCATTCCTTTTTGGAGATTATGGTGGCTTGTAAGAAAATGACTTTGAATTATGTTGGTTTTGAATTGCTGCTGATTTATTATCCGTTCATAAAAAAGCGTGAACTTTCTCAAAAATGGGCACAGTTCGGTGTCCTTTTTACAATGTCGATCTATTTAGTTTCGATGATAGTATCAACAGCCTATTATCATCAAGAACAGCTGAAAGGCTTGATATGGGCAACTTTGACATTTTGGAAAGTTGTCGATCTCCCATTCGTTGAAAGGTTCGAATATGTAGGTATCACCTTATGGCTGTTCAAGGTGTTACCAAATATATGCCTAGGGGTCTGGGCGGCAAGCAGAACAATGAAAAGAGTATTTGGAGTGAAGCAAAAAAAGATGGTTGTGTTCATCTTATCTGTCATATTAGTGTCTGGTCTTCTCTTGGATACCCACAATGAGATCTATTGGTTCAATACGCTTGTTTCCCGGATAGGCTTTTTTATCATTTTTTTATACATTCCCTTCATATTCATTTGGCAGTCGATTGTCTATAAAGTAAGGAGTCATAAACCATGAAAGTCAAAATGCTTTTGATTGCATTAGGCTGCTTCTTTTTGACAGCGTGCGGTGTGGAAAAACAAATTTTAGAAGATATTTTAATTGCGGAAATCGTTGGTTATGATGATGTCGGTGACAATAAAATCAAAGGTACGGTCGTTGTCAGCGTTCCTCAGCCAGGAAAAGAAGGAAATATTAAAAAAGAAGTATATGAAGCGGTCTCCCATGATGTTAAGGCCGCTCGACAGCAGGAAAATGCAGAAACACCATTTCCTGTTGTCGGCGGGCGACTTACTGTCATTTTCTATGGTGATATATTGGCGCGTAAAGGGCTGAATGATTACGTAGATACATACCGGCGTGATCCAATCGTCGGAAGGGATCTGTATTTAGCAATCGTTCATGGAAAAGCGGAGGATCTTGTTAAAATGGAGACGAAGTTAATCAAGACCCCAGGGGTTCAAGTCAATGAGTTGATTAAACAAAATATTAGGACTAATTTGCCTCAGGTCGATTTGCATACGTACTTATATGCTTGTCATGGTAAAGGAATCGATCCGACTCTGCCTTTAATGGAGGTAGCGGATGGACGTATACGGATAAAAGGAATCGCTTTGTTTAAAAAGGACAAGTATATTGATAAATATATACCTTATGAGGATGGCTTTTTATACAAAGTGCTTAATGAAAATTTTAAACTTGGGAGTTATGAAATTAAATGGAGTGATAAGAATTCTACAGATATCAGTAACATCAAATCACGTGTACATTATGATATAACCTCAGCAAATCAAGACCCCAAGGTCAGGATTGATGTGAAAATAAAAGCGAGTCTGCTCGAAGTTCAAGGGTATGACTTAAGTAAACCGGTCGACGTGAACAAAATAGAGGCTAAAGCGGAACGCATCCTCGGTAAAAAGTTGGATGAGATGGTGACCATGTTTCAGGAAAACAATATAGATCCGATTGCCCTGGGAGATTTCGCTAAAAGTAAAACTAGAAACTTCAACCGAAAGCATTGGGAGAAGGAGTATCCTCATATGCCCATTGATGTGAATTTGGATATTGAATTGGTTCAAACGGGGATCGTTGAATAATATAAGATATTGATGAGATACCTGCTTTCATACTTAGAGTAATGGATGGTCCTTGGAGGTCCATTCACGGTTAGGCGCGAGAAGGCTCATCGGTGATTACCCTGATCATAAATGATGAAAGGACCTAGTCTCCTTAACTGGAGGAGACTAGGTCCTTTTTGTGAATTATTTCGTTTTAAGATCACATTCTTCAAGCGGAATGATTTTCGTTTTATGCTTCCATTTATACCCGAACCATAGGACGAAGAATAAAATCAAGCCGATGTAGGACACGAACATCGAATTCCAGTCGATCCCGTCGCTTGAGAAAGCTTGGTAGCCTTGGCCAATGATAATGATGATGCATAGGACAAGTGCGAAGATGGGGCCGAATGGGAAGCCCTTGGCCCTGTATGGCAGTGCATTCAAGTCAAGCCCTTGAGCGGTATAGGCTTTGCGGAACCGATAGTGGGCGATCGCAATCCCGACCCATGTGACGAAGCCGGCCATACCAGAAGCATTCAATAACCAGATATACACGACGCCATCCCCGAAAAATGAAGCGAGGAATGCAAGACAGCCAACCAAAGCAGTGACGATAAGTGCGTTTACCGGAACTCCACGTTTATCCAACTTGCCAAGGAACTTCGGCGCTTTCCCATCACGTGCCAAGTCCCAGAGCATACGGGTTGAGGCATACATGCCAGAGTTACCGGCAGAGAGCACTGATGACAAAATAATGGCGTTCATGATGGAGGCGGCAAAGGCTAGACCGGCACGCTCGAATACAAGCGTGAAAGGACTGACGGCAACATCCTCACTCAGCAGACGTGAATCCGTAAACGGAATGATCATGCCAATTACAAAAATGGCAAGAATGTAGAATAAGATAATGCGCCAGAAAACCGACCTGATCGCTTTTGGGATATTTTTTTCCGGGTCTTCGCTTTCACCGGCCGTCACTCCAAGCAATTCCGTTCCTTGGAATGAAAAACCGGCGGCCATGAATACGCCTAGAATCGTAAAGAAGCCTCCGTTGAAGGGACCTTCTCCCATCGTGAAGTTGGAAAAACCGATTGGATCCTTCCCACCCATGATTCCAAGAATGATCAGAACACCTGTGATTAGGAAAATTACCACTGTCACGACCTTGATCATCGCAAACCAGAATTCTGCTTCGCCAAAACCTTTAACCGACATGTAATTGATAAGGAACATTGTGATTAGTGCAATGGCGCTCCAAATGAAGGATGGTGTATCAGGAAACCAGAATTTCATGATCAAGACAACGGCTGCCAACTCGGCGGCAATGGTGATTGCCCAGTTATACCAGTAGTTCCATCCGATGGCAAAACCGAAGGATGGATCGACGAACTTGGATGCATAGACACGGAACGAACCGGCCACTGGCATGAATGCTGCCATTTCTGCGAGACTTGTCATTAAGTAATAAACCATGACGCCGATGACGGCATACGCCACCAGGGCACCGCCGGGACCAGCCGAGTGGATGGCACCGCCGCTTGCTAAAAATAAACCTGTTCCAATCGTTCCACCTAATGAAATCATCATTAAGTGCCGCGCTTTCAGGGTCCTTTTCAATTCAGTAGGACTTGAAGTTGTTTGTGAGTTTGCCAATTGATGTTACACTCCTTTTTAATTGGAAGGATACGGAAAAAACAAAAAAACAGCAGTCGAAAAAGATCGACGGCTGTTTATAATAAACCCGTTTATCCTTCCGAAGATAGCTCCCCACGCTTTTAGAAAAAAACGTGACAGTGATGTTCCTGTTCGGCAACACCGCCAGCGAGAATATACTTGGAATATACCCTAACTTCGGCAACTTACCCTTTCTAACGGAGTCGTAAATTTTCCAGAATCTCGTCCGTAATACTTTTGTAAGCTGCAGCCTCTAACTCATCGGTAAATGAGGAAGTATTCAATTTGAATGAATCGTTGCGTCTCTATTAGAAGGCGCCGTACGATTTTTTTTTTTACTCAAGCATGTTAATAGAATGCTAGTGAATGAGTAAACTTTACTATATCGAAATTATAAAATAATCTCAAAGATATAGCAATGGTTAATTTAGGTGGTGGTTTTTTCCTACTACAGCATTAAACACTCTTTCTTTTAATAAGGGTGTAGTCCAGCTTCACATGCTTGATGACTTCAGGTTTCTCAAATAGCTCGACTGCCATTTTTCCAATCCACTCCAGCGGCAAGGAAATCGTCGAGATATCGAGTAGTTCACTGAGGCTATCATTATTGAAGCCTAAGATGGCTACATCTTCAGGCACTTTTATGCCGCATTTATTGGCGGTAAGGATGAAGCCGGCAGCCGTGTCATCATTTGTGATGATGATTGCCTCCGGTTTGTTTTGCAGTGAATTCCATTCCTGAAACAAAGTGACACCGTCCTTAATATGGTAACTGCCCTCGAATAGCCATTCTGGATTGTTTATAAGCTGATGTTTTTTCATGATGTCGTTGAAGGCCTTGGCTCGAAGAAAACTGTTTCTGCTTTTTTTACGGCCGAGGCTGTACCCAATCTTCTTATATCCTTTGGCGATCACGTATTCAAGTGCACAGGAAAAAGCGGCATAATGGTCGATGCTGATGGATGATAATTCAGCCTGAGCTGTATCCTCACATAAGATAATCGGGCCGTATGTTTGATAATTCAAGAGGACTTTCATTTCCGAAATCCGTGAGCAAACGATAATGCCATCAAGTTGCTTCATTTGCAGCATATTCAAAGCCTGGATCTCTTTTTCTCTTTCATAATGGGTTTCAAAGATGACGATATGGCAGCCTATTGCGTTAGCCTGCTTCGTTATTCCGTGCACGATTGCCCCGTAATAGGGATGATTGGTGAACGGAATGATAATGCCGAGAAGATTCGTTTTGCCCTTCGAAAGATGAATGGCATTGATATTTCTAGAATAATTCAAGCGGTCGATGGCTTGTAAGACGCTTTCTCTTTTATCAGGGCTTACATACGGATGATTATTCAATACACGAGACACAGTAGAGACGGAGACACCCGCAAATTGGGCAATTTCTTTAATATTTGTCATGAGATTCACCGTTTTTCTTTTTTTTATATTGTACCGTATGAAACCAGTTTCAGAGCAAGGAAGCGGACGAAGGCTACTGGAAATTTTTACGGAATGGTTCTTGTTCTGGTATGGGTTTCATCCTTTAAGATTGGTGTAAGTCTTAATTGAGGGGGAAAACATGATGGTCCAAACTTTAATCTGCCTGATCGCACTTTGCGGTATCGAATTGGGATTGGCTTACTTGGCAATATCTTTGAAGCCGGAAAAATGACCGGTACTTCTCCGCGTTTACTCGTGAAAAAACTCCGATAGTTTATATTCACCATAACTACTCCACAATATAAATAGAACATCATCGTTACGTTTTTTTTTTACAAACAATAGAAATAACTAACTGTCCGAAAGCTCTGTAGTAGGGGTTTTCGGACAGTTTTTTTTGCTGTGTGTTTTTTCAATTGTTAGAAAAAAAGTTGCACTTCTTTTAAAAGATTGTGTATAGTATAAAATAAGTTGTGTAGAGGAAACTTTTTAGCATGTACGACAATGTAAAAAATACAATTGGTTAGAGAGATGAAAAAGGAGGGGATAGGGATGGGTTTTCTAAAATCCATTGGGGGAGTGCTTGCTGCATTGCTGATTTTAACGGGATGCGGCAATGATGCGGCCGAAAAGGATAACGGCAAGCTGAATGTCGTTGCAACAACGGGAATGATTGGGGATTTGGTTGAGAATATCGGCGGTAAACATGTCGAGGTTACCAGTTTAATGGGACCTGGAGTCGACCCTCATCTATATAAAGCGACGCAGGGCGATGTGAAGACACTGGATTCGGCTGATATGATTTTTTATAACGGTATGCATCTTGAAGGGAAAATGACGGATATCTTTGAGATGATGGGCAAGGATAAACCGACCATTGCCGTAACGGAGGATTTCAAGGAGGAACAACTTCGTAAAGTGAGTGCAAAGGAACATGATCCGCACGTATGGTTCGATGTAAAGCTCTGGATCGTTGCGGCGGAGTCAGTGAAGATGGAGCTAGTCGCGAATGATCCAGATCATGAAGCGGAATTTCTTCATAATTACGAAGAGTATGTGTTGCAGTTGAAGGAACTTGATCAATATGTTCAAGCTGAAATAAACAAAATCCCGGAAGACCAACGGGTGCTCGTTACAGCACATGATGCGTTCGGTTACTACGGCGAGTCATATGGCTTGGATGTTAGAGGGCTTCAAGGGGTCAATACATTATCGGAATATGGATCAAAAGATGTGACGGATATGCGGAAATATCTTGTGGAAAACAAAATAAAAGCGATTTTCATAGAGTCGAGCGTGCCGAAAAAGGCTATCGAGGCTGTCATTCAAGGAGCTGGGAAGCAGGGGCACGAGGTGAAAATCGGCGGTGAATTATTCTCTGATGCGATGGGGGAAAAAGGGACTGAGGAAGGAACATATATCGGGATGGTCCGTCATAATACAGACACGATCGTCCATGCTTTGAAATAAGGGGGAGAACAAATGGAAGTGGCTTTGAAGGTCGAGAATTTAACGATTGCATATCATAAGAAACCGGTTGTCGAAGAAGTCTCATTCGAGGTGCCGGAAGGGAACTTAATCGGTATCATAGGCCCCAATGGAGCAGGGAAGTCGACCTTGATAAAAGGCATACTCGAATTGATTCCGAAGATATCGGGGGAAATCACAATAAAGGGATCTACGTATAAATCGATGAGGAAGAGCATCGGCTATGTGCCGCAGCGGGAATCGGTGGATTGGGATTTTCCAACCAACGCGCTCGATGTCGTGATGATGGGCAGATACGGCCACCTTGGCTGGCTGAAGCGACCGGGCAAGGCTGAAAGGCTGAAGGCGATGGAATGCTTGGATAAGGTGGGGATGGTGGATTACGCGAATCGCCAGATCAGTCAGCTATCGGGCGGACAGCAGCAACGGATTTTCCTGGCTCGTGCATTGGCCCAGGAAGCGGATATATATTTTATGGATGAACCGTTCGTTGGCGTGGATGCAGCAACCGAGAAGGCGATCATCCAATTGCTGATGGAACTGAAGGAAAAAGGCAAGACCGTTCTTGTTGTGCACCATGATTTATCGACCGTTAAGGAATATTTCGACTGGACGATGCTACTGAACAAAAAGGTCATGAAAATAGGTCCGACAGAAGAAGTATTCATTCCTGAATACTTGCAGGAAACCTACGGAGGCCGCTTGGCGATATTATCAGACACGAAGTCCGGCCTTTTATTAAAATGAGGTGTACACGATGAATATACTGGATATCATTTCAGACCCAAATACAAGGTGGATCTTGCTCGGGACGATGTTCCTCGGATTAAGCAGTGGGGTCATCGGCAGTTTTGCCTACCTCAGAAAGCAGTCCTTGCTTGGCGACACGCTCGCGCATGCAGCGT
Organism: Peribacillus muralis; assembly: GCF_001439925.1. GTDB lineage: Bacteria > Bacillota > Bacilli > Bacillales > DSM-1321 > Peribacillus > Peribacillus muralis. The sequence goes on from NZ_LMBV01000002.1 coordinate 288,343, forward strand.
TACCGGGAATTTGCGTCGCTTTTATCTTAACCGGGGTGAAGTCCACTTCCTTCTTTCTAATTGGAGCGGCGCTGGCAGGTTTAGTGGCTGTATTCTTGATCAGCGTGCTCACGAGATACAGTAAGATCAAGCAGGATGCGGCCTTGGGAATTGTTTTATCTTCCTTCTTTGGTTTCGGAATCGTCATGCTTACGCAAATCCAGCAAAGTGAATATGGAAACCAGAGTGGCCTGGATACGTTTCTATTCGGGCAGACGGCGTCAATGGTCATGTCGGATGTATATATGATGATGACGGTTTCCTTTGTACTCATTTTCACTTGTACATTATTTTTCAAAGAATTCAAGTTGCTTTCCTTTGACCCGGGTTTTGCCAAGGGGATGGGACTTCCGGTCGGCATCCTCGATTATTTCATCATGATGCTGATCGTGGCAGCTGTCGTAATCGGTATTCAAGCCGTCGGTGTCGTATTGATGGCATCTCTACTGATCACGCCTGCGGTTTCTGCGAGATACTGGACAGAACGGCTGCATGTCATGGTCATCCTGTCCGGTATATTCGGAATGCTGAGTGGTGTGTCAGGTACATTGATCAGTACGTCCGTGAATGATTTGCCAACAGGACCGCTGATCGTTTTATCGGCGACAGTATGGTTTTTCTTTTCCATGCTTTTTGCACCTAAACGTGGAGTGCTTTCATCTGTGTGGAGAAGGGTATCTTTGAAAAAGAATTATTCCCTCGAACAGGATAAAAGGAAAGGGAGACATACATCATGAATGATTTTTGGATTATGTTAGTCGGAGCATTGGTAGCGAGTTCCTGCAGCGTTCTAGGTTGTTTTTTGATCGTGAGGAAAATGACATTAATAGGGGATGCCATCAGTCATTCCGTGTTACCTGGTATCGTCTTGGCCTTTTTAATAACCGGGACCCGTGACTCGGTCCCCATGCTGATAGGGGCAGCGGCGCTAGGGTTGCTTACAGTATTCCTGATCCAGCTTTTCCAATCGTCCGGCGTTCAATCCGACGCTGCAATCGGCATCGTCTTCACCTCCCTTTTTGCAACGGGAATCGTGCTGGTGAGCTTGTATACACAACAAATAGACTTTGATTTGGAGCATGTCCTTTATGGCGAAATTGCTTATACTCCCTGGAACACGATGACAATTGGCGGAATCGAGGCCGGTCCAAAGGCCGTTTGGATAGTCGGAGCTTGCTTCATCCTGAACCTCTTCCTGCTTTTCCTTTTCTTCAAACAGTTTAAGCTTGTCTCCTTCGACCCGGCACTTGCGGCTGCAATGGGGATTCCTGTCTTATTGTTTCATTACTTATTGATGAGCCTCATTTCATTGACCACCGTAGCTTCATTTGATAGTGTAGGTTCGATTTTAGTGGTGGGTATGCTCATCATCCCTGCGGCGACGGCATATCTTTTGTCAGATCGTTTAAGCGGAATGATTGTGGTCAGTATCGTGGTCGGAGTGTTAAGCTCCGTCACGGGCTACTATTCAGCTACCATAATGGATGCGTCCATATCCGGCTGCATGGTGGGATCGGCCGCTATATTATTCGGGTTGACCTTTCTCTTTTCCCCAAACCATGGATTGGTGAGCAGGTTCCTGAAACGAAGAAAGTCGAAGGTCATGCAATCTTAATTTCCCCAGCTGATAGGCTCCGTGCGGATTACTTGATTTGAGCCTGAAATCTATTCTTCGATATAGTTGTGATTTTATTAGTTTAAAGTATAATGAATAAGTGTATTTGAAGAAGTATGAGCAGGAGCCTTTTTAAGGGAGAGTTAAGTATGGAAGAACAGAATAAATTTTCATCTCGTATCGATTTTTCTTTGGTCACGATATTGCTGTTATTATGCGTTGGAAGCTGCTTAGCGATCTACAGTGCCCAAACGACTGGACAGTACACGGAAAACTTCTTAATTAAACAAATTTTTTGGTATATAGTAGGAATTGGAATCGTCTTAGGTTTTATCACGCTTGATTCAGATCAGTTAAAAAAAATATCCTGGTATGCTTATGGATTTGGATTGTTTTTACTGTTTTTGCTGATCATCATGCCAGAAAGCATCGTCCCAGAACGAAATGGTGCAAAAAGCTGGTTCATCATTCCAGGACTCGGTTCGATTCAGCCCTCGGAATTCATGAAGGTTTTCCTGATTTTAGCCTTGGCGAATGTCATCTCGAACCATCATCTGAAGAACACCTTGAAAACCATTCAAACGGACTTATGGCTGCTCATTAAAATCGGCATTGTGACGGGCGCGCCGCTCATGTTAATCATGCAACAGCCCGATTTGGGTACAGGACTTGTCATCATGTCCATCATGCTCGGCATGATTTTCATATCAGGGATATCCTGGAAAATCCTATTGCCTATCGTGTCTGGAGGACTTGTCGTCGCCTCCACGATCCTCTACTTTGTTCTTTGGAAGCCGGAGATCCTGGAAAAATACTTAAAGGTAAAAACGTATCAGTTTGGCCGGATTTACTCTTGGCTCGATCCATATAATTATTCAAGCGCGGAAGGGTTTCAATTAACGAAGTCCTTATTGGCCATCGGCTCGGGCCAGACTACTGGTAAGGGCGTAGGCTCGCGGGAAGTATATTTGCCCGAGAGCCATTCCGATTTCATTTTCAGTATCATCGGTGAAGAATTTGGTTTCATCGGGTCAAGCATCATCATTTCCCTGTTTTTCCTATTGATATATCACATCACTAAAACGGGAATGGATACGAAAAATAACTTCTATACATATATTTGTGTTGGTGTCATAAGCATGCTGACGTTTCACGTCTTCCAAAACATCGGCATGACAGTTGGCCTATTGCCGATTACAGGCATCCCGCTTCCATTCATCAGCTACGGGGGAAGCTCGCTAATGGGTAACATGATGGCCATGGGCTTGATATTCAGCATTCGATATCACTATAAGAAGTACATGTTTTCAACCGATATCTAAACACACGCACCCTTTTTATTGAAGGGTGTTTTTCTATGGCTAAAAAAGTGAGGAGACTCATAACTTATACAAGCGGAATTGCCGCTAATTTTTGGCATGATCGATTTGAATTGCAAGCATATTGAACGAATTTGGATCGTGTGCGCCACCGAATGTTGCTTTATTTACGAGCTCCGGAACGTTTATTCGTGAAATCAGGGAGTTTATTCGTGAGTTTGGCGGTTTTACTCGCAAATTTGGGATTTGCCGCTAATTATTGGCGTTATCAGTATGAACCGAAAGCATTTTGAACGAAATTGGAGCGTATGCGCCACCGAATGTTGCTTTATTTACGAGGTCCAAAACGTTTATTCGTGAGTTTGGCGGTTTTACTCGCAAATTTGGGAATTGCCACTAGTTTTTGGCGTTATCGGTATGAATTACAAGCATCCTGGACGAAATTAGAGCGTATGCGCCACCAAATGTTGCTTTATTTACGAGCTCCGGACGTTTATTCGTGAGTTTAGTGGTTTTATTCGTGAAATCGAGGAGTTTATTCGTGAGTTTGGCGGTTTTATTCGTGAAATCGAGGAGTTTATTCGTGAGTTTGGCGGTTTTACTCGTAAGTTTCGGAATTGCCTCAAAACATGGACAAAGTTAGGGAAGGCTTTGTTTGTAAAAAGGCAAAAGGAGCTGAGACCAGCTCCTGCAAGGGTGTTTATTGAATGTTGGAGCCGTATGGGAATTGGCTTTTATATCCTGAGAATTGCTGATAGGATTGGCTTAAGCTGTCAGTTTGCGCTTTTTCTAATCCGTACCAGCCTTTTTCGAACATTAGGTTATAGAGCTCGCGCTGCATTTCCTGGTTTTCTTTTGAAATGGAGAAAATGTCCTGGTATAACGCTTGGTTACTCATTTCGTGCAAGGCAACCGATAAGGAGTTACAGAAGTATTTTTCCGTAGTGAGCATATCATTTATAAAGTCCCTATCGTTCATTTGCGGGGTTTTTGCCACGGGAGTTTCTGGATTTTGGATTTTGTTTTGATTGGGCATCAAGAACCCTCCTTTATTGGAATTGTTGTTGACTCTGAGTTTGGTTTGGGTCCAAGTGATTCAAGATCGTATCGTAATGACGCTGATGCATGAGGCCGCAGCGATTTAATGCGTCGATGATTTGCGGATCTTTACATTGCGTGGCAAAAAAATGAGCTTTTTTGATTGCATTGAGATTCCATGAAAGCATATCGCTCAAGTATAAGCTGTCTTTTACCGATACCATTTCCGGCGGCTGCTTCATGAAGCCTGTGGACTGTTGTTGGCTGTTAAAAGAATTTTGCTGTTCCATCATTCTGCCTCCTTTAAATGTTCATTAAACGCCTTTAATTTTCCCTAACGGACATATTATATTCCTGCTTGTAAAGATCTGAAAATTTAATCAAATGATAAAATAAGCTTGTGCATCTATTTTCCAAAAAAATATTTGGAGGGGAAGCAGATGGAGCAAATGTTGAAGAATCTATTTTTATTTTTGTCCAAGAATAAAGGCATGACGAGGGCGGCGAAGAAATATGGACTTCGGTTTGGGGCATCCCGTTTCGTTGCCGGAGAGACTTTGGAGATGGCGTGTAAGGTCATTACGGATTTAAACAGGATGGGGCTTGCTGTAACCATTGATTATTTAGGTGAATTCATTGAGGATGAACAAGAAGCAAGGAAGATGGCAGATCAGTGTATAGAAGCGATTCGCATGATTGGCAGAAATAATCTCGATTCACAGCTTTCCTTGAAGTTGACCTCGATGGGCTTGGATGTGTCGGAGCGGGTCGTCATGGATAATATGCGGAGGATTTTGGAAGAGGCTAAAGTCCATCAGGTGTTTGTGACTCTTGATATGGAGGATTTTCCGCGTTGTCAGCCGACTTTGGATGTGTTCAAAACCTTAAGAGCTGAATATAATGAAGTGGGGACTGTCATTCAGGCTTATCTGTATCGCTCGGAAAAAGATATTGCTGAACTGGATGAGCTTCATCCGAATTTAAGGCTTGTTAAGGGAGCCTATAAAGAATCAGGGGAAGTGGCTTTTGCCGAGAAAAAAGCTGTCGATGATAATTTCAAGCAAATCATCAAGCAGCATGTATTGAATGGAAATTACACAGCGGTTGCCACACATGATGATAAAATCATCGATTATACGAAGGAACTGGTGAAAGACGAAGGAATCTCAGGTGATTCATTTGAATTTCAGATGTTATATGGCATCCGTAATGAAAAGCAGATTGAACTCGTCAAAGAAGGATACAAGGTAAGGGTCTATGTTCCATATGGTACGGATTGGTATGGATATTTCATGCGCCGCCTTGCGGAGAGACCTGCCAATATCGCTTTCGTGGTAAAAGGACTATTCAAGAAATAGAAAGCCGCCCCGGATAAGGGACGGCTGCTCAAATAAAACATTCATTTTTTGAATTGGTTGTTCTGGCTGTTCACTTTATTGATCCCATGTTGACGTTCACGGCCTGGGCCGGCATTGCCTTTGACGCTTGCTGCACTTACAGCCGCTTTGGAAGGATTATCTTTACGCTTCATTATATAAGTCACCTCCTGCCCGATTATTTTCTACTGAACCGAGGGGAATTAAACAAAGGAAATTGTGTAAAAAAATATTTTTTTTCCTGTTTAATCATTGCGGAATTTCCAAATATATTCTATATTAGTAATAAGAAAAAATATTCAAAATTTTTTAGATTAAAAATGAATGAGCATTCATTCAATACATTGCGTAAGGGGGATATAAACTTGGTTCGACAAATACGAAAGGCTGCTGTTCTAGGGTCAGGAGTTATGGGATCAGGGATCGCTGCACACCTTGCTAACATCGGCATTCCGACTTTATTATTGGATATTGTACCTCGTGAACTTACTGAGGATGAAAAGAAAAAGGGTTTAACACTAGAACATAAACAAGTACGTAACCGCATCAGCCAGAATGCGATTACTAAGCTTTTAAAACAAAAACCGGCACCGTTATCGGCAAAGGGTAATCTTGCGCTAATCGAGGCGGGAAACCTCGAAGATGATTTAAGCCGTTTGAAGGATGTCGATTGGGTTATCGAAGTGGTCGTAGAGAAACTGGAAGTGAAGAAAAGTGTCTTTGCAAAGGTTGATCAGCATCGTAAACCAGGAAGCATCATTTCATCGAATACATCTGGAATTTCAATCGAGGCGATGAAAGAAGGACGTTCAGAGGACTTCCAAAAACATTTCCTTGGAACCCATTTCTTCAATCCGCCACGCTACTTAAAATTGCTGGAAATCATACCTACTAAAGCAACTTCTCCAGAAGTGCTTGAATATATGAAACAATTTGGCGAGAATGTACTCGGAAAAGGAGTCGTCGAAGCCAAGGATACACCAAACTTCATCGCAAACCGGATTGGCACATACGGCTTGCTGGTCACTCTTCGGGAAATGCAAAAAGGCGGCTACAGTGTTGGCGAGGTCGATTCAGTAACCGGTCCGTTAATCGGAAGAGCAACTAGCGCGACTTTCCGGACACTCGATGTAGTAGGCTTGGATACTTTTTCACATGTTGCGAAAAACGTGTATGACCAAGTGGATGGAGAAGAAAAAGAAGTTTTCAACATTCCTGCATTCATGAATGAAATGCTGGAAAAGGGATGGCTTGGAAGCAAGTCGGGTCAAGGCTTCTTCTTGAAAAAAGGCAAGGAAATCCTTGAATTGAATCCCGACTCTCTTGAATATGAAGCACGAAAGAAACTAAAGACGCCTTCCACTGAAATTGCTAAACAGGCCAAGGGCTTGGCAAACAAAATGAAAGCGCTTGTTTATAGTGATGACCGTGCCGGCCAATTGCTTTGGAACGTGCTGAATCCTGCGCTTGTGTACTCTGCGCAACTGCTTGGCGACATCGCCGATGATATCGTGGCGATCGATCAAGCGATGAAATGGGGCTTCGGATGGTCCACGGGTCCTTTTGAAACATGGGATGCGATCGGTGTAGATAAGTCGGTAGCCCGCATGGAAGCTGAAGGCATAACAGTCCCACAATGGGTGAAGGAAATGCTTGCCAAGGGATTCACGTCTTTCTATAAAGAGGAAAATGGCATCAAGCATTACTATGATAATGGTGAATATAAAGAGCTTGTCGAAAACCCTAAAGTGATCAATCTTAAAGCGATCAAGAAGCAAAAGGGCGTAATCAAGAAAAACAGCGGTGCAAGCTTGATTGATATCGGCGATGGGGTTGCTCTTCTGGAATTCACATCCCCGAATAATGCAATCGGTCTCGATATCATGCAAATGATCAATGCGGCAGTCGATGAAGCGGAAGCGAATTTTAAAGGCTTGGTAATCGGAAATCAAGGCAAAAACTTCTGTGTCGGCGCCAATATTGCGATGATGCTGATGGAAGCCCAAGATGACAATATTTTTGAACTGGATATGGTCATCAGCCAATTCCAGAAGGCCATGCTGAAAATTAAATACAGTGCCGTTCCTGTAGTGGTGGCTCCGTTCAATATGACTCTTGGCGGCGGTGCCGAAGTATCGCTTCCTGCTGCACGCATCCAGGCAACGACAGAAACATATATGGGTCTTGTCGAGGCTGGTGTCGGGTTGATCCCAGGCGGTGGCGGAACGAAGGAGCTTTACGTGAAGACATTGAAGAATATGCCAAAGGGCGTCGACTTTGACTTGCAGAAAGTGGCCAACCAAGTTTTTGAAACGGTCGCGATGGCAAAAGTTTCGACATCCGCTGAGGAGGCACGGGGGAACAATTTCCTAAACTCTTCTGATGGAATCAGCGTGAATGCGGACCATCAGCTTTATGATGCAAAGCAGGCAGTACTTTCCATGCATGAACAAGGGTATACCGCTCCAGTCCGCACGAAGATTCCGGTCGTGGGCGAAACGGGATATGCCGCACTTCTATTGGGGGCGGAATCGATGCGCCTTTCCGGATTCTTATCCGAACATGATCTTGTCATAGCAAAAGAGCTTGCATACGTCCTTTCCGGAGGCAAACTTCCATATGGAACGGAAGTGGATGAACAGTATATCTTGAATCTTGAGAAACAAGCGTTCCTGAAACTGATATCGACTCCGAAATCCCAAGCAAGGATGCAGCACATGCTCGTTAAAGGTAAACCACTCCGTAATTGATGAAGTACTGAAATAGATGGTGAAATCAAAAAAGAAGCTTAATGGATTAATAGCTTAAAAATGAGTTAGGGGGATCCTCATGAAAGAAGCGGTAATAGTTGCTGGAGCAAGGACTCCGGTAGGAAGAGCGAAGAAAGGTTCTCTTGCTAATGTTCGTCCTGATGATTTAGGGGCACTGGTTGTAAAGGAAACGTTAAAACGTGCAGGGAATTATGAAGGGAACATCGATGATTTGATCATCGGTTGTGCGATGCCCGAGGCCGAGCAAGGTCTGAACATGGCGCGTAACATTGGCGCGTTGGCAGGATTGCCTTACACAGTACCGGCCATAACCATCAATCGTTATTGTTCAAGCGGACTTCAAAGCATTGCGTATGGAGCGGAGAGAATCATGCTTGGCCAAAGTGATACAGTCATTGCCGGCGGTGCAGAGTCGATGAGTCTTGTGCCGATGATGGGCCATGTGACACGTCCGAATGCGCAGCTTGCGGAGACCGCCCCGGAATATTATATGGGAATGGGCCACACGGCTGAAGCCGTTGCAAAAAAATACGGCATTTCCCGTAATGATCAAGATGCGTTTGCCGTAAGAAGTCATCAAAGGGCGGCCAAGGCCATTGCCGAAGGAAAGTTTACCGATGAAATCGTACCGGTTGATGTAACCCTTCGCTCAGTTGGGCCTGATCTTAAATTAAAGGAAAAATCATTCACATTTGCACAGGACGAGGGTGTCCGTGCTGGAACGACAGCGGAAATTCTCAATAAACTAAGACCTGCATTCTCCGTTACGGGATCCGTCACTGCAGGGAATTCATCGCAAACGAGTGATGGAGCTGCCGCGGTCATGGTCATGGATGGGGAAAAGGCTTCTTCATTGGGGATGAAGCCGATTGGAAAATTCCGTTCCTTTGCAGTGGCAGGGGTACCGCCCGAAATAATGGGGATCGGTCCGATCGCTGCCATTCCGAAAGCTTTGAAACTAGCAGGTCTTGAGCTATCCGACATTGGTTTATTTGAATTGAATGAAGCCTTCGCTTCTCAATCGATCCAGATCATTCGTGAGCTGGGATTGAATGAAGAGATTGTTAATGTGAATGGTGGAGCGATTGCCTTAGGACATCCGCTTGGCTGTTCGGGAGCCAAATTGACATTAAGCCTTCTACATGAAATGAAGCGCAGAAACCAGCAATTCGGAGTCGTGACAATGTGTATCGGCGGCGGTATGGGTGCTGCTGGAGTCTTTGAATTATTAGCGTAATTCCATCCTTCCGAAAGCTTTCAGATGCTTCCGGCGGGTTCCATGATCATAAATCATTTAGGAGGAAATAACATGTCCAATCAAACAACAGAAAACCTTATAAAAGGTGGAGCTTTTTTAGTAGAAGATATTACGTATGATCAAGTGTTTACACCTGAAGATTATTCAGATGAGCACAAAATGATTGCCAAAACTACGGAAGATTTCGTTTTGAATGAAATTTTGCCGCAAGTTGAACATATTGAAAACCATGAATTCGACCGTTCGGTAAAATTACTGAAGGATGCAGGCCAAATTGGTTTACTGGGTGCTGACGTTCCTGAGGAATACAGCGGGTTGGGGCTTGATAAAATCAGTTCTGCGTTAATTACGGAAAAAATGGCTCTTTCAGGTGGCTTCGGCATTACGCATGGTGCACATGTAGGAATCGGATCTTTGCCAATCGTATTATTCGGTAATGAAGATCAAAAGAAAAAATATCTGCCTTTACTGGCAACTGGTGAGAAAATTGCCGCATATGCTTTAACGGAGCCAAGCTCGGGATCGGATGCTTTAGGAGCGAAAACGACAGCGAAATTGAATGCTGAAGGCACACACTATATTTTAAATGGTGAGAAGCAGTGGATTACTAATGCAGGCTTTGCAGATGTATTCGTAGTATACGCAAAAATCGATGGCGAACAATTCTCCGCCTTCATTGTCGAGCGCGAATATAAGGGTGTGTCCACTGGTGCCGAAGAGAAGAAAATGGGCATCAAAAGCTCATCTACACGTACTTTAATCCTGGAAGATGTTCATGTACCGGTTGAAAATCTTTTGGGTGTAGCCGGAAAAGGGCATGTCATCGCTTTCAATATCTTGAATATTGGCCGTTATAAATTAGGTGTGGGTGCTGTCGGCGGATCAAAACGCGCTCTTGAAATTACAGCTGCCTATACGAATCAACGTCAACAGTTCAAAACGAAGATTTCCGATTTTAACTTGACGAAGGAGAAGCTTGCAACGATGGCTGCCAAGATTTATGCAGCGGAGAGCTCGGTCTACCGTACGGTCGGTCTTTATGAACAAAGACAAAGCAAGCTGACGGACGAGCAAGTGAAAGATGGCAAATCAATGGCGGCTGCGGTTGCAGAATATGCGATTGAATGTTCATTGAACAAATTCTTCGCTTCCGAAGTATTGGATTACGTAACGGACGAAGGCGTACAGCTACACGGCGGTTATGGCTTCATGCAGGAGTACGAAATTGAAAAAGCGTATCGTGATTCCCGCATTAACCGGATCTTCGAAGGTACAAATGAAATCAATCGCCTACTTGTACCGGGAACATTCCTGAAAAAGGCTCTTAAAGGGGAATTGCCGCTTCTTCAAAAGGCTCAAGGACTGCAAGAGGAATTAATGATGATGATGCCGGAAGAACCTGGCGATGAGACTTTGGCACAAGAAAAAATGCTCGTTAGAAATGCCAAGAAAATCGGTATTTTGGCAGCTGGCCTTGCTGCACAGAAATTCGGCAAAAATCTTGATCAAGAACAAGAAATCCTCTCCAACATTGCTGACATCGCATCGCTTGCGTATGCTGCAGAGTCGGTCGTATTACGTACGGAAAAAGCGATTGCGGCTACAGGCTTGGAAAAGAACAAACAAAAGGTCCTTTACACTGAAATTTTCGTTCAAGAAGCATTCAATGAACTTGAACAGCATGCAAAGGAAACGTTAATTGCCGTAGAAACTGGTGATACTCTTCGCATCATGCTTTCTTCGCTTCGCAAGTTGACTAGACATACCCCAATCAATGTCATTGCGAAAAAACGTGAAGCTTCCGTAAAGGTAATTGAAATGGAGAAATACGCACTATAAGTGAAAAGAATGGGTTCAATAAAGGGAATGCCCGCAATGGGCTTCCCTTTATTTTCTTTGTTCAAAACGGGTTGGGAATTGAAAGTCATTTCGTTGTATTGCTTGGTGAAAACGGGTATTCTATTGATAGGTGGTGAAACGATGGGCTTAATATTATATTGGTACCCAAAATGCGGCACATGCCGCAATGCGAAGAAGTGGTTGGATAATCATGAACTGCAATATGAAGCGATCCATATAGCGGAAAATCCGCCTTCTCGAACTGAAATCGAACAACTGTATAAAACGAGCGGGTTAGAGTTGAAGAAGTTCTTCAATATTAGCGGTCAAAAATATCGGGAGCTGGGCTTGAAGGACAAGCTTAAAAAAGCTACTGAAGCCGAAATGCTCGATATATTGGCGACTGATGGAATGCTTCTGAAAAGGCCGATTGTTACGGATGGTACCAAAGTGACTGTGGGCTTCAAAGAAGAGCAATTCGAACAGGTCTGGAACTAAAATTATACAAAAATTTGGTTAATTCCTTACGTAAACAATATTTCTATCTTATAATGTAGTAGTAAATACAAGCTGTACATATGGAGGGAATAATAATGACAACAACACCAAAAGAACTTCGTTACACGAAAGAACATGAATGGGTCAAAACGGAAGATGGGACAGTGCGCATCGGGATAACGGCTTTTGCCCAATCGGAGCTTGGTGACATCGTTTTCGTCGAGCTTCCTGAAATCGGTGACGAGCTTAAAGCCAACGAGCCATTTGGAAGTGTTGAATCGGTTAAGACCGTTTCCGAGCTTTATGCGCCGATCAGCGGCAAGGTTGTCGAAGTGAACGATGAATTAAGTGACAACCCTGAATATGTCAATGAATCTCCTTTCGAAAAAGCATGGATGATCGTGGTTGAACCAACAAACAGCAGTGATGTTGAAGAACTAATGAGTGCGGAAGAATATGAGAGCTTAATTAACGGGTAAAACGAAGGAGAGGGGCCCCTGAATAGGGTCTGCTCTCTTTTTCCTTTTGTACCTGGCAGTTGTCCACATAATTCGTGAGATGGAGTGATGACATGGAATGCGGCGAATTCGATAAGGTGATCATTGTAGAAGGCAGTTCCGACAGAAAAAAGGTTGCCTCCGTTATAAATGAAGATGTCGAAATACGATGTACGAATGGGACCATTTCAATAACCAAGCTCGATGAATTGGTGGATGAATTGTTGGACCGTGATGTTTATCTCCTTTTTGACGCAGATGAGTCAGGAGAAAAGCTGCGAAAGCAATTTCGAAGGGAAATGCCGGAGGCGAACCACCTGTACATTAATAAAATGTACAAAGAAGTGGAAAGCTCGCCGGAGCATCATATCGCAACTGTGCTTTTAGCCGCCAACATGAAAGTTAAGACGAAATTTTTAAGTTAAAGGGTGAACGACTAAGTGATGCAGGAATGGAATGAAGAAGCGTGCAAGCTTGCTATTGAAAACGGAGAGACCTTTTGTTTATATTTATATACGCCCTTATGCGGCACCTGTCAGGTTGCCTCCAAGATGCTGACGATATCTTTGCAATTATTCCCGGAAATGATGGCAGGCAAAATGAATATGAACTATGTCCAAACGATGGCACAATCGTATGAAATCGAAAGTGTCCCTTGTTTATTGCTTTTCAAGGGAGGACAGCTGCATACAAAAATATATGCCTTTCAATCCGTACCATATCTGTATGGCTTGCTTAAGGAGATCAGTTAAGAAACCAATCGGAAGGGGATTGGTTTTTTAGCTGTCGCTTTGCACGAAAAACAAAGAATATTCTAAAAATTAATTGACTGAATAATGGTAAAATGATATATTTTGAATGAAGCAAAGTAAGTTTTAATTTAATAGTTCTTATCAAGAGTGGCGGAGGGACTGGCCCGACGAAGCCCGGCAACCGGTATACATATATATACGGTGCTAATTCCAGCAGAGTATTTTGACTCTGGAAGATGAGGTGTGGATGAAAGCCTCTTCTTGTGGAAGTGGTTTTTTTGTTTAGGTTAAGAACATTTCCCAGGCTGCTTTAATTTTCAATTAAATCCATAGAAGAAGAGGAGAAAGCATATGTCAGATAAAAAGTTGCGTTTCGAAACATTGAGTGTTCATGGCGGCCTGAAGGCTGATGAGACTGGAGCCCGTTCGGTTCCTATATATCAAAGTAATGCATACTTGTTCAAAGACACCGACCATGCAGCGGATTTATTCGGCTTAAAGGAGCCTGGATATATATATACGAGGCTCCATAATCCCACGGTCAGTGTGTTCGAGGAGAGAATGGCTTTATTGGAAGGCGGCATCGGCGGATTGGCAACTGCAAGCGGAATGGCTGCCATTTCCCTGTCAATCCTGAACATTGCGGGTGCAGGCGATGAAATCGTTTCGGCCTCTACCTTGTATGGAGGTACGTATAATCTGTTCGAAAACACCCTTCCTAAATACGGAATCAAAGTGAAATTCGTTTCTCCTGATGACCCTGATAATTTTAAAAAGGCGATTACGCCAAGAACGAGGGCGATATTCGCTGAAACGATAGGAAATCCGAGTTTGCGGGTCCTCGATATCGAAGCGGTAGCAAAGATCGCTCATGAAGCTCATATCCCATTGATCATCGATAACACCTTCGCTACGCCATATCTTTGCAGACCGATAGATTTTGGGGCGGATATAGTCATCCATTCAGCTACGAAATGGCTTTTGGGAAATGGAACGACATTGGGCGGCGTCATCGTGGATGGAGGCAAGTTCGACTGGAATTCGCCGAACTATCCTGGCTTTACGGAGCCTGATCCAAGCTACGACGGCCTGGTATATGCCGAGGCAGTAGGTCCGGCTGCCTTCATTACAAAAGCCCGGGTGCAATTGCTTCGTGATTTAGGTCCAGCGCTAAGTGCCCAAAGTGCTTTCCAGTTTACGCTTGGTCTTGAAACGCTGCATGTAAGGATGAAAGAACATCTTTCGAACACCAAGTCCGTCATTCAATACTTGAAGAATCATCCCGCGGTGAAATGGGTATCTCATCCCGCCATTGAGGATCACCCGGATAAGGCGCTTACGGATAAGTATTTGCCTAAAGGAGCTGGAGCCGTAGTGACCTTTGGTATAAAAGGTGGTCGCGAAGCAGGGGCGAGGCTCATCAATTCGGTTGAATTATGGTCGCATGTTGCGAATGTGGGAGATGCGAAGAGTTTAATCATCCATCCTGCAAGCACCACTCATCAACAACTGAATGATGCAGGTCTGGAAAAAGCTGGCGTAAGTGCCGATCAAGTCCGGCTATCCATCGGAATAGAAAATGTAGAAGATTTAATAGAAGACTTGGAGCAGGCAATTGAAAAAGCGACGAGCATCGTTTCGTTGACATCCAAAACGGTTTAAGAATTGGTCTAGAAATAATATACATTGCACTCCCTTTTTATCTGTGATAAAATTTCTCCATACTAATGAACCTAATGATGAACAAAATATTCTATATATTAGCTCTTATCAAGAGAGGTGGAGGGATGTGCCCGATGAAACCCGGCAACCGACAAGGAGATTTTCCTTGGAAAGGTGCCAATTCACACAAAGTGTAACCACTTTGGAAGATGAGAGAAAGGCCAGCTTTTTTACCTGCCTTTCTGCTCATGCAGAAAGGTTTTTTTATTTTTCAATTAGGAAAACCATAAGCATGTGCGGCTAAAAGCTGAATTATGTAGAGAAAACAACTAAGTTCATAGGTTTTATAGGATAAAAGAGGTGAGCAAGAATGATTACATTGACCAAAGTCAGTAAGCTGTTTCGGACAGGAAAAAATAACAGTGAGACGATCAGGGCTGTAAATAACGTTAACATTGAAATAAATAAAGGCGAGATTTTCGGTATCATTGGTTACAGTGGGGCAGGGAAAAGTACATTGATCAGAATGCTCAATGGCTTGGAGACACCGACTGAGGGATCCGTTGTCGTCGCAGATAAGGAAATCTCCAAAATTAAAGGGGCTAAGCTTCGTAAGGCCCGTCAAGAAATCAGCATGATTTTTCAGCATTTCAATTTATTATGGTCGAGGACCGTTCAGGATAATATCTCCTTTCCGTTGGAGATTGCAGGGGTTGCAAAACCTGAACGTATGAAGCGTGTCAATGAATTGATCAAACTGGTCGGACTTGAAGGCAGGGAAAACGCATATCCTTCGCAATTAAGCGGCGGACAAAAGCAAAGGGTTGGAATCGCAAGAGCTCTTGCCAATGATCCGAAAGTGCTGCTGTGTGATGAAGCGACTTCCGCTCTAGACCCACAGACCACTGACTCCATACTCGAATTACTCGTTGATATCAATCAGCGTCTCGGGTTAACGATTGTCTTGATCACACATGAGATGCATGTGATCCGTAAAATCTGTCATCGTGTGGCCGTGATGGAAAATGGCCAGGTCGTTGAACAAGGACCAGTCCTTGATGTGTTCAGGAATCCTCGGGAAGAGATGACGAAGCGTTTCGTGCAGCAGGTGACCGAACCGGAAGAAACGAAGGAAACGATGGATCACCTGTTCGAACGTTTTCCTGGAGGAAAAGTGATTCAATTGACTTTCGTTGGCGATCATGCAGAAAGCCCGTTGATTACCAAGCTCGTGCGTAACTTCGAGTTGGATGTCAATATCGTTCAAGGTAAAATATCACAAACTAGAAGCGGCTCATATGGAACATTGTTCATTCACCTTGATGGTACAGAGGATGAAATGCTCCGCGCAATCGAATTCATTAAAGCACAACAGGTAGGCGTGGAGGTGATTACTCATGCTTGAAGTATTATTGCCGAATGTGGATTGGGAAAAAATGATTGAGGCAACAAAAGAAACACTGTATATGACAAGCATCTCGGTAGTGGCCACCTTTTTTATTGGCATACTATTAGGGTTGTTCCTATTCTTAACAGGTAAAGGGAATATGTGGCAAAATCGGACCGTGAACGGGATCATCAGTGCGGTGGTCAATATATTCCGGTCGATTCCATTTATTATTTTGATCGTACTGCTCATTCCTTTCACAAAAGCGCTAGTCGGTTCCATGATCGGAGAGAATGCGGCGCTGCCGGCACTTATTATCGGTGCGGCACCGTTTTATGCACGAATGGTCGAGATCGGTCTTCGTGAAATCGATAAAGGGGTAATCGAAGCCGCTAAATCGATGGGGGCAAAAACGAGTACGATCATTTGGAAGGTGCTTCTTCCAGAGTCGATGCCTGCTCTCGTTTCAGGGATTACGGTAACATCGATTGCATTAGTCGGCTATACCGCAATGGCAGGGGTCATCGGTGCAGGCGGGCTTGGAAATTTGGCCTATCTGGAAGGCTATCAAAGAAGTCAAAATGACGTTACGCTAGTAGCGACTATCGTTATTCTAATTATCGTCTTCGTAATTCAAATTATTGGAGATGTGATTACATCCAAATTGGACAAAAGATAAAGGGAGATGAATAAGATGAAGAAGTTTTTAGGGTTTGCGTTGATTTTAGTGTTATCGATCGCTTTGGCAGCTTGCGGAAGCGATAAGGACAAAAGCAGCAGTGATACAAAAAAAGAATCGGAAAAATTAGTCGTAGGGGCATCCAATGTTCCGCATGCAGAAATCCTTGAGGAAGCGAAACCGCTTCTTAAAGAAAAAGGAATTGATTTGGAAATCAAGACATTCCAGGACTACGTTTTACCGAATAAGGCGTTAAATGATAAGGAATTGGATGCGAACTACTTTCAGCATCTACCATTCTTAGAGTCGGCAATTAAAGAAAATGGATATGACTTCGTCAATGCGGGTGCTATTCATATCGAGCCGATCGGTTTATATTCACAAAAATATAAAAGCATCGATAAGCTTCCGAAAGGAGCAAAAATCATTCTAAGCAGCTCCGTTGCTGACCACGGGCGTGCGTTATCTCTATTGGAAAATAATGGCATAATCAAGTTGAAAGAGGGCGTCGATAAAACGACTGCTACAACGAAAGACATCGTCGAAAATAAGAAAAACCTTACATTCGATGCTGAATATGAAGCGGCATTACTTCCAAAAATCTATGAAAGCGGCGAAGGCGATGCCGTGTTGATCAACTCCAACTACGCCATCGACGCCGGATTGAATCCATTGAAAGATTCAATTGCAATTGAAAAATCCGAATCGCCATATGTGAATGTCATCGCTGTAAACAAAGGCGATGAAAACAAAAAAGCGATCAAGACGCTTGTTGAAGTATTGCACTCCAAAGAAATTAAAGACTTCATCCTTGAGAAATACAAAGGTGCGGTTGTACCAGCTGAAAAATGATTCAAGAATGACGGCCTGATAGAATTAGGTTGTAAACAAAAAGGTTTCGGAATGGTCTCATTCCGAAGCCTTTTTTGATTAGGCGAAATTTCACTCACGAATTTAGGCTTTGCATTGAATTTGAGGCCGTTTCTCGCCAATTTCTTGCGTTACTCGCGAATTCTGCCCGGTTTCTTCGTATAATCACTGCTTTACTTCACCATTTTGGAGGTTTATTCGTGAATTTGATAAATTTATTCGTGAGTTTCTGGCTTTTACTCGTGAATTTAGCCGTTTTATTCGTGAATTTGGACCATTTACTCGCGAATTTGGTTTTTGCATCGAATTTGAGGCCGTTTCTCTCTCCCCGACCGCCCGCGGTGCAATGAACGGACGATGTACAACTCCTCCAAAACTGTATTTACTTTTTATGTTTAATCATGAAAGTGAAGGGTAAAGGAATAATGAAAGAAATAAAATGTTACACAAATTGAAAGGATGGTTCACTATCAATACTCTAGATTTACATGTAACAAGCGAAATGGAAAAGGCGATGCAGTCTTCACATGGGATTGGCTACAGTGAGTACAGTAGAAACTTAGACCTCCGTATCGAGGTCGAGAAACAACGAGATAGGGAACATGAAAGGTGCAACAAAATGGTCCTGGACCTACAACGCAAAATTCACGGCTAGGCATATAAAAAGAATTCTTTAAAAGATCGGTCTGTAGAGGTAAAATGATAAGTGGTCCAGAAAATAAGGGTTTCCTTATTGGGGTAACTTACATAATGCCTGACAGACCGATTTTTTCTTTTAGAAGCGGAACGTTCATATATTAGTAAGAATGAAGATTCACCGAATAATAAGATAATTTTAACCAACGGGTAAAAGAAGTCTTATTTTGCTGGAAATGGGCTATAACTGTTAGTATCCTAAGAAAAGGACAAGTTTTCAACATTTTCACCATGCAAGAAGTGGTAACCTGCTCTATATTAGTTGATTCTAGTTTGGATTTGTTATAAAATTGGAATGAGAATAAAGTGAGAATGCTTTTTGCCAAGAATATAGCAGAGAAAGTAAATTTTACTTTCTGGTAATAAAATAGGAATTAGTTCACGGAGGTATTATTATGTCAGCTTCTACATTAACGATTAAAGATCTTCACGTATCAATTGAAGGTAAAGAGATTTTAAAAGGGGTAAACCTTGAAGTTAAAGGTGGAGAAATCCATGCGATCATGGGACCAAATGGAACGGGTAAATCCACTTTATCATCTGCGATCATGGGTCACCCTAAGTATGAAGTAACTAGCGGAAGCATATCATTCGATGGTGAAGATGTTTTGGAAATGGAAGTCGACGAACGCGCTCGTGTCGGCCTATTCCTTGCGATGCAATACCCAAGTGAAATCAGTGGTGTTACAAACGCTGACTTCTTGCGTTCTTCGATCAACGCACGCCGTGAAGAAGGCGACGAAATTTCATTGATGAAATTCATCCGTCAAATGGATCAAAAAATGGAATTCCTTGAAATGGACGAAGATATGGCTCAACGTTATTTAAATGAAGGATTCTCCGGCGGAGAGAAAAAACGTAACGAGATTCTTCAATTAATGATGATTCAACCTAAAATTGCAATTTTGGATGAAATTGATTCAGGACTTGATATCGATGCACTTAAAGTCGTTTCAAAAGGAATCAACGAAATGCGCGGAGAAGACTTTGGCTGCTTGATCATCACTCACTATCAACGTCTATTAAATTACATCACTCCTGATTATGTACACGTAATGATGCAAGGACGCGTCGTAAAATCAGGTGGTCCTGAACTTGCTGCCCGTTTGGAAGCGGAAGGTTATGATTGGATCAAACAAGAATTGGGCATTGAAGACGAAACTGTTGGCGAAGAAGCGTAAGTAGGAGGATTTGCAATGACTACAGAAACGAAATTACCGTTTGAACAAGAGGATATCAGCTCTTATTCAACTAAAAATAATGAGCCAGCCTGGCTTTCAGAGCTTCGGATCCAAGCGTTTTCGCAACTGGAAGAGCTTCCGATGCCAAAGCCGGATAAAACGAAAATCGACAAATGGAACTTTACTTCCTTCAAGACCCATTCGGTTCAAAGTGAGGCTTTTGCTTCATTGGCTGAGGTTCCGGAAGAAATCAAATCCATCATTGAAGAAAATGGTAACTTATACATTCAACGTAACAACACACCGGCACATATCAACTTGTCTGCTAGCGTGAAGGAACAAGGCGTCATTTTCACTGATATTTTCACGGCGGCTCGTGATCATTCTGACCTCGTGCAAAAATATTTCATGAAAGACGGCGTTAAAATAGATGAACATCGTTTGACGGCATTGCATGCTGCATTAGTCAACGGAGGAGCATTCCTTTATGTTCCGAAAAATGTAGAGATCAAAGAGCCGATCCAAGCGGTATTCTTATTGGATGATCCAGATGCTACACTTTTCAACCATGTATTGATCGTCGCCGAAGATAATAGCTCGGTAACATATGTAGAGAACTATTTCTCGAGTGTTGAATCTAATGAAGGGATTGCCAATATCGTAACCGAGGTATTTGCCAATGCAAATGCGAAAGTGGAATACGGAGCGGTCGATACCCTGTCAAAAGGCTTTACGACTTATGTTAACCGCCGTGGCGTGGCAGCACGTGATGCACATATTGAATTTGCCCTTGGTCTTATGAATGACGGTAATACGATTACGGATAATATAACATACCTAATGGGCGATGGCTCACACGGGGATACCAAATCAGTCGTAGTAGGACGCGGGGAGCAAAAGCAAAACTTCACCACTGCCATCATTCATTACGGCCAACGATCCGAGGGACACATCCTTAAGCACGGCGTCGTGAAGGATAGTGCCTCCACGATTTTCAATGGAATTGGCAAAATTGAGCATGGTGCTACAAAGTCCAATGCCGAGCAGGAATCACGGGTACTGATGCTGAGCGAAAAAGCACGCGGAGATGCGAACCCTATCCTTTTAATTGAAGAAGATGATGTAACAGCTGGCCATGCCGCTTCTGTCGGTCGTGTTGACCCGCTTCAACTGTATTATTTAATGAGCCGTGGTATTACAAAGAAAGAAGCAGAAAGACTTGTCATTCACGGATTCTTGGCCCCTGTTGTTAAGCAGCTTCCAATTGAAGGAGTTAGAAAACAATTAGTTGCGGTCATTGAAAGGAAAGTACAGTAATGAATCCATACGAAATTCGTAAGCTTTTTCCGATATTAGATCAAGAAGTCAACGGTCAGCCATTAGTTTATTTGGATAGTGCTGCAACCTCTCAAAAACCGGCTGTAGTGATTGAAGCGATGGAGCAATATTACCGCGGCTACAACTCGAATGTTCACCGCGGGGTGCATACACTTGGAACAAAAGCTACGGATGCGTATGAAGGTGCACGTGAAAAGGTGCGTAAATTCATTAATGCTTCTTCTACAGAAGAAATCATCTTTACGAGAGGTACGACGACTTCTTTAAATACTGTAGCAAGAAGTTACGGTGGAGCTCATGTAAAAGAGGGTGACGAAATCGTCATCTCTTACATGGAGCATCATAGTAATATCATTCCGTGGCAGCAGCTTGCCAAAGAAAAAGGCGCTGTGCTGAAGTATATTCCACTTCAAGAGGATGGCACGATTTCCCTTGATGATGTGAGGGCTACCATTACGGATGCAACGAAAATCGTTTCGATCATGCAGGTTTCGAATGTTTTAGGTGTCATCAATCCTGTGAAGGAAATCGCAAAAATTGCTCATGAACACGATGCCGTTATGGTAGTGGACGGGGCCCAAAGCTCGCCGCATCTAAAAGTGGATGTTCGTGATTTGGATTGTGATTTCTTCGCCTTCTCAGGGCATAAAATGGTCGGACCGACTGGGATCGGCGTATTATATGGCAAGAAAAACCTTCTTGAAAAAATGGAGCCGATTGAATTCGGCGGTGAGATGATTGATTTTGTAGGTCTTCAAGAGTCTACATGGAAGGAACTTCCGTGGAAATTCGAAGGCGGAACCCCGATCATTGCCGGAGCCATCGGCCTAGGCGCCGCCATCGATTTCCTCGAAGAAATCGGTTTGGATCATATTGAACGGCATGAACATAAACTCGCGTCTTATGCAATTGAGAAAATGTCTGCAGTTGAAGGATTGACCATTTACGGTCCAAAAGATGGAGAAAAGCGTGCCGGGGTAGTTACCTTTAATATTAATGACGTACATCCACATGATGTCGCTACCGTTCTAGATGCAGATGGAATTGCTGTCCGTGCCGGTCATCACTGCGCACAGCCATTGATGAAATGGCTTGACGTGTCATCGACAGCAAGAGCAAGTTTCTATCTCTATAACACGGAAGAAGATATTGATAAGCTTGTGTCCGGGCTTGTTAAAACGAAGGAGTATTTCAGCAATGTCTTTTGATAACCTAGATACACTTTACCGTCAAGTCATTATGGATCATTATAAGAAACCACGTAATAAGGGCATGCTAGAGGATGGCAGCATGACGATCGATATGAACAATCCAACTTGCGGCGATCGGATTCGTTTAACGATGAAGATTGAAGATGGCATAGTTCGCGATGTTAA
The DNA here is from genome assembly GCF_001439925.1 of Peribacillus muralis. Classification (GTDB taxonomy): domain Bacteria; phylum Bacillota; class Bacilli; order Bacillales; family DSM-1321; genus Peribacillus; species Peribacillus muralis. Next base: position 310,534 of record NZ_LMBV01000002.1, read on the forward strand.
ATTCGATGGTGATGGTTGCTCGATATCGATGAGTTCGGCTTCGATGATGACTCAAGCGATTAAGGGCAAAGACGTTGATACGGCTCTAGCGATGTCCGAGACTTTTTCTTTAATGATCCAAGGAAAAGAATATGACGATGAAATGGACCTTGGGGATATTGAAGCCCTACAAGGTGTTTCCAAATTCCCTGCCCGAATCAAGTGTGCGACCCTAGCTTGGAAAGCCATGGAAAAGGGATTGAAGGAATAATTAACTGAAAATGAGCTGTTGTAATTCAGCCATTTGAAATGGAGGAATACGAGCTATGGCAAAGAAAATGCCTGATATCGGCGATTATAAATATGGCTTTGCGGATAAAGATGTTTCCATCTTCCGTTCAAAGCGCGGTCTAACGAAAGAAATCGTGGAAGAAATTTCTCGAATGAAGGATGAACCGCAATGGATGCTCGACTTCCGCTTGAAATCATTGGAGCATTTTTACAACATGCCAATGCCACAATGGGGCGGCGACATGCAAAGCTTGAACTTTGATGAAATCACTTACTATGTTAAGCCATCAGAGAAATCAGAGAAATCGTGGGATGAAGTTCCTGACGAAATCAAACAGACTTTCGATAAATTGGGAATTCCTGAAGCTGAGCAAAAATATCTTGCTGGCGTATCTGCTCAATATGAATCAGAAGTGGTTTACCACAGCATGAAAGTGGAATTGGAAGATATGGGTATCGTGTTTAAAGATACGGACTCGGCCCTTCGTGAAAATGAAGATATCTTCCGTGAGCATTTCGGTAAAACGATTCCGCCTACTGATAACAAGTTTTCGGCGTTGAATTCAGCAGTATGGTCAGGTGGATCTTTCATCTATGTACCAAAAGGCGTTAAAGTGGATACTCCGCTTCAAGCTTATTTCCGAATCAACTCTGAAAACATGGGTCAATTCGAACGTACGCTAATCATTGTTGATGAAGGCGCATCCGTTCACTATGTAGAAGGTTGTACAGCACCTGTCTACACGACGAACTCCCTTCATAGTGCGGTTGTTGAAATCGTCATCAAGAAAGATGCTTACTGCCGCTACACGACGATTCAAAACTGGGCAAACAATGTGTTTAACTTGGTTACGAAACGTGCGGTTTGTGATGCTAACGCAACAATGGAATGGATTGATGGTAACATCGGTTCCAAATTGACAATGAAATATCCTGCAGTCATCTTAAAAGGTGAAGGCGCCCGGGGTATGACATTATCGATCGCTATCGCTGGAAAAGGTCAACACCAAGATGCAGGAGCAAAAATGATTCACCTTGCGCCAAATACATCTTCAACGATCGTATCAAAATCAATTTCTAAACAAGGCGGAAAAGTAACATACCGCGGTATCGTTCACTTCGGACGTAAAGCGGATGGAGCTCGTTCCAACATTGAGTGTGATACATTAATCATGGATAATCAATCTACATCCGATACGATTCCTTATAATGAAATTTTGAACGATAACATTTCTCTTGAACATGAAGCGAAGGTATCCAAAGTATCAGAAGAGCAATTGTTCTACCTGATGAGCCGCGGAATCTCCGAACAAGAAGCAACTGAAATGATCGTAATGGGCTTCATCGAGCCATTTACAAAAGAACTTCCAATGGAATATGCGGTTGAAATGAACCGTCTGATCAAGTTCGAAATGGAAGGCTCCATCGGGTAAATTAAATACAAGGATCTTGAAGCGTGCGATCTTGTGCCGATTCAGATTACCTTTAGTGAGGAGACGGACTTTAAAGTTCGTCTCCTTTTTATTTGTTTTATTTCTGGAGAAAGTATATTGATTGCTTCCTGTGAAAAATTTAAACTAAAATTATAGAACGCGTGAGTTGGCGGTTAAGATGAGAATGTGTTTTTTAAAAAATAACCCTGCTATATCATGTCTATATAAAACGCCAAATGCTCATGCTTTTTATGGGGGACCTGTTAAATAATGGGGGGGTATTATGAATTTTAATTACGAGGAGATTTATAAGAAGTACTTAAAAAATAAACAAAGTTTGGTTTTTAATAAAGAAGAGATCGTAACTAGGGTGAAGCGAAAGTTCAAGGCAGGTCAGTAAAGAGGAAATTCTTGATCTGCCAAGGGACGAGCATTTTGATTATGAGAAGATATTTCTTTGCCTCAAAATATGTGATAGTGAAGTGTTGAAAAAAGTCTTCCTGCCTCATGAGTTAAAATTTCATGAAGAACAACGGCAGGACAATCGACGCCATCCACTTAAAAAAAGTAAAAGGAAAAAAAACTGGCTCGATTATAATTATAATCAAATGATTATCGATGAACATGAAGGCAGGAGAATCGATATTGTTCTTGAAAGTAAAGATGGACGGTATGTTTCTGAAAGTAAGGTGAAAGCTAGATGTGATTATCTGGATGGATATCTTAATTCATTAATAGTGGGGGCAAAGTTGTTCCATGGAACGGCAGAGTTTGAAGAGAATATAGATGATTATTATTTTAAATTCTATCTGGAGAATTTAGTTAAATACAATATGCTAGGATGAAGCTTGTTAATTTTAAAATTGTGCAATCCGGACCTTGATTCATAAAACTTGATGCGATCTGAAAAGAGTATTATCATTAAACTAAAAAATAAGGACTTAAAAGATTGACAGCTTCAATCGATCAAGTTCGAAATGGAAGGCTCCATCGGAGAATGATCGGGTGCCTGTAAGGTGATAGAGCATAACCATTCATACGAAAGCCTGCCGGGGAGACTTGGCAGGTTCTTTAGTTTTTAAAGTGAAGGTAGTCGGCATAAGCCAAGATTATTGCGTCTTTAAGGGGGTAAAATATAGGATCGGAAGTTTGTCCAAGGAGGAGTGATGGTACAGATGATTTATGTTGGTGTGACTGGCTGGGGCGATCATGATCGTTTGTATGATGGCGGCGTGCCTCAGCGTGATAAACTGAAGGAGTATGGGGCCCATTTTCCTGTTGTGGAGGTGGATGCCTCGTTTTATGCGGTTCAGCCAAAGCGCAATAGTGAAAAGTGGGTGTCCGAGACGCCTGCATCCTTTCAATTTGTCGTTAAAGCGTATCAGGGGATGACGGGACATCAGCGTGGGGAAATTCCATTTGAAAGTAAAAAGGACATGTTCAAGGCCTTTCGTGATTCTCTCGAAGCTTATGATACGGCAGGTAAGCTCGCGATGGTCTTGTTTCAATTTCCACCATGGTTTGACTGTAAGCGGGAGAATGTCGATTACTTACGCTGGTGCAAGCTCGAGATGGGCGATATGCCAGTTGCGATAGAATTTCGGAATCAAAGCTGGTACAGACCCGGCATGATCGAGCAAACTTTGGAATTTATCGAAAAGGAAGGCTGGATTCACACGATATGTGATGAGCCGCAGGCTGGGGAGGGCTCGGTTCCTGTCGTCCTGCATGCCACTGATAAAGATAAAACCTTGATACGGTTTCATGGCCGCAATCTGCATGGTTGGCAGAAGAAGCAAGCGGGGGATAATTGGCGGGAGGTCAGGTATTTATACCGATATAATCATCGGGAATTGACTGATTGGGTGGCGAATATCAGAAAGTTGGAAAAGCAATGCAAGGATGTATATGTCCTTTTCAATAATAACTCTGGCGGAGACGCAGCGGATAATGCCAAGCAATTGATCGAACTGCTTGACATAGAATATGAGGGGCTTGCTCCTAAGCAGCTTGGTTTGTTTTAAGCGGCGATATATAATTAATGAAGATGATAGACAAGCTAGCTAAGAATGCTTGACTTACAACAAGGTAAAGGCGGATTTGTACATGGTGTGGTTAGTATTGGTAGGTATTGGATTAATAGCGGGATCAATCGGCTCTCTGGTCGGTCTAGGGGGTGGCATCATCATTGTGCCTTCCCTTTTGTATTTTGGAACATCGACGCATATAATTGATGAACTGACACCCCAAGTTGCGGTCGGTGTTTCAACCGTGATCATGATTTTTACCGGTTTATCTTCCACTTTAGCGTTTGTAAAGCATAAGGTGGTCGATTATAGGGCCGGCTTAATCTTTGTCATAGGCAGTGCACCCGGCGGTATAATTGGCGCCTATGTGAATAAAAGCCTGAATATCGAAGCCTTTTCCTTATATTTTGGAATGTTCATGGTTTTCATGGCCATCGTGTTATTGGTGAAAAACCGCTTGAAGCCGATGGTCTTCAAGCCTGGGAAAGGTAAAATCGTAAAAACGTATAAAAATGAAAGTGGACATGCCTTTACATATGGATATCATCCGTTACTAGCGGTATTGATTTCACTTGTCGTGGGATTTTGCTCCGGTTTATTCGGAATAGGCGGTGGCGCCTTGATGGTTCCCGTCATGATGCTGATCTTCTTTTTTCCGCCGCATATGGCGGTGGCAACATCCATGTTCATGGTATTCCTGTCTTCCATCACGAATTCGATTACACATATTTCGCTCGGCAATGTAAATTGGCCATATGCTTTAGCCCTGATTCCGGGAGCATGGTTCGGTGCGAAATTGGGGGTATGGATTAATACGCGGCTTAAGAGCGCATCGCTGGAGAATATGTTGAAAATAGTGCTGATAATCATTGGGTTACGACTTATTTACCAAGGGATTACCGGATAAGCGAGGAGGAAAGATGATGTCAGAAATCATTCATTTATATCACACCAATGACCTTCATAGTCATTTTGAAAATTGGCCTCGTATTGATAAGTTTCTTAAAGAAAGAAAACAACTTCATCAAGAAACGGGGGAAGAAGCGATCATATTGGATATTGGAGATCATGTCGACCGGTGGCACCCTTATACTGAGGGCACCTTGGGGAAAGGAAATATTGAACTGCTCAATGAAGCGGGCTATCAATACGTGACTATCGGCAATAATGAAGGAATCACTTTACCACATGAAGCATTGGATTCCTTATATGATCATGCAAAATTCAAGGTCCTGGCAGCGAACATTTATTACAGGGATCATGAACGTCCGGATTGGGCGCTGCCATATTGGATACATACAACGGCAAAAGGCACGAGGATTGCGCTGATAGGATTGACGGCCTTTTTTCAAAAGTTTTACTCTGCGATGGACTGGGAACTGACTGAACCATTCGAGGAGTTAAAGAAACAGCTTGAAGCGATCAAGAACAAGGCAGACGTTATCATCATCCTCTCACACCTTGGCATCAACGATGATGAAAGGATGGCAGAGGACTTTCCGCAGATTGATGTCATCCTTGGCGCACATACCCATCATATCCTTCACCATGGGAGGCTGGTAAATGATGTGCTCCTATGCGGTGCCGGAAAATATGGTTTTTATGTTGGACAGGTAGAAATGACCATCGATCGTGACAAGCGAATATCCAAACAGACTGCCATGCTTTATGATACCAATGATTTTTCGGAAATCGAGGCTGAACGTTCATGGATTGAAGATATCTACAAGACGGGTGCCCAAACGCTTAACGAGGTAGTGGTGGACTTACCGGAAGCGCTGGAAAATGATTGGTTCAAAGTGAGCACCCTTACGAAAATCCTCGGGGAGGCGTTAAGGGAATGGAGTAAGGCTGATTGCAGCTTTTTAAATGCCGGGCTCCTGCTTGATGGCTTGCCGAAGGGATCAGTCACGAAAGGTGATATTCACCGAATATGTCCGCACCCGATCAATCCGTGTATCGTTGAAGTGAATGGGAATGAATTAAAAGAAATCCTCATGCAATCGCGGGATGAGGAGTGGCCTCATATCCAGGTGAAAGGCTTCGGTTTCCGGGGCAAAATCATGGGAGTCATGCATTATGATCAAATTGGATTCGAGGAAATGGAGAACGGGGTCGTTAAAGCGATCTTGATAAATGGCGAGAAATTAGACGCTGACAAGTCCTATAAACTGGCAATACCTGATATGTTCACATTTGGCCACTTCTTTCCGAGTATTCAGCGCTCCAATCGCAAAGAGTACCTATTACCCGAATTCCTACGGGATATCTTATTATGGAAACTGAAAAGAATATATAAAGAAGCGAAAAGCTAACTCACGGTTTCGCCCTTTTTTCATAAACTATGGGGAAGAGAGGGGCGAAATCATTTGATTAGCATGATACCAATAATACTAGATAGTCATACATTCTTGGCCATTTCTGTCCGACTTCCGAAAACGAATTTGCTTGCCGTGGCGTCCGAAAAAGGGTATATAATGTGCGGTGCGTTAGATGTGGGGCTGCTCAATGAAAAATTAAGTGATCGTAAAATCCTTGCAGGCAGGGCCACCGGTGTCAAGTCGATTGAAGAGCTTTTGGATGCACCGCTTGAATCGGTTACGTGGGAAGCTGAGGCAATGGGCATCTATCCCGGAATGGCAGGCAAAGAGGCATTAATCAAAATGATCTGAAAAGGCGGGCTTTCTTTTATCCAGAAGGGGGCCTTTGTTTTATTTCAGCTATTTTCCCGGATATTTTTCAATAAATATTTTTAAACGGATTCATTTATGAAAATATTTTCCGATAATCCTTATAAAGGAAGAAACGGTTTTGATATATAAATCTTGAATGGGGAAATGGAGTACAAGTATGAGGCTAGCTATTACAAAGTCTTTAAGCCCTGGAGCCAGGCTCGGAAAAAACATTCATAATGAGCGGGGACATATCTTATTGCGCGAAGGTTTAACATTAACACAGAAAATGATCGATCGACTGGTTTCCTTGAATGTTCCCTTTGTCTATATTCAAGATTCAAGGACGGAGGACATTATTCCAATGCCACCAGTTTCCGGGAAGCTTAGGAGAGAAGCCATTACTACGATTGAATCCACGTTCCAGAATATGAAGAACAAAATCAACCTGGATGCATCGTTCACGATAGAACAGGCTAACGTCAAGTTCACTCAGTTGGTCCGCAGCATCATGAAAGAGCTGAAAAGCAATAAAGAATTGATGACATTACTGGCGGATGTCTATACATACGATGATTATATCTTTACCCATTCCTTTAATGTGACCTTATACACACTGGCAATCGGGATGGAATTGAATATAAATGAAAAGAATTTGGAGACACTTGGTTTGGGAGCAATCCTGCATGATGTCGGTAAAATGCTCGTCCCCCTGGATATCCTTCGTAAACCCGGGAAGCTAACGGAGCAGGAATTCGAACAAATCCAGAAGCATGCCGATTACGGATTCCACCTCATCAAGAATATCCATACCATCTCACTTATCGTTGCCAATTGTGCCTACCAGCACCATGAAAGGTTGGACGGGTCAGGCTATCCACGTGGCATAAAAGGGGACGAAATTCATTATTATGGTAAAATCATTGCCGTCGCCGATGTGTTTGACGCAGTTACGTCAAATCGGGTTTACCGCAAAGCGCTGCTGCCGCATGAAGGGTTGGAGATCCTTTATGCCGGAGCCGGGAAAAAATTCGATAATACGATCATTGAAGCTTTCCGCAGAGCCGTTGCCATCTACCCAAACGGTCTATCGGTTGAGCTGAATGATGGGAGAAAAGGGGTCGTATCCGCTCAAAATGAAGGGATAGGAGACCGGCCCATGATAAGAATCCTTGAGGAAAATGGGGAAAAGATAAAAGAGCCATATGAGGTGGACCTCAATAAAAACCTGAATTTACTGATCATGAAATGCTTAAATATACAAGAAACGGCCTAACCCTATAACAATTTTAAGGACACGCTGTCTGCATTTTGCAGACGGCATTTTTGGGGTTCCATCATACTAAAACTTTGTATTTCCCACCCTTTATGCACAGTGCAGTGGAAGGGAATGGTCGATGTACAGACACTCCAAACTGTAGACATGTAGTCCTATCCACGTATCAATACAGAGTTGAATGAAACAATCTGAGGTACACAGTTACTCGAGAGTTTATCCTTTGCATCCAATTTGAGGCGGTTTCTCATAAAAATCGCGTTTTTCACATCCAATCGGAGCCGCTTCTCGTCAATTTCTTGCGTTACTCGCGAATTTGGCACATTTACACGCGAGTTTCGTGATTTTACTCGCCAATTTGGGCTTTGCATAGCATTTGAGGCGGTGTCTCGCCTGCATACGGACAATTGGGATCCCATTTTTCTATCTTCGTATTCACACAGAGTGGAATGGAACGGAAGGTGCGACACTCCTGCGGGAAATGCGGTTTACGTGAGACCCCGCAGGCTGAAAGCTGAGGAGGCTCATGGATCGCCCGCGGAAAGGGAGCGCCTGCAGTGCAATGGAACAGTCTAGGTACAAGTCATCAAAACTATAGGCAATTAGAGATCTTATCTTCTTTATCACGCAAAGTGAAATGGAATGAACGAAGTCCAAAACCTCCAACAAGTGGGCGATAGGGTTTCCATCTTCGTATTCACTCAGACATAATTCACTCCGTAGCGTTTTTCTAATTATAGACAAAAGTACCCTACAAGATAGACTCTTAAAAGTGTCCATTCTATAGGGTACATTTTACTTCAGGATAAGCTGGCTTTTTCATTCCTTGTTTTCCTTCATGATGGCAGGAGCGACGGCTCCATTGCCATTACTGAAATAACTTGGCACATCACCTTCGATCAATAAGCTGCCGACTGTCACTTCCTGGCTTACCTTGGTCTCTTTAGTGAAAGAGGGAATGACGATTTGAATGTTCACATCAAAATCAACAATCAATTCATAATAAACATTGTTAATGCCTGCGTTCGTCAGTTTTGTCCTCAAATCCGATTCAACATTGCCAATCACTGACATTTTCACTGGGATTTCCGGTCCATAATTGGAAAGGAGGTTATTTCCGGTTACGACGCCTAACGGTATATAATAGACCACACTTTTATATTGTTCATCATTTAGTTTCGCTGAACCCGTTTTAAAGGGGTTGCCTTGTTTGATGCCAAGCTTCTTTTGAATATCGTTTGTAATGTTAGCGCGCAATTTGCTGTATATGACTGGATTGAAGCTATAGGAAGAACTGGTGCCCTTGCCAGCCTCATTGTTGGTGATGATTTCTTTCATATCGATTTTGGAGATATTCTCATCGACCGATTCATGGATCGTTTCCGTGGCAATCCGTTTGATCTCATATTCGGCTACACTCATGATAATAGGCTCGATTTCCTTATCAACGTACCAAAGTGTCATGATGCTTGAAATGATGAAAAGGATGAATGAATAAAGAAATACTTTACGGGTGGGGAGAGGCCCCTTTTTTCGGAATTTCATTGGGCGAAATCTTTTTCGGAACACGCTTTAGCCCCCTTTACTAATACCTATGCATCAGCTTCAGGGGAATATGTTCGAATCAAAAAAAAGCAGCGGGAAATTCCACGCCGCCTAGTTTTGCTTTTTGGCTAAATCCTTCCTTTCCCACATTTTTAAGTAAGGGTAAGGGTCAAAGCTCCATTCTGTACGGCCGTTGTCTTTATACATTCCATAATGCAGATGTGGAGGGAATTTACCGGATGTTCCTGGAGGGCCGTATCCTGTACTGCCCACTCCTCCGATGACTTGTCCGGGCTCGACAATATGTCCAACCTTCAAACCGTCGGTAAACCCGCTTAAATGGGCAAAATAATGATACGTATTATTTAAATCCCGTATCCCTATCCGCCATCCGCCGAATTTGTTCCAGCCCTTCATCTCAATGATCCCATAGCTCGTCGATCGAACCGGAAGGCTATAATCCGCAAAGATGTCCGTGCCTTCATGAATTCTTCTGCCTCCCCAGCCGCGAGCGCTTCCCCATGTATTCAAATACGTATAATGAGTCCGAACCGGAACCGGGAATGCTTTCTCCTGTAAATCCAAGCGGCCATATTTCTTATAGATTTCGGCATTGCCGATGATGATGCTGACGGCTTTGTCCCGCTTATAATAATTCCAAAGGCCGATCCGGATATTATCTTCATCGGTCCCGTAAGAGCGGAGTTGCTTTGAGAACGCATATAAACGATCTGTATCATTCATGATATCGGCCTTGCCATCACCATTTCCGTCCTCGCCCAAGCCGTCAAAAAAGGTAATCGTGAGCGGGTTCACATCATTTATGTTGGGGTTAAGGGCGCCTGTCCATTTTGAAGGCTCGATATTGATTCCTATCAACCCCTTTGCAGGCTCCAAATCCGGCCGGGCAAGCCTTATGCTATGCTCATATTGATCGGCACCAGCGAGATAATACCAAGGGATCTGGAGGGTTGCCTCCATATTTTTATATAGCTCCAATCTCCCTGCGTATGCGTCAGGGATTTCGACAGCCGCATTGGCCACGTGGCTAGGTTCATTCAAAATAAACAGACTAGCTAAGATATAAAGGAATATTCTTTTCAACGGGCAGCTCCTTTCAGGACACAATCGTATTTATAAAAACATCAGTCCGTCCATCTTTTATAGTTTTGCTGATTTGGCTTCAAACATGAAAAATAAATAATGGGAATCAATGTAGAACTTGTATAAATGCATTATTATTGTTAAAGTAGGGTGTGTTAATTTCTATAGAATGGAGTGACATTTCCGTGTCTTCTACAAATAAAGAAATTCTTCGAAAACCAGATTGGTTAAAAATAAAGCTGAATACTAATGAAAATTACCTAGGTTTAAAAAATATGATGCGTGAGAAAAATCTTCATACGGTCTGTGAAGAAGCGAAATGCCCGAATATTCATGAATGTTGGGCTGTACGAAGAACGGCGACCTTCATGATCTTAGGTGAAATTTGTACAAGGGCTTGCCGTTTTTGTGCGGTTACGACTGGACGTCCCAATGAACTGGACTGGGCTGAACCTGAGCGCGTCGCAGACTCCGTTGTATTGATGAATCTAAAGCATGTGGTCATAACGGCTGTTGCCCGTGATGATTTAAAGGATGGGGGCGCTGAAGTTTTTGCTGAGACGGTCCGTGCCATCCGCCGTAAAAATCCATTTACTTCAATTGAGGTATTGCCATCCGATATGGGTGGGGTGCATGAAAATATTAAAATTTTGATGGATGCCAAGCCAGATATTCTCAACCATAATATAGAGACTGTCAGAAGCTTATCCGACCGTGTCCGGGCTCAGGCTAAATACGAACGTTCATTGGAGCTGTTAAGACGGGCCAAGGAATTGTATCCGGAAATCCCGACAAAATCGAGCTTGATGGTCGGTCTAGGTGAAACACGGGAGGAAATCCTTGAAACGATGGATGACCTGAGGGCTAATAATGTCGATATCATGACGATCGGCCAATATTTGCAGCCGACCAAAAAACACTTAAAGGTTCTTAAATATTACACGCCCGAGGAGTTTTCTGAATTAAAAGACCGCGCTTTGGAAAAAGGTTTCAGCCACTGTGAATCCGGTCCGCTTGTCCGTTCTTCCTATCATGCGGATGAACAGGTCAACGCAGCCGCAAAGAATAGGCAAAGCAAAGGCGAGGAATTATTGAAATAGAACGAACGAAAGGACCGAAGCGGATTCGGTCCTTTCATTTTATGGAAGTTAGAGATTGTCCATTTTTTGCCTGATGTTATCGTGATGATCTTTCTTGTCGTTGACCATTTCACCGTTTTCATTTTCCACGTCACTCATTTTATATCCTTGTGGAGACTTGAGCATGCTTTTGATGGTCTGTTCAATCGTATAGTCAATGCCTCGGCTGCCTGATTTCAATGTAGCGAAATTCTCGACATTTTGGGCGAGGGTTGGATCATCACTTACATATACATGATAATAACGAGGGACGACGGACATGGCAGTGCGCTTCACTTGGTCTGCGGTATCCGTTCTATCCTTGGCATCAGTTTCATAAACGACCAGTACTTCCTCGTCAGTCACGAGGGTGGATACATCATTTACATTTGGGATCTGTACGCTCAGTTTGGAAATGACATCGGATAGTTGTTCACGATCAATGGAAGCGGTTTTATTGGAAACATTACGTCCATTCGTGGTCGTCTTATTTGTCCGGGTAAAGCCGAAATCATCACTCTTGTTATCATGATTACGATAATCCTCGTCATAGTACTTAGTAGGATTATTTACGTTTGTCGGGTTGTTTGCATGATTCTTTACGCCGAGCCCCTGCTCTTGTTTGTCAGAGCATCCGGTTAGTGCAATGATCGTGCCTAAACCTAACGTCATGATTGTTTTTTTCATCAATAACACCCCCATAACTTTAGGATGAACATATTTCTCTATTTTTCGCTTAGTAATTGATGGGGAATCAGTTATAATTTAAGGAAAGTATGTATGAATGAGAGGTGAAAGCAATGATTACCATCAATAACATGACCTATGAAATAATTGAGGATGAAAGGGAAGGCTATAACGAAGATGCCTTTAAAGCCAGGTACAGTGAGATCTTAACCAAATATGATTATATTGTCGGAGATTGGGGTTATGGCCAATTAAGGCTGCGGGGATTTTTTGATGATACGAATCAGAAAGCGACCTTTGACACGAAAATCAGCACTCTTAGTGAATATTTATATGAATACTGTAATTTTGGCTGCCCCTATTTCGTCGTGAAGAAAGTCAAGAAATAAAAAAGGCCAGAAATGCTCTGGCCATCCGAATCAAGAGCTTCCATACCCTTTGTAAGGAGGCTGTTCATCTTTTTCCGGATCATCATGTGTCGGATGAGCACCAGGGTATTTTCGTGGCAAGTCTTCGTGCAGCGATTTATTTTCATAATTGAAGGCACTTTGGTATCGTTGCCCTTCCTGCCATGGTGTATCTTTATTCTCAACTGGTGCATCCTTTGCTATCGGTGATCCAAAAGGTCCTTCGGGAAATTCTTCAGGGATTAAATAATCCCGCTGCTTTTCGACATTGGAGAAATCATGATACTTTTCTTTGTCCAAGGTAATCCCCCCCTCATGTAATCGTACATTCAGTAGGATTCCCCGTTTAGAAAGTAAACTTCAGCCGTTTAGACAATTTCCATTAAAAAGTGATTGAGTTCCTCCGCCTCCGCTTGTGACAACTGAAAGGCATGCTCAAGGTAGCCTTCTTCTTCCAAATCATCCGGCCCAATGATGGCGAAACGGTTACTTTGCATATTCAACACAAGCTTTTTCCCATAAAAGCGATCGGTTGTCGTGATCGCCAAATCATATCTTGATTCCTCTCCCATGAAACTGATGAACCGGGTTTTAGAATCAACGACATCGTTGTATAAATAAAAACGATCTTCCATTAGTATCACTCCCTTTTTAGTTATTTGTAATTACATCATAACAAAGCGACTTTAATAGGGGAACAGTCATTTTAGATTATGACGTGCGAGATGTCCAGCATCAATTAAGGGGTTGAAGTAAACCATACAAAGGGTACCATCATGGCGGTAGTAAAAGGGTTATTGGGCCATTCATTAAAGGAAAGGGTCGCTTGCTGCAGCTGAAGGAATTGAGAGTGTGGGAGAAGCTATGGTATCATCAAGGAATAAGGCTGGTTTGGCATAGGATATGCCAAGGCTTGCCATTCAATTTTAGATTGTATTCCCATATCATCTTAGATCAGAAAGGATCTGTAAAACATGTACTTTGTAGACCGTCACAAGATTGAACAACTATTAGTTTTTCTTGAAAAGCAGCTTGGACTTTTTGAAGGGCTAGATAATTGGGATGGAGACCATTCGGAGCTTATCGCAGAAAGGCTCATACATACATCCATCGATTCCGTGCTAGATGCGGGAAATGCGATCATTGATGGGTTCATCATGCGCGATCCAGGCAGCTATGATGATATTATCGATATTCTCCATGATGAAAAGGTCATTGTCGAGGATAAGGCGATGCAATTCAAAAAGGCGTTGCCGCTAAGAAAAATGCTGGTTCAGGATTTCATCGAAGTCGATCACCAAGAGCTGCATTCCGTATTCAAGGAAAACATCGAGGCATTCAAGTCATTCCCGAATTCAGTGAGGGACTATTTAACAAACGAATTGGGACCTGTATCAGCTTTTAAAAACTAGCAGCGTTAGGAAGGCGAACTAAATGAAGTCGTATAAAGGATATTTAATTGACTTAGATGGTACCATGTATCGCGGGACTGAACAAATCGCGGAGGCGGCTGGGTTTATACATGACTTAAGGAAGAGGGATATCCCTTATTTATTCGTAACGAATAATTCGTCCCGGACCCCGGCACAGGTAGCCGATAAACTGAGGAGCATCGGAATTGCCACGGAAGATGAGCAAGTTTTCACGACAAGCATGGCGACTGCCAATTACATAGCCGAACAAAAAAAAGATGCATCCGTCTATGTAGTGGGTGAAGAAGGCATCATCGAGGCTCTTAAGGACAAAGGAATGAAGCTGGTGGAAGAGCATCCAGACTTCCTGGTGATGGGCATTGACCGTGGTGTTAATTATGAAAAGCTGTCAAAGGCCTGCCTGGCAGTCCGGAATGGCGCTGTCTTCATTTCAACCAACGGGGATATTGCCATTCCTACCGAGCAAGGCCTTTTGCCTGGGAATGGTGCTTTAACATCCGTTGTTTCCGTTTCGACTCAAGTACAGCCGATTTTCATCGGTAAACCTGAATCGGTCATCGTCGAGCAAGCGCTCCAAGTTTTAGGGGTTCCTAAAGAAGATACGATCATGGTCGGCGATAACTATGATACCGATATCATGGCTGGCATCAATGCAGGCATCGATACCTTGCTTGTCCATACCGGGGTAACGACTGCAGAACGCCTGAAGCAGTATAAGCAGCAGCCAACCTATGTAGTCAACACGCTTGACCAATGGCACTTCGAATGAATAAAAACCAGGTCTGCCCTTAGCAGCCCTGGTTTTTTTGTTGCCGCATCAACGGCTTTATTCTACATTTTCGGTACGATGGGCAAGCCGGCTTGAAGCGGCAGCGGCAATCGCCCCGACGATATCATCTAAAAAGGTGTTGACCTTACCTGTGCTTTTATCATTCAAATCTTTTAAGATGCCAGGTTTTTGTTTATCGATGAACCCATAATTGGTAAAACCGATCGATCCGTAAACGTTGACAATCGATAAGGCCAATATTTCATCGACTCCATATAGGCCTTCATCTATTTCGATGATGCTCTGCAAAGGCTCCTCGAGTAATTTTTTCTCAGCCAGTATATCCAACTGGATGCCGGTCAGGATGGCATTTTGGACCTCGCGTTTTGAGAGAACCCGTTCGACATTATGAAGGCAATCGGCCATTTGGAGATTTTCATGATAGCTAGATTGTAAATACATGACAAGCTCAGCGATATCCTCCAATCTAACTCCTCGTTCACTCAGCCATCTCCGAGCTGTTTTTTCGGACATTGATTGTTCGATATTAGCCATGTGATCACCCATTTCTCTATATTTTTAGGGATAAGTTCTAGTGCAGATCGTTTGATTGCTTATTGTGAAAATCCATGAAGTGCTTCGTTTTTCCAAAAGGTTTCGATAATCATTCAGAAAACGGGTTATTCCACATATATATAAGTATATGATGTCCGTTATTTCTATTATATCCATTTAATGAAGGGAGCCATTCCATGATAGAAGAAATCATTTTTACTAATTACGGAATCCAAGTAGAGCGCGAAGAGGCCGATAGCAGGTTTCCGAGTTTTCGTTCAGGAGATATGCTTTACAGCATCGTTCCGATCGAGAATGTGGAGCAGGAGGAATTGGTCGAGCGCCATAAAATGTCGCAACATCTGATTTCCCAAGGAGATCGTCACGTTTCCGCCTTCGTCTTGGCCAATCATGGCAGTTATGTTTCGGAAGCCGATGAACAGTTATTTATCCTTCTTGGCAATCAAGCTTTGGATGGCCCGAAAAACTTCAATCCAGGAAGACGTCTGGCAAGATTCCATCAGCGTGGGAGAACTATTAATGAAACGATTTCTGCCTGCTCGAGAATTGGTAAATGGAAAGAACTTTGGGAACAAAGGATCGATCAACTGGAACGGATTTGGAAGGATAAGCTGACCGCCCATCCTAATAACCAGTTTGAAAAGTTGTTTATAGAAACCTTTCCCTATTATATGGTGCTAGGTGAAAATGCGATTCAATATTTAGTCGACACGGAAATTGATGATACGCCGCAAATTGTCGATAGTGGAACGGTTTGTTACGAACGGTTTTTGCATGATACGTGGAAAAGTAATAAATGGATGAAGAATCCGTTTGATTGGGTATTCGACCACGGGACAAGGGATGTCGCAGAATGGGTGAGGGAACACTATTTTCAGAATGTGCACACGCATCAGCGTGCTATCGGCCGCTTTTTTCAAGAATATCAGGCTATCGAGCCGTTCTCTAGTTTTTCCGCCCGGTTGTTATATTCGCGAATGTTATTTCCGATTCATTATTTCGAAACTGTCGAAGAGTATTTCTCCAAAACGACGGAAACAAGATCGAATGAGCTTGAAGATAAAATTGCCCAAATCACGAAATCTTCCCAGCAATATGAATCCTTCCTCAAACACTTTTATGATTTGGCCCAAGTGCCGGCCAAACAATATGAATTGCCAAAAATTGATTGGATTTAGCTAAAAACGTAAAGAAATATGATTCATCCAGATTGTCTATGTTATGATGATAACAAGATTTTTTTGAATAGTTTGATTTTATCCGTGAATTCAACCAAGATGAGAAAGGAAGAGTCGATGAAAAAGATGATAATGGCCGCCCTTATATTCCTGTTCGGTCTTCAAGGGGCCACGCCTGCGCAGGCTGAAACGAAAACAGGATGTGAAGCGTCACAATTCAGAATCGTCATGAAGGCGACTGCTGATGTGAAAGAAGGGGCTTCCGCTGCAAGTAAAACGTTAAAAACATATAAGAAAAATGATGAAGTATCGGTTAGTGGCCGGACCGGAAACTGGTATAAAGTTTGTCACGCGAAAAAGACCGCCTATATCAGCATGACGGCTGCAAAGGAGGTCTTCAGCTCTGAGGAACAAGCCTTGCTGAAGAAATTCGATACGAGAAAAGGTGTCAACCAGGTTGTATCGGTGACGGGGAAGTCGATGAGTGATACGAAGGTTACAGTCATCCTGTATGAAAAGAAAAGCGGGGAGTGGCGACGCTTTTTGAAGAAGATGGATGGAGTCATTGGGAAGAACGGCTTTACGGTCAATAAAAAAGAGGGCGATGGTAAATCTCCGGTAGGAATTTACTCGTTCGGAACGGCATTTGGAAGCGAAACGAAGCCTGACGGTGTAAAGATGGGCTATAAGAAAACGACCATATATGACTATTGGATCGATGATCAAACATCCGAGGATTATAACAAATGGAAAACATATAAGGGCAACCCTGCCGCTAAATGGAAGTCCTTCGAAAGGATGAACCATGAACTCTATAAGTATGGGGCGGTCATCAATTATAATACTAATCCGATCATAAAAGGAAAAGGCAGTGCAATCTTCCTTCATATATGGAGAGGGGAAACGATGCCGACTGCAGGATGCATGGCAACTGCCGAGAAGAACGTCATAAGTTTACTGAAATGGCTCGATCCCGCACAAAAACCTCATATCATAATGGGGACAAATCAATCATTAAAGTCTGTTAAGTAATCAGCTTCTACCGGTTTTCCCATAAAAAAATAAGGGTTATCCATTCTTACTCTTTCAAGGGAAGGATAAAAGAAATTCGTGTATCAATCTTTTCTGACTATTGATAATTATATGAATTAAACTTATAATGTCTACTATACAAATACAAATGTTTTTTTCAGATAAACAGTTTTGAGGGGGAAACCAAACATGAAAGCTATCTCAATCGGATTATTGGGGCTAGGTACAGTCGGTTCAGGAGTCGTACAAATCATTGAAAGCCATCAGGACAAGCTCATGCATCAAGTGGGCTGTTCGATTTCCATTAAGAAGATACTCGTCAAAGACATGACGAAGGAGCGTCTTGTCGATGTTGAAAGAGGAAAGTTAACGGACAATCCCGAGGATATCCTTTCCAATCCCGATATTGATGTTGTGATTGAAGTGATGGGTGGGATTGAAGAAACACGGAGCTATCTAATAGAAGCAATAAAAAATAAAAAGCATATCGTCACGGCCAATAAAGACTTAATGGCTTTATATGGACCGGAACTTCTGGAATTGGCTACTGAGAATCAATGTGACTTATTCTATGAAGCAAGTGTTGCCGGAGGAATTCCAATTTTACGCGGTCTTGTAGACGGGTTATCTTCGGACCGGATCACGAAAATGATGGGTATTGTCAATGGTACGACCAATTTCATCTTAACGAAAATGAGTAAAGAAGGCAGAGCATATGATGACGTCTTAAAGGAAGCACAGGAGCTCGGATTTGCTGAAGCCGATCCGACGGCAGATGTTGGGGGATTGGATGCTGCCCGTAAAATGGCGATATTATCAACCCTTGGATTTTCGATGAATATCGGCTTGAATGATGTCGAGGTACAAGGGATTACCGAGATTTCCGAAGAAGATTTGAGATATAGTAAAAAGCTTGGCTATACAATGAAACTGATTGGCGTCGCGTCCAGGGCAGGCGATAGGGTCGAAGTCAGCGTTCAACCTGCACTTCTACCGGAAGCACACCCATTGGCATCGGTAAACAACGAATATAATGCGGTTTACGTATATGGGGAGGCTGTCGGTGAAACGATGTTTTACGGACCGGGAGCGGGCAGCCTGCCGACTGCAACTGCCGTCGTCTCTGATATGGTGACGGTCATCAAGAATATGAGGCTTGGCGTAAATGGGCGCAGTGCCGTTTCACCACAGTACCCGAAACAATTAAAAGATGCCACAGAGATTTTCGCGAAGTTCTTCATCCGGTTGCATGTTCAGGATGAAGTGGGCGTTTTGGCGAGGATCACCAATTTATTTGCCGAGCATGGAGTAGGGTTCGATAAAATCCTTCAATTGCCGCTGGAAGAAAAAGAATCTTCCGAAATCGTATTGGTTACCCATATCGCCACATTGGCTGCATTTGAACAAATAAAACAGAAATTACATGATTACAAGATGGTAAGAGAAGTGAAGAGCACTTACCGAGTTGAAGGAGAGGACATTAAATGAGTTGGCAAGGACTTATAAGCACATATAAAGAATTTTTACCTGTCAATGAAAACACACCTGCACTATCCCTATTGGAGGGCAATACTCCTTTGATAAGACTGAATCGTTTATCCGAAGAGTGGGGAATTGACCTGCATGTAAAATATGAAGGAGCCAATCCGACGGGTTCGTTTAAGGACCGGGGAATGGTCATGGCTGTAGCCAAAGCGATCGAGGCTGGCAGCGATACGATCATCTGTGCCTCTACTGGCAATACGTCAGCCGCTGCAGCCGCTTATGCCGCTCGTGCCAACCTGCGCTGCATCGTGGTCATTCCAGAGGGGAAAATAGCGATGGGCAAGCTTGCCCAGGCCGTTATGTACGGAGCGGAAATCATCTCGATTGAAGGAAACTTCGACCACGCTCTAAAAATCGTCCGTTCTCTTAGTGAGAAATCACCGATTACGCTTGTGAATTCGGTCAACCCGTACCGAATCGAAGGACAGAAGACGGCAGCTTTCGAAATTTGTGACGCGCTTGGTTCAGCACCGGATATATTGGCGCTTCCAGTCGGGAATGCAGGGAATATTACGGCGTACTGGAAAGGCTTTAAGGAATATAATGATGCAAAACAAACGGGCCTACCTGAAATGAGGGGCTTTGAAGCGGAAGGCTCAGCGGCCATTGTCCGGAATGCGGTTATTGAAAATCCCGAAACGATTGCAACAGCGATCAGAATTGGTAATCCGGCAAGCTGGAACTTCGCGGTCGAAGCAGCGGATGAATCGAGAGGTAAAATCGATGAAGTCACAGACGAAGAAATTCTTGAAGCCTATCACTTCCTAGCTAAAAAAGAAGGCGTCTTTGCAGAGCCGGCGTCGTGCGCTTCGATAGCGGGGATTTATAAACAGTTAAAAAGCGGTGAAATCAAAAAAGGAAGTAAAATCGTTGCCGTCCTGACAGGGAATGGGTTGAAGGATCCGAATGTGGCAGTCGATACAAGCACGATTCAACCGACATTGCTGCCAATGGATGAAGAAGTCATTTTAGAACATCTGCAAGGTGTGAAACAGGCATGAGTGCTGATTCCGAGATGTTCTTGATCCGTGTCCCAGCCAGTACGGCCAACTTAGGACCAGGATTCGATTCCATCGGTCTTGCGCTAGGACTTTACTTGGAGTTGCACGGATCTTTATCAGATCAGTGGGAAGTCATTCCACTTTCAGAGGAAATGTCCGTTTTTCCAAGAGATGATCGTAATTATATCGTCCAAATTGCCAAAAAGACGGCGGCTTATTATGGAAAGGAATTATCTCCTTGCCGACTTTTCGTCTCCAGCGAAATTCCATTGGCAAGAGGTCTTGGAAGCAGTGCCTCTGCCATTGTAGCTGGCATCGAATTAGCGAACATCGCCGGTGAACTCGATTTAACCGATGACGAAAAGAATCGGCAAGCATCCCTTTTTGAAGGACATCCCGATAATGCAGGCGCATCCGTTTATGGCGGCTTGGTTGTGGGTCTGCATACAGAACGAAGAACGGATGTCGTTTCGTTTCCAATCGAGGGAGTAAAGGTGATTGCGGTCATTCCCGATTTCGAATTGCTGACCGAGGATTCAAGAAATGTGCTTCCCGCTTCTCTGCCTTATCAAGATGCGATAGGTGGAAGTGCGGCAGCCAATGTCTTACTTGCCGCTGTCCTGACGAAGGATTGGAAGCTTGTTGGTGAAATGATGCAAAGCGATCGTTTCCATCAGCCCTATCGAGCGGAGCTGGTTCCTCATTTAGCACGTATAGAAGAGATTGTCCTTCAAGAAGGCGGGTTTGGGACAGCGCTAAGCGGTGCAGGACCGACTGTTTTAAGCATAACCTCCATAGATAAATCAACGGCTGTACTCACGGCATTGAAGAGGGAATTTCCGCAATTTGTTGTGAAAGAGTTGGAAATCGATAATGATGGTAGCCATGCGGCTATCTTATCGGAGCAAGAAAAAAAAGGCTTGGAATTTTTGTAGTCGTGAGCAGAAACTTTACGTAAAAGTGTGACCAAAAAAAGCTGACCCGTGTCAAGCCGTATCAATCAACTTGATAGGCAAAAGCCGAGTCAGCTTTATTTTCTAAAACAGTCCAGGTAAAGTCACTGCCTGCATGTTGGTGGAGCTT
This sequence comes from Peribacillus muralis, assembly GCF_001439925.1. Classification (GTDB taxonomy): domain Bacteria; phylum Bacillota; class Bacilli; order Bacillales; family DSM-1321; genus Peribacillus; species Peribacillus muralis. The sequence goes on from NZ_LMBV01000002.1 coordinate 331,690, forward strand.
ATTTAAAGGGATATTAGAAAACTTGTTCAACTTCCACTACACCAGGAACTTCTTCAAGAAGAGCGCGTTCAATCCCTGCTTTTAGCGTAATGGTCGAACTTGGACAGCTTCCGCAAGCTCCCAGTAATCGTAATTTTACAATTCCATCTTCTACGTCAACTAGTTCACAGTCACCGCCATCACGAAGAAGAAACGGACGAAGCTTATCTAGAACTTCTTGAACTTGGACTTCCATTGTTTGGTTAGACATTGCAATCGACTCCTTTCCTAATCATATTATAATGCGAAGAAAGTAAAAAATCCAACTGTAACTTTGCGGAAATATAATCTATATTATATAAGTAAGAGGGAAACAGGTGAATGATCACAAAAAGTAATCGAACCATGGGAGGATAAGTATGCTATTGAAAGAGATTGAAATAGAGGTATATGGAGCGGAACAAATTTGTGCGAGCTGTGTAAATCTTCCATCTTCAAAAGATACCTGTGAATGGCTCGAAGCCGCTTTAAAGAGGAAGTTTCCTGAGCAGAGCTTCAAGATTTCCTATGTCGATATGTACAACCCACCAGAAAAGCTGAAGCAAAAAACCTTTGCCGCAAAGATGATCGAGGAAGATTTATTTTATCCGCTTGTCCTCATTGAGGATGAAATCATCGCCGAAGGAAATGTACGTCTGAAAAAAGTGGTAGAAACGTTAGAGAGATATGGATATAAAGGACAATTGTAATATATAATGGAAGAAATAAGAAAAACTGACCCAAGAAGAGAGCTGCACGCAGCTCATGGGCCAGTTTATGGTAATCGGTAATATAAAATCAACCGTTATGGTATTTATACATCCAGAGGATGCCTGATTTCATGAGCCGCGCCACTCTCCCAGTGATCGGACGATTTGCAACAAGACCAAAACCTTGCTTCTTACCAAGAGAACCTAATGTCCCTTTAAGCTTCATGGCAGGGAAACTCTCCGGAAGTGGTTCATTTGCCCATTTCTTCACAAGGACTTGGACAATTTGCTCCGCTTGAGATTCCGCTAATTGAGCACTTGGTGCATGTGGCAGGCTTGCACAGTCGCCGACAACAAAGATGCTATCATTAGTTGGAAGGAAATGCTGAGGAGTCAAGACTGCTCTTCCTTGACGATCCTTTTCAATATCCATATCACGGATGATTTTACTTGGCTGAATTCCAGCAGTCCAAACGATTACGTCACTTTGGACTGCTTCGTCGCCATTGTAAAGCAGGTTTGGTTCAACTTTAGTAATATTTGAATGATGAACGATATCAATTGTATGTTTATCGAACCATGACTCCACAAACGTGCTTAACCTTTCCGGGAAAGCAGATAAAATATGCGGACCACGGTCAAATAACTTAACGTTCAAATCAGAACGGCTTTCAATCAATTCACTGGCTAGCTCGACACCACTAAGGCCGCCACCCACGATCGAAACGGTTGCACCTGCACCCAAATTATTCAATGCTGAATAGGTGCGGCGAGATTTATCAATTGTTTGGATACTATACGTATGTGTGTCTGCACCAGGAATATTGTGGTATTTATCTTCACAGCCAAGGCCAATGACTAAATCATCATAAACGACAGGTTCTTGATTTTCGATAATGACTTGTTTGTTTTCCATATCGATGGAAAGTACTTCACCGTATACGTTCTTCAAGCGAGGATGTTCAGGAAATGCAACACGGATGTGCTGATCAGGAATGGTGCCTGCCGCTAAAGCATAATATTCCGTTTTTAAGCAGTGATAAGGATTACGGTCAATAAGCGTGATGCTCACATTTTCAGGAAGCTGATTAGGCAGCAATCTCTGCAGCATGCGCATACCACCATACCCACCACCAAGTATGACTAAATTCTTCATATGATTTTTTCCCCTTTATTTAGATCTCTTTTGAAAAATTTTATAATCGTTTCAATTGAGAAAAACTCTAGAATCTCCCAAATGAACCCTTTAAAGTTTTATTAAATATATATACCCTCTTTTTTACATACCCCGACAAAAGTATAACGAATATATAAGGAAATCACAACCGATATCTTAAAAACGGCTCATTTTTTATGCGTAAATATTGACTGCAAATGGGAAAAGTAATAAGATGGATTGTTAGTAACGGTGAGGTGAAGCAATGTATCCGATTATTGAATTTTGTGTAAGCAATCTGGCCAGTGGCGCCCAAGAGGCTTTAGAAAGATTGGAACGAGATCCGAACTTGGACATCATTGAGTATGGTTGCCTGGGATATTGCGGTAAATGTTCCAGTAACTTATATGCGCTCGTGAACGGCGAAGTGGTTTCCGGTGACACAACAGATGAATTAGTTAAAAATATATATAAGTTCATTGATGAATTCGAAATGTAAAAGCACGATTCATCAGCGGCTCAGCAGGACAGGCTGCAGACAAACTCTTGGAGTTTGTCTGCAGTTTTTGTAGGTTTTGATCCACTTTGCATGCCTGATCTCCCTCAATTTACGTAGACCGTTTCATTGCACTGCAGTGTGAAAACGAATGTGGAATCCTGTTTTTCCTCAATCTTGGAGGTCTGTACGTAGACCGTTTCATTCCACTTTGCTTTGAAAACGAAGATGGAACCTCCATTGCTATAGTATCTTTAATGGACGTTTCATTGCACTGCAGTGTGAAACGAAGTCAATTTGGCTGATTTACTCGCGAATTGAGCGCTCGACTCGTTTTTTTTGCAGTTTTCTATTCAATTTAAAGGATAATTCGACCTGAGTTGGAATAATTCAACCTATTCAAAGGATAATTCGACCTGATCTGGAATAATTCGACCAACTCAAAGGCTAATTCGACCTGTGGGAGGATAATTCAACAAACCCGAAGGCTAATTCAACCTGAGCGTGAAGTATGCCTGCCCCATCATAACGTTTAAAGCAGCGCAATAATTGGCGGGCCTGTACGTATTGATGGATAAGTCTGTGTACTTAGGTAATTGAACCTATCGTGAGTTAGGTTTAAACTAACATTGGTAACATGGATGTGGTAGCATCTGTTTTTTTTTCAGGCTGGAAGATTGAGCATAGGAAATTCTTTGGTATATACTATAAGGAGAATTAGTTTATCTCAAGGAGGGGTTTATTGTGAGTGATGTTGTTCAAATAACGGAAGCTGCTGCTTTTCAGATAAAAGAAATGATGAAACAAAATGGTGAAGAAGGTTCCTTTTTAAGGGTGGCTGTTAAAGGCGGAGGCTGCAGCGGTTTATCCTACGGAATGGGTTTTGAAGAAGAGCCAGGAGAAAAAGATTCTCAACTGGAACAGTTTGAAATTAAGATCCTTGTCGATAACGGGGATGCTGATATATTGAATGGTACAGTCATTGATTATAAACAGACGATGATGGGCGGGGGCTTCACGATCGAAAACCCGAATGCCATCGCGTCATGCGGCTGCGGATCATCCTTCAAAACGGCCAAGAACGCCGGTACGCCAGAGAATTGCTAAAATACTCTATTACTTCAAAAAAAGGGGGGCACTTTAACTAGTGCCCCCCTTTAGTTTTTAGGTAAAAGGGTTCGGAAAGTTCTCATCCAGAACGGACGAAAAAAGTGAGAGTAAGGTCGAAAAAGGTACCCCAACTGAAACGACTGGAGCGTTTTTATAAGAAAAATCAGTAGACAAACTCGGTTTTTACGAATTTGTCTACTGTCTATTCTATTTCATTTCATGTTTACTTGCTACCTTAAATACTGTTCAGTGCTTCTTTGATGGGCAATGTACCGGTTAAAATCTCGAATGTTTTATTGAACGTGCTTTTCTCTGTGACAGACTGGGCCAGAACGGAGGCGACATCGGCTCTTGAAATCGATTTATCGGTATGGTCCACTTTTTGTTCTGCAAAGATTTTGCCTACAGCTTGTTCATTGGTTAAGGCAACTGGGCGGACAATCGTGTATGTCAGTCCGCTTTCTTTTAAATGTTCATCGGCATCATGTTTTGCTTCGAGGTAATGGCGCATCCCGCCTTGAGCTTGTTTCGGATTATCAGAACCGACGGAGCTTAGCATCACAAAACGGTCAATTCCTTTCTTCTTGGCGGCATCAACCAATTTAATGGCTCCCAGTTTATCCACAGCCGTCGTTTTATCCGGACCCGTTTTTGGTCCTGAACCTGCTGCGAAGATAATTGCATCCATGTTATCCACTGCTTTATCCACATTTCCTTCTAAATCTGCCAGAACAGGATGCCCGCCAAGTTCTTTTATCGTTTTAGCCTGTTCTTCTTTCCGGATCATTCCGTATACAGTCATTTGCGGATTTTTTGATAATTCCTCAATGGTCATCCTTCCGGTAGTCCCGTTAGCTCCTGCAATTAAAATATTCATATATGTGCATTCTCCTTTCTGATCTTCTCTTATTCTTTACCCTTTACAGTTTGACGTTAAGCACTTGTGGACAACTAACGGAAAGAATGTTATCCACAAGGTTGTGATTGGGGATAACATTAAGATAGAGTTCCGATTGTCTACAGATTTGGAGGAAATGGACTTCGGCCGTTCCGTTTCAGTGCCAACTCTGCATGAAAATGATGGTGGAATTTGAATTGTCCACAGTTTTGGAAGGTTTGGAGTTTGGGCGCATTTCAGTCTGGGTGAATAATTCTGAAGTTATAATTTAAATCCAATAAAAAAGGTTTCGGAAGGAAGGCCATTCCGAAACCTTTTGGATTGTTTTGCGCTTATTAAAACATGGAGGAACTGTGCATGGGTTGGACCTTTGCTTTTGGGTCGATGTATTGCTTAGCGTGATTGACGGCAGTGGGCGCTTCGCCAAAGCCGCTTGCGATCAATTTAACTTTGCCGTCATATGTTGCGATATCACCGGCAGCATATATGCCAGGAATATTCGTTTCCATTTTGGAATTGACCAAGATGCTGTTTTTCTGGATATCAAGACCCCAATTTTTGATCGGGCCGAGGGAAGAAATGAACCCGTAGTTGACGATTACTGCTTCTACATCCAGCGTTTTTGTATCTTCACCTTTAGTATCCTTGATGGCAACCGTGTGGATCTGCCCTTCAGTGCCAATCAAATCTGAGGGTATGTATGGGGTCATTATTTCAACCTTGGAATTTTTAAGGTTTTCCACGCTATGTTCATGGGCGCGGAACTTATCTCTTCTATGAATGATGCTCACCTTATCGGCGATCGGCTCCAGCATGAGGGCCCAATCCACCGCGGAATCCCCGCCTCCAAATACGGCGACTTTTTTGCCTGCAAAATGATTGAGATCGTCGATGAAATAATGAAGGTTGCTGCTTTCATATTTTTTTGCATCATCAATTTCGATGCGGCGAGGCTGAAATGCACCATTGCCAGCTGTGATGATGATGGTTTTGGAATAATGGATTTCTTTATCTGTCGTTAACTTAAAAACTCCATCGGCTTGCTTTTCCAGTTCTTGAACGGCTTGCTCCAGGACAACGGTCTGTTCGAACTTGGCCATTTGTTCTTTTAAATTATTCACTAGCTCCTGTGCGCGCACTTTAGGGAAACCAGCAATATCATAAATGTATTTCTCAGGATAAAGGGCTGACAATTGTCCGCCTAATTGCGGTAGGCTCTCAATGATTTTTACGGATGCTTGCCTCATTCCGCCATAAAAGGCAGTGAATAATCCAACAGGCCCTCCGCCTATGATGGTGATATCATATACTTTTTCATTCACTTCCAACGTTATCCCTCCGATATACTAGGTTTGCTGAAATTTATTCTCTTATTTTACCATAGATGATCTTTGAAAAAACGGGGAATGCTTAGAAAAAGTTTGAAAGTTTTGACTATAATCGTGACGTTCCGTTTCAGGGGAGAGAAGAAAAGTAAATGTCCGGGTTTGCTACTTGAAAAAAATATCGAAAAATACTAATATTTACTTATACATCATTTTATTACAGGTGTGAAGGGGTACGTGAAATTAGTCACAAATGATTAATGGCGCTTTTTATAATCAAGATTAATAAAAATAGAAAATAGATTTTAGTTACGGTCAAGAAAATATCGTAAAGGTGGAAGATTACTTTTGAAAAAGCCAACTATCGTTGTTTTAGGGGCAGGTTATGGTGGATTGATGACCGTCACTCGCCTGCAGAAGGCATTGGGGCACAATGAAGCAGAAATCGTACTAGTCAACAAAAATGATTATCACTATGAAACTACATGGCTGCATGAAGCATCTGCTGGAACGCTTCATCATGATCGTGTTCGCTATCCGATCAAAAGTGTCATTAATGGCAGCAAAGTTAAGTTCATCCAAGATTCTGTTTCGGAAGTGAAGACGGATGACAAAAAGGTCATTCTTGAAAATGGCGAAATACCCTATGATTACCTTGTGATTGGGCTTGGACCTGAATCGGAAACATTTGGAATCCAAGGGCTGAAGGAGTACGCATTCTCTATTTCCAACGTGAACACTGCACGTGAAATCCGTGACCATATTCAATTGCAATTCGCTACGTACAGCTCCGAGGCAGAGAAGAATGAGGACCGCTTGACAATCGTTGTCGGAGGGGCCGGATTTACCGGCATCGAATTCCTTGGGGAATTAGCAAATCGCGTCCCTGGTCTTTGCAAAGAATACGACATTGATTTCCAGAAGGTCCGCATGTACTGTGTAGAGGCCGCACCAGCCGTCCTTCCTGGTTTTGATCCGGAATTGGTGGATTATGCCGTTTCGTACCTTGAGAAAAAAGGTGTGGAGTTCAAAATCGGCACTCCGATCAAGGGGGCGACGCCTGAAGGCATCATCGTGTCAAAAGGCGAAGATGAAGTGGAAGAAATCAAAGCGGGAACCGTCGTTTGGGCAGCAGGAGTACGCGGAAACTCCGTGATCGAGGCTTCCGGATTCGAAGCAATGCGCGGGCGTATTAAGGTGAACCTTGACATGCGTGCACCAGGGCATGAAGATATTTTCATCGTGGGTGATTGTGCTTTGATCATCAACGAAGAAATCAATCGTCCCTATCCACCAACTGCACAAATCGCCATGCAACAAGGAGAGGTCATTGCGAAGAACCTGACTAAGTTGGTCCGTAATGAAGGTGACCTTGAAACGTTTACTTTCGAAAACAAAGGAACGGTATGTTCACTTGGTGATGACAATGCAATTGGTGTTGTATTCGGTAAGAAGGTTACGGGCAAGACCGCATCCTTTTTGAAGAAAATGGTGGATAATAGAGCTTTGTTAATGATTGGCGGGCCTTCCTTGGTCGCTAAAAAAGGTAAGTTCAACATCCTTTGATTGTCAGGTCATATAAACTAAAGCCATTTGGGGATCGTCTCTGAATGGCTTTTTATTGGCAGTCATCAGTGGGTGGGACATGAAGCTTGGGTGGAAGTTCATGGGTAAGGCCTGGGCAATGGCATCGGGTGGTTGGTTTAACATAGCTTAAAATGAAGATAGGGAAGTGGAGTTTGGTGGAACGGTGCAAAAATGTTTGGCTGGCAGTGTCTGGCCTTGTGGTATCCGATGAAGGTGAATGGCTCGTCGTGAACAAAAGGTATGGCGGGTTGAAAGGGCAATGGTCGCTTCCGGCTGGTTTTGTCAAAAACGATGAAACCGTTGATGAGGCCGTTGTAAGGGAAGTGTTGGAGGAAACGGGCATTCATGCGGAAATCGAAGGTATGATAGGGGTGAGAAGCGGGGTCATCAAAGGGGAGATAAGTGATAATATGCTGGTGTTTGTACTTAAACCGCTCAGCTTTGAGGTTACCGCTCAATTGGATGAATTGTATGAAGCTAAATTTTATGATCCCGAATTATTGATGCAGGAGGGAAAGCAGTCTTTATTATTGGAGCAGCTGTTAGCTTTTAAAAAGGAAAGGATGCAGACGATGCTTGACGGTTTGAATCCGGGCGATCAATTTGGTTATACATCGTATAAATTATTTCTGTGAATTGGGTAAATATCTTTTCTTCGGCATTATTTGGCATCAAGTCGTTGACGCGGCAATTATTTTTTCAGTAAACTAAAGGTGTCGCTTTTAAGGAGGGTCAAGAATAACATGCCATTGCCCGTTTTAATTATCTCAATACTCTTATTTTTCATATTGTTTTTCGGAATCGGCTTTTTGTTGAATATGCTCTTTCGTTCATCGTGGATCATGGTCATCTTATTTCCCATCGTCTTCATCGTCATTGTCAATGAAACGAAGCTTATTGAATATTTCCGAAACCCGGGAATGTCGCTCTCAAGCCTTGGGACGAATCTCACATCCTTGCATACGGCAGATATCATCATTTTATCAAGTGGGCTGTTCGGGGCTGTTTTAGCTGGTGTGGTTATTAGAACGTTAAGAAAAAAAGGATATCAAATGTTTTGATCGAGGTGGATCGTCTTCATGGACGGTCCTTTTTTGTATGGAAAAAAGGTTGTTTTAGCATGTTTATGAATACTTTCTCTCTGGAAAGGGAACAAATATCCTTGTGAGAGGAGTGAAATGAATACATATGAAGATATGTAAAACATTATTTTTGAGGGTTGCTATTATCATATTATTTATCTTGGCCATCAACTCGACCTTCAACCATGTTTTTGGGGCGACATCTGAAGTTGACCCAGTTGGTTTCCAATATAAAACCAACCAAAGAGGGAAGCTGGTGTCATCCGAACCCATGAGTAATGGGCCAGAGACGATAGAGGAAGCGATGGAGTTCTTGAAATACCCGAAGCATGAAGTATTGGCTACAGGATATACAGCAGGATATGAATCAACTGGAAAGTACCCCGAAAGCCCATCTTATGGCGTTACGTATTCAGGAGTGAAGGTGAAACGGGATGTGTTTTCCACCATAGCGGCGGATCTTGCCGTTTTCCCGCTCGGAACCATCCTTTGGATTCCTGGCTATGGCTATGGAGTCGTAGCCGACAAGGGTGGAGCAATCAAAGGGAATCACCTTGACCTATATTATGAAACCGTACAGGATGTGTATGATAATTGGGGTAAGAAAACCCTTGAGGTTTATGTTGTCCAAAAAGGGAACGGAGAGTTGTCCGAGGAACAACTGAACAAATTGAATGAAACGAAGATCAAGCAGGTATTCAAGGATAAAATCACTGAACAAGTGTTGAACAAGCATGTGTCATCCTTTGCGTTTTGATGGAGCGGTGGACGAAGCAAGATTCAACTGTCCTTACATGTGATCATATACCGCGAAGCTGCCTATAGCAGGCAGCTTTTTGCGTGTTATTCTACTATGTGATTGTAGGCTTTTGGATGAAGGGTCCTGGCCAACTTGGACAATCCATCCAGTAAACGCGGGGAAGGACGACAGAATAAGGGTTCTTCCATGATATGGATGTTGTTGGTGCGTACTGCCTTCATATCGTTCCACCCTTTTCGTTTCTTGACCAATTCCGGGTTCACTTTGCGTAAAGGGACACCGACCCATGCTAGGCAAATGTGGTCGGGGTCCTTTTCAAGGACATCTTCAATCGTGACTTGGATACTGGCCATGTTTACTTGTTCAAAAAGATTATATCCACCCGCCAGGCGGCTGATTTCGGATAACCAGTTTACCCCGCCTGGGCTGAATAAGGGATTTGGCCACCACTCCCAATAAAGGGAAGGCTTCGTTTCGATTGTGTTGGCGACGTCTTGATAACGCAGGATGGTCCGCCTGAATTTGGCAGCCTGTTTTTCTGCCTCATTCATAAAGCCCGTAGCCTCTCCCAAACTCAGCATATCCAGTGCGATATCTTCTAGTGATTGCGGGTTGAAGATAATATGCGGAAGGTTCCGTTCTTTTAATGCTTCAATATTTTTTTCCATGCCGGGTACACTTAGTGAAGCTAGCACTAAATCAGGCTTCAATGATTCGACATGATCGATATCAATCGATAAATCCGGACCGACTTTAGGAAGATGCTGGATGGATTCAGGCCAATCGGAGTAGTCGTCGATTGCGATTAGCTTATCTTCGATTCCTAGATATGTGCATAGCTCCGTATTACTGGGGCAAAGAGAGATTATTTTCAAATGTACCACCTACCCTTGAAAGATGAAAAAGTGAAGCACGAGTGCAATGAATACACCGGTCAAGGCTCCGAAGAAAACCTCAATTGGCTTATGCCCCAACAGTTCCTTTAATTGTTGTTGTTTTTGCTTATCGGCTTTTTTTTGCCAGTTTTTTGCTTGCTCGACAAATGTATTGAAATCGGTAACGAGTCGATTCAAGACGGCGGCCTGTTCTCCTGCCTGCCTCCTTACACCTGTTGCATCGAACATCGTGATGACGGCAAAGATCGCGGCAACCGCGAATACAGGTGAATCCATGCCCGTTTCAATTCCTACTGCAACAGTGAGTGCTGATACGGCTGCTGAGTGGGAGCTTGGCATCCCGCCCGTCGAATTAATAAGGGCCCAATTAACTTTACGAAACGCGATGAAATGGATGGGCACTTTGATGAATTGAGCAAAGAAAATGGCAATCAATGCTGCGATTAAAGGGAAGTTGAGAAAAAAATCCAAAATTATCCGCCTACTTTCTAAATTATGAGTAACTATATAGGGGCTGTGCATACACGGACTTATCCGGTACGTACTTAATTAGTTCCATCCAGTCTTGTCGATTCCCTGCTGGATAAGGATAAAAGATGATCTTTCTTATACTATTACTCTAAAGTCGCCTTTTCTAAACAATAACCTTTATAATATTAATATCAACGGCCTTTATCGAAAACTTTAGAAGATTTCGTTATAATGAGGATAATCGAATGGAGGAGATAGCATATGTTCACAGTTAAAGATTCCTTGAATATAAATATGATTGATGAATGCCTGGTCCTAGGGGTGTTCGACAGACCGATTAAATTCACAGGCATAGGGAAGGAAGCCGATGAGCAATTAGGCGGCCAGCTAACGGAGTTAGTGAAAGCCGGGGAAATCTCTTCCAAGAAGAAGTCAGTGGTTAAAATACATACATTAGGCAAATTAGGTGTAAAGAGATTGGTTTTTGTAGGTCTGGGCAAGGAAAAAGAGCTTACCTTTGAAACGCTTCGCGAAGCATTGGGTAAAGCGCGTAAAACGATTTCGGAATCCAAGCTGACGACGCTGTCGATCGCACTGGATACATTCACGACTGAAACCCTGGACGCCCTGGACGTTGCGCATGCATTCGCGGAGGCCTTCGAACTTGCTTCCTATAAATTTGCTGGATACAAGCAGAAATCGAACCAGGTCGAAAAGAATATTGAAGCGATTACGGTTTATAGTGATGCGGATAAAGGCGAGGTAGGGGCGGCACTTCATGTAGGCAGAATTTTTGGAAGGGCGACGAACTCGGCAAGGACATTGGTCAACACACCAGGGAACTTGCTGACTTCCACCGATTTGGCGGAATATTCATCCGCTTTGGGTGAACGCTATGGCTTTGAAGTGGAGATCCTTGAAAAGGAAGATATGCTCAAGTTGGGAATGGGGGCACTTCTTGCCGTCAACCAAGGTTCGGTCGAGCCACCGAAAATGATCGTTTTGAAGTATCAAGGAAAAGAAGATTGGAAAGATGTTATCGGCTTGGTCGGTAAGGGCATCACGTTCGATACGGGTGGTTATTCATTGAAAACGAAGGCGGGTATCGTTGGAATGAAGACGGATATGGGCGGTGCTGCAGCCGTTTTGGGAGCAATGGAGATTATCGGCGAATTGGGGCCGGACCAAAATGTCGTGGCCGTCATTCCTTCCACTGATAATATGATCAGCGGCGAGGCTTTCAAGCCGGATGATGTGATCACTGCGATGAGCGGGAAAACGATCGAAATATTGAATACCGATGCCGAAGGACGGCTTGTTTTGGCTGATGCGATGACATACGCGAAACATCATGGTGCAGAATACTTGATCGATGTAGCGACGTTAACAGGCGGGGTCATAACGGCGTTAGGTATGGATATGACGGGTGCAATGACCAATGACGTTGAATTCTATGAGCAGGTCCAAAAAGCTTCGGAGGAGGCGGGCGAGCCTATGTGGCGGCTGCCGATTACTGAAAAGGACAAAGAACGGGTACGCAATAGTAAAATAGCGGATTTGAACAATTCACCTGGCGGGGCCGGACATGCCATCATGGGCGGGGCCTTCATCGGTGAATTTGCCGATGAGACTCCATGGGTCCATCTTGATATTGCCGGAACATCGACAACCGCAAGCAGCTCTGCATTATGCACGGTCGGGGCGACAGGTGTCATGGCTCGGACGCTTGCACTATTAGTTGAAACCTTCGAAAAGAAATGAACGAAAAAACCCCGAAGCCGACACATAGGCTTCGGGGTTTTTGTTCTATTCAACTGTCCCTCCATTTCAGGCTGACGATGATATGACTATTGATTTCCCCTGTTTTCGGATGGAAATCAAAACGGATCCCATCAGGGTTATACGTGATATCAGGTTCGTTTTTAATGCCGATTTTCCGGATCATATCTGCCACGAGGTTCTTTTCTGATGCTTGGGCAGCGGTCATCAACCCGTTTGCGAAAGGCTTGGATGTGGCGAGGATATCCATGACTTTTTGTACATCAAGCAATAAGGACTGCGAGGTCTTTGCCGATTTAACCAATAAATCGGGATTGGTCGCCGAGAATGGCGGCATTCTTCGTCCTAGGTCATGGCCAATCCGCTCGAAGGGGAAATAAGGGTGATTTTCCATTAATATTCCTTCCTTTCCTTAAGTCTGTCTTTAGACCTGCATTCTTTATACGTTACACTATGTAAGAAGGTCGTGCGATATGATAGCGACTCAAAGAAGACTACTTTCCGGAAAAGACACACTATTATTTGTAAACTGCTTCATTGACAGGTATAGTGGATAGTAATATACTTACTTACCTAAAGTAAGGAGTATGCACACTATAAATGAAAAAATAGGTGATGTTAACATGAAGATAAACCAGAAAACAAAAGACCTTTTAATAGATAAAATGACTATCCTTAAAACGCCAGGAAAAGCCGAAATATGCTTGGTGGGTCCCGTAAACCTCCCTGTTGAACAAGGAGATTTCTCCGCAGTTTTCCAATGGTATACATGGCTTGAGTTGGATGGTGCGGATAATGACAAGGAAGCGGTGCTTGAATCGCTTGCGGATGCCAACCTGGCTTTTGGACAACAATCCTCCGTATTGGTATATGGCGATTTCAAAAAGTCCGAGAATGCACTTGTCCGTATGCATAGCATTTGCCATACAGGTGATATTTTTGGCAGCAAACGGTGTGATTGCGGCTATCAGCTCCACCAATCGATGAAGATGATTGCCGAGCATGGGTGCGGCGCCATTTTTTACTTGGCAGACCATGAAGGAAGAGGGATTGGCCTATTCTCCAAATCTCTAGCCTATCTGCTTCAACAGGAAGGCTATGACACAGTCGAAGCGAACGAGGCATTAGGATTTGAAGACGATACTCGATCGTACGAAGGGGCAATCCGTGTGTTGCAGGAGTTGCGCGATCTTCCGGTGACTTTAATTACGAATAACCCGAAAAAGCTGGATGCCCTGATGAAGCATGGACTTGCGGCAAAGGATCATATCCCGCTTTGGGGCGGTCTCACGAAAGATAATAGCTTCTATTTGGACACTAAGGTTAAGAAGTCTGGACATATTCCCGAACAAAAGCCAACTTTGATCGTATAAGGAGAGCTTAGACGTATGAATGATGATCAATATTATATGAAGCTGGCCCTGGATATGGCAGCCAGTGCTAAAGGAAAGACGAACCCGAATCCAGTGGTGGGGGCAGTCATCGTCAAGGACGGTGTGATAGCTGGGACAGGAATTCACCGTAAGGCGGGTGAACCGCATGCTGAAGTCCATGCATTCAAAATGGCAGGTGAATATGCAGCGGGTGCAACGCTTTACGTGACGCTGGAGCCGTGTTCTCATTATGGAAAAACCCCTCCTTGTGCAAATTTAGTAAAAGAATCAGGCGTCCATCGTGTTGTCGTGGCTACTCAAGATCCAAACCCGGAAGTCGCGGGAAGAGGAATCGCAATCTTAAAGGATGCAGGCATTGAAGTGGAAGTTGGCGTTTTGGAAAAAGAAGCGCAACGTTTGAATGAACGCTTCATTCACAATATGACGAAAAATCGTCCATTCGTCATCTCGAAGCTTGCGATGACGCTCGATGGAAAACTTGCTACACATACGGGCCATTCGAAATGGATAACTGGAGAAGAATCACGTCATTCCGTACATTTGCTGCGTAACGAGGTTGATGCGATTCTCGTCGGCATCGGGACGGTATTGGCCGATGATCCATCACTAACGACAAGACTTCCGGAAGGCGGAGGCAAAAATCCGGTCCGGATCATCTTGGATAGTGAACTGCGTGTTCCTTTGGAGGCCAATGTTGTGGAAGCAACAGAAGCGAAAACGATAATCGTCACACAGGAACATGCTTCCAAGGATAAAGTGGACCTTCTAAGCAAAAAAGGGATCGAATTCATTTTTGTCCAAAAACATGATGACGGTCTGGATTTACGTGCATTGATGGAGGAGCTGTATAAAAAGGGAATTACGGATGTCTTGCTAGAGGGTGGAAGTGAAGTCAATGCCTCTTTCCTAAGAGCAGGGCTCATCGATAAATTCTTGATTTACGTAGCTCCTAAACTATTGGGCGGGAGAAATTCGCTAACGCCATTTACTGGACTTGATGTGGATACGATGGATGAAGCGCTGGATGTAGCCTTCTCAAACGTGGATACGTTTGGAGAAGACATCCGCATCACCGCATACCCGAAATGATAATAAACAACAGGTGAAGAAGGATGCTGGTTAAAACAGATGTATGCATAGTTGGTTCTGGGCCAGGGGGAGCGCTATTAGCCTACCTTTTGGCCAAACAGGACATATCGGTCGTCCTGCTTGAAAGGCATTCTGAAGTGGCGAGGGAATTCAGGGGAGAGTTCCTGAACGAGGAAGGCGAGGACATCCTTAATAAGCACGGTTTATTCGAGAGTGTGGAAAGGCTCGGCTTGCTAAGGATGGACCAAGTTGAATATTGGCATGAGGGACGGCTTTTTAAACGGATCGTTCCGAAATGGCCTGTAGATCATGTTGGGATACATGTTCCTCAAAATCATTTGCTTACCGCTATATTGGCTGAAGCAAAAAAGCTGGACTGTTTTCGATTGATGCTGAATGCCAGGGTTACGGACTTGATTCGGAATGAAACAGGTCGGTTTACCGGTGTCAAGGTCCGAAAAGATGGCAAGGGCATGATTGTTGAAAGTTCATTGATCATTGGGGCCGACGGACGATTTTCCACGGTCAGAAAAAAAGCGGAGATACGAGCGGTGATAAAAAATCACGGCTATGATTTATTATGGGCAAAAATCCCGGCTCCAAAAGGATGGCAGCCTTCAATCAAGATGGCATTGGTCAATGATTCCCAAGTTGCCCTTTTCACTCAGGCAGGGGGCTCGATCCAAATTGGCTGGAATATAGAGCACGGCTCTTTTCCCCAATTACGAAAACAGCCTTTTCGGCCCTTCATCGAAAAACTGCTGCTGGCTTTTCCTGAGTTAATCAACAGCGCCAATGAAAACATCCAATCATGGAATGATTTCATATTATTGGATGTTCACAGCAGCCATTGCGAAACGTGGACCAAGGATGGAGTGGCTTTATTGGGCGATGCGGCCCACACGATGACACCTACTGGCGCGTTCGGGCTAAATTGCGCCATGAAAGATGCCGATTTATTAGCCGATCTTATCAAGGAATGCATCATGCATGAGGATACTGAATTCCATGGTCTAAAAATCGCCGAACCAAAGAGAAGGGCCGAAATAGAAAGATTGCAGGCCATTCAGGTGGACAAGGAGATATCCTTCGCATCACAGTTTGTTGCTTATGTTTGAATAGGAGTGAATGAAATGAAATTCGGGTTCGATATTGATGATACCTTAATTAATTTGCGGGAATTTGCGTTCCATCTCTATAATGAAAAGCTTAATAAAAACGTAGAGATAGCGGAATTCAAAGCTTTAAAAACGATCGAGATCCATGATGTTTTTGGACTTGATAAGGAGTCTGGAGGCAAGATGTGGAATAGTCTTGCGGAGGAAGTATATTATTCATCGTGTCCTGCCTTCGAGGGGGCAGTGGAAGCGCTGCAGGAGCTTGAAAAAAACGGTCATGAGATATATTACATCACCGCCAGAAAGGCCGAGCATGGTGAACGGACGAAAAACTGGATGATCGAGAATGGCTTTCCGGTTAAGGATGACCATTTTTTCTGCGGCATGAAGGATCATGAAAAAATCGATACGATCAATCAGCTGGAGCTGGATTATTATTTCGATGATAAACCGGCTGTCCTGGAAACCTTGGTGGATATTCCCACGAAGGTGTATGCAATCGACAATTCCTATAACAAGGAATTGGATATGCCGAGACTTACAAGCTGGTATGAATTGAAGAAGCTGATTTCCAAATGAACGAAGAGGATGGCCGATAATTCGAGTCATCCTTTTTATTTGCAGAATTATGAATGGTGATTCATTTATGGGTCTTTTAATGATATGATTTAGCTGAAGGAAATCAAAAAAAGGTGGGGAATTGGGATGGAATTCAATATGGATAACTCGTTGATAGGCACGCTTGGAATCGAAATGAAAGAATACGGTGAGGGGAAAATCATAGCCACGATGCCAGTGGATGAACGAACGAGGCAGCCTTATGGTTTATTGCATGGGGGAGCATCCGTTGCCCTTGCGGAATCGGTAGCAAGCGCTGGGGGAATGCAGCTTGTCGATAAGACGAAGCAGGCTGTGGTCGGACTTGAAATCAATGCCAATCATGTAAGGGGAGTTCGCTCTGGTATGGTTACTGCAGAAGGGAATATAATTCACCGCGGGAGGACAACGATGGTATGGGATGTGAAGATCCGGGATGAAGAGGATCAGCTTATCTGCATTTCCCGCTGTACATTAGCTATTATCGATTTACCGAAGTGAAGAAGAAAATATTTGCTTTGAACGAACGTTAAACATACTCCGGTTGGATTCTGGGGCGATCGATTTAATGGCGCTACAATGTTTGCAAAGGAGTTTTTTCATGCTTGTTGGTTCTATACAGGAAATCACCCGATATCCGGTAAAATCATTCACGGGTGAACAAGTGCAAAAAACGCAGGTGATGGATTATGGGGTATATGGAGATCGCAGTCATGCCTTTAAGGATAAGCAGGGAAAATTCATCACGATAACCCAGGTTCCTGAAATGGTACGATATCAAGCTTTCTTTTCCGGTCCCGAAGCCTTGAACGCCTATCCTGAACTGAAGGTGAAGGCACCGAACGGAAAAGTGCTGACATGGGGCGAATCAGCCTTCCGGGAGGAGATGGACCAATTGCTGAAGCGGGAGGCCGAAGCCGTTGTTTATCCTCCTTCCCATATTCCGTTTGGGGCGATTGAGGAAGAAAATATATTGCTTGTGAGTGATGCCTCCATAGGTGAATTGACGAGGCTTTGGGGAAACGAAGTGGATGGCAGGAGGTTCAGGCATAATTTAGTGCTATCTTTAGTGAACAAAACGCCCTTTCTGGAAGAGAGTTGGTTCGGTAGTCGGATTATATTAGGCGATGAGGTCGAATTGGAGATCAAAAGGCATTGCGAACGCTGCATGATCATAACGATAGACCCGAACGACTCCCATAGAGATCCCTCATTGTTAAAAACGGTCGTCAAGGAAAGAAACAACCACTTTGGCGTATATGCTTCTGTCTTGCGAACAGGTGAGATCCGGCTGGGCGATTCAGTATTTTTAAAGGATTAAACGAGTGCTGAAGTAGACTGCAACTGGTGAGGCTTACGTCCATAAGTTAAAACGTAATAAAAAGCCATAGGCAAACTCCCATATATTCGAGTTTGCCTACGGCTGAGGGCTGCTCCTGTATTCAGGGCAGCCCTTTTGCAGTGGTCACCGGCTTTTTTTCAAATCATCCTGGACACTTCGATCCCACATTTTCACACCTGAATGATAAGCAGAGCGATTGATCAAATGTCCAGCGACGGGACTTGTCATGAAGATAAAGATGATGGCGAGCACAATCCGGGAATCAACATGGCCATGTTGATGATAAAAGAATAACAAGGTGCCGATCAGGATGAACAGTATCCCAAGCGTCGAGCTCTTTGAGGCTGCGTGATTCCTTGTATAGACATCAGGCAAGCGGATGATGCCGAAAGCAGAGACTAAAAAGAGGAACACACCCATCAAAAGGAATAAGGAGGATAAGATTTCAACGATTGCGGTCATCTTCAATGATCTCTCCTTTTTCAATGAATTTGGCGAAAGCGACCGTCCCGATGAAGGATAGGATACCGAGCAGCAGAATCGCTTCCAGATAAGCGCTAGTATCCATCACAATGGAGGCAAGCGCCACGATTGCGATCAGATTGATTCCGATTGCATCGAGTGCGACGACTCGATCAGGTACGGAGGGACCGATGATTAAACGATAGAGAAACCCAACCATGGAAAGGGATGCACCAAGCAAGGATATTTTCAGTACTAGATCGAACATTATTTGCTCACCTCCATGATTGCCTTTTCAAATGTATGTTTAATGCTGTCTACAGCTTCGGCTTTTTCGGCGATATCCATCGCATGGATATAAAGAATCCGATTATCTGCCGATACTTCTACGACAAGCGTCCCTGGTGTCAAGGTAATTAAATTCGAGAGAATCGTTATTTCCCAATCCTTCGTCAGCACGGTTTCGAAGGCGAATATACCAGGCCGCATATCCAGCTTCGGCTTCAATACGACCTTGAGGACGCTAATGTTGGAAGAGATGAGCTCCCTTGCGAATATGAGCAGTAAGCGGATGACGGCGTTCACCCGATTCAGGTAGAAGCTGTCCTTGAAAAAATGGCGGAAGACGAACATGATGCAAAGCCCCAATACATATCCGATGATAAACGTGCTTCCATCAAACTCATTTTTTAAAAACATCCAGGTAACTGCAAGGACCACATTCAGTAATATTTGGAATGACATCAGGCATTACTCCTTTAAAACCGCTTTGATATAAATATCCGGATTTAATAATGTTTCGACAGCTTGAGAAATGAATGGGTACATGAATTCCGTTGCGACTCCAAATAAGACGGAAATGGCAACGAGGATTACAGCCGGAATAAGCATCTTATTGACCGGAACGGCAGCCGAGCGATAACCAGCTTTAGGTGTGCCCCAGAAGCCATACATGAAAATCTTCATCACGGAATACAGAACCATCAAGCTTGATAGCAAGACGATGGCCATTCCAAGGAAGTTGCCTGATTCTCCGGCTCCTTGGAGAATTAGAAGCTTGCCGGCAAAGCCACTGAAAGGCGGGATTCCTGCCAAGGAAATCGCCGCTATGAAAAAGGTCCAGGCAAGGGCGGGATATTGCTTGATCAAGCCTCCCATTTGCCTTAAATCATCCGAGCCGCAAAGTTTGATCATGATCCCGATCAGAAGGAAGAGTGCAGCCTTGATCAGCATGTCATGGATGAGATATAAAATCGAGCCTGATAATGCCTGCTCATTCATCACGGAGATGCCGAAAATGATGACACCGACAGCGATGATGATGTTGTAAATGATGATTTTCTTTATATCCCAATAGGCAATCGCCCCAATGACGCCGATGAGGATGGTCAAGAGTGCAAGCCAGGCCAGGAAGGTATGGGTGTAGCCTTGGTCATGGTAAAACATGAGCGTATAGGTACGGAAAATCGAGTAGATTCCGACCTTGGTCAGCAACGCACCGAAAAGTGCCATCACGGGTATCGGCGGAGCATAATAAGATCCAGGCAGCCATTGAAAGAGCGGGAAAATGGCTCCCTTCAAACCGAATACGATCAAGAAACCAATGGCTATTACCGAGAGGATGGCAGGCTGGTTCACCTCTGCTATCCTTTGGCTGATCTGCGCCATATTCAATGTTCCCAGCACTGAATAGAGATACGCGACCATGATGACGAAAAAGGAGGAGGAGAGCACGTTGACGATGATATACTTCAACGATTCCCTCAGCTGGATTTTCGTCCCCCCCAGTACCAGCAGCACATAAGAAGCCATCAGCATCACTTCGAAAAAGACGAAAAGATTGAAAAGGTCGCCCGTAAGGAAGGCACCATTCACACCAATCAATAAAAATTGAAAAACGGGATAATAATAGTGCCTTTCCCGTTCTATACCTATCGAGTGGAACGAGTAAAGCAATATGGCCAACCCGATGATATTCGTCGTCAGGACCAGCAGGGAGGCAAGCATGTCTGCAACAATCACGATCCCGAAAGGTGCCTCCCAGCTGCCGACACCTAAAGTCAAAATCCCCTGGGAATGTACCGAGAATACTAGATACATGGATAGTACGATTCCAATAAGTGAAGAAAAAAGTGAAACCCATCGTTGGAGCTTGATTCTTTTGGCAATGAAAATGAGAAGGATGCCTGTGAAAAGCGGCCATAAAACAGGCAGGAAGGTTAGGTTATTCATTCGTTTCCGTACCTCTCATTTCTTCCATATCATCCGTTCCGAGCTCCTGGTAGGAGCGGTAAGCGAGCACCAGCAGAAAGGACGTCACACCGAAGCTGATGACGATTGCCGTTAAGATGAGCGCTTGCGGAAGCGGATCCACATAGGATGCAGTTTCATCACTCAGCAATGGAACGGAGCCGCCTTTCAAACCGCCCATCGTCAAGATCAACAGGTGGGCGCCGTGACTGAGTAGCCCTGTACCGATTATAATTCTTAACATGCTTTTTGAAAGCATTAAGTAAGTCGCGCACATGAATAAAATTCCTATGACAATGGCCATTAATAGTTCCATTATTCACTCTCCCCTATCGTTTGAATAATGGTCATCGTAACACCAACAACCACAAGATAAACACCGAGATCAAAAAGCACGGCCGTATGAAGTGAGATATGCCCAAGGATAGGCAAATCGATATAACGGTAGGCATGGGTCATGAGCGGCACGCCGAACAATAGCCCGCCTGCAACCGTTAGGCTTGATATGAGCAAGCCTGAACCGATCAATACCTTATAATCAATCGGCAGAATCGCGGTGACGGTCTTCAAATCGAAGGCGAGCAGCAGCAGCACAATCGCAGCTGAAGTCATCAAGCCTCCGACAAACCCGCCGCCTGGCGAATAATGCCCGCCTAGGAAGATGGCTACCGCAAATAGCAGGATAACGAAAGCGGCGACCTTCGTAACCGTTTGAAGAATCAGGTCGTTTTGCTTCATGATTGATCTTTCCTCCTTGTCAGCCGCAATTTGATCATTGCAAAAATCCCGAGTGCGGCAATGGAAAGGACAGTGATCTCAAACATTGTATCAAGTCCGCGGAAGTCAACGAGAATGACGTTTACGACGTTTTTCCCGCCGGCCTCCTTATATGCGTTTTCCAGGTAATAGCTTGATATGCTATCAAAAAGTTTATTGCTATGTGCCGATAAGGCGATCAACGTCACGATGACGCCTACCCCAATGGATATCATGGCGTTATTCAGCCTGAACGTCATTCGTTCTTCCTTTCTGCTGGCCAATAAGGGCAGGTGGAAGAAGCAAAGCAAAAACAGCGATACGGAAATCGTTTCAATGACTAGCTGGGTCAGTGCTAAATCCGGAGCGCGCAGTAAGACGAAAAACAAGGAAATCGCGTATCCGACTGCTCCCAAAATGATGATTGAAGTTAAGCGTGACTTGGCAAACAAAATCGCAATCGCGGCAGCCACGATGACGCCAGCTAATAGTAGCTCGTAAAAACCGATCGGGGCAAAATGTTTTGTATCCAATGTAAAGGCATCCTTCCAATAAATCGTAAAGCCTAGTGAAAGAATGAAAAATAGGAATACCGATAACAGATATGTTCGCAGGGAACCTGTCATTAAACATTTCATCACGAAGGAGGACGATCGTTCAAGACCCCTTAATCCGTTGTCATACAAAGAATTCAAGGATATACGATCAGGAACCCACATAGTGATTCCCTGCCACTTCGAAAGCGTTTTGTATAAAAGAACGCCCAATACTATGATGCCGATGGTCATCCACACTTCAGGTTCGGGTCCATGCCAAAAGGCAATATGAACTTGGAAATCCGGCCCGACCAAGCTTGGCTGTATGCTGGCGACCGCAGGTTTAATGATTGATGAAGATAGCAAGTTTGGAAAAATACCAAAAACGATGACCAAAGAAGCAAGGATGATCGGGGATAACAGCATCCCAATCGGGGCCTCGTGCGGCTTCCTGTCCAGTAGCTTTAACGAAAGTTTGCCTGTAAACGGTTTGAGCACGACGATCATGCTATAGATAAAAGTGAACACACTTGCAACCCAGGCAATGACAGGGAACAGTACTCCCCATGTGTCCATGTTGAAGATGTCCAGCTCCAATACACTCACCATGCTGGCCAAGAACATTTCCTTACTTAAGAAACCATTGAATGGAGGAAGGCCTGCCATTGAAAAGGCGCCGATGATGGCCACGGTGAAGGTGATCGGCATCACCTGCATCAATCCGCCAAGCTTTTTGATATCGCGGGTCCCGGTTTCATGATCGATGATGCCGGCAACCATGAACAGGCTGCCCTTAAAGGTGGCGTGATTGATTAAGTGAAATACAGCTGCAACCGTGGCTGCCAAGTATATAGTTTCCCCCATCGATTCATAATGAAGAGCTGCCGCGCCCAGACCCAACAGCGACATGATCAATCCGAGCTGACTGATGGTGGAAAAAGCGAGAATCGCTTTTAAGTCGGTCTGCTTGATTGCCGAGTATGAGCCCCAGAACAGAGTGATCAATCCGGTAATCGAAACGAGCCAGAGCCATAACCCCGATTCGGCAAAAACAGGGCTTAATCGGGCGACTAAATATAGTCCTGCCTTGACCATCGTTGCCGAATGAAGATAGGCACTGACGGGTGTCGGAGCCTCCATTGCATCAGGAAGCCAAATATGGAATGGGAATTGAGCCGATTTAGTGAATGCTCCAAGCAGGACGAGCAATAGTGCAGGAGTGAAGAGCGAATGATCGATAAGCTGTCCACTTTGTGATATCAATTCACGGATGCTGAAGGTGTTGCCCATGATGGACAGCAGAATGATCCCTCCAAGCAGGCTTAGTCCCCCGAACACCGTAATCAGCAAGGATTTCTGGGCCCCGTAACGTGAACGCTCCCTTTCATTCCAATATCCAATCAATAAAAAGGAGGAGAGACTGGTGAATTCCCAAAAGGAATAAAGAACAATCAGATTATCCGAAAGGACGACGCCAAGCATCGAACCCATGAAGAGCAAAAGGAAGACGTAAAACTGATTCAGCTTTTCCTTCTCCTTTGATAGGTAGAAAACGGAATAGAGAACGACGAGTGAACCTATGCCGGTAATGAGCAAGGCGAACAGAAGCCCTAGTCCGTCCACATAAAAATCTACAGTGATATCGAGAGAAGGAATCCATGCAGCCCTTTCCGTGATGACATCTCCCTGCTTGGTCAACGGGATGAACCTCGAAAAATAGGTAAAAAGGAGAACGGGTAATATGAGTACAAACCATCCTGTATGGATTTGTCGAAATAGCTTATATAAGATTGGCACAAAAAGAGCTAATAAAAACGGTGCGAACACCGCCAGATGAAGCAAAGACATAAACTCCCCCCTTTTTAACGAAGTCATTCGTCTTATTATGCTTTTATTTACGCAAAACTAGACGCCAAGAAATCTTCGTTGATGATGCATTTTTTTTATTGAATACTTGTCTTGCTTAAAAGTATAACGCAATTTTTGGGGCGCTGCATGGCTTTAGGAACAGAGATGGCCCATTACTATGAAGATTTATATATAGGTAGAAAAGGAGCCTCAAACGCTCACAAAAAATTATTTTAAACGTTTATTAAGAGGGAATTTATTGTGAAATCATGGTTTATCTTGCATAATATAGGATAAAAGAATCATGGATGGAGAAAACATGAAAAACACTTATTTACTAAGCTACTTTCCTATCATATCAATCCTATTGTTTAGTCTTTCCTTTGCCATATATGGGGAGATGCAAATGCTCAAGTTGTTCGGGAATTTGGGGATCTACCAAGGTATGCTGGAGTTTTTTTCTGCAACCGGCATAAAGCTGGCGCTGCTGATCGTATTGCTTCTCCTGTTTTTTATGGTTTTTGCCGCATTGAAGCTGATCTCTGACACTGTAATGGAGCTATCGTTGTTATTCTTTTCCAAGGATTCGGAAGGGAAAGCCTTGAACAGTGTAAGAAGGGGCTCGGTCATATATGTCATTGGCGCGGCGTGTTCATTGTTCAGTGTTCAGTTCATCATTGGGCTTGGAGCGATCTTCATCGCAACGAATGTCGTGGCTTTGATTTATTTCGTCAATAAATTAAGCCCGAGCCTGAACCTATCGAGGTTAATCGGGTTGGTTTTCTTTCCAGTATTCGTATGGAGCGCCTTGATTTCAATCGTCGCCTATGCTGGATTGAAGCTTTACAACAGCGTTATTGCAAGCCTGCCCATCTAGCCATAAAAAAGAAGGTGCCCATGATGGCACCTTCTTTTTTTGGTGAGAAGAGCGTTGCATTCCACTTTGCATACAACCCTTTAGTCCGTTAAGCATTCTTCCTCAGGCTTCATATTCACTTGTTTAACCCACCCCCCGGTACAGATGGATTTGGCTCTTAGTCTTCTTGTCGTTAGTCACTCTTGATATCGCAAGGTTTCGTTAGCTTATTTTTATTGCTCGGCAGTTTGGTTGATGTCTTTCCATATCAAAAGATGCGGTGAGCGGGAATAAATGGCCTGTAGGTTGGCTGGTTTGTCCTTGCCGATCCAGACGCCTGACGTGTAGTTTGCGGTTTGGCCGACAAACCACATGTCTTTTACATCATTGGTCGTCCCGGTTTTGCCACCGATATATTCTATAGGAAAGTAGGCTTTGCGTCCCGTTCCGGTTAAGGTTACTTCATGGAGAAGCTGCCGCATCTTGCCTACGGTGCTTTTGCTCCATACCTTCTTGGACTTGTCGTTCCAGCTATAAAGGGTTTTACCTTCTTTGTCGGTGACTTTAATGATCGCCCGCGCAGGTTGGTAGTTTCCATCATGGAAGGAGGTATAGGCATTTGTCAGTTCAAGGGGACTCATGCCATATTCGAAGCCGCCTATTGCCGAACTAAAATGGTGATCTTTTTTGGTAACCATTTTAAAGTCAAAGGCATCCAGATGCTCAAAGCTCTTTTTTATGCCCGTTTTTTCAAAAAGCCTTATAGCAGGTGTGTTATAGGACTGAGCAAAGGCAGACTTTAATGAAACCATCCCGTAGCTGTCACCGCTATAATTCTTAGGGCAATAGCTATTGCTGCAATAACTTGCTCCGCTAACGAGCTGATTGATGTCAGCACCTGTCTCCTCAAGGTAGGGAGCATAGTCAAGAAGGGGCTTGATGGCCGATCCTGGCTGTCTGTAGCTTTGGTATGCTCGATTGAAAGAATTTATTTTATAATCTTTTCCCCCAATCAAAGAGACAAGCTCGTGCGTATGATGCTGTATAACCACTATCGCTCCTTCGATACCGTTAACACCGACTTTCGCTTGCAGGGCAGTCTTTGACTGGGTTTGCAGCTTCGTATCAAGTGCGGTATGAATGGTTACACCGGAATGCATTAGCTTTTCGACTCGTTTATCGAGCTCGGCTTCCGCCTGCTGACGTACAGACTTATCAGAACTTTGCAAAGTTCTTGTGAGACCTTCGGAGGTTGCCACCAGGTTTTTCAATTCGTGATGAACATACGTCACATAATCGGGATATAGCTCGACCGAGGTGGACAAGTTCAATCGAATCGTATGTTTGATAAGCTTATCATACTCCAACTGTTCTAAATTGCCTTCGGCTACCATTTGTTTCAGTAACCTCTCTTGCCGCTTTTTCGTTTCATCATAATGTTTAAGAGGATTATAGTGTTCCGGATTATTTGGGATCGCTGCCAGGAAGGCAAGTTCCGCCTTGGATAAATCCCCGGTCGGTTTACTGAAATAAAGCTGGGAAGCAGCTTCAATTCCGTAAGCTCCATTACTGAAATAAATGGCATTCAAATATAGCTCCATGATTTCCGCTTTGGATTTCTTTCGCTCTAACTGATAGGCATAAAGAAGTTCACTAAGCTTTCGGTTATACGTCTTATCATGGGTCAGAAATACATTCCTGGCAAGTTGCTGGGTAATCGTGCTGCCGCCTTGTTCGATTGTATTATGTTGAGAATTGATAAAAAGCGCCCTGCTTATGCCGGACAAGTCTACACCGCCATGTTCATAGAATTTTTGATCTTCGGAAACGATGAACAAATTTTCCAGGAAAAGAGGGATATCCTCAAGTTTTAGGTAAGTTCTTTTTCCACCATCGGAAAGCTGGCTGATCACTTTTCCATTGGCAGCCGTCATGTAACTTGTTTGAGCCAATTCGATTGAATCAAGCGGAATCCGCTCATCGAGCACATGATAAGGAGATTGGGCCGATGTCCACTCTTGATAAGAAAGAAAAATGAATGAAATCAATACAGGAACTAAGAGGAAAATCGTGATATAACCAAGATACGTGCGCATAGTTCAACTTCCTAACTAATATATTTGTAGTATGTTTTTGGGACAATATAAGCAATAGGATGGTACTTTCGGTTCATACACCCATCATAATCCAATTCAGGGAGACAATAAAGGTTTTTGGAGGAATTTAGGATTGACTTCATATATAGGGGTTGAATGTTGGACAACTCATGAAATAACTTCCTGAATTTTCTGTTATAATAATTTCGTAGAAAAGAAAACCAATTTATGTTTATACGATAATGTCAGGAAGAAAAAGGGGGGTCTTAAAAAAATGGACGAACAACAGCAATATGTATTCATTGATTTTGAATTTACGATGCCGGAGGGCAAAGCGAATCCTGTTGGATTTTATCCGGAAATCATTGAGGTCGGTTTAGTATCCGTCATGAACGAAACGATTCAGGAGCAGTTTTCTTCTTTTGTTAACCCATTGAAATTTCCAGCCTTAACGGGCAGATGCAAGAAATTCTTGAATATAACCCAAGACCAGGTGGACCGGGGGATTTCATTTGAGGAGCTCGTTTCTTTATTGAAGAAGATAGACGAGCAGCATCCAACGACAATTGTGACTTGGGGGAATATGGACATGAAAGTTCTCCGCCAGAACTGTCAAAAATCAGGGTTGGAATTTCCTTTCTCAGGAAAACAGACAGATCTATGCTTGGAGTATAAACGTTTCTTCGGCGATCAAAATCAAACCGGACTTTGGAAGGCTGTACAGGCCTATGGGAAAGAAGGGACAGGCAAGCATCACAGGGCGCTTGATGACGCGATCACCACATACAATATTTTTAAGCTGGTGGAAAAGGATAAGAGCTATATGCAGAATCATGAACCGACCACGATTGGCGATCGCATTGATTTATCCAAGGTATTGAATCATTTAGCGTTATAAAAGCCAAATCATATTGTACTGATTTGGCTTTTATCATGCTTTATTTAAAATAATCCGCCGCTAGATCTTCAAGCAGCCGTAAGCTTTTGTCATTCCACTCCGTATCGGCTTCGCTTAACGTGTGTTTCATTTTTTCAACAGCTTCGCTTAAGGATTCCTTATACTCTGGAATTTCCCCATCAAAGATCCTGACCATATTCTTAGGCACGTTAGTTTGCTCCCGGAATGCTAGAGCACGCCGTTGATGGAACATGGAAACTTCCGTTTGCTTCGGGTTATGAAGGTCCCCCTGCATGGGATGCTTCATCACAGCCAACACTTTAACAAGATATGCAGCAGGCCTGAGATCGGTGACTTCCCCAATGTATTTTCCTGTTTTATATATCGCGGTTACCTTATCGCCGATTTTAAAATCCTGTTCAGACATTTCCCCTACCACCTTTCTTTTAACTTTCTTCATCATACATAAGAACAACGATTTTTCACAGCGAAGTTGCTCAATTTCGCAAAGATGCTTTTTTAATTAAAATCGTGTAAAGTGTACAAATGAAGAGCAAAAAAATGGAGTTATCAACCATTTTATTTAAAAAAGAAAGAGGGTATATCCCATGACAAACTTTCCACAATTAACAAATGAAGTGTTGGAAAATGAAAAAGCGGTCATCATGCAAACGACGATGGGCGATATTAAAATCAAACTTTTCCCTGAACTGGCTCCAAAGACAGTGGAAAATTTCTTGACACATGCTGAAAACGGTTACTACGAAGGAATCATCTTCCACCGTGTCATCAAGGATTTCATGCTTCAAGGCGGAGATCCAACAGGAACTGGAATGGGCGGAGAAAGCATTTGGGGAGCACCATTCGAGGACGAGTTCTCGATGCAATTATTCAATTTGCGAGGAGCTCTTTCCATGGCAAATGCAGGCCCGGGAACGAACGGCAGCCAATTCTTCGTCGTACAAGCACAGCATGTGGACAGCAGGATGGGTGAGCAAATGAAACAAGCCGGTTATCCTGAGGAAATCATCAACGTTTATATGGAACAAGGCGGCACACCGTGGCTTGACCATAAGCATTCCGTTTTTGGACAAGTCGTCGAAGGCATGGACATCGTTGATACGATTGCCAACGTAGAGACCGTCGCACAAGACAAGCCAGCTGTGGACGTAGTCATTAAAGGAATCACCATTTTATAAATTAAAATGAAGCGAGAGGCCAAGCAGCCTCTCGTTTTTTATGTGCCAGACATGGGTTCAATCTAAATTCAACCTGTAGTCGGATAATTCGACCTGAACGCAGATAATTCGACCTAACTCGTAAATAATTCGTCCTTTGAATGTGAATGATTTTACGATAAAGAATCTATAGGAAGATTACAAAACTTAAACTGAGCGACGTATAGCCAATAGTGAGAGGAAGGGAGGCTATGGTGCTTCATTCTTACTTGACTTTTTAGCGAATTCGGTTGACTAGTGGATTGTTCTGGAAATTGATATAATGGGAGAAGGCAGTTTATATCTCTATCAGGGAGGATGTAGCGGATGGACTTTCTCAATCATGCTTTATTAGGGTTGTTTCTTTATTTTCCGGAAGACAAGAGTGAGTATATCCCGGCTGGCATCACTTGCTTCATCTTTTTGGTTGCCGCCGTTTTTACGATGAGGGCCATTATGAACTATTCAAAAAAAGAAGAGATGAAGACGAAGCAATTCGAGGATGAAGTCACGAAGAGGAACCAGCGCTTAAAGGACGATACGCGTACTTGATCGCCAATAAAGCAGGGGATGTGATGTCCTAATAGATGGGCGTCAGTATTCCGAATGAGTATTAAAAGTTCCCTTATCAGCATAAGCATTTTATACTAGAAGCAGAGAAAGATATTTTGGGGGCGTAAATTGTAATGCAAATCGTAGCGAAAAGGATGATTGCGGCAGATACGGTTAAAAGGTTTTTCATTCACCACTTGGAGACGACCCAAGTCGTTTTGTCAGGGGGCATATTTCATTATGCGGAACTTGAGGGTTTTGGGGTAATGGACGAGGATGAAGAAATTTTGGGATTGGGAACTTACAAGGTGACCGATCACGTATGTCAAATCATTTCTTTGAATAGTGTACATGAGAATCAAGGTGTGGGCTCATCGTTGCTTTATGTGATCGAGAATATCGCTAAGGAGAAACATTGCCATACGATTGAGGCGATAACAACGAACGATAATTTACAGGCTTTGAAGTTTTTTCAAAAGCGTGGGTATGCCTTCTCGGAAATCGTTAGAAATGCAGTGGATGAATCCCGGAAGATCAAACCCGAGATTCCATTTTACAGTGTTGATGGAATTCCGATCAGAGATGAGATTGTACTAGATAAATATATATAATATGGTAGAATTTAACTAGTGGTTACTAAAGGAGGAATTTAAATGTTTAAGAAGATTGCGGCCGATGCTCTTGGTCTTAGTGATATTGGAAGTGTGATCAGTCCTGCCGACTATGACAAGGTCGATGCAGATGACTATATCATGCATGAAGATGATGAAAAAATTTATTTCCTGATTAAGTCAAAAACGGATGAGTACTGTTTCACGAATCAGGCCTTCATCCATTTGGACGGGACAAGTGCCATTAGTAAAAAACGCACGCTTACGAGATATAGCTATAGCCAGTATCATATTTCGAACGTGACCCTTGAAACGGCAGGTACCGTGGATTTGGATGCGGAAATTAAATTTTCGATCGGTAGCAAAATTTTCTCGATTGATGTCCATAAAAAATTCATTGAAGAATTAAAAGATTTGTTCAAATCACTCGTAAAAATATCGGAAATATGTCACGAGAATGAGTTTGCCCTCCAATATGCCCAGCAAAGTGTCAACCTTGCTTCTTCCACTTTGAATCAAGTTCGGACTGAAGGAAACCAAATGGCCGCAGGCTTTAAGGAAATTAACGCTGCAGCTTTTGAATGGTTGATGGACAGCCGGAAAAAATACCATGTAAAAGATTTCGGATATGTTTTTGAAAAATATATCAATAACTAAAAAGGAGGCGGGACACGATATGATGTGTCCGCCTTCTTTTTTTAATTGTTCAAATCACTCAATCCAGGACTATGCTCATTTGGCATATCTGGCATTTCCGGAACAGGATAGCCATTTGGAGGCTCGGTGACTGTAAGCTGTCCGCCATTACGGCTCGGTGTTTCCCCTTGGAAAATTTCACTGATACGAGTTTGGTCGAGCCTGAAGTTGAATTGGGCATTATGATAGCCTAAATCCACGTATTTGCGGCATTCAGGGTATTTATTCAAATCATAATTCGGTATAGGAAAGATCTTACCCCAACTGACCCCAAGTGTTTCCAATGCCTTGGCAAACGCATTTTGGTGGGCATTGTCGCGCACCATTAAAAAGGCGATTGTTTCACGCAATGATTTATTGGAGCTCATTTCATATATCCGAGATTTTTGCAAAACACCCGTCGATTCAAGAACGACATTATTCAACAGGTTCGCCACGATATTACCATGATCGTAAACATATGAGCCTGTCCAAGGATTACCCCCGGCATCGACGGGCAGGGACGCCTTAGCTCCCATGATGAAATGGTGCGGGTTAGCGCCTCCCTTGATGACATCATCCAACGGTGCACCATCCATACCGGAATTTCCGGGCATATTCCCGCCTGCATCATTGAGCAACTGGTTGATCGTTGATTGGACAAGTTCAACATGGCTCAGTTCCTCCAAGAAAACACCACGGATTAAATCACGATATTGTTTAGCATTGCCGCGGAAGTTGGCGCTTTGGAATGAATATTGCATCATCGTCCGCATTTCACCGAATTGCCCGCCGAGCGCTTCCTGAAGGACTTTGGCCGCACTCGGATCTGGCTTATCAGGAACAATCATATTGATTAAATCTTCTTTATAAAAATACAATGAAAGGCCCCCTAGAAATTGATATTTCCTCGTTAGCTTTTGTTAGCTGATTTATTTTATTCTCAAGGAAAAAAATACCTTTATGGAATGGCGGGAAGAGAGAAATACTAGAAGGAGAACAATTTTGAAAGGATGTTGCACATGCTTTCCAATCAGCAGCTAAAAGGCTTTCAACAGCAATTGCAGCAAACGAAGCAGCAGTTGAAAGAGCGTTTACATGACTCAGGTGACTTCGACTTAAGAAGAAGCATGGAAGATTCGACTGGCGAGTTATCGAGTTATGATAATCATCCTGGCGATCAAGGAACGGAATTATATGAGCGGGAAAAAGATTTGGCGCTTTCAGAGCATTATCGCGATGAAATACATGATATAGAAAGAGCGCTTACTGCAATTGAGGCAGGGGAGTATGGTAAATGCGAGGTGTGTTCGAAGGAGATTCCTCTTGAACGACTGAATGCCATCCCGACCACGACATTTTGTGTCGAGCATACCCCATCAAGGGAAACGTCGGACAATCGTCCAATCGAGGAAGAAGTGCTCGGGCCTCCGTTCGGACGATTTAATCTTGATGGACGAAAAGAATCCGTCGCGTTCGATGCCGAGGATTCGTGGCAGGAAGTGGCTTCTTTTGGAACATCCGAAACGCCCTCCGATTTTGCTTATCCGCCAAGCGATTACGAAGATATGTATATCGAATCCGACGAGAATATCGGGTATGTCGAGGATTATGAAAACTTCGTAGGCGTCGATATATACGGTAAGGACATAACCGTCTATCCCAACTCCCAGTACCAAGAACTGAAGGAAGAGCTTTTTGAAGAAAATATCCAAACCCCCTTTGGGGATTTGCCTCAATATGAGCATGATCCATATGTGGAGGAAGATAAGAAGTAAAAAGAAGGGCTTGTCCAAAAGTCGAAAGATGACTTTTAGGGCAAGCCCTTTTTAATGTTGCACAATCTTTTCAAATATACCACTGAACTACTTAAACAATATTAGCAAAGATTATTAATGGCGGTGAAGGAGGTTTTTTTTCTTCAGAATGTATAGGCATTACATAAAAGAAATACTTATTAGGAAATTAATTGGAATATTAACATTATAGTTAAATGAATACTTATTACCTATAAAAAAGTTTTTTTACTAAAATATAGAAAAAAATACAGGACTATTGCATAGTGATATTGTAAAAAGTGAGTAAAGGATATCGGTTGAAACTCTAAGAATGTTTTTATATAGGAGGGAATTATATGAGGATTTATACATTTCCTATCTTGACTATAATAGGGTGTATAGGACTAATTATTTATTTGCTGATTGATTTCAAAAGAAATCAATTTAAAAATTTATTCCATAGAGTATTATTCTACAGTTTTATCCTTTACTTAATTGTTGTATCGGATCTTACCATAGGTGCTATTTTCATACCCCCTCAAACTAGCAATATTACACTTCAGTTCATCCCTTTTAATTTCATAGGTGATTTGTATAGCGAAAATGTCAGAGGTACTTGGTTTCTTCTGAATTCAATTAAACTATATTTTTATAATTTGATACTATTGTTTCCTTTAGGGGTATATTTAGGAATATTATATCAGGTTAAGCGTGTGCAAAAAGCTGTTATTATCGTGCTTTATACTAGTTTGGCAATAGAAATATTGCAGCCAATATTAAGTTCCTTTGGCTTTATATTCAATCGTTCATTTGATGTAGACGATTTAATCTTGAATACTCTTGGGGGTGGTTTAGGATTTTTGGCTTGGTTACGGATTAGTAAAATAAAAAGTTTCAAAAAAATTCGTGACAGGATCTTGGTAAAGAATTAAAGAGGTTAGCGTTATTATGGCACTATAATTTAAAGGTAATTAGTATCTCTGAATGGGTAGAAAACCAGGGAAGGGAACTGCATCCGCTAAAATAAATTATAATCACAAACCGATCAATTTAAAGAGAAGTCTGATGCCAAACCGGACTCAATCTTTTTAAGGGTTAAGTTCGGTTTGGAAGGGGTTACAACAGCTATTTTTATATAAAGAAATAAGAAAAAGCCATTCTACAGATGTAGAATGGCTACAGGTTATTGGCTAATGGGGCACTCTTGTTATTATTATGAAAAAGCAATTTTTAACCGTTTTAGTCCTTCTTGCAGCGTCGCGCGTGAACAACCTAGATTCATGCGGACGAAGCCTTCACCGCCTGGTCCATATTTCGACCCTGGCTCCAATGCGAGCTTCCCTTGATGGATCAATCGGTCCTTGATCTCGATGTCAGTCAAACCGAGGTCACGGCAGTCTATCCATAAAAGGTAGGATGCATCCGGGTGCATCACATGCAGTGCCGGAATTTCTGCAGCAATGAATTCCTCTGCCAACTTGATATTTTCCTCAATGTAACTGATCATATCCGTCAGCCATTGCAAGCCTTCACGATATGCGGCCTCCATAGCCGTCAGTGCTAAAATGTTGAGGCCATGGAAGGCTAGTTTCGCCTGAGCCTTTTGTAATTGCAACTGCAATTGCTCGTTGCTTGTGATCAGGAATGATGCCTGCATCCCGGCGATATTGAATGTTTTGCTTGGGGCCATTAACGTCACGGTCAAGTCTGCTAATTTTTTTGATAGCGATCCAATCGGATAATGTCTCGATGTAGAAAGATACAAGTCGGCGTGAATTTCATCACTGACAATGATTACATCATATTTTTCACATAGTTCCCCGATTCGCAGCAGTTCGTCCTTTGTCCAGACACGACCGCCCGGGTTGTGCGGACTGCAAAAAAGGAATAGCTTCACTCCGCTTTTCAGCTTGTCTTCAAAATCGGTGAAATCGATCGTAAAGCTGCCGTCCTCAAGGAGCAGGGGACTATTGACCACTTCCCGGTCATTATTTTTGATCATATCAAAAAATGGTGTATAGACAGGTGATTGCAGCAATATTTTGTCACCGGGACTCGTAAATGCCTGGATCGTCGTGCCGATGGCCGAAACGACACCAGAGCTGAATGAGATCCACTCCTTGTCAATTTGCCAGGAGTGCCGTTGTTTCAGCCAGTTTTGAATTTCGGTAAAAACCGTATCCGCAGGAACCGTGTAACCGAATATAGGATGATTCAAGCGCTCGATCAACGCTTTTTGAATGCCTTCAGGAGCTGGGAAATCCATATCGGCAACCCACATTGGCAGTACATCCCCGCTTCCAAACAATGATTTTAGCGAGTTCTTGTCCCATTTAGCGGATCCCGTATTTTCCCTGTTATAATGTTCTTCAAAAATTGATTTGTTCAAAATATCCACCACCGAATAAAGTTTTGTCGTCTTAGCGAAAAGGCTGTCATTATGATACTATATTATCATGTCTCTGAATATATCGAGCAGGTGATTAGTATGGATACACAGCAAATGAATCTAGCCTTGGTTGCCGTTTTACAGCAGTGGGACCCTTTTCGAATCGGAGGGGACCTATATGAGCCGGAAATTGCCGATACAGTCGTAGCAATCCGCGATATAGATAGCCCACAGGAGCTGGCGGAAAAAATACAATCCATTTACGAGTTCGCGTTCGATGAATCCGTTCATATGGAAAAATGCCTGGAAGTTGCACAAAAGCTGCTCATTATAAAAAATGATGCTAGCTGTTCTTTCTAAAGACCAAAAAGGGTGTACCCATAACTTAGGGGCACCTTTTTTACGTTGGTTTTTGGCGGTTTACTCGCGAAAATGTCCAGGTTAATCGAGAGTAAGTTCTTTACGTTTATAAGCTGGGCTGGCCGTTTCTAAAAATCCTTTGATTAATTGATATATTTCTGCCGGTCTTTCCTCAGGAAGCAGGTGCCCGGAGTCCTCAAGTACGATAAGTTCGGAGTTGGGCAGATCATCATTCAGTCTTTGGCCAATCTCTAACGGTACGACACGATCATGCCTTCCCCAAAGCAGCAGGCAAGGTGTAAGGATCTGATTGAGGTCTTCCTTGAGCAGATCGACTTCCTTATCCCGGAGCATCCTCCCCAAAGCTCGGAAAATATCATGCTTCTTTATGAATGGTCCTAGATAGCCTTGCCTCATTTCATCGTCTATCAGGTTGGGGTCATGGACAACATTTTTCAAGTTTTTTTCAATGCCTGATCGCTGTAAATACCCTTTTATTCCGAAAGAAAAGAAAGGCAGGTAGCTGACCAATTTCATTTTTTCCGAATAGCTTGGCTGATAGCCTGATCCGGCAAGGAGAATCGCGTGTTCAACTAAGTCAGGATGCGATTTGATGAGTTGCAGGGAGACCTGCCCGCCCATGGAATGTCCGATGATAGTGAATTTGTTGATGTTTTTTTTGGCTAAAAAATGCACAACGGATTTGGCGATGTTCCGAAAGGAATACGTATATCGATAATCTTTTCCGCTTTGCCCGAATGGAGGAAGGTCCAAAGAGATGACATTGAATTCCTTGATCAAGTGGGGCACTAATTTGCGGAAGCTGAAGCTGGATGATAAAAACCCGTGAAGCAATACGAGGGTGGGGAATGAATCATCGATTTGGCTATATTCAAAATAGATATCGATATTATCCACCCGTTCCCTGCCTTGAATTGTATGATGTTCCATATCGGTCCTCTTTCCTCCGTTATTGGCAACGGATAAAATTCCATAATAACCTTACTATTTAAAAAAAGGGATACTGTTGCATAACAGAAAATTTCATAAACCGCATCAAAAAGAACAATTGCTATAACAGGTGGCCAACCAATTTGATATAATAGTGTCAGTTTATCCTGACAGAATGGGTCTTATTAATTTTTATTGTCATATAGGTTTGCGAAAAAGTCTAATAATTCGTGAGACTTATCTGCCAGCCAGCTCCATCACGTCTACAATAGAGAATTTTATAAGGGGGTTTTCCAATGCACTTAAATGAAGAGGAATTGGAAGTCTTGAGAATCATTGAAAATAACAGCCGGATTGATTTGAAGGATCTGGCTAAAATGACTGATTTATCAGAAGCGGACATTGAGGTTACATTGAAAAAATTAGAAGATATGCGTGTCATCGTCCGTTATTCAACCGTCATCAATTGGGCAAAGGTAGATGAATATCATGGTGTGACGGCGATGATCGATGTGAAAGTTACACCAAAACGCGGCGTCGGTTTCGATGAGGTTGCTAAAAGGATTTACAAATTCAAAGAAGTGCAATCTGTGTATTTGATGTCAGGGGCCTATGATCTTTCCGTTATTGTCGAGGGACGCTCAATGAATGAAGTGGCTAACTTCGTTTCCGAAAAGCTTTCGACGCTTGATTCCGTTATTTCCACGACGACCCATTTCATCATGAAAAAGTATAAGCATGATGGAACCATTTTCGATCAAACGGAAGAAGATAAGCGGATAGTGGTGTCACCATGATAAAAACGAGTTATGTTTCAAGGACGATTGCTGACCTTAGACCATCAGGTATCCGCCGTTTTTTTGACCTGGCAGCCAATCTGGAGGGTGTCGTCTCGCTTGGTGTTGGTGAACCGGATTTCGTCACATCCTGGGCAGTAAGGGAGGCGGCAATCAACTCCCTGGAGGAGGGATTCACTTCTTATACGGCCAATGCCGGTTTATATGAGTTAAGGGCGGAAATCAGTGGGTATATGGAGAAGCAGTTCCATGTTTCATATAGACCTGAGGATCAAATCATCGTTACGGTTGGAGCAAGCCAGGCGCTCGACATTACCTTGAGGACCATCTTGAACCCAGGTGAAGAAGTTATCGTGGTCGAACCATGCTTTGTGGCATATGCCCCATTGGTCACGATGGCAGGAGGAATCCCGGTCACTGTCCAAACCTCAAGGGCCGATGATTTCAAGTTGACTCCCGAGCAACTCGAAGCGGCGATTACGCCAAAGACGAAGGCCGTTTTAATCTGTTCCCCTAATAATCCTACCGGGACACAATTAGGACAGGAAGAACTGGTGATGCTTGCTGAGATCGTCAAAAAGCATGACTTGCTGGTCATTTCTGATGAAATTTATGCCGAGCTTGCTTATGATGAGCAGTTCACTTCTTTCGCCGCCATTGACGGCATGCTTGAGAGGACGATTGTCATCAATGGATTTTCGAAAGGATTTGCGATGACGGGATGGCGTCTTGGATTCGTTTGTGCCCCTAAGGAAATTTCTGAAGCGATGCTCAAGCTTCACCAATATGCGATGATGTGTGCCCCGACGATGGCACAGCATGCTGCATTGGAAGCCTTGAAGCACGGAATGCAGGATGTGGAAGATATGCGTCGCAGTTATCGGAGAAGAAGAAATTATATCGTAAAATCATTTAACGAAATGGGGCTGGATTGCCATAATCCCGGCGGGGCGTTTTATGCCTTTCCCTCCATTGAGAAGACCGGGATGACTTCGATGGAATTTGCCGAAAGACTTTTGACGGAGGAACTTGTGGCCGTTGTGCCGGGAGATGTGTTCGGCAAAAGCGGTGAAGGTCATATCCGCTGTTCCTATGCATCCTCGATGGAGCAACTTCAAGAAGCGCTGAAGAGAATGGAACGTTTCATGAACAACCATTGTAAATAAACAAAAAATAGGGATCCGGCATTATGCAGCCGGATCCCTTTCCATAGGGGGAATTAGAAAAAAGAGTTAATCTAATGGATTAACATAGAAAGTGTTAATCATAGTATATCCAGCAAGTTAAAAAAAAATACACATACTATGACAAATTTTGAATTTAAGCTTGTGTATTATATAAAGTATGCATAACTTTCAGAATTTGTTCTTCGCTAAAATCCTTGGCAGCCCTTAGGATGAGTTCAGCCTTTTTGGTGCCGATTTCTTCAATCAGCTTTTTGATGTCTTCATCAACGCCAGCTGCATTCCCGGCAGGTCCATCATTCAAAAATTCTGAGGCAGGAATATCAAGGACGGTGGAAAGCCGAAGAATCGCTTGGGTATCCGGGACCGATTCACCAGATTCATATTTTTCAATCTTTTTCGTGCCGATTCTTAATTTCAAAGCCAATTCCTGCTGAGTGAGATTATGTTCTTCTCGGTATTGTCGGATGTTGTTTGCGATATTTGACATGGATAGGCACTCCTTTATTTGGAAATTTTACTTCATGTTGTTATTTTACCATATTATAACTTAAGAAAAGTAACGGAATATGTAGGTTTTGTGAAACGAGTGCGGACAATATCGAAATGAAAGGAATAATCAAAAGAAGGGATGGAAAGTCAGCCTGATCGCCTCAGATAATTTTCCATAGATAACTCTGTTGGAAGAACAAGAAAATACCGCGTCTTTCCGTTATATCGTTTTCGCATGCGTTCTGATGGTGATAATTTAAACCGGATGAAGATTGAAGGCAAGGTTATTTGCAGCTGATTAGGATAAGTTATATATAACGATTTTATATCATTAATTATTATTTCCAAAAAACGAACATTTTTTATGAGTAAAATCCCAAAAAGTATGGTATACTTAACTTTGATTATTTACCAATTATGTGATATAATTTTTTATTGCGTGAAAAGACGAAAAAATATATATAAAATAGGAGTGTTACCATGTCTGAAAAATTCGAAATTGGTGCGGTAGTTACTGGTAAAGTTACTGGTATTCAACCATACGGTGCTTTTGTTGCTCTAGATGATTCAACTCAAGGTTTAGTTCATATTTCTGAAATTACTCACGGATTCGTTAAAGATATTAACGAACATTTAAAAGTTGGCGATGAAGTGAAAGTTAAAGTACTTTCCATTGATTCAGCTGCTGGAAAAATCGGCTTATCGATCCGTGCTACAGAAGAAGCTCCTGAGCGTACTGAAGCTCCGAAAAAAGCTCCGAAAAAACGCCAAGCATCTGTTAAAGCAACTTCTCACATCGAATCTACTGAAGGTTTCAACTCGTTGAAAGACAAACTTCAAGAGTGGATCGAACAATCTCAACGCGAAGACTTAATTAAAAAATAAGCCTTTAAAACCGGTAGATCTTTGATCTTCCGGTTTTTTTATATTCATACCAATAAAGCTGGGCCAAGGATGAATCCTTGGCCCAGCTTTATTATATGTTCAGGAACTTATGACTTTCAACGAGTCGGTTTTGTTTCAGGTTCCCGGGAGATTTCAGGACTTGGTTTAAAGAGAAGACCAAGATTAACCAGACCAGCAATTCCAACTAGTCCATAAACGATACGGGCCAATGCGGAATCTTGTCCGCCGAAGA
Source organism: Peribacillus muralis (assembly GCF_001439925.1). GTDB lineage: Bacteria > Bacillota > Bacilli > Bacillales > DSM-1321 > Peribacillus > Peribacillus muralis. The sequence continues at coordinate 371,364 of NZ_LMBV01000002.1, forward strand.
TGGATGCAACTAAATCAAATTGGAAAAAACCTATTAATCCCCAATTTATTGCACCTATTATTGTAAGAACAAGTGCCGTTCTTTGTATTCCACTCATTGTATAGCCTCCTTTTTTAAAAATAAGTTCGTTCTTTATTTATCATGCTTTTTCATCATGTAAATATACATCGTTACAAAAGTTCCAGACGTATTTTTTGTATTTATATGGAACAATGGTCATAATGGAGAAAGAAAAAAACTTGCCATTGCCGAAGTGGATGATTGCTGTTCACAAGAGAAGGTGATGTGTCATAAAAGGAGAGATATCCATTGGAAAATTTCACTTATAAAAATCCCACTAAAGTAATTTTTGGGAAGAATCAGCTTGATAGCTTAAAATCGGAAATACCTTCATATGGCAATAAAGTTTTACTTGTATACGGCGGAGGCAGCATAAAGAAAAATGGCTTATATGAAAACGTGATCGAGGCTTTGAAGGAAATTGATGCAGAGGTGCACGAACTTTCCGGAGTCGAACCGAATCCGCGCATCTCTACAGTCCGTAAAGGTGTGGATCTTTGTAAGGAGCATCATATCGACTTTGTTCTTGCTGTTGGCGGCGGAAGCGTCATTGACGCGACAAAGGCGATTGTAGCAGGTGCTAAATATGCTGGAGACCCATGGGATCTCGTCATCAAAAAGGCACCGGTCGAGGCGGCCCTGCCATTTGGAACGGTGCTGACGTTAGCTGCAACCGGCTCCGAGGCAAATTCGGGATCTGTTATAACAAACTGGGAAACGAAAGAGAAATACGGCTGGGGCAGTCCATTGGTATTCCCGCAATTCTCGATTTTAGACCCTGAAAACACTTTTTCAGTTCCAAGGGACCAAACGGTATACGGAATGGTCGATATGATGTCACATGTGTTCGAAACGTATTTCCATCCTGAAACGCATGCACCGCTTCAGGACCGCTTCTGTGAATCGTTGTTATTGACGGTGATGGAAACGGCACCTAAGCTATTGGATGACCTCGAGGATTATGAGCACCGGGCTACCATCCTTTATTCAGGAAATATAGCCTTGAATGGTTCGCTTGGAGTCGGTTACTTTGGTGATTGGGCGACACATAATATTGAACATGCCGTTTCGGCTGTTTATGACATCCCGCATGCAGGCGGCTTGGCCATTTTGTTCCCGAATTGGATGAAGCATGTGCTTCATGAAAATGTCTCGCGCTTTAAACAGGTTGCAGTTCGAGTGTTCGATGTCGACCCTGAAGGAAAAACGGATGAGGAAGCGGCCCTCGAAGGTATTGAAAGACTTCGTGCGTTTTGGAGCAGCTTAGGGGCGCCGACCAAGCTTTCGGATTATGACATTGACGACTCTCAATTGGAAGTCATGGCAGATAAAGCGATGAGCAGAGGGGACTTTGGCCGATTCAAAATCCTGAACCGTGAAGATGTCCTTGCGATATTACGCGCTTCATTGTAAACAAGCGAAGTGTTCCAGTTCCAGCTCCCACCTTTTTAAGGTGGGAGTGTAAATTAATCGGGATAATTCGCCAATTGCTTTATCCATTTCTTGATTATGAGAAATACATCAGATAAAGTGAAAAGGAAACCTACAATTCGAGGAGGAATTTACATGGCTCATATTCGTTTCGATTATTCAAAAGCCCTGCCGTTTTTCGGGGAGCATGAAATAACCTACTTACAGGATGCCGTAAAAGTGGCACACCATTCCCTGCACGAACAAACCGGGGCAGGACATGAATATCTTGGCTGGATCGATTTACCTGCCAACTATGATAAAGAAGAATTCTCAAGGATCAAAAAGGCGGCAGCGAAAATCAAGGAAGATTCTGAAGTATTGCTGGTGATCGGAATCGGTGGCTCATACTTGGGAGCTCGCGCAGCGGTCGAGATGCTGCAACATAGCTTTTATAACATATTGCCTTCTGACAAAAGAAAAACACCGCAAGTTCTTTTTGTAGGCAACAACATAAGCTCTACATATATGAAAGACTTAATGGACCTATTGGATAATCGCGATTTCTCGATCAATGTTATCTCTAAATCAGGTACGACGACTGAACCTGCACTAGCTTTCAGGATCTTCCGGAAACTTCTTGAACAAAAATATGGCGTCGAAGAAGCGAAAAGCCGGATTTATGCGACCACTGATAAAGAAAGGGGCGCATTAAAAACGGTGGCAAACGAGGAAGGCTTCGAAACTTTCGTCATTCCCGATGATGTGGGCGGACGGTACTCGGTTTTAACGGCAGTTGGCTTACTGCCAATCGCGGTCAGCGGGGCAGATATCGATCAAATCATGGAAGGTGCCGAGAGTGCCAGGAAAGACTTCAGTTCTTCCGAGCTAGCTGACAATCAGGCATACCAATACGCCGCAGTTCGTAACGTCCTTTACAATAAAGGAAAAACGATCGAAATGCTGATCAACTATGAGCCAGGTCTGCAATACTTCTCTGAGTGGTGGAAGCAATTATTCGGAGAAAGTGAAGGAAAAGATCAAAAAGGGATTTTCCCTTCGTCAGCCAATTTTTCGACTGACCTGCATTCATTAGGGCAATATGTCCAAGAAGGCCGTCGTGATCTTTTTGAAACGGTCATCAAAGTAGAGGATGCCCGTCATGAAATTGTAATCGAGGAAGCGGAAAATGACTTGGATGGCCTGAATTATCTATCAGGTGAAACGGTGCAGTTCGTCAACAATAAAGCATTCGAAGGCACGCTGTTAGCTCATACGGACGGCGGCGTTCCAAACCTTATCGTCACGGTTCCAAAACTTGATGCGTATACGTTCGGCTACCTCGTATACTTCTTCGAGAAGGCATGTGCCATGAGCGGTTACCTGCTCGGCGTCAATCCATTCGATCAGCCTGGTGTGGAAGCGTATAAAGTGAATATGTTTGCGCTGTTGGGCAAGCCTGGTTTTGAAGAGAAAAAAGCGGAGCTGGAAAAGCGCTTATAACAAAAAAAAGGTATCAAGCGGGATGTGTGTCATCTCAGCTTGATGCCTTTTTTATATTGTAGTAAGGCCGTGATGCGGGCTAAGGGCAATCGCAGGAAGAATAATACATTTCAGGTTTTTTTAAAGGCCTTTTGGTTATGCTAATAGAAAATTAGCGAAAGAGGTTTTTTACCATGATCAAAATTTCTTCTGAGTTGGAAGGGAAAACATTCGGTTTGTTCGACCTGGAGACGAAGCTAAAACCGGAGGGCTATGTAATAGGGGGTGGATGGGACTATGACCACGGCTCTTTCGATTATAAAATGGACGACAGTGATGGATACCAATTCTTGCGTGTCCCCTTCAAGGCCATTGATGGTTCACTCGATAAAGATGGTGTAACGGTCGAGCTTTTACAGCCATTTTTGCTATCCCATAAGTACGAGGACGGCATCGATGATGAAGGGAATATTGGTAACCTTTCGGCGTCCTTCAATCAGTTCGCCGAGCCTGAGGATCCGGATGCGGAATTTCCGGAAAATTATATCTCTTATGGGAAATCGCTTGTCCGTGATTTGGAAAAGCTGATATTACCTTAATCACCAAGAATGAGCAGGGCGTCATGGCGATGTACGATCGTATCTGCAGGGGGCTTGATGAAGGTCTCGCCTCCCGATATGATGCCGATCACCCATATATTTTGTTCAAATAGCTCGATGCTTAAATGCTTGAACGTCTTTTCTGCCCAGTCCGCCTGAATGGGCAGCTGTTTGATTTTCAATCCCTTCATTTCATTTTGCTCCTCGTCTTCCCCGACGATTCCTTTTGATAGAGCCTCCTGCATATATTCACTCGCAAATTTATTCGTTTCGACGATTCCGTCCGCACCAGCGCGTAAAGCATTTTCCTTTTGCTCTTGAGTTAATATCTCGACAAGACAATATACGTCCGGGTTCAGCCCTTTGACGGCCAATAACGATAATATCGAGAACATATCCGTTTGCAGTTCGTCTTGATTAAGGTCAGCGGTGATAAGAACACGTATTGCCTGCTTTATATTCGCTTTCTTCAGAACGGAGTCCAATGTCGCTTTTCCGTGTACGAAGTGGATATTCGTCCTTGGAAGCGGATGCTTTTGGAGCGTATCATCAATAAGGACTATGGACTGACGATGCAAGGTATCATGAATGTTTTCGATGATTCTTTTAGAGCGGCCATTCCAGCCTACAATGATGATATGTCCGCCGCCGTTGAAGTCCTTCTTCCCTGTAAGGAATTGCTGTTCGGTGGAAATGGACATTTTTGCAATGTGGGCAAAATAAGAGGTGATCAGGCCGGCACCTGACAAAATGAGTACGATGCCAATGATTTTGCCAAGATTGGTTACGGGGGTGTAATCGCCGTAGCCTACCGTTGACATCGTCACGATCGCCCACCAGATGCCATCGAGCAAGGTGGGGAAGGTATTGGGCTCGACAAGGTGAATCAATATCCCGAATGAAAGTAAAAATAAGCCGATAATGGAAAGTAATCTGATGAAGCGCGGGAATCTAGGAACGGTGGTACTGAATGGGATTCTAATCATGTTTTTCACACCCCTTAAGCTGTTCCCCTTAGTATGGACAAGAAAGACTTTGCTCATAAGGCGTGGGCGGAAAACTTTGAATCACGATAAAAGCCTTCCGGAAAGCGCCGGAAAGCGCCGGAAGGCTTTTATGTCTGAGTCACATATCCTGAAACCTGGACTTCATGCTCGCTCTTGGATTATATGCCGGTTCCTTTGCCATTATTCCAAAAAGCTCGTGCCGCTCTCACACTCTTCTGCGTACGTTGAAATTATCGCTGATGAGCAGCCAGTTCTGTGGGAAGGATAGTCCTAGTTTCCAATAGCTCATCCCTCTGAGATTCAATTCCTTGATTAAATCGAATTTGGCCTGTATCGATCGGGCATCTTCAAACCATACCTCATGCTGCCTATCTTCAATATCGGTATAATTGAAGTGCGGGGCCTGTGCGGTTTCATCATATTCGATGGATACGTCATTTTCGGCAGCAAGCTGGATGGCCTGCTGTGGGCTTACGGCCCTTGCTGTGGTTCCCTGTACAAAGGGCAGGGTCCAATCATATCCATAAAGATTTTGGCCCATCAGGATTTTGTTGGCAGGCATCTCGGTGATGGCATATTCCAGCACCTCGCGAACGGGTCCAATCGGTGACACGGCCATTGCCGGTCCTCCGCTATATCCCCATTCATATGTCATGATGATCACAAAGTCGACGATTTCACCATGTGCCTTATAATCATGTGCCTCATACCAGCGCCCTTTTTGATCGGCACTTGTTTTCGGGGCCAGCGCCGTCGAAATGAACCAGCCCTCCTTCTTGAAACGTTCCTTCGCTTTTCGGAGAAATTGATTATAAGCTTCTTTATCTGTTGGCCGTAGATATTCAAAGTCAAAGTGAATATCCCTAAATCCATATTTCTTTGCAGTCGCAACGATGTTGTTCAAGAACTTATTTTGAACGGAAGTGTTCGTTAAGATGATTTGCCCGAGTTCATCGCTGAATTGGTCATTTTCCTGATTCGTGATCACCATCATCAGGACGTTTTTATTTTCTCTGGCGATCGCCGGGAAATTATTGAGCAATGGCTCCTTCAAGGAACCGTCACGAAGCGCCTGGAAGCTGAATGGAGCCAAATAGGTTAAATAGGGCGCAGCTTCCCTTGCTGCCGTTTCAAGGGCCGGTGCAACCGTCGTACCCCTTGGCTCGACATATCCGTTGAATTCGGCAGTCCGTTTTTGGCGTGCCGGAATATAGAGACGGTATCCAACCGCGAGGGACTGACCTTCAGGAATGCCGTTTATATTTGCCAATTCTTGAAAAGGGACATCAACCTTTTTCGAAATGGAATAAAGACTATCACCCGGCTGCACGAAATAGTAGCTGCCGACGATTGGAATGACAAGGGCCTGCCCCGTAACAAGATTATTTGGGTTAGGGATTTTATTGGATTCCACGAGCCGATCGACGGATACGCTGTACGTCTGGGCGATGCCAAATAACGTCTGGCCTGGCCTAACCACATGTATTTGCAATTTCTTTCCCTCCTACTGAAAGTTTTCCTAACAGTTTATGAGCATCGAAAGAAAATCATGATAAGTAGCTTTGGAATGAAGAATCCCAATCAAAAAATAATTCAATAAATTGGCAATAATAATTTAAGCTCAAAATGCTAATTAATATTAGTAGGAGGTGAAAACACATGGCAAACAACAACAGCAGCAATCAACTAGTAGTAGCTGGCGCAGAGCAAGCTCTACAACAAATGAAATATGAAATCGCAAGTGAATTTGGCGTGAATTTAGGTGCCGATACTACTGCTCGCGCTAACGGTTCCGTTGGTGGAGAAATCACTAAACGTTTGGTTCAAATGGCTGAACAACAATTAGGTGGTTCAAACTATTCTCGCTAATTAACTGAATATCATGGCTAGAAAAGAGAAGGGGCAACGGCTCCTTCTCTTTCGCTTTGTTCAGCCGTTCGACTGCCAAGCCTTTAATGCCTTGAGGGCCTTTTCCGGAAAATCCGTCATGATTACGTCAACACCCATCTCTGCTAACTTGATGATATCCGCCTCATCATTAGCAACCCACGGCCGGATTTTATATCCGAGTGTTTTGGCGAGTTCATTTACCGATTCAGTCAGGCTGTCTTTATCCGGATGAAAACCGGATTCTTGCTTATCACGCAAAATTTGCTCCAAGTTTTCTGGAAGCCCCTCGAACAATAGAGCTCGCTCAAGATCTGGAGCGAGCAGCTTCACCTTTTCGATCGATTGATGGTTAAAGGAAGAGAGGATCACCCGATGTTCCATCTCATGATGACGAATGGCATCGATAATCTTCTGTTCGATTCCTTCATAGGCCAGTTTATCCGTTTTAATTTCGACGTTCATCCATAAGCGATTATCCTTGGCCCATTCAAAAACTTCCCCCAAAAAAGGAATTCGCTCCCCGAGGAATTCCCTGGAGAACTTGACCCCGGCATCCCCCGTTTTCAGCTGTTGGGCCGAATGATCTTTTACATACCCGGTAAGGGAGGTAGTTCGATCGAGGGTTTCATCATGGATGATGACCAATTCTCCATCAGCACTAAGATGGACATCGAACTCAATTCCTTCGGCACCTATTTCAGCAGCCTTTTGAAAGGCGGCCATCGTATTTTCCGGGTGCGTTCCTTTGGATCCTCGATGGGCGAAAATTTTTATGTTTTGCAAAAACATCACATCCCCTTTAAACTTAGTTAGAACCATCATACCCTTACCCTTGAAATGTTTCAGCAATGTTTATTAGACAATATTTTAAACAACGAGTACAATACATATGGTATTTCCATAAATAGGTGTTCGAAATAAGAGGTGAATAAAATGAATATGTGGGAAATTTTTGTCGCAATTGTCCTTGGTCTTGTAGAAGGACTAACTGAGTTTGCGCCTGTATCGTCTACAGGGCATATGATTATCGTCGATGATTTATGGCTGAATTCAAAAGAACTTTTTGGGAGTGAAGTGGCCAACGCCTTCAAGGTGGTCATCCAGCTCGGATCGATACTCGCCGTGGTCGTGCTCTTCTGGGGGCGGTTCATGGACTTGCTCGGTCTAAAGAAGCTGAAAGGCACATCTGCTGGGAACGGCGCAAAGCTTAACCTATTGCAGGTATTCGTCGGATTGCTTCCGGCGGGCGTTTTTGGTCTTTTATTCGAAGATTACATCGATGATAACTTATTTACGATAAAGACAGTCATCGTCGGGTTGTTCCTTGGTGCGTTCTTGATGATCGCTGCGGATAAATTCCATCCAAAGCTGACTGCCGAGACGGTTGACCAAATTACGTACAAACAAGCACTTGGAGTCGGGTTGATCCAATGTCTATCACTATGGCCAGGGTTTTCCCGTTCAGGATCGACGATTTCAGGCGGTGTGCTATTAGGGATGAGCTATCGGGCCGCTTCCGATTTCACGTTCATCATGGCAGTGCCGATCATGGCAGGTGCCAGTCTGTTGAAAATCGTCAAGTATTGGGACTCTTTCACTCCTGAAGTACTGCCATTCTTCATCGCAGGCTTCATCAGTGCTTTTATCTTTGCTTTATTCTGTATTCGCTTTTTCTTGATTTTAATCAATAAAGTGAAATTGACTCCATTCGCCATCTATCGGATCGTTTTGGCTGTAATTTTATTATTCATTATTTGGTAATACGAAATTAAGCGTGAAAAGAGAATGCGATCCACCCTGTTTGATAGGGGTGGATTTTTTTGTGTTCAAATGATACTTAACGAATGATTTAAGGGTTTGTTGTTTTTTAATTCGTTTTTATTGCAAAAATAACTCATTATTCTTTCTTAAGTAAAAAAATATTCGGATTTAGATGTGATATAAGCACGGGTAGCAAAAAAAATATTTTGACGAAAAAACGCTTTCGGTGTAGTGATATCAAGGTATTCATCGTATTGATATAAAATTCATACTATTCCATAAACTATTCTTAAATAATTTCTATGATATAATTTTAGTATATAAAAATACAAGTGTACACAAGGGGAGGACAAAATGGGGAATGACCAGTTGAAAAAAACGATTGGCTTTTGGGTTGGAACATCTATAGTAGTTGGAACGGTTATCGGCTCTGGTATTTTCATGAAACCTGGAGACGTGCTTGAGTTAAGCGGCAATTCAACCATGGCCTTATTAGCTTGGTTGATAGGCGGTCTCATTACCCTGGCAAGCGGTTTGACGATTGCAGAAGTGAGCACTCGCATTCCTAAAACGGGTGGCTTATATGTTTACCTTGAGGAAGTGTACGGAAAAGTTTGGGGATTCCTCTGCGGCTGGGTGCAAACATTGGTGTATGGCCCTGCTGTCATGGGAGCCCTCAGTTTATATTTCGGGTTATTGTTGTCAGGAATTTTCAATATATCTTCTGACTATACGCTCGCGATTGGAATCATAACGATCGTTTTCTTGGCAGCCATGAATCTGCTCGGGACGAAGTACGGCGGTATCATCCAAACATTATCGACCGTCGGCAAACTGATTCCGATCATTTTCATCGCCGTTTTCGGCATTATCCAAGGGGATATGCCAGTATTCAATATAGCAAGTGAAAGTACAATGAAAGTCAGTATGGCTGGAGCGATCTTGGCTACCCTTTGGGCGTATGATGGCTGGATGAACGTCGGCTTCATGGCAGGGGAGATGAAAAACCCGCAAAAAACGTTACCGCGCGCGATCATTACGGGCATCCTTGTGGTCATGGTCGCATACTTGGCTGTAAACCTTGCCATGCTTCATGTGTTGGGGCCAGACGGTGTCGTCGAACATGGTACGAATGCTGCGAATGTTGCGGCAACGATGCTATTTGGTGAATTGGGCGGGAAATTGATTGCAATCGGAATTCTGATATCCATATTCGGTTGCTTGAATGGGAAGCTCCTGACCTTCCCGCGCATTACCTTGGCGATGGCGAACGATAAAATGATGCCTGGACATAAGCAAATCGGGAAAATATCGCCAAGGTTCAAGACGCCTATCAATGCGACGATATTACAAGTGATCATCTCCATCATCATGATGGTTGTGACAAACCCTGACAAACTTACGAATATGGCGATTTTCTCCGTTTTCTGTTTTTATGGATTAGCTTTCTTTGCAGTCTTCATCCTGCGTAAAAGAGATCCGCATGCAAAAACATATAAAGTTCCGCTATACCCAATCATTCCTATTGTAGCGATTGTTGGTGCACTATATATTGTCGTAAGCACATTAATCGATACTCCGCTTGATGCCCTGTACTCATTGATCATTCTCGTTATCGGCATGCCCGTTTACTGGCTCCTAAAAAAGAGCGAGTATGCAAGAGGTTAAGCGCAATACGACGAAAAAACCCTTCACTCCTTGCAGTGAAGGGTTTTTTATCATGAAGCGGAAGGCTGTATGCGGCAAAATAGACAACAGATGCCGTTCGTATTAACATAGGGGGAAAGTTTAATCGTGAAGGGTCTGAATGAAAGTGAATTATATCGAGCCTGGTGGAAAATCATTCAAGATGACAATCTTGGCTTTATTTCTTGGTAGTTTTGTAACGTTTGCCGATTTATATAGTACGCAGCCTGTCATTCCGGTGTTCGCCAAACAATTCGGCGTCTCCCCTGCAATGGCAAGCCTGTCCTTATCATTCGCGACAGGGGCTCTGGCGATCTGTTTATTGCTCGTTTCCTTTTTCTCGGAAAATATCGATCGGAAAAAAATAATGGCGACAGCGCTCTCGCTATCTGCCATATTATCGATATGCGTGAGCTTCATCCACGATGACTTATACATCCTGATCACTATACGGGCGATTCAAGGTGCTGTACTCGCTGGTTTCCCGGCAATTGCGATGGCCTACATCAATGAAGAATTCCATCCGAAAAGCTTAGGTTATGTGATGGGGATTTATGTGAGCGGCTCTAGCATCGGCGGATTGGCCGGCAGGCTGATTGTCGGGGTGCTGACCGATCATTTCTCATGGAATATAGCAATTGGCAGCCTTGGAGCCCTAAGCTTGCTCATTAGCCTGTTCTTCTGGCGGATGCTTCCCGCTTCCAAGCATGCCAGTCACAATAAAGTGTCATTGTCGAGGATCAAAGCCTCCTTAATCAATAACTTAAGGAATGGCAGGCTAGTCCTCTTATTCAGTATGGCTTTCCTATTGATGGGATCGTTTGTTACCGTTTATAATTTTGTGGGTATACCATTAATGGGACCGCCCTATAATTTATCACAGACATTAATCGGCTTCATTTTCATCATCTATCTGGTCGGGACATTCAGTTCCACCTGGATGGGGAGGCTCGCCGATCAATATGGTCGGAAGGGCGTCCTTCTTTCCGGAATCGCAATCATGCTGCTGGGGGCGCTCTTAACCTTAGTGTCACCACTGCTGCTGAAAATAATCGGCCTGGCCCTGTTTACATTCGGTTTTTTTGGAGCCCACTCCATTGCCAGCAGCTGGATCGGAAGGTTAGCCGAAAAAAACGAAAAAGCACAAGCATCCTCTTTATATCTGCTGTTTTACTATGCAGGGTCCAGTGTAGTGGGGGCATCAGGCGGTTTATTTCTGATGAAGTTCGGATGGGTCGGGGTCATCTCGGCGGTATCCATCCTCATCGTGCTTGCTGCTTTTTGTGTCATTAAGGTTGAAAAGGTCAAAAATATAACATGATTTTCAGGCTGCTGAATATAATCTAGTGAAAAAGGATAGAGAATAATAGATTGATTAGAGAAGAGGGTAATAGATAGAGTGAAACGAAAAGCTGTAATTCTCATTGGGTTGTTAGCCGTTTTAATTATATTATTCATTGTATACTTAACAAGTCCGGGCAGATTGGCAAAAGTGGAGATCGTCGAAAAATACTATCCCCATTTCTCCGATGGCAAGGCGGTCGGTTTTAAGACGAACGAAATCATTGCTGTGTCGGAAACCGAAGAGGGCTCCAATTGTGCAATGAAATTCAACAATGGGGAAACGTTGGAAATAGATTGTGACCGTTATTTAAACTATAAAATCGGTGAAACGGTCTACATTACTACTGAAGGAAACCATGTGAAGGAAATTCGGAGAAAAAGATAAGACGAAAACCCAGGCCAAATGGACTGGGTTTTATTCCGAGACCTATTTGATTTATTAGTGGATTAGAAGCAGCTATGAGTGAAGTGGAATGCAACGCTCCGCGAAAAAGCTTTCTTAAACTGTTGCCAATCCAAATGTTAAAACGGAGGGTGCGAGACTCCTGCGGGAAATGCGCGTCACGGGAGACCCCGCAGGCAAGCGCCGAGGGCGGACCGCCTCTTGGAAAGCTAAGTGCCTGCAGTGAAAAGGAACGACGTTTATCTCATGTTCATGCAGAAAATACTACAAACTGAAACCCAGCCAAGTGGACTGGGTTTTTCATTTTTTATCTTTGTTTTTCGTTTTATCTTTTTTATTACGCCGTAGTACATCCAAAATCCTGCGGCTGTTATTTTTACTGTTTATGAGTTCGACTAAATCGCTCATGTTTTCAGATTCAAAGTCTTTTTCATTCTTTTTCATCGTATCCCTCCAAGTCATATAACATAATACCCTTTTTGTGAATGGGGTAAACGTCTCTTATCATATTGGTAATAGAAGGATTTTATATCACAAACCATTAATTATTTGTTAAAATGTGATAAAAGCCCTGTAAGGGAGGTCGAAATGGAACAATTAAGAATGATCGGCGAAAAAATTGAAAAATTCAAAAACATATTAGTGGAGCATATTGAATTGTTTGACGAAGAGGATTCACGCTATGACCTTGAAACGAGTAAACAAGTAAGATCACAGCTCATTCAAATTCACGCTGATGCGTTAATTCATGGTAAGGAACAAGCAATGTCGAGTATGAAAGCTACCGGCATGATAATCGGAAAGCGCATCGTGGATATGGGAATAACTTTAGATAAATGCATTGAGGAAGCCCAACTGCTCCGTAACCTTTTTTGGAGCTTCATTGAAGAAGAGGTAAGCAACAGGTACTACTCCATTGAAATATTACTGAAGGCAAGTTCGATAATCGATTCAATCCTCGACCAATACATTCACTGTATCAGCATAAGCTATGTCAACCATTATAAACAAATGGCCACTGTAGCAAATGAATCACTGCAAAAAATAAAGGAAAACCAAGAAGTCATGGAGGAGTTGGCGACTCCAATCGTTCAGACCGTATTAAAGGACGTGCTGCTCTTCCCGATGATCGGACGCGTTGATGACTGGAGAATGGAATCGATGCAATCGAGGCTCCTGCAAAAATGTGCCAATTTACACGCAGAAGTCCTGATTATCGATTTCTCCGGGATTACGTTTACGAAGGAGAGCAATATGCTTTTCCTGCTTGAGCAATTAGTGGGGGCCCTGTCGTTGATGGGAACGGAAACGATGGTCGTCGGCTTCACCCCCGATGTGGTGAAACGGATTGTCAAACTAGACTTTGCCAATCACGTAAAAGCCTTTCTATCATTTGCGCAGGCCATGGAATTTATCTTTAAGCAAAGAGGTCTGGCCCTTCAGCCACTATGATGGAGATATCCTAGTTAGGGTATCTTTTTTTTAGAGCATCAAAGAAAGGTGGATGAACAATGTTTTCCAAGAAAAATGAGAATTTGGATGAACCATATCAAAAATGGTATTGTATAGGAATCATGACAGATCACGGACTGGAGGATGAAGAATATGATGTGTTATCAAAGCGCATCCGCGACTCAATCCAAAATGTATCGGTCATATCGGATCTGATTCGGGTGAAATGGGACCGGGAAAAATTGCAAAGCCTAAATGAACGTTTTCAGCACCCGGTATATTCCGACCCATGCTTCATCATCAATGAATTCATACCAGAAGATATAAAAAAAGAAAGAAAGCTACTCCAAAAAAACAATAAATGGAAGAGACTCTTCGGATTCCTCTCCCCGATGGACTACATGGAAGCAGAGACAAAGGCGGCCCATGACTTTGATAAGTCCCTCCTTTATACAGATGATGTAAATCAAGTCATTCAATACATACAGACCAATAGCTAAACTAAAGCACCGATACATCGTATCGGTGCTTCTCCAATGCAGATACAACCCACAAGAAAAAGGCCGAATCATGAGAGTGCCGAATTCACGAATAAACCGCTCAAACTCACGAATAAACAGACCAAACTCACGAATAAAGTACCGAAATTCACGAATAAACCGCTCAAACTCACGAGTAAACCGCCCAATTCACGAGTAAACCGCTCAAATTCACGAGTAAACGCCGAATTCACGAGTAAACCGCTCAAACTCACGAGTAAACGCCGAATTCACGAGTAAACCGCCCGAATTCACGAGTAAACCGCTCAAACTCACGAGTAAACGCCCAATTCACGAGTAAAGTACCGAAATTCACGAATAAAGTCGCCGAATTCACGAATAAACCGCTCAAACTCACGAGTAAGCGCCGAATTCGCGAGTAAACCGCCCAAACTCACGAGTAAACGCCGAATTCACGAGTAAACAGTCCAAACTCACGAATAAAGTACCGAAATTCACGAATAAACCGCTCAAACTCACGAATAAACCGCCCAAATTCGCGAGTAAACCGTTCAAACTCACGAGTAAACCGCTCAAACTCACGAGTAAGCGCCAAATTCACGAGTAACCGCCAAATTCACGAGTAAACAGGCCAAATTCACGAATAAAGTCGCCAAACTCACGAATAAAGTACCGAAATTCACGAATAAACCGCCCAAACTCACGAATAAACCGCCCAATTCACGAGTAAACCGCTCAAACTCACGAGTAACCGCCCAATTCACGAGTAAAGTACCGAAATTCATGAATAAAGTCGCCAAACTCACGAATAAAGTACCGAAATTCACGAATAAACCGCTCAAACTCACGAATAAACCGCCCAATTCACGAATAAACCGCTCAAACTCACGAATAAACCGCCCAATTCACGAGTAAACAGTCCAACCTCACGAGTAAGCGCCCCAACCTCACGAGTTATACAGCCCAAATTCCATAATTTCAAGAAAACTGTTCAAATTGTCGGAGGTTGGTAGGAAAGATGGAGGGAGGCGCGGAATATTTAAGTGGAAAGAAAGAGAGTTTTTAAGGGGAGAGGGAGTTGAGTCGATGGAAGTTGCCGTACCTCAGCAAAGGCCGAAGCGAAAGTGGAGGAGGCGAGCACTATGGAGTGGTGGAATCCTGATTTTTCTTTTGCTGTCTGTCCTGATTGCAGCGAATGTATTTCTATCACGATCGTTGCCGGAAACGAAGGGGGAAATTTCGCTGCCGGGTCTTTTGAAACCGGTTACGGTGGTGCGGGATTCCAGTGGGGTCCCGCATATCCAGGCTGCGAATGAGCATGATTTGTATTTAGCTCAGGGGTATATTCAAGCGCAAGACCGTTTATTTCAAATGGATTTAAGCAGGCGTCAGGCGTCAGGAAGATTGAGCGAGGTGATTGGTGAGAAAACTGTCAAAAATGATAAGTATTTTCGCACCCTTGGGCTGAGACGGGCGGCTGAAGCCTCCTACGCGGAATATACATCCGAAGGGAAAGAAGCGTTGGATGTGTTTGCCGAGGGGGTCAATCAGTATATCGATGAACTGAAGGAGAATGGAAAATGGCCGGTCGAGTTCACTTTGCTCGGATATGAACCCGAGCCGTGGACACCTGTGGATTCGCTGACCATCGGTAAATATATGGCTTTTGATTTAGGCGGGAACTGGGAGGACCAGGCGTTCAGACAGTATTTGCTGCAAACGTTCCCTAAGGAAAAGGCGTATGATTTATTTCCGGATTATCCAAAGAATGCTCCTTATATCATTGGTAAGGAGGAACTGGATATTGAGAAAAGCTTTGCATCGGCCGTTATTCCATATGAATTCAATGGCAGCAATAATTGGGTCGTATCGGGCAGCAAAACGGATTCCGGTAAGCCGCTATTGACGGATGATCCGCATCTAGGGTTGGCTACACCGTCGGTTTGGTATCAAATGCATTTGGAGGCTCCGACAGTCAATGTGAGCGGGGTGATTTTTGCCGGAATTCCGGGCATCATCCTCGGTCATAATGAAAAGGTCGCATGGGGAGTGACCAATACGGGTCCGGATGTTCAGGATTTGTTCATTGAGAAGAGAAACCCGAAAAACGAAAGTGAATTCGCCTTCAAGGATACATGGGAAAAAGCTGAAATCGTGGACGAGCCGATTAAGGTGAAGGATGGTAAGACGCTTGATTATAAGGTGACGGTCACACGTCATGGACCGGTCATCTCCGAGTTTGCCGGCAAAAGCGGGAAAGATACTGTGCTTGCATTAAGGTGGACGGCACTTGATCCGTCCGCAGAGCTTGAAGCGGTATTGAATATGAATAAAGCGGGAAACTGGAACGATTTCGAAAAAGCTCTATTGAAATTCGAAACGCCGGCACAGAATTTCGTCTTTGCCTCCATTGATGGGACCATTGCCTATAAGGCAAACGGGAAAATCCCGATCCGGAGAAAAGGTGATAGTATGCTGCCTGTTCCGGGCTGGACGGATGAATATGAATGGACAGGCTATATCCCGTTTGATGAACTTCCAAAAACGATCAACCCGAAGGAAGGATTCATATCGACGGCGAATAATAAAGTCATCTCAGATGATTATCCTTACCACATCAGCAATAACTGGGCCCAGCCATACCGTCAGATGCGGATACAGGAGTTTTTGAAAGCCAATAAAAAGCTGACGGCATACGATATGCAAACATTGCAGATGGATCAAGTGAATCTTCAAGCCAAGGAGTTTGTTCCTCAATTCCTGGAGGTATTTAAGGGCTCATCGGGCAAACAGGAAGTAGAGGCGTTAAGGATATTGAAGAAATGGAATCATATTGATTCGGTAGATGAAGCGGCACCGCTGATTTTTAATGTTTGGATGAAAAAAATAGGGGATGTTCTGCTTAAGGAGGAAATACCTGAGGAAACCCTTAACCTCTTTAATGGCAGGCGTTCGGCAGTTGATGAACTGCTGCGACGTGGATTGGACGGTAAGCCGGGTCCTTGGATTGTAGATGGCGGCGGTCTGGAGCAGGTGCTTGCCAAGTCGCTACAGCAGACGTTAACGGAATTGGAAGAAACACAGGGGAATGATATGGCTGATTGGGAATGGGGGAACTATCATCAGGTAAGGTTCAATCACCCGTTATCGAGTGTCACCCCGTTAAATTATTTGTTTAACAGCGGCGGCGGGGTTCCGGTCGGCGGCAGCAGCGTCACCGTGCAGGCAGCGGCATTTTTAGATGACGGAACCGTTAATCATGGCGGCTCCTGGAGGTTCGTCATCGATCTAGCGGACATGAATCAAGGCTATCATCTCGTTGGTCCTGGCCAATCAGGTAACGTCAAAAGCGAATGGTACGACGATCAGCTTGACGATTGGGCAGAAGGGACTTATCACAAAACGGTAATGAATGAGCCAAAAGGTGACAAGCTGACATTGAAACCGTCAAAATGATCAGAAAAAAAGAACCAGGTCCAGCTTGAATTGGACTTGGTTCTTTTTCATTATTTTTGCTTAGTCAAGAATTGGGCAAGGAATTCCTCGAAATTAGGTGCCTCGATAGCGGCGATTTTTTCATAGGATTCAATGATTTTAAGTTTTATCTCTTGTTCCAAGTCATTTCGGTCTTGATAGTTTGTGTTTTTTAATGATTTTTTTATTTTAGGATTCAAAGAATCGATAAGGTCCACCAATTCCTCTTTTGACAGTTTTTTATCCACAATGGCTTTTCTCCTTTCTGTTATATACCTCATCCATATAGTGCTTGCGGAGTTTCATCAGTGCTTGTTTGCGGATGCTTGAAATATTCTGCGGTGACTCATGGAAATAGGCTGCAATTTCCTTGTTGGATAGTCCATAAGAAAAGACCATGGTCAGTACGAGATTTTGTTTGGCCGTTAACTTTTCCAAGGCTTTTATCATCTCTTCATCACTGATATGTGAGGATAGATCATTCGTTTCCCCCATTTTTTCTAGCTGAACATCGTAATTGCCGACTCGATCGATCATACCGACAGCATCGCTCGGGGTCGCATCAAGTACCATTCGATAGCGTTCCCGCTGCTTCCGTACCCTTTTATCAAAATCAACCGAGAAAAAATAAATCAAGGAGCACATGTATTTATATACCTTAGCCCTGTAATAGAAAATTTTGAAAGTCTCGTTGAGATGACATATGTTGTGAGAAGAAGGGGAGTCAAGCGTCTCGGTGAGAATCTTCATATGCTCTGGGTTTTGTAAAAATACTTGAATGATCGGTTGTTCAAAGAAAGCTGAATACTGTTGCTGTAAAAACTCCAATGAATGAGAAAAAAAATGAGAAGTTAATGGGTTCATCATTGTTATCCCTCCTTTAAATATTAAAGTGATAGGCAAGGGGAATAAATCAATTATATAAGAACATTTGTTCTTTTATCCATGAATCAATAGTGCTAGATTGATTTTTCTTAAAAAGTTTCACTTTAGATAGCAGATACAAAGAAAAGGGGTGAAGAGGATGATGATTGAGGATGCTACTATGTGGGTTTCATTAGTTAGCGAATTTGGCTATCCATTCGTCGTTTCTATGTTTTTGCTCTTCCGCTTCGGTAAACAATTAAAAGAACTGACAACGGACGTAGAGAACTTAAAAAAGTCCGCTCATAAAACGAAAAAACGATAACCTCAGGACGTATGTGCCAGGTGATAAACACCGAATTTCGGATTCTATTCAATAAAGGGATCCGGAGTTCGGGTATAAAGAAATAGGTCGATTGAATATCAACATCCCTCCTTTAAATAGTCAAATAAAAAAACTTGAACCATTATTTGGAATATAACACAAAATAGGTAAAAAATAATCCTCAATTGGAATCATTTTACTACAATAATTCATCCGTCCATGGAATTAGATATGAAATCCTCCTCTTGTACGATTTTAGTTTTATGAATTAAAGTGAAAATACTTTTAAAAAAACAACATTCCCAGAAAATTTACAAAAACTTGCGGCATCCCATAAAGGGGTGCTGTTTTTCTTATTATTTGGTAATAAACTGATAATATGAAAAAGGGAGGTGGGAATGTTGAATGAAAAACAGCTGGAAGATATTCGAATCCTACAACACGAATGTGAACGGGAGGATTTCTCATTAAAGCTGAACTGGGAGACACTTCGGAGTCGAACTGGTGTGAATAAGAATGATTTTCTTCATTATGATGAATCAAAACTTGTTGGCTTTCTTGGCCTTTACGATTTTGGAAATAAAGTGGAAATGTGCGGTATGGTACATCCTGATTTTAGGAGGCAAGGAATTTTCACGAAATTGGCTCAAGAGGCGATAGAAAGCGCCAGGAAACGGAAAGATAAGTTGCTTATCTTGAATTCGCCTGCTCAATCTTCTTCTGGAAAACATTTCTTATCGCAGCTGCCGTGCAAACTTGCTTTTTCTGAATTTCAAATGAAATGGTCCGAGACCCCCCTGGTAGATTATGAGGATGTCGTCGTTCGCCCTTCACAGAGAGAGGATGAAGAAACGGAGGTTCAGCTGGATATTCATTGTTTCCAATTTACAGAAAAAGAAGCGAGGGAATATTATCAGCGCATCCTTTACGAGAACACGTTGAAAACAATGATGATCGAAAAGGATGGCAGAGCAGTTGGGAAAATCCGTGTTGATCACTCAGGGGGGGAAGCGTGGATTTATGGTTTTTCCATTTTCCCGGAATTCCAGGGGAAAGGAATTGGCAAAAAGGTACTAAAAAAGGTCGTAACCGAACAATCGCAACACGGATATGATATTTTTCTCGAAGTCGAGGCGACTAATGAGCACGCTTTAAGACTCTATGAATCTTGCGGATTCAAAACGATCGAACGTCAGGACTATTATCAATACAAAGGGATGTAGGCATTGTTAGGGGGCAAGGATGGATGTTGACTTTCTTCAATTATAACTGGCAGGTGCGAAGTGAGTGGTTCAAGTGGTGCCAATCCTTGCCGATTGAGGAGCTGAATCGGCAACGCACAGGGGGGATGGACACTATATTGAGGACACTCGTCCATATCATTGATGTCGAATGCAGCTGGATCAGGGCCATACAAGGAAAGCCTGATGTCCCGATCGATTTGGACGCTTATGATACGATCGATAAAGTGGTAGATTTATCGATCCGTTATCATTCTGAGGTTATGGACTATTTGAGCTCTCATGGAATTGGTGATGAGCTTAGAATGATCCAGCCATCTTGGATGGAGGGAACATAAGAAAAAGGCAGGATATTGCGCCATCTGATCGCTCACGAGATTCACCATATAGGCCAGCTATCCATCTGGTCGAGGGAGATGGGCATCGAACCGGTATCCGCCAGTTTAATAGACTTTTTAGGCTTATTTTGGGCTCTTCTCGTAAAAAAACGAAACGATTTAGATTGCGAGACAACAAAGTATGTCAAAACAGCCTTATATATAGAACGGGTATTGCAATTTGCTTTACCCGTTTTATATGTTAATAGGAACTCCACAGGTTCTTGAAGTAAGACTCAAAAAAGAACGATACGCTGTAGCATGCTGGTTCATTTGTATGGACCCGCTTTTTTATAAAGGAAACTTTCTTCCTAAGGTTTCAATGAGTTTCGATAATGATTTATCCATATTCCAAGGTAAATCGTACTATTGATACAGAAATGAAGCGGGAAAAAAACCCGTTTATTGAAAATGCATAATATTATGGTAAATTTAGCGACGATATCAATAAATTCATGTTATATTATTCTAGCATTTCATAAAAATAGAAGGGTTGTGAAGTATGTCGTTCAAGATTCAAGTGAAAAAAATGCTCGCCCCGATTGTTGCTGTAGCTCTGATTGCAGCTCCAATATCCGTACCGGGAGAGGCATTTGCCAAAGAGGATTATAAAAAACCGGCATCTAAACCATTTGTCATATCGGCTCCTGCCATTAGCTATGGAAAAGGCACCAAGGCAACTGTAACTGTCATACCGAAAAAAGGCAATAAAGGATACGAAAGCGTTGTCTTTCAGTTAATGAGTGGGACGAAGGTCATTTCACAGTCAGCCATTGAAACGGATATTAAATCGGCTCAAAAATTCTCTGCGTACTTCAACTCGTACAAAGCGGGTGATTGGGTTAAAGTATCGGTGGTTTCCAAGTATAACGGCAATACGAGTAACTTCGGCAACAGTTTGGCAACCTCCGTTTCAGATGCACCATTTGAATTAAGGATCATGGAAACGACGGATTTACACACGAATCTAATGAGCTATGATTATTATAAGGATGCCCCATCGGATGTGGTCGGTTTTTCCCGTACGGCAACTTTAATCAAACAAGCACGAAAAGAAGTGAAAAATAGTGTATTAGTGGATAATGGCGACCTTATTCAAGGCACACCACTAGGTACGTACAAAGCGAAGATAGCTCCATTGAAAAAAGGCGAGGTACACCCTGTCTATAAAGCGATGAACCTGCTTGATTATGATATGGCCACATTTGGCAATCACGAGTTCAACTATGGGTTATCTTATTTGGACGAAGCCATCAATGATGCGAACTTCCCTTATGTGAATGCTAATATTTATCAGAAAGATAAAGATAATAATCCGAAAAATGACAAAAATAAGTATACGCCTTATAAAATCGTTTCCAAAAAGGTAAAAGATATCAATGGAAATGAAAAAACGGTAAAGATAGGCTATATCGGATTTGCTCCGCCGCAAATCATGGATTGGGATAAAGTGAATCTTGAAGGTAAGGTCATTACTAAGGAGATCATCACGACTGCAAATAAATACGTACCTGAAATGAAGAAAAAGGGCGCGGATGTCATCGTGGCGCTTACACATTCCGGTTTCAGTGGAGATACTAAGAATACCGAGGATGTCATCTATTCATTAAGTAAGGTATCCGGTATTGATGCGATCACGTTCTCGCATACACATAAAGTTTTTCCGGCAAAAGATGAAGCATCATTGGACAGCCTGTTTAAAGATAGCCAAGGTAAGGTCTTAAAAGGTGTGGATAATAATAAAGGGACCATAAATGGAGTACCGGCCGTTCAAGCAGGATATGGCGGCAGTAATCTAGGGATCATCGATCTTGATATTCAGAATATTAAAGGAAAATGGAAGATCGTTCAATCGGGTTCATCAACTCGAGCAATCAACGACAAAGTTACAGGAAAAAAAGCGGCTGAAGATGCATCTGTCGTCAAAGCCGTGAAGAAGGATCACGAAGGAACGATCAAGTATGTCAATACCCCGATTGGAACGACTACTGCTCCGATCCATAGCTACTTCGCCCTTGTGCAGGACGATCCGTCGGTACAAGTCGTGACGAGCGCCCAAAAATGGTATGTAGAGAAATACATTCAAAGCAATCGTCCTGAATACAAAGACTTGCCGATTCTCTCTGTAGGAGCGCCGTTCAAAGCGGGCCGCAATGGAGTTGAAGAGTTCACCGAAATCAAACAAGGCGGTTTGACCATCCGTAGCGCCGGCGATTTATATTTATATGATAATACGTTGAAGGCAATCAAGGTCAAAGGATCCGTTGTAAAAGAATGGATCGAAATGTCAGCCGGAAAATATAATACAATTGATCCTGCCAAGACCGAGGAGCAGGAATTGCTTAATGGAAAGTTTGCCGTTTATAATTTTGATGTGATCGACGGCGTTACGTATCAGATCGATGTCACCAAAGCTCCGCGCTATGATGAAAAAGGCACAAAAGTATCGGATTCAAGCAGGGTTGCCGATTTAAAATATAATGGCAAACCAGTTGATCCGAATCAGGACTTCATCGTCGTGACGAATAATTACCGTGCTTCGGGCGGAGGAAACTTCCCGGGAGTCAAGGGCAGTGAATATGTAGTGGACTCAGCGGATGAAAATCGCCAAATCTTGATGGATTACATTGCCCAAGAGGGCGAGATCAATCCAACCACTGATAAAAACTGGTCGATTGCCCCTATTTCAGGGAATGTGAATGTTACTTTCACATCATCACCAAAGGGTGCGGACTACTTACATGAAGACAGCCCGATTACTTATACGGGTAAAAACGATGATAAAGGCTTTGGCATTTACAAATTCAATCTTGGAAAAGAAAACGTTAAGGTGCAATTGCTTGGGATCAATGATTTTCACGGCCAGCTTGACACGACCTCCGATTTTGGCGGCATCAAACAAGGGCGTGCCGATTATTTAGCAGCGCATCTAAAGCAGCGTAAGCTTGAAAACCCTGAACATACTCTTTTACTATCGGCAGGCGATGCTGTCGGCGCGAGTGCCCCTGTATCTTCTTTGGTCCAGGACAAACCGACACTCCAGTTTTTGAATAATATGAAATTCGATGTCGGAACCGTCGGGAATCATGAATTCGACAAAGGGGTAGAAACCCTGATGGCCCAAATCAATGGCGGAAAGTCGCCTACATCCGATGTGGTATTCGATAAATTGAATTTTCCATATGTAGTTGCCAATGTTGTATATAAAGACACGAAAAAACCCATTTTGGACCCTTATGTTATAAAAAACGTCGGTGGAGTTGATATTGGCTTCATCGGTGTAGTCACTAATTCGACACCTCAAAAAGTCAGCCCTGATGGCATTAAAAATGTGGAGTTCATCGAACAGGCACCTGCCGTGAATAAGGCGGTTGCTGAATTGAAGGAAAAAGGCGTCAAATCGATCGTCATCATCTCACATGACCCAGGCACTGAAAAAGACGGAGTCATCACAGGCGAAGTGGCTGATCTTGCTAAAGCCGTGGATGATGAAGTTGATGTGATCTTAGCTGGAGATAATCATGCAAAGGTCAACAACTATGTCGATAATAAATTGATTGTACAAGCCTATTCTTATGGTACTGCTTTCGAAGATGTTGATTTGGAAATCGATCCGACGACGAAGGAAATTGTCAAGAAGTCGGCTGAAATTGTGACGGTTACACAAGATACCATCTCAGCTGATGCAGGAACGACAAAGTTCATTAACGACTATTTAGACATGTTCCCAGAGTTGAAGGCCCCAATTGGGACAACGGATGAGAAGATTTTAAGAACGAATGCCTATACACAGGAAACGGGACTTGGGAATTTAATTGCCGATTCCATGAAGGCTGATTTGAACTCCGATTTTGCGTTCATGAATCCAGGTGGAATTCGTGCAGACATTCCGAAGGGTGAAGTAACTTTTTCCGATTTGGCGAAAATCCAGCCATTCGGCAATGTATTGGTTAAGCTTGAGTTAACCGGAGCGGAAGTGAAAACGTTGCTTCAACAGCAATGGATCGTGGAAGGAGCTCCAAAAACGTTACAAATATCAGGACTGAGCTATACAGCTGACTTCAGCAAACAAGTCTCGGAACGTGTTACGTCATTGAAGAAGGCCGACGGGACACCGATTAAGGATGACGAAACCTACACGGTGACCGTCAATGACTTCATGGCAAGCGGCGGCGATAACTACACCGTCCTGAAAGGAAAAGAGCGTGTATTTGGTCACGCTGATCTAGAAGCTTTCGTTAACTATGTGAAAGAAACGTTCAAGGGCGGAAAGATCACAGCAGATATTGAGGGACGAATTACGAATATTAATAAGTAATTGAGATTACTCACGAAATCCTGATAAGAGAGGGCGTTCCGGCATACGTTGGGACGTCCTCTTTTTTGTTTAGAGATTCCTTTAAAGCTCGATACCCTTCTTGACTTGAGATAGAAAAAACAACTGAGTGTAACTTTTTTCCATAACGCTCGTCGGTACTAGTAAGAAAAGGAGGACTGGCGATGAATTGTAAAAAAATGATGTGTATATTCAGCATATTCCTTTTGCTTGCGGCATGCAGCAGCATTGAAAATGAGGATTCAGTGTCCCAATCGGAAGATGAAAAAGCGAGCAGTAAAATGGACGTTTCCTTTTCCAGCAATAAGAAGCCGGAAGAAAAAGTCGCAGAAAAAGAAGAAAATACGGATGAAAGGAGGGTCATCCATCAAGCTCAGCTTGAATTGAAGGTAAAGAACCTGGAGAAGGTACAACTGAAAATTGAGGATAAGGCGGAGGAATACGGAGGGTATGTCATCGAATCCAATGTTTATCGGGAAAATGAAGAAAGGACGGAGGGAACGATAACGGTACGAGTGCCTGAAGACCGTTTTCATGACTTTCTTGCATTTAGCGAAAGTGAAGCCTTAAAAGTGGTCGGAAGAAATGTGACCGGACAGGATGTAACCGAGCAATATGTGGATCTAAAAGCAAGACTGAAGTCGAAGAGAACTGTAGAGGAAAGGCTGCTTGCTTTTATGCAGGAAGCTAAAAAGACAGAAGATCTGCTGAGAATATCATCCGATCTTGCCGCGGTTCAAGAAGAAATAGAGCAGCTTACCGGGCAAATAAAGTACCTTGATAACCAGACCTCATATTCGACGATAACCATCACGATGACACAGGATATGATCATTGTGCCGGGCATTGATAATGGGGAATTGAATACATGGGAGCGAACGAAAAAACAGCTTGCAACGAGTGCGAATCTCTTGCTTAAAGCTGGTTCTGGAATCATCGTATTTATAATTGGAAACCTGCCTACCCTCATTATTTTAGGGATAGCGGGTCTGTTGGTCCACTGGGTGATGAGAAGAAGAAGGGAAAAGTAAGCGTAACAAAAAAGAGAGTGCCCAAACTTGATAGGGCACTCTCACTTCATTTATCTTTTTCGTTTATGCAAGCCTGTCACATAATACAAGACTACTAGCAGGATGATCCAAATCGGACCAACGATCAAAGCGATTCTGGTGTCTGCTGAAAAGCCGAGTACAACCATCACGAACACTAAAAAGGCTAGAGTGAGATAAGAAGTGAATGGGAAAAGAGGCATCTTGTAAGATAAACCTTGTTTTTCCCCCGGACTCATTTTCCGCCTTGACATGATCTGGGTGACAAGGATGGTACCCCAGGTCCAGAGTGCACCAAATGTAGCGACACTTGTAACGTAACTGAAAACTTTTTCTGCTTCCATATAGTTCAGGTAAACACCGAAAAGAAGTACGACAGCCGAAACGATAATGGCCACGCCAGGAACGCCCGATTTTGTTGTACGTTCGAAGCTTTTTGGTGATTCACCTTGCTGCGCTAAGTTAAATAACATCCTACCCGTACTGAAGATACCACTGTTACATGATGATAGCGCCGCAGTCAGAACGACGAACTGAATGATTCCTGCTGCACCCGGTATTCCGATTTTGTCGAACATCATCACGAATGGACTGTCTTTACCATTCATTTGATCCCACGGAGTGATCGAGAGAATGACGGTAAGAGCTAAAACGTAAAAAAGTAAAATGCGATAAAAAACGGTATCGATGGCTCTTTTTAAAGATTTTTCAGGGTTCTTTACTTCACCCGCGGTCACTCCGAGCATTTCAATGCCGAGATAGGCGAACATGACCATTTGGAACGAAAGGATGACACCGGAGATTCCATTAGGGAAAAATCCGCCATGTTCAACCAGGTTGCCGAATCCAACCGCGATCCCGCCATTTCCCAGTCCGAATAAGATCATTCCGAAGCCAAGGACGATCATAAGGATGATCGTAACGATTTTCACTAGGGCAAACCAAAACTCCAATTCACCGTAAGCTTTTACAGCAAGAAAGTTAATTAAAGTCATGATGGCAAGTGCGGCTAACGCCCAAGCCCATTGCGGTGTATCAGGGAACCAGAATTGCATATAAATGCCGACTGCCGTAATTTCGGCCATACAGGTGGCAATCCAGACGAACCAGTAATTCCATCCGGTGATATATCCGGCAAGAGGGCCGACAAATTCGCTCGCATAGCGGCTGAAAGAGCCTGCGACAGGATTCTTTATCGCCATTTCCCCTAGTGCCCGCATGATTAGATAGATCATAAGCCCGCCAATAGCATACGATATGATTATGGCAGGACCGGCCAATTTAATCGCAGATGCCGAGCCGAGAAATAGACCGACACCAATGGCTGCGCCAAGAGACATTAAGGCTATATGTCTTTCTTCCAACCCTCTGTGCAGTTGAGATTCTTTGGAGTTTTGCATATTTTTCCCCTTTTCTATGTTGGAGTTTCATTTGCTCTACCTAGCATTTTATCACTAGTAGGGCCGCTAACATATCATTTATTGATTTTTCACATAATATTACAACTAAATAATATATTTTAATAGATAGATTGTAAAGAAAAATATGAAAACGCTTACCATAGAAGAAACTCCCTAGATTATTACCTTATAAAATATACTAATAACCCTTTTAATTGTTATTTAAACAAAACTTAATTATGTGATTTTTCTAAATTTTTAGACTATGTTCCTTAAAAAAACGACCCATGTCGAATGCTTTGTCAAAAATGAGAGAATACAGCAAGTGAAGGGGTGCGGAATATAGGGGAATAGCCCGGGAAATATCGAAGCTTGTTGTGCTGTGGAATCGAAAAACCGTCAGCAGCTACTGACGGTTTTTTGTACTCTTTTTTATAAGCAGGCTTTGGATGAAACTCAATAACAAAGACCCGATTAAAGCTCCCCAAAAGGAATGGATGACAAATCCACTGACTACGTAGGAAGTGATTTGAAATGTGAAGGCATTGATGATGAACGAAAACAATCCGAACGTCAGGATGGTAATCGGCAAGGTAATAAGCTGTAAAATGGGCCGAACCAGCAAATTCATGATCGATAATATAAAGACCGCGAGCAGCGCTGTTCCGTAAGATTTAATCGTAATGGAGTCGAGAAGCCAGTCAATAACGAGGAGTACCAACCCGTTGATAAGAAAACGCATGATTATATTCATGAAAACTCCTCCTGAAGTCTTTTTTCTACAAGTCATTATACTAAAATTCTGCCAATATCAGTTATATGTTTGCAGAATTGTCACAAAAAAATGAGGAGGTACGGAGCGTAAAAAAAGCAAAAGACTCCAGGAAAGGAGCCTACAGGGGTTCTATCAATCTATCGGAATCCCGGATTTCGCCTTCCATCTAATTATTGGCAATGATTTTTTCGAATTCACTTAATTCCACCGTTTCCTTAAGCATTGGATCAGTCCTTAGGGACAGCAGCGCACTGTCGATGAGAAAGATTCGAGGGTCAGCGTTTTGTAAAATTTCCTCCTGGATAAAATGGATCAATTTTAAGTTTTTCACCCGTTCCGCTTCATTCTCCTGACAAAGCTTAAAGATCACCTTTTTTAGGTCGTTAGCAGAGTGCAGGAGCGCTGTATGAAAATCCTCCTGTGTATGGAAGCAGTCAGGCAGCCATTGCTTAATAAGATCAGGCTCCAATAGCTGGACGTTGGAGCTGCTCACATCTTCGAAAATCGTGATAATCCTATTCACACAATAACGAATGATTTCCGTAGGGTTGAAATCAGGCTCTCTGGCCAAGGCGTTAAAATGAATCATTTGATGCATCATTCCAGAATAAAGGATGGCACAGTCCAAAATATACGGTTTCTTCTCGACACCGAATATGTCTAGAAACCGTTTTGAGAGCCAATGTATATATTGGAACTTAACATGGGTTATGAAATTCTTAAGCTCTGTGTCATTGGAAATCATGACTTCTTCATATAAAGAAAATAGTTTACTACTTTTATTGGAGTGTATTTGTAATTCGGATTGCTTGATGAATATTTCGATATCTGCAAGGTTTTGCCCGATAAGCAGTTCATTCCGTTCCTTTTCCAATTTTTCTTGCGCGGAAAGGAAGACTGCCTTAAGCAATTCACCTTTAGAGGAAAAATAGTTGTAAAACGTTCCTTTGGAAATGCTGCTGTAATCTAAAATATCCTGGATCGATGTTGCTTGATATCCCTTTTCAATAAATAATTCGTGTGCGTATTTAACTACAAGTTGCTTCCGCTCATTCATCTATATCACCCTTAGTCTTATTGGCCGGACATTTTAACGTAATAGTATCTTATTTTCCAGGTGAACACAAACCGAATATCACCAAATCCATCAGTAAAGAAAGGGGAAGGGACCGAGCCTTTTGAGGGACAATGGACAGGCTGGAGCTGTCTGCATTACTTTGCATTAAAGTCACAGGGCGATGAATTCGTTTGTAATAGGTATTGCTGCCTTAAGTAAAGCATTCATTGATGTTCGGCTGCTTCTCGGTTACCATGCCATTGGATGGAGAGTGAATTAAATCGGTTATTAATGAAGGAATTTCAGGTAGGGGGAGCGTATACCATATTAGGGTTCTTTTTGTCGCTGGTAGTCCAATCGCTTTCCAGCATGCTATTGTGTCGGGAATACTATGAAATGATTATTATATTAAAATTATTACAAATAAGTATTGATTTTTTTCTGATAAGCTTTATCATTATATACATAAATAGTAAAGAAAAGGTGGTTCAATTATGACGAATAAGAAAAATCTTACAACAAGCTGGGGCGCACCAGTTGGGGATAATCAGAACTCAATTACGGCTGGACAACGCGGTCCTGTACTCATTCAAGACGTGCACTTATTGGAAAAACTGGCCCACTTCAATCGTGAGCGTGTACCTGAACGTGTAGTTCATGCGAAAGGTGCTGGCGCATTCGGTACTTTCGAGGTGACGAACGACCTTTCTCAGTATACGAAAGCTAAGCTTTTCAATGGTGTTGGCAAGAAAACGGATTTATTTATTCGTTTTTCCACGGTAGCCGGTGAATTGGGCTCCGCTGATACAGTCCGTGACCCACGCGGATTTGCCGTTAAATTTTACACGGAAGAAGGAAACTACGATATCGTCGGCAATAATACGCCAGTATTCTTTATTCGCGATGCGATTAAATTCCCTGACTTCATCCATACACAAAAGAGAGATCCTAAAACACATTTGAAAAACCCTACGGCAGTCTGGGATTTCTGGTCACATTCACCAGAATCATTGCACCAAGTGACGATCTTGATGTCTGATAGGGGAATTCCGGCTACACTTCGCCATACACATGGGTTCGGTAGCCATACATTTAAATGGGTCAATGATGAAGGAAATGGCGTTTGGGTGAAATATCACTTCAAAACAGAGCAAGGAATCAAAAACCTGGATGTGGAGTTAGCTGCAAAACTAGCGGGAGAAAACCCTGATTATCATACGGAAGACTTGTTCAACAGCATCGAAAAAGGGGACTTCCCTGCATGGAAACTATATGTTCAGATCATGCCTTTGGAAGATGCCGACACATACCGTTTCGACCCATTCGATGTTACGAAAGTATGGTCGCAGAAGGATTATCCGCTAATTGAGCTTGGCCGGATGGAATTGAACCGTAATCCTGAAAACTATTTTGCAGAGGTGGAGCAAGCGACGTTCTCTCCAGGAACATTCGTGCCAGGAATTGAAGCTTCCCCAGACAAAATGCTACAAGGACGCCTATTCGCCTATGGTGATGCTCATCGTTACCGTGTGGGAGCGAATCATAACCATCTGCCGGTTAACCGTCCGAAGGTGGAAGCGAACAACTACCAGCGTGATGGCTTCATGCGTCCCGATGACAACGGCAAGGGCTCCGTTTATTATGAGCCGAATAGCTTTGGCGGACCTACGGAATCAACGGAAAATAAAGTCGCTCCTTTTGAGATTACTGGGCAAGCTGCCCAGGTTGGCCATAATTCCGATGATCACTACACGCAGGCGGGCGACTTATACCGACTATTGAGTGCGGAAGAGAAAACTCGCCTCGTGGAAACGATTGTGGGCGCAATGAAGCCTGTCGAATTGGAGGAAATCAAGCTTCGTCAACTCGGTCATTTTTACAAAGCCGACCCAGAATACGGTACACGAATTGCAGAAGGTTTAGGCTTGGTCGTACCACAAGAAGTGTAATAACGAAGTGCAAGCAGGCATCCATGGGTGCCTGCTTTTTTTTGTTCGAATTTAATTTTTCCAAGATGATGGATGGCCTGATTACTTGCGGATGAATTGCTTGTCCGAAACGATGAACGGTGGAGCAATGCTGCCGTTTGAAACCTCTTCAGCGAGATCTTAGCCATAATCAACGTAAATGAGCATACATATATGGGTAAGTGGAGGTGCAGTATGGACGTTTATGTGCGGCAGAATGACTCTTTGTGGTATTATAGCCAACTATTTAAGGTGCATTACGAACTGATCATTGATTCCAATGGAGGAATCGATCCACAATCCCTCATGATCGGTCAGAAAATCAAGATTCCCGGCTTCACGTCGACGGCATATAAGATTAAGCAGGGAGATTCATTATGGGGAATTGCCAAAGCACGTAATCTCTCATTGGATGCCTTATTTATGGTTAATCCTAGCCTCAACCCGAATGCCCTGCAGGTGGGCCAGACGATCTTTGTGCCAGTAAGGATTACGTGGAGGCTCATTCAAGGGAGTCAGAAATATGACTATGAAACATTGCTTACCGATGTTGGGCGGCTGAAAAGCATTTACCCTTTTATTCAAACCTCCCCGATTGGTGACACGGCATTAAATAGGAATATCCCCGAAGTGTTGATCGGCCAGGGAGAGAAGCGAGTTCATTATAATGGTTCGTTTCATGGGAATGAATGGATTACGACCCCTGTAATCATGACCTTTTTAAATGATTATTTACTGGCAATCACGAATCAAACGGATATCCGCGGCCTTTCTCTTTTTCCATATTACCAACAAACATTACTATCGATCGTCCCGATGGTGAACCCCGACGGAGTGGAATTGGTGCAAAATGGACCGCCGGCAAATGAGCCTTTGCGAGCACAGCTCGTGAAATGGAATAATGGCAGCGAGGATTTTTCTGGCTGGAAAGCGAATATCAATGGTGTCGACCTGAACGACCAATTCCCTGCCAAGTGGGAAATGGAACAGGCTCGCAATATGGTAAATGATCCAGGTCCGGCAAATTATTCGGGAAAAGGGCCACTAACGGAGCCTGAAGCGATTTCAATGGCAAATTTAACGCGAAAGCGTGATTTTGCCAGAGTACTGGCATTCCATACACAAGGAGAGGTCGTTTTTTGGGGGTTTGAAGATATGGAGCCGCCAGAGTCTGAAACGATCGTCAATGAATTTGCGAGGGTAAGTGGTTATGAGCCTGTCAAATCCGTCGATAGTTACGCAGGGTATAAGGATTGGTACATTCAGGACTGGAGGAAACCCGGGTTTACCGTTGAGCTTGGCAAAGGAACGAACCCGCTCCCTATATCACAGTTCGATGAAATTTACCAAAAGTCGCTTGGGATTTTCTTGGCAGGATTGTATATGTAAAGATTGAACAAGCAAAAACGCTCTACTCCTAGTCGATGGGGAAGAGCTCTTTAGTTCTATTGAATTAAAACGGTAAGGGCTGCTGCAAAAAATAAGTAAAGGAAAGCTTTACTTATCGATTGCATGATCAAGTCGTTATGAAGCCTAAAAAAATAACGGACATCCTCCGTCATTCGTCCAGGAAATGCAGCCCCAGCTATAAGGTACCTTAATCGATTTACGGTAAAGAAGTTTGACCTCTTTAGCGCTAGTATTGGCCCCACCTACG
Source organism: Peribacillus muralis (assembly GCF_001439925.1). Taxonomy (GTDB): domain Bacteria; phylum Bacillota; class Bacilli; order Bacillales; family DSM-1321; genus Peribacillus; species Peribacillus muralis. Next base: position 403,480 of record NZ_LMBV01000002.1, read on the forward strand.
CCACATACTTTGACGGCCACGCATGCCATCCAACCTATATTCATTATAATAGAAAGCGCTTACATTTACAAAAGTAATCGTAGTGCAAATTTCGACATTCCAAGCTTTCGACAGGAGGAAAGCTTGGAGTCAGATTGCAGCCATGAAATCCTGGAGCTTTTTCGTTAGCCCTCCCTTGCCAAATTTAATCAACTTCGCCCGTCCAGTCGTATTTTCAGAGACAGATGCGTATTCCAGAAAAGCTAAAAGGTTGATTCGCCGGCATAGAATGTCGATGATCCCATTTTCATGTAACCAATTATCAATCGTATTGTAAACCCCTCTATTCAGGGCATATTGCTGCTGACACCAATGGAAGAACATCCGGTCCGGAAGATTAAGGTATTCCATTTCTTCCAATCTTTTATTGTCAGCTATTCTAGGTAATTGGCGATGCGTTTCCTCTTGCATAGTGTAGGCCTCCCTCATTGTGAAAAAACCCGTTATGAATAGAGAGCCACCAGTCGACTAGTCAGCATATATTTTCCTTGTATAAAAAAGAATAAGACTATTATTCTTATGTGTCAAGTGGGTTTTAAAATACTTTCGGAAATCATTTTAAAATCGTGTTTATTGCCTGTATTTATTTAAAATACGAATAAATATTTATATTTATTCGATTATAGTTCGTATATAATGTGTTTGAGGTTATGAAGGGGGAGAGGCTGAATGTATAAATCCAAAAAGATTTTATTATTGGGCTCAGGTGAACTGGGGAAAGAGATTTTGCTTGAAGCACAGCGGCTTGGGGTGGAGACAGTTGCCGTTGACCGCTATGAGCATGCCCCAGCCATGCAGGTTGCACATCGCAGTCATGTCATCGATATGCTTGATGCTGCACAACTTAGGGCAATTGTGGAAAAAGAACAACCGGACTTGATCGTCCCGGAAATCGAGGCCATCGCTACAGCAGCATTAGTTGAACTGGAAGAAGAGGGCTTTACCGTCATTCCGTCGGCGAGGGCAGCTAAATTAACGATGGATCGTGAAGGAATCAGGAGACTTGCTTCCGAAACCTTGAAACTTCCTACTGCCGCCTACAAATTCGCTGATACATATGAAGAATTTGTCCAAGCCGCCAAGGAAATTGGCTTTCCGAATGTCGTAAAACCGCTTATGAGTTCCTCAGGGAAAGGGCAAAGTGTGTGCTATACAGAAGGTGACCTAGAGGAGTGCTGGAAAATCGCGATGGAAGGCGGACGGGTTCAAAATGGACGAGTGATCATTGAAGAATTCATCCGTTTTGATTCAGAAATCACGCTGCTGACCGTTCGAGCCGTAAACGGAACCATGTATTGTGCTCCCATCGGCCACATTCAACAGGGTGGGGATTATATCGAATCGTGGCAGCCGCATGATATGACGGAAGTACTGATAAACGAAGCAAAGCGGATCGCCCTTGCCATTACAGATGAGCTTGGAGGATACGGACTATTCGGAGTCGAGCTTTTCCTTTCCGGAGATAAAGTCTACTTCAGCGAAGTATCCCCCCGTCCGCATGATACGGGACTAGTGACAGTAGTGACACAGAACTTATCCGAGTTTGCCCTGCATGTTCGAGCAATTCTAGGATTTCCCATCCCTGAAATCAAGCTGATCACCCCAGGAGCAAGCCGTCCATTAAAGGCGTCCAAGGAGTTATCGGAATATTCGATAGTCGGTGTTGAGAACGCATTGGCTGTACCGAATACGGAGGTGCGCATCTTCGGAAAACCCGTTACCAAAATTGGGAGAAGGGTCGCCGTTGCCCTGTCATCCGCTGATTCGACCGAGGCTGCCAGGGAAAATGCAGCCCGGGCTTTGGAATGTTTAACGGTAGAGAAGTAAGTGGAAAAGGCGCTCCTCAAGTTATCGTTAATTTCAGTTTTCAGTTGCTCCAGTTGTGACTGCTTTCGATATAGTGGTAACATCTATTACAAAAGATATAAAACAGCCCTGTTTCGAAAGGAAGCAGGGCTGTTTTGCTTTATGGTTCATAATACTTATTTATATTGTATGTCAGAATCATAGCAACTACAAATTTTTTGTGAAGTCAAAATTACTGCTCCAATTATAGTAAGTATTCCTAACATAAAATAAATAAGTTTGCATTTAACATTCTTCATTATTTTCCAACCCCTTCCATTACTTTTATTATAAAATATGGTAATATAAGTATGACGAAAGAACTATATTTTTTCATATATGAAAAACTCAAGTTTTAGATTGGAGTAATTTATGAATAGGTATGGAAGGTTATTTAGGAAATTAAGAAAGGAAAAAAATTACTCATTAAAAGAGATTGCAGAAGGAAATATTAGTGTTTCATTTCTATCAAAATTTGAAAGAGGAGAATCTGATATATCCCTAACGAATTTTTATTCTTTACTTGGAAAGTTAAATATAACGCTGGAGGAATTTTCTTTTATAGCAAACAATTATAAAAGTATTGATTTTGAAGTGTTGTTAAATGAAATGAAGATTGCATATGAAAATAATAATTTATTAATTTTAACTGATCTTAGAAAAAAGGAAATTGAATTATGGAAGACTAGTAGATTAGATTTTCATAGATGTAATGCCATTATGATCGGTGCTTTATTATATAATCTGGACAGTGATAAGAAAGTAACTGAAGATGAAAAAGACTTTTTAAGTAATTACTTGTTAGCACATGATAGTTGGGGATATTACGAAATGGTTATATTCGGAAATTCAATGGGGGTATTAACACTACAAGCAATTATCACTTTATCTAAAGAAGTTTTAAAAAGATCGCAGCTTTATCTCAATTTAAGGAACAATAGGACAGAATCAATAAGAATAATATTAAATACAATAGTGTGTTGTATAGAAGGAGACAAGCTTTCAGAAGCATTATACTTTATTTCAACTTTAGAAAATTTAATTGCTAATCATAACTATTATTTTGAGAAGAATAAACTATTATTTCTCAATGGGATATATAAAATTAAAATGGGTGAGATAGAAAATGGAGAAATGTTTTGTCGAAAGTCAATATTAATAATGAAAGAACTAGATTCGTCTTCTGCTGCATTAAACCATGAAGATTACCTGGAAAAATTATTAGAAAAATTAGAATAAAAAGATTATTGTCAAATATGAAAAGATATCATTGTGCTTTTCTCCCTGTTGTAAAGTATAGTTATCACTTACGAAAGGAGAGTTGTTTCTTATGAAAATCACAAAAGTTAAGAAGATTGTTAGTAAAAATGTATCAGCATCTTTACGTGGAAACAATCATTAATTTTAATTCGATGGAGATATATTTATTATATTTCCATCGTTTTTTATAAGAAACAATAAAAGTATAATAATGAAAAAATTCAAACTACAATTTCCTAAAATCAAATCAATGTTGCTACCTTTTATAAATAAAGAAAAAAATGGAATTAAAGTCGGAGGTTTTCAATATGGTGTAGCTAGAGATATCTTTGTTGATGAACCTGTAAGGTTGCTAAAATTACTAAAAGATCTAGATGGTAATACTGATATAGAAGAATTGGCTCTGAGAAATGATTTGAGCTATTCAGAGACGATAGAAATATTAGAAGATTTGAGTGCCTATGGAGTTATTTACGAAAATATTTCATCTAACTTTGATTTTACAAATGAAGAAGAATCTTTTTATGATAGAAATCTGAATTTTTTTGCTTGGATAGATGTAAATGGTAAATATTATAATTATTGGGAGGTCCAAAATAAATTAAAATCTGCAAATATATTACTACTCGGAGCAGGTGGAACTGGAGGAAGTTGTGCAATAAGTCTTGCTAGAATGGGTTTTGGTAACATAACTCTTGTCGATTTCGATAAGGTAGAGCTTTCTAATTTAAACAGACAAATATATACATTTGAAGATGTTGGTGAAAACAAAGTGAATGCACTGTTGAATCACCTAAATAATATTAATCCTTTTATAAACGTAATAGGAGTGAAAACAAAGATTGATACTGTAGATGATCTGTTAGTGATCGGATCAAGTTTCGATTTAGTAATATGTTGTATTGATAAGCCAATGAATATAAATAGTATTTTAGAGGAGTATACATGTCGTACTAGAGTACCGAGAGTATTGGGCGGGTATGCAAGTACTATATTAACAAATGCACTATTTACTAAAGAATCGTATAGTTATACCAAAATGTTTAAAGAGAATAGTGAGCAAAATTATGATACACAGAATGTAAATTTAAATATTCATGAATGGAAATGGAATAATGCGATTATATCTCCAGTAGCAAATATTTCAGGGAATTTTTCAGCACTCTATGCACTTTATTTTATAACAGGTCTAGGCTATTTAGAATTGGGACAAGTTAATCATATTGATTTACTTAATATTCAGAATAAACACTTCTCTTATTCTATTGATGAAAATGGCTTGGTTAATAAAGGAGTTCTATGATTAATTATATCGCTTTTTCATTTACAAAAACGGGCACTATTACTACCCAACAACTTCATCTATTCGAACATTGCTTCTCAATAAAGATAACAAATTTAATTGAACGAAGATTTAAAGATAAAGGTATTATTATTAATGCTGAAACCTTTACTGAATCCTGTATTATTGAAATTTACTGTTCGGAAATTGAACTACTCTCTCCTCTTATAGCTGCTATTGAATCGGTTAGATTTGATGTGATGGACTTATTAATGATAGAAGATGAAAAAAAAGTAGTTCTTCAAGAAGTATATAATGTAGATTTAACAGAAGAAGACAAGTATCTGTATCTGCCCTTAACGTACTTTTCAAATGAAGATATCTTAGATTTATATGAGCAAAGAATTGAGACGAAGTCCATTCTTATATTATTTAACGATCTTATTAGCCAATGTAATATCGCTTATTTTAAAAATGGTGTACTTAGGAAAGAAAAAAATGCAAATTCAGTGATACTGCCGAGTTTCAAATCGAAGTGGGAAATTAAGAACAATTATATTATAGGTTGCTATTCAATGGGTATTTCTTCACTAAAACAACTAGTACTATGTAAATTTATATCATTTATTTTTGGGAAAAGTAGCGATTCTCTTATATCGAGAGAATTTTTAAATCCCTATCATTTGTACTTGGGATATACATTAGATTTATCAATTAAAACAAGTTTTTATACACTATTTTTAATAGAAACCACTCAGGAGAGTAGAAAAAAATTCTTGGATAATCCGCTAAGGTTAAAAGAGTTATTAATCGGGTTAGTGGATTTTAAGAAACAATTGCTTGCATTTAAAACATATATGTTTATGTCTGATCCACTTTTGTTAGAAATTAATAGATATTATATTAAATCTAGTCTTGAAGGAGACATAAATATGAATCTACTTTCAAACATTATAGATAGCATAACTTATCCAGATTTAGAGGATTTCGGGGAAATGTGTGATGTACATGTTGAAAAATAATTATAACTTTAAATATCTATGGTCTGGTAGATTAATTAGTAATGCCGGGGATAGCATATATTTAGTAGTACTGTCATGGTACATGTTGGCGCAAACTGGTTCTATATTTTGGGTCGGAATTTTCAATGCAGCATATTTTTCACCCAATATCTTTTCATTTTTATTGGGAGATATTATAGATCGTACCAATAAGAAAAGGTTACTGATCCTTTTAGAATGCGGTCAATTAGTAGCTGTTCTTGGAATTATCACCAATATATTTATCGGTTTTAATCCTTTGATAATTTGTTGTTTTGTTTTCTTTGCCTCCTTATTTGGGATGAATACATATACAGTTCAAGATACATTGATTCCAAGAATTGTTCAAAAAAAAGAATTGGAAAAAGCACAGTCCTATATGAATGTAGGATACAATATCGTTGATAATATTTTTAATGCTATAGTTGGTTTATTAATTAAAAATTTTTCAATAATATTTTTGTTATCCATAAGCGTTTTTTCATTTACGCTTTCAATATTCAGTTTTAATAAAATGAAATATGAAGAAGTTAAAGAAAAAAAAGAAAGTAAAGAAGAGAACGGGTATAAGTATAGAGATGGTTTTGTGGAAATACTAAAAAATAAAACACTTTTAACCATAACCATTAATTTAACTATAGTTAACTTCTTTTTTGGAGGCTTTAATGTATTTATTGTAAAAATTGCTGGTGATATGAATAGTCCAATAATGCTCGGTCTTCTAAATTCATCAATTGCTATAGGAACTTTAATCGGTGCAACACTGTTTACTCATAAAGTATTGAGTAAATTTATTTTAGGGCAAAAATTAGTGTTATGTTCGTTTTTCTTCGGGATAATGATGGTATTAACCAGCTTTTTTGTTAACTCAAATACCATATTATTGGTTTTGCTAATTGGAGCAATATTCTTAGGCGTTACTCAAATACTAACACACCCGATTATTCAATCAATCGTTCCGTCAAATAAATTAGGTAAAGTATTTTCAGCTCAATATTCAATTAGTGTTGGTATTATGCCAATAGGTGCTCTCTTCTTTGGTAAGTTAGCAGAATTTATGAGTTCAGGTACGTTTTTTATATGTATTGGGGTAGCCTATGTATTTATTGCAGTAACTTACCTAATGAGACGTGATATATTCCATTTCAGTTTATCTGCTTAGCGAACTCATTAATAAAGATTATTTTATAAGTTAACTAGAATTGAGGTAAGAGGAACGCATATTAACTTTGATATGTGTCCTTTTTGTTTTTAAAATACTAAGTAATTTACAAGTTTTTGAATATAAGAAAAGGATTTATAAATTTTACGTTTCGTACTCTTTTGTACCAGTCCCATTTATACGCCTATATACAGCCGAAAGCAAAAGGACGATGAGTGGATGTGAGAAGTAAGTGGAAAAGGCGCTCCTGAAAAGGGGCGCCTTTTTCTTATGGAACGATCTCATTTTGCACGGCGATACTGGAGCGCCGCCGTGGATGGCTGAATTTACCTTGTCTTCACAATGAATCTACCGTATTTTTACATACACTTGACACTGTGTTCATCTTTTTTCGCTATATTTTAATTAACTATTCAAACATTAATCGGAGGTCATTCATTTGAATCGTACATGGAAGAACAAGGTTTTGCCGTTTACACTGGCATCGGCACTGGCATTTGGTTGTTTAACATATTCTGCACCAGAACCTGCTTCGGCAAGGGACAGGTCGAATAAAGATCCGGAAATCAGGAATGTCATTTTCATGATAGGCGACGGGATGGGTGTTTCCTATACGTCCGCTTACCGGTATTTAAAAAATAATCCGAATACGATGGTGGCGGAACGGACAGAGTTTGATAAATACCTGGTTGGTCAGCAAATGACATACCCGGAAGACGCTGCACAAAACATCACGGATTCAGCTTCGGCCGCAACGGCAATGTCTTCCGGCGTGAAGACTTATAACGCGGCGATTGCGGTGGATAATGATAAATCCGAAGTCAAGACTGTCCTCGAAGCAGCGAAGCAAAAAGGAAAAGCGACTGGATTGGTCGCCACCTCCGAAATCACTCATGCGACACCAGCTTCATTTGGCGCTCATGATGAAAGCCGGAAGAACATGAATTCGATTGCAGATGATTATTATAATGAGCTGATCAAGGGAGAGCATAAAATCGACGTCCTATTAGGCGGCGGGAGATCCAATTTTGTCCGGCCAGACATCAATTTGGCCAAGGCCTTCAAAAAAGACGGATATAGCTATGTGACGGATAAGAAACAAATGCTCAAGGATAAAAATGAACAGGTGCTAGGTTTGTTCGCTTCCGAGGGACTCCCGAAAATGATTGATCGCCCAAGTGAAACACCTTCTTTGAAAGACATGACCAATTCAGCACTTCAGCGTTTAGATAAAAATAAGAAGGGATTTTTCCTGATGGTCGAGGGCAGTCAAGTCGATTGGGCTGGACATGATAATGACATCGTTGGTGCCATGAGTGAAATGGAGGACTTTGAGAAAGCATACAAAGCGGCGATAGAATTTGCGAAGAAAGACAAACATACATTGGTCGTGGCTACTGCAGACCATTCAACAGGAGGATTCTCGATCGGTGCAAAGGGAATATATAACTGGTACGGAGAACCGATCAAAGCGGCCAAACGTACACCAGACTTCATGGCGGATGCGATCATAAAAGGGGCCGATGTTGAAAAGACATTAAAGCAATCCATCAATCAAAATAAAATGACGCTCACTAATGATGAAATCAAATCGGTAACAGAAGCTGCCAAAACTAAAAATGTCACGAACATCGATAATGCGATAGAAGCAATATTCGATAACCGGACGAATACGGCATGGACCACCGGAGGACATACGGGTGAAGATGTACCTGTCTATGCCTACGGACCTTATAAAGAAAGGTTTGCCGGGCAGGTCGATAATACGGATCATGCGAAAATCATCTTCGAACTATTAAAGAAACAGAACTGATATTTCAGGGAGGGGTTCCATGAATAGGCTAATAATCGGTGCCCTTATATTAACCATATTTGGTGCTCTTAATACACAACCCGCCTTTGAAGAAAAGACGGCAAAAGAAAAAACGGAGGAGACAGCCACGCCACCGGTGAAGAAGGATGTTTATGTTCCGAATCCACAACTTCCTGATGATTTGAAGCTTACCCAAATTGGTGAGAACGTCTCGGATGCGAAAGGCGAATTAACATTGAAGTCCTATGAAAAAGTGAATGAAACCATTAATGTTGGACCAGTCGAGCTAACGGTCAAAGAAATGAAGATCATGCATGTTACGCCGGCTTACAGCATGATCGATTTCTTTCATGGCTATACCCATGATGAAGATTTCGACATCGTAAAAGTGGAGGTTGCAATTAAAAACAAGAACGCTGAAACAATCAAATTTTCCCCGGTCGCTTTTCTTGAAACAGACAGCGGCGAACATCTTCAATGGCAGGATGACATTTATCTGGAAGAGCTTAACGGCGAAATGGCCGGTAACAGTTCGAAAAGCGGAAACGTAGGTTTCATTATAAATAAAGCGGATGTGAGGAAGATTTCCTTCATGACAAGTGATGCGGTCAATGATGAAGGGAAAGTCCTGGCAAAAGGGAAGTTGGTTGAGTTCGGTTTTTGAAGGAAAAGGTGTATGAAACCGTGCAAAAATCAAATACTAAGCAAGTGATAAAGCTTTTTTATCACGGCTGAAATATCCAAATCCTAATGATGGGGTGACACAGAATGAGCTATAAAGATCATTTAGATCCACATTCTCAAAAGTTTCACCATAATTGGACAAGACCTAAGCGTTCGAAGTCTCAAGTTAATGGCCATACGGAAGTATCGCAAACAAACATTATCCTAAGAAGTAACGCAAAGGCTCACAGGTGGTAAAGATATTTCTGACAAAGAAGGAGGCTCTTATCGAGTCTTCTTCTTTATATTTTATCACAGGATAAACGAGGGTAAGTAAAATAAAACAGCAACGAACTCTGGACCTATAACGGCATACATGGCTTTTCGTCCGAAATTATGATACCATTTACCTTTAAGAATTAAGCCAAGAGCCTGGCGTGAAGACGGAATGTTGAAGCCGTTTGAATGTTTCAGCTTATACAAATAGAGGACGTGAATTAATGATAAATATTGAAATCCCAGCAGCGGATATTAGCATTAAACAAAGAAAACAAGTGATAGAAGGAGACGAAGCAATCATTCCGGAAATTTTCGGATTTATCGACTTCCATTTGATTCCCCGTGATAAAGGCGGAATCATCTTGTTTTACAATGAACGCGACGAGCTGATTTTTGTCGGGAAAGCCCGTAAGCTAAGACCAAGGGTCAAAAAGCACTTCGAAGATAACGTCTCTCCAATCAAAGAGCACCGTAATGAAGTGAAAAAAATTGACATCCTTATCGTCGAAGACCCAATGGAACGTGAAATTTACGAAACGTACATGATCAATTCACTACGAGCTAAATACAACGTCGATAAAGTGTTCTATAAATAAGCAAAGAAAAGCTGGTTGCACATGCAATCAGCTTTTTTTACATCCAAACTACAAAAATAAGGCGCTACATTTACAATTACTTGGTGTTAGCTTAACACTGTTGGTTTATATTTGAAGCATTCCATTCCATTACTTTTTCTCAGGGGGTAACCATTGAAGAAAATATTTTGTAAAAAAGTGTTAGGTATCTCGGTCGTGACAATAATTGCATTTGGGAATGTAACGTGGTCCGTGTCACAAGTTTCTAAAATGGCGAAACAGCGAGAGATTGAATCTTTTGAACAAAAGACAGTAAATTCTTCAGAATGGAAAATGGCTGAATAAGCATATGAAATAGGTATCGAAAAAAGAATTATACAAAAGCACACGGAAGGTTTCTACACTTCAAGGTAATGCCGTTACCATTGTGACGGAAAGGCAACGCTGTTGAATCATGCTATTAGGTCGGTCTCCGACAATATGAAGGCTTCATGGGTGGAACAGGGTGATTACCCGGACTGAAATTTTTCTTTCGTACATCAATGAATAGTACAAAAAAATATTCTTTTTTTAGGGCAAAAATTTGTTTCTGAATCGAATAGTCGATATACTATGGACACAACTCCATTATGAATGGATAGGAGAGGAGAGGTAGTATGGGAAACATTCGTGAAGGTGAGGTTTTCACACTTACTGATGACAATGATGAGTCTCATGAAGTTGAGGTTTTAGGGTCATTGGATGTGGAAGGAACGGAATATGTAGCAGTAGGCTTGCTTGAAGATATTGAAGAAGATACAGAGGAAGATATCGATATTTTCTTTTTCCGTGTCGAAGGCGAAGGTGAACTGCTCGAAATCGAACCGGACGAAGAGTTCGAAAAGGTATCTCTAGCATTTGAAGCGGCGTTTGAAGCGAAGGAATAATCGTGTAAGATCGAAGACGGCATATTTCATGCCGTTTTTTTATGTAGAGAAAAAGTATTGGCCCCGCCTACGCCAAATACCATGATAGCCACGCGTGCTATCCAGCCTTCCTTAAGTATAGGGGGGAATTGTTGATAGGACATGTACGGAACATGAAGGTTTTATTAAAATCGGAGCATCTTTCACTCTCCTGGGCATAGGATAAATAAGTGGAGGTGATTGGATGACCGTCGTTAAGCACACTGATGCCGACATTGCTCTGCTGGCAAGATTGCTGAGGGCTGAAGGCGAGGGCGAGGGCGATCAAGGCATGTTGATGATCGGGAACGTCGGGATCAACCGGATTAGGTCAAATTGCTCCGATTTCAAAGGACTGAGGACGATTCCGGACATGGTTTATCAGGAGCATGCCTTTGAGGCTGTGCAGAAGGGGTATTTTTACCAGCGAGCACGGGATAGGGAAAAAAGACTTGCGCGTCGGAGTGTAAATGGTGAAAGAATATGGCCTTCGAAGTTTAGCCTCTGGTATTTCAGACCTCAGGGAGATTGCCCGCCAACCTGGTATAATCAGCCTCTCGTTGGCCGCTTTAAGCTTCATTGCTTTTATGAACCAACAGCTAATGAATGTGAAAATATTTATAATACCTTTTAGAGATGGGGCTGAACCTTATGAGGTTTGGCCTTTTTGTGTTTCTCCTGCATAGGATAACGAAAATAAGCCCAATTCCGTCCGCCGCGCAAAATAATCAGTCCGAACACGGAGTTAATTCGACCTAAACGGAGATAAATCGACCGAACATGCGAACAATTCGACCTGAACGGAGATAAATCGACCGAACACAGAGTTAATTCGACCTAAAACGCGAATAAATCGACCTAAGATGGAGTTAAATCGACCGAACGTGCGAATAATTTATCCGACCACTGCGATACTTCTGCATACCCTAATCAATTCACCATGAAAAGTGACGAGGAGCAAGCCCGCGTCACTTTTTGGATTATAGCTTTACGATCGTTCTGCCTCTTGCTTCCCCTTTTAAAAGGGTTGGGGGTACTTCAGGCAATTCTTTAAGGGTAATTTCTTGCTGGATGAGTTGTTCCAGATGAGCGAATTTAAAATCGGTTGCCAGTCGATGCCAAACTTTCAATCTTGTTTCCATCGGGCAATTGACCGAGTCGATTCCTAGTAAATTAACACCCCTCAGGATGAAAGGGTAGACAGTGGCAGGAATGTTGGTACCAGCCGTCAATCCGCTGACTGCTACAGATCCGCCATACTTGATTTGGCTAAGGACGGAGGCTAACGGTTCACCGCCGACGGGATCTACTGCACCACTCCACTTCTGTTTGCTAAGTGAGCGCAGCTTGCCATCGTACACCTCATTGCGAGACACGATCGTCGTCGCCCCGATTTTCTTCAGATATTCATGCTCCGATTCTTTTCCTGTACTCGCTTCCACGGAATAACCAAGCTTGGAAAGGATCGAGACGGCAAAGCTGCCAACGCCTCCGGTCGCACCGGTAACAAGGACGCTTCCTTGATCAGGAGCCAGATTATTTTCTTCCAGGCGCAAAACCGATAGTGCTGCAGTGAAGCCTGCCGTCCCGATAATCATCGCCTCTTTCATTGTAAGGCCATCAGGAAGCGGGACGATCCACTCTGCTGGAACACGGGCATATTGGCTATAGCCGCCTGATTGGGAAACGCCAATTCCGTAGGAGGTGGCAATGACCTCGTCGCCTTCCTGGAATCTGGAGTCTTCGGATGAAACGACGACCCCTGCCATATCAATTCCTGGGCTGATCGGATAGTTGCTGATAATGTTTCCATTCGGAATGCTTGCAAGGCTATCTTTATAGTTCACCCCGGAATAATGGACACGGATGAGCACTTCGCCTTTGGGCAGGTCATCAATCGATAGTTGCTGGATGTTTACGGTAAACTGATCCTCTAGCTTGTTTACGACTAATGCATCGAATCGTTGTGTCATGGTTCGTTCCCCCTTTTATCATCAATCTTCCTCATTATAAAAGAAAAAACGTCGAAAGGTATAATGAGACAGTTCGAAATAGTAGCGCCTGCTTTTCTTTCTCGTTCGAAAAATGGTACTATAAGAATTGATTCAGTTCATATTAAAGGAGATGTTTTACATGGCTAAAAAAGGATACATATTAATGGAAAATGGTGAAAAGATTGAATTCGATCTTTTCCCGAACGAAGCACCGAACACAGTCGCAAACTTCGAAAACCTGGCCAACACAGGATTTTATAATGGCGTGGTCTTTCACCGTGTCATCCCTGGATTCGTAAGCCAAGGCGGAGATCCAACAGGTACTGGTGCAGGCGGAAGCGGCACACAAATCAAATGTGAAACAGTAGGAAACCCTCACAAGCATGAGGCGGGCAGCTTATCGATGGCACATGCCGGAAAAGACACTGGGTCAAGTCAATTCTTCATCGTGCATGAACCACAACCGCATCTTAACGGTGTTCACACAGTATTCGGTAAAGTGACTTCCGGGCTTGAAACGGCTAAAGCTATGAAAAATGGCGATAAAATGGAAAAAGTCGAAATTTTTGACGCTGAATGATCGCAGAGAAAAGAGGGAGCTTATTGCTCCCCCTTTTTTTTTGAAATTCATTTCGGCGTCGCGCTTTTTGTGAAATGATAGGTGACCTCTGTCAAGGTTTCCGATATGTCCCATAATCTCTTCGATGTTTCTTCATTATATAAAGTATCGATGATATCGTCTTGCTTAGGGAAGCCCTTTCTGCTCTTCTTGCCATCTGGTCCAATATATTCGCCTCCTGTTAACGAAGGCTCCGTTGCGGCATACAGGGTTGGAAGTGCGCCCATGCTTGCCGGTTGGGTAATGGTTTTTGAAAGATAATGGACGAATCGATTGATCGGTTTTCCAGATCCGCGTGACATGAGGTTTGTATGGGAAAGTCCCGGGTGACAGGCTACGCTAATCGGGCTTGCGCCATGCTGGTTAAATTTGTTCTGGAGCTCGCGGGCGAATAGGAGGTTGGCGAGCTTGCTCTGACCGTAGTACTTCATTGGTTTATAGCCGTTCTCGCCATTTAGATTTTCAAAGTCGATGAATCCGTTGATGGCGGCCAAGCTGCTCAATGTGACCACCCGTGATTTCGGCGTAGAAAGGATTCGCGGGAGAAGGAGTCCTGTCAAAGCGAAATGACCGAGATGATTGATGCCGAATTGCAGCTCGAAGCCATCCTTCGTTTTACTGTAGGGCGGGATCATCACGCCTGCGTTATTGATAAGGACAGATAAGGAGTCATAGTTTTCCTTATAGGAATCAGCAAAATGCCGAATGCTGCTTAAATCGCTTAAATCCAGCTGCATGACCCGGATGTTCGCGTTAGGATAGACCGAGAAAATTCGATCGATCGCCTTTTCCCCCTTTGAAGGATTCCGGACAGCAAGGATGATTTCTGCCCCCTTACCGGCCAGGGCAAAAGCCGTTTCGAAGCCAAGTCCACTATTGGCCCCAGTAATCACAATGATTTGCTTCGATACATCCTCCATTTCTTCGCCATTCCATTTATCAGACATCCAATCACACCTTTCCACACATTCTCTACTATCATATACCCAAATAATTCCTATATGTCACATTGAGCACCAGGTTTTTCTTGTTTTTTATTTTCCTTATATATTGCTGTTTTCCTTTTCCCTAATCGACTATATTTCTTATGATCAAGATGGCAGTGACGGCGATAAATAAAACCCTTACGTAGGATAAGGCGAATTCCATATAGATGTCCATCGGTATTCCATATGAAAAGTTGACGCCATCAAGAAAAATGAATGCCGCCATATTAATGTCGAAGTGTAAAAATTTCGCGTTACCGGCTGAGTGCAAAAAATCAAAACCGATCATTAAAAAGGTAAATGAATGAAAACTAAGATAGAATCTCCATGGTATAAGTTTGGAGGATTTGAACATCGATCGTTCCATTCCACTGCAGTCGCTCCCTTATCCAGAGGCGGTCCGTGAGCCTCCTCGGCTTTTAGCCTGCGGTGTCTCACGAAGACGCGCATTTCCCGCAGGAGTGTCGCNGCCTTCCGTTACATTCCACTGTGCTTGAGAACAAAATGGACTCCTCATTGATCATAGTTTTGGGGGATTTGAACATCGACCGTTCCATTGCACTGCAATCGCTCCCTTATCCAGAGGCGGTCCTTGACGCTCCTCGGCTTTTAGCCTGCGGTGTCTCACGAAGACGCGCATTTCCCGCAGGAGTGTCGCACCTTCCGTNTCCATTGCACTGCAATCGCTCCCTTATCCAGAGACGGTTCCCGCAGGAGTGTCGCATACAGGTTCAATTTCACTCTCAACAATTATCTCCTACGATTATGAAGGAAATCGCTAGCTAGTGCCGCTCATTGAAATCCAATGGAAAAACAAAAGAGTTCCGGAAGCGACTTCCGGAACTTTTTTGTCTGCAAAGTATCAGCTTTTTTAGTTTTATTTCTATAAAAGGGTTTTGGGGAATTTAACGGTTGCGGGGAGGTCTGACTTATCACGGTAAGATCTATAAGACACGATGGTGTGGTCATGTGCTTGTACATCCAGCTGTAAAATTCGTGAGTTTTTCATTTCCAAATAATACGTAACATCTTCTTTTTGCAAATGATAAAAAGAGAAAGGGATTCCTAAAAGGTTTTTCTTGATTAGTATCGTTTCGGGCTGGTTGATGATGTGTTGGCTCAATTCCCCGATCGTAACAGAGGTTGAACCAGTAATGGCAGAAATTCTTTCCTTTGCATGATTGACTGCAGAGCTGAAGGTATCGGCTAAATTCCTCAAGATTCCGTCCATGGGCGTATCTCCTTTGCATGAGTGTATGTAAATAGTATGGTACGCCGCTGATGCTTTATGCAAAAAACCACCTTAGTTTGATATAGAATGGTCACTTTATGAACAAGCTGTAGAGTAGTGTGCATCAAATCAAGTAGACAGGAGTTTTTGGATAAATGAAAGGGAAAAAGTATATGGTTGCGCTATTCATCGTGTTTCTCTCGGTTATGGCTATCATGTTTTTTCAAAAAGATAATCAGTCCGAAACCAAAAAAGAGGAAAGCGTTGGCGCCAGTACGGGCAGCGCTGAAAAAATAGAAAAAATGCTCCAAAGCATGACGCTTGAAGAAAAAGTCGGTCAGCTAATGATGGTCGGATTCAAGGGAACAGAAAGAAGCGGTGAAATTACCGAGCTCATTGAAAAAAAATATATAGGTGGCGTCATTTATTTTGACCGCAATATGAAATCGCCAAAACAAGTGGCGAGGTTATCCAATTCACTTCAGCAAACGGCCAAACAAAATTCACTTTCGCTTCCGCTCATGGTGGCGGTAGATCAGGAGGGCGGGGATATTATCCGGATGAAGGAAAGAGTGTCGCCGCTTCCTGCGCAACAGAACCTTGGTCAATATGCAACTTCCGAAGACATGTACAAGGTGGCTAACCTGAATGGAAAAGAATTGAGTTCGATGGGGATCAATATAAATTTTGCCCCTGTACTTGATTTATCGAAAACCGACAAACGTTCAGTGGGACAAGATCCTAAAAAGGCTTATGAATATGGAAAGAGGGCGATTCAGGGCTTGAATGATGCCTCGGTAACGGGTGCGTTGAAACACTTTCCGGGTAACGGGCGCAGCGAAATAGACCCACATGTCGAAACATCATCTGTGGAAGCTACCCAACTCGATCTCGAGAATTCGGATATTTATCCGTTCAAGAAAATCATAAGCGAAATGGATAACCAAAACTTCTTCGTGATGGTAACCCACATCAAATATCCCGCCTATGATAAAGAAAAACCAGCAAGCCTCTCCAAGGTCATCATAGAAGACTTGTTGCGAGGAAAGCTTCATTACGGGGGACTTGTGATTACGGACGATTTGGAAATGGGGGCGGTGAACAAATATTTCTCATATAAAGATATGGGGACGGAGGCAATCCTTGCTGGAGCTGATATTTTGCTTGTCTGCCATGAATATGCCCATCAGCTTGAAGTATATGAAGGCTTACTTGAAGCCGTAAAGGCGGGGAAGGTTCCTATCGAGCGAATCGATCAATCTGTGAAAAGGGTCCTGACGTATAAGCTTTACACGATGAACGATACAAAAGTTGATCCGAATCAAGCGGAAAAAGTGGTGAGAAGTCCTGAGAGCTTAAAGTATATTGAAAGCCTGGAATTGGCTAAATAGCAAGGAAAGCTTACAAGTTTTGTTTAAATCTGCTGGTAGAGGGAATGCTATATAATAACTAACATGAAGGAGGAAACTCAAATGCCATCAAACAAAGTGATTGGAACCGTCGTGATAGGAGCTGCCGCATATTTAATGCGCAATAAGAAAACTCGTGAAAAAACCATGAGTCAAATCAAATCCTTAGCTACACCAGAAACGATTGACAAGGTCAAGAGCCAACTCCAATCGATAACAAAATCAAAAACAAGTAATGCATCTGCCCAGTAATCGAGAAAACCCCCATTGAGGATTGCCCGTCATAGGTGCAATCCTCAATGTTTTTTTTTTGCCAAAATCAGATTCATGGTGCAAATAATCAAAATGAAAAAGCACTTGTAACTTTTGAGGACCCTTAACAGGTCTTTCAAAAGCACAAGTGCTTTCATGCATGAGCCATGATCATTCGGCTTCATCGTCTGCTTCTTTATTGAACCATAGCGGATCCTCGTTATCGACTTCACCATTATAATTAATCAAGATTTCTTCCCCTGCTTTAATATCGGTGTAAGCAAAGAAATCAAACGTGTGATTCTTAAAGTTAATGTCATACGTGGCATTGGGTGTATAAGAATGGTTAAACAGCATACCGTAACCTAAAAGCATGGCAGTATGGTTGATTCCATACTCAAATGCATAATCAGCCAGCAGCGTTTTCTCTATGAAAACATGCTCCTCGTTTGGGTAAGCAATGACAGGTGCTTCATGCAAAAGCTCCCCTTTTTTAATGTCCTGTGTTGCAAATACGCCTCTATTGAACTCACCATCACTGAGTGTGGAGGTTTTAACTTCAATCATATTCGTCACCTACTTGTTCTCTTCATTATAGTCCAGATTATCTTAGCTTGACAGTTAATAGGAAGAAAAGCAACTATTTTAGAGAATTAATCATTTTCTACCTGCTGAGCCAGAAGTTCGAAATTTGAAGTGGAACGGCCGGAATATCATTACCTGGATACATACGAAAACACCTCCCGCTAAAGGTAAGCTAGGGAGGTGTTGGTTAGGTTGTTGACAGGGTTTGTTTGTTTAATTCACGCCCACTGCCGTGAAGGCGTTTTTGACAGCGGTCGTTTCTGCGCTGGTTGCACCGTATAAATCAGAGGCAGCTTGTACGACTGCTGCTCTCGCTTGAGAAAAAGTCGACGAAGAAGTTAGGTAGATCGTGTTGGCCCGGTAAAAGATTGTCCCTAGTTTATCAATGCCGATTCCTGATACGGTCACGCCGCGGTGAGTGCCGCCTGCAGACAGCAAGTAAGCCGCTTTGTTGATGATTCCGCTATTCGTATGGACACCGCCGTTGTCAGCCGTTCCGGTATAACGGTTCGAATAATGGTCTGGGTCACCATTCAATGTTGGATTTGCCATGGAACGAAGTGCATCGCCAGCAGTGTTAGGTGTGTAAATATCTTCGCCAATCAGATAATCGGCTTTGGAACTTTGTGTCTTGAATTCTACTACTGTACCAAAAATGTCAGAAATGGCTTCATTCAAAGCGCCTGACTCATTTTGATAGGTCAAATTGGATTCACTGGAAGTTACGGCATGAGTCAGCTCATGTGCAACGACATCCAAACCGCCGGAAAGTGGGATGAACGTCGTGCCGTCTCCATCACCGTAAACCATTTGGGTGCCATCCCAGAAGGCATTATTGTATCTCGAGCCATAATGGACGGTCGATTTCAGGCTTGTCCCATATCCATCATAGGAGTTCCGTCCAAAAGTCGACTTGTAATAATCATAGGTTTTACCGGCATAAAAATGAGCATCCACGGCTGCTTTATCAGTCGATGTCGTAAAAGCGTTGGTCGTATTGGACATAAGTGTGCCCGGCAATCTCGACCTGTTGTTGGCATTATAAGTGAAGATCCCTTGACCGCGTGTATTGTCCTGTAAATAGTATTTACCGCCTGATAAGGTCGTGTTCAATGAAACGGTATTATTTAAGACCCCTGTGCCCGTTCCGACAGAATTGGTCCCGGTCACTTCATCAAGGGTATTAAATTTATTCAGGATCTCTCCGGTTTTGACTGAAATGAAATAATTATGGTTCCCGGGTTCCGGACTTAAGAAATTCAAGTTCACTTTGTATACGTAATCGGCTTTATCGCCACTCGAATATACATACAGCTCCGATTCTGGGGCGTGGTCGTAGGTAGGCGTGAATCCAAGATCTTTTTCAGCTATTTTAATGGCTTCTGTTTTACTGATGCCTTTTTTAACCTTTTTCCCCAATTTAGTGTTTAGATTGGCTTCAACCGTACCGGACACGACGGATAATACACCTTTTGTGTCAATCAATACAGCTTGTGTAGAATTCCAGACAGGCACGCCTTTAAAGGTTTGTTGCAGTCTGACGACGGTATTGCCAAGTTCATCTTTGCTTTCTTTCTGGATAATGAAGGAGTCCTTCGCCTTTTGTTTTTCTAGCTTGTAAGATTTTGTGTTTTTATCAAAAAAGGTAAGAATGATATCTTCTGCCGTTTGCTTCGATGGATCTGTCAGTTTACCAGACTTGAATTCTAGCGAATCTTTGTGCTTATTATACTTCTCAACACTTAACACATTTTTTGCCGCTAAAGCTTCTTGATGGGGAATGGCAGAAAATAATAGACCAACGGATAGTGCAGTTCCTAAAAATACCTTACCTTTCATAACACTCAACTCCTTCATGAGAATACCTTATTTTTGCATCGGTTCCTTATTTTATCAAATGGAGAAAACAAGTAAAAAAGTTGACATTTAAAGGAATAAAATGGTGGAAAATGGCTTTTTTTAGAAAAGTTATTTCCAGATATTCTTTTAGTAATATTTGGAATACTCCGAAATGTGATCTTTGGTTTGAAATTGAGTATATTCATAAATGGGGATTTATCGGAGTCTGGTTTGCTGATGGTATTTTATTCAAATTTACGCAAGGATGATATATGATTAGCATAATCTTTACCCATACAGCTGTGGAAAGGAACGAGGACATGAAACTGTAACCGATTGAGTGTATCCAACCGGTAGAAAAGGATGTGAGAAGCTGATGACCTTATTGAATTCTTTAAAGGTATTGGATTTTTCAACGCTACTGCCAGGCCCTTTTGCCACGTTGATGCTAGCGGATTTAGGGGCGGACGTTTTGAAGGTGGAAAGACCGGAAACGGGCGATTCATGGGGAGTCGATCAATACCTTAACAGATCGAAGAAATCGATTACCCTTGATTTAAAACAGCCTGAGTCGATCGAATCCGTCAAGAAACTCGTGCAGGAATACGATATCGTCGTCGAGCAATTCCGGCCAGGTGTCATGGAACGATTAGGACTGGGGTATGAGGCCTTAAAACGAATCAACCCGAAGGTCATTTACTGCTCGATCACGGGATATGGACAGACCGGACCCTATAAAGACCGAGCGGGCCATGATATCAATTACCTTTCGATCGCAGGTCTATCAGGCTACTCGGGTACGAAAAAGGAAGGCCCTGCAAAAAACGGAACCCAGATTGCCGACCTTGCGGGAGGATCGCTGCATGCCGTCATCGGTATATTGTCTGCCGTCGTCTACAGGGCTAAAACCGGATTCGGCCAAGCCCTCGACATCAGCATGACCGATTGCAGCTTCGCAATGAATGCGATATCCGCACCGCTTCATTTACAAGGTGGGCTTGAGCTTGAACCGGAGGAATTGATGTTAAACGGGGGATCTTTTTATGACTTTTACAAAACGAAAGATGGACGTTATTTTTCGATTGGAAGCTTAGAGCCCAGATTTAAAAGAGCATTATGCGATGCAATCGGGATACCGGAATTGTATGAAATGAGCATGGCCAGCGACAAAGCGAGCGGAGTCGCCTTTAAACAGGCCCTCCAAAAAGCGTTCCTAGCAAAGGATTTTGAACAATGGCAGAAGATATTCGCTGATTCCGATGCCTGTGCAGAACCAGTGCTGACCTTTGCCGAGGCGGCCGATCACCCCCAATTGAAACAACGGGGGATGATTGTCGAAGTTCCTGACGATCAAGGGAATCTTCAAAAACAAATTGCCTGTCCGATCAAATCATCCGTTTTCACCCCTGATTATAAACATACAGGACGTAAGCCAGGACAAAACAACGCCGAAATCCTCCGTACACTTCATGAAAAATAAAATTAAACAAGGCTATCACATTTCCAATATTGGAGGGTGATAGCCTTTTGTTGATGAATGCGCCAATATTAGGCAAGACGAAATGAATCGCAGAAGAACGTATTACGTTTGAAAAGTGCTAAATGGCCGTTAAACCCATGATGAATGATAAAAACACTGATGTTAAAAATTTCTAGTTCATAAGTAATCTGGAAAGGGTAAGAAATGTAAGGAATCAGTCCGGAAAAAGGAATCTTTGGGGGTGGATTAACTATGTTTGGTCTGTATGACATCATGAAATTTCTATTTTCCTTTTTTTTGATCATGCCTATCGTTACGCTCATTCATTTAAGCGGGCATGCCTTCTTCGTTACGATATTTGGCGGTGCGGAAAAGAAAATCGTGATCGGTTGTGGCAATAAACTTTTCTCCCTTTGGAATATGGAGATAAGGAAATATTATTTCTGGAATGGAGCTTGTGAATTCAAAGGATTGAAACATGATAATCGAGTGACGAATATGCTCATTTATTTAGGGGGCGCCATTTTTAATTTAGTCAGTATGCTTGCCATATATAGCTTGGTGTTCCAGAAAATCCTCGAAAGCTCGGTAATATGGTATCAGTTCATCTATTTTTCCTTCTATATTATGTTTTTCTCTTTATTCCCGATGTATTTTCCTGACGGGTCTCCCAGCGATGGGAAGGCTGCCCATTTGGCCTTAAGGAATAAACTGGAGGACAGGGTGACGGATGATATCTTAGTTAAGAAGATGGATGATGAAGATAGCTGCAAGTAAAAAGGAACGTGCAAGTTGCTCGTTCTTTTTCTGTGGGGAATTCCCCCTTCCAGTCTCCATGCTCAGCTGAAAAGTGCGATACCCTTTAGTAAAAGAGTATCGCACTTATATGTCTGTTGTATCAATTACTCAACGGTTCATCATGGATAAGTTCATCCCCAAACTTCCTTTGCTACATCAACGACGAATTTCAGCTTTTCCCATTGCTGTTCTTCCGTTAGCTTGTTTCCGTGATGGGTGGAGGCGAAGCCGCATTGCGGGCTTAAGCATAGTTGCTCGGGAGAAACGAAGTGCGAGGCTTCTTTAATGCGTGCCTTAACAGCTTCCTTGTCTTCGATTTCACCGTTTTTTGACGTGACGACTCCTAGAACGACACGGGCTCCGCCATTCGGGATGTATTCCAATGGTTTGAAGTCCCCTGAGCGTTGATCGTCGTACTCCAAGAAGAATCCATCGACTTTTTCTTTAGCCAATAATGTTGGGGCGATACGAGCATAGCTGCCTTCAAATGCCCATGTCGACTGGTAGTTTCCACGACATAGATGGGTAGTGACGACAAGGTCTTCTGGTTTGCCTTCCAATGCGCCATTCATGACGCGAAGTGCTAAATCTATTAATTGTTTTCTCGTATATTTTCCATCTTTGAACTGGAAATCTGGAGCTGAAAGTCTGGCGATATATACATCATCCAATTGAAGGTAACGCACACCTGCTTCATAAAAGGCTTTCAAAGCATCCTGATAGGCTTTGATGATATCCTTTGCATAATCCTCGATATCAGGGTAGATGTCTTCATTATGAATGCCTGCTGCGAATAATTGATTCGGACTTGGAATGGTTTGCTTGGCAACAGCACGTCCGTTGACGATCTTGTTCAATTCAATGAAATCACGAATGAAGGGATGTTCAGGATTGAATGAAACCTTGCCGGTATTGCGAACGTTATATTTTTCCGTTTCCACCCCATCGAATGTAAGTCCTTTTTCAGTGACATATCCCTCGATGCCATTTAAATGTTCGAGGAAGTCAAAGTGCCACCATGTGCGCCTGAACTCTCCGTCCGTAACGGCCTCTAATCCAACTTCGATTTGTTTATCGACAATCCGAATGATTTCTTCGGTTTCAATTTCACGAAGACGCTCTGCTGAAAGGGTACCTTCCCTGAATTGCTTTCTGGCAATATGCAGACGTTCCGGCCGTAATAAACTTCCGACATGATCGGCCCTGAATGGTGCCTTTGTTAAGGTGATTGACATGTTGCATTCCTTCTTTCCTTTTATAAAATAAAAAACCTCTTCTTAAAAATAAGAAGAGGGGTTGGCTACAAAGTCATGTACTCTTCTTATCTTCAAGCTATTACACTTCTGGAATTAGCACAGTACATCGAAAGTCTGTTGCTGAGGTATCAAAGGGCCAGTCCCTCCACCTCTCTGGATAAGAGTTGTCTATTAAATTAATTACGACTATACAGGGAGTTGTTATAAAGGTCAAGAGCTGAAGATGAAAGATTTAGAATATAGAGATTATAAAAAGGACGGGGATCGGTTAACTTCATGAGCCGACGCGGCATATGCTATAACCGATGTTCGATGTGAGGATTTCTGGAGGAGGAAACCTGGGTGAGTACATTCGATTTAACCACTTTTTTTGGAAAGGGCATACCGATCATGCTAACGGCAGCCATGCTTGAGAAAATAATAAAAATGCAAGCACAAGAGCATGATATTAAGGTGGAGATCACACCGGGGGATATAAGGATTCGGGGAACGATTGAGGTGAAAAAAATGATGTTCAAGAAAAAGGTATCATTTCGGATCATCATAAGGCCGGTTCATGTGGAAAAAAGAACGATTACATTCGAATTAACGGAAATGAAACCGATTGATAAGAACTTCATTAATCAAAAACTATTTAATAGACCGCCTTTTTTTGAATATGAAAATAGAATGATCAAAATGAATTTGAATGCCTGGAGCATCGTGAAAAAAATCCCGATAGGCACGATCCGATCATTTGAGATGGTCGATGGCGGAATGAAAATGAACCTTTCTTTATGATCACTCGGCAAAGAAAATGTGTTTGATAAATCAAGTTCTTTAAAATATACTAAATATCTTAAAGTTTGAATTTTTTTAGGAAAGGGGGAAAAGAATGGATCAGAAGATTTTGCCTGCCTCGGCAAGCATGAAGGATTTTGAAAGATTTCTCGAAAGCTCTTATGAAATAGGGGTGTTTCTTGATCTTCATATTTCGCAATTGAAAAATGTCAGCATGATGGCCAAGCAGCATAATAAGAAGATGATTTACCATGTCGACTTGATTCACGGCATAAGAAGCGATGAGTACGCGACAGAATTCATTTGTCAGGAGTATAACCCCTATGGGCTGATTTCGACCAAATCCAGCGTTATTCTGAAAGCGAAGCAAAAAGGGATCATTGCCATCCAGCGAATTTTTTTAATAGACTCACATGCGTTGGAGAAAAGTTATAAGCTGGTGCAGAAAACCAAGCCGGATTACATCGAAGTTTTGCCGGGGGCCATGCCGTGGATGATAAAGGAAGTGAAGGAGCGGTTGCAAACACCGATTTTTGCCGGCGGTCTTATTCGGACTTCGGAGGAAGTTTTGAACGCCTTGGAAGCAGGAGCTTCGGCGATTACCACTTCCAAAACTGAGTTATGGGATATCGTCTGAGAGGTTCGGACGCATAAAAACATAAAAAGTTTGACAGCGTTTTCATAACCTAGTATATTGTAATTACAAGTTAATATACGTGACGGAGACTGGGAGATTCACAACAGAGCTATTCATATTATTATGGGGATAGTTCTGCTGTGAATCTCCTTTTATTTGTGACCAAGTTTTATTATTCATTAAGAAAGAAGGTTTTTTCTATGACACCATTTTGGGGAGAATTAGTAGGCACCATGATTTTGATTTTATTCGGTGCAGGTATCGGAGCAGGTTCGACTTTGAAGGGTTCTTACGCTAAAGACGCGGGTTGGATCGTTATTACAATTGCCTGGGGACTGGCGGTAACGATGGGCGTTTTTGCAGTGGGCTCGATAAGCGGTGCCCATTTAAACCCTGCGGTCACGGTAGCGTTTGCCATGATTGGAGAAGTTGCTTGGAGTGATGTGCCAGTTTATATCGCTGCTCAAATGATTGGAGCGATCTTGGGTGCGGCTCTAGTATTCTTGCATTATCTGCCACATTGGAAGGCTACTGAGGATCCAAGCGCGAAGCTTGGTGTGTTTGCCACAGCGCCTGCCATCCCGCATACATTTTCAAATCTATTAAGTGAAATGATCGGGACATTCATCCTTATCCTTGGCTTATTATTCATAGGGGCCAATAACTTCACGGAGGGTCTCAACCCATTCGCTGTCGGTCTATTGATCGTTGTGATCGGGATGTCACTTGGGGGTACGACAGGATATGCGATAAATCCGGCCCGCGATTTGGGACCGCGCATCGCGCACTTTTTGCTGCCGATACCAGGTAAAGGAAATTCGAATTGGGGCTATTCGTGGATCCCGGTCGTTGGACCGATCGTTGGAGGTTCACTTGGTGCCGTTTGCTATAACGCGATCTTTTTGGGGGATATAACAGTAGGATTTTGGTCTGTACTGGGAGTTAGCGTGATATTATTGGCATTAGCGTATACATTTGGAAAAAAACAGTCACATGAATTGGATAGCAAAAATATCGCTAGTTAATTTAAGGGAGGACATTCACTATGGAAAAATATATTTTATCTTTAGATCAAGGTACGACAAGTTCACGGGCGATTTTATTTAACCAAAAGGGCGAAATCGTCCATTCTTCCCAGAAGGAATTCACTCAGCATTTTCCTAAACCAGGCTGGGTCGAGCATAATGCCAATGAGATTTGGGGATCGATCCTAGCGGTCATTGCTGGAGTGCTGTCGGAATCGGGGGTCAACCCAGAGCAAGTTGCTGGAATCGGCATCACCAATCAGCGCGAAACGGCAGTCGTTTGGGATAAGGAGACAGGGGTGCCTGTTTATAATGCGATTGTATGGCAGTCGAGGCAAACAAGCGAAATCTGTGATGAATTGAAAGAAAAGGGACTGAATGATCTATTCCGCGATAAAACGGGATTGTTGATCGATGCCTATTTTTCCGGTACAAAAGTGAAATGGATTCTTGATAATGTGGAAGGGGCACGACAAAGGGCGGATGAAGGCAAGCTTTTATTTGGCACCATCGATAGCTGGCTGATTTGGAAGCTATCAGGAGGCAAGGCCCACGTAACCGACTATTCCAATGCCTCCCGGACATTGATGTACAATATCCATGAACTGAAATGGGATGAAGAACTGCTGGAGATATTGACCGTTCCAAAATCGATGCTGCCGGAGGTAAGACCTTCTTCAGAAGAATATGCACGTACGATCGAGTATCACTTCTTCGGTCAATCGATTCCGATTGCAGGGGCGGCCGGTGACCAGCAGGCAGCCATGTTTGGCCAAGCGTGCTTCAATGAAGGGATGGCCAAAAACACCTATGGCACAGGCTGCTTCATGCTCATGAATACAGGAACCAAGGCTGTCAAATCCGAACACGGACTATTGACGACGCTTGCATGGGGATTGAACGGAAAGGTTGAATATGCACTGGAAGGAAGTATATTCGTAGCAGGATCAGCCATCCAATGGCTGCGCGACGGTCTGCGCATGCTGAATGATGCCAAAGACAGTGAGGCCTATGCGGAACGAGTCGAGAGTACGGACGGAGTATATGTAGTGCCGGCTTTTGTAGGCCTTGGAACTCCATATTGGGACAGCGAAGTACGGGGAGCCGTATTTGGCTTGACGCGCGGTACATCCAAAGAACATTTCATTCGTGCCACGCTTGAATCCTTGGCGTACCAAACGAAAGATGTCCTTGATGCCATGGAGGCCGATTCAGGCATCGAGCTACAAACATTGAGAGTCGATGGCGGGGCGGTCAAGAATGACTTCTTAATGCAATTCCAAAGCGACTTATTGCAAGTGCCAGTCGAAAGACCAACAATCAACGAAACGACCGCACTAGGAGCTGCCTATTTAGCTGGACTTGCAGTTGGATACTGGAAAGACCAAGAAGAAATCTCCAAGCAATGGGCGGTAGACAAAACCTTTAACCCGGATATGAAGGAACAAGTAACCGAAGAATTATATGCAGGCTGGAAAAAAGCGGTACATGCAGCAATGGCCTTTAAATAAAAAAACAAGGCAATCTCTTTCTAAAATGTGATCGAGTATGTTATACTCAAGACAAGTTAATAACTCGGCCGGAGAACAGGAGAGACCATGAATGCGTTATCGTGAAATCGATAATGTGCATTTGTGGTCTCTTTTTGTTTCTTAAAAGCCAAATTATGGAATGCGATAGCTAGACCAAGAACAAACTATTGAAACAAACGAACTGATTAAAAATAAAGGATACAACTCAACAATTCACGAATAAAGTGCCCGATTTCACGAATAAAGTGCCCGATTTCACGAATAAAGTACTCGAATTCACGAATAAAGCGCCCGGATTCACGAATAAAGTGCTCGAATTCACGAATAACCAGTCCGAATTAGCGGGTAACAGGCGCAAACGCACGAGTGCAGCGCGAATTCACGAATAAAGCGCTCGAATTCACGAATAAAGTGCTCGAATTCACGAATAAAGCGCTCGAATTCACGAATAAAGCGCTCGAATTCACGAATAAAGTACGCGAATTCACGAATAAAGTGCTCGAATTCACGAATAAAGCGCCGGAATTCACGGGGATAAAGCACAAGCTGACATATAAACGTCTAAAAATAGTAGTAAAACAGCTGATAGAGGAGGAGTTAGGCATGAAGTTTTCAAATAAGTATCGGGAAGAAACGATCGGTCTTTTGAAAAAGGATAAATATGATGTAGTGGTGATTGGTGGGGGGATTACCGGCGCAGGCATCGCTTTGGATGCGAGTAGCCGTGGAATGAAGGTGGCGTTGGTGGAGATGCAGGATTTTGCTGCAGGTACTTCGAGCCGTTCGACAAAGCTGGTACATGGTGGTTTGCGGTATTTGAAGCAATTTGAAATAAAAATGGTGGCTGAGGTCGGAAAAGAGCGGGAAATCGTCTATGAAAATGGTCCGCATGTGACCACGCCGGAGTGGATGCTGCTGCCGATGCACAAAGGTGGTACATTTGGAAAGTTCAGTACCTCGATTGGGCTCCGTGTATATGACTTCCTGGCGGGTGTAAAAAAATCCGAACGCAGGAAGATGCTTTCCATAGATGAAACGTTAGCTCGTGAGCCGCTTGTAAAGAAAGAAGGACTAAAGGGCGGAGGATATTATGTTGAATACCGGACCGATGATGCCCGCCTGACGATTGAAGTCATGAAGGCTGCAGTTGATAAAGGGGCAACGCCGATCAATTATACGCGAGTGGATAAATTGTTATATGAAAACAAAAAGGTGTCTGGCGTCCAGGTTTCCGATTTACTATCAGGGACCTCTTATGAAATATATGCAGATAAGGTCATTAATGCAGCAGGGCCATGGGTCGATTCAATCCGCGAAAAAGATCAATCGAAAAAAGGGAAAACGCTTAAGTTATCAAAGGGTGTTCATGTGGTCATCGATCAATCGAAATTCCCTTTGAAGCAGGCGCTTTATTTCGATACACCTGATGGTCGGATGATCTTTGCCATTCCGAGAGCTGGCAAGGCTTATGTAGGGACTACGGACACTTTTTATGATGGTGATCCTGCAGTGCCGACCGTTACATCTAAAGACCGTGCCTATTTATTGGAGTCCATTCATTATATGTTTCCAGAAGTGAATATAACGGATACCGATATCGAGTCAAGCTGGGCCGGAGTGCGACCATTGATTCTTGAAGAAGGGAAGGACCCTTCCGAAATTTCGCGGAAAGATGAAATTTGGGAGTCCGATTCGGGACTGATCACGATAGCGGGTGGTAAATTGACCGGCTATCGCAAAATGGCGAAAACGACGGTTGACCTTGTGGCAGGGAAGTTCACTAAGTCTTACCCAGCCAGCAATACGAAAGGCATGCCGATCTCCGGAGGCGATGTTGGGGGATCGAGAAATTTCTCAAGCTATATTAAGCAACATATTCAAGTTGGAGTGGATTCAGGGCTTGCTGTCAAGGATTCCGAGGAAATCTTGGCCATGTACGGTTCTAACGCACCTGTGTTATTCAACATCGCAAAAAGCGAAGGAAATGGCGGAACAAGCTTGCCGCAAAAATTGTTCATACAGCTGAAATATGCATGTGATCATGAAATGGCTGCAACGCCGGTCGACTTCTTCTTCCGCAGGACAGGGACCCTTTTATTCGATATCGATTTAGTTCAAACTCATAAGAGCGCCGTGATCGACTATATAGCTGGATATTTTGGATGGTCGGAGTCAACGAAAGTGGAAAGAACCAATCAATTGGAAAAGGAAATACGTGGTGCGATTAAAGTATCGTGACCTAAATGAAAACAAGACGCCAGCGATGTTGCTGGCGTCTTGTTTGTTCCATCGAGGAATATTAGAAGGGGATTAATCGTATTAGTTACATAGAAGTTTTGCGGGAGGAGTTTGTTTAAAGATGAAAATGACTAAGGTGGGGACAGTATATCAATTATCCTTCATGCCACGTGTTTTTCCTGTGAACTGTTATTTTGTTGAAGAAGAGGATAGCTTAACATTAATAGATGCCGCCTTGCCTTACAGTACGAAAAGCATAGTGAAAGCGGCGCAAGTCATTGGAAAACCGATAAAAAGAATCATCATCACTCACGCGCATGATGATCATGTTGGTGCACTTGACACGCTAAAGAAGGTATTTCCCGATATGCACGTCAGCATTTCCATTAGGGAAGCGGCGTTACTTGCTGGCGATTCAACACTTCTGGAAAGTGAAACGAACTCTCCAATCCGTGGGGGAATTCCAAAAAATATACAAACTCAGCCTGACTCCTTACTAAAAGAGGGAGACCGGATTGGTTCTTTGGAAGTTATTCTTTCCCCTGGGCATACACCTGGCTCGATTTCGCTTATCGACACTCGGAATCATAGCTTGATTGTCGGCGATGCCCTGCAAACGAGAGGGGGAACTGCGGTGAATGGTGTGATCAAGCCTTTATTTCCTTTCCCATCCCTTACTACTTGGAATAAACGGATTGCGCTTGAAAGTGCTAAGAAATTACTAAGCTATAAACCTGGTTTACTTGCTGTAGGCCATGGGAGGATGCTGGAACAACCTGAGAATTCGATGAGCAGGGCAATTAATGAGGCGGAATTAAAGCTTCAACAATGAAAAAACACTTGCTGCAGTCTCTGTTATTGCTTTCGATCATGCTTGTTTTTTTTCGCTGTTACCCAAATAAATCGGTGTGCTTAGGTAATTGCGAACGAAAAAAACCCTTGAGTCGCAAGGGTTTTGTAGCATAACGGGGCCAGCTATGTTTTCTGCTTCATGAGCTGTAAGTCGATGTAGAACTGCATTCGTGAATGTACGTCGTCAAAATCGATCGATGTGAGATCGGCGATTTGATTCAGTCTATATTTCAAGGTGTTGGTATGAATGTAGAGCTGCTCAGCTGTCGGCTTGATCCGGCAATTGTTCAGCAAATATATTTCCAGCGTCTGAAGGAGTTTGGTTTGGCTTTCTTGGTCCTTCTTCTGAAGAATTTGTAAATCGTTGTTGATATAATTCGTTTTCGTATGATGATTGGAGATCAGTTCCAGGTACCGGAAAATTCCAAGCTTGCTATATTCGAAGGGAAGCTGTTCAGGGTGACCGATGAACTTGGCTGCGTTGATCACTTCCAGCGCTTCCCGATAGGATTTGCTTAATTGAAGGAAGGTTGAATACTCATTACCGATTCCAGTGAAGATTCTATGGTTATGGAACTGCGAAAGCACCGTTTTCGTGAAATCATGGGCGTGATCAGCAAGCGTGCCCTTTTCTTTCCCGTTACTGCCAATGATGACATTGATCTTCATCTGGTTTGTGAATACATGGGAAAAAAGGTTCAAGGCATTGGCGAATAGGCTGACTGTACCGGTTAATTCATCCAAAAGCTCCGCATCGGATTGGGCGATGGTAAAAACATTCACAACGAAAGTTTCCGGAATGAGGATCCCCATGTTGGCGGCTTCCCATTTTATTTGATTTTCGGTTTGATAGACCTCATCAATGACCTTTTGATAGAACTCGTTTTTTTCTTCGTCTTTTTTCATATTCAACTGTTTTTTTTGATAGAGGAGTTTGCCGATATGATGGGAAACCTCATGTAAAAATAGCAAATCGGCTTCCTGCAACATTTCCGTCTCCTGGACCCAAATGAACCCGAAAACCTGCTCTTTATGGATAGCGCTTACAACCACCCTTTGATTTAAGCCGATTTCCTCGATTTGTTTGACACGGAATGGATGCTGCAGCGTTTTAAGCTGCTCGACAATTCCCTCATCCATGAATTTCTCCAGAATTGGGATCGGCCAATGCTTCGTGAAGATCGTTTGCCGATTGGCTTGGTCGAAGTGTTCGATATAATATGAACTATATGCCAGCAATAAAAATTGGTCATTTTCGATGACGACAGGTTTTTTTAAATAAGTGCTGACCATATCGGTTATATCGTTGATGTTTGTGAGAGTCAGGATTTTTTCTAATGACATATATGGCCCCCAGTTTTTTGAAGTGGATTACACCTTAATAATACTTATAAACCAAAGATGTGTATAGGGGAAAGTGCAAAGAAGGCCCGGTCCATGAAAAAGTTTTCATGGGCCGGGCCTTATTAGGAAATTTATTTTTCTTTCAACGTTCTTTCGAATTGTTCGAATTGCTGTTCGACTTCTTTAGATGGCTTAGCTGTAAGCAGACTGACGACGATGATGGCAATCAAGCTTGCGGCAAAACCTGGAATCATTTCATAAAGCGTATCGGACAAGCCTGCCATCGACCAGAAAATCACAGTCGCGGCACCAACGACCATCCCAGCTAAAGCACCCCATTTTGTCATGCGTTTCCAGCAGAGACTGAGTAAGACAAGCGGACCGAATGAAGATCCGAAGCCAGCCCATGCATAGCCGACAAGTCCAAGGATCGTGTCGTTTTTCTCCCAAGAGAGAATAAGCGCGATGATGGCTATAAGCAGTACGGAAAGCCTTCCTAGGAAGACAAGCTCTTTATCTGAAGCTGAACGACGGAAGAAGGTTTTGTATATATCCTCCGTCAAAGAGCTGGCCGTGACTAACAGCTGCGAAGAAATCGTGCTCATGACGGCTGCCAGTATCGCTGAAATCAAGAAACCGGTAATGAATGGATGGAAAAGGATTTCACCCAACTCTATGAAAATCGTTTCAGGATCATCTAGCTTGAGACCGTTCTGGGAATAATACGTTATTCCGATGAATCCAGTAAGCATCGCACCAATAGTGGAAAAAATCATCCAGCTCATGCCGATGGTACGGGCTTTCTTTATTTCCTTAACAGAACTGATCGCCATAAAGCGGACAATGATATGGGGCTGTCCGAAATACCCTAATCCCCATGCGAATAATGAGATGATCCCCAAAAGACTCGTTCCAGTAAAAATATTTAAAAGGGCAGGATCAATGGAACGCGGTGTTTCTATGGAAGGGCCGAAGCCGCCAACATGGAAAAGGGTAACGATCGGTACAAGTACCAGGGCGACGACCATGATGATTCCTTGAACAAAGTCTGTCCAGCTTACCGCCAGGAATCCGCCGAATAACGTATAGGCCACGACCACGCCTGTTAAGATCCAGAGGCCAGCATGGTAATCAAGGCCGAATGTACTCTGGAATAAGACTCCACCCGATACCATTCCGGAAGAAACGTAAAAGGTAAAGAATATTAGGATAACTAAAGCCGAGATAAGCCTTAGGATCCGTGAGCCTTCGCCAAAACGATTTTCGAGGAAAGCAGGGATCGTAATGGAATTGTTAGCGACTTCCGTATACGTTCTTAATCTAGGTGCCACGTATAACCAGTTTGCATACGCACCAAGCGTCAGGCCGATTACGATCCATATGGAGCTGAGTCCTGTTGCGAACATGGCACCAGGCATACCCATTAGAAGCCAACCGCTCATATCGGCAGCTCCAGCGCTTAATGCAGTGACAGCAGGGCCAAGACCCCGGTCTCCCAGCATGTAGTCATTTAGATTGGAGGTTTTTTTGTAGGCGAAATATCCGATTAACAGCATGCCCGCCATATAAATGCTAATGGAAAGTATTAATGAAAAATCGATCATAAGAAGACTCCCTTCAGGATGAAATAGATAACGTACCTTTTTTTGAAAAAAGGAGGAAGCAACTTGTTTGTCACTTCCTCCATTTTACATCGTTTTGTATTGTATCATATAGTTGAAGATACATCAGCAATACGATGGCATTCTTTTTCAATCACATTATGAAACAGTTATCAGAACGTTTCAGAAGTTGTTTTGGCTTGCATATGAAGCTGCAAGTAGTCCGGTCCGCCTGCCTTTGAATCGGTTCCTGACATATTGAACCCGCCGAATGGCTGGTAGCCGACGATTGCTCCCGTACAGCCTCTGTTGAAATACAGGTTCCCTACATGGAATTCTTCACGTGCTTTTTCCATGTTCAGGCGATTTGTCGTAATGACGGCACCAGTTAATCCGTATTCAGTGTTGTTGGCAATTTCAAGAGCTTCGGTAAAGTCCTTCGCTTTTGCAAAAGCGACGACTGGTCCGAAGATTTCCTCTTGCATCAGCCTTGCTTTCGGGTCGACATCAGCAACGATTGTCGGTTGAACGAAGTAGCCTTTAGAGCTATTTCCTTCTCCACCAGTCAGAATGCGTCCTTCTTCTTTACCGATTTCAACATAGCTCATGATTTTGTCAAAAGCTGCTTGGTCGATGACTGGTCCCATGAAATGATTTTCAACAGGATTACCGACTGTAAGTTGTTTTGTCAACTCGACAGCGCGATCTAATACTTGATCATATACATCTTCCACGATGACAGCACGTGAGCAAGCAGAACATTTTTGTCCTGAGAAGCCAAAAGCCGATTTGACGATCGATTGAGCCGCCAATTCAAGATCTGCCTCTTTGTCGACGACGATCGTATCTTTTCCGCCCATTTCAGCAATGACGCGCTTCAGCCAAATTTGGCCTTCGTTCACTTCTGAAGCACGTTTGTAAATGCGCAGACCTACATCACGTGAACCGGTGAAGGAAATGAAACGTGTTTTTGGATGATCCACCAAGTAGTCGCCAACTTCTGCTCCGTTTCCTGGAACGAAATTCAACACACCTGCTGGAAGTCCGGCTTCATGCATCACTTCAACGAATTTCGCAGCAACAATTGGAGTGGTCGATGCTGGTTTTAATAGAATGGTGTTACCAGTGACGATAGCGGCAACGGCTGTACCTGCCATGATCGCAAATGGGAAGTTCCAAGGAGAAATGATGATGCCGACCCCTAATGGAATGTAATCATAACGGTTATATTCCCCCGGACGGCTTTGAACAGGCACACCATCTTTAAGCGTCAGCATTTGACGGGCATAAAATTCAAGGAAATCGATTGCTTCCGCCGTATCTGCATCTGCCTCGTTCCAAGGTTTTCCTGCTTCTTTTGTCAATAAAGCAGAGAATTCATGCTTGCGTCTGCGAATGATGGCAGCGGCTTTGAATAAAACGTCAGCACGGATTTCCGGCTTCACTTTTTTCCAGCTTTCAAAAGCAGTGACGGCTTCCTGCATCGCTTGTTCAGCAAGGTCTTTGTTCGCTTTTGATACGCGGCCGATGACTTCTTCTTTATCTGCAGGGTTATAGGAAACGATTTTCTCGTCAGTCGTCACCTTTTCGGCACCGATGTATAGGGGATAGTCTTGCCCTAAGTAACCTTCAACTGTTTGCAGAGCTGCCTCATAAGCTTTTTTGTTTTCCTCGTTTGTAAAATCGATAAATGGTTCGTGTTTATATGAAATCATTGATCATCACACCTTTTCATGGATTTTTTTAAATTAAAAAGTTTGAATTAACGTCAGCTTTTGACCATTCCTTTGAAAGCAAAGGAAATGTTCGATGGCCGTTCAGCAAGCCTTCTCATGAAATAGCCATACCAATCCAGACCGTATGGTACATAGACGCGCATTTTGTAGCCTTGTTTGACCAGTTCGTGCTGGGTTTTGCTTCTCATGCCGTAAAGCATTTGAAATTCAAACTGTGAAGTAGGGATATTGTGCCTTTTCGCCAGTTCTTTTGTATATTCGATGATTTTGTCATCATGTGAGGCGATGGCTGTGTAATTTCCATTAAGCAGACTTTGCTTAATCAACTTTTTATAGTTTTCATCCACATCTTTCTTTTCGGGAAATGCCACTTCTGGAGATTCCTTGTAGGCACCTTTTACGAGACGCAGAAAAGGCTTATATTGGCCAAGGTCATCCAAATCTTTCTCTGTGCGGAATAAGTATGCTTGCAAAACAGTACTTATGCAGTTGTATTTTTCTTTGAACTGCCTAAAAATATCGATGGTCGCCTGACAGCGAACTTCATCCTCCATATCGATCGTGACCATCACTCCATGCTTTTCGGCTGTATCAAGAATTTTTGTCATGTTCTCGATAACCAGTTCATGATCGATATCAAGACCCAAAGAAGTCATCTTAAGGGAAACCTGTGAATCGAGTTTTTCCCTGCTGATCATTTCAATGGTTTCGATGCATTCTGCCGTCCTTTCCTGAGTCACTTCCTTCGAATCAACGAATTCCCCAAGATGATCGACAGTAACCGACAAGCCACTATCATTAAGCTGTTTAATGAATTTAATCGAGCTTCGGAAATCCGTTCCGCCGATGATCTTTCCGGCAGCAAAACTTCCTCCGCGTTTCTTGGCAATATTATTTAGCATATTATTTTTAGATAAAAATAAGAAAAAGTCCCTTGTAATGGCTTCCATATAAAGCGCACCCCCTAAGAAGATGTATTCATGAATTAAGCTTACGGTTTTTCAACAATATTCACAATGTTCGAAAAAACCAATAATTCCGTCTCCTATTTGTCGGTTTTGGACAAATGAAAGGGTTTTCATCTAATTGGATCTTATCGAGGAAGAGGTTTATTTTTCAATTTTCGTGAAACGCTAGAATATGGGGCGTAAAGGCGCAGTGGTAATGGTTGCTCGACCATATTCATCCAATACGATATAATGAACCTTATTAATAGGAATGGGTGAAGAAGATAAAATATGTCGCATCATCGGCAAGCGAGGGAGGATAAGGAATGGGAGCTGTATTTGAAGAACTTCGGGAAACATCCGGATTGATAATAGGCTTAATATTGGTTTTGATAATAATGGGGCTGATCGGTTATGTCCTCTCGAATATACGTGAAACCATTGTGTCGCCTATGGTCCAGTTCATTAAGAAAATGTTCAGTCGAAAATAGGTGCAGCGAAGATACGGAAGTTCTTGTCCTTAACCGACAAATGGACCCTGCTTGAAGAGAGGCGGGGGATTTAAATGAAAAAAAACCCTAACTGGAATTTCAGGGTTTTTTCCGTTATGGAGCATAGCGGGATCGAACCGCTGGCTTTGGGGGGATTTTAATGAAGAGCCTTCTGCGTTATCATAATCATTAAATATCAAAATAATCGTCAGACTTTGCTTGGGGATCTATACCCCGGACCGCCTTCATGATTTTCTTTAAAACCCCCGCTGAAGGTACATACTTGGGATCGCTACAAACTCTGCTTATCGTATTGCGTGATATTCCGGACGCGCTTACAAACTCCTCTTGTGAATATCCGTGCTTATCGATTAATTTGCCTACTTTACTGCGGCGCTTTCCTTTTCCGAATCTGAACATTTTGATAACCTCCTAGAGTTCTCATTTACTAGCAGTCTCGTCCAACTTTCACAAAAATATACGCATAGTTTCGCAGTTATATGGTATGGAAAGCGAAAGAAAGTATTGAAGGTGAATTCAAAGAGCGCACATTACACCGGCGATAAAATTTACTTGAAGCTGATTTGCCACAGTAAAAGAGGATTTGCTGTCTTCATAAGCGAAGTGGTTTAAGATTGAATCTATAAAAATACGAAAACCAATCAAGGTTATTGATGGAAGGGTGTATGGTTGAAGTGAATGCTGAATCTTTTTATTCTGAAAATAGTAAAGCGGCCCTTAAGAATGATCCGCCCGGTGCGTGGATGTCAAATTTGCCAGATGGCTGCATTCGCTTGAGCTCAGGGTATCCGGATCCGGCCCTGATTCCTGCCGAGGAGATTAAAGGAGCTGTAGCAAGCCTTCTTGATGAGGAGCACGATTTGCCGCTCCATTATCTCGGAAGTCCAAGGATAACGAAATTAAAACAGCAAATTCTGAAAAGGCTGGCTGTGCGTGGAATGTGCATGGTGGACGAACAGCTTTTGATTACATCAGGAGCTTGTCAGGCGATAGATCTCATTGCCCGCATTCTCTTGGATGATCAAGCGGTCGTAGTGGTAGAATCCCCCACCTATATGGAGGCCTTGGAGATTTTTCAAAATTATACGAAACAGATCATTAGTATACCTATAGATGAACAAGGACTCCAAACAGACCGATTAAAGGAAATGCTAGATGAAAGGAAACGGAAAGGCCTCCCACTCCCGCGACTTCTATATACGATCCCAACCTTTCAAAATCCAACCGGGACGACGATGACCACTGAGCGCCGGAAGCAATTATTGCAACTTTCCATCGAGTTTGATTTCCTCATTCTAGAGGATGACGCATACGGGGAATTATCCTTCGATAAAAATCCGGTGCCATTAAAATCTATTGATGAAGGCGGGCGAGTCCTCCACGTTGGTTCATTATCGAAGGTAGTGGCGCCAGGAATGCGGATCGGCTGGATAGCAGGAGATAGTGAATTCATCAAGGCTTTAGAGTGGTTTAAAAAAGATTTAGATCATCCATTCTCTCAAAGTACAATGGCTGTATACTTAGAAAACACCGATTTGGAGAAACGACTTCAGCGCCTAAAAGATATATACCGTGCCAAGTGCACTGCGTTGATCCGTTCGATGGAACAATATCTTCCCGAAACCGTTTCCTGGTATGTACCGGATGGTGGCTACTTTGTTTGGGTGAGAATCCCAGGTGTAGATACTTCGGATTTATTATCAAAGGCCCTTGCTGAGGGTGTATCGTATGTTCCAGGGAAATACTTTTTCTTGGACCAAAACGAAGGAACCGAATTTCTGCGGCTCTCATTCAGTTACTCCGATAAGAAGGAAATGATCGAGGGAATTCGAAGACTAGGGAAGCTTATCCCACCTTTTTTTACTAGAATGCCTGACGCGAAGTAACTGTATGAATGCGCCTACTCCTTAAACAGGGTAGGTTTTTTCTTCATTAAGGAATCATTCGACGCAATTCCGGGTGAAGCTGCACTTCGTTTGCATACTTTGAAAGTTGTATAGTGTTCAAGATGGACTTATGGAATTAACAGAATACCATGATAACAATGACGGCTATTACCAGCTTTCGGTTCATACGCCTGAAGCTTTTAAAGTATATTCATTATAACAAGGTGGTGTTGAAAAATGAAGGTAAACCAGGACATGTTGAAGCTTAGATATACGTCCCGTGTTGTACAAGAGGTCCAAAGAAGGCTGAACATTTCGGAGAGGGAAGCAGAGGATCGCTTACAGAATACCGCCTATAATAAATTAATGGATAGTGACCCGGAATTTGTCATGCATTATCCAGCTAGAGTCTGGGTAGATAAACTTTTTAAATTTGAATTTGCTCATAATCATTAAGCTCATTTAATCTTGAGCTTAATTTTTTAGGTTTGGGTAAGGAACGAACGTTCTTATTGTAATGTCATTATAGATAAAAAGGGATTGCTGATTATAAAAAATGAGAGGCAGAGGTAAGGCCACTTGGTCTCCAGTCGTCTTTCTAACGCAATATTCTAAGATGCTGCGGCACCTGGATAAGAATAACTGACATCGCTTCACTTTCTTGCCGCGACTTTTATCGGGTACTTAGAGGTATATAAAAAGAAAAAAAACCCTTGAATTTCAAAGGTTTTTCATGTAGGGGGCATAGCGGGATCGAACCGCTGACCTCTACGCCGCTGCCAGTGTAGCGCATATAATTGTCCCATAGTTTCAAGGGTGTCCTCGAATGCCTTTATATCGCACTTGTGACCAATATGAGAAATTAATCGCTGGTTTAATGAGAATTAGTAAGATTTTGAGATAGTATGCCAAATAATAAAAAAGTAATAATAGCTTACCAAGATACAGAGCTTTCCTTACGAGGAAGGTTTTTTTAGTCTTTTGGAAGGTCTTTCAATGTCCGGTGTAGTCAATGAATAAAGAGAGAAGTATTCAACACATTTACTAACTCCTTCTTACTTTCTTGTTTGCTAAAAGCTTAAAAACAGAAGTAGAAAATGTGGAAAAACTTTTAAATTTGATGTGGGA
Source organism: Peribacillus muralis (assembly GCF_001439925.1). Classification (GTDB taxonomy): domain Bacteria; phylum Bacillota; class Bacilli; order Bacillales; family DSM-1321; genus Peribacillus; species Peribacillus muralis. The sequence goes on from NZ_LMBV01000002.1 coordinate 443,049, forward strand.
ATAATTCTTTCCGGCCACTGCTTATTCTTTTCGTCAGTAAAAAAAGGAGAAAATAATAACCCAACGATGTAAATGTTTCCAATAATAATATTACTCCTTTAGAACCATTCTAAGAGTATTATTTGGCAAAGTAAGATTCTGAAATTTAATTTTAGTGAAATATTATAATTATTGAAATTTTATTTTAGATTGTGTTATTCTCTATTTGAGAACGATTTCAGGAACCGATTTTAAATCATAGATAAGGGTGATCATATGCTTGAACATTTAACAACCGAAACTCGTAATGAAAAAACGATGAACTTAGATGAGATGTCTATAACTGAGCTATTAACAGTAATGAACGAAGAAGATGAGAAAGTGGCTAAAGCTGTGAGGGTGGAGATTCCATCAATTGCAAAAGCGGTGGATGCCATCATTCAGGCTAAAAAACAGGGAGGCCGCCTGATTTACCAGGGTGCTGGTACAAGCGGACGAATAGGGCTGCTTGATGCTGTTGAGTGCCCTCCCACGTTTGGAACGGACCCAGGTGAAGTGATCGGGCTGATTGCTGGCGGAGAGAAAGCATTTATAAAAGCCGTTGAAGGAGCCGAAGACAGAAAAGAGCTTGGGGTAGACGACCTAAAGGAAATACAGCTAACAAGTAAAGATGTAGTTGTTGGAATTGCAGCAAGCGGCCGCACTCCATATGTTATTGGAGGGCTTGAGTATGCAAATTCAATCGGTGCAAATACTATCGCTGTTTGCTGCAACAAGGGATCTGAAGTGGGAAATGCAGCTGAAATAGCAATTGAAGTAGTCAATGGACCAGAAGTTCTGACAGGCTCAACACGCTTAAAATCTGGCACTTCACAAAAACTGATCTGCAATATGCTTTCAACCGCCTCTATGGTTGGTGTTGGAAAGGTGTATGGCAACTTGATGGTAGACGTTCAACAGACAAATAAGAAGCTCGAAGAAAGAGCAAAACGCATAGTGATGGAAGCAACATCCTGCTCGTATGAGAAAGCGAAAGAATATCTTGTAAAAGCGAAGGATAACTCTAAACTTGCAATTCTAATGATTTTAACCAATCTATCCTATGAAGAGGCATTAGAAAAACTAAATGCTTCACAAGGATTTATCAGAGAAGCCATAAAATAAGCAACTGAGAGGGGAGACGTCATGAGTAAGTATCGTAAAATGGCCGATGAAATCTTAACGGCTCTTGGAGGCAGTTCAAACATTGCTTCTTATACAAACTGTATGACACGCCTTCGAGTAACGCCAGTGAATCGAGGGAACATTAACGAACAGAAATTAAAAGAAGTCGATGGAGTAGTCGGAGTGGTCGATGATGAAACATATCAAATTATCCTTGGCCCAGGGGTTGTCACAAAAGTGGCTGACCAGTTCGGTGCAGCGATTGAGGAAACAAAAGGACAAGGCAGTGCATCTGATTATGAAGCAAAAGGTGCTGACATTAAGCAGGAGTTGAAAAAGAAAAACAGCACGCCTTTTAAAACTTTTCTCCGCAAAATCGGAAGTATTTTCATTCCGCTGATCCCGGCATTTGTCGGAGCTGGCCTGATTGCCGGTATTGCTTCAATTCTTGCGAACAATATTACAGCTGGAAACTTATCCGAAGAAACATGGCAGCAATATGTCACGATATTAAATGTTATTAAAAATGCGATTTTCAGTTATCTGGTCATTTATGTTGGGATCAATGCAGCAAAAGAATTTGGCGCAACACCTGCACTGGGCGGAGTAATTGGAGGCGTTACACTCTTGACTGGTGCGACGCCGGAAGTGCCAATCACCAATATCTTTACCGGTGAAGCATTATCCCCAGGACAGGGAGGAATTATTGGGGTCTTAATCGCTGTGTATCTTCTGGCTATGGTTGAGAAGTTCCTGCGCAGATGGATTCCGGATGCCATTGACATTATTGTCACGCCAACTATTGTTCTTTTAATTATTGGACTGTTAACAATCTTTATCATCATGCCGTTTGCCGGCCTGATTTCGGACAACCTGATTGGAGCTATTAATTGGACACTTGATCGTGGAGGTGCGTTTGCAGGATTTGTCCTTGGAACAACTTTTCTTCCACTCGTTATGTTAGGACTCCATCAAGTATTAATTCCCATTCATATTGAGATGATTAACATCTCAGGCATGACAGTGCTACTGCCGATTCTTGCGATGTCAGGTGCTGGACAAGTCGGTGCGACTCTAGCACTTTGGATCAAGTGCCGTAAGAACACTCAATTAACTAATTTGATTAAAGGTGCTCTGCCTGTTGGTATTCTTGGCATTGGCGAACCTCTGATTTATGGTGTTATCCTGCCCCTTGGGCGTCCATTTATCACAGCCTGTATTGGCGGAGGAATAGGCGGTGCAATCGTAGGTATTTTCGGAAATATTGGTTCGATTGCTATTGGTCCTTCAGGTGTAGCATTGATTCCTTTGATAGCAGACGGAATGTGGTTTAAATATATTGTCGGACTATTAGCTGGCTATGCAGGCGGATTTGTTCTAACTTATTTCTTCGGTGTTCCGAAAGAAGCAATGGTCAATACGGCAGATACTGCTGAAGAGAAAGGTGAAAAAGAAGCTGAGAGAGAAATCTCAATCTCTGAGGAATGTTCACTTGTAATGCCCTTTGAAGGAGAGGTAAAACCTCTTGAAGAAGTGCCGGATGCTGTTTTTTCTTCAAAGATGATGGGAGACGGATTTGCCATTGTGCCTGTTAATCATACACTCGTTTCACCTATTGATGGAGAAATTGTGAGCGTTTTTCCGACCAAGCATGCAATAGGATTAAAGTCAAAGGATGGCTTGGAGCTTTTAATTCACGTAGGCCTTGAAACAGTCTCCCTAAACGGAGAAGGCTTTACATCCCTTGCTGATGAAGGCCAAGTTGTGAAAAAGGGAACGCCACTTCTAAAGATTGATCTTGACTATATTAAAAAGCATGCAGCGTCAACAATCACACCAGTTATTTTTACGAATTTGCCTGAGGGAGCTAAAGTAAAACTGCTAAAAACGGGCTATCAGGAACAAGGCAGTGCGGATGTGCTTGCTGTAGAGATGCCGTAATGGAAAATGAAGCTGATTGAAGCGAAGTATTATCATGAAATGAGCAAGCTTGCAGCTGAAATCATTTTGAAGCAAGTGAAAGAGAAAGAGGACTCGGTTCTTGGTTTAGCTACAGGAGTAACAGTTCTCGGAACATACAAGGAGCTAATTCATGACTTTAAAAAGAATAAAACGTCATACGACCATATTCAAACGTTAGGAGTTGGTCGACGTCAAGCTTATGAATTAGTTTCTTCAGGCAATTTCATACAGTGAGAGTTGCATAACTGTCACATCTCGTAAGTGATTTAATATATGAGATGTGCTGTTACTTAAAGCACTCTCTTCCTAAAAGTGTTCATTCCGCTTAGCGGTTTAAGCACTTTTTATTTTTATTATGAGGAGAGTTTTATATGAGGGGATCAGTAAAGAAAGACGGGAAAAGTTGGTACTATGTTGTAGACGTGGGGATTAACGGTAAACGTAAGCAAAAGAAACAGAGAAATTTTAAAACTAAAAAGGAAGCAGAGAAGGCATTAGCTGAGATCAACTATGAATTAAATAAAGGTACTTACATTGAACCATCAAATACCCTATATAAAGAATACGTAGATCAATGGTTTTAAAACTAAGCAAAATAGAGGTATACAAACAGCTAAAGTTTATACTACCTTCAAGGTAGAATTATACCTGCATTAGGAAATTACTCTTTTTCTAAGCTCACTACGATCCAGCTCCAATCTTTCACCAATAGCTTGAGTGAAGAGGTATTAAGTAGTGCTACAGTAAAAAAGATATACAAGGTGATCAGAAATTCACTGGAACATGCGGTGGACTTTGAATTAATTCTAAAAATCCTACATTAAAAATTAAATTGCCAAAGGCAAATAAGAAAGAAATGAATGTATGGGATGAAGAGGAAGAAAATAGATTTATAAAATTTACCTGCATTAACAACTGGTATGCGACGTGAAATACTTGGATTGCGTAGGAAGGATATTAATTTGGAAAAAGGATTGTTAAATATTAAACAGACTCTTAGTCATGACGGTAAGACATTTTTAAGCGGAGCTAAAACCAAGTCTAGTCTACAGACAATAAATTTATCCTTGTCGTCTATAAAGGTCCTTATAACTCGTAAATTAACTGTTTCGAAAGAAAAGCTATGCCTAGGCCCTATTTATCAAGACTTTGATTTAGTTGCTTGAACTCAGCATGGTACACCGCCTAATCCTGCAAATATTAGAAGGACTTTTAAAAGGATGATCAAAATGGCTGATGTTCCTGAAATCCGCTTCCAGGATTTAAGACATACACATGCTACCTTGCTTCTTTCCAATGGAGTTCATGTCAAAGTCATCTCAGAAAGATTAGGACACAGTAACATAAAAGTTACACTTGATACCTATTCACACGTTCTTCCATCAATGCAAGAAGAAGTGGCTCGTAAATTAGATGAAATTATTAAATAATTTCGTGTGTGACCAAATTCTGACCAGACGGACATTTTCAAAGAAAATATTAGGGGGACAGTGGTTTATAAAAAGAAAAAAACCCTTGCTACACAAGGGTTTTCAAATATGGAGCATAGCGGGATCGAACCGCTGACCTCTACGCTGCCAGCGTAGCGCTCTCCCAGCTGAGCTAATGCCCCGTGTTAAGGTACAATAATTATTTTAGCGGATTTTGAAGAAAAGTCAATATAAGAATGAGCTTTTTTTTAAAAAAATGATGGAAAGAAACTTTTTAAGGAAAACTTGATAAAATCCCGCAGGCTAAAAAGCCGAGAAGGCTCACGGACCGCCTGCAGTACAATGTAGCAGTCAAAGTGCAATTCTCTAAAACTGTGGTCGATAGGAATTTTATCTACGTATTCACGCATAGTCAAAGCTAAACTTATATCTAACTTCTTGATTTTAATTATTTCTCTGTAGAATGCTTATATTAACTCAGACAAAATACGGTCACAAAGAGACATTGTATGAACGTTGTCAGCTGCATTGGAAGTTGGTTTTCTTTTATTTTTGCAACAGTCTATAAAATGAGCCATTTCTCCAACAAAGCCACGTAAATAAAGATCCCTGTAAGCTCCAGACATAGGGGAGGCAGATGGAGTAAATACAGTGTCAGCCTCTTCAAGAGATTTCCATGGCAAATCACTGAATGTTTGTGATTTATGGATAGTAAGTGAATTGACTTCATCTGCAAAATCAAATGCATTATCAAATGTAACAAGAATATTTTCACTTTCACGAGACCAAGCAGTCATAAAAAAATAAAGTTTCATCCCATTTTGGTCGGATAGATACTTCCCGACTTTGTCGGATTTTAGCAGGTTAAGCTAATATTTTTTCGACTTATCCTGAATGATATCGGTGATGGTGAAGCAATGGAGAGAGTTATCATCATAATAGAGTAAAGAAAACTTGATGGCAAAAAAGCGTCGATATTTTCAGAGCTATCTTTCTAGGCTGATATCGGAAATGAAAATTCATTTAAAAAACCCTTTTCATAGTTAAAGGGGGGCGAAATTTGTTGATTTCGCCCCCCTTTTTTTTATTCACTACACGATTGAGGGAGTACATTAGGCATTTTCAATCTCAACCCGTGCTATTTCCTTAAGGGTGGAGACTGTGTAATATACATCCGAGGTCCTGACTTTATTGTCGACCAAAACCTTCAGTGTTAATAGATGGTGGCCTTCTGCGACATCTTTGATTCTAAGGTTTTTTATGAATATTTTTTCGTCTTTGATTTTTTTCAGGACGACGGCGATGTCTTCTTTATCTTTCACCACGAGCTGCAGGAAGATTTCCTTTTGCCGTAATTTCATCGGTCCGAGCCATGTAACGATTGCGGGAACTAATTCAACACTGATGATCAATAGGATGACACCGGCTATCGCTTCGAGAAAGAATCCGGCTCCAACGGCAATTCCGATACCGGCGGCTCCCCATATGATGGCTGCTGTCGTTAAACCAGATATGCTGTTATTGTCACGGCGGAGAATGACGCCAGCTCCGATGAAGCCGACTCCGGAAACAATCTGTGCGGCTAGACGTAAAGGGTCCATCGTAATGTTTACGTCGTCACTCCCTGGGAACTTATAAGCGGATTCCATGGAAACGATCGTCAGTAAACAGCTGACGATGGAAATGACCAGGCTCGTTTTTAAGCCAACGGGCTTTCGTTTCATTTCTCGCTCTAGCCCGATAATGAGTCCAAGGAGAGCTGAAATCCCCAACTTAATAAGGATTTGTAATTCTGATTGCGGGTCGAATGTCCACTCCATGTTGTTTCACCACTTTCGAACTATTATGGAAGAATAAGATTATATGATGCCATATACCTTTTTTTCAAAAAAGCTTACCCCAATGATTTTAACATAGTAGAATAGTCGAGAGGTAATTCAAATTGAAAGGAGGGAATGTGGATGCACATGCCAAGAGTGAATCCCTATGCAGCGTTGGCGATTGGGGTGGCATCGGTTTCGTTTTCTGCCATCCTGGTGAAGTTAGCCACCGCTCCATCGGGTGTCATAGCATTTTACCGTTTATTATTTACCGTTCTTTTCATGCTGCCGGTTTTCTTGATGAAATACCGCCATGAGCTGGCATTCATCGAGAAAAAGGATTGGCTTTATTCGGTTGCATCAGGGGTTTTCCTGGCTTTTCATTTTATTTTATGGTTCGAATCACTCAATTACACATCAGTCGCGAGTTCAACGGTGCTTGTCACCCTCCAGCCTTTATTCGCTTTTGTAGGGGCGTACTTATTTTTCAAAGAAAGATTTTCAATGAAGGCGATCTTGAGCGGCATCATTGCGATAGCGGGAAGTCTCGTCATCAGCTGGGGAGATTTGAGAATCAGCGGCATGGCACTCTGGGGTGACATTCTTTCGCTTATCGCATGTGCGCTAGTAACCGGTTATTTATTATTTGGACAAAATGTTAGAAAGCGCATATCTTCTATAACATATACATTTGTCGTCTATGCTATCAGTGCGGCCACTTTGTTCCTATATGTAATTTTCAAGGGAGAGCCGCTCTTGCCATATCCGACTGCCGATTGGGTTTATTTCATTTTACTTGCCATTTTCCCTACTTTATTGGGACATTCTTTATTCAATTGGTCATTAAAATGGTTAAGCACATCCACGATTTCGATGGGAATCTTACTCGAACCGGTTGGAGCCACGATCCTCGCTTATTTCATATTAGATGAACCGATACTTTGGACGCAGGTTCTCGGGGGTACGGTCATATTGGCCGGTTTGATGATTTTCTTAAGAGATGAAAGGAAAAGCAAAGCTCAAAAAGAATCGCCAGTCTCCGTATAAAAGCAGTAAGTCGAACCGACTTACTGCTTTATTTAGGTAGGTTGAAACAAGCAGGTGATTCTGGTGAAAATCAAAGCGAAAGTAAAGCTGAATAAAAACGTCGTACCATTCACCTTGCCTTCTTCTTTGCTGAACCTAAATGCTTCATAAAAAGCTGTACTGAATAAGTAAAGGGCCATAATGTAGGAAATGAGTAATCCGATTAATGTTAGATTCATTGGTTCACCTCATGGGAAAAAGATATCTTTATATGTCTATTTGCGTTAGTTAGAAAATATGCTTCATTTCGTGCGGAACTAGTGAGCTGGCTTGGTGATAGATGGGCAGGAGTGATGAAAAAAGGATGGTGAGGACAAGGGAAAAACATTTTTTTAAAAAAGTTATAAAAACGTATTGCAAACCTTATTTGTACATGGTATATTATTTCTTGTCGCTAAGACAGCAACACAAACGACTAACAAGTTGTTGAAAAAAAAGATTTAAAAAAGTTGTTGACGAAACGTGACACATTATGTTACATTATAGAGGTCGCTTCTGAGAGAAACGACAACAAATTGCTCTTTGAAAACTGAACAAAACAAAGCGCCAACGTTAAATTTTAAGTGAGCACACACTATTAA
>NZ_LMBV01000027.1:0-55766 GCF_001439925.1 Peribacillus muralis
AAATTCAAAGGAATTTCAAAAGAGGTTCGGAATTTTTTTATTCCGAACCCCTTTTGTCTACAAACTGAAAGCATCTCTTATGAGGTGCTTTTTTTATTTTGTGAAAATAGAACACAACTAATCACGCATCGATCATTGTCTCTGATACAGTGGTTGGTGCGTCTGTTTGTATTTAAATTACATTATTAATTAGGGGAGTGTCTAATAGATGGAGGAGACAGTTGTATTGAATGGAAATGAATTGAAGGATTAGAATTGGCTAATAAGTATAATAAATACCGTGAAAAAAAATATTCACCTGGTCTTCCGTTGCCGAATTTGTTTTCTTAAAAATCCTAAAGTAATAGGTAGATACAGTAGTAAATACTCTACTATATTAAGTAATGTTATAGTTTGCAAACAAAAGACAGAGAGTAACGTACAATCTCCCTGTCTTATATAGTTAAAGGAAACCTTTATTCACAGCCTCAAGAGCATAAATTTTGGTCACTAACTTGGTCACTGAACCAGTCATAAATACTGTAGTAAAGCAGTTTTCCAAGTAATAAAGTTGGTCACATTTTTGGTCACTAATCGAGTTTAAAGTACATTAATGACGCCATTTCTCTACCACGAATATTCTAAACATCTCAAACCTTCCTACTAATCTTCTCCACAATCTCCATCAAATCATCCGGCCTATGAAACTCAATCGGCGACACGCCTTTATCGAACTCTATCGTATCGGATTCTATCATCAATACATACTTGCCATTAATCTTTCCTAAATGGATGCTTTCGCCAAAATCGGCTAACAGTCCTTTGATGGATGTACTGCCAAGCTTCATGCGCAGCTCGGCTTCAGGTGTATGCTCGACAATCTGGGCTGTGGCTTCAACGACCTGGTGCGTTTCAAGGCGTTCTTGAATTTCACGCTTTTCACTCGTTTCCCAGACTTCCAGGTCTTGTTCGAATTTCTGCAGTTCGTCACTGTTTTCTTCGAATTGGGAGGATACATGCTCATGAACCATATGGATGACCTGGTTTTTCATGATTTCCGGCATCGATTCGCCATATTCGACGAATTTCAAGAAGTCCTCGAAGTAGCGGGCATGTGAAGCCTGGTGGATTTTCAGTTCGGCTTCCTCGACGATGCCTTCTTCGGGCATGTAGGGATATTGAATCGATTTCATATTTTTGGTGGTGATGGCCATTTCGACGTGTCTGATTAAGGTGCGTTCGTCCGAAATCGAAGCAACCTTTGGCTCGAAATCGCATTTGAGTAAGAAAACGAATGGCTCATCAAAATACTTTGTTAATTTGGCTGAAGCGATGAGAAAAACACCGCCACGGACAGCACTCGTATCAATATAAGACCGTGTGAATTGTTCATTTTCCGCCTGGAATTCTTCTTTCGATTTCGCATAGCGAACACGGCTAAATACATTGTAATTAGGATTGGAATCAAGTGCATGTCCTTCCTCGACAATGAATGTACCAATTTTAGTCGGTACTTGTTCCGTTTTTGGATGACGGTCCACTTTCCGTTTGGAAATCTTCATCAATTCCCCATCCAAGAAATCCTTAAGAGGACTTTCTTCGTATTCTGCCGTATCAAGCGTTTGAAAATGCTTAAAACGCTTATCGGCCTGATCGCCCTTTCCTTCGACTTGAATTAAATAAAAAGACAGATAGGTAATCGTAAAATCCATGCTTGTCACCTTTTCCAATTAGTATATAAACTTCCGTACTTTTCTTATGACTTAATAAGTATAGAGATGTACGGTGATTGCGTCAACATCATGAGAATTCTTAATGGATTCGGCCCACTATTTTTTATCATGGCATTCAAAGTGAAAGTGCTTGAACTGGCATGAAACGAGTGGGCAAACGAGAATGTTAAACATATTTTACATCCAGAGTGAAATGAAACGGAAGGCGCGAAAATCCTGCGGAAATGCGAGTCCAAGGGAACTATGGATGCGATAGAGCGATTCGGCGGACAGCAGCCTCTAGAAAGCTAAGTGCCTGCAATTGTAAAGAGCGGTCAAAGTACTAATCCTAATAAAGTACTAGTCGGTTTTTCATATAGAGTGGATGAAAGCGGAAGTTCCGCGACTCCCATTTAGAAGAAATGTGACCAAACGGATACTAAACATAGCTTTCATGCAAAGTTCAGTGAAATGGAACGTACAAAGTACAGTTCATCCAAACCGTGAATACTGGAGATTTCACTCAAATTTCATTTCAACAGGTGTAGGAGACTTAGGATTAGGAATGAGAGTCCAAGGGAGGAAACAAAGGATTAAGAGTGTCCAGGGTTGACTGACTCTGAATAAGTAGTGCCTGCAGTGGAACGAAACGCTCTAAGTAAGAACCTCCCAAATTGTGGGTGATAGAAACCTAACTTCGTTTTCATCCAATTGAATTTTAGTGTGGGAGGACCTTGGTCTTTGGTGCAAGGTTCTACTTTAAACAAAAATTCATCAAATTCATTTAAGATTATTCCCGACTATGTCGAAATAATAGGTAGTGTTAGAAAAATTGGAGGGCAATTCAGTGATCAAAAGTAGATGGAGAAGCAGGAAGAACATAGAGACGATAGATTATTTGAAATTTAAGGAACAAGTCGGTATAAATATCACTTCATATCCTGATGTATTGTCGCAGGTGGAAATGATTTCTTTAACGATTGCCGATTTATGCATCATTCGTTCCTTGCAGGAGGAAGTGAAAAATCATTTAAACGAAATCGTTGATAATTTTTATACAGCTTTAGAAAATGAACCTTCATTAATAAAAATCATTACCGATAACAGTTCAGTTGAAAGACTGAAGAAGACTTTGCACCGCCATATGTTCGACATGTTCAGTGGTAGCATAAATGATGCGTATATAAAACAGCGTTATGCTATTGCGCACGTACATGTGCGAATTGGATTGCAGCCAAAATGGTATATGAGCGCATTTCAAGATTTACTGCAATCATTAATCATTCACGTGCTTTCCAACATAAAGGATATCGACCAATATCAAAAAAACATCCTGGCTGTCACAAAAATTTTCAATTTAGAGCAGCAAATCGTTTTAGAGGCGTATGAACTGGAACATGAGAAAATTAGGCAAGAAAACCTGGAAGAAAAAGAAACGATTAAGCTGCAGGTGAATCATAATGCGGAAGAATTGGCTGCCATTAGTCTAGAGACAAGCTCGTCCACTCAATTAATGGCAAATAAGGTTTGCGAAATTCAGGGTTTCACGCAAAAGGGCTCAGAGATTGCGATTCAAGCAGAGAGTAAATCGAATCAAGGAGTGGAGCTGTTACAAGGGCTAGAGAAAAGATTGGTGAAAACGCAGGAGCAGATGATAATCATTGCAAAGGACATGGAGCAGCTATCGAAAACATCAAAGGAAATCGAACGGATCGTCACGATCATTACAACAATTGCGGAGCAAACGAATTTGTTGGCGCTGAACGCAGCGATAGAAGCGGCAAGAGCAGGTGAAAATGGTAAAGGTTTTGCGGTTGTAGCGGGAGAGGTAAGGAAGCTGTCGGAAAACACCAAGGATTCTGTCTCCGAAGTAGTGAAGTTGGTTAGCGGCATAGCTCATTTTACGGATGTTATGAATACATCGATTTCTTTGGTAAGCGGGGAAATCACGGAAGGAACGAAGCAAGGTAAAGAAACGGGCCTGTTTTTTTCTGATATCGCCAAGGCGATGCTTTCGGTAAAGCAACAAAATATTAAAATCACCAAGGAAATGACAGAATTGAATGCGATATTCGATGAAATTAACGCTGCGTTCACTACAGTTGCAGTTTCCTCAGATCAATTGACGGAATTGACGACGAACTTATAAAGAAATTAATAGAGAAGAACAAACAGGGTATTCCACCTTATATATTTCAAAAATCAACTCGCTAGAATATTCACAAAAACCCTTTCTGAAAAAAGGTTTCCAGAAAAAGAAACTGTTGAAAACGGTGCGGGTTAATGTTATAGTAATAAAGCGATGAGCTAATTTGTGTAAGCCGCAGAACAAGCTTTCTTAGCTAAACGTCGGGATGTGGCCTGACGGTTCTACGCCTCAAACGCATCAAAGACGCCTGCTGCGTGCAGGCGTCTTTTTCATTTTGCCGATTCTTTCTTCGCCGTTTGGACATCCTCCTTGAATTCCTCTTGAATTTCTTCCGTGATTCCCTTTGTTGCATCCTTGAACTCCCTGAGAGAGGTGCCAATTGCTCGTCCGATTTGTGGAAGCTTATTCGGTCCAAAAACAATCAAAGCTAAAAGAAGGATTACTATTAAACCGGGAAAACCAATGTTTGAAAGCATGAAAGTCACTCCAATCGAATCTGTTAGTTAATATTATAGACCGCTGATGTTTAATTGCAAAGGTTATTTACTATATATTGTTAAGATTAGGCTTCCGTCTGAGGATGCTTTTTATTCTGCAATAGTAAGCATTAAATCAATGAACAATCAGTGTTTGTGAAGAGGCGGATCACTGCGGGCAGCAAAGGAAGATAACGCGCCTGTCGTAGAAGGTGTAGGTTTTTCTTCGCTTAGCAGTGAAATTACTTGCAAGATTGAAGGGCTTTATGTATTATTACTATACAAGCTGCGTTGTTCGTAATGATAATTAAGTTTTAACCTTTAAGCTGTAATAGGGAGTTTTACATCGGAACAGGAATGTTATGCCTAGTCACTGACCTGGACAACAGGATTGTTTCTGCAAACACCCACTTTGAGGAGTGGTGGTTTAAAACTTTCTTACTTGAATACGGCAATGGCGGCTTCCATTTTAGAAATGAAAACCAATTCCTTAACGGAATTGGTTTTTTGTTGTTTTCAAGAGATGAGAGCAATGAAGATGATGTTTAAAAGAATGCGTCATTGTTCATAATTTTGTAATACGTATTGCTCCAACATCTTAAGATTAAATGTTAGAATGAAGGTACGGATAATTACTTCCTCCTTGAAATTGGAGCGAAACAGAAATTAATCTCATCTTTTGAGAGGAGTCACCACGTTGAAAATTTTAAAACATTTAATTTTTTGGTTATGCATGCTCGGAACGGTATTCTCAGTCGGTTATTTCTTTGTAGCGGAGATACCGTTGTACATTAAATTGTTAGGCGCAGCCATTCTTCTTTATCTTGCTTATGATTTAATAACTGAATCAAGGGAAAGAAAGCGTAAGGAAGCCATAGATGCATAATGAATAAATTTAAAATCCCTCAAAGAGAGGGATTTTTTTGTTGAAATGAAATCAGCAAGAAGAAACTGAATTGCTGAAAGTTTTCAATGCCTAGGAGCCCAAATGATGACTGAAACTCCGACTAAACAGATAACAGCACCAATCCAATCATATGCATCTGGCGTTTTCTTATCGATGCCCCAGCCCCACAATACAGATAATACGATGAAGACCCCGCCATAAGCGGCATATACACGTCCGAAGGTGGGAAACGTTTGGAAAGTGGCAATGATGCCGTATAACACCAACCCAAAGCCGCCAATTAAACCGAGGTAAATGGATTTGCCCTCCCTTAACCATTGCCAAATAAGATACCCTCCGCCTATTTCGGCAAGACCTGCCATAAGGAATATCCCGATCGTTATTAACATATATGTATCACTCGCTTTCTCGTTGAAATTTTATCATATTTAGCAGGATTTTTTTAACAAAAACTCGGAAACGACAAGAAGAAGCTCATCGTATAAGCGACTCCTTGATGTTTTTTCAGGGAATGAAATTTATAAGCCGTAAAAAAAGCTTCACTTTGGTTGCAATGGGGTACTTAAATACCTAAAACGGTATTGTAATCTAGTATAAGGAGTTGCAACGATGAAATCCCAAACCTTTGCATATTTGCTGGCGATCATACATGCAAGTATAGTCGGCCTATCTTTCTTATTCACGAAGATGGCCATTGCTGAATCGAATCCGCTGGATACTTTGGCATTTCGATTCACCGTCTCATTCGGCATCATTTGCTTGCTTGTCGCCATGAAAGTCATTAAGGTACAGTATACGTGGGAGTCGATCAAGTACCTAATGCCACTTTCATTATTATTCCCAACGCTTTTCTTTGCCTTTCAAACCTTTGGGCTAAAGTATTCACAATCGACGGATGCGGGCATTTTATCTGCCGTTACCCCGATTTTAACATTGATGGTAGCAGGGTATTTCTTAAAGGAGAAGACGACGCTGTATCAAAAGGTTTCGATTGTCTTGTCGGTAGTGGGCGTCATTTTTATATTTGTGATGAAGGGAAGCACCATCAATTTTTCAGATATGCTAGGTATGATGTTGATCCTGCTATCCTGTATTGCCACCGCTTGTTATACAACGATGACCCGTTCGCTCGCCAAGAGTTATACACCTGGTGAAATGTCCTTTTTCATGATGGGAACTGGTTTTGTCATTTTTAATGCTGCCGCGCTCTTTTCCCATCTGAAGCAAGGATCGATGGCTGCATTTTTCTCTCCTTGGTCAAGCATGGAATTCATCAGCTCGATTTTGTATTTAGGGATATTGGCTTCACTGGTCACATCGTTATTATCCAATACGATTTTAACAAAAATCAAAGCGTCCCAAATGAGTGTATTTGCCAACCTTTCCACCGTTGTCACGATTGCTGCAGGGGCTTTCATATTGAATGAAAAGATAACCATTTATGATATAACGGGATCAATATTGATCATTTTAGGTGTGGTAGGCACGAATTACTTTGGAGGGAAGAAAGAGCAATCCTTATAAATGAATTTCGGTTTAAAGGAGGAACGAATTGTGAAATGAATGAAATGGTCCATCCCATTGGGATGGACCATTGTTATTTCCACCATTTTGTTTGCGGAAAGTCTTCTGTCCCGATTAATACTGATTCACCTAATTGGGGTGTGCAGACTTGAACGGCACGTTCGTTGGCGGCTTTTGTCACCCGTTCTATTGGATCTGTCCAATCATGGAATGACAAAGTGAATCCAGCCCAATGAATCGGGATCATCCGTTTTCCTTGCACGTCGAGGTGTGCTTGTACGGTTTCTTCAGGCATCATATGAATCGTGGACCAGCGCTCATCATATTGCCCGCATTCCATTAAGGTTAGATCAAACGGACCGTATTTTTCGCCGATTTCAGTAAAATGGCTGCCATATCCACTATCGCCGCTAAAAAATACTTTATGTTTCTCGCCATTAATGACCCAAGAACACCATAGTGTTGAATTGCTATCGTTTAAGCTTCTTCCGGAAAAATGCCTGGCAGGCGTACAAACAAAATGCAAACCCTTGAATGAAACCTCATCCCACCAATTATGTTCAGATATCCGTTTGCCGTTAACGCCCCAGCGCTCCAGATGTCCGCCGACACCGAGGGGGACGATGAATTGACCGACCTTGTCTTTTAATTTCTTTATAGAGTGGTAATCCAAATGGTCATAATGGTCATGCGACAGCAGAACGGCATCAATAGGTGGCAGTGAATCCAGGTCAACGGGCAGGTCGCCGCTAAACCGCTTGTTCCCGAACCAAGGAAAAGGAGTGGGGGCCTTGCCGAACATTGGGTCCACCAAAATGGTTTTTCCATCTAACTCCAACATGAAGGCAGAATGACCGAACCAAGTGATTTTATTGGAAGAATCAGCGGCAGTTCCTTTTGTTCCAATAACGATTGGAGTGTCTGGCCGTTTTCGCGGGTTGCCTTTTATGTAGTCACGTAAAATGGAACCGGTATGTTTAAGGCTCATTGCTTGACTCGCAGGTATCTGATTTTGAAATTTTCCATTGGCAAAGTTCTCTTTTTCTTTGAATATTCTTACTTTCTCTTTCGTTGTCCGCCTCCCTAGCGGAGGATAAAGCTTAAGGAAAAGTAACAATAAAATAAAAGAAGAAAGGATGATTTTTATTATATTTAACATGAATACGTTCCTCCATAATTATCAGATCTTTTCGTTTCCTTATCATATCACAGAATAGGTAGGGTTATTTACTGTGATGTCCAATAAAAATCCGTGTTGCTCCGAAAGGTTCGATGCTGATTCAACTTTTGGAGGAGTGTGTAAGTTTCATGCACTCCAGGCAGGGAAAAGGGGAATATGAAATGAATAATATAGAGAGAAGATGCAAAAGGCGTATGAGGGGTAGGGGGATAAACGATTGTTAATTTTTTTCAGGGTCTTTGTCTGGGTAGTGTTTTTCGCTTTATTGGCCTATGTTATCCTGTCTTGGAAATATAAAGACAAAGTAAGTAGAAAAATCGAAGCGATCCGGAAAACCTGGTATATCATTTTTATACTAGGAGCGCTGATTTACTGGAATTTCTATCCGATGAGTATATTCAACGAGTGGAAGAATTTTTTGATCATGGCAGTTGTATTCATCCTGATTGATATGTTCGTGTTCTTGAGCATGTATATATCGAAAATCGGTGATAATGAATTATCTTATGCTACAAAAGCCGTTGCCGAAAGCGATAAGCTTTTAACGGACAATAGGGAAAAGGTCAAAAATATGTTTCACCTATTAAAGAAAGAGGGGATTCCTGAATACTATCAAACCAATAAAGAATATTTGGCTTATTTAAGCATCCTCCTGCAAGCCTATGCGGCAAAGGAAGCGATGAGCGTCAACATTCTTCCCTTCAAGACGGAACAGGACAAGCAATTGGTGATAAATGGGCATCCTAACTTGAATGGCAGCACCATTCGTGCTACATTGGAAAGAGAAGATACGTATTATAATGATGAAGAAAAAATGGCACTCCAGCCAGTAAGCATATTGTTGGAACCATTTGTCCTTGACGTTAAATCAGAAAGCTTCGTTTCGGAAGTCGATTGTTTATTGATAGCATTACTGATCATGATGTTCGATATGGTCATAAAACAAAAACCAGGTGGTGAAGGGTAAATGAGCATATATGATAAAGTCGGCAGTGAAGTTTCGGTTGCTGTAATCAAACCACAGGTTAAAATACCCGATGTTGGGTTAAGCCCGCATACTAAAAAAGTGATGAAGCAGAATGAGCGCATCATCTTGAAAGAAAAAGAAAAGACGGCACGCTTCAGCCGCTTAAAAAATGTTTTATAGGAATCCAAGCGGAGGTTTTTCTTAAAGCTTGATCATATTTGTGAAAAATGCGCATATACTATTCAAAATTAAAGAATAGGAAGGGTCATTTTAGAAATGAACAAAAAACCCGAGAGAGTGAACATCCCGACCCCCTCCGCTTCACCATCCGAGCAACGGATACATAAAGATAATGCTGATTTGCTGAAGCTCTTGCTAAGATTGAAAGCTAAACGATGGATATTTTTAAGGTAACTGAAAGCCAGTCTCTCATGAGAACTGGTTTTTTTTGTTTTCACGGACGGAAGTAATCATCCTTTTGACGCGATTTCTTTGCCATATACATGTTGCGCGATCCGCTTTTTTCAAAAGCGTCTCCATATCCGTCCCATCATGAGGATAAAAGCTAATCCCGATACTGGCGGTAATGAAATAATCATTTCCATTAATAACAACAGCCATGGTGGATAAACGTATAAATAATAACTCAGCACTGTATTGCGTGCTGTTCATTAAATCCTCACCTTGTGATGGGGGCAACAATACAATGAATTCATCACCACCAATCCGGGCAACATGACTTTCTTCTGGTACGTTTTTAACTAGACATTCAGCCGTCTTCTTAATGACGAAATCACCAGCGTCATGGCCAAATGAGTCATTGAAAGATTTAAAATCATTAAGATCGATGTAAAGAATCGCCATTACAGCGTTTGTTTTATCTTCATTATAACTGAAATAGTGGGAAACGAAGTTCCTATTATAAAGCCCTGACAAAGCATCCCTAATAATACCATTTTCAAGAACGAGGGTTTGACTAACTAAAGTGTCAAGAGACTTAATCAAGATCAGGTCATATTCCTTAAAATCGTAAGGGTGAATATCAAAGGCACATAACGTCCCGAACACCTCGCCGTCATGGATAAGTGGTGCGCCCATAAAGGAGCCATTGCCAATGAACTTCGTTACGGGATGATCACTAGTTAAATCGTGTTGAGTTAAACTTGGGATGACAAGTGGCTCGAAGCCATTTTCAGCAACTAATTTACAAAATACCATATTATAAGGAAGTACGTCACCATCACAAATTAACTTTGCATGCCTATTGAAGGACTTGATCATAAAACTTTTGGCGGGATTCAAAATCGAAAGGAAAAAAGTGTTCACTTTGATGGTTTGTGATAATAGTTCCAACACTTCAGTAGCGATGGAGTCGAAATTTTTATAGTAATTGATATCGTGCTGAATCATTTTCCAGGCTCCTTCATATCGATAATCTTATTAGCTTTTTCAAAGGTATTGCGAAAGAACGATACAGATCCAAATGCCGAGACGTGACAGTTGTCCGAATTTCCACTAAACTCGAATATAAGCTTGGGTTCGTTGTATTTGCCAAATCAATAAGCTGTCTTTGCTTTTCCAATAGGACACTTATTAAATGCGCCTCATTTTATTTTTCGGTTTTTTTTTCGATTCATTAACTGCTCATAGAAGGATTACAAGTAAAGTATCTATTCATGAATTGGAGATGCGTAATCGTCATATACGATGTATTATACTGTAAGTGAATGGTTAAGAGGACCATTCAAACCGCTTACTTGGTATAGATTGTCGTTTGGTTTACATCATGCGAAGATACCTGAATATAACAAAAAAACGGCTGTATCGCGCTCATGGAAAAAAATGTTTTGGAGACGATAAAAGGTAAGCGTAACGTACATACAGGGATCATTCAAAAGGGGATCATTATGGGAAAATTAGAAAGTATATATCCTATAGCTATAGAGAATACGAAGGAAAAAATCATTCAGGATATGAATTATTATTTGGAGAGTCAAGAGACATTGCCTCCGTTTGCAGCATATGTATCAGAAAGGTTGTCCTTCATAGAGCAAATT
Organism: Peribacillus muralis; assembly: GCF_001439925.1. Classification (GTDB taxonomy): domain Bacteria; phylum Bacillota; class Bacilli; order Bacillales; family DSM-1321; genus Peribacillus; species Peribacillus muralis. Next base: position 10,952 of record NZ_LMBV01000027.1, read on the forward strand.
TGGCTTAATGTTTGGTTGAATAAAGCATCAAATGATGTGCCCAGAAAGGAAAAGAAGGTGTTTTTAAATGAAAGAGGCTTCGTTACGGAAGGTTCAGATCATAAGCTGATCAACAGTATGTTCCGTAACGAGTTAAAATCGCATCGACCATTTGATGCGCTAACGTGGATGAACGAAGCCTTTTCAAACAAGCAAGCTGACTGGGAGAATAGATATAAAGAAGCGAGGGGGAATTTCTTTAAAAGGCAAGAAGAACAGCGTCTTGCGAAACAAAGGTGGAAAATACGCGTAAGACTCCAAGATGAGGCTATAGCATACTTTGAAAATAACTCACTTGTTTTATATTTACATGTCAGGTCTTATATTGCAGGAATTTTGGCTAAGGATCTTAAAAACAAGCCGAAATTCCAATATGTCGATCCATACCTTTTGGAAGAAAAATTGGTTGAAGAAGGAAGGTTTCAGGCAACCGAATACTTGATGGTCACTGATTTTTTTGAAGAGCTGACTGGTGATATCCATTCCTTGTTCGATTGGGGAAAGAACCGTTTTGAATATGAAAATTACTTTTATCGGTACGAGAGGTTAGTATCTGATTTACTTGTGAAGATTGCCCCCGAAAAATGCTTGAACCAATTACCTGTTGGCTTGCATCATGATTATTTGGAGTCTTATGGCGAGAGATTGACCGCCATCGCTCTACAGGATATAGTGCGAGATGAATTGACTGATTTGTCCCAGGCTTGTTTTGATGAACTTCAAGAAGAATACGTGTCTGATTTATTGAACCTTGAGGGAATTCCTTTTGATGAAGCAGTGCATGAGGAAATCTTTGAAAAAGACGAGGCAAATAGGGAAATCAGAAAAGCTGAAGCATTGGCCGAGCAAGCAAGAAAACAGGCAGAAGAACAAAGGATGATCAATGACATTATTGGTAAGGCCTACACTCCATCATTAGGCAAAAGGGTAAGCTATATCCTCCACATTGGAGAGACCAATACCGGCAAAACACATCAGGCCCTACAAAAAATGAAAAAAGCACAAAGCGGTTTATATTTGGCTCCACTTAGGCTGTTGGCGCTTGAAGTATTTGATAAACTGAATGCAGAGGGCATTCCTTGCTCCTTGAAAACCGGTGAAGAAGAAAAGTTGGTACCCGGTGCTACCCATACCTCCAGTACCGTGGAAATGTTTCATGAAAAAGACTACCATGAAGTAATCGTCATTGATGAAGCGCAAATGATTGCCGATAAAGATCGCGGCTTTGCCTGGTTTCGGGCAATCACGCAAGCAAATGCGAAGGAAGTCCACATTATCGGAAGCAAAAATATTAAAGTGATGCTCTTGAACCTGCTGGAAGAAGCGGAGTTGGAGCTTCGTGAATACCGGCGGGACATACCGCTTGAGGTGGAACAGCGTGAATTTGAATTGAAATTTACGAAAAAAGGGGATGCGCTCATTTGTTTTTCGCGAAGGCAGGTATTGGAGACGGCATCACGTCTGAAAGAGAGTGGACATAATGTCAGCATGATTTATGGGAGCATGCCCCCTGAGAACAGGAAACGGCAAATAGAGCTATTCAATCGTGGTGAAACGTCGGTTGTCGTTGCTACGGACGCGATAGGAATGGGTTTGAATTTGCCGATCCGGCGCATTGTCTTTCTTGAGAATGAAAAGTTCGACGGGACACGAAGAAGGAGATTGACGTCACAGGAAATAAAACAAATTGCAGGCAGAGCGGGAAGAAAGGGCATTTATGATACGGGCAAGGTCGCCTTTACAGCAGAAATTAAAATCATGAATAAGTTGCTCGAACAAGCGGATGAACCTGTTCAAACCTTTACAATAGCCCCAACCTCTGCCGTATTCGAACGTTTTCAGAAGTATTACCGCAATATGGGTACTTTTTTCGAAATGTGGGAGCGGTTTGAGCCCCCTAAAGGCACGAAAAAAGCATCCTTATCGGAAGAAAGGGAGCTATACGAGCTGATAAGGGGGACGGAAACCGAAGTTCGTTTTTCCTTGATGGATTTATATGGTTTCCTTCATATCCCTTTTTCAGCGAAAGAACCAAGTCTCATCAGGCAGTGGCTGGAGACGGTGGAGGCGATAGCCGAGAGCAGTGATCTACCTGAACCGATCATCAAGACTAGAAACTTGGAGGAGTTGGAGCTTTCTTATAAAGCGATAGGGTTGCATCTATTATTTTTATATCGGATGGGCCGGAAGACCGAAGCCGTTTATTGGGAGCGTATCCGCGAAGAAATTAGTGAGGGCGTTCATGATCAGCTAAAGGATGAAATGTTGAATTATCAAAAAAAATGCAAACGCTGTGGAAAAAAACTGCCTGATGACTCACGCTTTCATATATGTGATGCTTGTTATCGCAGAGGCCATAGGAAAACGCACCGGTTACATTAACTCGTTTTTTCCAATCTTAGGAAACGCAAATAACGTACACCATAGCTGTACGTTATTTGCGTTTATAAAAAGCTAATTAATCATTGCGTTGCGATTTAGCAATAAGAGATGCTTGCTGCTTCATTCGTTTATCCGCTTTCTTATCATGCACCACAAAGAGGGCGTGAATCAATCCGGGGATGTAGAAAAAAAGTGTGAGAATCAAATTAACCACGGCAGATATAGGTTTACCTGCCAGTAATACGGCTAATGGAGGAAAAAGAATCGCGATTAAATATAAAATAATAAACACTCCTTAATAATGATGTTCAGTCTGACCATTACGTGGTCATCTCGCTTTGACAATCTGCATTCTCTTCACCGAGTTTCTTCCGGCTTTTTTTTAGATGATATCCCTTATAATGCCTTGATAAATATATGCTCGATAACCACATTCAATCCCACCTGAGCATAATTAGCCAAAAGAAAAGTCAAAGAAACATTGTCTTTTATGTTAGAATAATCAGATAACTAATAGATGGAAGCGGGATGTTCATGAGAAAAAAGATCGGCTGTTTGCATGCACACTATTCAAATGTAGAATACATAGAAAAAGCATTCTCGAAATTCGAAATTGATTGGCTTCATTTTGTAGACCCAGGATTGATGAATAGGATGGCATCAGATGAAACGTTTACGTTTTCGGATGCTCAAAAAAGGGTCAAAGATCAAGTCGAGTGGATTGCCGCATCCAAAGTGGATGTTATCCTGATAACTTGTACAAACTATATCGCATTATTAAACGAAGAACAACTCTCTTTATCTACGCCTATCATAAAGATCGATGAACCATATTTTGAGCAGATTTGCCATTTACAGCAGCCGCAAGTCATGCTGTTCACGAACCCGGCTACTGTCGAAGGGACCGTAAAACGTTTACATGATTATGCAAGGAATCATGGGGGAGTGGATGTTGAAATCATCATCATCGACCATGCTTTTGAATTGATCATGCAGGGATTGAGTGATAAATATAACCAGGAAATCATGAATTGCTTACAGCAATTAACGAACGAAAAAAGACCGATTTCAGTGGCGCAGTTATCAATGGTCCATGCAGCAATGAGCTATGAACATCAAACAGGAAATGTTATTGTAAATCCGCTGCAAGCATTAGTCGATTTCATGGCCAGCCGCCTGGAACTGAGCGTATCATGAATAAGAGCACTTCAGATGTATCAGTCGGATGGATTGATTTGCTATAGATGATTCCATGGAATAGTAGACACGGTTTCTTTATTGATCCTTATTACGAATCTGTTCACGGATCGCTTCAAGTTCTTCCAAGGATAAAACCGTCAAGGAATTTTTTATTTCCTCCTCGACCCTTTTTCGATCAAGCTCTCTATATTCGTTCCACCAATCCCGCAAGCCTTCAGTGTTTTCGAGAAGATACTCAATATCGATCTCTTCTTGCTCATCATCTGCTAAATATTTCATGACCGCGCCCAGCAAGCGATTGAGCTGGGCTATTTCAGTTTCGGTAACAGGTGAAGCAGCATCTATCTTTTTTGCATCATCTTTAACTGGAACATTTCGAGGTGTCATGATATCCTCCTGTTTTTAGTAATAGTGTGCCTGAAAACATGGATTTCACAATCTTTTTTTGAAAATTATTGCTTAAGGGAGCTAGCAGCAGTTAAGGAAGTGTGTAAAAATTAGGTTAATTATCCCACTAACTACCTCGATAGAATATATAAATTCGCTCATCATCCTATAACAGCTTCAACATCTAATAAATAAGTAGATAACAGGAAGCATTAACACGTTAAGAAATAATTGATACATTCGTCTTTCCTTATAAACGATTTCTTTTCGGATTTCTGTTTTCTTCCTTATCCATTCATTCGGTTAGGCAATGAATTAAAGTGTCTGGACAAGCATGGACTTTAGGGAATGAAAGACGAGGTAGTAGCATAAATTTAAACGAAGGGAGTGGATAAATGAAAATGTTCATTAAATTAAGTGTAGCCAGTGTTTCCGGAGCTGTCGTTTATTTGATTTATAATGTCAATCAAACGCTGCGCAAAGGTATGGGAACGCTCGAGGAAACAAATAAGACGTTGGAAGAGGTAAGGAATGCCGTTCATGGATTGACGGATGAGTCCAAACAATTGATCCACTCTGCCAATCAATTAACAACAGATGTAAAAGGGAAGATGGGAAATGTCAATCCTTTGCTAGAATCGGCTCAAGATGTTGGGGAAATGATTCATAATGTAACCCATTCCATGAAAGAGGCAAGTTTGGATGCAACGAAAGACCGTTTAAGCACTCCAACAGCGCCACCGCAAGCGGAATCAGAGGGCGTTCAAATTAAGCTTAAATAAGCTGGCATCATAAAAAAACCAAGTCACCCCGGGATCCACTAACATATCCGAACAATACCAATCAATATGGAAATTTAGAGGGGGAGCTTTAATCATGATTATTGAATATAGTGTCGCTGCAATCGCTTTAGCGTTCCTATGGCTCGTCGTTTTTTTGATTGCTACACTTCAAAAGGGCATGGTGACGATAGGAGAAGCCAATAAAACATTGGTTGAAGTGAGAAATGCCATCCACGATTTATCGGGTGAATCGAAACAATTATTACAAACGGCAAACGATATCACAGACGATGTGAAAGCGAAAATGAAAACGGTGGAACCGCTATTGGATTCCGCACAGGATGTTGGGGAAGCAATTCATTCCGTGACAGACTCCGTCAAAAAAGCCACAAACGGATTTCGCACAGAGTTTTCACCGAAAAAAATCAATGCTATCAAAACGAAGAGCCAAATCAAATGAATAACACGTAAAAACACGAAAGACACTACCGGTATGAGGAGTGTCTTTTTAATAGTATGTATGATTGGACCCATGTCTCTCATACAGATTTATAATTGCCTGTATGAGAATATGGAACAGAAGGACATTAAACAATACCCTTTATTTATCCGAATTTTCACCAGTCGGGTTGCCTGTAGATTTAGAGTCATTGGAATGCTTGACTCCTTTACTCACGTAAGGCTTTGCGCTTTTTTTCTTGTTGGCGCCCGTTTTCCAACGATTCCAGCCCTTCTTGCCCGTTCCTGTGCCCGTCCCTTTACCCGTACCACTCTTCGCCTTAGCTTTACTCATGAAATCACTCCATTACTATTGTATGGTTACATTAAACCATTTTACTTGATTATTACCCAAGTATGTTGAAATATACAGCAACTAAGCTGATATGTACAGGAAAAGGCTCAATATTTTTATCGTCAATCCTTAAAAAGGTGTCACAGTAGGCATGTAATGACCCCTATATTAATCGCTTTTTGCCTAAACAGGTAAAGGATTTCACACCAGCTTAGCCATGAAAATATTGCGGAAATACTTTAAAACGCCTTATCAAAAATGCATGACATTTTTGATAAGGCGTTTTACGAAGTTTCGCCACTTCTAACAAAAGCGATGTTGATTCATGTATTTAGGAAAAGTGGGTGGATGATAATGAGTAACAGTCCATCACTTTATGGAAATCGAACTGGATTTCGTCAATAAGATGCTTATCCCGATTTTTTTGCAGATGGTCACATAGTGCATGAGAGTTAATAATACGGCGCCTGTATTCATTCCTAAGATGATGCCTCCCATATTTAGTGAAGCCTGAGAACCTAGGAAATACATCATTAAGAAGGCGACGATATGGGACCATACGGTATGGATGAAAGCATCTTTCACTAAACCTAACCCGATAAGATAGGCTTGCATGGGAATGACAAAAAAATGAAAAAGGAAGTAAGGACATAATAATTTTAAATAATATGCTGCAGAGGTTGATGAAAAAAAGAGTGAGGTCAATGGTTCGGCAAAGAAATAAATGAAAAACACCGCAGGGACCCCATACAACACTGTAAAAGACATCGATTTCTGCAATAATATCCTCAACTTTTCCTTGTCCTGATTTTTGTGCGCGTTCGAAACATTCGGTATGAGCATGATCATTAGGGAATGCGCGATAAAAGCCGGAAAGAAGCCGATGGTCATCGCAACACCCGTTAGCATCCCGAAATGCTCAGTTGCCACGACCGCCCCGAAGCCTGCCGAGAGAAGTGCCGCATGAATCAAAAATGGCTGTATCGCATTCGTTATCGCATGGAAAATCCTTAAGCCCATGGTCGGGAGCGATACCGCCAATAACGTTTGGCGAGCATGTTTACCGGTTGTGCGTGAGTTCGTTCCTCGCCCCATGATACGCATTTGCAGTATCAGCAGGTTGACCAAATATAGAAAAACGATGAACTCACTGCCGATCAATACAAAAAATGCCATTAATAGGGACTTTTCTTGGTTAAAGTGAAATAAGTTGAAAATGAAGAAAAGTAAACCGAATTGAATGATATCTTTTAAAAAGTTGGAAAAGGCGATTTTCCCCATTTGTTGGACACCCATGAAATACCCTCTCGCAATGGAAGAAAAGGCGACGATTGGTATCGAGGTAATGAGCAGCCATTTAACATAAGGATGATAACGGTCCATCATGGATGAATAAGAAAGGATGAACGGCATGACTACACACATGATCAAGACGACGACTACAGCCATTTTAAGGGCATGGATGATCAGGTTATAGTGCAATGCCTGTTTATTTTCGGCAACGAATTTTGATATGGAAATATGTAATTCAAGGCTGGCAATCACATATATCAAAAAGAAAATGGGCAGTAGCGACATATATAACCCCATGCCCTCTTCGTGTAATTCCCTGGCTAGGATCATGTTCACCAAAAACTCGATACACTCCCCGAAAAACGCTGCAACTATCAAAATGAGCGTCCCTTTATAAAAAGACTTCATGTTGGCCCACTCCTAACAAGGTGTTTGTATATAGATATGAGACATGCCATGGAATATTCATAAGGAGCTCCGTTCGAAGTGATACATCCGTCGATTATCGCTATGAAAATACTGATTATCCCTGAATGAAATTAAAAAAAGAATCACACTTTGTATTTGAAGGTTTATTTTGCTATCCTGTAGCAGAGGGGATGATCATTATGAAATTCACATCTATTAGTCCAGCAAACATAGATGAATTGTGCATTGCATTTGAAAGCTGCCTTTCGAGGCATGACATCGCATTTAAATATGTCGACATGGTGGAAGATAGTGGTATCATATCATTCATTTTCTGCAATGACCCAAAAGAAGCAAGATCTGTCGAATTAGAAGGCAGTCGCTTCATTGGATTGGAAACAGATTACATAGCCAAGGAAATTTTGGAGCCCATTCTGCCTAGATTGAAAGAATATGCAAAAAATAAAACTAATCGATTCGAATGAAGTAGTTTTTAGAATTTAAAAACTCCGACGTTAGGCAAAGGTAACCTTATAAAGCTTAGCTTATACACAGTCTTGTTTGGCTCTTCAATATATTTTCATGTGATACAAGCGCACAGATTAAGGTGGGGAGGCTCTTTTAAAAGTTAAAACAAATTGGATCAGAGCAGGTGTGCGAGACTCCTGCGGAGGATACGCGTCCTGGTAAGCAAATTCGAAGGCTAACGCAACACGTTATAGATGATTTTCCTCCTATTAATATACACGTTAGCATCCCAGCATGTTCAAAACGGATGGAAACAGCCGGATATCACAAAAAGAAGAAGTAACCTTATGTGCGTAAGCATCCAGGTTACTTCTTCTTTTTAATATCTGAAGCGAATGAGAGAAACCAAGCAATGAACAATCAAGGGTTGACTTCTTTCATTCCTTATAGTGGTGTTAAATGACCATTTTTTTACCCTCGGTCAATTGCACTTCTTGTTGAGTTGTATCCGCTTTCTTGGATTTCTTTACTTTAAAGTGGTAAACCACATAACAACCAATGAAGAATGCTCCGCCACAATATAGGGCCATACGCTGCTCAGGAACAAATGCCAAACTGATCATGACGATACAGTTTGTTATTAAAGCTAATATAGGTATGAACGGATATAATGGTACTCTAAATTTGATATCTTCTATTTTTCCTCCTTGGCGCTTATAGGCCCTTCTAAAAGCGAGAAGGCACGCAGCGATGGCTATCCAGCCAATTTGCGCCCCTAAACCTGCCAGGGAGAGAAGAAAAACAAATACGGTTTTTGCAGCGATGAAGCTGGAAAGTAAAGATAGTCCAGCAATGGCAAGGGTGATAAGTAACGCATTGAGTGGAACGCCTCTCTTATTTACCATGCCGAGCTTAGGACTTGCCATGCCTTCCCTTGATAGCGAGTACAGCATACGTGTCGCAGCATAAAGACCGGAATTGGCGACCGACAATAGTGCAATCAGAATGATGAAGTTCATGATGTCAGCCGAATACGGAACGCCGATACTATCCAGGACGACAACGAAAGGACTTTCAGCGATTCCCGCTTTTTCTCTTGGAATCAAAGCAGAGAGTACAGTTACAGAAAGAACAAAGAAGAAAAGCGTTCTCCATACCGTTTGTTTAATGGATTTAGGTATGACTTTTTCCGGATTTTCACTTTCACCTGCAGCAATTCCGATTAACTCTGTACCCTGGAAAGAAAAGTTCACTGTAATCATCGTGATAAGCAGGGCGGATATGCCATTCGGGAATAGACCTTCAGAGAAAAAATTCGAGAAAAACGGCGCTTCTTGTCCGCCCTTCATATCAATGAGACCAAACATGGCTGCACCGCCAACTCCGATGAACAGAATGATGGCCAATACCTTGATGCTTGAAAAAACAAACTCCGATTCACCAAAGGCTTTTGCCGATAAAGCGTTGAGCATGAATATGAGCAACGCGAAGACTGCACACCACATCCACACGGGCGATTCAGGAAACCACCTTTGCATAAGCTGTGCTGCTGCCAGAAATTCCAAGGCAACGGTTACGGCCCAACCTAGCCAGTATAGCCATCCTATGGCAAAGCCGGTCCCAGGACCGATGAATTTGGTCGAGTATGTTTGAAATGAACCGGCAACCGGCATTGCAACGGATAGTTCACCTAAACACAACATCGTTAAATACATGATGAAACCGCCGACTATGTACGAGAGGATCGCACCTAGGGCTCCTGCTTCATGAATGGTGTAGCCTGATCCTATGAAAAAGCCCGTACCAATACATCCCCCGATAGAAATCATGAATAAATGTCTGGCTTTCATGCTCCGTTTTAATTCATTTGGTTGATATTCTGCTGTTTTCATTGAAAAACTCCTTTACCTGATGGGTGCAAACGGTTTCATTTATGTTAGGACGGTATTAGGGAATATGTGTTTTTCCATGCACATGTGTAAAAGCTTGATTTTTTGTATCTAAGTTGCTGTTGAATTCCCTCGGATAAGAAATCACTTCTGCATTTCGGACAGTGAACGCGATTCCGGTGCAGAAATCATATCGATAGCGCCGATCAATAAAGAAAAGGAAGCCAAGCGTCAGGAAATCAGGGATGAAAAGTTTGATCCTTCTATGCTCAAGCATCAAGCATCCTTACGTAGCGTGGGCTTTTTCAATGGATAATCCATGAATGAAAGCTTACTATATTCCTATAGATTGTCTTTTAGTGAATGACACTTACTTAACTTCTTCCAGTAAATCAGCTTTAATAAAGTGATCTTCTGCTCCATATAATAACTTTTCTCCAAGCAATGAGCCCATTAAAGCAACTGCCACTTCAGCCGTTTTATTATGCTCGTCCAGAATTGGGTTGATTTCTACAAACTCGGCAGATGTAATGATATTAGCTTCAGCCAGCATTTCCATCGCTAGGTGGCTCTCTCGGTAGCTGATTCCTCCCATTACAGGTGTTCCTACTCCGGGTGCATCATCTGGATCAAGTCCATCAAGATCTAGAGATAAATGTACATGCTCCGTACGTTCCTTCAGGTAGGCAATCGATTCTTCCATTACTCTTGTCATACCCATTCTATCAATCTCATGCATGGTATAAACGTTAATCCCTTTTTCTCTAATTAACTCCTTTTCACCTTGGTCCAATGAACGGGCACCAATGATGACGATATTCTCAGGTTTGACTTTTGGGGAGTATCCGCCAATGTTAGTAAGAGCAGGGTGGCCAAGGCCTAGACTTACTGCCAGGGACATACCGTGAATATTTCCAGATGGCGAGGTTTCCGCTGTGTTTAAATCGCCATGTGCATCATACCAAATGACACCTAAGTTTTCGGAATGCTTAGCTAAACCGGCTAATGTGCCAATGGCAATGCTGTGATCTCCACCCAATACTAGAGGAAAGCGATTCGATTGGATGACTTCAGCCACTTTTTGGCTCAGTTTTTCATTACCTTCTGCAACATCCTGCAGGTTCTTTAAATTTGTGTCTGAATCATTATGTGCTCTTTCTTGTATTTCTACTTTTATATCTCCTTCATCACGAACTGTATAGCCGAGGTTTTCAAGTCTCTCGCTCAATCCTGCATATCTGATGGCACTAGGGCCCATATCGACGCCTCTTCTAGTCTGGCCAAGATCCATTGGGACTCCAATTATTGAAATTTCTTTCTTCATGTATGATTCTCCCCTTTCAGTTTTCTCCCCTAGTATAAGGGTAAAAGGATCGATGACTCAACTCGACATTTTTTTGAATATTTATACGATTGGGAAAAGGGTGACATCCATAGGTTGAATTCCCTGTTTTAAGATTAGCGACAACAAGGGAAATAAAGTGGAAAACTGGACAAAGTAAGGAGAAATACTACTCCTGAAAGGGATGGAACAACTAGGATGATTGTTTCATTTTATTCCAAATCTAACAAAGGTATATATATTACAAAGTGCGTGAACAAAAATTTACGACTGATTTTATTCAGAAATTGATGCAATGACTGTGAAAAATCGTGGGAAGATTGTAAAAATTTATTGGAATATAATAAGAATTACGAAAAAAATCTGATTTTTCTAGTCATTTCACTTTTCTGGCATAACGATTTTCAGGCATTTTTTCATTAATGAATACATTTAGAAATATGTATGGAACGAGGAGGCATTCATGTCGAAAAGCAAGGAAGTGATATAGAGTCAGAAGAATAGGAGCTTTAAGTCGAAGCAACTTGTGAATATTTGCTCAAACCAAATGAATAAAGGTTGATGCTTTCATAATCTCATAAGTTAAAAGATTATCCTGGTTTTTACCCGTTGGGGGAATGAGAAAAATTCCGATAAAAGACCGAAGAGATGTTCGGAAGACTAAGTGTAACGGCGAGGAATGAACTATTTTCACAAGTGGTGCATTATTTGGTGAGTCTGTTGCAATAAGAGATTCTTGTAAATTTTTTGCTATTTTATAAAGAATAAATTTTTTTTGAAAAAGGTGCCTGCTTTTTAAATGGACGAGTCCATTTTCACTCATGATAAAACGATCTAGGTTCACCTTTCGTTACCACATTATTGGGATACTTTGATACTATATTTAAATGGAACGTACCGTAAAGGGAGCGATTTACTTGGAAACTTTTCAAAGGGACATGAATCATGATCGAGATGAATGGAGAAAGATAAGGTGGAAACAGCACCGTCTCCAAGTTACACGATTATTCGAAGCCGTTTTTTCAAAGGAACCGATAGTTGAAAAAGTGGCGATCATTGGTGCTGGGAATTGCGATGATCTAGATTTGGAATATCTTGCAGCTCGATGCCATTCGATCTATTTATTTGATATAGATCAGGATAGTATGGAAAACGGTATAAAGGATTTGCCAGAGCTTGTTCGAAAAAAAATCCAGCTTGTTAAAATTAATGTTACTGGCCTCGATACAATGGGTTTTGATGAAAATCTATCCTCGATGTTGAATCGGGGTGAAGAGGCAGAGGTGATCATTCAGTATGTAAAGGATACTGAAAATCGGCTGGGCCAGCTTTCTGAACATGTTTTCTCTAACTATTATCATGATTTTGACATTGTAGCAACTTCTGCGATTTACACTCAGCTTTTTTATAATTGGGCCATGGATTTGCTAGCTGTGCACGGAGCCAACTATGAGGAAAACGAGATGGAACAGGTAAAAGAGGGGTTCTTGGATTTAAGGGATGAGATCGTACGTACACTGAGTCACTCCTTATCCAAATGTATCAAGCAAAATGGATTTTATCTTACTTGGTCGGATATTTCAAAGATTGAGCCTGAATATAGCGATACCATCAACGAAGGGATTAATGCCATTTTTTCCTTAGCAGCCAACTTAGGCTATGGAGCTGCATTGATTGGCTTAAAAGCTTTTATGGAAGAAGTCGATAAAAGTAAATTAACCCTTCGATATTGGCCATGGGATTTTAATGAAGATAAACAGTATTTGACTGTGGGCATATTCGGGAGGCTGGATGAAGGTGAGAAGAACTAAAAATGGAATTTCGGGGGATATAAGCGCAGCTGTGCTTATGTCCCCTTTTCATTATTTAAACAAGACATAATTAGATGAAAGGTATAACAAATCGATAAAAATATTAACGATTTGTCTAGTGATTTCACAATAAATAATAGATAGAATGAAACTATAAGAAACTGAATGTTCAAACAATTTAATGGGGTTTCAGGAAAAAAGGTGCGTGGAATGCTGGTTGATTATATAAAGGGGGATATTCGCTTTGAAAAAACAAAGGGTATTAATAAATGGGGATAGGCTGAGTCGTACGCTCGAGAGGTTTGCCGATTTTGGACGCACGGAAAACAACGGAGTTACAAGATTATCTCTTTCCGAGGAGGATCGGTTAGTCCGTGATTATTTTTGCTCATGCTGCAAGGAATTGGGGATGGCGATTCAGGTAGATGATATGGGAAATATTTATGCGACCCTTGCAGGGCTTGAATACAAACCGCCCATTGTGATGGGTTCACATATGGATACTGTAAAAAAGGGCGGTAGGTTTGATGGGATCTTGGGTGTGGCTGCCGGCCTCGAGGTCGTTCGGACTTTAGTGGAAAATAATATCCAGCCTGAAATCCCGATAATGATCGTCAATTTCACTAATGAAGAAGGAGCCAGGTTTGAACCTTCCATGATGTCATCGGGCGTTCTCTCCGGTAAATTCGAAAAATCGCTGATGCTGAAAAAGACGGATAGTGAAGGAGCTACCTTCGAAAACGCTTTGCATGCGATTGGCTATGCAGGGGATGAAGCAGTGCGTTTAAAAGAAGCGACTGCATTTTTAGAGCTGCATATTGAACAGGGGCCCATCCTTGAGCGAGAATCTTTAACGATAGGAGTCGTTGAATGTGTCCTGGGGATGGTGTGTTATGAGATTGAAGTCACCGGGGAGTCCGATCATGCTGGAACCACTCCGATGAATATGAGAAAAGATGCCTTTTTCACTGCCAATAGCCTGATCATGGAGGCAAGGCAAAAGTTAGCGATGATTCATGACGAGCTGGTATTCACGATGGGAAGGGTCAATGTTTTTCCTAACATCCATACCGTCATCCCCAACAAAGTGGTATTTTCTCTAGAAGCAAGACATAAGGACCCAAAGGTCATCAAACAGGTTGAGGAGATCATTGCAGGTTTTGCAACCAATGGCACGGAAAGTGGCTGTGACATCCAAGTAAAAAAATTATGGGACAGGAATACGGTTTGGTTCGACAAATCAATTTGTGACTTGCTTGAACAATCGACCCTTTCATTAGGGCTGCCTTATAAAAGGATGGTTAGTGGAGCCGGACATGACGCCCAGTTTATCGCTAGTTATATCCCGACAGCAATGGTTTTCGTTCCAAGCATCAACGGCAAAAGTCATTGTGAAGAAGAGCTGACCACTTGGGAGGATTGTGAAAAAGGAGTCAATGTCCTATTGGAAACGGTCCTTAAGCTTCAAGACAAATAAGGTGGTGGCCTAAGCTTTTAGACCGTGCAAATATTCTCAGCCCTTGTGATTGTGCATGGGCAGCCGATGGAATAGCGGAGTTAAATTCTCCGGGCGTACTGTTATGATCAGTACGGTGGATATGGAGGAACACTATTGGAATCGTAAAAACAATGCAGCAACCAATTTCATCGATTATAACCGCTGTACAATCTGGTATGCTAAGTATGAGCCTAATCAATCTGTTTTTTCTTCTATAATCCGAAAGGACTGAATTTTCAAAATATATTGTCGAGTGCAGTCAGCCTATATTACAATGGGTGTAACCATTTCATATTGTAATAGCTACCCTATTTATACCTGTTATGATATCTGTAATGGCAGGAGGAACAAAAAATATGTTTCATCAAAGTACGATATATATTGTTGGCGAAGCCAAGGCTGCTTCCAATAATCCCATCATGCAACAGTTTAACTGCTTTTTTATCGGCTTCATCATTGATCGTGACACACATGATATTGTCGACGTGGAATGCTCGACCACCATATCGCTCACAGCGCGGTTCATTCACTCCATATTTGCCGGTAAATCGATCCTTCAAACCGATGAATTGGAGGAAGAAATCAAGAGACGGTATTTTGGTTCCTCTCAGAAAGCACTGACTGTCGCTTTAAGGAATGCGAGCATAAAATATCGGCAACTTAATAAGCTTTAGCTGCTTCTTTTGTTATTCGCAACTGAAATCCAGCTGTTAAAGAGGACATCAGCTCTCTTTGGCAGCTGGTTTTTTTGCAGGGTTTTACAATTTGTGCATTCAGGGCAAGAGGGAGCATAGAAAAACCGGCAAATGGTACCTATTTTGGGCTTATTACATCATATATACTCTCAAGCTTTTAAGGAAGGAATGTTGTTTGATGAAGATAGTGAGTTTACAAGTTTCAGTGGAAGCATATCCGCTTGTAAAGCCATTCAAGACGGCGTTGCGGACAGCAACGGAAATTGAACATATATTGGTTTCGGTATTGCTGGAAGATGGAACGGAAGGCCTGGGAGGGGCGGCTCCGACTGTTGCCATCACCGGTGATTCGACTGGCGGGATCGTCACCATCATTGAAGAAGTCATCGCGCCAAACTTGATCGGCCGCGACATTGAGAATATCAATGCGTTGTCTCGATTAATCCAACAAACTTGCGTAGGCAATACAAGTGCAAAAGCTGCAGTGGAGATCGCCTTGTATGATGCAGTCAGTAAAAGGTGGCAGCTCCCGTTGTTTCAATATCTTGGCGGTGAATCAAATACTTTGAAAAACGATATGACCATCAGTCTAGATGAACCTGAGGCAATGGTAAAGGCCGCATTACCTATTATTCAAAATGGTTTTTCCACGTTGAAGATAAAGCTGGGGAAAGATTGGCGGAGTGATGTGGATCGGGTTTCCCTCATTCGTGCTGCTGTTGGCGAACACGTCAGTATCAGGATTGATGCCAATCAAGGATGGACATCAAAACAAGCGATTTCCATCATTCATGAATTTGAGGATAGGAAGCTGAATGTTGAGTTGGTGGAACAGCCCGTGCAAGCCCATGATATTGAAGGGTTAAAAGAAATAAAAAGGAGCGTCAATGTACCGATTATGGCTGACGAAAGTTTGTTTTCGCCGCGCGATGCCTTGAGGCTCCTTAATGAAAAGGCGGTTGATCTGCTTAATATTAAATTAATGAAAACAGGAGGCATCCGAAGGGCCCTTCAAATAGCTGATTTGGCGGAAGCAGCCGGAGTCGAATGCATGATTGGCAGCATGATGGAGGCACAGGTAAGTGTAGCGGCCGCAGCTCATTTGGCAATCGCCCATCCTAATATCACAAAAATCGACTTAGATGCACCATTATGGATTAAGAATGAGCCTTTTGAAGGAATTCAATTCATCAACGATCAAATCATCATTGCCGATCGACCTGGACTTGGAATTAAGAGGAACCCCTCTTTCATTCAATAATATATTTTTGGGAGGATGATCATTTTGATTAGAACTAAAGACGTTACCCTTTTAATCTTATCTTTCTTTACCCTAGGTCTTTTCGTATTCAATCCCCATGATGCTAGTGCAAGAGAGAAGGAGAAAACCGCTTATGTTGATGTAGCTGTCGCAACCCTTTGGACCGAACCGGGACTATTAAGGGATATAGATGCGCCTTCGGCATCGAATCCCGTGCAATTGGAAGACTGGCTTGATGCGATGAATTATGAAGACAAATTATGGCTTGTCGGCAATCTGGAAACACAAGCCTTGTACGGCTCGAAAGTGACCATCATTGAAGAGCGGGGTGAATGGGTAAAAGTAGCCGTTGCCGATCAGCCGACACCTCGTAATGAGGCAGGATATCCAGGTTGGATGCCAAAGGACCAATTAACGAATGCCAGAACCTTCGAGAAGCAGTATAAAAGGGGATTTGCCCTTGTAAACGCACCAAAGGCTTGGCTTTATAAAGATTCGAATCATCGGTCGAAATTCATGGAAGTCAGCTTCGATACCCGCCTCCCGCTGTTACAGGTGAAAAAGGATAAAGTAAAGGTGATGACACCAGGTGATGGAGTGAAATGGATGAATAAGAAAGACGTTTCACTCCATAAAGAGGAGAGTCGAATACCGTACCCTACAGGTGATGACATTGTACAATCCGGTAAGGCATTTCTAGGACTGCCTTACCTATGGGCAGGAATGTCCGGGTTTGGCTACGATTGCTCCGGCTTTACTTATACCATGTATCATGCCAATGGTATAACGATTCCTAGGGACTCTTCAATTCAAGCACAACATGGAATAAAGGTAGAACGAGAGAACCTCAAACCAGGCGACTTACTATTTTTTGCCCATGATAATGGGAAAGGGAAGGTCCATCATGTCGGAATGTATATCGGTGATGATAAAATGATCCACTCACCAAACAGCTCTACCCATGTAAGAATAGATGAAATAAATACATCAGGTTATGGTGAGGAATATGCAGGAGCAAAAAGGTATATTGATTGATTTTGCCTGACCTAAGGCGTGCTTTTTCTCTCCACTTCGAAATCCGTTCTACTCGTTCACGGACAGAATCGATAAACAAGGCTTCATGTTTGCTCTGAATCGAATCGAATTGTCGGCAGGCACTTTTTTGTAAACCAACATGCAAGGAGAAAGCATTAGATCGTGATCTAAGATGCAAGGCGTTGATTGAATTCGAAGTAGCTGGAAAACATTCATTTAATTATAGTAAGGTAAAATATGGTATAATTGATATTGGATTATTCAATATATTGAAAAAAGGGGGTTTTAAACGATGATCACTTTTCCAAAACCTGATGTTGAGCAGTTTTTACGAACATTTTCGATCGGCGATTTTATAGTAAGACCGGATGAAAAACAGCTGGTTTTCAGTACGAACTTGAGCGGTAAGTATAATTTGTGGGGAATGGATTTACCAAACTCATTTCCATATCCGCTTACATCCATTGATCAAAGCTGCCAAGAACTATTATTTGATAAGCAAGGCCGGTTCATCATTGCTGGTTTTGATCAAGACGGGAATGAAAACACCCAGTTTTATGGGATTCCCTTGAAAGGCGGAGCGATGAAGGCGATTGTCCATCATGAAAACACGCGAAATTTCATGCCGATTTTATCAAATGACAGCCAAAGGCTGTATTACACGACGTCGAGAGGAAACCCGTCCTTTCTAAATTCCTATTGCTTAGACTTAGAATCAGGACAGGAAACGCAAATTCTCGAGGGGGAAGATGCGGCAACCTATATCATCGGTTTCAGTCCCGATGAAAAAACCTATCTTTACCACAAACACTATGCAAATACATATTCCCTTCTCTATGCGAAGTGTGGAAGCAAGGATATGTTGCTTACTCCTCCATCTGAGAAACAACATACAGTCACCCATGGTGTTTTCGTCTCGGATTCATTGGTATATTTATTGACGGATTATGATTCCGATTTTACTTATTTGGCCTCTTTCAATCTAGAAACTAACCAATTTACGAAGATAAAAGAATTGGAAAATGAAAGTTTTACGATGCTTAAATATAATGAGGAGCTACAGCTGTTATTGGTTGCGAGCGAGAAAGGTGTAGTCGATCATTTATACGAGCTTGATCTGCAAAATGGCAATTGGAGCAACATCCCTATTCCGTGCAGTGTCATTGTAAAACTTGAGGTGGCAAAATCAGGTGCACTCTACTTATCTGGAATGAGCGCAACCAAGCCACATAATATTTATAAAAAAACGGGTGATGAGTGGGTATCATTAACTAAGTATACAGTGCCAGGTGTCGATTCCAATGAATTGGTTGAACCGGACATTATCAAGTACCGTACGTTTGATAACTTGGAGATCGAATCGTTATTTTTTCGGGCAAAAAAGGAAAATGATAATGGTGAAGTCATTTTCTGGCCTCATGGCGGGCCTCAAGCAGCCGAACGTGAATTTTTCAGAGCCTCTTTTCAGTTTTTCCTGAATAACGGATATAGTATTTTTGCACCGAACTTCCGCGGTTCGACTGGTTATGGCTTGGAATTCATGAAAATGGTAGAAGGTGATTGGGGAAATGGACCACGCATGGATAATGTAGCTGGCCTCGATTGGCTGATCGAGCAAGGTTATGCACAAAAAGGGAACATACTATTGATGGGCGGAAGCTTTGGCGGGTATATGGCCCTGCTGTTACATGGCCGTCATGCCGATTATTTTAAGGCGGTAGTCGATATTTTTGGACCCTCCAATCTATTTTCATTCATCAATTCCGTTCCTGAAGACTGGAAGCCAGTCATGGATCAGTGGGTAGGAAATCCGGAAAAAGATCGGGAGAAATTAATCGAGTACTCGCCTATCACTTACTTGGATTCCATGAATAAGCCCATGCTTGTCATCCAGGGAGCAAATGATCCGCGTGTCGTCAAAGAGGAATCGGATCAAATCGTGAAAGCTTTGAAGGAAAAAGGAAGATCTGTTGAGTATATGCTTCTGGAAGATGAAGGACATGGATTTTCAAAAAAAGAAAATGAAATTGCCGTCTATCAAAAAATACTTTCGTTCTTAAACCAATTCACAGGAGTTACGGAGAACGTTTAAGCAAAGCTAGATTGAAAGCGAAAAACCCTGCCACATCACGGATGATGAATGGCAGGGTTTTTCTTATCGAACCTCATGATGCTTTTTTCTTATATAATCAATTTTGCATCATGATCATTTCATCATAGATCAGGTTTTGTCTAAGCTCAGTTGCTGTTTTGGAGGATATTCGGTCATCTTCCACCATTTGCTGAATGATATCCCGTTCGATTTGCATCGCGTTCAACTGAAAATGACTTACCATTTCTTGTAAACGGTTTGTTTCCTTTTCAGTTAATGTTGGAAATGGATTCAAGTACCGGTTATATCTTTGGATGACAAGCATCACTTCATGGCGATTTTCTGGCTCAGTTTGTTGTTTGATCAATGAAATGGCGGCCTTGGCTGCTTCTTTTTGCGCTTGACGGAATTCCTGAATCAGGTCCGCGTTATTATCGAGGGATTTCTCTAATTTTGCTTCCCATTTTTTATCCCATTTGACATTTAGTTTTTTCTTGAAAAGGATGGCCTGCACGGAAAGCCAAACTCTTTGCAGAAATGATTTTTGCACGTAATTCAACGTTCTTGAAATATAAACTTTATATAGTTCGAAGGCCGTTTCCGATATAGCTCCTTTTTCGACTAATCCAGAAACGACTTTCAATTCGGTATTCGCCCCTAGCTTGACTAAATCCTGTATCGTCTTATTATCCGGTCTATCCGTAATGCCTCGCTCCAAATCGATCAGTTGTTCATTCAATTCATCCATCACTTGATAAACGGCTTTCTGATTATCGCTGTTGGCCTCTTTGCTCAACTGATGAATCGTTTTGTTCAACACGATTTTATAAGCTTCATCCAAGGTTAGCCGTTCATCTATTGATTCAGCTGGTGCCTTTACAAGCATCGGCAAGATGACTGTTGCCAATAGGACGCTTAACAAAATGACACATGCTGCGATAAACAAAACTGTATTGCGCATCGGAAATGAAGTGTCATCCGGCATGAAATAAGGGATGGATAAAGCGGTAGCCAAGGTTATGGTTCCGTGGATGCCGCCAACTGATGTCAAGAGTGCATACCGTGTTCTAGTTACATTTTTATCATCGCTGACTTTGTTATCTTCCCTATGAATCCGGGACATAATGAATTGTTCCAATGGATTGACCCTATTCTTGGTGAACGTATCATGCAAGATGTATACCCAAATAAAACGGATCACCAATAATAACAGAACGATCAAGACACTTATTCCGAAAAGGGAACCTCTATTTAAGTTGGACTCGATTTCCCGATAGACGCTCGGCAACATGAATCCTAATAATGTAAACACAAGCCCATTCAATAAATATCCTAGTACCGACCATGTATTCGTTGAGACAATTTGCAATTTCGTTGTTGTATTTTGAAGTCGATCCCGCTCGATGCCATGAATGACACCTGCGGATACTACCGCTAATATACCGGAAACATGGAATTCTTCAGCGGCCATATAAATGGCAAAAGGGGTAATGACCTCCATCACGATGGACATGGGGATTTCTTCAAGCCCTTGAACCCGTAAAAACAATCGCAATCTAACGATTAAATAACCCAAAAGAAGACCGATGAAGATCCCGCCAATGGCGACAAAGATAAAATTGAGCGAAGCATCTTTTACGGAAAATACACCTGTTAACGCAGCTGCCATGGCCACTTTAAAAGCAACGATTCCTGCGGCATCATTCAAAAGTGATTCACCTTCAAGGATCGGGAGCATATTGCCCGGCAGCTTCAAGCCCTTTGTAATCGATTGGACTGCTACAGCATCCGTAGGGGTTATCGTTGCCGCTAAAGCAAAAGCGATGGCCATCGGCATATCCGGTATCAGCCAGTGGATAAAAAAACCTCCAGCAAAAACAGTCACAAAGACTAGCCCAAAAGCCAATAACAGAATAGGCTTACGCAATTCAAGCATTTCTTTACGGGACGTATTTTTTCCTTCGGTAAAGAGGAGTGGGGCAATGACACAAATCATGAATAATTCCGAATGGAAATCCAAAGATAAGTGAAACGGCAGTAAGGAAAGTACTGCTCCGGCGGATATCTGATAAATCGGTAATGGGATACGGGGCCATTTGGCATTCATTATTGTAGCGAGTATTGTAGAAACCAATAAACCGAGCATGGTGATCAAAAATGACATAAAATCCCCCTATCTAAATGTTAGTCAGGCTGCAACTGATCCATTTATGAAAGGAATAAAACAGGGGTGCTTAAGGTGGATGATCATTCCTCTAAAAATCAACCCCTACTTCATACGTGTTGAAATATTTTCAGCATCGACCTTCGTGTAAATAGACATATGCTCTTAACATACCCGCGCATGGATACGTTAATCCTATCAGGGCAAATTTTTATGAATTGTGCAAAGCGGATCGTGCTATTATCGGGGTAAGAGGAGCCTTATAACAAAGATAGTTTCATTTGTTTCAAGGAGGGTAGCCACTTGATTCCATCTTTATTAGCCTCCTCGTAGTCTTGTCTGTTATTCGTTGTCCATGTCCATATGAGGCATAAACGCCCTTTTACATTCCGAGGACTAAATCGATGCGGCCAGATTTTTTGCGTAGCGTAAAATGTAAAAGTTGGATAGAGGAAGTACAGGGAATTTGTCGAATTGATATATTTAGTGATTTTATACGTACTCGCTTTAAAAAAGTGATATTGAAAGCTACAACGGGAGGGGGAAGTTGTACTTGCTGAATGAATTGAAAGTTACTCAAATTACCATTCCTTTGCCTTTTAGGCTGGACCATGTTCATTGTTTCCTAGCAGAAGGTGAAAAAGGGTGGACAATCATTGATACGGGATTAAATAATGACACGACCAGGGGAATATGGAATCCAATTATTGAAAAACATGCTATTAAAAATATTATCATCACCCACTATCACCCAGACCATTTTGGGTATGCAGGAGTCTTGCAACAATTAACTGGTGCAGATGTTTGGATGACACAAGTCGATGAACAAGCGGGAAAAACGTATTGGGAAGCAGATTCGCTTAATCTCCTTAAAAAGAATTATAATGCATGTGGATTGGAGGACGACATAGCCACGGCCTTATCCAGTGACGAAAGCAGCTTTATGCCACAAGTAAAACCATATCCTACGGTCAACCATCACCTTGAAGAAGGGATGCACCTGCGATTTGGCAAATGCGAATATGAAGTGATTTTCACGCCTGGGCACTCTGATGGCCTAATATCGCTATATAACAAGGAAAATAGTGTTCTGTTCTCAACTGATCATATATTGCCAAAAATCTCTCCTAATATATCTTACTGGTTTAAAGGCTTCAGTAACCCATTGGAAGAGTTTTTTACATCTTTGAAAAAAATACAAAAGTTGGACGTTGAATATGTCATCCCATCTCATGGAAAACCGTTTCAAAATGCGAACCAACGAATTACTGAATTATTGGATCACCATCAGGACCGTTTGCAAGTCATTCATGAAAGAATGAAAGAGCCGATTACAGTAAAAAGAGGATGTCAAATCCTATTTGGAGATCTACCCATTCACGAATCCAGGTTTGCGGTTGGCGAAACGCTGGCACACCTGGAATACCTCTTTTTGAACGACCAATGCAGAAAATTTACTCGTGATGGCATTTGGTATTATCAAGCCATTTGATTTGAGTGATTGAATGATGGAAGAAAGCATGTAAACAACTGCCAAGAATTGCAGTTGCTTTTCATTGACTGGCTTTAATTTGTCCCTTTACTTCATTCAGGATGTCGTCAAATGAAGTGACAATCCCATATCGTCCTTGTAGCAAATATGCTCAGGGCGAAAATGGATTGGTGAATCCAGACCAGCGGCAGCTGAAATCCGAAACAGTCCCTCTCTGTTGGTAACAAGAAATCGACTCCACCTGCTAAATGATATGGCGACAGACCGCCTTCCCCTGTATTCATCCATGTGCCTTTTGCTTGAGCCATTCCCTCAGAAAGCGCAGTAATAGCGTTCTTACCCAAAGAGCCATAGCTCATGGCTGACGTCCTATTTGGTTTGTCTCATTTTAGGGAGCTTTGGCGCTTCCTTTTTTTGTTATGGAAAATATTATTATTTTCATGTTGGTTTAAGAACTAAAATAGTGTATGATGCATAGTATAAAGTATGGTGTATGTCACATAGTATAGAGATGAGGTGATGAGATGAGCACGCTACTGAATTCATTAACAACCGAGCTGCGCAGAGGCACTTTAACATTAGCCGTTCTAAGTCAGCTCAAAACCCCCCAGTACGGGTACTCGCTTGTCCAGCGTTTAGAGAAGTCTGGAATTACGATTGACCAAAGCACATTGTATCCATTGCTTCGTCGCCTGGAGAAGCAAGAATTGGTAACAAGCTCCTGGGATACATCTGAAAGTAGACCACGTAAGTATTATTCATTGAGTGATTATGGGGAAGAAATCTACATTCAATTAAAACAGGAATGGAAAAAAACGTCTCAAGAGCTATATATATTATTAAAAGGAGAGGAAGAAGATGGAGCTGATTGAACTTTATATTCAGGAAGTGACTCGCAGGCTGCCAGAAAAAAGCCGGGAGGATATTGCTCTAGAGCTTCATTCTACAATCGAAGATATGCTTCCGAAGGATTATAATGAGCAAGACGTGAAAGAGGTCCTTGTAAAATTAGGAGATCCGATTACACTGGCAAGCGGGTATAGAGATCGGCCGATGCACCTGATTGGACCCCGTTATTATGATGTATATATCAGTCTATTGAAAATGATTTTTCCAATCGCAGCTGTCATATCACTGATTGCCATAATTGGAGATAATGCATTTGGGGAATTTGGTGAGAAAACGGTAATCGAAGGCATTGCCATCATGATCGGGCAAGGGATAGCGGGCATCGTCAGTACAGGAATCCAAGTATTCTTTTGGTTAACGGTTTTGTTTGCGATTTTTGAACGCTTGGATACTTCAAAAGACCAGTCGCCTTTAACCAAAGACTTGAAACCATGGACACCGGAAAACCTAAAAGATATTCCGAATATATCAAAGAAAAAAGCGATTCCAAAAGTCGAGATTTTTGCAAGTTTGTTAGGACTTTCTGTATTCGCTGCCCTTTACTTTAATGCAGCAAACCTATTAGGCGTCTATGAAAACAGAAATGACAGCCTCATTTTCGTGACCCCTACATTCAATCAAGGGGTTTTGAATTCCTATTGGCTGCTGGTATCCGGAGTTGTTATCGTAGGTGGGCTGTTGGCGATTTATAAATTATTTTTAAGAAGATGGACGATGAAACTAGCATTATTTCATGCCCTCTACCAGCTGTTTTCCACTCTGACTTTCATTGTCATCATCAGTAATCCACATTTATTGAACCCAGAATTCATTGCATATCAAAAAACACTATTTTCAATCGATGAATGGAGTACCTCGATTTATTGGGGGATCATTTTCATCGCCATCTTTTTTGCCGCCTACGATAGCTATCAAGGCTTTCGTAAAGCGAAAATTCGCTAAGATAGAGCTTCGTTGAAAAAGGGGTCAGAATGGTTTCCATTCGAACCCTTTTTTATTGGTTCTTGGAGCAGTTCTTGCTTTACCTCTCCGTATGCTCATCATCTAATTCGTCCACGCCAAGTCCAGCTCACAATCAGGGAATTGGATGAGGAAGAAGCCGAAGAAGAGGGATACACTAGTAAAAGCATCAATTTCGAGTCCAGAGTGGAACGTTAAAGGATAAATTACCATAACTGTGGGCAAACAGAATTTCATTTCATTTTCAGTGGAATGAAACGGAGGCGGCAAGAATTTCTAAAAAAATACGAGTGAACCCAACCGCTTGCTGTTTTGTGATGTTTCAGATAGGGAAGGGTTTATTACGATTTCAAAGGAAGAAACCAAAACAATGCCCCCCATATGTGATGACGACATTTGGGGGGCATTCAGATTATAAGTTATTGAACGGCATCGAATTGATTCACTTTCCAAGTGGCTCCTGATTTATAAAACGTAACCGATCTTTTGACCGAATCTCCATCGACTGTAGGGACGGTTAGATTATAGGATCTAACGTTTTGTTTTTGATGGATTAATTTAATTTTTGCTTTTTTCCATTCCAGCATTCCATCACCGTCGCCGACAGGTCGGGCTAATTTTCCTTTATAGGTGATGTAACGATAGTTTGTTAATCCTTTTTCAACAGCATTATTAGTAAAAGTTTCTCCTAAATAAGTAACCAATTTATCTTTTGTATTGAATTCTTGGCAAAGGTAAGAATACTCGGTGCCTTTATAGGTAAACGTTTTTTGTGTGCATGGACGGTTGGTGTAACCATGTAAGGCATTCCAAAAATGCTTGCTGGCATTATCGGCAATTTTAAGTGCATTCGTGTCAGATAAATTTTGTGAAGTGGTTTGTGCTGTAGCACCCGTGCTCAATGTAGTGAAAATTAAAATGATGATCGATAATAGCATACCCGAAATTTTATTCATACTTTCTCTCTCCAATCCCTATTAGGATGATTATGTAACGAAAGTGTAATTATTATTACAATTGTTACATTTATATTACAACACATTCGAAGGAAGTAAAAGAAAAAACTTCTAAAATATTAAATGTTTTTTGTTTCTTTAAAATATACATAATTTGTTCAGTTTATTCTTTCTATTTCGTAAAAGACAAAGGTGGCACCAACTAGCTATCTGAAAGGGAAGGTCTAAGATGTAATGAATACCCTTACACTCATATTACCCTAACATGTTCCCGTAAAACCTAAAGAGGGAACGGAACACCTTTACTTCATCTATTTACAATACGTGAATATGGTCTGCAATTTTACATGCATATTATTAAACTGTCATACTTAAAAGGTTTGACAAACTTTCCACTCTTACATTATGATAATGAATATAATCTCCTAAGGGGAGTAGCTTTCACAGCAATGTCGTCATTACGGAGCTTCAGGCTCTCGGCGTTGTTGGCAGCATCGTGCTGTTAGCCAGACCTTACCTATCGGTAAAGGTCTATTTTCTGTTTAGAAAACCTTTACCGAAGCCGGTGAAGGTTTTTTTAGTAGGCTATTGGCAGATGATAATGGAAAAACAAATAAATTTAAATGGAGTGTATTCTTTGATACTTAGAAAATCATTATTACTTTTAGGAATAGGGTCAGCCCAAATCGATTTGATCCTTCCAAAAAATACGTATAAATCTGGGGAATGCATAAATGGATATTTCATGATTAAGGGTGGTACCCTGGAACAAAGACTAAGAAGGATCGAGTGTGATTTAATCATGGATACTCATGCTACAGGAACGGAAGAAATTTTGAAGACGAGTACGATTTTATCTACCAGAGAAATACATTCAGGGGAGAGTAATGAAATTCCTTTTAACTTCTGTCTGCCCATACTTAAGGATCCATATAAGAGCGAGGTTTCCTATCGCTTGAAAACGAGGCTGGTGCTTGATAGAGGGATAATCGGCAAGGACGATGACTGGATTTTTATCGAATCTGAATAAAGGCGGAAATGGAGTTGGCAACTTGAATATCTTAAATATTACGGAGCGTACTTTAACTTATTTGCAAGAATTTTTATTAATGAGGCTCTTTATCTTAGCGCTGCTGCTTTTGGCCGTTTATTATATTTTGAATAAAATGGTCGAATGGTTCTTTAAAAGGTCAAGCTTTTTTGAGGAAGAGGTGGAAAGAACGATACAGGGGGTTACGCGTTCAACTCTTAGGTACGGAATTGCCGCGCTTTTCCTCGTTTATCTAATTGGCCAGTTTATCGACTTAAAAGGAATCCTGGCTGGAGCAGGTATTGTAGGAGTCGTGATCGGGTTTGCCGCTCAGCAAATGCTTAAGGATATATTATTAGGGTTTGTAAGGCTATCGGATAATGAGTTCCGCGTCGGGAATTTCGTGACATTCAATGGGACAAGTTCCGGAACGGTCGAAGAGATCGGGATTCGATTCATGCAGATCAGGGAGTGGTCTGGGAAACTTCTGACCATTCCACACAGCGAGATACGGACGATACAAAATTATAATAAAGGAAGAATGCGAATCATCGAGCGCATCACGGTAAGCTATCAGGAAAACCCGGAAAAGGTGAAACGATTGCTCGAAGATATTTGCCTTACCTGTAACGAGAAATTCGGTGAAAGCCTGCTAAGACTCGAGGATGGTACACCTGAAGAAGATTTTCGGTACTTCGGCATCACCGATTTAAACCCGAATTTGAAATATGTGGGCTATGAGCTATGTATAGTCGGACTTGTGAAGCCTGACGATTACTTTGAAATGTCAAGAAATGTAAGGTTTGAGATGATGACCGCGTTGCATGAGCATCGAATCCTAATGCCTTCTTCCCATTTACTCGTTCAGGCTAATCCGAATCAAGAACGCCTCATTGAAAATTAAAGAAAAACAAAATAAAAAATTGCCATTATATATGCTTAATACTAAGGACTTTCCGCTCTAAGAAAGTCCTTTTAAGTTCAACATCACCCTTGATTATTCAATTTGATTCGCTTATTATGTAAATAGCATATAATGGAAGGGTGGATTTTAAACAATGATCATTTAATCCTATTCTTGAAGGAAAAAGCGTGTTAAATACGATCTTTTTTTTTGGATAGGATTGGTCTGTACATTAAAATACAAACGATCATTGTGTCCCTTCATTCGGGATATTTTGTTTCATTAATTTGTATTGTGCCGCCTCCTGTCCAGATACTAAAGCAGGAGGTTTTATATTGGAAAAAAATACATCTGCACCAATAAACCAAAAGCAGTCCAACATATTTTCGAATCCTGTCTTTCGTGCAATCATTTTTTCCGGATTATTTTTGCAAATAGGGATTTGGGTCCGGAATTTTGCCGTTTTGTTATTTGTCATGGAACAAACAAACGGAGATGCCTTTGCGATTTCAATGATTTCCGTGGCGGAATTTGCTCCCATTTTTATTTTTTCATTTATCGGCGGTACATTTGCAGATCGCTGGAGCCCTAAGAAAACGATGGTGTGGTGCGATATTTTAAGCGCAATATCCGTATTTGCGGTGCTTATCGCCCTTATCTTCGGAACGTGGAAGATCGTGTTTTTTGCCACTTTGATTTCGGCGATCCTTTCTCAATTTTCCCAGCCATCAGGCATGAAGTTATTTAAGATGCATTTGCCGGAAAGCCAAATTCAAACAGGAATGTCCGTGTATCAAACGGTATTCGCCGTATTCATGGTATTAGGACCCATTCTCGGTACATTTGCTTTCCAATCGTTTGGAATCAACATCTCAATAGCGATAACTGGTGGAGCGTTTTTACTTTCAGCTGGTGCCCTTGCATTCCTTCCGAAAGATCGGAAATTGGATCAAGAAAACGGTAAAACGACATTATGGCAGGAAATGAAAAGCGGAGTGAACTACGTGCTGCGAAAAAAAGAACTGAGTCTGCTTGGATTATGTTTTCTTGGAGCCGGCCTTGGCCTTGGCTTCATTCAGCCGCTTTCCATTTTTCTTGTTACCGAGCGTTTAGGGCTGCCAAAAGAAAACCTGCAATGGTTATTCATGATGAATGGCATTGGAATGATCTTAGGCGGAGCAGGTGTGATGATCTTTGCCAAAAAGGTGGCACCACAAAGGCTATTAGTCCTTGGCATGTTTATAAATGCCATCGGATTGGCGGTATTGGGGCTCTCGACAAACCTTTGGGTCACACTTACAGCGGAGTTCTTTAACGGACTTATGCTGCCTTGCATCCAAATTGGGATTAATACCCTAATATTACAGCGGACGGAAGGGGCGTTCATCGGGAGGGTCAATGGAATATTAACCCCACTATTCACTGGCTCGATGGTATTGACCATGAGTTTGGCTGGCATGTTGAAAGAACAATTTTCACTTATTGCCATGTTTGAAACGGCAGCTTTCTTTTTTATTCTTGGGATGGTTTGCATTTTGCCATTATACAACCAAAAGGCGGAAACGAAACCTTTGGAAATTCAGTAGCTGAAATAAACGGTAAAAGCAGGGAGCATGCTCCCTGCTTTTTTCAATTTGCTTCTTCCTTCAAAAAGTTCCTGCCCAATATTATTTGGCATCTGGAAATTTTGTTAGATATTTTTAAGCTTTATTACATAAAATAAATAGCAAATCCTCTTCGTAACGAACTCAAACGGATTATGAAAATGTATTCGTTGGTTCATTAAACCGTAATAAAGCTTTCCGAACATTTCAGCTAAGAATAAAGGGCAGGGAAGGGTTGATAAAAATGAAGACAGAACTTAAATGGACAGGGGAATTGGCATTTGCCGGATCCACCCCGTCAGGACATGAAATAAAAATGGACGCGGCAGAAGATGCAGGGGGCAGAAATAGTGGAGCGAGGCCAACAGAGTTCCTTTTACAATCCCTTGCAGGCTGTACAGGAATTGATATCATCATGATCTTAAAAAAAATGCGTTTGGAACCGCTTACTTTCCAGATGGAGATTGAAGGGAAGAGGGCAGATGAGCATCCTAAACGATTCACGCAATATAGTATCCATTATTCATTAGAAGGGGAGCTTCCCGAAGATAAAGTGGTACGCGCCATCCGGTTATCGAAGGATACGTACTGTTCAGTCTATCACTCCTTAAATGCACCCATAACAGTAAGCTATTCCATTAATGGAATTAAAGGGCAACAAAAAGTATAAATTATCGACTTATAGGTAATTACGCTGCAAATAAGCTCTTGGGATGCCACTTCTCCATAGCTCTTGAGTTTCCGCTTCAAGGGCTTTTTTGCTGCTTTGACACTTTCATGCGTACATAATTCAAATTGATTAAATATTTGTGTTATTAATTCTTTAGTTTTCCCCTATAACTTGTTAGTATGATAGTATTGCCAAGACAAATCTTAGGAGTGATGGAATATGAGTGTACATAAGGCCATTACGTTACTTGCCCACAAGCAAAATCAGGAATTCACTGAATTTTTGGTTTTAGACCAGAAGCGGGAAAGCTATATTCAAGAAGCTGTAATATTATGTAAAGATGAAATGGAATTTTCAACAGATTCCATTAACCAGGTCACCATGCAAATTAATGCGCTGGCAAATGAAAGATTAATACCTACTCGTAAACTGGTTACCCCGGAAATGATCCGTTCCTATGTGGGGACATTGGTATAAGCAGCACAATTTAGGTAGTACACTGCTTTGAAACGTCTCAAAGTCTAACACTCATTATAATGGGTGTTTTTTTTGTGAAATACTTCGATATAAGTATCAAGATAGCCAGCAGCAACGTTTACTCTTGCTTTGTATATCGGTTGGCATAGCTTGAGGCAACAAAAGCATTAGGTTTGATTTTCGGCTCCACTCCCATCGATTCCATCCTAGCGATCATTTCATTTACGAATTCACTTGTTTTGTTCCGTTTTCCAATCCCGATATCAATGTGTCCCTCCATAGTGAACGTGGCTCCTTGATAGACGGAGGGCAGAACAATATCGATTAACTGGTTTTTTCTTTCTTCGGTAAACATGGAAACGATCTCCTCTGTTAACGACAATTCATAAGAAATGCGTTCATGTAAGTGTGTCATCCTTCTAGGAACCATCACTTTCCTTATACAACCCCAAACACCATTCCCAACCTGCCGAATCACGATGCCAGTTATGAAAACTGTATGTTTTTTATGTACCTGGGAATCGGTTCCAACCATTAGACGAAAGTTACCAGCTGGATTTAATTTCATGAACTCCACAATACGATTGAAGACGGCTTCAAATGACATGCTTTTTTCCTGGAGATTTTGAAACGGAATGTTGTAAATTGGAGATTGTCTCATATAGCAGCACCCAACCTTTCTCCGACTATTCATACCGATTAAAAAAAATCTACTTGCTCCCTTACATATAGCATATGAAGAGGAGCTTTGTTTCGTGCAATAAGAAGAACCAATCCACAAATAACGGAGTCGTCATCATTAATTCAAGAAAATAACTATACTTATTTTATCTTTCAAAAAAAGTATGTAATGTTTTCTTACATAAACAAAGAAATCTTGCTTATTTAAGCGTAAAATAAGCGAATATACAATTTATAAAGTATTGGAGAGATGAAAAATGAAAATATCTGAATTGAAAAGAAACGGTCATGCTCCGTCCTTATTAGCGTCATTCCTTTATTTTGATATCAGTTTCATGATTTGGGTATTATTAGGAGCACTTGGTGTCTATATTACAAAAGATTTCGGTCTTTCCCCAGCTGAAAAAGGTTTTGTTGTAGCTATTCCCATATTGGGCGGCTCGTTTTTCCGGCTTGTTCTCGGTTTTTTGACAGACCGCATCGGTCCCCGCAAAACGGCCATCGGAGGGATGCTTGTTACGATGATACCACTTTTTTGGGGATGGTTGTTCGGAGAGAATTTAGCAGAACTTTATATAATTGGGATTTTACTCGGAGTGGCAGGTGCAAGTTTTGCAGCAGCACTTCCTATGGCCAGCCGTTGGTATCCCCCTCACTTGCAGGGCCTTGCGATGGGTATCGCAGGAGCTGGTAACAGTGGAACTCTGTTTGCGACATTATTCGGACCGCGTATTGCAGAGTCCATTGGCTGGCATAATGTGATGGGGTTAGCATTGGTTCCTTTAACCATCGTGTTTGTCATTTATATTTTTATTGCAAGGGACGCGCCATCTCAACCACCGGCAAAACCGATCAAGGAATATTTTAACGTTTTTAAAATAAGGGATACTTGGTACTTCTGCATTCTCTATAGCGTTACTTTTGGGGGATTTGTTGGGTTTACAAGCTTTTTAAGCATCTTTTTTGTTGATGAGTATGGGTTATCCAGAGTAAGGGCCGGGGAGTTTGTCACATTATGTGTCATCGCTGGAAGCTTCTTTCGACCTGTTGGAGGATTAATTGCCGATAAAGTAGGCGGAGTTAAATTACTTATGTTTTTATTCATTGGACTCACATTATGTATGTTAGGCATTAGCTTCCTATATTCTTTTACTGTCGTTACGACCTTACTTTTTCTCGGCATGCTCTTTCTTGGTATGGGCAACGGAGCGGTGTTTCAGTTAGTTCCACAGCGATTTTCTAAAGAAATTGGTTTTATTACTGGCATCGTTGGGGCTGCCGGAGGTGTAGGTGGTTTCTTGGTTCCTAACATACTTGGAACGTTAAAACAGATGACTGGAACCTATGCTACAGGTTTTTTAGTTTTTTCAGCAATTGGAATCATGGCCTTCATGATCTTGGTTTTAGCTCAGCTTTCATGGAGAAAAACGTGGGTGCTTGGAAAGGGTTCAGTTAAGATATAAATTTTCATTACGTGTCGGGGGGATAAAATGAATAAACAAAAACTGGTCTTAGTAGGGAACGGTATGGCCGGATTGCGCTGCATTGAGTCGATTATCAAAAATGATCCACATGCTTTTGAGATTACGATTTTCGGAAGTGAGCCACATGTTAACTATAATCGAATCTTATTATCGTCTGTGCTGCAAGGCAAGGCCTCATTTGAAGATATCGCGATAAACGAACGGAGCTGGTATACGAAGCATAATATCCTATTGTACACGGGAGAAACGGTAGTGAAAATCGATAAAGAGACTCGGAAAATAAAAACGGACAAAGAACGGGAAGTTCACTACGATAAGCTCATAATTGCCACAGGTTCTGTCCCGTTTATTCTTCCAGTTACCGGTTTTGATAAACAAGGAGTTATTGCCTTTCGGACGATTGAAGATTGCCAAAAGTTAATTGAAACTGCACGGATGTATAAAAAAGCAGTCGTTATTGGAGGAGGTTTATTAGGGTTAGAAGCAGCGAGAGGGCTGTTAAACCTTGGCATGGAAGTGAAGGTCGTTCATATTTCCGGTCATATAATGGAAAGGCAGCTTGATTCGACGGCATCACTGTTGCTTCAAAAAGAGTTGGAAAACCAAGGTATGGACTTTCTTTTAAAAAAGAAGACACAGGAGATAATCGGTAATGAACGTGTAGAGCGAGTCCGTTTTAAGGACGGAACCGAGCTGGAAGCCGATTTAGTGGTCATGGCGGCGGGAGTCAGACCGAATATACAATTGGCAAAAGAAAGCGGTATTGATACAAATCGTGCCATTGTTGTAAACGACCATTTAGAAACAAGCATCCCAAATATTTATGCGGTTGGCGAATGTGCGGAACATCAGGGCATTGTTTACGGACTGGTGAAACCCCTCTATGAACAAGGTGAAGTGCTGGCAAAGCATATTTGTGAGCGAAAATGCCACGGTTACCAAGGCTCTGTCCTATCGACCCAGTTGAAAATATCAGGAGTTGAGTTATTTTCTGTTGGAGATTTCTTAGGTGATGAAACAACGAAATCCATTACAGCTTATGATGAAATAGATGGTATGTATAAAAAAGTGGTCTTTCAAGGAAAAAGAATAATAGGTGCGGTTCTGTATGGAGATACAAAGGTCAGCTCACGATTACTGGATCTGATTATAAATCGGCAAGAAGTATCGTCTGAGGAAAGAGGGGTGCTTTTTCACTCAGCACAAATGAGTGAAGGTGAAATGGCAGCAATGGACAATCATGAACTCATTTGCAATTGTAATGCTGTTTCTAAAGGGGCAATCATTGATGTTGTTCAAAATAAAGGATTAACCACAGTGGAACAAGTTAAACAATGCACAAAGGCATCCGGTTCTTGCGGTGGGTGTAAGCCGGCAGTGACCGAACTATTGGCATATATTCAAAGTAATCTTACTGATGATACAAAAATACAAAAGATAATGTGCTCATGTACGACTTTAATGGAAGATGAAGTCGTGTATCAAATTCAGCTTCAAAACTTAACATCTGTTCAAGCCGTGATGGATGTACTCGCATGGGGAAATAGAACTGGTTGTGCAACATGCCGGCCAGCCCTGAGCTATTACTTAAGAATGATTCATCCTGAATACGAGATTGAGCAGGAAACGCTTTACATAAACGAACAAAAGAATGCAACCGTTCAAAGTGATGACAGATACTCCGTTATCCCACAATTGTACGGTGGTATGACGAATGCGAAAGACTTGCGAAAAATTGCAAATGTTGCAGATAAATATGATATAGCGCAGTTGGCCATAACAAGCGACCAAAGGATTCATTTAATGGGTGTAAAAAAAGAAGATCTACCAGGTGTGTGGACCGATTTAGATATGCCGTTAAGCTCGAAATATGGCAATACCGTTCACAACGTCAAAACTTGTATTGGGGAACATGTTTGCTCTTGTGATAAACAGCAATCCCTTTTACTTGCTGTAAACTTGGAAAAAAAATTCGAGCATCTCTTAACACCTTACCGTATAAAGATGGGCATATCTGCTTGTATGCATAATGGTGCAGGATCAACAACGAAGGATATAGGTGTTATGGGTATGGACAGGGGCTGGGAAATCTATGTGGGAGGAAGCAGCGGGCGTAATGTACGTGCCGGTCAACTGTTATGTGTAGCCTCTACTAATGAAGATGCAATCGAAACCATCATCGGCTTTATTCAATATTATCGGGAGACAGCCAATTATTTAGAGAGGACTTGGCAGTGGATTGAACGAGTGGGATTAATTCATGTTAGGGAAGTATTATTCGATAAAGAACTCAGTCAGCAACTGTCACAACGGTTTGAAATGGCATAGCTCAGAGAAAGGAGCAAGTACGTTTACATGCACGTTAAGGCATACGGTAAAAGCAAGGAGAAAAGGATCCAAAGAAATCCATGAGTAAAGGGTGGGAGACTTGACAGAATTACTATTAAAATATTTCCGTATGAAGCAAATCGAAGTCCAATCAGAAAAAAGGTATGATACACAATGCCCGTTTTGCAGCGTGCAATGTAAAATGCAGTTGCTGGAACAAACAATCGTTTCAAGAAAAAAGTATATGACCATTGGTCAAGATAATCCAACCTCAGAGGGGCGCTTATGCATTAAAGGCATGAATGCACACCAGCATGCATTGCATAACGATCGAATTAAATACCCGTTACTTAAAAAAAATGGTGAATTTGTTCGCATTTCTTGGGACGAAGCCTTACACCACATTAAGAAAAATTTCACTAAGATTCAAACGGAAGATGGTGTAAATGCTCTATCTGTATACGGAAGTGCCTCCATTTCAAATGAAGAAGCATATTTGCTCGGCAAATTTGCCAGAGTTGCATTAAAAACGAAGCATATAGATTATAATGGCCGTTTGTGCATGTCCGCAGCTGCTTCGGCAGCAAGTCAAACATTTGGTATGGACAGGGGCCTAACTAACAGTCTATCAGAGATTCCGTACACAGAGTGCATCATTTTGGCGGGTACGAATATTGCGGAATGCCAACCTACCATCATGCCGTACTTTGAGAAAGCAAAAGAGAATGGCGCATATATCATTGCTGTAGATCCGCGAGAAACAGCAACAACGAAAATGGCTCACTTACATCTAAAAATAAAACCAGGGATGGATGCCGCCTTGGCAAACGGATTATTGAAAGTGATCATTGAAGAGGGTTTTATCGATGAAGCATTTATCCGGGAACGAGCAAATGGCTACAACGAAGTTAAAGAGTATGTTAGATCTTTAAGGTTGGAGGATATTGCAGAAATGACAGGGGTTGCTAGCAACCAAATTAGGATGGCAGCTGCCATGTTCGGGAAAGAAGAATCCGGGATGATTTTTACAGCAAGAGGCGTTGAGCAGCAAACAGATGGTTCTGCTGCTGTTCGTAATTTTCTTAATATTCTTATTGTTACCGGAAAAATCGGAAAAGTGAATTCGGGTTATGGTGCCATTACTGGACAGGGAAATGGGCAGGGTGCAAGAGAGCATGGCCAAAAGGCAGATCAACTGCCTGGGTATCGTATGATCGAAAATGAGGAACACAGATTACATATAGCCAGTGTATGGGGAATCAATGAGGCTGAGTTGCCACGTAAAGGTGTCTCAGCATTCGAGATGATCGAAAAAATAAATGAAGGAGAAATAACCGGCATGTTTTTAATGTGCTCTAATCCCATTGTCTCTAACCCTAATGCTAACTTTGTCAAGAAGGCTTTGGGAAAATTAAAGTTTCTGGTTGCAGTGGATATGTTCGTTTCTGAAACTGCTAGATTGGCAGATTTAATCCTACCCACGTCTTCTTATTTGGAGGATGAAGGAACAATGACAAATGTAGAAGGACGGGTAACATTGCGGGAAGCAAGTTTTCCACCACCGGGGGAAGTGAAGCATGATTGGCAAATCATTTGCGATATAGCAAAAGTTCTTGGCAAAGGGGAGCATTTCAACTTTCTAACTGCAGAAGATATTTTCAACGAATTAAGAGTGGCAAGTCGCGGGGGCGCTGCTGATTATTATGGGATAACGTATGATCGATTAAGAAAAGAAGGGGGCATTTTGTGGCCATGTCCAACCATTGACCATAAAGGGACAAAGCGGTTATTCGAATCGTCTTTTGCACATACGGATGGCAAGGCGGCCATGGCTGTGGTCAATAATTTGCCTCTTGTCCCAAAAGAACAGCCATGTACGGATTTTCCGTTGTATTTAACAACAGGAAGAATCATGTCACATTATTTAACGGGAGTTCAAACGAGAAAAAGCTCATCACTGGCGGCAAGAAATTTCGAATCCTTTATGGAAATCCACCCGGAAACAGCCAAGAAATATCATATTCCAGACAATGTATTGGTAAAAATCGAATCAAGGCGGGGAAGTATTGTTGTAAGAAGCAAATGGGCAGCAACCATTCGCCATGATACGATATTCGTTCCATTTCATTGGGCGGACTCACAAAATGTCAATAACCTCGTTTCACAGGATTTAGACCCGACATGTAAAATGCCTGGCTTTAAAGTCAGTGCTGTAAAAGTACAACCGATAGTTGAGTTAACTTCTAATTAATCAGAAAGAGACTGTCCACTCAGTTTGGATTTCAGATGAAGTTTGCATAACTAACAAAAAAGGAGAAAAATCATGGAAAAGGGTAAGGTCTATATTGTAGGAGCTGGACCTGGTGATCCAGATCTAATTACCATCAAGGCAACCAAGTGCATCGCAAAAGCGGATGTTATCTTGTATGATCGATTAGTCAATCGTGAATTGCTTTTATACGGAAAAACTGAAGCTGAATACATTTTTTGCGGAAAAGCGCCCGGTAAACATTGTGTCTCTCAAGAGGACATTCATTCATTGTTAATTAGTAACTCATTAGAAGGAAAAACAATCGTTCGTCTAAAGGGGGGAGATCCTTTCATCTTTGGACG
This sequence comes from Peribacillus muralis, assembly GCF_001439925.1. Taxonomy (GTDB): domain Bacteria; phylum Bacillota; class Bacilli; order Bacillales; family DSM-1321; genus Peribacillus; species Peribacillus muralis. Next base: position 48,599 of record NZ_LMBV01000027.1, read on the forward strand.
AGGCGGTGAGGAAGCGGAAGTGCTAGTAAAGCACGGAATTCAATTCGAAATAGTTCCTGGAATCACAGCTGGAATCGCTGCGCCAGCATATGCAGGAATTCCCGTGACGCACAGGGAATGGGGGAGTTCCTTCGCGATTGTCACAGGACATGGTGTGACGGGCAAACCTGATAACATCAACTGGAACCATTTGGTACATGGTGTTGACACTCTTGCTATTTATATGGGAATCAAAAACCTTCCTTATATCTGTGAACAACTACGCTCCTGCGGAAAGAAGCCTGAATCGGCTATTGCTGTCATTGAACAAGGAACGACAGGTTTTCAACGAACTTTTACAGGGACAATTGATACAATAGTAGCCATTGTTAAAAGAGAGCAAATTGCCAATCCTGCCATGATTATCATAGGAAAAGTGGTGAATTTATCCGAAAACTTATCATGGTTTCCTGAGAAAGTAAACGATAGGCAGTTCACTAGATAGCTTGACTGTAATGAAAATGGAAAACTGGACACTTAAGATATCATGCCCAGTGTAATAATGTTACTTATTTTTTAGAACTGCATAGTATTGAAACCGTGATCTGGGATTATTTAAATATGAAATCTGGGTATGGAATTGGATAATCATACCGAACTCTTAGCGAAAATCAATTGCGTAAGCCAAAGTGTGCATTTAATTGGCCCTGCAACATTTTTTTTCGCATGTTTTCTTGTTCAATTTTTTTCTTTTCTTTTAATTTTTCCTGTCTAATTTCATTGGTTTGCACACCATCTTCTATTTTATCGGCGATTTCCACTAATGCCTTGACATCCGAAAAAGAGTATTTGCGGTTACCTCCTTTAGACCTTTCGGGAAAAATGAGCTTTCTTTCTTCATAATAGCGGATTTGTCTTTCCGAAAGTCCGGTTAACTCCCTGACTACTCCTATGGATATTACTTTTCTGTCTAAATACGATTCTTTTTGCTGGACGATGAAAATCACCTCATTTGAGATTTAGTTAGAATAGTAAGTATTATATCTCAATTTTCTGAATATTTGTTATAAAATCTAACATTTATAACAAATTTACAAAAAATATGTTAGATTATATAACACGCTTGTTGTTATACATTTTGTCCTCGCCTATAATCAAGCACATAATCCTTTCAAAAAAACGTAATTGGAGGACATAACATGACGAAGAAGAAATTGGTACTCATCGGGAATGGCATGGCAGGAGTCAGATGTATAGAAGAAATTTTGAAAATAAAACCAGATAGGTTTGAGGTGACTGTTTTCGGAAGTGAACCACATCCGAATTATGATAGAATTCAACTTTCCAATGTATTACAAGGTGCTACGACAATAGATGAAATGACAATAAATGATTGGAACTGGTACAAAGATAACAATATTACACTTTTTTCAGGTGAAACCGTCACGAACATAGACACCACTAAGCATATCATTTACTCAGACACGAATCGTGAAGTGGGTTATGATCAATTAATTTTAGCTACCGGATCAATTCCTTTCATTCTACCGATAAAAGGGGCTGATAAAAAAGGAGTGACCGCCTTTCGAAATATTGAAGACTGCGAAAAAATGATTGGATATTCGAAAAGCAAAAATAAAGCTGCAGTCATTGGAGGAGGATTACTAGGTCTTGAAGCGGCCAGAGGGCTTTTGAATCTAGGTATGCAGGTAGATGTTATCCACCTTTCGCAATATTTGATGGATAGGCAACTTGATCCAACAGCAGGAAAAATGCTGCAAAGGGAACTTGAAAGCCAAGGAATGAATTTTTATCTTGGGAAACAGACGCAGGAGGTTGTAGGTGAGATTGATGTAAAGGGATTACGTTTTAGTGATGGAGAGGAAATAAGTGCAGATTTAGTGGTCATGGCAGTTGGGATTAAACCAAATGTTGCAATGGCCCGGAATTGCGGCATCCCTGTTAATCGAGGAATTATCGTGGACGATTATATGGAGACAAGAATCCCTAATATTTATGCTGTTGGTGAATGTGCGGAGCACCGAGGGATGGTGTATGGTTTAGTCGCCCCCCTATATGAACAGGGAAAAGTATTGGCCAAAAGTATTTGCGGGATGGAAGGCAAACCTTACGAGGGTTCAGTGCTGTCTACTAAGTTAAAAGTATCTGGTGTTGATGTATTTTCAGCTGGAGAAATTTTTGAGGATGAACATACTAAATCAATCAAGGAATTTAATGAATGGAATGGTACTTACAAAAAAGTAAGTATTCGGAATGGGAAAATTTCTGGTGCGGTATTATTCGGGGATACAAAAGAAAGCAATAACCTATTGAGCATGATTAATAAAAATGCCGACGTTTCCGAATATTTACATGTTGGAACAAGTGAACCGAGTGTTAGTCTTGTCAGTTCGATGTCACATGAAGAAATCATCTGTGGTTGTAATGGAGTAACGAAGGGCGATATTGTGTCGGCTATTGAATCTAAAGCTTTAACAAGTATTGATGAGGTAAAAGGCTGCACAAATGCTTCAAGATCATGCGGTGGTTGTAGACCGTTAGTCGGTGATATTCTCGAACTGACATTAGGCGCTGATTTCAGTAAGACAAATCAGAAGGAATCGATATGCACCTGCACCACTTTATCCAGAGATGAGGTTGTTGCTGAAATACGCGAAAAAAGTCTGACCCATACTCGTGAAGTCATGAATGTTCTCGGCTGGAGTACAAGTGATGGATGCTCGAAGTGTAAACCGGCACTGAACTATTACTTAGGCATGATCTATCCTGTTGAATATGAAGATGAAAAAGAATCTCGCTTTGTCAATGAAAGATTACATGCAAATATTCAAAAGGATGGTACATTTTCGGTTGTGCCCAGAATGTATGGCGGCGTCACTAATCCTGATCAATTACGGAAAATAGCAAATGTTGCCGACAAGTATAATGTTAAGCTACTTAAGGTTACAGGCGGACAAAGAATAGATATGTTCGGTGTCGAAAAAGAAGACCTTCCAAGTGTATGGGCTGACCTTGATATGCCTTCTGGATATGCATACGGGAAAACGCTTCGGACTGTGAAAACATGTGTCGGTGAAAACTTTTGCCGCTTTGGCACCCAAGATTCAATCGGGCTAGGCGTTGCCCTGGAGAAGAAATTTGAACGTGTAGGCACGCCGCATAAGGTTAAGATGGCTGTGTCGGCATGTCCTCGTAATTGTGCTGAATCAGGTATTAAAGATCTTGGTGTTGTCGGAGTTGACGGTGCATGGGAAATTTATATCGGCGGCAACGGAGGTACCCACTTAAGAGCTGCAGAATTATTATGCAAAGTGAAAACAAGTGATGAGGTAATTGAAATTACCGGTGCATACATTCAGCATTACAGAGAGACTGCCAATTATTTAGAAAGAACGTCTGTCTGGGTCGAACGTGTAGGGTTCGATGTCATTAAAAATGTTATGGGTGATAAACAAAAAAGGATGGAGCTTAATCAACGGTTAAATGAGGCCTTATCAGTATTGCAAGAACCGTGGAAAGAAATCATTGATAGCAATGTAATCCAAACCGGGTTTTTTCAAAAAGTGAAAATTCCAGCTATATCAAATAAATGAATAGGGGGGAAGCCAAAATGGGGGAAACGCTTCAAAAGATCAAGGTTTCAGCAGTAAATGAGATGCCAAAGAATTTGGGAAAAACCGTAACCATAGGCTCTCATGAAATTGCTCTTTTTCATTTAGCAAATGGTGAATTCCGAGCCATTGAAAATCGTTGTCCACATAAAGGCGGCGTTCTGGTTGAAGGCATCGTGAGTGGTGATCACGTCTTTTGCCCGATGCATGACTGGAAAATCAATGTTACGAATGGAGAAGTCCAAAAACCTGATAATGGCTGTGTAAAGACATTCAATGTTGAAATAGAAGACGATAATGTTTATATTGTTTTATAAAAAATATAGATAACTCACTCACTGGATAGTCTATTGGACTATCCATTTTTTCTTTGTGAAGCCATGAATTAAATTACCTTGACGAATTAAATTGATAAATATTACCAAAACAAATATAATTTCTAGTAAAGGAAGGCTGGATTAAACGAAATGAATGTAACGATTACAACTAGAGATGTTTATAAAAGATTAGGGGAAAGGTTGGCGTTCTTATGAACAAATTATCTGTTGGCGTTTTTACCTTTATGCTGTATTTTGTTCCTTTATCAAGTACACCTGGATTAGCAGAAGTAAAACCAGATTACAAGCTTTATGTGATGGCTCCATTAGGTGAAATAACGGATTGGAAGGCATTTGAAGCAGAGCTGATTCAGCTGAAGGATCATGGAGTCTATGCCATAACGACAGATATATGGTGGGGGTTGGTCGAGAGTAAAAAAGATAATCAGTTTGATTGGTCCTATTATCAAAAGTATGGAGAAACAGTGAAAGCTTCCGGTTTAAAGTGGGTACCCATTTTGTCTACGCATCAATGCGGAGGTAATGTGGGGGATGATTGTAATTATCCCATCCCGAGCTGGCTCTGGAGTAAAGACACTGCAGAAAACATGGCATTCAAGAGTGAAAGTGGTTTCTGGAATAAAGAAGTGCTTGCTCCTTGGTGGGAAGGTACAGCCAATCAATACAATGAATTGTATAAATCCTTTGCAGAGAACTTTGCTGATAAGAAGGATCTAATCGCAAAAATATATCTAAGTGCGGGACCAGCTGGGGAACTAAGATACCCCTCTTATCAAAATGCTGATGGCTGGGATTATCCTGAAAGGGGACAGCTCCAAGCTTATACAGAAGGAGCAAAACGGGATTTCAGGCTGACCATGAAAGAAAAATATTCAACAATAAAAAAATTAAATGCCGCTTGGGGCAAATCATATAAAAACTGGAAGGAGATACAACCGCCAGAAAACGGGGATGAATTTTTCATCAAGGGCGGAGCAATCGATACACAATATGGAAACGACTTCATGCAATGGTATCAAGGAGCGCTTGAAAAGCATCTTGCCAAAATCTCCAAATTTGCCCATAAACATTTCGATAAAGTGTTCAGCGTCCCCATTGGTGCCAAGATCTCAGGAGTCCATTGGAAAATGAATGATCCAATCATGCCGCATTCAGCAGAGTATAGTGCCGGGTACTATAACTACTCCCAATTATTGAATCAATTCAAGAAATCAAACATGGCCCTTACGTTCACCTGTTTGGAAATGGGAGATCAAGACGCACATGCAGCACCTTACTATAGTGCCCCTAAAACGTTGGTTGCCCAAATTGCTGAATTAGCGAATGAAAAAGGGATTTCATTAAACGGGGAAAATGCACTACCGGTTATCAACAATGAAGCGGGCTTTGATAATATAGCGGAAATGGTTTTTAACTATGATTTTGACGGTTTCACTTTCCTAAGGATGTCGTATTTATTCGATGATAAAGGAAATCCCACAGCAGAATTACGAATGTTGGCGAATAAGTTGGAAGGCAGATCGATTCCAGTTACCTTCACCGTTGAAAATGTCCCTGCTACACAGGGTGTTTTCTTAATTGGTGATAGAGGAGAAATCGGAAGGTGGAATCCGGTCGATTACGAATACAAGCTCACTCAAAATAAAAAGGGCAGCTGGAGAGGGACCTTTCGTTTAGCCGCAGATCGAAATTATCAATTCAAGTTCGTCATGAAAGATGAAAATGGTAAGATTACGTGGCAACAAGGTCCGAATAAAAGCATTAAAACTCCAGTGACTGGCAAAGGAACTTATAGTTCCTCCTGGTAATAGGTTCTGCTAACCTGGCCTAATATATTGCTGCCTATGAGGCACGTAATCTAAATGTAAATCGTTTGTCATTGGAATGCTCTTGATGCTCGGCGTTTATCCATATACACTTTAACTAAGATTGAGGAGTGGATAAGTTGAAAGAAATAACAATGGATCAATTAATTTTTAAAGAGCATTTATCGATGATCGAACAATTTTCATTGAAGGATTTCATGTTTAAGTGGCTCGGTAGTCCTGATGAAGGGTTGGATGACTTACTTCCGCTTACGTACACAGACCAAGGCTTTGCGAAAATGGAAACGACAAGGGAAACTAAAATTACCATTAACGGCGATGAAACGTTCAGATATGTCACCATTACCAAAGATAATCAAATAGTAATGGGTGGTTTATCCAGAAATCAAGAGATGACCTTCCGGATTATGTCTTTGGAGGAGCGTTTGGGAGGCTACTAAAGGGCTGAACGTGTATCTTATAAGCAAATAATATAAAGCCATTGCTAACATAATTGGAACCGTAGGCAAACTCGATAATAATGGAGTTTGTCTACGGTTTTTAGCTTTCTGAGTTTTGACCGTATCATTGCACTGCAGGCGCTCCCTATCCAGACCAGAGCCGGTCCTTGAGCCTCCTTAGACTTTCAGCCTGTGGGGTCTCAAGTAGACGCGCATTTCCCGCTGGTGTGTCGCCCCCTCTGCTTCATTCCACTGTGCTTGAGAGCAAAGATAGAGTCTCCATAATTTTTAAATAAGGTGAAGTAATCCTTTTTATAGGTAAATCTTATTTAAGTATCGATTTTCCACTCCAAGTCTTTGCAAGGCATCCAATTACATATCTAAATTTTGTACTTCTGTACTGAAACGAGCATAACCCAAAATCAACCTTTCCATCTTCTTAAGACTGATTGTACAACGTTTTAGCACCAAAGAGGGTTCCTGTTTTTAAGAACGTAACTATGTTTTTAGGAATGTTAAAATTGAAAAGTATGCTATGGCAGAAAAGGGAATGCAATAAAATGTACTTAAACTAGCACAGCAGAAGATCTTAAAAAGTTGCGTTTAAACACAACAAGAGGCAATTTTGTGGCTAAGGTTACATTGAGGTAATTATCTTTACTGACTCTATCATTACCCTATTATAATAGGGTTTTTTTCATTGTTTATATAACAATGAAGATAGGTTTGGTGATTTATTATTCAATATGTGGTTTCTTTGTTCAAAGATCCACATTAATGTTCTAATGAACTCTTTTGATCTTCTTAGGTGGAGGGAATTTAGAGAGTTGAATGTTAAACCAAATCAATTATTGATTTTGGTTTTTTCCTATGCAACTAAATGGGCAGGTTAGCATTCCTGTAGATCGTTAAATATCAGGTTTGAAAAAAATAGAGCCCCTCAGTAAGATACG
>NZ_LMBV01000027.1:55843-55948 GCF_001439925.1 Peribacillus muralis
AAAACACCTTGTCGTTGGAGTGGATATTGCCCAACGATTACATGTGGCTAGAGCAGTGAATTTCCGTGGAATTGTAGTCGGAGATCCACTTACATTTGAAAATAG
>NZ_LMBV01000027.1:55981-56105 GCF_001439925.1 Peribacillus muralis
CCTTCAAAGATTAAATAAACTTGAGGTAGCCATCGTGGGAATGGAACCTACAGGTCATTACTGGATTAATCTTTCGAAATGGCTATTTAAACAAGGAATTGAGGTAGTAACGGTAAACCCTCAC
>NZ_LMBV01000028.1:0-148 GCF_001439925.1 Peribacillus muralis
CGTCTCTTTCAATGTGTCGAACTTGTTATCGGTGAACAGATCTTCCACTTTGTTCTTCGCATCGTTCAATTCTTTTTCGGCTTGTTCTTTTTTATTCAATAAATCTTTCGCTTTGTTCACTAAATCTTGTAATCGATTTTTTTCAGGA
>NZ_LMBV01000028.1:165-33507 GCF_001439925.1 Peribacillus muralis
CAATTTATTGACTGCATTTTGGGCTTCGGTAACCGCGGCTTGATTCGTCGTACCTTTCAATGTGTCGAACTTGTTATCCGTATACAAACCTTCCACTTTGTTCTTCGCATCGTTCAAGTCTTTTTCAGCTTGTTCTTTTTTATTCAATAAATCTTTCGCTTTGTTCACTAAATCTTGTAATCGATTTTTTTCAGGANTAATTTATTGACTGCATTTTGGGCTTCGGTAATCGCCGCTTGATTCGTCGAACCTTTCAATGTGTCGAACTTGTTATCCGTGAACAAACCTTCCACTTTGTTCTTCGCATCGGACAATTCTCTTTCTTCTTGTGTATCTCTTAACTCAAACTGCTTGGTTTTAGACATGTACATCTCTACATTAGGAGCTTCTCCCCAGAGGTAGCCATTATCGCGATAAGAAGCTGTCCATTTAAAAGGGTCACCGTCCCAGCCTTTAAACGTTTTGGTAGGGGTATTGGACGTGTCCTCCCAAATTTTAAACTCATCCGTTTCCACATTAAAATTGAAGATTTGTTTATTATCAAAGGCTGTCTTATTACGCGAGGATATTAAAACATGCTTTGGTTTGGTAAAATATATATCCGCTGCATATGGTGCATACATTGCAACTCCATTTTCTGTACTCACATTAAGTTTTGCCTTTTCATTAATCCTTGCATTATTATAAAACGAGAGCATAGCTGATGTATCTGTACCTCCTCTAATCATATTCAATTCTGCCTCTGAATCCACAATGAAATCTCGCAATGCCCCATCGTACGTAAAACTTTTTTGCCCATTAATATTCACTTTTGCATTCTTACCAATTACTAACCTGCCATAATCTTGTGTCGCATAAAATATTGCTTTTCCACTTTTTTTAGTATAAATATCCAGTAATGCATTAGGTGCGACTACAAAATTAGGTAGTTTTACCTCAGTCAAAATAACGGAATAGGTATTATCATGATTTATGATAGTGTCACCTTGAAATTCCACATCTCCTATTTCAGCCATTTCTTGGGCAGGTGATGATCCTGGCATGGTCGTATTATTGATATTGATGTTATTAACTCCTCTAAAAATTGCGCTCCCGTTACGGTTCCAAATCATTTGTGGTCCACTATACGTTACATTTTCGAATACTTGTACCACATTTTTTGATGCATCGTTTATTGTAATGAATCCATAATAATTCTTCCCTCTAATAGTAAGGTTCTTTACAGTGATATTCTGCAATATATTACCCTTGCCATAATAGAGACCTCCTGATCCCCCATTCGCTCCTGTCTCCGAAACTGTAAAGTTATTTCCTTCAATCAATATGTTTGATTTTTTCGCTTGAATGTTAATAGAACCGCTTATATCGATGTTTTGTCCAAGTTTGATTGTTGTAATTCCATTATCAGCTTCCAGTGCAGCCTTTAATTGTGCGAAATTGTTGACGACCGCTTCGTTGGCCGCCCTAGCTGCTACCGCTTTACTCTGTGATTGGGGATCCTTTGTTTGTGTACGCGATTCCTGACCTTTGGCCTCAGACTCTTGCGCATTCGCAACTTCCTTATTTGGTGTGGATGATTGCTCCGCAAATCCTGCAGTTGGCATTAATAGAGAGCTTGCTAACAGAAATGATGTGGTCATCACGTTAATAGGTTTTAATATCTTGCTTTTTTTCATTTTGTTCGTTCCTCCTAAAATAATGAGTTTGTTATTGCTAACAATTTAATACTACTATTTTTCGACAAACTCCTCGTTCCAATATTGATGAAATAAAAAGCATTTTTGGAACTGCTTGTATGCGAAAAAACTTACATATAGTGATTTTGTTTTATATAAAGGTGAAGGAGGTCAAATAAAAGATGTAGATACCACTCTCTCAGCAAAAAAAAAGCACAGCCATATATCAAGTTGCTTGTGCTCGGAGCTTCATTCTTCAATATTAAGTACTAACATGAATTTTATTTCTTTTACCTAACCATATTTGCATCTTAAGATTAGGGATATAAAGGCTGCGTGGGTGACCATTTGATCGAACCTCACGTTTTCGCTAATTTCCATCCCGTTATTTTCTGTGGGCACTTATAAGGAAGGAAAGAGCTGTAACAATAATGAGTGTGATTTTCAACGTATTAATTTCTTGTTTATTTAATAGTAGGTACATTAAAAATAGGACTAAAAAGGCTTGGATGAAATAAATCCGGTTTTTTATTAGGAATGCCCCTGCTTTTAATAAAAAGGCAAATGGCTTTGACATAATCTTGCTCCTTTTATTTAATGGCAACCATATACATATAGGCATGTTGAATTTAGAATAAAAATGAAGCGTTACAACACTGATTGGATTAAACTCACATGCTCCATTCTGGAAGTAACTTAAACGGCCTGCCCTCAATAATTAAGGAACAGGCCGTTTAAGTGAAGATTAGGCTTTTTCTTTTAACAATGGGGTTAGGGGAAGTGTTTCCGCACTTCTATTTTATTTTAATATATTTAGCCAAACCCATCGTTCCAAAAATGAAACGCTATGATTTACATTTCAAACTCCCTATATTTTTCTATGCCGCTCCCTCAGTTTAGCTTCGCTGTGCAGCCCTCCGGAAAATAAAAAAAGATCGTAGAGAGAAGTCCCTACAATCGGAGAGGAAGGCGGAACAACCTTCCCCGGTATCTTTATGCGAATTTCTTCTGTTCTTCGTCTTTAAAGAAGCTCTTCATCGCGTGGAAAACATCCGCCTTTTGTTTTAATATGAAATATCTGAACTTTTCATTATCGATATTCTTATAAGCTGTCATCAATGTCGAATGGCGGTTGTACTGATTGACTTCGCCATATCCGAACATATTGGAAAGCTTCATCAGTTCCTCCACTAGCTTGACGCATCTAACGTTGTCTGATGTGAGATTGTCACCGTCGGAAAAATGAAATGGATAGATATTGAATTTTGCCGGGTCATATTTATGATCGATAAGTTCTAATGCTTTTCGATATACAGACGAGCAAATCGTCCCGCCGCTTTCCCCTTTTGAAAAGAAATCCTCTTCCGGAACGACCTTCGCTTCCGTATGGTGGGCTATGAATTCAATTTCAACCGTTTCATATTTCGTTCGCAGGAATCGGTTCATCCAAAAGAAAAAACTACGTGCCATATACTTTTCCCACAAACCCATACTTCCTGAAGTATCCATCATCGCCAGCACAACAGCTTTGGAATCCGGCTTCTCGATTTCATTCCACGTCTTGAATTTAAAATCTTCCTTATATATCGGATGAAAGCCTGGGTCGCCGCTTAGGGCATTCCGCTTAAAAGCGGATATCATCGTTTTCTTTTTATCGATATTGCCCATTAAGCCTGTCTTGCGAATGTCGTTGAATTCGATTTGTTCAAGCGTGTGCTCCGCCTGTTCTTTCTTCTGGAGATTAGGCAGTTCCAGCTGACTGAACAGCGCTTCTTCCAGTTCCATCATCGAAACCTCTGCTTCATAATAATCCTCGCCCGCCTTGTCACCCGCTCCTTGACCTTTACCAGCTCCGGCATCGGATGGAGATCCATCCCTTGCGACCACATCTCCTACCTTACTATCCCCATCACCTTGACCTACGTGTTTGTTCTTATCATAATTGTAACGGATTTTGTATTCATCCAAGGAGCGAATGGGAATCTTGATGACATCCCGACCATTTGACATGACGATGCTTTCTTCGGAAATTAAATCAGGTAAATTATTCTTGATCGCTTCCTGCACCTTTTCCTGATGACGCTGTTGATCATCATAGCCTTTTCGATGGAGGGACCAGTTTTCCTGTGAGATAACATATTGTTGTTGATTATTCTCTTCCGACATTCTCTTCCCCCCTTAAAAATGTTTGCACGCGTTTCATCATTCCTTCATATAATAAATTAGTGTGAGAAAACCCAAAGCATTCCCATTTTCTTTTTTAAAAATAACAGTCCGGAAAAACATACTAAAAGAAATGTATTACTCTATCTTATGCAGCGATACAGGATAATTTACAACAAAATTCAATAATGGATGTTTGCCTACAAACCGGACAAGTCACGTCATGCTTTTTTAGGCGTGGGTTTGGAATTCCCGGGACTTAGAGGTGGTTACATGGATGGATGTTATATATGAGGAACTCAGGCGAAGCTGTACATAAAAGGATAGGATCTTCATGATGACCAACTTAAAGCGGCCAAAAAGACCCCACAATAAAAGGATGCTCCATCAACTATCTGGACCACCCTTCACCACAGTTAAAATCATTTCCATTACGTCAATCTTTATCTACCTCCACTTCATGCTGGACTGTACCTGGCCGTTTATGCCTCTCTTTCAATTCTTCATTCGTCCTTTGATTTTCCATCTGCTTTCCAAGTTCTTTCATCTCTTCAAAATCCTTAGCCATTGAGCTGTTTTCCGGAACATGCTCTTTTTTCAATTCTTCTTTACTCATTGGATATCACCTCTACTTTATTGATACCCATTATTTCCAAATTCAAAACGTAACATATCCAACCTGAATATGGGGTATAGATAGTACAGATGAGCAAATCCAAGGAGGTGCAAGGTATATGCAAACAACTACACTTTATGTAAAAGAAGCGACATCGGAAGGACCGATTGCAAATTTAGAGTCGATCCTTTTGAAAACGGAAGGTGTGGAACGTGCGATCATCGATGTCGATGATGGCGAAATAAAAGTCGATCATAGTGAAGACACACTTTCATCTGACCAACTTGTCACACTTATTGAACAGTATGGCTTGAATGTAACTAAATGATTAAGCGCACAAGTCAAAAAAATACCGGGCTAACCATTGGCCCGGTATTTCTTATGTTATTATATGTCCCCTCTTGCAAGCTAAAACTTTTTAACACCTACCCAATTGAGTATAAGGAAAAGATGAATTACCGATTTAACAGACTGCCCACATACCGCAGCAAATCATTGGCTGAAGTGGAATTATAACCGTGCTCATCGATAAGTCTCGTGATGACTTCGTTCACTTTCTTCAGTTGTCTTTCATCCGGTGTCTTCGTGGAAGTCGTGATTTTAACGACATCTTTCAGATCGGCGAATAGCTTTTTCTGGATCGCTTCTCGTAAACGATCATGTGAATTATAATCGAATCGTTTTCCTTTACGCGCATAAGCAGAGATACGTATCAATATTTCTTCACGGAATGCTTTTTTGGCATTCTCGGAAATACCGATTTGCTCTTCGATCGAACGCATCAATTTTTCATCCGGATTAATTTCTTCTCCAGTCAATGGATCGCGCAGCCTAGATTTATTGCAGTATGCTTCGACATTGTCCAGGTAATTATCCATGAGGATCTTGGCCGATTCTTCATAGGAATAGACAAATGCCTTTTGCACTTCATTTTTGGCGATGGCATCATATTCCTTACGGGCGAGTGAAATGAAATTCAAATACCGCTCTCGAAGTTCATTCGAAATGGAAGGATGCTGGTCAAGTCCGGCTTTCAATGACATAAGTACATCCAATGCATTTATGGAAGGATTCTCCTTACGGATGATCGTTGATGAAATTCGGTTAATTACATAACGAGGATCGATCCCGCTCATGCCCTCGTCCTGATATTCTTTTTTCAGCTCATTGATGTCAGCGGAATTAAAGCCCTCCACATTTTCCCCATCATATAGCCTCATCTTTTTCACTAAATCGATGTCGCCTTTTTTCGGATCCTTCAGTCGGGTCATGATGCTGAAGATCGCCGCCACCCTTAATGTATGCGGGGCAATGTGAACATCCGAAACATCACTTTCATGTATCATTTTTTCATAAATCTTTTCTTCCTCGGTAACCTTCAGATTATAAGGAATCGGCATGACGATGATCCGGGAATGCAATGCTTCATTTTTCTTGTTCGATATGAACGCTTTATACTCCGTTTCATTCGTATGAGCCACAATGAGTTCATCGGCGCTGATCAATGCAAAACGGCCTGCCTTAAAATTCCCTTCTTGTGTCAATGATAGCAAATGCCATAAAAATTTCTCATCACATTTCAGCATCTCCTGAAATTCCATCATCCCTCTGTTCGCTTTGTTTAACTCTCCATCAAAGCGATAGGCCCGCGGATCGGATTCTGACCCATATTCGGCAATGGTTGAAAAATCGATTGAACCCGTCAAATCAGCAATATCCTGTGACTTAGGATCAGATGGACTGAATGTGCCGATCCCGACACGCTTATCCTCTGAAAGGAAAATACGCTCGACCATCACATCTTCAATCCTGCTTCCATATTCCTGCTCTAATCTCATGACATTCAACGGCGATAGGTTTCCTTCTACCCTGATGCCATATTCCTCAAAGAAATCATTCCGTAAATACTGTGGAATGAGATGCAACGGATCTTCGTGCATCGGGCATCCTTTTATAGCATAAATTGCACCTGTTTCTTTTGAAGAATAATTCTCAAGCCCACGCTTCAGTAAAGAAACGAGTGTAGATTTCCCTCCTGATACCGGACCCATGAGAAGCAATATCCGCTTTCGGACATCCAGCCGCTTTGCTGCCGGATGAAAATATTCCTCGATGAGTCTTTCCAGGGAATCCTCTAGTCCAAATAACTGACCGCTGAAAAAATTGTATTTCTTTGATCCATTTACTTCCTCTATCCCTGCATCTCTGATCATGTTGTATACACGTGAATGAGCAGATTGAGCAACTAATGGCGTTTCTTTCAATATGTCTAAGTACTCTGCGAAGGTGCCTTCCCACTTGAGCTTCTGTTCATCTTCTCTAAATTTTTCAATTTTCTTTAATATATCCATTTAAGGAACCTCCCCCTGTCACTTTCAGAGAATACTTAAATCTATGCTCCAATTCTGACAAACATGTCAGACTTTAAAAATCCCCACCACTTTCCTTGTATTGAAAAGGCCTAGCAGTTGAACAATGTTGACAAATCAGACAGCAAAAAAAATTGTGTGCACTCCTGCTAAAAATTAGGGTATACTAAGCCTATACTTAAGTGGGACAATTTGGGTAAAGGGAGGTTACAACATGGGCACAGTTATTATCATTGCAGTAGCTCTTACATTTTTAGCCGCTATCTTCACTGCTGGGTATGACGACAAACCTGGTGTGAAATAAGGATAGAACACCCAGAAAAAGGCCTTGGTCATTGTTGACCAGGCCTTTTTGTATAGAGTTTACCCTACAAATCCAGTTTCCTCCATTCACGATTAGGCAACTCTCGAGTACACTCCGTTTTTATCCAAATTAAAATCCCTTGAAGAATATCAAGGGATTTTTAGCAACATTCTATTTCTTCAACAGTAAATACATGAAATAAGGCGCGCCGATCAAGGCAACCATAATCCCTGCGGGTATTCCCTCCGGTTCGATTATATTACGGCCAACCGTGTCGGCAAGCAGCAATAACCATCCACCGATCAAAATGGCAACCGGAATGAATAATTGATTTCGCGGTCCAACCAAGGATTTTGCTATATGTGGGGCCATCAGTCCGATAAAGGCTATTCCGCCCGTAACGGATACGGCAGCAGCAGCAAGTGCGACAGCAGTTATGAGCAAAATGATCCGTTCTCTTTCAATTGAAACCCCCACGCCGATTGCCACCGGTTCACTCAAACCAAGCAAATTCAAACGATTCGCTTTATATAGCGTGAATGGAATGAGGATGATCAGCCACGGAAGGACTGCCCAAATGAAGGGCCAATCCGCACCCCAAATATTTCCTGCCATCCATTTCACTATGAAATCGACTTTGGCTCGTTCCGCTGAAGAAATGAGGACGATCATCAAGCCAGAAAGCGCCATTGAAAAGCCAACACCAATCAATACTAGCCGAACTGGTTCAAGGCCAGCCCTTCGCTTAAATGAAAGAACATATATTATACAGGCCGTCAGCATCGCACCGATAAACCCGACAACTGGAACCATATAAACGAATGAACCAGCGTCGATCGGGAAAAACAGAAAGAAAACGGCAATGGCAACGCCCGCTCCGGAGTTAATGCCGATGATTCCGGGATCGGCTAAATCATTCCGTGTAATTCCTTGTAATATCGCACCTGAAAGTGCAAGGGCCATGCCTGCTAAAAGAGTAATGATGATGCGCGGTAACCGAATCGAAAATAATACGAATTCTTCTTTGAATGTCCCTTGTCCGAAAAGAGTTGGCAGCAGCCTTCCAATAGAAAGATTCGAATAGCCTGTACATGTACCAATAATGATTGTAATGATGATTAGTGAGGTTAATGCCCCTACTATCCATCGCTGTTTTTTGATTAAAGCTGGCTGGATCATGAAAAAGCTTTACCTCCTTTACGCACGATTAGGAGGAAGAAAGGTAAACCTATCAACGCAACAACCGCTACCACTGGTGTTTCATATGGAGAATTGATTGTACGGCCGATCGTATCGGCAAGAAGCATGAACGTTGCTCCTAAAATGGCGGACATCGGCAGGATGAATCGATAATCCGTACCAACGATGGCCCGAACTATATGAGGAACCATTAACCCAATGAATACCATATTTCCGACAAGTGCAACGGCAGCACCAGCAAGCAGAATGATGACAACGAAGAGTACCGCCTTTATTAGGGTAGTTTTTTGACCCAAACCTACCGCTACCTCTTCACTTAAGCTAAGGATGGTGAGTTGTCTTGAGAAGATAAGGGAGATCACAATGCCTATAATAATGAACGGGACGATTACACGAAGCTGCCCCCAGGATGTTCCGATATTTCCCCCGGCAGTCCACATCGATACATCTTTTGATACTTTGAAATAGATACCGACCCCTTCAGAAATCGCGAATAGGAATGCAGAGACCGCAGCACCAGCTAACACGATCCTTAATGGCGAAAATCCTCCCTTTTTCATCGCACCGATCCCGAAAACCATAATGGCCCCGAAAGCGGAACCAATAAAACAAGCAATCATGATCCCTAAGTTATTAATTGAAGGAATGAATGCCAAAGTAATGGCAAGTGCTGCGTTGGCACCGGCCGTCAATCCAAGCAGGCCGGGATCAGCAAGTGGATTTCTCGTCATTCCCTGCATGATCGCACCTGAAACGGCAAGTGCCGCACCAACAAAGATTGCTCCAACTTCACGAGGGAATCGGATTTCCCGAATGATGGATATCTTATCACCGCTAGCATTGGACGTCAGTGCTTGCCATACATCTTTGATCGTAGTATCAGCTGCACCAAATACCATCGAAATCATGAACATGCCCAGAAAAGCAGCGATCCCTATGATCAGTTTATATATAAATGGGATGAAACGTTGATTTTCATTAGTCATCTGTCTCTCTCATCTCTTTATTTTATAGAATAAAAGGAGAGGAATTATTATCCCTCTCCCTCATTTTTATTTTCCTAGAAAACTTTTGGAAAAGAAATCCAATTGGTAGTCTAATGTTATTGGATCATTGAAGTAGAATTCTTTTGCATTAGCTTCAAACAATTGATTGTTTTTAACGGCAGGAATGTTTTTATAAGTATCTGTTTGTTGGAATGAATTATCTTCATCTTTATTATTACTCAAAATCACATAATCACCTGCATAGTCTTTCAATACTTCCAACGATAAAGCAAAGTAACCATCTTTCAATGCGACTTCTTTTACTTTTTCAGGCATCGCCAATTTCATTTCTTGATAAAGGATTTCCGTACCGCGGCCCCAATTATCGCCAAATACGTAGAACTGTTTGTCAAACTTTTCAAATACGGATACGGTAGCATCTTCACCGATTTTAGCTTTAATATCTTCTCCTGTTGTTTTAGCCCGTTTTTTGAAATCATCCACCCAAGCTTGGGCCTCTTTTTCTTTATTCAACAGTTTACCTATTTCCACATGCTGTGTTAAATAGTCCACTTTTCCGTATGAATATGTTACGGTTGGTGCAATTTCCTTTAATTTATCGACATTTTTAATCGTCGATAAACCGATGATTAAATCCGGATTCAAGTCGATGATTTTTTCCAGATTTTCATCCGTTACTTCCTCGACATCTTTTAACTCTTTAAAATTCGGGTTCATTTTAGACCATGAATCTACCCCTACAAGGTTAACATCCAAAGCCATTACGTTACCAGCAAAAGAAGAAAGTACTACAACACGCTTCGGATTTGCTGGAACTTTTACAGGTCCATTTTCAGATTGGTAAGTGCTCGTACCTGATTTTTCTTTTTTGGTAGCGGAGCTTTTTTCTTTTTCGGCCGACTCGTTACCACAAGCACTAATGATTAACACCAACAGCAGTATAAACGGGATCAGGATCTTTTTCATTTGTTGTTGAATCTCCTTTTAATAAATTGTATGTGCTGCACATTGGTTTGTTCGTTCGTTGATCTCGTCCAATTACCGCATCGATATGGAATACTTCCTTAAGCACTTCATGAGTGATGACTTCTTCGCAATCTCCTGCTTTCACTACTTCCCCATCTTTTAAGGCGATGATATGGTCGGCAAAGCGGGCAGCTTGGTTTAGATCATGCAAAACCATGACTATCGTACGGCCTTGCTCTACATTCAGCTTCTGTAAAAGCTCCAAAACCTCTAGTTGATGTGCCATGTCCAAATAGGTTGTCGGCTCGTCCAGGAAGATGATGTCCGTTTCCTGAGCCAAGGCCATGGCTATCCAAACACGCTGGCGCTGGCCTCCTGAGAGAGCATCCACGGGGCGGAACTTGAATTCTTTCGTACCCGTCACTTCAAGTGCCCAATCAATCACATCATAGTCTTTTTGGGTTAGCCGCCCGAATCCTTTTTGATAAGGAAAGCGTCCGTATGAGACGAGCTCGCCGACTGTCAATCCACTTGCACTCTCGGGTGTTTGCGGAAGTATCGCCATTTTTCTTGCAAGGATCTTTGTGCTTTCTTTATAAATATTCACCCCATCTAATACGACCGTCCCTGCTTGATTAGGGATGATCCGGGTGATCGCTTTCAAAAGCGTCGATTTTCCACATCCATTTGAACCGATGATCGTTGTAATTTTTTTATCTGGAATTTCCACACTGAGATCTTTTACAATTAAGCGGTCACCGTACCCAATGTTTAATTCTTCTGTATATAGGCGAACCATTATTTCAACCTCCATTTACTGAGAAATAGACAAGTAAGAATTCAAATGAAAATGATTATCATTATCCATTACTTAATTACTATAATTCTATACAAAAATATTGTCAATAGTATTTCATGGGTATTAAAGAAGAAAGTTAAATGGGATGTATAACCTGGAATTTTTTTAGTAATTATCGGACAAAAACAGAAAGATCCTGGAAAATTCCGGGATCTTTCTTCATTGAACAAATTATTAATTACGCAAGATCCATCCAGGACTAATCGATCACTTAATGTTTTTTAAATCCTTGCTTCTCGACATAATCCTTCATATATAATCGGCTTTTCTTTCCGAGCATATCGGCCATTTGCCCTGTCCAGGTATCATGACGTTTTCCTTTAGTCCTTTGCTCGTAATAATCGGAGATCGTTTCATTGTAAGCTTCAAGCTGTCCGATGAATTCCTGCCGTTCCTCTTGATAGCCATTCTCATGATAAATATTGGACTTCGGTAAACGCGGTTTTTTATCAGATCTGTTCTTAGGATAGCCGGCTACCAGTCCAAATAAAGGGATGACCCGATGCGGTATATTCAATATCTCTGACACAGCTTGAAGATTGTTACGGATGCCGCCGATATAGCAAATGCCAAGGTCCATTGCTTCAGCAGCCAATGCTGCATTTTGAGCTGCCAGGGCAGCATCGATACAGGCAACCATGAATTTCTCGGTACTTTCTAACGATTCAGTCACGTCCGTACCTTCCATCTCGGAAACGATATCCTGCCGATATAAATCGGCGCAAAAGACGAAAAGATGTCCATTCTTTTCGACATAAGATTGAGGTCCGGCAAGTTCAGCAAGCTTGGCCTTCTTTTCCGGATCGGTAACACCGATGATTGAATAGGCTTGAATGTAACTGGAGGTGGATGCAGCCTGGGCACACTCCACAATCGTATGGATTTGCTCATCGGACAATGGCTTGTCCTCAAAAGAACGAATGGAACGGTGATCTAGAATCTTCTCAATAATAGTATTCAATGCTCCCACCCCCAAAAAATATGTAAAATAAAACATCCATCATCGGGGAAAAACATTTCCCCCGATGACAATATGGTTATGACTCAGCCTTTTGTTGTCAAATCCAAAGCACGATAATCTTGCTGTCTCAATGCTTCATAAACCAAGATGGCCGCTGTGTTCGATAGATTCAAGGAACGAACTTTATCCGTCATTGGTATCCTCAGGCACCGATCCATATTCTCATGGATGAGCTCTTTCGGAAGCCCTGTCGTTTCCCGGCCAAAAATGAAGTAAATTTCGCTGTCCTGATTACTGTAATCAAAGCTTGAGTGAGGCTGTTCCCCGAATTTCGTCAAGTAATAAAATTCGCCGCCGGCATTAATTTCAAAAAACTCTTCTAATGAATCATAATAATGGATCTTTACATTCTCCCAATAATCGAGCCCGGCCCGTTTAAGCTGTTTGTCATCTGTTGAGAAACCAAGTGGACGAATAAGATGTAAAACCGTATCCGTCGCTGCACACGTTCGTGCGATATTACCTGTATTTGCTGGAATCTGTGGTTGATATAATACTACATGTATAGCCACTGCATTTTCACCTCTAGTTTAAACTTCACCTTAATTATAGCACTAAACAAAACAGACTAAAAACCAATCATCCTCCATCCAAAATCATAAAGAACTTATAAACGATATTTGGTGTATATCTGGTCGAATCCTCATACGACCAATATCTATGACGGCTGTTCATCGTATGGGCGTTCACAAGCGGCATCCCATCCTGATCCTTTGCCGTCACGATCAAGTTATGATCGAACCGTCCGTCCCCTTCGAAATCGATACAAATGATATCCCCTAAATTCAGTTCCCGCGCCGATTCCACTTGCTTCGTCCTGATGCTAGTTCCCGCTTTTAACAAATAATATAAAGAGTGGGCCGTCGTCCAAGTGTAACTCCAGCTTTTCCCCCTGATCCACCAGCCTTTACTTTTGTTCGGTGCCCCCCACATCGGGATACCTCCAGCATGTAAACATTGTGAAATGTAGTTCGTACAGTCATCAGTGAATTTATAATACACCGGATTGAATTCATTCCACCAACGCTCTGCATATTGAACGGCCTTCATCCGCTCATACTTATAGGCGAGACGCTCGGCGCCCGTATCGCATTTTAACGGTTCTTCCTCCGACTCAAAGCTCGGAAGCAACTCACGTTCATCGACTAGATACCCATCTCGAAACCTAGCCTCCCTTTCTTCCATTTCTTCTTCTATATAAAATGAATCGTCCTGCTTCAATAAGTACTGCAGATGCACTTGATAAGTCAGGATAGTATCACTGTCTTCCTTTTTCCTCGAATGAACCTTGCCTGCTGCGTTCACCCGAACAATTTCCGCAGCACGGTTCCTCATCAAATCCTTTTTCAGATGGGATTTCCGTTCACTCCGCTCCTGATTATCGGAAGTATACAATTCAATCCTTTCCTGTAAAAGGCGTTGCAATTGTTTCCTCAAGGTCATGCCCTCCTTCATACCTTCTATGGTAATGTGTATGTATGAGGGCATGGACAAAAACACAACTTCATGAAATGTGGGGGGGTCATTTGACTTTAAGCTTTATGAACTTACTATAAAAAAAACCGCCCCGTAATGGAGCGGCTGACTCTAATTCGTTTCAAAAGCAAACTGCAGTCCCTTCTCGATTTCTTCCAAAACCTCTTCATCCGTTTCTTTCGTTCTCGCTTCTTCCAGCACGGAAACAGACTGCTTCCGGCCAATTTTCCCCACTGCCCAGGCTGCCGTGCCGCGAATGACGGGACGAGGATCATCCTTCATGACCTGAATCAATAAGGGTAATGCCGTCTCATCTTTGAAGTGGGCCAGTGCTAAAATTGCATTTCGTTGAATCGGTTTTTTACCGCGCCAAGATCCAGATACATGTCCGTATGTCTCTTTAAATTCCCGATTTGAAATCGTAAGCAGCGGTTTCAACAGCGGCTTGGCCAATTCCGGGTCAGGCTCCATCTCTTCATGAAAATGAAAATCGATTCCTTTGTTTTTCGGACAAACGGTCTGGCATGTATCGCATCCATACAAACGATTGCCTATTTTCGCCCTGAATTCGTCCGGCAGGAATCCTTTTGTTTGCGTTAAAAAGGCAATGCAGCGCTTGGCATTCAATTGGCCTCCCTGAACGAGCGCTCCTGTCGGGCAAACATCGACACATTTATTGCATGTCCCGCATTGATCTTCCATCGGCTGATCAGGCTCAAACGGCAGATTGGTAATCATGTCTCCCAAATAGACATAAGACCCAAATTCCGGAGTGATGATCATACTGTTTTTTGCACTCCAGCCAATTCCTGCACGCTCAGCCACTGCCCTATCCGATAATTCGCCCGTATCAACCATCGACTTCGTCACTGCCCCTGGCACTTTATCTGTAATGAAATCCTCAAGTAACTGCAATTTTTTCCGTAGCACGGTATGATAATCCGTGCCCCAGGAAGCCCGGCAAAAGATCCCGCGGCGTTCACCTTTTGTACTTTGCGGGGCTTCCTTCAATTTCGACGGATAAGCAAGCGCAATCGAAATGATGGATTGCGGTTTATCGAATATCAATTCAGGCCTCACCCTTTTTTCTATATCTTCTTCCTCAAACCCGGACTGATAATCAAGCTCTTGTTGACGTATCAGCCGACCTTTCAATTCGGTAAAAGTCGTAGCCGATGTAAAGCCGATTTTATCGATGCCGATCTCCTTACTATATAAAATCACTTCTTGCTTGAATGTGTTCATATCCATAATTATCACCTACGTTCATTCAGTATTCCCATTGAAGCTTGAATTCATTTCAAACCATTGCTATCTATGATAAACTAATTGCAATCATTTTTGGAGGTGAAACGCTTGGAAATTAACATATCCGCTAATCTTAGCAGTAAAATCCCTGAATTCAAAGTCGGGATCATTACATATGAAAACATCGAAGTAGGTCCTTCCCCGCAAATGGTGAAAGGGAGACTTCAACTATTTCAGGAAGCTCTTTTCTTCGACCTTGAAGAAAAGGAGTTGACCGACTTTTCCGGCATTAAAGTGTGGCGAGAGATTTTCAAGACTGCAGGAACAAACCCATCACGGTATCGTCCCTCCGTGGAAGCCCTTTACCGCCGCATAAAAAAACAGAATTACTTGACGCCCATCCATTCAGCCATTGATTTGAATAACTTTTTTTCCCTTTTATATGAGGTTCCAATCGGCATTTATGATGCGGAAAAATTATCAGGAGATATCTCGATTAAGATTGGTGAGGGATCCGATGGTTATGAGGGCTTGAATGGCCGCTTGAATTCCATGGAAAATATGATTACCTCAGCCGATCATGATGGCACATTCGGAAGCCCTTACGTTGATTCAGAGCGAACGAAAGTCACCGAAGAAACGAAAAAAGTCCTCCAAATCATTTATTTACAACCGAAGACACCAATCGAGGAAGCCGGGCAGCTAACGAAATCCTTGATGGACATGTTCCTTGAAATACATGGCGGTGAAGGGTCTTACTCAATTGTAGAAGGATAATTAAAATTGAACGGGAAATAAACCCTTTCCTCAATCGGAAGGGGTCTTTTCATGATACGATTCCGTTATGCCGAATAGCTTTGATTCACGCTTTTTTTCGGTATGAAATACATGGCAGCCATTGTAGCAATTAGTATTATTATACCAAGGGATGCGAATAACAATCTTGATGATACCAATTCACTCATTATTCCAAGCATGATGTATACCAATAAAGCAAATAATGAAACAAAGGTAGTATAAAAGGAGTGGACTCGTCCTTGAACTTCTATATTCACCTGATATTGTATAGTTGTTAAATAGGCAATACGGGTTTGAAATGTGCACCCCACCAAAAAATACCCTAAAATGCCAGTAAATAGATTAAATGATAAAGAGAAGAACAGGATGCTGCATCCTAAAACTCCAACCCCCCCCACTAAAGTGAACCAATTCCCCAGTCTTTTCACAATAGAAGGTAAGAAAAATCCACCCACTATCGCACCTAGTGCAAAGCCTGCATCTATATATCCAAAACCGGCAGCCCCTACTTTTAAAACATCTTTTGAGAAAATCGGAAGCAGAGAATTTATCGTTCTAAGCGAAATGGGATAAGAAAGCATGATCACATAAAGAATCCAAATTTGTCTATTATGTAGAATATATCGATACCCCACCTTTAATTCTGCAATGAATTGCTCGAAAAACTTGGTATTTTTCACTTCCATCCCTTGCTTTTGCTTAGTTAGATTAGTAGCTTTCGGCATTAACAGAATGCATATCCCAGATACAAAAAATGTCAATCCGTTAATAAGCATAACCCATACAGGTTCATATAAGGCAACGATAATTCCTCCTATACCCGCTCCCACAACCGAGCCTATTTGTGCTGTGATTTGAGTCGTGCTATTTGCCGTCAGCAAAAGGGTACGAGGTATTATTTCTCTGATTAATGTTACGATTGTCGGTTGGAATAATACATCTCCGGCCGCTACCAAGAATGTCATTAAGTAAATATGCCAAATGTTCAGATCACCCATCCACCAAATTATCGGTATAATTAATAAAACCAGTGCTCTAAAAAAGTCTAAAAAACCAGCTAATATCCTTTTATTCAGCCGATCGACCCATACTCCCGAAAAAGGGGATAAAATGATTCCTGGAATGGAAGAGCATATAAGGATGATGGCAATCGTATAATTTGACTGGGTCATGGTCAAACCAAGCCAACTACTTGAAATAAATTGCATTCCATTACCAAAAAAAGAAAAAGTGGTAGCAATAAAATAAAGAAAATATGCACGATTTTTGAGAAGTTCTTTTCTTTCCTGAGAAACGCCGCTCATTTTGTTAACGCATTACTATAATAGTTTTCCATTAACTCTTTTGACCAATCGGGTTGATTAACTTGGCCGATTGGGCCGAATTCAGCCATATAAGGCTTAATATCCAATACAGGCGTTTGATCAATGGCATCCAAAGCCCTGACAGTCATCTTTAGACCTTCCACTTTTAACAACTCACATCTTGATACACCAATCTGATTTGGCCGGGCCTTGGCTCTCTGAGAAAAAATCCCCACCTTTGGCCAGTCGGTTCGATTTCTTGGATGCCTAGCATTCAGCTGAATTTTTTCAGGCTCAACTTTATTCATATAAAATATGACTTCGATATGTGAAAATTGTTCTAATCCAAACAGGCAATCTTCTTTGAATTTGGAACGATCCAAAATGATCTCGGAAATTACCTCTCCCCAATAATCATCATCTAAATGGACTCTATCATTTTTGATTAAACCTATTGGCTCTAAAAGTAGTGACACTTCGCTTCCCCCTCGATAATCAAAATTTCAAATTCAAATAAAACGACAATTAATTCCCTTCCCACAATTCCCCTCTCACCATTAAATGACCAGGCTCTATGCGAAAACATGAAATATATATACTCTCTTTATCACAGCAACAAGCTTTGGTAATTACATTACTAATAATCTCTATAATTCCTTGTATTTGTTCATTATTATAAGAATTTTTACAATAAATCATGATCATTGGAGCATTTGTTCCATTCAAACCCCAATCTGGTTTGTGAAAACTTTCTTGTTGATGCCATAATGCCCATGCATGCCCTACTGGTATATTAAGAGAATCTGTAACCCGGTTACAAATATCACTTAAGATATTTGTATCCGGGCAAGAGTTTGGACTGTAGAGTTTAATGATCGGCATGATTTTTTACCTTTTCAGCTAATATTAAGTTTGTTTTAATGGGAAAATAAAACTCATTCTCGATTTTCTTAATACTCATTTCCTCCAAATAATTCAACGGAGCATCATTCAATGCATCACGAATGGCATGTTCTGCCTCAATCCCCGAGCTAGCTATTTGACACCAACGTTTTACCGGAACCCCTGTTTGAGATTCTGATTGATTCTCTATTATTTCAACATTCTTAAATTCGCCCTGTTCAAATATGCGCGTCCAATCTTCGGCACTATAACTTTTGATGTGAGTGGGATCATGTAAAAGTTCCAACTTATGATTAAATGTATCAATCTCATGATTTTCATAACCAGCTAAATCTATAATGATTACATGCCCCCCAGGACTTGTGATCCTATACATTTCACGAATGGCCTTTTGTATATCATTAAAATGATGAGGTGCTAATCTGGAAATGACCAAATCAAACGTTCCATCAGGAATAGGCAATTG
Source organism: Peribacillus muralis (assembly GCF_001439925.1). Taxonomy (GTDB): domain Bacteria; phylum Bacillota; class Bacilli; order Bacillales; family DSM-1321; genus Peribacillus; species Peribacillus muralis. Next base: position 18,542 of record NZ_LMBV01000028.1, read on the forward strand.
TTCTGCAAACCCATGAACTGTCTTGTAATTTGTGATTCCCTTACTCACTGCGGAGGATTTTGAGATATCCAGCATATTTTTCGATGGGTCAACAGCCGTTATATTCGTGCTGATATGACTGAAGGAAAGACCGAAATGCCCAGCTCCACAGGCTATATCACAAATGTTATCAATCTCCCAATTTTCACTTTTCTCATGTGCCAATTTAATTGTTTCACTCATTTTATGAACTTCACTAGTTGAATATTGAGTTGCAATTTTATCAAATCTTTCACTGCTAACGTTTTTCATTTTGCTTTACCTCCACTTTCGGATTCTTTCCTAACCATTTATTTAGTAAAGATATAAAAAAGTCCACTGGCTTTTCTTGCGTTTCCTCTTTAATTGCTAGAGTATGTCCAAAACCTTCGAGAATGGTGCATGAAGCATTCTTTATTTCTGCTTCTTCCAAGAATTTTAGGGAAGTCTTAGAATAATCTTCAGGAGAAATTGGTAACAAATCTCCTTCTTCACTTCTATATGCTATATAATCATGTGATCCATAGATTAAATGAATATTGTTAACCAGACCATATTTAGCCGGTTCACTTTCAATCACGCAACCTATAAGCGCAACACCTGCATACGGTTTATTTAAATTATTTAAAACGATTTGACTGCCGAGTGACATGCCGACCACTACAATTCGATCCCAGCCAAAATCCTTTACAATGGAAGAGTTCAAACAATTTTCCAAGACGTTCTCCCGCTCGGTAATATGTTCCATGGAAGCAGGTGCCTTTCTTTCACCCCTTACTGGCATATCAGGCTGTAATACTCCATAACCTAGAGTGGGTAGTGTTGAAAAAAGAGAAGAATAAAATTCTAATTCACCTTCTGCACCTTCTTCATCAAATTTGCCGAATTGTCCTGATGGTACAATTATGCATAGACCCTTTGCATTTTCAGGTATGCTCACTTTCATTCTTATTATTGTTGACTTCATATCCATTTGATGTATATCCATATCATCACCTAAAATCTACGACATAACGGCTCAGCATAAGAGCCAATTTTTTTGTGGAAATATACACTTATGATTTCCTCATGTAACGCCTCCCCATTAACAGTCGGCAAGATTACCTCCTCTTTTTCATTTATTGAAACAAGCTCTTTTTGTTCTAATTCACTGAATATGGTTTGGTACGGTTCGTCTTCTAACAAATCGACACCATACTGATTACGAAAGCGCCCTAAATCAATCGGTTGATTTGATTTGAAATTAAAGCCCAATGCTGAGGCAACAGCTTCATGGCCGGATAATATACGACCGTAAGCCAGTGGAACGTCATCATCATTTTTCATATGCTCAATATACTTTTTTATATCAGGAATATTATGTGTTTGAATGACTTGGTCACTTCCCCCGGTTAACCAGCCATATGCTCCTGGACCATATGCAATCATTGAATCATAACGCTGCCATTTATTTCGGGAAACTCTAGGTATATTACCTTCAGGATAAACATTCGGCTTACTCCACCACCCACAAGGACTAGGTTGATAACCAAATTCCATAAATACTTTCAAGATTTCTTCCCGCATCTCATACGTTTGAAGTAGAGTTGGGAATAGCCCCTTTTCTTCAATTTTTTCACGAACGGAAGGTATATTCCAAGCTGAACGATTACCTATCCCCATACTCTGCCTATCAGAATTTCTCAATCGATAGATTGTGATAGTAGGCACACCCAACTGACACAAGATCCTAATATCAGCCGCAACTGACTTCGGCGTCTGATAAGGCAAACCGAACATAATATCCACATTAAATGGTTTACCCGTTTCAAGCAGTTTATGAATTGCATTAAGTGACATATCCCTATCATGTTTTCTTCCTACAAATTGATTCACTTCATTCTGCAGAGACTGGACACCAACGCTAAAACGATTGAAACCTATTTTTATTGCTTGCTCAAGTTCATCATTTTGATAGTTGTCAGGATTGCCTTCAAGCGACAATTCACAATCATCACTCACATGATAATTATCCCTAACATGGCTTATTATCTTTTTTAAATGGACAGGACTTAACAAAGATGAAGTACCTCCACCCATGTAAAATGATTCTATTTTGGCTTTACTTATCCATGCTACATTTTTCAAATAGCGGTTAGATTCTTCTATCAGTAATTCTGTCCATTGATCTAGCACTTCGGTTTTGTTACCATCTTCAGGTAACAATTGTTTAACATAATTACAGAAATGACAGATATATGAACATATAGGTACATGAAAATATAAATGAGTCGGTTTCTTGGCACCATCATGTAAAAGATACTTTTGATAAACGTCCTCTTGAGTCAACTTTCCCCCATAATTTGCTGTAACATTTATGTTGTAATCATTTTTTTCGATTTGAAGGTCAGGATGCTTTTCCAATAATTTCCCCAAATTAAGTTCATTGCTTTCAGCTTCATTCAATTTTATAGACATTTGATAACCACCTTCTATAATGATTTTTTAGCCGTTAAAGTTAATTTGATATTATTGTTTTTTCTTTCATCCCAATATTCATTCGTTTTCAACATGAAATTCTTAATGTATTCTGTAGCGCCACAGCCTTTTTCATTATTTGAAACATTTTTAGCAAGCGGTGGACACCTAAACTGACACCAAATTCCCTCTTTATACACTTCACAACTAGTACAAGATTCATAGTCGTTGAACGTGATTGAACGAAAGCCTGAAAAACCCCGATCCCATACATCTTTAAAGCTGCTTTCTTGTATATTTCCCCCTGCATATAATTTACCTGCCATACAATTACTGCAAGGATATACATCTCCCGCACTGTTGATATACACGAATGACCTTCCACATTTTTCTTGACCTGTAGCTTCCTCTAACCTTTGGCAAAAACTTATTGTTTGGACTGAATAAACTTCAGCAGCAGCAGAGTCCAAAACCTCTTTGTTAATCAATATATCGTAATCTTCCGGTCCTTGACTAAAACGTTCCATACAGCGCCTATAAATATTGAATACTCTGTCAATATCATCAATTTTCAATAGCATATCCGGATGCAATAAAGCTCTTCCTACCGGATGGGTTTCTAACCATTGCGGCCTAGGATATTCATTATCAACACACCATTGAAAAATATCCTCTACATCATCTAAGTTGTGACTATGTACAGAAACCGCTGTCCGTAATGTATGACCATATTTTTTCATCCATTCGAAGGCACGCTTAAGTTTTGGATAATTCATCCCTCCCCTAATTGTCCTTTCAGGAACGGCAGTATCAAAACTGATAAAGAAAGATGCACCTGGCTTGATTGCTGCAAGTATTTCTTCTGTTATTAATAATCCATTAGTGAATATCTGAGTCGAAAAAGGCTTTTCCAATGCATAGTTAATTATTTTTACAGCATCAGGATGGGAGAAAATTTCCCCGCCTGTTAAAAATAATTGCAGGACTCCCAGACTTTCGAATTCATCGATCAATCTTAAAATTCTTTCAGTGGGCATCTCGTTCGGTCTCTTAAAGGCTGAATCAGCATAACAATGCTTACACCTTAAGTTACACAGGTTTGTTGTTTCTATAAATGCAATAGCCGGAGCACTTAAATGAAATTCTTCCAATTTCACAAGAGGATCATAGATGATGTATGGGTCGAAATCAAAGGTGGCAATTTCCCCATTATTCATACGGATCAATTCACTTTCAATATGCCTGTCTAAAAATTCCACTCTACCATCAGGAAGTAAAGCAACGATACCACCATCATTTATTTGATACGGAATTTTTTCCATTTATATTTCTCCTCTAATAAAATTCATATAAAGGACAGCTATATCCATAGCTGTCCTTTATATGAATAATTTATTGTTGTGGCTTTTTAATTGCTTGTCCAGCACCATTAGCAGCTAGCACGATACCCTCTTTTGGTTTATCAAGATGAATTCGAGTCAAATCTTTAAATTCCATTTTCCTGTCACCTCCTCTTGATTTCAAAAATAATAATAGCATTTATTTGGAAATTTAGAAGATAAAGTTATCGACATATTTTTACAGTTATTGTTAATTTGAAATACAAAATAAAAGAATTGTTCACATGTTAAAATTTCAACTGCAGACGAATTTGGGATTAAAAGATTTAAGGTTTTTTAGCATTTGTTTATGGAACAGTACGACATGTCCCTTGGAGTTTTATATAATTATTTAGTCATGAGTCTTAATTATCAAAACGGATGAGATTCATTATGAATCACGTCTATCTCTGTTTGGCCACGATAATGATTCCTTTTAAATAGAGAAGATGGAAAGGAGCATTAGTGCCTTCCTGAAGAAGACAAGAGGAGCGGCGTGGACAGCAAAAAAGCATATATCTGTCCAATTGATTCTACTAATGTAGGGCATCAAATTGAGCAAATATATGCTTCATTAAGATCGGAGTATCTTTAAATTGTAAGTTTCATTCATTATACTAGTGCTCCAGCTCACTCCGAAGCACCGAACATTTTCACGGTATAATTACTCAAGACCTTCGCATTATTAAAGTCGATTCTTCAATCTCTCGACCAAATCAAGTACCTCAACAGGTAATTATATCCAATAATGGTTATATAAACCTACACAAACACCATATCCTGTCTTATCAAGACACTAAAATGCAGGTAAAAAGAGGCATTTGGACAATAAAAAAATCCCACTGTAAACAGTAGAATTCTCATTATAATATTTAAACGCAAAGCTTCGTTCTCCAGGTAACGAAACCCTACGTTATGAGTATGTATTGGAGCGGGTGAAGGGAATCGAACCCTCATCATCAGCTTGGAAGGCTGAGGTTTTACCACTAAACTACNAAGTGTTTGTAGAACTTTGTCGAATCACCAACAAAATTAATTATATAGTGTAATGCGAATAAATGCAATAGTTCTTTTAATTTTTTTAAATTTCATGGTTGGTAACGACACTATATTCTTTTAATCTAGTAAAGATGTTAAAAAGTCCCCTGTAGCAGTGAACTTTTTTAACCATCTCTTTTGGAGCTTAAGACCAAATCACTTCCATTAGCCGCGGGTAAACCTGCTGCGCCGTTTCAAGGAGCATGATTAACTTCCTGAACGCAAGGTCCGGGATGAACTCACCATCAATCGAATAAGAATAACGAATGGAGATGGTCCCTTTTTCCTCATACAGCTTTGAATACCTGAAGTTCGCATTATACTCATTCAACAATGTATGTATATCCTGCTTCTTCTCCGGGTTCTTCAACTCGGCTACATTAAAGCAAAATAAGTCGGCTACATTTTCATCTTGATTGAATGCGAATACCAACAGCACCTTCCACCCATCCTTTAGCTTTTGCTCCGCTCTAAAAAAGGTCGTGCCATCTTCATTCAATTCATTCATATAGATTTTTTCTTTAATTAAGAAATCACGAAATTCAGCAACGTTTGACATCGTTCATCACCTTTCTGTATGTATGTACATTTTATACTGAAAATTGGCATTTTTATAGTCTTTTCTAAATTTATGCCTTTTAAAGAAAACGGCCTTCTTTCGATTGGATATCGAAAGAAGGCCGTTTTGGCTTGCCTCATTTGAAATCAGCTAAAATTTAAAGCTGAGCGAACATAGGCTCCGCGACTTTTACAAGCTGCTTACCGAGATTCGTTCCTTTAAACAAACCTAGAAATGCGTCAGGAGTGTTTTCAAACCCTTCAATAATCGTTTCCTCATACTTCAGTTTTCCTTCTTGAAGCCATTTGCCTAAATCCGTCGCACCTTCTTTGAAGCGGGAAGCATAATTTCCGACCGTGAAGCCCTTCATCGTAGCGCTGGTTTTAATCATATAAGATTGCAGACGAGGCCCTACATCTTTTCCTTCTGCATTGTAAGACGAAATCGCTCCGCATAACGGAATCCTGGCATTTGTATTCAAGAGCTTGAACACAGCATCCGTCACCTCTCCGCCCACATTATCGAAATACACATCGACTCCATCTGGAACTGCATTTTTTAAATCATCCACAAAACTATCTTTTTTATAATTAACGGCTCCATCGAAGCCAAGCTCTTTCGTTAAGTACTCTAGTTTCTCTTCTGATCCGGCGATGCCGACGACCTTCGCACCTTTAATCTTGGCTATTTGTCCAACGGCTGAACCAACAGCCCCTGCTGCTCCCGATACCACGACAGTCTCACCTTCTTGAGGCTTGCCAATATCAAGCAAACCAAAGTAAGCAGTTAACCCAGTCATTCCAAGAATCCCTAAATGGGTTGTGACAGGAGCAACCTTTGGATCAATCACACGAATTTCCTTTTCGGTGACGACTGTATATTCCGCCCACTCAATATTGCCAATAACGACATCTCCCTTTTTGAAGGAGTTCGATTTAGACTCTACCACTTCGGCCACGACGCCTCCAGTGATGGGCTTATTCAATTCAAATGGTGCAATATATGATTTCGTATCTTGCATTCTTCCACGCATGTATGGATCGACCGATAAATAAAGCGTACGTACTAAAATCTCATTACCGTTTGGTGTGGGAACATCACTTTCCACAAATTTAAAATCTTCTTTCGTGGGCATACCCTTTGGACGGTTCGCCAAGGTGATTTTTTGTTGTTTGGATTGTGTCATCATTCGTTCCTCCTTGATTTATAAATACGTATATCGAAATGTAAGCGTATCACCGATAAAGTTCCTCAGTCAAAGAATACGACTTCCTTTTGCTTCCATCCTGTAGCTTCTACAGCTAATCGTATATTTACGATTCCCTACCATACTTATAGTATCCTTCAATGGTAATTCACTATCTCCTTTTTGCAATGCCATTCAACCCTATTAGACATTATGTCTGGAAAATAGGCATCCACTTCAGTTCATTTTCCATTAATTAACATAAAATAATCATGACTTAATATAAATGGGAGGTTTAGAAATGAAAAATAACTCATGGCAACAGCCAAACTGGGGTCAATGTCCACCACAGCATTGCCCGCCGCAATATTGTCCGCCCAATGTTAGTCCCACTCAATATGACCCACCGCAGGTTTCACCGACAAAGCAATACGTTAATACAAACGTATCGAACACGGTAATACCTGTTATCCATCCATCGCATACAAAAACGGTGAACAAACATGTGAACACGTACAAACATTATTTCCCGCATACTCAATCAGTAGTGAATGAGTGCTGCACGCAGAACCTCATTTGTGGAGTGCCGCATAATCCTTGCCCTCCACATCCTTGTCCCCCAAACCATTGGCACTCTCCAATGCCCTACCGGTTCTGACCAGAAAAAAGCCCCTATAAGGGGTTTTTCTAATCCCTTCTTTTCCCTCGCCAATTATTCCTTGCGACATCGAATTTCTGGAATACTGAATTAGTCGAACCATAGGTAGGGTTAACATTTAACTATACGTCAATATACATATTTTAAGTTAATTATTTGCACGAATGAACTCAATATTTTCCTACAGCTGAAACATGAAAAAGGCCTCGGAAGGAAAACCATTCCGAAACCTTTTGGTCATGCCATTTTAACAGCTTCCTTTACATGCTTGTTTGCGACTCTGCTTCTTTTTTTGTTCCCGGTTTTAGGCCGGAAGCCAACAAAACGGTAAGACTGCCTATGCCAATGCCTACTAAAACAGCTGTAGGATGATTCCAGCTTAGACCTTTGTCAAAGAAAAATAACTCACGCAGTCCGTCAACCATAAAACGCATCGGTAGCCAAGAATAGATCCAGTTATTGTAAAAAGTAGACATAAGCTCTGGGGCCATCGACAGTAACGGGGCACCAAAGAATAAGATAATAACGAAAACTGGTAATCCTTTCAATCCCAGCCACGAAAGGACAGCCGATATCATCAAGAAAAAGCTGAAATACGCAATTGATAGGAACCAAGCAGTAAGGCCATCTCGTATATCCTCTTTTCGCTTCCCATCTTCACTGACCTCTTTTTGCCTGTTGCCACAATGGACTCCAATATCGTCGAAAAAAAAGGCTTCCATTTCCCTGTGTACGACGACTCGGATGAATATAGCCAGCATCAATTCCTGCAGACGGACACTAGCCTTTATTACGGCAAGGATGACTATTTAACGTTAATGGATCATTCGCTCAAAAGCTTAAGCACGCATGATAGCCTTCGGTTGACCGATAAAAACTACCTTACCGATTTAGAAGCTATCTACTACTCCCCGGGAAAGTTCACCGGTAAACAAATTACATTAAAGGGATTTTCGTTTCACTCGGAAGACCTAGCCAAAAATCAAGTATTTCTGTTTCGCTTCGGGGTCATTCATTGTGTCGCGAACTCTGGGGCATTCGGTATGCTAATTGAATTTCCTGAAGGGATGGACCCTAAAAATGATGAGTGGTATTCTGTGACGGGTAAACTAGAAACGGTCTATTATCAGCCATTCAAGAAAACCATTCCGATTCTAAAAGTATCATCACAAAGTAAAATTGCAGAACCTGATGATCCTTATGTGTATAGACAATATTAAGCTCAAATTAAAAAGGGAAGGGGGATACCCTTCCCTCAATCTGTAGACACTTTTACTTCTTCTCTTGATTCTCAAGCCATGTTTTTGTAGTCAGGACCATTTCCCTTTGCTGCTCGATAGCGGAGATCTTTGCTTCCTTATCCCCTTTTTGTTTTCCGTACATCCCAAATTGAGCGTGATTCCCTCCCTTGATTTCATGCATGGTCGTTTCTTTTGATAACAAGTGTTTCGTTTCATTAATTTTTTCTACCGTAGAAAGACCATCATATTCAGCATATAGAGAGAGGATGGGCATATCTGTATCGGCAAAGTCACTTGACTCACTTGGGTAGGAACCGAGGAAAATAATCCCTGCCACTTCATCTTGATTTTTATAAGCGTAGGAAGCGGCCGCCACTCCTCCGAGGGAATGTCCACCGATATACCACTGTTTCAATTGCGGATATAGCTTTTTAGCTTCCGCTGCCTTGTTCACGTCCAAAAGTGCAAAATGGAAGGCAACATCCGCGATCATCACCGTGTATCCTTCCGCTGCCAACTGTTTTCCATAGTATGCATAGGCTTCAGGCTCCACTTTAGCTCCTGGATACAAGACAATCCCTGTCCCGTTGCTTTTATTAGGCTCAAGGGTGATGAAGCCTTTTTGAACCTGCCATTCTTTTTCGTTGACTGAATCATGCAACTGCTCGGATGGCTTATACGTTTGTTCAGACCAAATATAAAATCCGCCAAAAACAATCAATAAGACAACTACGATACTTATTAGACCATATTTTATAATTTTCTTCATCGTTACCTCACCTTAACAATTCATTTTCTACTACCACCTTAATCATACCGTGTAGCGGTCAGAAATCAAATTAAGGAACACCCTCACTCCACTGATTGGACACATTCCTGTTCCCTTTTGCATCGATTTTTGAATAGATGCAAAATCACAGACAATAGCCTTGTTTCTGATCTTTGTTGCCACTTTCACCCTCTCTTATATATTCCGGAATCATTCCTTCCATGTGAAAATTGGTTTTGGACTTGTACCAGTCCTTTTGCATGTTCCTCTTTAAAATAAGAGGAAGTTTCGTATTGAGCCTAAGCAAAGAGTAAACAAATGAAATAATTGAAATGTTCAAAAATGATATTTTACTTGAATTATCATGGTTTTTCCCTCCCATAGCTTTATAATTATAAAAGCTACATATTTATTTACCACATCAGGAGGAACTTTCCTAAATGAACAATTCGAAAAACTCTATTATTCTTGCGGGAACCATTGTTGGGTCCCTATTCGCGAGCGGTTCAGCTTACGCGGGTACTTATCAAGTTAAATCTGGAGATACCCTTGATAAAATTTCCAAAGCCAATCATACAACTGTCCTGGAATTAAAATCCGCTAACCGTTTGACTGGCAGCCTCATTTATCCCGGGCAAGTCTTGAAGGTTAATGGCCTTACCAACAATACGAATACAAGTAGCGCTACGACAAAGAAATATGTCGCCAAACTTGGGGATAGTCTATCTACCATCGCCAAAAGACATAACCTTTCCCTTAGTGCCTTACTTAAATTAAACCCAAAAATCACGAATTCAGATCGCATTTATATTGGCCAAGCGATCATTGTTTCCGGAAAAGCCATTCCAACTAGCTCTAACGCCAGCAAAAGCGGTTCAAGCGGTACTTATACAGTCAAACCTTGCGACACCCTTGGTCAAATTGCCAAAGCAAAAAATCTGACGGTCCAACAATTAAAATCCGTAAACCAATTGACGGGATCACTCATTTTCCCAGGACAAGTCTTGAAAATCACGACCACTACTCTTAACAACGACAAGAAAGTGAATCAGGGGACTACAGAAAAATATGTGGTCAAACTTGGGGATAGTTTATCTACCATTGCAAAAAAATATAACCTATCGCTACATGCATTACTTAAGTTAAATCCAGCGATCAGCAATGCAAATCGCATTAAAATCGGCCAAACCATCCGTGTATCAGGAAAGGCAGTATCCTCTGCAGCAAAAAAAACATCCATATCGACGAAATCATCCAAAGCGAATCAAGTTTTGACTGCTGGTGCTAAATACTTGGGGGCTAAGTATGTGTTCGGTGCAAGCACATCACGCACTGATGTTTTTGATTGTTCTTCATTCACTTTAAAAGCATTTCAGGCTGCCGGCATTTCCTTGCCACGAACTTCATTGGCCCAATCACGTGCAGGTGTATCCGTATCTTCGAGCAACCTTCAAAAAGGAGATTTAGTATTTTTTGATACGAATAATGATGGCGTAATTAATCATGTAGGCATTTATACTGGTAATGGACAAATGCTTAATGCTTCCACATCAAACGGCGTTTCTTATGCAAACATCCACAATTCCTACTGGGGACCCCGTTTCGTAAAAGCCGTACGTGTACTTAACTAACCTATCAATAAACAACTCTATTAAGCTAAAATAAGGAAAAACGTGTCTTGAATTTAAATCAGGACACGTTTTTCCCACTTAACCCACTATGTTAGCCTATTCCTTGAAGCTGATGTGTCGTATTCCTAACCTGCTTCGTCCCGCTCATTAAATCTTCTATTTTGCCCTTTATACTCTGATCAGTATTAGCTGGAACAATCATTGATTGATCATATAGCGAAAATTCTCTATGTATTGATCCTTTACTCTCTCCACTCGTCTTAAATGGTCATAAAAACTAAAAGGAAATTTAAAGATATGTCCAAAATCCCAACTATTCCTGCTATAGTCGTTTGTCCAAAATCCGCACTCCGTTGGCAACAATTCAGATCTCACTGCCTTTTGCAAGGGCAAATGATCAATGGGTGAGAATAGCTTTATCTCATCTCCTGGTTTGACGTCCCGGCTGCCTCGAAGAACTTTAATCAGTTTGAACAAAGGCGACAATCCTCTCTTGAATAAAGAAACATGGCCAGCATCAAATAAAATGTTTAATGCATGGGAAAAAGTAATCATGTGGCCTATCAAGTCATGGTGCGATTCCGCTCGATATATGATTGGAAATTGTGCCAATTCCTCCAGCACGAAATGGGAGAGTTGCTTTGCGTTCTCAATTACGGGCATGCCATCTTCTTTTGTTATTTTCATTCTTTTGACTTCAGAAGCCGAAAAACCAATCCATGATCGTCCAGGAATTGAGTTTTCGAATGAAAGAATGAGATCCGCTATTCCCGAAAGGTCGTCGCCTGCACCTTCCCCGCTTTCTTTCAGGTCATGAATGGCCAATAAACTAATGGCGCCATAAATGACGTTATGACCCACCCAATGGAGTCGATCAATCGTTTTATCAAGTGATTGAAGTATGAGGTTTTCAACTATCTCTAATTCGCCCCCCGAAACATGCCATTTTCCAACAGTAATAAAATTGCTCTCAACCATTGATTCCATCTGAGAGAATATATGGTGAGCCAGACTTCCAGTCAATTCATTATCCTTCACAAAAAAATGACCAGCAATGGCCGCCGCACCAAAATGCGCTTGCCAAATGTCACCCGTTTCCCTTTTACATTGGGAAATGATTGCTAGCCCGCGTTTCAACATTAGATTGACCATCTTCTCCCACCTTCCTCTATATTATGGTGTACAGATTTGTGTTCCAAATAAGTTAGTTTTAACAAATAATAGCCCTTTCAGTTATGTCTCTAGTTTTCTTTTCATCAACAGTACTCCAGTTTAGAACTTGGTTAATACATTCATCCACTATAACATCTGAAAATGTTTGTATTCATGGTTCGGAGGTTGGTCCCTATTGAAGAGGATTTATCGCACACCTGCAAAGGAATTCTGCTTCAAAAAGTTCTGTTAAGCAAAAGGTCGGTTGCAAAGCATACTTTCATTGTTTTGATTTTTCTTCATTATCATTTATTAAATGGAAAAAACTCCATTCTTTCTTCACCAGAGAACATATCTTTGATTTTAATTTGATTATTGTTCACTTCGTCTTCTCCAATGATGATAACGTGGCGAAATTTCTCTTTGTTTGCTTTATCTAACGCTTTGCCGATTCTTTTATTTCCCATTTCAAACTCCACCTTATACCCTTCATTTCTTAGCTTCCTTGCCACTAATAATGAGTGTTTTTCGGTATTTATCGGTATCACATAAAAATCGACATCAGGATTTTCCACAATTGTTTCCTTCGATGATAGTAAGGTCGTATAAATAACATCCAGACCCAATGAAATGCCCACTGTTGAATGGCTCTCATTCGTTCCGATCAGTCCCCCAATGGCGTTATCATACCTTCCGCCGCTGCCAATACTTGACTTAATGCTTTTATCGGATAAAAAAATCTCATAAATCGTACCAGTATATATCTCCAGCCCTCTTGCTAAAAATGGATTGAATGTACATTGCTTATCAACACCGAGGAATTCTAGAAAAGTTTCCAGCTCTTTTAATTCGGCTAATCCTTGCTTAACTTGTTCATTTCGTTCAGTGAAGGGTGCAAAGTAGCCTAAACTTTTATTATCATCGACTAAGAATTGATTAATCGAATGGATGGTTGCAGGCTGCAGCCCCTGTTCCGTCAGCTCAACCGTAACAGCCTCCAATCCAACCTTTTCAAGTTTATCAAGGATTAATATCACTTTATTGATCTTTTCATTTGCTGTACCAAATGCTTCAAGCATTCCCGTTAATAATTTCCGATTATTATATTGAATGATTACCTTTAAACCAAGATTGCGAAATGCATCTAGTGCCATCACCATTAATTCCGCTTCAGCAATTTGAGATTTAACTCCTACAATATCTACGTCGCATTGTGTAAATTCACGAAGCCTTCCAGTTTTTATCGGGCCATCCCTGAACACTTTACCTATCTCATACCTTTTAAAAGGCCTCCTTATGCCCGGATTCATGGCCACTACTTTGGCAAAGGGAATGGTGAGGTCGTATCGCAGGGCCAACTCTCTTTCTCCCCTGTCTTGTAATGTATACATCTCCGCTAATATCTCTGCACCCCCGCCATACTTGGAAGCTAGCAATTCTGTGTAATTTAAAATAGGTGTTTCCAATGGCTTACATCCATACTGGATAAAAACGTCTTCTATTGTTCTTCTGATGCCTCTTCGTATCACCTCTGTATCCGGTAAGTAATCTTGAGTTCCCTTTACGTTTTGATAATCCATTTTTTTCATTGGTCATTACCTCCAATTTTTCTTGAAAATAAAAAAACCGCACTAGATTTAAGTTTTATAACTTAATCCATGCGGTTTAAAGATAAATAGCCTTCCTATATGCCGATTTTTTAAAAATCGAATAGCAAGACTACTTGATATGATGATGTAATTGTGACTGGGAAAAACTCTTAAAGGACTGCATATTGTTCACCTCTGATTTCCATTTAATGTATCATACTGCAACAGATATTTCAATCGTTTTTACCCCGTTAGCTAATGACGATCATTGCCACTGTCGGATGTGATTACAGCAAATATCAGAATCGGCTGGATGCGATTTTCTACCCCGTAAATACATACATAATTTCATGAAGGGAACCACAAACGAAAGTAAAACACGAATTCGCAAGTAAAAGTGCTAAACTCACAAGTAAAGCTCCAAAACTCACAAATAAACCCTTACCCTGAACGTACATTTTCGTTTTTAGGTAAGGTTATATACTAAATAGCCTCATCAAGGTTTTGATGAGGCTATCATGATAGAAGTTTGTGCACTGGAAACACTATAATCTGTTTAGTTTTGAACGGCTTTCGTAGAATAATATTCTTCAAGGGTAATTCCACGGCTCATGATGGTTTGAGCAATCGATTTGCCTACATATCGAAGATGCCATGGTTCATATTTATAACCAGTAACCGATTCTTTGCCTTTAGGGTATCTGATTATGAAGCCATAATCATCGGCATGTGCCTGCAGCCATTTTGCTTCTTTGGTACCTCCAAAGCAATCCTGCGCCGCGCATTTACCATTACCTCCTGTCACATCAATAGCAAGGCCTGTTTCATGCTCACTTGTTCCAGGTAAGGCACTGTATGTAATTGCTTTTTCATACCCATCCCTTTTTACATAATAATCAAATAGAGCAGCTTGTGTGGCATGTGATCTGTATGCAGATACACCGAGAAGACTTACCCCCTGCTTCTTGGATCCCGCAAATAATTTGCTAATGGCAGCAGATGCTTCACTTCGCATTTTTCTTTTTTCTGTCTTTTCTTTGAAAGTGAACGGTATCGACGTATACACTAGGTCTTTTGGAACATAGTTTTCTGGTAATTTATTTTTTTTATTGACTAGCACTGGTATGCTTTCAGGCTTTGCAACAACCTGAATGGTGTCAGATGAAGGATTTGATATCTTAACATATTTGCTGCTAACATAACCTGTTTGGCCTTTTATACTTACCTTTAGCCATCCATTTGCCGCTTTTCCAGTTACCGTTAGCTTTGTGCCTTTTTTAACGGTCGTT
>NZ_LMBV01000028.1:33535-33689 GCF_001439925.1 Peribacillus muralis
GATTTTAGTTGCTGTACTAGAGCCAGATGAAGAGTTTGATATTTTTACATATTGATTGCTGACATAGCCTGTTTGGCCTTTAATGCTTACCTTTAGCCATCCATTTGCCGCTTTTCCAGTTACCGTTAGCTTTGTGCCTTTTTTAACGGTCGTT
>NZ_LMBV01000028.1:33713-48378 GCF_001439925.1 Peribacillus muralis
AGTAATGGTTGCTGCTTTGGCTACACTTGGGGCTAACCCCTTAATAGTTGCCTGGTTAAAGCTGATTAAACCAACACATAAAACCATGAAAACAAGACATAGTACTTTATTTAGTTTTGTCATAAAAAACACCTCAATTTCAGAGTATATTTTTCAACAAAAAATGTCACTGGTATATTGTACTATTTAATAGACCTTCAACTGTTGTTAATTTGTTTGGACACCAATTATAGTATTAGATATTTACGGTTATTGTTGTTCCGTAACTTTACTATTTTCAGAGATTTGATGAAAAATTTTAGTTATTTACAAAATGCGGATTAATTTTTGCTGTATATTGCACAAGAAAAGGAGCTGCTGATCAGCTCCCGAAATTGAAGTAAAGCACTATTTATTGAGAAGTTTAGCCTTATTGTCATTACCGATTCTTTTCTTTCTGCCTTTAAATGAACTTTATTTCATACTCAGCCTGGAACGTTTCTCCAGCTCCAAGTCGATTCACTCCGAATTTCTCCTTCAAGTTCCCAGAAGTATCATGCGTGTCCGCAATGCCGTACCACGGCTCAATGCAAACAAACGGTGCCATGGTACCCTCTGTCTGGTCATGTTTTGACCAGATCCCAACAAAAGGAAAGTCAGTGTGTGTTACTTCCACGCCATGACCCGTTTTATTAGAAGTTAATGTAGTGCAATCAATATTGCTGTACACGAGCGCATCATTTGCAAATAAAGACTTAGTGAGCGGTATCGTTTCATTATTGTTAATAGCAGCTTTTTCATGGATAAGAGAATCTTTTAACTCGTATTCAAGCGCATCCTTATTGTTAACTGAGGCGATCTTAAGACTGTAGTCATTTATCGTTTCATTTTCCAAAAGCGGAATTCTGAATGCCGGATGCGCTCCAATGGAAAAATACATCTCTTCCATATTTTTATTTTCTATCTTCCAACGAACGCTGAGTGAATCCTCGTTAAGTGCATATTCGATAGTGGCTTTGAATTCGTAAGGATACACATCGATAAAACGTCCAGCAGACTCAAACACAAATGAAACGTGATCTGTTGTCAGCTTTTCCACAGTGAATTCAACGTCTCGCAGAAAACCATGCTGTGACATCTTGTAGGTCTGGCCATCTAGTTGATACTGATCTTCCTTTAACCGCCCTACGATCGGAAATAAAACCGGAGACACACGGCCCCAGTAGGTGCTATCCCCTGTCCACATGTAGTTTAGTTCATTTTTTTTGTGCTTCACTTCACGTACTTCTGCACCGTTGCTCACAATTCCTACCTTTAACCAATCATTTTGGATTACAATCATGTCTTATACCTCTAATCTTTCTGAATTTTGAACATCATAAACCAAAATGGCTGGAAAACGCCATTCAAATTATTGAACGGCGTTTTCTCCAATTATGGTGCATATACATGCACGTTTAAAATGCGATGCTGTCGAAAGTCGAGCATGTATTCATTCATTATCTACCATTGTATAAATTTATTCGCTCATATACAATTCCTCAACCTCTTTTTAAGGCTTTTGCAGGATAATGGGATCGGTCAACTCAGCCACTTTTTTTATAATGAGACAATTTCAGCAGCTTCTTCATCAAGTAATAAAAAAGAATTTTGGTGTTTTTTTAGAATAGTTCCTGGTAGCTTTGTTGTAACATCGTTTTCAATTAGTTTTTTTACTATTTCGCTCTTTTTACTGCCATTTACTTGGAGCATCACTAATAAAAAAGCTGATTGCAAAAGCCCTTCAAGGCGCTCGTGTAATAGCTTTTTGATTTAACGGTATTCCATGAGCAAAGCCCATTCACGAGTCAAACGATATCTTCTGGATGAGGAATTCATAACCCAGCCTCGTTTTTCAAATAGACGACACTTTTGCTTCTTTCCACTTGAAAATTTAGATCATCCTCAATATTAAGCACATTACTAGTCCCTTTATCATTGTTAGATTCAAAAGATATCCCATATCCATTGTTTTCAGGATACCCATATAAATAGCAGACTACTTTTCCATCTTTCAGAAAAACTATTTGATTCATACCTTCATTTACAGTTTCACTAATGGCATCCCATTTATAACCGACCGTTTCATATATATCCTCTTTCGGAGCATATGGAGTAAAGGAATATACTTCATCCCATTCGAACGGTGTTACATCTTGCAAGTTTATTGTTTCAACGGAATGTCCAATTGCTAACACTTCTTCGTTTAACAACTTTTCGTTCACGTCCCATATATCCTTCTTTAACAGATTCAAGAGGATAGCTATACATATTATACCGAATGCAATGAACACGATTGTCTTGTTAAATTTCAATTTGATCTGCAACCTTCCCAACTGAAATGACCACCTCAAACATACCAAACATTACCAAATATAGTTCGGTTTTTCAAATAAAAAAGCCTGGTTGAAATCAATCCAAGCAGGCCATTCTTGCTAGACTTATGAAAATCCCCCATACCACCTTTCACCCCTTAAGTTGGCAGCAGACAATATTCCTGTCCCTTTTGAGATATTTCTACTCTCTCTTCCCGTAACTTACTTAAAGCAGGCTCTTCATAAATTCCACACTCATTTTTAACGTATAAATCCATTTCATTTGAGATTCTTTTTTATAGGGGCCATGATAGTTTCTTTTCGCCATGAATATATCAGATTGACTATTTCGTAAGCTTCTATTGCGAAAGTAACCGTTATCATATACAATAAAATTATAAAATTCTCAGAGGATTGTTACTGTCCGGCAGGCAAAACCTGGATTAATTCAAGTTACGGAAGGGAAACCTGTCTGTAATTTGTATTGATCCAGGTTTTTTCATTTCAAATTATTGAAGGAAAAGTGATAATTTATGGAAATCAAAAAAATATTTAATAATAATGTCGCTTTAACAGAGGATTCCAACCACACCGAGATGGTTGTCATGGGAAGAGGGCTCTCCTTCCAGAAAAAGGTTGGCGACCAGATTGATCCAGAAAAAATCGAAAAAACCTTTATCACCCCTTCTAAAGACTTCGCTGACAAATTATCTGATTTGCTCGATGAGATTCCATATGAAATGATGGAGCTCTCAAAAGATATTATTGAGATGGTAAATCGGGACCTGCACACAGAGTTGAATGATCCACTTTATTTAACATTATCCGATCATCTTCACTTTGCCGTCACAAGAACAAAGAACGGGGTACAGATAAAGAATGCACTAATGTGGGAAGTGCAAAAGTTCTACAAAGCTGAATACCATGCTGCTCTTAAAGCATTGAATATGATAAAGGCGAAAACAGGAGTAAGCATGCCTGAGGATGAAGCTGCATCCATTGCCTTACATCTTTTCAATGCACGTCAGGATAGCTCTGGTATGGAAGAGACAATGGCGATGACGAATATCGTCAATGATGTGACCAATATCGTTAAGTATCATTACGGTTTTGATTTTAATGAAGAAACGATGAATTACATCCGGTTTATCACCCATCTGCGTTATTTCGCCTACAGGATGTTGCGCGGTGAGTTCAATCACGACAATAATGATGGCTTATATCAGCAAGTGAAGCAGCAATATCCGCAAGCCTACGAATGTACGAAGAAAGTGCAAGCTTATTTGAAAAAGCAATTTAAAATGGAAATGACCACTGATGAGTTAGCCTATTTTATAATCCATATCCAGAGGGTTTCAAATCGGGAAAAAAAATAATACATTCCTAAAGGATTGTTACTGTTTGGCAGGCAAAACCTGGGGAGAATACAAAATAGATGTACATCTATTTGTGTTCTTTTCAGGTTATTTTTATTTTATAAAAGGAGAGGAAACAATGGATAACAAACAGTTAGGCAATCGAATCGTTCAGTTGGTAGGCGGCGAAGAAAATATCAATTCTCTCGTCCATTGTGCAACACGATTAAGGTTCAAGCTGAATGATCGTCAAAAAGCTGACAAAGAAGGATTAAGGAATATCCCGGATGTTCTTACCGTAGTAGAAAAAGGCGGGCAACTTCAGGTTGTAATTGGGAATAAAGTAGGAAAAGTGTATACAGAGATCATGAATGACAACCATATTCATAATGAAGATTCTGCCACTGAAAATGAAAACAATGAAAAGGTAGGCGTCATGGCTAAAAGCTTTGAATATATATCCGGGACATTTTCTCCATTGATGCCCGCACTGGCAGGAGCGGGCATGATCAAAGCGCTGCTTGCAATCCTTAATATTTTGAATCTAATTGATATAAATGGAACAACCTATGCTGTATTGAATGCAGCATCAAGTGGTGTCTTTTATTTCCTGCCAATCTTTGTAGCTATTTCCGCCGCTAAGAAATTGAATGCAAACCCGTTTGTTGGCGGCGCCATTGCGGCAGGCTTAATTGACCCCAATTTCACAGCCCTTCTAAACGCTGATGGGCAAGTAAGTTTCATGAATATTCCTCTGATCGTCACGGATTATTCATCAACAGTTTTTCCCTTGTTAATTGCGATGGCTGTCTATGCTCCTTTAGAACGCTTCGTTAAAAAACGCACACCGGATACAATTCAATTGTTCTTTGTTCCAATGGTGGGTATTTTGGTCATGGTTCCATTAACGGCCTTAGTGTTCGGACCGTTTGCACAATACATTAGTTTAGCGATTGGGGCTGCCGTTACTTACTTGGTAGCTAAATCAGCAATCTTGACCGGTATCATCATTGCCTGCATTTGGCCAATCTTGGTCATCTTGGGTGTGCATTGGGGCGTCGTACCGATCATGATCGATAATTTCTCACGTGGCGGAGATATAATTGGACCCATTACAGCTGCCTCTACATTTGCACAGATGGGGATCGCCTTTGGTATCTTCTTACGCGCTAGGAAAAATAAAGAATTACGTTCCCTTTCATTTGCGGCTACGTTATCTGGCTTGTTCGCAGGGGTAACGGAACCGATTCTTTACGGGATAATATTAAGATATAAAAAGTTTTTACCATTATTATTAATAGCTGGTTCGATTGGCGGCGCCATTGTCGCAACATTCAATGTAAGGTTATTTGGATTTGCTTTCAATAGTCTTCTGACCATCCCGGCCTACTCACCGACTATCGGCTATATTTTCGGAATTGGCGCTTCTTTCCTCACAGCAACCATTTTAGCGTTCATTTTTGGTACAGAAGGGAAGAAACAGGCTACCGCCGATAAAGCTGAAAAAGCGACAGAAGACAAATCCTCTCAAACAGTGGCTGTCCCGGACAAAATCTATGAATTATCTGCACCATTAAAAGGTGAGCTGATACCTTTGGAAAACGTGGATGATGCCGTATTTTCTAGCGGTGCAATGGGTAAGGGAGTGGCAATCGAACCGGCTGAGGGAATAGTTTCATCACCATTTGATGGAAAGATAGTGACACTATTTCCAACAAAACATGCAATTGGCTTGATCAGTGAGGATGGGGTTGAAGTATTGATTCATATCGGACTTGATACAGTTCAATTAGGCGGAAAGTATTTTGATGCACATGTCGAAGCTGGTTCAGCCGTTAAAAAAGGAGATAAACTGGTAACCTTCGATATTAAAAGTATTACAGAGGCTGGATATAAAACTACAACACCTGTGATCATCACTAACACAGCCGAGTATTTAGATGTTGTACCAACAAAATCAAGACCCGTTACTTTAGAAGAAACAATATTAACTATTGTAAAATAATCAAACCAAAAGGAGCGTTCACTATGACACAATTCGAAGCAAAATTCCCAAAAAACTTTTATTGGGGCGGCGCAACTGCCGCCAACCAAATTGAAGGCGGATTTGATGAAGGTGGTAAAGGTTTATCTGCTGCCGACTTTGTTGAATATATTCCTAAAGATCAAAGAACAAAAGATAATGCAATGGAAATCACCTCTGAACAAATTCGAAAAGCACTAAGTGGTGAATCGACGGCACGTTATCCTAAACGTGAAGGCATTGATTTCTATCATCACTATAAAGAAGATATCGCTTTACTTGCTGAGATGGGCTTTACGGCATTCAGGCTTTCCATCCATTGGGCAAGGATTTTCCCTAATGGCTACGATGAAGTGCCAAATGAGGCAGGTTTACAATTTTACGACAATGTATTTGCTGAATTAAAGAAATATAATATTGAGCCAATCGTTACATTATCTCATTATGAAACACCTTATGGCTTGACGGAAAAATATAATGGCTGGGTTGGCCGTGAGGTAATCAAGCATTTTGTACATTATGCAGAAACGGTTTTTACTCGTTACAAAGATAAGGTGCAATATTGGATTTCATTTAACGAAATCAATATGATTACCATCAGTCCTTTTACCGGCGGAGGCGTCATATCAGATAAGGAAGCAAACTCCATGCAAGCAAGATATCAAGGATTGCACCACCAATTTGTCGCAAGTGCGCTTGCCACAAAAAAATTACATGAAATTATCCATGATGGAAAAATGGGGTGCATGCTGGCAAGAATGAGCCATTATCCAAACACACCCAATCCTGCAGATGTTTTAAAAGCGCAAAAGGATAATCAGGAAAATCTATTCTTTACAGATGTCCATGTTCGTGGTGAATATCCTAAATATATGGATCGTTTCTTTATTGAAAACAAAATTGAAATTATCAAAGAGACTGGGGACGACGAGATCCTTAAGCAGCATCCAGTAGATTACATCACCATTAGTTATTACATGTCCATGTTATCCTCGGCTTCCCCAGAAGGAGAGCGGACTGAAGGAAACTTAATGAATTCACTAAAGAATCCTTATTTAGATGCATCCGAATGGGGATGGCAAATTGATCCGATTGGACTGCGTGTCGTATTGAATGATATGTATGACCGTTATCAAGTGCCAATCTTCATGGTTGAAAATGGTTTAGGTGCCTATGATAAGGTCGAAGAAGACGGCTCCATCCATGATCACTATCGTATTGATTACTTAAGAAAACATATTGAACAAATGAAAGAAGCTGTTGGAGATGGTGTCGAATTAATGGGTTACTTGGCCTGGGGACCTATCGACTTAGTTTCCATGTCAACAAGTGAGATGTCGAAACGGTACGGCTTCATATATGTCGATAAAGATGACGAAGGCAATGGAAGTTTAGAAAGAAGCCGTAAAGATTCATTCTACTGGTATAAAAAAATGATCGAAAGTAATGGTTCCGTATTATAAATACGAATTTCGATTGTGTGCTGCCCCTCCCCTCCCAATCCCTAAGCGGAAGCTTGCTGCCCGAGGTAAGCATTAAAGAAATATAGACCAAGGTGTTAGACGCTTGAAGAAAAACAAGCGTTTAACACCTTTTTTCTTTTGATCACATGATCTATAGTGATACAACTTACCTTCTTCTTCAATATTGTTTCCAATGAGTATGACAAGTCTCAATGTCATAACTTTTAGACACGTTCGTTTAAGTACACTTTTACGAACGTTTTTGGTAGAATTATAGGGAGGAAAGTAGAAAAAGGAGAAAAAAATGGATGTTCGTAAATTTGGTTACATACGAGTTAGTAGCAAAGATCAAAATGAAGTTCGGCAGTTAGAAGCGATAAAAAAATTAGGCGTTGATCCACGTGATATTTTTTCGGACAAACAAAGTGGTAAAGATTTCAATCGGGCCCAGTACCAATTACTAAAACGTGTGGTCCGTAAAGGAGATATTCTTTACATTCATTCTCTTGATCGTTTCGGTCGGAACAAAGAGGAGATTCTACAAGAGTGGGTTTTTCCAGCATTTGTCCAATGTTTTTAAATGAAGATTTCATTCTAGGCGGATGACAGTGAAGGAAATATATGAGGCGACTGGGACTTCGGGTGCCACTTTGTATCGCTCAATTAAATAAGAGCAAACCCATTAACGATTTGCTCCAGAGAAATATTTTTATTAAAGGAATGCCTTTGATTTAGCTGAATTTATTATTCGCATTTTCCATTCAGGGGAGAATTTTAGATTATCGAATTTGAAACTGATTTTATACACCTAGGCCTTCTGTTTTCATCAGTTCATCAATATTAGATAGCGCTTGTTCTGCATCATCGCCTTGAGCAATTATTTTAATTGTTTCTCCCTGCGGGATTTCTAGCGACATTACACCCAAAATTGATTTTAAGTCTACCTGTTTTCCTTTATACTCAAGGATCGCATCTGAAGAAAATGGCTTAACCACATTAACTAATAAGGTCGCAGGTCTTGCATGAATTCCAGAATCGCTAATTATTGAATATATTTTTTCAACCATTTTTATTCCTCCATCTTTAAAAAACTCTTTTATTTTATAAGTGAAGAAATTCGATAATTCTCTTACTTTGTCAGGACATTCTCTACAGTAAAATCGTATCCTTCAAGCCCTTAGATTCTGCACCAAGGGTTATATGCTCAAAGAGATGAATAATATTAATGAGATTAAAAAGCCCCTAAGTTTTGGATTTTAAAATTCTTTGCTAGTTCCAGAAATGCACATTTTAATGTACCCCAGTCTTATATCTTCCAACAACATAGAATAATTCACTTTTGTATAATCTGATACATCCACTTCATATAAAGTTCCTAATTCAAACGTGTCATATCCTCTCGTTGTACATCTTTTTATAAATTCCTCATAATTCAATAAGTTATCTGCAATACTTCTATCAGCTAACAGATCCCCTTTTTTGTAGGAAGTTACGATATGACTCAAATGCCTTGTCGGATCCAAATCTCTCTTTTTTTGTCGTTCAAACAATACATCTAAATCTGCAATTAACCGAATAGTAACAACCTCATAACTATATCTTTTTACTAATTGCTGAATTTGAGGCTTTTGTTTTTGACTAAAAGGATAATCAGACATAATATTGCTACCTATTTGTATTTGCTGTTCCATTATTTCAAAGTACTTCGCCCATGCTATCTTTTCTATCCTCTGCTTTTCTTCTAGATTACGATAACCATACATATCACAATAATATTCTTTCAAGTCATCCTGAGAAAGATTATAAAATGACCCTAATTTACTATTGATGATATTACTTAAGTAGGTTTTTCCTGTTCCTGGTAAACCTGCTAATAAGATTAAGACTTTATCCATCTTACCACCTCATCATCTAACGAATAAAGAAAGAGTACCAGGAATTCCTAGTACTCTCTTTATTAGCCACATCTTCTCCAACCCTTATGAAAAAGACTAATGAACTTTTTTTGTCATTATTTTACTTGGAGGGTACTGTCTTCTTTATTCATGAAGATTCCAATTTTATGTTTGACAATTTCTTTTACAGCCTGATTACATGGAATAATATTATGTCGTAATGATTTCGTTACTTTTGTTTCTCCGAATGTTTCTTTCGCTGTTTTCGTCCATGTTACTAGCAACTCAGTACCTACATTAAATTTACGAATCCCGTTATTAATTAATTCATGTACATCCATTTCATTAACACCTGTACCCCCATGAATAACTAAAGGTACATCTACTACAGCGTTGATTTCTTTTAATAGTGGTAGATTTACTTCTGTTTTAGATTTATATTGACCATGATTAGTACCAATGGCAATGGCCAAAGCATCTACCCCTGTTGCTTTAACAAACTCTTCTGCATCTTTTGGGTCAGTATAAACCTTATCATTCTCATCTACATGAATCCCTTCTTCAGTACCGCCAATAGTCCCTAGTTCGCCCTCTACTGAAACACCATATTTGTGTGCATATTCTACTACTGCTCTTGTTTTCATAATGTTCTCTTTGAATGGTAAATGAGAACCATCAAACATCACTGATGTATATCCTTTATGGATTGCCTCTTTAATATCATCAAAATCCCTTGCATGGTCTAAATGCAATACCACATCTACCATTTCATTTGTGGCCATCGTTTTACATATAGCAACAATATTTTCATGACCAATGTATTTCGCAGTATCTATACTTGTTTGAATAATAATTGGTGCTCCTTGCTCTTTTGCTGCACGGATCATATCAGGTAACATCTCTAAATTATGTGCATTAAATGAACCAACTGTATAATTCAATTCTTCAGCCCTAAGTGTTACTTCTTTTAATGTTGTATACATGATCAATTACTCTCCCTTTATACTAATCTTTTATTTTCTTCCTTATCGAACACCACGCGTAACCTCTTTAGAAACTTGCATCATTTGATCCATTTTCTTTAGATATATCTGTAATAATTCTTCATTATTCACTTTTGCTGCTTCTGCACGCTTCTTGTTATAAAGTTTTAATAAAGTTTTGTAACCATTACCTAATGACTTTTTGGCCTGAATACTTTTTTCTAACGAATCAATAGCATGATCTTCTTCACCAAGTTCATTAAATGCTAAGCCAATCTCCTCATAAATTTTTGCTTGTTTTTCTCCAGCTGCTTGATTTACTTCTGCTTTTTTAAAGGAAATGGTACGTAATAACTCTTCTTTTCGTTCAACTGTTAACAATACCTCTTCAGTTGTTTCTTTTTTCGGTTCTTTAGGTTTTTTCTTTCCAAATCCAAACATTACTTGCGCCTCCTTTTCTCTACCTACATCCTAGAAAGCTTTTAAAAGTGGACCAATGAGCCATGCATATAGTAAAGCAGCTGTTACTGTATCAACATCTGTTGCTGTTGCATTGACAAACCCCATAGAATTGAATGTCGTTACTAATAGTGCTGGTAATAATGTAATGAAGAAACCATGTACAACACCACCAATAATTGCTCCACGAATACCACCTGTTAAGTTACCAAATATACCGGCGGTACCCCCCGCGAAGAAAGCTGTAAGCATACCTGGTAAGATCATCGCCAACCCGAAGACAGGTAATACAAACATTGCAATAATCGAACCTATAGTAGTTGTGATAAACCCTACAATGACTGCATTAGGGCTAAATGGAAATAGGACTGGACAATCTAATGCAGGTATTGCATTTGGGACCAACCGCATGGCAATCCCTCTAAAAGCCGGAACAATTTCACCTAGTAATAAGCGAACTCCTGCTAATAATACATACACTCCAACTACGAATTGGATAGATTGTAAGAACGCAAACATTAAATAATTGGTATCTCCTGATAATGTAGAAGCGAACTTTTCACCTGCAAACGCTGCTGTAATAATATAAAGAGGAGTCATTACCACCATCAAAGATAGATAGGTATCTTGTAAGAATTCAAATTGAGCTGGTAATTTCAAATCTTCAACAGATTTTTTCTTTTCGCCTTTTCCCCCAACTAGTTTCGCTACACCTGCTTCAAACACATACCCAACCGTACAAAAGTGTCCTAAAGCAATATCATCCATACCAGTAATCTTACGAACAAATGGTTGTGCAATCGCGGGCATAGCTACCGCAAATACGCCCCCAATGAAACCGCCTACTAAAATCAATGCAACACCACGTAAACCTGCAAAGTAACCAAATACTGTTGTCATAGTAGCCATCCAAAGAATTGCCTGACCAGTTAAAAAGATGTATTTCCATTTAGTGAACCGTGCAATGATAATATTAAAAACAAAGATAGCTAAGAAAGTTAGTGCGATATCACGACCCAATCCTAACTCATTCATTGCTTGGCCATTAATAGCTTCAATCGAAGGAATAATCCCTTGCATATGGAAACCTTCTGTAAAAATATGACCGAAATAGACTAAACTACCAACAATAATGCTAGACCCTGCTGACAATACCATAAACCCTAACATCGTCTTTAAAGAACCAGAAATAACTTGCCCTGTTGATTTCTTTTGCAAAATTAACCCCAACATAGCAATCAACGCGATTGTGACAGATGCCTGTGTCAAAATATTCTCGATAATAAAGTTAACTACACTCATTTTTTCCCACCCCATCTCTAGCTATCTCTATTTATTTTTAAGCTAAAACGCCTTTTTCCCTTAATACCGGGGTGATTTTTTCTTCAATCTCTGCCTTAGATACAATATTTCTCAAATAAACAATCGTCGTTTGTTTAGGATCAACTGAAAATTTCTCGAATTGGGATTTGAAATTCTGTGCCGTAATAATTATATCGGGGTTTACTGAAACAGCAGACGAGATATCACTATGATCTAGCTTGGCGTTCACACCTAACTTGCTTAATACATCCTCTGCCGACATTTGACAAGCAAAACTGCTTCCTAAACCTGCTCCACATACAAATAAGATATTTACTTTTTTCATTTCGCTCTCTCCTCATTTTTCAATTTTGGGGATATATATTTATCAATTGCTTTTAAAACTTTTACTTCCTCACTCCACCACTTCACTACCATATAAAACTTGATTAAACATGTTTACATCTTGTGCTGTAATTAACAAGTCTAATTTCTCTTCATCATTAATTAACTCAATCAGATTTTTCATCACATTTAGATGCGAATAAGAATCTACTGCGGCTAGACAAAAAACAATTTTCACCGGATCATTATCCGGATTTCCAAAATTAATTGGTTCCTTTAACGTCATGACACTAATGCCTAATTTGTTTACTCCATCTTCCGGCCTTGCGTGTGCTAACGCTAAATGCTTCCCTACTACTATATAAGGCCCATACTCTTCAACAGATTTAATCATGGCGTTTATATATCGCTCTTCAATGACCTCTTCTGTTAACAATACCTGGGCAGATTTCGTAATCGCCTCTTTCCAGTCTTTACATTCTTGCTTTAGTAGAATGTTGGAATCCCTCAAAATATCCTGCAACATCGGCTGTATCTCCCTTGTATTAATTTTTAAATGATGTTCTTTAAAAGTATCTTCTACTTTGTGATAGCTTTCCTTTGTTACCTTACCGCCACTTTCTACAATTAACATCAAAATATCCTGCATTAGCTGTGTGGCATCTAACTTATTGGAAACGATCCTTCTCTTATTCTTATTTTTGAGTAAAAAATCTTTAATTTCCTTCTTGTCACTTTCTCTTAATATTGGATTAAGCAATAATACAGGTTTTCTTGGATAATCAATTGAAATGGTCGTAAAAATTAAATCAACATCCAGCTTGTCAATAAAGGCTAATTCATACGAACTCAATATCGCAACAATCTCGATATTGAAATGCTCTTTCAAATTCGCAGCCAACAGCTTTCCAGTTGAAATCCCATGATTACAAAGCACAACCGCCTGATAAACATATTGTTCTTTCTGTTTAATCTGGCTGGCAGACGTTGAAAAATAAACGGTCAAAAACCCGATCTCATCTTCTGATAATGTTTTTTTGATGTAGTCCTCTATTTGCTTACTAAAGCAAGTGACTGCCTGATAAATCTCGGCATAGGACTCCTTAATGGTGTCTTTCAACGGATTAAATACCTGTAAATCGTTCTTCACCCTGCTTAATAACCCTGTGATATGCCTATACAAACCTTCATACAAATCTTCTTCTCTCTGAGAAAAGGGGATTCTGGTTACTTTTTCTACATGCTCAATTAATTGAATAGTTAATAATTGTGCGGTAACCCAATCGAATGAATTATTCATATCTTTTGGATTAAACGATTCGATTGTAAAGGTAGTATATTTAATTTCATTTAATGATGGATATAAACCAAACTCCATACAGATGGAATCGACAAAATTTCTGACAGGATCTTCTTTTATTTCGGCTCTAACTTTGGCTAATTCCCTAAGGGTATTTCCTTCTTGCAACCGCCTTACCCATATACCTAAAAAAAGAATGCTTTGATTCCGGTATACATGATTAATCTCTACTCTGGACTTTTCAAAGACTTCGTCATAATGTTCTCCAATGCCCCTCAATGCATTTGTATCCAAATAATCAAGAACAAATTGATCTGTAAAATTATATACTGTATCTATATCTCGGTACTCCATTAGTTTAGCAATATCTGTCATACTGTTAATCACATCGTATAACATAGTGCGTATTGTTCGTTCATCCCCTTTTAATACAATACCTTGCTTCGTTAAACTCACTACAGAAATACCATATTCCTTTAAAAACTGACGAAGTCTTCTCATATCCTCATCCAATGTACTTTTCGATACCTGCAGTTTTTCTTCCATTTCAAAGAGCATTGTCGTTCTTGTGGTATCGGCAATATCTAAAAGTAAGGCAAGAAAACGTTCATTGGGCCGATAATAATCTGTTTCTCTGTCATCACCAATTTTGGACAGGAGCTTTTCGCGATCCACATCAGTTAGGTCTAGCTTCAACCCTTTTCCTCTTGTCGTCGTAATTGATGGATAGTTATTTTCCGTCAGATATTTATTAATCAGGAACAATTCGTTTCGAAAAGTACGCTCACTAATATTGAACTCTTTACTTAATTCCTCACAAGTCAAAAAGGTATTTACTGTCAAAAATCTGGTAAGTACTCGTTGAGTCCGTTCTTTCATGATAGTAACTCCTTTCATAATTTTATTATAAGTCGAAATATTCAAATAGTTTAGTGCATCTTATTGCAACTTCAATTTGCAAAAATGTAAGCGTTAACACTTTTAATCAAACTATAAATCAAATATCCATCGAAAAAAGATGTAACTCTTATAGGGGTACAGACACATACCCATCAAGCTAACACCAATGAGTACTTAAAGTAGATCCATTTTTACAAGACAATCGTTCATACCACTAAAGAAAGATCTGCCAAATAAGTAGAGTGACCCAGTAAAGTGAGACAAGGAAAAAACACCCCTTGAGTCGTATTAGTTATCTAAACGATTT
>NZ_LMBV01000029.1:0-1184 GCF_001439925.1 Peribacillus muralis
GAATTCCATTTTCGTGTTCACACAAAGTGGATTGAAACGGAAGGCAGCGACACTCCTGCGGGAAATGCGCGTCTACTTGAGACCCCGCAGGCTGAAAAGCTAAGGAGGCTCAAGGACCGCCCGCGGAAAGGGAGCGCCTGCAGTGGAAAGCAACATTTAAATGGTACACCCATAAAAAAAACGTAGACAAACTCGATTTTCACCAAGTTTGTCTACATTCTGATTGAAAACAACTATGAAAAAACCCTCTCACTTTATAAAACAATCATAAATATAATAGGCAATGTTGCAAGACTTAATGTTGTACTAATAAGGGTCGTACTCGAAACGAACTCTGACTCTGTATTGAATTGAAGGGCGTACATCGTCGTATTCGCGGCAGTTGGCATCGCAGCCATAATGATCATGATTTGTTTAACCATCTCATCTACAGGCAAGAAAAGAGTTAGCATATACGCAATTGCTGGAGAAATCGCTAGCTTGATTAGAAGCGACCAAGATATCTTGGCTTTCGCTAATTGTTTAATCGATATATTAGCAAGTTGCATGCCTAGAACGATCATTACAGTAGGTATTGCTGCATCTGCCACTAAGTTGACAGCTTCTATTACGGAATTGCTCAAAGGAATATGCAATAATTGAAAAACTGCTCCTAATAGGCCTCCATATACGATCGGCATACGTTGAACTGCCCGAAGCGCCGAGCGGATGCCATTACCATCTGGACTCCCCTTAGCAGCATAATACACGCCTACAGTACACATAACCACTTGTTGTATCACCATTAAAATGATCGCAGATTTTAGTCCAGTTGCACCAAAGAGTAAGAGAACTACAGGGGTACCATAATTTCCATTGTTCATAAAAGACGACGCCAAAATCATCCCACATGTCTCTGGAGTCGAATATCCGTGGAAATAAGAAATGATGTACACGACTGCAATGAGGGAAAAACAAAGAGCAAATGTGTAAAAAGTTAGATATAAATAGTCTATATTGAATGGGGTAGTATAAAAAGTCCGAAATACGAGTATCGGCGACATGAGGTAAAGCGCCATTGTCGAGATTGTCTTTGTATCAAAACCGATTTTCTTTTGTCCGATAAACCCGATTGCAAATATACCGAAAATGGGCAGGAGGATAGTTAAAAATTCCATCGTTGTCACCTTCATAACCTTTTTTTT
>NZ_LMBV01000029.1:1233-46545 GCF_001439925.1 Peribacillus muralis
TTCAAGACAATGATACGCTCTTCCGTCATTTCTTCAATCGCATATTTTGGGCCTTCTTTTCCATTACCACTTTTCTTCACGCCACCATAAGGCATATGGTCGACCCGGTATGCTGAAGCATCATTTACTATCAGTCCGCCCACTTCTATTTCACGCGCTGCTTTCATCGCTACTTGCAAATCGTTCGTGAAAAGTCCAGCTTGCAACCCGTAATCAGAGTCGTTAACTTTAGCGATCACTTCGTCTATTTCTTCATATGTGGCGATTGATACAACTGGGCCAAACACTTCTTGTCGGCAAACTTTCATGTCATCATTTACATTCGTTAAAATTGTAGGCCAATAGAAGGCACCTTCACGTTTGCCACCAACCTCAATCCGTGCACCTTGTTCCACTGCTTCTTTCACCCATGCCTCTACTCTCTCCGCTTCAGTAAGGCGAATCATTGGCCCAATATCTGTTTTTTCATCCATTGGGTTACCTACCACGAACTCTTCCGTTTTTTCTATTAACTTAGCAACAAAAGATTCATAGATATCTTTATGAACATAAATGCGTTGGACGGATATACAAACTTGTCCTGCATTGCTAAAGCTTTTTTGTGAAACTAAAGTTGCAGCTTTTTCTACATCTGAATCTTTATGAACGATGGTCGCTGAATTGTTTCCTAATTCAAGAGACACTTTTCGTAAGCCAGCTTTTGAACGAATTAATTCTCCCACTCGTGGACTTCCTGTAAATGTGAACATGTTAACATCTTGATTTTCCAGTAACCATCCACCGATTTGCGCACCATCTCCAGTCAGCACTTGGAGGCGTCCTTTAGGTAGCCCAGCTTCTTCCAATAAGCTTGCCAGTTTAATCGCACAGATTGGAGTTACTTCAGCTGGTTTTAAGACCACACTATTACCAGCCGCAAGTGCCGGTCCGATTTTATGGCAGACCAGATTTATCGGAGCATTAAATGGAGTGATAGCGGCAATGACACCTACTGGCACACGGACGGTAAAGGCCATCCGATTTTCGGAACCTTGAGCTGACTCAACAGGCACACCTTCTCCATGAATCCGCTTTGCTTCTTCTGCAGATATTTGTAAAGTTTGAGCAGAGCGGTCTACTTCTACGCGTGATTCACGAATGGATTTTCCAACTTCTATCGCTAAAATTCGGGCAAATTCTTCGCGACGCCCTAATAACAACTGAGCGGCTTTCATTAATACCTCATATCGATCATATGATGAGAAATTTTGCTTTAGAGCAGTTTTTGCACTCTTTACGGCTGAATCCACATGTTGTTTTGTTGCTATTGAAATTTCTGCTGCTGGTTTTTGTGTATATTTGTTTAATACGTTCATCGTTTCTGATGTTGTTTCCCAGAGACCCGCCACATATAAACCAAATTGCTCAACTTGTGTTGCATTCGTCATTCTCTCCACTCCCTTAGTCATATTAAAATTTATCTAAGAAGATCAATATCGTAATGATATTTATCACTGCGATATTTCGTTATCGTAAATTCAAGTGGTTTATCATCAAATCCAAAGCTTAGTCTTGTCATTTCAAGCAAAGCTTCTCCACCACGAATCCCAAGTAAATCCGCTTCATAAATAGTGGCGTTGATCGCGCAAATCTTTTCTTTTGCACGTTTTAAGAAAATTTCATTTTCCTCTAGGATGTCATAAAATTTCGCATTATTTAAATCATGCTTTTTAATGATTTCTCCAATATGGAGCGGCCAACATGAGCGTTCGATCGCAATCGGGACATCATCAGCGAAACGGACCCTTTCAATTACGCAAACTTCTGCCCCGTCTGCTAATTGAAGCATGGATGTTTCGTAAAAGAGGTCTTTTTTAAAATCGGCACGCAGTAATTTTGAATTAGGTGTTAAACCTCTCTTCGTTACTTCTTCCGCTAATCCCTTTAGCCTTCCTAAACTTCCACCGATAAGGGGCTGGGGCTTTACGATTGTCCCTCTTCCTTGTTTCTTCTCCAGTAAGCCGTCTTGGACGAGAATGGAAATGGCCTGCCTTAATGTAGTGCGACTTACATCAAATTCTTGCATCAACTCTTGTTCCGTTGGAATTAAAGCGTTTGCCTTCCATACTTTTTCCTGAATCCGCTTAACTAAAATGTCTTTCACCTGTAAATAAAGTGCCATATTTTTATTGGCATCTATCATATTTTTCACGTTGTCCAACTCCTTCAAGCCAGTCTTTAAGATAAAGTATATATCATGTCCTAGCTTTTGCTGTAAGGGAGAGATACTATTTCTTAAACATATACTTCGGTTTGTAATTGAAGCATTCGTCCCAATTCGATTAGGTGTTCGGTTACATCTCCGTAAACTAAAGCGAAGTGGGGTTCGTATCCTGCATGCATAAGTTTGTAAAGTGTATCCGTTACATCTGTTTTCAATTCAACTTCCACGGAAGTCCCTGAAAAAGGCTGCTCTACATCCAATGCATTTCCTTTCATGACTAAAAGGCGATAGCCTTCAGGTGTATGACTTACTCTAAAGATCGTCACGACTCCTGCTTTCAAACCAAAATCCATTGCAAATCCTATTTTCCGATTCGGATGTACACCGACTGTTGCTCCTGTAGAAGGATTGGCAAGAGAGTACGCTCCGGCACCGCAATGCCAAAATACGACCGAATTTTTTGCTTCATCCACATGGACCATGTCTCCCAAATATGGTGCATTTCCATCAGCTAATTCACGTAAAATAAACATGGAAACTGACCCGTGAATATCGGATTCACAAGATGTCACCATTCCGTCTTCCGTGAACTGAGATAAAGTCGAGCATGGCGCCGCTCCCAACTCGTTAAAAAAGTCAGGCCAACAACGCATCGCTAATGCGTCCAACTCTTCTTGCTGAATATGTTTTTTTATGTACGTTGAAAACTGAGCGAATTTCGTTACGGTTTCATCCTTTCGGTTCAACCCTATGACCTGTCTCTCTGCACGATCTATTTCACCAATCCATTCTTGCTCTGGAAGTTCCACGCACCGAGCAAACGCCTCTTGTAAATCAATCTTATGAAGTGTAACCCCAAGTGCTGTTTGCAGTTCTCCTTCATTTGCCTGTGAAAAGAAGAAACCTGGTGGATAATCCCCTACAACGCCTATTTTCAGTTCACTTAATGCCTTGAACACACGCATCACATTAAATTGCCTTAGTAAACGCTTTCTTAAATCTTCTTCATCCGGATTTCCGAAAACAAAAGCAAAAGGATGCTGATGATTACGCAGTACATTGCTTGTACTATTCCCACCCGTTAACGAGTTCAGGCGAAGACGACCTCCCACACTAGGTTCACGGACTGACCAAACAATGACAGGCTGCTTGAAATACTCCAATATCTTGACCATGAACTCTCCATCTGCAAACGTAACACTCTGATATAAAATCGAATCGATTTTCACATCTTTTATCGAATCCAGAAAATCTTGAAGTTCCTCAACGGATGTCACAGTTTGATCTGGTGCTACAAGATGGCTGCAACTTTCTTCTAACCACTTCATACTTTGTTTACGATATGTTTCAGCGGCTTCTATATCAAACGTTTTTCTACCAATAGGTACATATAATACGACCGTGTTAAGCATGTACGAACCCCCTCTTATCTGTTACAAACGATTCATTATAACCATTATAAAATACATACCTATCTTTATCAATGAAAATATACATATAAAAATGGAAAGAGTAAAGCTGTACGAACCTTTCAGGTAAAGAGGTGTAAAAGTAGCATTAAAAACACCCCGTCAATGTATGGTCGGTGGCTCCAGTTCAAGTTTTTCTACAGCTTGATATATATTTCATACTGGAAGTTCTACATGCTGGCAAAACTAAAGGCTCTCGGGATTTAGAAACCTCGAGAGCCTAATATATTTATTAGGATTTTTTGCTGTGGATAGCATATTTCTTTCCCCATTCACCCATACTTTCTAGTATAGGCATGAAACCCTTCCCTGCCTCAGCTAGCGAATATTCTACTTTTGGGGGTACTTCTGGATATACTTTTCTTATGACCATTTGGTCTTTCTCCAATTCCCTTAACTGACTTGTCAATATTCCTTTTGAAATTCCGGGTACCAATCTTTGAAGCTCACCAAATCGTCTTGTCTCTTTCAAATGCCATAATATTATAATTTTCCATTTACCTGAAATCACATTTTGCGTTTCCGTTACGGGGCATACCTCTATTTGTTCCTTTGGAATTTCCCCCTGAAATGAAGTCCGAGCCATGTCTAATCCTTCCCTTCCCTATTGGTCTTGTTTTTGTGACTATGTTATAAAAAAATCACTACTTACAAAATTACGTCCAATGTAATAATATATGACTGTACTTTAACACACAATAGTTTTGGGAGGACTTAAGATGAAAATTGGAATTATCGGTGCAAGTGGTAAAGTTGGAAACCTAATATTGAGAGAAGCGAAAGATAGAGGATTCGACGTAACGGCAATCGTGAGAAATGCTTCAAGAATTACCGAACCAAACGTTAACGTTATTGAAAAAGATATTTTTGCGCTAACAGGATCAGATCTTACAGCCTTTGATGTAGTGGTCAATACGTACAAAGCACCAGAAGGCGAGGAGCATTTATATGTAGATGCTGGAAGGATAATGATCAAAGCACTTCAAGATGCCCCAAATACAAAATTGATCGTCGTTGGCGGCGCCGGAAGTCTCTTTGTTGATGAAGAAAAAACAAAAAGACTTATGGATACACCCGATTTCCCGGACTTTGTATATCCGACTGCATCCAATGCAGCGAAGCAGCTTGAGGAATTGCAAGAAGCAAATTCCATTACGTGGACATATATCAGCCCTGCAGGTTTCTTTGATCCGGAAGGAAAAAAAACCGGTTCCTATCAGTCAGGGAAAGACCATGTCATTTTGAATGGTAAAGGGCAAAGCTACATTAGCTATGCTGACTATGCCATCGCCGTAGTTGATGAAATCGAAAAACCACAGCATGTGAATGAACGCTTCACTCTTGTTGGTGAAGCAGAATAAATGAAAGAGCCTTGATGTTACAGGTCGAGGCTACTTTATAAACTTTGGAAAGCGGGTATTGATTATGGCAAAAATCCTTTATATTACAGCACATCCACTTGATGATTCACATTCTTTTAGTATGGCGGCGGGAAGCTCTTTTATTGAAGCCTATAAACAGAGTAACCCTAGCGATGAAGTGGTTCATATCGACTTATACAAGGAGCATATTCCTGCACTTGATGCCGATATATTCAGTGGTTGGGGGAAACTTCAAACAGGAAAAGGATTTGAAGAGCTTTCAGATCAGGAAAAAGAAAAAGTAAACCGTCTCGGAGAGCTGAGTGAACAATTTGTCTCCGCTGATAAATATGTATTTGTTACGCCTATGTGGAATTTTTCCTTCCCTCCTGTCATGAAGGCATATCTTGATTCAGTTGCAGTAGCCGGAAAGACATTCAAATATACGGCAAGTGGCCCCGTCGGTTTATTAACGGATAAAAAAGCACTGCATATTCAAGCGCGTGGCGGCATTTATTCTGAAGGACCGGCAGCTGATCTAGAAATGGGACACCGTTATATTAAAAACCTACTTGTGGGATTCTTTGGTGTTCCTTCTTTGGAAGGGATATTTATCGAAGGGCACAATCAATATCCTGACCGGGCACAGGAAATTAAAGAAAAAGGGATTCAGGAAGCAAAACAGTTAGCAACTACCTTTTAAAGCGCATGGTCTTGTGAATAAGAGGTATCTAATGGATAGCAGGCGGCACGATACATCCGTATAGCGTCCGCAAAATATTACAGTTTAGAGTTCATTCTTTAAACTGTAATATTTTTTTGCTTAAATCATCAAAAAAGGCTGCCGCAGCAGCCTCTTTCATTGACTCATTGAACCATCAAACCTTTTGTGTTTTTTCATGTAATTCCACGATTTCTATCGCTAAATCTTTTGTTGTCATGGAGGTCATCAGGTGATCTTGAGCATGAATCAGCAGCATGGGTATATCGAAATGCTCACCATTCACTTCTGCTTGGATCAAGGCGGTTTGGATTTTATGTGCCGCGACAAACTCTTGCTCCGCTTCTCTTAACTTTTCTTGAGCATCGCTGGATTTACCTTGCTTTTGCAAGGAGATTGCTTCCATTGCACAACTGCGGGCATTCCCGCTATGAAGAATCAATTGAAAGGATAGTTCGGATAAATCCTCTTTCGTTTTCGCCATTTTAGCACCCTCTTATCTTTTGAAAGTAGTTTATTTAGCTATTAATTCGATGGCGGTTTTCAACACTTCCTTGCCATTGCATGATCCATAGTGCATCGGATTTATCGTATCTACCGGTACACCCTTTTCATCTCCTATTTTCCTTATATCATTGAGTAGATAACGAACCTGTGGTCCTAACAAAACCACATCCACATCGTTAATATGATTTCTTACTTCGGTAGTGGCTACTGCCTGGATTTTCGCATTCACGCCTTCTTCCAATGCGGCTTTCTCCATTTTATTGACCAATAGACTTGTAGACATTCCTGCAGAACAGCATAATAGTATATTCATTCCATTTTCCTCCTCATAATTACTTTGTTTTATTTGTTTCCTGCAAACTTTGATCCTGCTTAGTTAATCAGTCTAAATGAGCTCCATGGCTTAATATAATCCAGTAAAAACCGTTCTTCCTCCACAATTTGTGCAACGAGGTTCTTCCGTTCATCCAAGGGCATGTCCCGTAAAATTACTTGAAGCTCTCCTTTATATTTTCCAAAGGAATCATTGCCGATGAAAACGGCCCCTTCTTGCTGTGGAACACTTTTTCGAATCGCAAAATTTTCATTTCCGTATTTTTTCCGGACTTCAACAGATCGGACCATATACTCACTAATATCCCCACGGCGAATATGTATTTCATCCAAGGCGACTTGATGCTCGATGGGAGATGCATCCGAATGGAGCTCCACTTTGAACTCGATCATGTTCCGCTGTAAAGCTCCCAGCATTTTCAATTCCGCTTCACTGGCATAAGCGTTTCCAATGATCACATCATCAATTAAGTCTGTGGCCCATAAATGCTTGGCTTGTACATCAATGGAAAGTTCACGATGCTGTTCCAATGTGCACAATCCATCGTTGATGTTCCAAGGCCCTATGTCGCCCGTTTGTGAAGTAACAAATGCCGCTGTCCGGATGCCATGTTCTTTAAATCGCTTGCTGCAGGAGATGAAGAATTCATAAGGCAGTCCAGTGAATTTTTGCGGATAAAAATTATGACACCCAATCAACTGATTCTTATTGGCTTGATGCGACAAGATATTAGCTAAATAATCGACATCATTGCTCATATTCAATTCAATTTTCAATCCATAAGGGTTATACGTCATTTTAGCTTCCTTCAAACCATCAAAACCCAAATCCAGTCGAACGCCATCCGCTCCCATTTCCGCGAAAAATCCTAAATCATCATAACTTATATTAAAGTTGTCAAAAACAGCCGGCGCAACATCAAGGATGACTTCCATATCCAGCGTTTTCGCATAAGAAATGATATCTTTATATTCTTCCATGACGACTTCATAAGGTTTTGAAACCGATAATAAGCACGTGAATATCCGTTCAAACCCATAATGATGCGCCAGTTTTATATATTGCTTGTCGAGATCCGGTGTAGAATGTTCCGGATAAATCGATATTCCCAATCTCCTCATAGCTTCATTCACTCCTTATTTTCTTTCCATTGAACCCGCCTTGCCTGTACCCTCATTAAATAGTCACGGTAGCGGGAAGATACCATTACAGAACAAACAATGGTTGGTATGATGACAATCAAATAATAAGTTGACCCTAATGCGCTAAATAAAATGATGGAAATGCTAATAATTAAAATGGTAAAGCCGACAGATTTCCAAGGTGTTATCCATTCAGCTAGCTTCGTTCGCGAAAAAAGGATTTGGGCACCGACAAAGGCTAGCACTGCGCCTATAATTTCAAGCATATTTAATGCCTGCCTTTTTTTCTTCCGGTCCATCTTCGATTTTATTTTCATCACGCAGGTGCTGCTTTTCGAACATCTTGAAAAACGGAAAATAAATCATTAATGAAATGGAGAAATTCAATATAACGAGAACTCCTGCCATGATTGTCCAATCCGTGCTGATTACAGCGGCAATCGGGCCGAAGACCGTAAACGGAAGCTTGGCCATGATCATAGGTATCAATCCTAATTGAAAGAACGTGTATGAAACGACGACATTCACTAAAGGAGCAACAATGAACGGAACCATCAATATCGGATTCATGACGATAGGTGCTCCAAAGATGACAGGTTCATTAATATTAAAAATCCCTGGTACAAAGGACAGTTTACCCAGCTCTTTTAAATACTTCGATTTTGAAAATAAGAACAGTACTACAAGCGATAAAGTCGATCCTGCGCCACCAATCCAAACGAACCATTGAATGAATTGCTCGGTAAATAAATTTGGCAAATTCGCCGCATTACCCGTTCTTGCAAATGCATCCATATTCTCGAGTATCGCCGAATCCCACATCGGCCGTATGATCGGACCCAATATGGCCGGTCCGTGAATACCAAGCGACCAAAAGAAAACGATGAGGAAGACTGTAAGCAGACCGCCTATTAAACTATTACCGACCAAAAGATCCTTGAGAGGAGACACCAAAGTCGTGATGATTGAATTAATATCAAAACCTAAACCGTAACGAATGCCCCAGAAAAGAAGGACCACCACCAATGTTGGAATCAGGGCTGCAAAAGAGTTGGACACCATTGGCGGGACACTTTCCGGTAATTTGATTTTAATGTCCCGTTTTATAAGAAAATGAAAAATTTCAACGGATATCAATGAGGTAACGATCGCTCCGAACAAAGAAGCAGCACTTAAAGCGCTAATAGGTAACCAGCGCCCCGCCTCAATCACACCTGGAACTGTTTCCATGACTTGGGTAGGCACCACACATGTAATCAGAAAAGCTAAGACTGATAGAAAGCCTGCACTGAGCTGATCTAATTTATAATGACCAGCAAGAGCCGAACCCACCCCGAAAGCAGCATAGAGAGCCATCGCCCCAACTGTAAATCGGAAAGGTACATCCAATGCAGCTCGGTAAGGAGCAATCCATTCGTCATACCCATCAATTGGGAAATTCAATAAAATAACAAAAAATGAACCGATAATCGTTAAAGGAAGTGTAGCAAGGACACCATGCCGGATTGCTAGCAAATGTCTTTGTGAACCTATTTTGTTTGCGACTGGAAGCACTTTCATTTCGAGTAAACCCATAAAATTATTCAATAACTATTCCCCCTTTTGGTTAAAAGTCTGAAAAAACTTAAAATTACAATAAGTAAACATTATAACGTTACATTGATTATGTCAACATTAATAATTGGATTAGCTCATTATATTTTCGAAATAAAGAAGACCCTAATGAAAAAGGAACATGATGCATAGGTCGAGGTTTTCAAATGGGACATGAAGCATAACGCCTAATTGATATAGCGATAATCGTTGCACCCATGCCTATTTTATCGGTCGGCTGGCTGCTTGAGTACATGGGAATATTGAAAAATCCAATGCCGAATTCCGTAATACATAAATAAAAAAGGAAGCACGCCTTCCCAGGTTATGTGCTTCCTTCATTTCAATATTCATATATCAGGTTGTTTCAAGTAAGCACGTTGGCGTGGATCAAAAAGGCATCCATTATTCTTTCGAGTCCCACTGAGGATTCCAGACTACCTCCCAAAGGTGGCCGTCAGGGTCTTTA
The DNA here is from genome assembly GCF_001439925.1 of Peribacillus muralis. Classification (GTDB taxonomy): domain Bacteria; phylum Bacillota; class Bacilli; order Bacillales; family DSM-1321; genus Peribacillus; species Peribacillus muralis. Next base: position 11,033 of record NZ_LMBV01000029.1, read on the forward strand.
AAGTGTCCAGAATATCCTCCCCAAAATGTATCGTGTGCCGGATCGGTTATGACGGCTCCCGCTTTATTCGCCTGCTCCAACACACTATTCACTTCTTCCTTGCTTCCTACATTATGGCCAATGGTAAATTCCGAGGAACTTGCCTGTGATAAAGGAACCTTAGCCTCATGCGCTATATCGCTTCGTTTCCAAATGGCAAGCTTTAGACCTGCTTGCAAGTCGAAAAAGGCAACGGCGCCATGCTCAAATTCCTTTCCTATAATCCCTTCAGTTTGAAATCCCAATCCATCACGATAAAACGCAAGCGATTTTTCCAGATCATCCACACCTATCGTTAGTACAGTAATACGCGGTTTCAACATATGTTCCCCCTTTATGATTCTTCCCATGGTAACCACCACAATCACACTTATTTATTTTTAGTCAAATTCCTTTAGTGAAAGGAATAGATTCAAACAACTCTTCTCCCCACATGTCTAATCTGTAATAAGACAGAAAGGAACTTTGATTACAAATTATATCATTTATCCTTCCCTTTAAACGTTTTAAAGGAGCTATGGTCCGCTTCGTCCTGGTTATGTTCCTTTACTGACCCATCTTCTATGTTAAGCAGCACTCCCTTTTTTAATCAACATTCAGTATTTATGTATAACATTCTGGTGATGATCTTCAAATTCTTTTGTTTTGATCTCCCTTAAAGTACCTAGCTATTTCTACAGCTTTCATTAATCCCGATAGGAAAAAATCTCCCTCTAAGAATTTAGAGAGAGATCGCCTGCCACTGCATGTATATCTTAAGCATTTGTATTATAGTTTTGGAGTATCATCTCGTTCAAATGAAAGCCATTTAATTCGGCTCTACATGGACATGAACATCGTAAACTCCATGATCCTTCGTCATTACTTTTTCTACATGTGTCGCAATATCGTGAGCTTCTTTAATATCCAACGTGGAATTAACAAGAATCACAACATCGATGACTTCATTATTCCCATAATTTCTTCCTTTAATTTCTTTTATGCCCTTAACGCCTTCCACGTTTGTGATGACATCTTTATAAAGATAAATTTTATCTTCATCAAATCCATCAGAAAGTTCATGAGAAGCTTGTATAAATATCTCCCATGCCGTTTTGCATATTAGTAGTCCTACAATGATTGCGGTCAACGGATCCAGCCAAGGCATGTTTAGTTGGGAGCCGAAGATTCCTATGGCGGTTCCGATACTTACCCAAGCATCCGAAATATTATCTTTCGAAGCGGCCATAACGGCTTTGCTGTTAATTTTGAGAGCCAATTTTTTATTATATCGGTATACAAAATACATGGCGATGGCTGATAAAATACCCACATACCCTGCCAGTATGTCAGGTGATTCCTTGCCGCCTTTTAGCATGGACGAAATGGCATCGATTAACACCTGTATACCAACGGCAAACATGATGAATGAAGCAACCATGCTGGCAATCGTTTCACTTTTCCAATGACCATATGCATGATCTTTATCGGGGGGCCTTTGTGCTAGCCTTAATCCAATCAGTACGGCAATGGATGCGATGATATCAGTCGTATTGTTCAATCCATCTGCCTTTAGAGCAGCTGAGTCACTTATGTATCCAATGACCAGTTTTATAATAGATAGACAAATATAAGCAATTATACTTATGATTGCACCGCGTTCGCCTAATTTGAGGTCATTATATTTTTGTTCTTCCATTCAACTTCCCCCCACAATTAAGTACTCAATTATCATACCAACTTAAAATTGGGTGGGTCTATAGCAACCTTTTTGTACCGTTTTATATAAGTAAGTACTAGGTAACTATGTTGCACGAAGCAAACTGTCTGAAAAGAAAAAATATATTTTTTCGTCTGACCAATTGTATTATAAAAGTGCGACATCTAAAAATATGACTGTTTTCGCATAATTTGCTATTCACCAAGTAATACCGGTGTGGTTAATTTCATTTTTAAAACAACAATCTTTACGAAAAGAGCCAACAATAAACAAAGAAAACCCATGAATCCTTCGTGTAATATGAAGGCAAACAACCCTTACACGGAGGTATTTAGAGCTGTACACTTCTGCCCAAATTTGAAAGTGGAACACTAGAAGCCCTAAAAAAGATTAGCTGGTCTACTAGAAAAATGACTAAAGAACTATATCGGCGCCATTCTATTTCCTTTATGACGAAGGACGGTTATATGTACCGCTTAGCCGACCTAGATAGAGCCATCGATAAATGGTTTTGAAAGAGTTCAGGAGACCACACCCAATGATAATGAAAACTCATGCATTTGGACATGGGAACTAGATACAGGTGCCTCAAGTCGATGTAAAAGCTATGGGTGCCTGGCTACCTTCACTTAACGGAAAACACGGAAGTATCTTGCTGTAAAGAGGGAGAATTTTTCTGATGAATTTTCACACTGCAAATCTTTTTACAGCAAAAAAAGGGTCGCTGATGCAACCCTATCACTTTATCCCTACGTATAAATAATCTTATAAGTCGGTTTGATCACACCGTTTGGATACTGTTTCAAATCAACTAAATCCAGTTTAAGCATTGACTTTACGCTGCCGAAAAGAGGGATGCCTTCTCCGATGATGATGGGATTCACTTTCAGTATCAATTGATCGATGAGTTTATGTTTAATTAAACTTCCTGCAAGTTCGCCTCCGCCGCATAGCCATAGCTTTCCTTCTTCTTGCTGCTTGAGGTTTTTAATGAAAGCCACGGCATCTCCCTTGATAAGCTCCACTTCCTCGTTCGATTCGAACTGAAGGGAGCTTGAAAAGATGTAATGCTTCAGACCCTTGTATCCAGGTTCACCCGGTTTTGCGCCGAAATGAAATCCGAACTCATATGTTTTTCGCCCCATCAACACCGCACTATATTGCTGAATTTCCGTTAAAAAATCCGGGACATGCTCTCCTTCGAAAAGAAAAAACGATTTATTTATTTCCCCATCCACTATGCCTTGGTCCGCAATGAAATGGTCCAGCGATACTGCTACATGATAGATCAATTCTGCCACTTTAGCTCTCCCTCCGTACCTGTTTATCAATTGAATTTAAAATCGAAATGCAAACTCATTCATCAATCGTCTCACTATGAATACTGAGATCAAGTAGCCATTTTTATAACCCTGTTTATCTGAACTTCATTCCGTTCGATGTCCAAGCGGATACTAAGGCATTCATTTATCCTAAGAAATTCCGGGATCATATCTCTCATCGTTTTCATGATTTCATGACCATTACGATCACTGCCCCATTCCTTTAACAGATTTAATTTCTTTCCATCCAATTTACTTCTTTTTCCCTCAATTTTTGTCCACGCTCCATAGGGACCGTCTATATGCTCCCCCATTTCCATATACCAGCCTAACACGATGAGCCAGCGAAATTTATCGAGATTAGCTCGTGCATATAATCTTTCTTCCCTCATAACAGCCCGATATGTTTCATGGATAAAAGCAAGCAGCTTCCCCCTCCAAAGCTCCACTTCCTCCACGGAAGGCTGGTAAACATAGTCCGCCGATGCCTTAACAATTTGTTTCATGATGGTAAAGGGATCATAAAGGATTTCAATTTCTTTCATCCAGATGGAAGGTACCACTTCCTCAGGAGAGTGATACCAGCTATCGACTTTTACGAAAGTATCATAATGAGTGACGATATATGGTGTAGAAGAATGGTGATCTTCATGAAAAGCAGCATTTCCCCAACGATTGGCTCGTTCCAATTTCCCATTTATATATTTCGCTTTTTGCTCTTTTGTGACAACTGTATGCAAATCTATATCTGAGTATTCATCAAAGTTTCCTTTCGCTAAAGACCCTGCAAGGTATATGGCCAATACATCACCGTCGTCCGATAAATCTCTTACAGCGTTATGCAACAGAATATCGCGATGCTTCGGCAAAAAAGAATCTCTTTTCAAATGTTCACTAAAGAATCCCACACATAAAACCATCTCCTTTTATTAACAAACCGTCAAAGTAATATATTCGTCCAAAAGTAAATAAACCCCTTCTTCCTCTTGAATAAAGGTCTTTACTTGGCTTGAATTTCAACGTCCTCCACTATCTCTATCCTTGCTAATCCCGTTATGGTATTATTTTGAATAGTAAGATAACTAAAGGGGGATTCATTCATGTTTTTTGCAAATACACCCGAACCGCCATATTACGCTTGTATTTTCACATCCAAAAGAATTGAAGGAGATGCAGCAGCCTATGATTTAACCGCTGAACTCATGGATGAGCTTGCCGCTCAGCAAGAAGGTTATTTAGGAATCGAGAGCGTAAGGGATCAAAATGGTTTAGGAATTACCGTATCTTATTGGAAATCCTTGAATTCAATAAAGCATTGGAAGGAACATGCTCTTCACAAAAAAGCACAAGAAAAGGGCATGAAAGATTGGTACTCATCATACTACACGCGTATTTGCAAAGTTGAAAGAGAGTACCACAATAAGTAAGCAAACTTAACCGCTTTTCGTGGTCTTGAAGAAATCAAGAAACGGAGTAAATTATTTTCAATTTTTTTATGAAGCATTACATCAAAAAATCATTAATTTTAGTGAGATTGTCGTTACGGTATCCTTACGTGAAGCACTCCAAGGCTTCACTTGCTAAAGCTAAATTCCGCCCGGGATGTTTTCAAAAACCTACCGATTACATTCCGGTTTATATTTCATTGTAATTCCCTCTAATTCGTGTACCCTCTTTGCGTATGGACAGATACAAGTTAATTTCCTCTAAAACTACATTGTTTGTGGCAAGCCTCAGTTTAGACTTTCAACCTCTTTCAAAAGATGCTTACTCGTCTTGATCTATTTTTATTAATCAGCTGTTATTCCACAGACTAAATAGAACTTAAGTGGCGTTATCTTCCTAAGGTGAAAGGGAGGAATAGGCCTTTTTTACCTATCCTTAATAAGTTAACAAGAAGATAAGCAAACTATATGATATTGCAGTTTGAACCATCTTTCCCTACATACATAATTCGTTATTCGGTGACGAGATGACTTAAGGAATAACAATATAGCGGCTCGTGTAATAGTTCATTATACTGGAAGGAGGTGCATGTTTTTATGAGAATGAAAAAAGCATTTATTGGTTTATCACTATTATTCATGATTGTTCCTGGCATTGCCAATTCGGCAAACTCCATACCTCACAATGCAAAAAATGGTCGAGACACAATCTTGGCAGATTGGAAATTCACAAGACAGCATGTCAAAAGTGGTTCAATCGATGAAGGAAACTTAATGATTGAGGATGCAAGCAAGCACGGAAACGATTTAGAGATGGTAACGATCGGGGATACTGCCTCCCCTGAAATAAAAAAATTGATTCAATGGTCTGAAGATGATATTCATGATCGTGAAGATGTGGACAGCCTGGAATTCACTAATCGCGAAAATGGCCCTTCAGGAAGATACTTCAAAACAAAGAAAGGCGCACCGATCAATTCAGAGAAATTCGAAAATGGGTTTACCGTTGAAGCGATTATCAAGTTACCAAGTAAAACCAACAATGGTTTAGGGCTATTCTCCAGACAAGGAAAAGCGGCCGACCTCCATAAAATGGACGGCGACACAAAAATCCTTTCTGCACTAACTGTATCAAGTGATCAAAAAATACATTGGACGAGCCATCCTTCCAATCTAAATTATAATGTAAGCAATTGGTCCAGATCGTTAAATGCTGATGAATGGTACCATTTGGCAGTCGTTAATGATGGCAGCGCGACCACCTTAACTTTGAATAACATCAGTGATTACGGAGAATCGGAAAAAGTTATCGGCATTGCAGCAGCGACAGGAAAGGGCTGGAACATCGGTGCATCGGAGTGGGGCAATAAACTGGATAAACTATTTGCAGGGAATATCGAGGAAATCCGGATAGCCAACAAGGCATTGCTAAAAAAAGACTGGCTTGTGCAGAATTCCCGTGACGATAAACCGTTTGAAGGTACTAATAAAGCACTTCCCTTTTTGACGAATAAAAAAAATTATAATTTCGTTTTCATTCCCGATACACAGAAATATTCAAGCCAGAATCCAGAAATCTTCAATAGCCAAATGAGTTGGATTGCCAATAACGCGGAAAAGAAACATATCATTATGAATACATTCGTTGGCGACATTGTCGATAGTGATACAGAAAAGCAATGGCAAAATTCTCTTGCAGCCATTTCCAAATTGGATAAAAAGCATATCCCATATATGATGGCGGCAGGAAATCATGACTATGCTACCGGGAACCCTTTCCTGACACACTATGGTCCGCAACGTTTCCAGAATAAAGAATACTATAAGGGCTCATCTCGATCCGGGTATAGCTCTTATGCGATCGCTAAGGCAGGAAGCTATCAATATCTGGTCTTGATCGTCGATATGAAAAACCTGCATAAAGACTTACAATGGGCGAAAAATGTACTTGAAGGGCATCGAGATAAGCCTACGATCCTCGTCTCACATGATATCATTTTCCCTAATGTGCAAAAAGATAAGACCATCGCCGCCGAATCGGCTAATGGCCGGCTCATTTGGAATGAACTTGTGAAAGACCATAATCAAGTATTCATGACGGTCAATGGACATTATTTTGGCATTGCCCATCAGGTAAAGCAAAACACAGCCGGAAATGATGTCATCCAAATGCTTGTCAATTATCAATCAAATTATCGGGGCGGGAATGGCTGGCTAAGACTTGTCGAATTCAATGAAAAGAAAAAACAATTGTTTTTCCGTACCTATTCCCCCTATGTGGATGACATGACAAAAAAGGAAAGAACCTATATCGATTATAAGTTTTTAACCGGGGAAAATAATTCATTTATATTGAATTGGGATTTCAAACGGCGATTTACCTTTAAACAAAGCCACCCGGCAGACGCTAAACATTAAAGAATAAATGGAAGGAAAGCACTTTCGTTTGGACCTGTTACCTTGTTCCAACAAGGTCCCTCCGTTCTCCATGAATCGTTTTCGGTTATATGATAATTTCCTATGTATTTCTTTATTGTTAATCGTTCTTCAAGAAGAAATTTTACGCTTTGGCACTCTCGGCTTCTTCAGAAAAAAAAGGAGGGGACGTTCACAGAAAAATAAACGGACTGGAACATCCCCCTTACCCTGTCACAAGATTAATGTGCAGCTTGTTTGATTTAATTCTTTAAATAAAGCAAATGAATCTAAATCTTCCAAAAATCAGTTAAGGTTAGTCCATTATAAACATAATCCCACATCGAATCATCATTTGGGCTTTAGCTAGGCACTTGTACTGTACAAGTCCCGTCTATTCCCCAATCTAGTTCCTTAACACTTGGTTAACCGGCTACTGGATCTAGGAAAAGGATGTTACATTTTCCCGGTGTCATGCTTGCTAAGACAGAGCGTAATTCAGCTGCTTGCGGAATGCTTACTGCCCCCCACCTTACAAATTGAACGGATTGGCTGTTTGCGAGTATATTAAAGAACTTTCTTATTCGGGAATGAAGTATTTCTTTGTAGGAGGGGTATAGTTGGATCCAATCTTGGTCTTTAATTATGGGGAAATGCTGAACCGAAATTATGTTATACATGTTGTCCTGGATAAAATGCGCCTTTTGCAACTTCGTCGTGCCCTCGCCAGTATAGACGGTTCTGGTGTAATATAGACGATCCAGCCAAAACGATTCTTCAACTCTTCTGCCATTATCACGGCCGCTTCCAGGTCATTAAATGTACTGGTAATTAAGCGAAATCGAGCTTCTTTTGGTCCGCTGTTTTTATTAATTTTGTTGTACTTCTGTACAGTACTTAGTAATGCTTGACAGCCCTTTTATGTTCATGACAAAAAAAAGAAGCCTCATTCATGCATGTTCCAGAATATAGACAAACTTTTTGAATTACGACTAGAGTATGTCTAAATTTTTTATGCATGAACGAGGTCTCCAGGCACCCGCGCCAATCAATTTAGTTTTATCCCTTTAGATATCATTCAGCGAGGCTTTTCGTATAATTCCAGAGGCAAATCATCCGGATCACAAAAAAAAGTAAACCTTTTTCCGGTTATTTCATCAACCCGGATAGGTTCGACGAAAATATTATCGATACCTAACTCTTCAATCGCTTGATCAATATCCTCCACTTCAAAAGCCAAATGCCTCAGCCCCAGTGCTTCAGGATAACTTAGTCTTAAGGGACTTTCCGGAAAGGAGAATAATTCCAGCTGATATTCCCCGCCAACCAGCAAATCCAATTTATACGACTTCCTCTCTGCCCGATAAGTTTCCTTCTTAATTTCGCACCCAAGAATGTTCACATAAAAGTTTTTTGACTTTTCATAATTCGAACAAATAATTGCTACATGATGGATTTTATTTACCTTCATTTGCTTCCTCCAGTAAAATTTCGTTTTAAGAACTTGCTTACAAAAGAGTATACTATCATATCCTAGTATCTTCTTCCTTTTTTATAAAGCCCGTTTCTAAAATGAACGATATCATGTAGGCAAAGTATATGATGATTTCCACAAAAAGAGGAAATAATAGAACTTTGAACGACACTTTCGTCCTAGCTTCTCTTTAAATAAGATGCCAACTATACGAAGCCCTAGTATATATATTGGTGTGCAATAATTAGGCAGCCCAATCTGCTTGTCCATCTTTGTCCATCTAGGACACAAACCTTCTTTATACATATTTTATAATGTACCTAAAAGGGAGGATTTCGGAATGTATAACTATAACTACCCGTATCATCAAAACAATGTACCAAATTATTATGATAATTATTATGCTAATACGCCTAATTATTACACAGATAGAGTGCAACCTTCATTAGTTCCTATTGCAACGATCCAAAGTCATTTAAATGCAGGGCGCCAAGGGCATTGCTTCAGAGGTTTTTGGGGTAATGCGACACACACATTCATTTTAATGGGGTTTAACGGCACAACTGGTATGGTTCAAATTCTGGAAAGTGGGTTTCCAAATGAAATTCATCATAATGATATCGTAGGATTACAATATTTAGGTTTACAGTGCCCACCAGTACAACAGCCTGGTGGACAGCAAGGCGGACAGCAAGGCGGACAGCAAGGCGGACAGCAAGGCGGACAGCAAGGTGGACAGCAGGGTGGACAGCAGGGTGGACAGCAGGGTGGACAGCAGGGTGGACAAAATTGTATTTTTTATAATGGAAAATGGTACTGCTCCTAATAAGACAGGACATCTTTTTTCACTTATTCCGTTTCAGCTAGTAGAAAAAGAAGAGGCAGCCCTCGAGAGCCGATCTTCACCCGGAGCTCGATGGCTGCCTCGTTTTGTTACCAAAAAGGTCATAATTTCAAGAATTTGAAGCAGTTTGGTACTGTGACCCTCCATCAGCAAAAGGCATACACGATAGAAGCGCTTAAACTTTCGTGATATTCGATACATACTAGCTTGAAAGATTTACAGTAGATAAGTGTTGTTTGTATGATGTGATTTTCTTATCAAGCATTGCTTCAGTGGTTTTTAGAGTTTCAATTTGAATTTCAATGGTACGGCGATGGTTCTCTAACAGATTTAAGCGGTCGATCGATGTATGGGCTCCTTCCTTGAACAGCTGGGTATATTTTTTTATTTGTTCGATGGGCATTTGTGTTTCCCTCAGTTTTTTTACAAACTCCAACCATTTGAGGTGTGAATCGGTATATCGTCTATTTCCTTGGGCATCTCTTTCTGGTTTTATGATCTCTTCTTTTTCATAATAACGTAGAGCATGTGTACTTATTTCGAGCATTTGCCCAACTTCACTAATCGTGTAAATAAAAAACACCTCACTATGACTAATAGTTGACTTAGAGTGAACTCTAAGTAATACAATGACATCCTATCATAAAATAATGGAGGTATAAACATGAAATATACTGTTATCACAGGAGCAAGCTCTGGAATTGGATATGAAGCTGCTTTGGCATTTGCATCACGAGGGAAAAATTTAATTCTCGTTGCCAGGAGAAAACAAAATTTAGATGAATTAAAAACAAAAATAGAAGAAATGAATAAAGAATTGGATATCGTTATACATGCAACAGATTTAACGGTTGCCGAAAATGTTTACGGACTGTATGAAAGTCTAAAGGACATGCAGATTGAAACGTGGATCAACAATGCAGGTTTTGGTAATTTCGATAAAGTCGGGGAGCATAGTCTACCGAAAATCGAGAAAATGCTTCACTTGAATATTGAGGCATTAACCATATTGTCCTCTCTATACGTTCGCGACTATTCAAATGTGGAAGGCACACAGCTAATCAATATTTCATCAGGTGGTGGGTACACCCTTGTCGCAGATGCCATCACGTATTGTGCCACTAAATTTTATGTCAGCGCCTTTACAGAAGGTCTTGCACATGAGCTTAAAGGTCAAGGTGCTAAAATGCAAGCTAAGGTGTTGGCCCCTGCCGCAACTGAAACTGAATTTGCCAAACGCTCCTTTGATGTTGACGAATTCAACTATGACGTCACTGTTCCGAAATACCATACGGCACAGGAAATGGCTGAGTTTTTAATTGAACTATATGAACATGAAAAAGTCGTCGGAATTGTAAATGCAAAAAACTATGAGTTTGAACTTAAAGATCCCATATTCCCATATGCTTCTCGAACAACGAATACGAATTCTTAAAACATGAAAAAACCATCCTCCTAACCATACGCAGTGACCCTTGCGTTAATTAGGAGGATGTTCGTCTTTATGGGATACGTTCGTTACATCTCGGAATTATCAGGTAAGACACTCCGCTTACCCGATTTTTGGTATTTTTCTCGAAACTGAACCAGCCAAACGTTTCGATAAAAACGGCCATAATAAAAGATAAACATCTATTATTATGGCTCTTTTAATAAGGATTGTTGTTTTAAAAACGAAACTAATTAAGGGTGATTGGAGCGGAAATCAACCACACCGCATTACTTGGTGAGTGGCAACAAAGTATGCGAAAACAGCCATTATTTATTAGTTTAAAGACTCGGATTCGTTTTTTAAATTCTTCTCTCTGTACTCTTTCCCTGCTGATTTTTGATCCTTTATTTTAAAAGAAATGAGGAAGCTGATTAACGAAAGTACAGCGATGACAATAAATGAGATTTGCGCGCCATACATATCTGGATGTACAATCTCGGGACGCTGCTGAGCATTTTCGGTAGCTGATGTCATAACAGTAACAAGTATTGCTGTACCTACAGAAGCGGCAATCATTTTCATCGTATTATCCATTGCTGCACCATGAGCAATTAACCGTTTAGGAAGCTGGTTTAAGGCGGCCGTTGAAACGGGCATCATAACCATGGCCAATCCGAACATCCGAATACTGTACACGACCATAATAAAGGTAAAACTTGTCGAAGGACCAACATCTATAAAAGTAAAGGAGGAAGCGGTTATGATGAGTAATCCACCCATAACCAACCACCTCGCCCCAACCCTGTCAAAAATACGTCCAATGAATGGGGACATCAATCCGGTGATAAGTGCCCCAGGGAGTATAGCTAATCCAGCTTCAAACGCAGTAAATCCGCGCATGTTTTGCATGAATAGCGGGATGAGTGTTTCAGCACCAATCAGACCCATAAATGTAATGGCTCCAATTATAATGGCATACGGGAATAATGAATACGTGAACACTCGGAACTCCAGCATTGGATGCTTCAATCGCAATTGTCTTTTTATAAACCAAACAAGTGAAATCGTTCCAATGCTTAGGGATATGATCGTACTCACGTCTGCCCAGCCATAATTACCAGCAGCTGTGAATCCATACAATAATCCACCGAAACCCATGGAAGATAAAACAATGGAGATCACATCCACTTTTGGTCGTGTAACTTCTGTTACATTTTTTAAAGCGAAGAACGCAACTATGATATCAATAATTGCAACTGGAAGAATGATAAAGAATAACACCCTCCAAGAGTAGGTCTCTGTAACCCAGCCCGATAAAGCGGGCCCAATAGCAGGCGCGAAGGAAATGACCAGTCCAACCAGCCCCATAGCTGTACCCCGTTTTTGAACCGGAAAAATCATTAGGAAGACTGTTTGCATTAAAGGGAGCATAATACCGGCACCGCTCGACTGAATTATCCGTCCTAGAAGCAGTATTCCAAAACTAGGAGCCAGCCCTGCAACCAATGTACCCGTAGCAAAAATCCCCATGGCTGAAAGGAAAAGCTGCCTGGTGGTAAAGCGCTCCAGTAAAAACGCGCTCACAGGAATCATAATCCCATTAACTAGCATAAAAACGGTAGTTAGCCACTGTGCACTATTTGCTGTAATATCCATTTCCTTCATTACGGGAGGAATCGCGGTAATCATTAATGTTTGATTCAAGAGCGCAATAAATGTACCCGCAAGCAATAGGGCAACAATTGTTGAATGTTTACTGTTTGTTAAATTCAATTCTGGTCCTCCTTTACGATTGGGAATAAAACGTACTTTTGTAGATTACATGAATTCACAACGGATAACCACTTATTTGCTGTATCCTAACCTGCCTCTTATTAATCCATAAGTACCCGTTTGTTCATTAAGGTATTACTACATATTCCACTCCTTAGCTAACATAACGTAAACAATATAGTAAACATTAATCCTTTCTTGGTCGTCGCGCTAGCCTCTATTTCATTTGCCATTATTGGAGTTTTATTGTTTAACGATTTACCAAACTCAATCAGATCACTCCTAAGCTCTGCCCTTTTTTTAAACGTTTTTACAAAAGAAATAGGCTGCCGCAGCAACCTCTGTTAATTGAAGTAATGCACCCTTTAGTTTATTATCATTTATTTTAAAGATGCCCATCAATCTGAAATACCGGCCCCTTATTTCCAAATAAGGGGGGAGAACTTAGATACCGCACCAAATAAAAAAAGACCGAATTTTTCAAAACGGTCTTTGCTTACCAATGCCATTGACACATCCAAACATACTTGATCTTCTTAATGAAACCGGATCTTCATCATTCATTTTGTTCATCATTTTTTTCTGTTTTGCCTTTAGATAAAAACCAGCCACCTAAGGCGATAAGAAGCATGACTGACCAGAAGATTGTATTCCAGATAGGTCCTTCGACAAAATCGTGTGGAATGATGTGAACGGACGGATGAGCGAGGGTATGCATAAGTAACTTAACCCCAACCCAACCGACAAGTAACATGGCTGCAGTCTCTAGGCTTGGGCGCTCTGTCAATATCTTAACAAAATACGCTGCTGCAAACCGGATAACAATCAATCCGGCTATCGCTCCTAATAAGATAACGATGAATTTAGCGCCATCCATGCCTCCGATATCCCCCATGGGAGTATCCGGCAACGCCAAAACAAGTGCGACTGCCGCTAAGATCGAATCAACGGCAAAGGCTATATCCGCTAATGCTATTTGCGCAACAGTCATACGGTAGCTTTTCCCTTTTTTGTCTTTTTCGCCATGATCCTTTTTCAATAGATGTTTTAATGAGATGAAGATTAAATACGCTGCACCGATTGCTTGAACTTGCCAAACGTGGAAAAGGTACGAAATGATGAAGATTGCACCTATCCTGAATATAAAAGCTAAAAGCAATCCGATATTGATCGCTTTTTTTTGCTGCTCCTTCGGTAAATGCTTTGACATGATGGCTAATACCAATGCATTATCAGCAGATAATAATCCTTCCAAAATTATTAAAATAATTAACACCCAGCCATACTCCAATAATAAAGTCAGTTCCATATTAGCCCCCTAATTGATTCTTTTAAATCTATAAGTAAGCTACCCTGGCTTAAATCCTTTTTCGATCAGGATAAAGTCATTCCGGCTTTTTCTTCATTAATATTGTCCCAATGAAGCGGATTTCTTATTCAAACTCTTCAGACACGATACTCGGCAGGGCACCTTGGCTTTATAATATATTCCAGTACACTTGCATTAAGTTCCTTTTGCGAAAAATCGCTATCTCACCCGTAATTTTTGACCGATATAAATTTTGTTCGCATCTTTGATTCCATTTAAACCGACTAGCGATGTTATGGTCGTTTTATATTTTTTTGCGATCGAGCTAAGTGTATCTCCTCCCTTTACGATGTATATCGATGATGGTTCTTCGCATGCATTTATCCTGTCGAGAGTCTTAAAAGAACGTATGGTCTTTGAAAAATCCCGATAGGCGATATTTAAATCCACCTTCGTCCTGATACCATCGACTTCTCCCGAATTAGAGTGCTGCCAAATATCCGCACTGCGTCCCAGTTTGCTGTTGTATCTGGCAATCCACAAGGGATACTTCATCAATTTTGATTCATCTAACGCATTTTCAAGAAAAGATTTTCCAGTATAAAGCATGGCAGTATGCCCAGCTTCTTCAACTGTTTCAAGAAAAGCAATGGCCGAGTCGGTTAGTGCTTGTTTTCTTGCAGCCTTTTTATTTTCTTCAAGGTCAAGCACGAGCGGATAATTTAATGAAAAAGAGCTTATGGCATCTAAAAAATAGGCGGCCTCAGCCCTTGCTTCGGCTTCAGTAGCAAATTTCGCATAGTGATATGCCCCCACCTTCAATCCAGCCGCCAATGCTTCGGGTGCATTTTCTTTAAAATAGGAAAGCTTAGAATAGCTCGTTCCCTCCGTTGCTTTAATAAATACGAACTCCACACCAGCTTTTGCAACTTTTCTCCAATGGATAGCACCTTGCCAATGTGATACATCAATGCCCTTCAACTGAGTCATCTAATCACGCTCCTCTTGTTCTATAGCTTTTATGTATTGGATCACATAGACATCGCTTTAAGTAATCACATTCACCTCTTTTATTTTAGGTGTTCGTTTTATTATCAATACCCCATTTCCCGACATCTAGACAAAAGGAATCAAGATTCATACATACTGTACTGACAGCATTCACTGGAAAATTTTTGACCCCTTTTTCGCGAGTAACCGGTTGGGTCTATTGAATCACTGCTAATTTCTTCGGAACATCTCTTTTATCTGTCATCATAGCGTAACGAATATTACCCATTCAGGCTTCATAAGATGAGAGGAAGAAAAAATGAAAATTAAAGGAGGCTATATAATGAGCAAGCAAGTGGTTGGCATATATGAAGACGGTGAAGATGCAGTGAAAGCCGTTGAAGAGCTTTTAATCCAAGGATACAAGCGCAATGAAATATCCATTGTTGCGAAAAATCGCAAGGAGACTAAGGTGATAGAAAGAAAAACGGGTACGAAAGCTGAAGAAGGATTGGCTACAGGTGCTGCAACAGGGGGAGTCATTGGCGGGACGGCGGGTCTTCTTGCCGGCGCAGGTGCATTGGCGATACCAGGAATAGGACCTCTGCTTGCCGCAGGACCTATTGTTTCTGCATTGGCTGGAGTGGCGGTTGGCGCAGGAACCGGCGGATTGGCTGGTACGCTGATCGGATTGGGAATTCCTGAAAAAGCCGCGGAAAGGTACGAAACCGGTATAAAAGCTGGGAAAGTTTTAGTATTAGTGGATAATGATATTAAAGAAGGACCCCCTACTTATAGGAGATGAAGCTAAAATAACATAGAGTGCCAGGCAACACTAAAAATCTTGAAGACATCGTTTGCTAATGATTATTTAATGCCCTTCATTGGAGGGCTTTTTTTTTTTACATAATTCATTACGTTTTGGATGATCATCGTTCCAGAACTTATTTAAATCAGGATTCACTTCATTATAGCTTGAAGGTTACAAGCAGGAAAAGAATTTCAGCCCAACAAAATAATTATTTCTCTAATTGGAATGATAAGAATATCATGTGAAGGAGTGATAGAGTGGACAAACAACAATCGATTAAGACACTGAATAAATTCTTACAGGGATTATACATGGGCGACCACAGTTATGGACATTTTATAAAAAAACTGCAAGATTCTCCATTAAAGGAGTCGTTTATTTCCATTCAGCAGGACCAAAAAAAACATGCGGCACGGATCTCAGAAAGGATTCAAATTCTTGGCGGTACACCTGTAACGAGTGAAGGAGTCATTGGCAAGGTTGAAGGGGTAATTGGAAATATATTCGAAAAGTACAATACAGACGAGGAAATTGTTAAACATGCCATAAAAGGAGAAAATATATATGGGATAAGAATGTCTGAAGACCTGGTAAGGGATAAGCTTGATGAAGAAAGCCTGAGACTGGTTCAAGAAATTCTTGATCAAGACAGAGAACATGTGGATTATTTAAAGTCCCTTCTACATTCCTAGATCAGCCTTCTTCAAGGAAGGTAATTTCATCAAGAACGTTCGACAACATAGATACTCCGACTCATTTATTATGAAAGCTACTGATTGATATCAGTAGCTATTTATATCTTTATTGAAGCATGTTTTTCTATGATTGTCATATATTAACGACATGTTTACTTGTTCAATAGCCCTTATTTACCTGTACTTGGTTGTCTAGTGGTTCTTCTTTTTCTATTTTCGAAAGCGTTTGTAAAAAACATTCCACCCCTTCTTCCGGTGAAGTGATGGCTGATATGTGAGGTGTGATGAATATGTCAGGATGTTCCCAAAGCCATGATGTTTCCGGCAACGGCTCCACTCCAACCACATCTAAAATAGCCTTACGGACCCGATTCATCCGGAGCGCTTCCCTTAAAGCCATTTCGTCGACCGTTCCCCCTCTTCCGATATTCATGAACCCGCTTCCGTTCAGTTGATTGAAAAAATCTCCATTAAATAGCCTGGAAGTTTGTTTAGTTAATGGAAGTGTACTAATGATCCAATCTGCATCCATCAACAGATCTGGAACATCCTCTGACTTCAACACATCCTCAAAATGCTTGGCCGCTTTTCCGCTTCGTGACACTCCCGAAACCCTTATCCCAAATGAAGAAAGAATCCGCGCGATTTCCTGCCCGATCTCCCCAGTGCCGTAGATGACAACATGTAGGGTATTTAGTAATCGAGGTTCCGCCTGCCTCCACTGTTTTTGACGTTTTAATCGGGCAAATTCATCATGCATTTGAACATCCTTTAATATATAGCTTAAACAATATTCCCCAATTCTTTGCCCAAACGAACCAATTGTCCGAGTAAGTACCACTCGTTCGTCCCACTTTCGTTCAAATAAATACTTATCGACCCCTGCCCCTGTCGAGTGGACCCATTTTACGTTTCCGAACTCGAAATTGGCGGTAGGCGATAGACTTACATACGCATCTGCCCACAAAAAATCATCATGTGATACAACATCTTCTTTAAGAAAACGAAATTGTTTGGACAAGTTCTTGGATGTTAAAATGCTCTCCATTTCTTTATAAATATGACCGGTAATTAAAATGTTTTCTATGTTCAAATTTATCCCTCCCTATGTATAAGTCCTATTATAAATGGTATATCCAGCTATGCTAGTTTTTACTTTATATTAACGTTCAATCCACTCAGTATACATATCCTGTCAAGTTCCTTCCTAACTTGCTGCTAGGTAGCCTTTCACTTCCTCCTCCTTGCCTCCCTACAAAGTTTCATAGGAAAGCTTTAATGAATGGGCTTCAATTTATTTTCATGCTGTATTAATGGAGGAAAACAATTTTATTCATCGCTAGAAAATCCCGCCAAAAAAACCGATTTCCAGGGCAAGTAATCGGTTCCAATCTTTGCTTTTCTTTTTATTAAGGAACTGCCCAGCGTAAAAACATAAATAAAATGACGCCCGAGAGTACGGTTGCCAGTAAACTACGTGTCTTTATCGCAATTAAAAAAGTGGGAATGGCCGCTAAAAGGTGTACATTATCGGTTATAGAAGGAAACTTTCCATCATGAATCAATATTTCCTGACCTATCAACGCTGCCATAACAGAAATAGGAACATAATTTAACCATCGCAATCCCCACTCTGGTAATTCAATCCGGCTAAGAATCATTAATGGCAGTACCCTTGGGATGAACGTTACGATAGCCGCTCCTACAATTACCAAAAAAACACCCAAGCTTATTTCCATTTTTCCACCACCATCCCTATCGTTGAGGCAATGACTGTAGCGACAATGATTGCCATACTGCTGGACATGACCAAAGAGCTTCCCACAGCAACGACAACTGCAATTATAGCCACAGCTACATCTCTTTTGATTTTACTTCTGCCTAATATAGACAGCACGAGAATGCCGATGAACATGGCCGGCAATGCAAATTCCAGGCCGAATTTTTCAGGGTCTGAAATCCATTGGGCCAGAAGAGCTCCTGCCATATTGGCGATAAACCAATTTAAATAGGCAGTTATATTGAGGCCATGCATCCACTTTTCACTAATGTTTGTCTTTTTCGCAGTTTGGTTAATAGCCACACCAAATGTCTCATCCGTGAGCAAAGCCCCTACAAACATGTTCCTCAGTGGAGAAAGATGACGAAAATACGGCGATAGCGCTGCACTGAGTAAAAGGTGACGCAAATTGACAAATAATATGGTAATAATAATAGCCATGGGTGAACTGCCTGCTGCGATCATTCCTGCCGCAATGAATTGAGCTGATCCAGCATAAAGTACCAAACTCATCAACGCAATCTCTGCCATGCTTAAACCCGCTGTTTTTTGAACTACGCCAGCGGCTAACCCAATACTTAAATAACCGAGCAACGTAGGAACGCAATCTTTCACCCCTTTCATAAAACGATCTTCATCTCGTGGTAATGCAGTTGTCTCCACATGGACGTTCTCTAGACTCACCTTACTTCCTCCTTACTCTACATTTTTCAACTTAAGGTATAACGCTTCAGCATACTGGATTTTACCTATACCCTCGTTGCCGGCCAGAGGGCTTCCACTTTCTAGAACCCATTTCTTTCATGCCCACTTAGCTACAAGAAAACGTTTTCCTGTTTTTGTCGTTCATTCATTATATTAGTAGTTAGTATAATACTTACTTAGCAAACTTTCAAACCTTCCCCCTAAATCATTAGTTGAATATTTTCATCAAAAAAACGCGCTTCTTTCTTCCATTAAAAATACGCTATTCCTTCCGGTATTTCTACAGAAGGAATAGCGTATTTGTTAAGAAGGGTGATTGCGTCATCAAAACATATCAAATCTTCTTTTTTTATATCCTTTGCTGCTTCTTCTGAAGAATGTTCTTATGAACATCTGGCCATTCACTAGCTACAATTGAATAATAAGCTGTATCCCTGATACCGCCATCACTAGCAGGGACGTGT
The DNA here is from genome assembly GCF_001439925.1 of Peribacillus muralis. Taxonomy (GTDB): domain Bacteria; phylum Bacillota; class Bacilli; order Bacillales; family DSM-1321; genus Peribacillus; species Peribacillus muralis. The sequence continues at coordinate 30,230 of NZ_LMBV01000029.1, forward strand.
GCCCTGCGCACACCTTCAAAAGTGGCGCCAAGCCTTTGTATGGCGGAACGGGAACGTACATTTCGCGCATCGGTCTTCAACGTGACCCTGATCGTTTGCCACAAGTCAAACGCATGGGCAAGCATCAATAACTTGCATTCCGTGTTGACACCAGTGCGCTGGGCCGAGGCTGCATACCAAGTGCTGCCTATCTCCGCCACTGTTGGCGGGTTTGGATTGGCAGGTGATGTGCCTTTGGATGCTCCTGGTGGCCATGACGGAGGCCATGTGAACACTTCAAGGTCAAGAAACCTGGTCGTTCCGACAATCCTGCCCGTATCATTATGGCGAACAACGAACGGCAACACGCTTCCTTCCGAGTGGGCCTTCAAGGCTCCTTCAATATATCGTTCAGTTTCTTCCAGTCCATCAGGCACGTTGGTATAACGATAGGTAGACCTATCTTCCGACGCTGCCTCGCAAAGGTCATGGACATGATCAAGAGTCATGGGCTCTAAGCAGACTAGATGACCACGAAGCGTAACCGGCTTTAACATGGGAGCATCTCCTTCGATTTGTTTGTTTTTCGTTCAGAATCCATATTTTATCATTATCTACTATCCCGTAATAATGGATAAAAAATAAATTCCACTTCAACCCGTAATTCCTCCTGAATCTCTTCATTTATATGTGCTATGCCTGAATTGAAGCTGTTAACCTTAACCAAAACCTATGGAGTACTGTGATCAGTGTTCGTGGTACATATGTTTAAGCTTCTCTTGATCGGATACATGAATCCAAGGGAGATCCATATGGTCTAGATTATTGCCGGGCGTAATTATCCGGCTATTTAATAGTTCATAGATACAATCATTCATTAAACGCATATCTTCATCGGATATTTTCCTATTATAAGTTGCAGCAGCTCCACTGATATGTTCAGTGACACCGCTAATCAGCCCGCGCTGCTTCAAAGAACTTCCAATCACTTCTCTAATGGCCGCCAGACTAGTCAAAGGGAATACACTCAGATGTCGAACAATCATTTTTAATATATCATCTTTAGTTAAATCCATTTCATTATGATTCCGCATTTCAACAACCCCCTTTTGTCAAAATATTCTCCATACAAAAGGGTTTTACCTCCTTTATCCATAAAGAAAGACAATATCAGGTACAATTAATGGGAACCGTTCCCTTTACCCCTTGAATGTTGGCGTCATCTATTTTAAGAGAGCATATTATTTATCTATGTACTTTCTATATCGTTATGGACGTTTTAGCAGATAGATTCATTTTTATCTTAATTGTGCCCCTCTGGATTTTCGAGGGCATTATACTAATCTTGCCACATCATTAACTCGGTATGGTATAATATACCTGTATAAATAAAAAAGGAAGTGTATAAATGACTAATTCACAAAAAATTAAAGATGTTCTGGTTCAGATAAAAATTGACGCTCAAACAATCGATCCTGATTCAAACACGATTGAAAATCACGATTTGATATTAATTGGCGAGAAGTTCAACAAAATCGACAGCATAGAATTTTGTCATAGCTTGAAAGAAATTCATGAAATTGATATCTCCTATGCAGATTTACTGAATATCATCCCTATTGTATGCAATGCCCTTAATATGAAAAATGAGCCCGCGTTTTTTGGAGAAGATACTAGCAAATTAGCAGGATACTATATTGAACTATTTTAATACAGTCGCCGAAATGGGTTTGATTTACTCTCATTTACAACGACTTTCCTTAAGAACATTTTATGGCTAATTGTCTGTGGGGGTTTTATGCTTTTCACTCACTTTTTTCAACATCCTGCCCCCGCTCTGACAACAAGACCTCCCCGTATTACCTAACTCCTTATGGATCATACTCCTTACAATTATTGGTCCATATACTATTTTATTTGCACCTCATCTTCTGGACATTCTCTTTGAGAAAGCGCCTTTTTGTTGTTTTTTTCAATTTGCTCCTGACGACCGATATATCTCCTCAATTGTCTGTCCCTTTGCCCGTGCAAGGATCTCAATTCGTACCATAAGCTGTTTTTCAGAGTATTTTCTAATTTCAGATCTGTATTGCTTTAATTTTTCCCCCTCGCCAATAACGCCCTCAGCGTTTAAGCAGACAGAAAGTGGTGTCAATTCTTCGAGCTTTTTGACCACCCGATCAAACAGATGAGGATGTTCACAAATCATGCGCTGAAGTAGAAATGTTCCATATGCAATATGCCTTGATTCATCTTTCTTTAAGTGATCGATTCCCTCGATAAGGCCAGGCATTTTACCAATCGTTTTCAGTCCATCGTAAAATGATTTATATCCCGTTTCAGCCAATACACCTTCTACGAACATATTGTATACTGTTGCTGCGTCGGCTATTGCTTCGGGTGTCTGTTCATGCCATAGACGCTCCATTGTTTCGGGTAAGATTTCATAAAATATCTTACGATAGCTAGTTGAATGCAGGTGGGAAAGATCACCTTTTTCATCAATAGCATTCAAAACGAGCCGAAAAAACTCAGTATGTTTAGCTTCATCATATAAAAATGTAGTCAGGAACATCTCTTCCTCCAGCCTACCTTCTCCCGCAATCACCCGAAGCAATGGAAGTAAGTCAAGCGTAACCGCTTCTTCCCCTCCCTGAAATTGGGCAAGAAGTCTTAACATCCAGTCTTTTTCTTTAACGGATAGTGTTTTCCAGTCTTCTTGATCTTGTGAAAAATTAATATGCTGTGGATTCCAAATTCCAAACTTTTTTGCTTTTTGATACAACTGGTACGGAAAAGAATCTTCCATTAATCCTTTCGAGCTCGTCGTTAAAAGTTTCTTTCTCACATATATTCCTCCTTGTTATGTATCAGTTTATGCAAAGAAGAAAATATACGTTTGGACAAAGCATTTTTAGGCACGAAAAAAACCCGCATCCTTCTTCGCAAAAATAGTCACTAATCCTCCAGCAAGAATGCCGAAGGAATTTCACCAAACATCACTCCGAAACCAAAAAGCATTCCAGAATGTTCCGTTACATCACGGAGTGACTACTCCAGTAAATTACTGTGCTGATATCTTTTATTTCCAACCTATCTCATAAAAAAAAGCTTCCGCACAATCCCTTGTACGGAAACTAACCATAAGATATTTGTTTTCAATTTAACAAAGAATAAATATTGGCATCAAATGGAACGTTATTCTGATACATATAATTTCTCAATAGCCCTTCTCTTTTAAAGCCTAGTTTTGCTAATACTTTACTCGATGCTTTATTTTCAATAAAGACAACTGCTCCAATACGCATCAACCCCAGCTCATTAAATCCATAGGAAATCACTTCTCTAACAGCTTCTGATGCATATCCTTGACCCCAATGTTCAGAAAAAAGAGCATAGCTGATATCCGCTCGCTTATGTTCTTGAGACCAATCTTGAAACCCAATAGTACCGATAATACCATCCGTACCTTTGCGCTCAATTCCCCATTTCATACCATTTTTATCATCGTAATTTTTCGAAAAATTCCTGACAATTTGTTTCACCTGATCAATACTCGTCAATGGCTTTTGTCCGTAATACCGTAATACATCCGCACTAGAAAAACACTTTAAAATATTTGGTGCATCCTCTTCAATAAGTTCTCTCAAGACTAACCGTTCGGTTGCTAATATAGGGAACATAATCCCACTCCTTTTGTTTACACCCAATTTCCCTCATGTCCTTACATTATAAGGAAAATAACTAATATCAGTATACAACAAACCGTTTTTTTCGTTTATTAAGAGTGCTGTTTGCTCATACTTTGTTGCTATTCACGAAGTAATACGGTGCGGTTGATTTCCCCTCCAAGCTCGCTTTCAGCGGTGCAGCTCCAATCGACCTTAAATACTTTCGTTTTAAACCAACAATCTTCACGATAAGAGCCATAAAGAAAACTGCTCCTCCATCGTTTGAGTGCCTAACAATGGGGGTGCAGTTTTCACATTTGGGTTAGTTAACAGTAACTCACCTATACATCTTAATGGTCCAGCAAGGACGATTCCTGCTGACCACATTATGTCCCAATGTGTGGCCTTGTGGCAGTTTTCCCTTTAACCTGCTTTAACGTCGCAACTATAAGAAAGCTAACAATCACTAGTAAGAGCCATGAACTCACCTTTCCTAGATGAACGAGACTCCACGCATCAGTTTGGTTTGGGTATTCCCAAGCTCCAAAGAACGTTGCGATATTTTCGGCTATCCATATAAAAAATCCGATAAGTACAAAAGAAAGTGCGAGTGGCATGCGATAGCGGGTTCCATCAATCTCATATATGACCCACGATTGCCAAAAGACGATAATGACAAGCCCGGATAGCACCCAACGAACGTCCAGCCAAAAATGATGGATGAAGAAATTCAAATAAATTGCAGCCGCAAGAGATACAACCAATAAAAACGGTGGCCACTTAACCAATTCAACCTTTAGCCTTCTCCACGCCTGGCAAAGATAACTCGCTACACTTGCGTACATGAACCCGCTATACAAAGGCACTCCAAAAATCTTCATATATCCTTCCTCTGGATAAGACCAGGAGCCCATATGTACCTTGAAAAGCTCAAGCGCAAGTCCTATAAGGTGGAACAACGTAATAACCTTAAGTTCATCCCGGGTTTCAAGCCCGGAACGCAGCATCAACCATTGCATCAGGAGGCAGATAATGAGCATCCAGTCATACCGTGGCAGGAAAGGGAGAGGCAGGAGTTTCGTTAAAGCCAAAGAGGCAAATATGACGACTGGAAACAAACATGATAAAGCCTGCTCCCAACCAAAACGACCGAGCTGTTTAAATGCTCTCATGAATTGTGACTCCGCTTTTTTAACGGTTACATGCATAAGTACCCCTCCTCGCAGCATTTCCCTTTTCGTTTACTGTATATCTGCATCATTTCGGTATTCTATAATATCTCCGGGCTGACATTCCAAAGCTTTACAAATTGCCTCTAAAGTTGATAATCGAATCGCTTTTGCTTTTCCATTTTTCAAGATTGAAAGGTTTGCCATCGTTATCCCGACCCTCTCCGAAAGTTCCGTTACGCTCATTTTCCTTTTAGCTAGCATCACATCAATATTGATTATAATTGCCATATCATTCACCTCAGACCGTTAAATCGTTTTCTGATTTTATATCTATGGCATTTTTTAATAGCCGTTGAAGAACAGCAGCAAAAACCGCAATCACCATAGAAGCAAAAATAATGACCAACCCAATTACGATGATACCTGGTGCATCGTCCAGCTCAGCCATGAAATAAAAAAATGGCATGCCCACTACATACAAACTACTGATTGTCATCGCACAATATTTTATCTTTTTTAAAGCCATTACAGATAATCCCGAGAATGCCTTGTTTTTGTCAATATAGCTTAAAAGCTTAAGCGCTTGATATAACGCAACGTAAAAAGGTATTGCCGTTACATACATATAAATAAAAACAAGAACATTCAAAAAAGGAATATTTGGAAATAACTCTACTGCAAACCTTGCTATTTCAGGCACCAAAAAGATGCACAAAGCAAGAACCGGCAGCCCAATAAGAATAACAGCTATCTTTAAAAAGAGTGTCGACACTCGATTCATGAAAAAACACCTCACTAATTTATTGTCAAATTTATTTTAATACAGAATTTATTGTTTTACAATAAATAAATGTTGTTTTTAATTATATTCTTATTGTTACAAACTTATCTAAAAATTATTTTTTCGGATAAATGCCTCGATTTCATTGAGTTCATCAAGTTATATATATCTATAGATATGACTTCCGCTGACTCTTCCTTTTACCGCAAAAGGTTATTTTTGTCCCGCCACTTAAGAACCAAAAGACACCAAGAAAAAAGCTAATTTAGACGTTCACACCCGATTCCTCTTTTTTTCTGGTATAATATACCTGATATGATTGGAGGTGTTAACAAAGTGAAACGACAAATAATAACCGAGGTATTGATCGAACTAAGAAAATCCGCCTTAACAATCGATTCAAAAGAATCTTGGAAAGAAGTCATGAAAAAATACGATATGATCATAGGAGGTGCAAGGTTCAATAAAATAAGTACTATAGAACTGGAACATTCATTAAAATCAACCTTTAATTATGAAATTGATAATGATGAAATGCTCGAGTTAATTCCTCAAGCATGTCATGCACTCGGAATGAAAACAAAACCAATGGAATTATTAAATCACCCCCTAAAAATAGATGCATATACTATTGATTTATTTTGATTAGTGTTTGTAATCTTTGCAGTCACCTCTGTATTCCCATTCACAAACTCCTTTTCATTCCGTTGGAACTTAAATCCTCACATCCTAAAGAGCAGTTTGTGAGGTATTTTTTTAACCTTTCTTTTATCTCCCCACCCTTCAGCAGAATCAAAAAAAGTGTCCACACCCATAAGCCTCAATGAGTTTTATTCAGCTGGCCCTCTAGTAATTTTGTAAAACACAAAGAGCGTTACCTCTATTGGCTAACGCTCTTTGTGTTTTATTCAAATAAGTAAGGTAACGATTAACCTTCTTTCTCTTCGGTATCTTCTTCATATAAACCGTTTCCAAGATAAATAGGGCCGTTTGCATGATCAATTCTTATTGGCCATTCATACGGAACTGATATACGACTAGCGACATTTCTCCAAAATTTACAAGAATCGGCTTCAAAGTCTTGAAACTCTTTTAATAATTCTTTATAAGAAGAACCGTCAAATTGGATATTCATATCCTGCAACCTCATCAAAGCACAATGTCTTATTTCAAGCTCTGCTGCCTTCTCCATTTCTTCATCAGTTGCCTCATCAATAATGGTTCCTGGCGGGGGTAAGAAAGTATATATATTATCCACTTCTTCTCCCATTCCTTGTGTGGGAATAAATTTATTCCGGATCCTATTAAGCATAAACTCAACTCCCATTGGTTTTCTTCTAGTATATATTACCTATCCTACCGAGTAAACTAAATAACCTTAATATTCTATTTATATTTTAAGTTGTGGACGATTTTTGATGAAACTCAAAGCGTCTGTATTTTGATTTTAAGATAACATTGCAAAAGCATGCCAAGGGTAGTGGTTCTTCTTAAGTGCGAATGTTTTCAAACAAGAACGAGAAGATTATACAACTCATCAAGGTGAAAAAGGCATGAATCCGGTTGATCACCGGGTTCATGCCCTCTAAGTTGACTGTTTACCTTTTAGGTTCAATTCATATGTAATTTAGATATTAAGCAACTGGCTCTTTTACCTTGAAAAGCGTACTTACAATTTGTTTGGATTCATGAGATTCTAAAGCGGCTAGAATCACAGATAGAGACTTTGCCCCTTCCTCTCCTGATACGGCTGGCTCTTTATCTTCTACGATAGCATATACGAAATGTTCAATGACATGTGAGTTGTTTTGACCGCCATCATCGTTCGATTGAATTTTGCCAAGCTCATAATTTACAACTTCTCCTGTTGCGTATTGTACAATTAAGGAATACGTTGGATGATCTTCTAAACGTAGAATTCCTTTCTCACCGTAAATAATCGTGGAGTTATCTTCTTGACCAACATACGCCCAGCTAGATGCAAGCGTTCCAATAATTCCACTTTCTGTTTTTAAAACACATACTGCGTTGTCATCGACATTTGCAAAATCTTTAGCAGTCGTTTGAACAAATGCACCTACTTCAACGATTTCTTCACCAAGAATGTAACGAAGTAAATCTGTTTTATGTACACCTAAATCTCCCATAGCACCAATAAACGCTTCATTCTTCTTAAAGAACCAGCTCTCTTTTCCGTCAACACTCCATTGCTCAGGTCCACCATGACCAAAAGTTGTGCGAAAACTGTATATTTTTCCAATTTCACCAGTTTCCATCAGCTGACGTGCTTTTTGATGGGAAGAAACGAAGCGTTGATTGTGACCGATCATAAGTTTTTTACCACTTTCATTTGCAGCTTGAATCATAGCCTGTGCTTCTTCGCTTGACGTCGCCATTGGTTTTTCACACAATACATGAATGCCTTTGTTCAGAGCTAATATTGAAATAGGCGCATGCAAATAGTTTGGTGTACAAACACTCACTGCATCCACCGTACCGCTTGCGAGTAATTCTTCATAATTTATGTAAGCTTTTGCACCATACTGCTCAGCAACTTCGATGGCGCGCTGTTCGTTTATATCACAAACTGCTACTATCTTTACTTCCTTATTCATTTTATATTCTGGTAAATGGCGGTTTTGCGCGATACTTCCACAGCCTATAATTCCAACTTTAACTGTTTTCATAATCATCTTCCCCTTTTGTTTCTTAATTTTTCACTTCGATTTTTTCCAGTGGTTGTGCATTTCCGTATATAGGACGTTTTCTGTCAACTCGGTGTGCCCATTTAACCCCATTTATAATGACACGTTGAATATCTTTATTGTGATAGGTTGGATACGTTTCGTGTCCTGGTCTAAAATAAAAGACTTTTCCATTTCCTCGTGTATATGTGCAGCCACTGCGGAAAACTTCTCCGCCTTCGAACCAACTCGTAAAGACTAATTCGTCTGGAGCCGGAATATCAAAATGCTCCCCGTACATTTCTTCCTTTTCTAATTCGATATACTCTCCAATTCCTTCTACAATTGGGTGGCTTGGCGCGACAACCCACAGACGCTCTTTCTCATCCGCTTCACGCCATTTCAAATCACAGCTCGTCCCCATTAATGCTTTGAAGATTTTGGAGAAATGACCAGAATGCAATACGATTAAGCCCATTCCATCCAATACACGCTGCTTGACCTTTTCAACGACTACGTCATCTACTTCATCGTGAGATAAATGTCCCCACCAAATCAGCACATCTGTTTCTTTCAATACAGCATCTGTTAAACCATGTTCGGCCTCATCTAATGTAGCTGTTTTTGCATCCAATCCACTTTCTTTTAAAAATGCTGCGATAGCACCATGAATACCTTCAGGATAAACTTCCCTTACAACCGGATTTTTTTGTTCATGTCGATTTTCATTCCATACAGTTACTTTTACCATCATACATACCCCTTCTCATTTTCATTTTATGCATTGAATTTATTCTGCGGATCAACTGCTTTTTAAGGCTCCCATTTAGCGGCCTGTTATCATGCTATCGGTGGTCATTCCCACAAATGATGGTTGTTGTGCTTGCAACTTTTTTAGTAAAACTTCACTTGCAAATAAATCCGATACTGTCGGTTTACGATTAATTAAACCTCGTATTGTTGCATTAAACTGATAATGCAATATCTACGTAAACGTTTTCTAAAAACACACTAGCACATGAATAAAACGTTTTCAATATATTTTCAGATATTTTCGAATTTTGTTGTACTTTATAGATTACCTGATTTTAGCTAAATTGACTGCCTGTTGCATGGTTTAAAAAAGGGTTTTTATTGCTTCACGCATTGCTGTTTTCCCAACTTTTTTCTAAAGTAGCTCATTCTGATAGAACCATCACAGTTCTCATTTTTTGTTCATATACGTTCCCTGATTATATCTGGCAGTTTATCGTTCGTTATCGTTGTTTGCATGCACCATGACCGTTTACGATTGGCATTCTCTATTTCTCGCGCCATAATTAGTGTAATTGCCTCTATTCAACGGAGATACTATTCGTTTTGAAAAAGAAAAAATTGAGCATTCAAATCATCTACCGGAAGTTAGAATATTCAAAAACTGACATGAATTGTATTGAAACCGCTTTATTTATATGTTACTGTTTTTTAGAAAACGTTTACGCAGAAAGTTGGTGCAACATGTCGATTACCATTAAAGATGTAGCAAAACAAGCAAATGTATCCGTTGCGACTGTTTCTCGCATTTTAAATAATTTGCCTGGCTACTCGGATGAAACGCAGCAGCGAGTAAAAAAAGTAATCAAAGAACTTGGTTATCAACCTAATGCCGTTGCACGCGGTCTAATTAATCGCAAAACAAAAACGATAGGGGTACTTGTTCCCAATGTATCCGATTTATTTGCCAGTGAGGTTTTAGCAGGAATTGAGGAGCAAGCTCATGAGTTTGGTTACAGCGTAATGATATGTAAAACGAATCATGATGGTAAACGAACGATCAACTACTTGCATGCATTGTATGAAAAACGGGTGGATGGAATTATTATCGTCAGTGAATTTATCACACTAGATTACTATAAAGCAATTGAAACAAATAATGTACCTGTTGTATTAGTGGCAACTCAATCAGACTATCCCCTTCCCTTTATTAAAGTTGATGATTATCAAGCTGCTTACGATGCCACGACGTATTTAGTAAAAAAAGGGCATTCACATATTGGAATGATTGCAGGAACAAAAAGCGATGCCATTTCGACAACTCCACGTGTAAAAGGCTTTACAGACGCATTGAATGACGTAGGGATAACCGTGACCAATGAAATGATCACGTATGGGGATTTTTCTTTCAAGAGTGGTATAGAGGGAATGGACAAACTATTAAAAAGTTATCCAAAAGTAAAAGCAGTATTTTGTGCAAGCGATGAAATGGCTGTAGGAGCCTTATCACTTTTATATAAAAGAGGAATCAGAGTGCCTGAACGTATATCACTGATCGGCTACGATAATACAGCTACAGCTGAGAAGGCCATTCCCCCGCTTACAACGGTAGCGCAGCCTTTATATAAGATGGGGAAGGATTCCATTCAACTATTATTGAATCCAGCTTTAAAAGTAAATCCGCTTTATCCTCACCATATTGCTGAACGTGATACAGTCCATTCATATAGCGAATAAAGGGGAAGTTACAAGTTGGGGTGATTACACTGTTATCACTCCACTAATAAAGAACTTAACGTAAACGTTTACTATCATGGATGGTTCCGTTTGAGTAAACGTTTACTTAAACATAAAAAATCGAAAGATGGGAGAAAAGAATATGAAAAAAATGTGGAGTTGCCTCTGTACCACAGCTTTGATAGCCAGTTTACTAACGGGCTGTACTAACCAAACAACAGCTAATGAAAAAATCCATATTGAATTTTTTCAAAACAAGCCTGAAGCTGTAGCGACGTTTGATCAACTAATTGAAAGGTTTGAAAAAATGCACCCAACTATTGATATTGAACAGAATAACGTTCCTGATTCGGAGACGGTATTACGGACGAGGTTGGTGAAAGAAGATGTACCAGATCTGTTGGCAATTGGAGGAAATACTACATATGGCGATATTGCAGAAGAAGGCTTGTTTTATGATTTTTCGGAAGATTCCGCCATCGAAAAAGTTATACCAGATTATGTTAATATGCTAAATTTATTAGGCAGAACGAATAAAGAAGATAATGGCATCCCCTTCGCGACGAATGCAAATATGCTCTTGTATAACAAGGACAAGTTTAAAGAGTTAGGGTTACAAGTACCTAAAACATGGGATGAATTAATTAACGTATCAAAAAAGATTCAAAAACAGGGGGAAATACCTTTTTATTTTACGTATAAAGATGCTTGGACTGCAATGGTCCCATTTAATGCCTTAGCAGGAAACTTGCAAGGTGACAACTTCATTCAAGATCGTAATTCTAATAAAACAACTTTTACAGAGCGTTACAAAGAAACGTTAAAAAAAATGCTTACATTGCTAGATTACGGTCACAAAGATAATTTTGGTCGTGACTATAATGCAGGAAATCGGGCGTTTGCAAATGGAGAATCAGTTATGTATATCCAAGGAAGCTGGGCGATCTCAGCAATTAAAGCCATTAACCCAAAGATTAATCTCGGCTCCTTTCCCTTACCTGCATCCAATGATCCATCTGAAAACAAACTCGTATCAGGCGTGGATACTGCCTTAACCATGTCAAAAGATACACCCCATAAAAAAGAAGCGTTAATGTTCATTCATTTTTTATTAGAAAAGGAAAATTCACAGTATTACATAAACGAACAAAACAGTTTTTCAGCTGTTAAACAAGTCTTACAAAAGGACGAAGCATTAAAGGAGCTAAACCCTTACTTTGAACAACAAAAAATCACTAGTTTTCCGGAACACTACTTTCCTGCGAGTATGCAAGCTGCCAATTTAATTCAGGACTTCCTGATTAAAGGACAAGTCAAACCGTTCCTGGCAAAGCTGGATAGTGAGTGGAATAAGATCAAAGCGAGAGAATAACAAGGGGGAAAAACGCGTGGCTAAACAATCCAAAGTTTATTACTGGATGGTGCTTCCAGCATTTTTAATATTTTTCATATTTCATACAGTTCCGGTTTTTCAAGGTATGATTTATAGTTTTACAAATTATAAGGGGTATGGAGATTTTAATTTTGTCGGCTTTAAAAACTATGTGAACTTATTCAAAGACCAGCGTATATTGGCTTCCTATGGCTTTACATTTAAATTTGCCATAGTTTCCACTATACTCGTAAATATCATTAGCTTGGCTATTGCCCTCGGACTTAATGCAAAGATTAAATTTCAACATACACTTAGAGCGGTGTTTTTCGTGCCAAATATTCTAAGCGTATTAATCGTTGGTTTTATCTTTAATTATTTATTTGCTTTTTTCATACCTCAAATTGCTGAACAATTGAACATTACATCTTTAACACAAAATATTCTTGGTAACCCGGATTTAGCATGGATAGGGATTGTAATTGTGGCTGTATGGCAAGCTGTGGCATTTAATACCATTCTCTATTTAGCAGGATTACAAACGATTCCAACTGAATTGTACGAAGCTGCCAGCTTAGATGGTGCGGGAAAATGGAAAAGTTTTTTACACATTACCTTCCCACTTATCGCATCTTTCTTCACCATTAATATGGTGCTTGCAATGAAGAACTTTTTAATGGTATTTGACCATATTATAGCCATGACAAATGGAGGTCCTGGTCAGTCTACGGAAGCCATTTCGGTATTGATATATAAAGGGGGCTTCTCAGGAGGGGAATTCGCTTATCAGTCAGCAAATTCCGTAATCTACTTTATTTTAATTGTCGTTATTTCCGTCCTGCAAATTAAATTCCTTCAAAAACGTGAGGTGGATATGTAATGGAAAGTAAAAAAGTAAATTGGCCTTTAACCATACTGCTAATATGTTGCTCACTGGTTATCTTATTTCCCCTCTACCTAACAGTCGTAACAGCATTCAAGTCGCCTGATGAAATGAGTAGATCCCTTTTATCTCTGCCAAATACATTAAGATGGGAAAACTTCACAGAAGCCATTCGTCTGACGAATTTTTTTCAATCCATTAAAAATAGCTTTATCGTTACAGTCTTTACAGTGGCTCTTACACTTTTGACAAATTCGATGGTCGCATATGCCATTGCACGTAATATGCATAAGCGATTTTTTAAGTTTCTTTATTACTATTTTGTTAGTGCGATGTTTGTACCTTTTCCAATCATTATGCTGCCTGTCGTCAAGCAAACTAGCCTTTTTGGATTAAATAATATGACAGGACTTATCTTTCTGTATATTGTATACGGTTTGGCTTTTAATATTTTTATTTATGTTGGCTATATACGATCGATACCCAAATCATTAGAAGAAGCGGCTTATGTAGATGGAGCAAGTATTTGGACTGTTTTTTGGAAAGTTATTTTTCCATTATTAAGCCCTATAAACGCAACTGTGGGGATTTTAACATGTTTGTGGGCCTGGAATGACTTTATGTTACCGCTTGTTATTTTAAGTGATCGTGATTCGATGACATTGCCACTAGTTCAATATGTTTTCCAATCACAGTTTACTACCAATTACAACTTAGCATTTGCCTCGTATTTAATGGCACTCTCCCCCATGGTCCTTGTTTATGTCATAGCTCAAAAATGGATTATTAGTGGTGTGACAAAAGGTGCTGTCAAATAACGAGAATCATATGAGGAAGGATGATAAACTTGGAGAAAAAATGGTGGAAAGAAAGTGTTGTTTATCAAATTTATCCACGAAGTTTCATGGATAGTAATGGGGACGGAATAGGAGATTTACGTGGAATTATTTCAAAGCTTGATTATTTGGAGGAATTAGGAGTCAATGTCGTTTGGCTTTCTCCTGTTTTCAAATCTCCAAACGACGATAATGGCTATGATATTAGTGACTATCAAAACATAATGGATGAGTTTGGTACCTTGAATGACTGGGATGAACTTTTAGAAGGATTACATTCACGTGAGATGAAATTAATGATGGATTTAGTTGTTAATCACTCATCAGATGAACATCAGTGGTTCATTGAATCACGTTCATCAAAAGATAATCCGTACAGAGACTACTATATTTGGCGCCCCGGCAATGATGAAAAGGAGCCAAACAATTGGACCTCAGTCTTTAGTGGTTCAGCTTGGCATTATGATAAAGAAACAGATGAATACTACCTTCATCTGTTCAGCAAAAAACAGCCTGATTTAAATTGGGCAAACCCTACAGTAAGAAAAGAAATTCATGACATGATGATATGGTGGCTTGATAAGGGCATCGATGGTTTTCGCATGGATGTGATTAACCTCATTTCGAAAGCGGAAGGATTGCCAAGCACTCCAGGCGGAAAGCTTTACGATTGGGGTGGCGATTTCTTTATGAATGGTCCTCGTGTGCATGAGTATCTACAAGAGATGAATCGTGAGGTACTTTCGAAGTATGACATGATGACGGTTGGCGAATGTCCGGGGGCATCCGTTGAAGATGCCACTAAATATGCGAATCATGAAGGTACTGAATTAAATATGATTTTCACATTTGAACATATGGAATTAGACTCAGGACCAGGCGGAAAATGGGATGTAAAGCCTTTAAAGCTGATCGATCTTAAAGAATGTATGACAAAATGGCAAATAGGGTTGGAAGGAAAAGGATGGAATAGCCTTTATTTAAACAACCATGATCAACCAAGAATGGTCTCCCGCTTTGGAAATGATACATCCTACCGAGTCCAATCCGCAAAAATGCTGGGAACATTCCTTCATATGATGCAGGGAACGCCTTATATTTATCAAGGTGAGGAAATAGGCATGACAAATGTTACATTTGATATTGATGATTATAATGATATTGAGATTCTGAATATGTACCGCGAAAAAGTAACGGAGGGCCAAGAGGATCATGCAAAAGTCATGGATTCCATTTATATGAAAGGACGTGATAACGCCAGGACTCCTATGCAATGGGACGATAGTCAAAATGCTGGCTTTACAACAAGTACTCCTTGGTTAAAAGTGAATCCAAACTATGGCGAGATAAATGTGAAGCAAGCATTGGCAGACTCGAATTCTATCTTTTACTACTATCAAAAGCTAATTAAGTTAAGAAAAGAATATGACATAATCGTATATGGTGCATATGATCTTATTTTAAAAGAAAATGAGCGAATTTATGCGTATACACGAACTTTAGATAACGAAACATTACTTGTTTTATGTAACTTTACAGAAGAAGCAGCCTCCTTTGAATGGCCAGAACATCTTAGCTTTGAAGCTGGACAGTTGCTAATCCATAACTATGCGGATCAAGGCAGTGAGGATATTTCTTCTACTACATTAAAACCTTATGAAGCGCGCGTTTATCTTTTAAAGTAACTTTATATCGGAAAAACTTAACCTTTTGGTACGTTTCAGGCTGTAGACAAACTTGGATGAAAATCGAGTTTGTCTATAGATTTTTTATGGATGAGTGCCATTTGAACGTTGGTTTCCACTATGCGGGAATAATAAGTTAGTATATCATAGCCCACATAGCTGGAAGAGCTGTACTTGGCCCGTTCCTTTCCACTGCAGGCGCTCCCTTATCCAGAGGCGGTCCTTGAGCCTCCTTGTCTTTCAGCCTGCGGGGTCTCACGTTAACGCGCATTTCTAAGCAGGAGACTCGCGCCCTCCGTTTCATTCCACTCTGCATTAGAAATTTTAGATGGAACCACAAATAACCAATGTTTTGGAAGAATTCGAATTTGATAGCTTCTTTTCATTTCAAGCACTCGCTCATTAAGGGTGAGAGTTCCATGGCGTATGCCTCCCTGTTCTCGACCTTGGATATGTATTGAGACTACTGAAAAAGTGTTTTCTTTGAATAAACTACAGAAATCTTTATCAATATCTAATAAATTTAAAAGAAGTTGATTATCTACATATAGTAGGCATTCAACTTCTTTTTTTCTTTATTATGACTTTATCAATTTATCAGTGTACTCGCTTGAAAACTAATGTTAGAATCGAAATTGCAATCTTTATTGAATGCTTTGTACATGTACGTTTTTTTTCACTGCAGGCGGTCCGTGAGCCTCCTCGGCTTTTGCACTGCCCCCAATAAATTGGACATCTTTTTACTAAGCAGCTTGCTCAAAAC
>NZ_LMBV01000030.1:0-22649 GCF_001439925.1 Peribacillus muralis
TACCCAACTGAAGTACACCTCCTATTGTTAGATATGTGTCCAACAATGGGGGTGCACTTCACTTTCAGCGGGGTCTCACGTTGACGCGCATTTCTAAGCAGGAGTCTCGATTCATTTATTCTTAATATCTTCGTCCAGTGCTAACAACGGTTTCCATTTAGAGTGAAGTATCATGAAACTAACCACTGGATAGGTTCGCTCCATATAGTAGCTCCTGCAGGAAAATTCCTCAGTTGGACAGTGGAAGTTCTTTCATTACCTGACAAGTAGAGTCCCCTTCGACCAAACATGCGGGGAATTCCACCTTTTCAATGGAACAGTCCCCATTTATCATTTCTAATAATCTTTTGACCGCCGTTTCACCGATTTTTTTTGCTTTTTGTTGCAGGTGTGTGAAAGTCAAACTGTCCCAGCTATTTGCCGGCTCATCGAAGCATAAGATCGAGATGTCTTCCGGTATGCGAAGGCCAAGTTGTTCAATAGCTTTTTGTGCAAGCTTCGCAATCTTATATTCAATAGTAAAAAGGGCAGTAATGTCGGTATGTGTTTTAAGATAGGTCTTGATCAATTCAATGTCTTGTTCACAGGTTGCTTCAGGGGTAGGAAGTGTACTCTTTATTTCGGTACACCATAATTCACGGTTAACTCGTACATTCCGTTCTGAAAAGGCTTGGACGATTCCTGCGAACCGGTCTTCAATCGTCGTCGTCGCGATTGTTGTTGGAGATAAGACACCAATGTGTTCATGACCTAAATCAAAGAGATGCTCCATGCCGAGTTTGGCAGCTTGGACGTTATCACTCGATATGGCAGTTGCGGCAACCCCTTTGAACGACCGGTCGATTAGGACGAGCGGAAATTGGTCCACGACCATTTTTAGGATTTCCGAACTGTAGTGCTCGGCCTGAGCAGGATAAATGATCAGTCCATCAACGCCGAAATCAAGCAACTCCTTGATTATTTTTTCCTCTTTTTCAGCCAAGCCAAAGGTCTGTTTTAAAATGATCATGCATTTTTCATCCGAAGCCGCATCAATGCCTGAAATGAGCTTAAAGCTATGGCTATCATCAAAGTTTGTCATGATGAGACCGAACAACGGTTTTCGAGCTTGAGCTGAATTGGTTTTTTTACTGAACTCGTCAGAAACGAATGTACCCTTCCCTTGTGTGCGGTAGACAATCCCATCCTCTACCAACTTGCCCAAGGCCCTCTTGCTTGTGATTCGGCTGATTTCGAAAATGTCGGAGAGTTCTTTTTCGGAAGGAATGCGGTCACCTGGCTTATATTTTCCCTCTTTGATATCTTTCTTCAATGATTGATATACTTTCTCATATAAAGCTTTTATTGTAACCACCCCAAACTATATATTCTTAGCCAAGAAAGGGGAAAATCCCCCTTCCTGACATGTGGTTAACTTTTCAGTTGGACGATGAATGTCCTGATCTCATAAGGTTTGATGTCAAACGCCATTGCCTGATTTTCCCGCTTACCTTCTATACTTTTTTCCATTAGGTCACATTCCTGCCATGAAACGATATTTAATTCACTTCTTACCTCCACAGTGCCCCTTGCTCCAGCAAACTCATGCAGGCGGATAATCACTTCATCCGTATTTTCACCTTTTTTCACGGCATCGACCATCACATTTTCAGCATTAAGCGAAAACATGGACAGCTTTTCTGATTGTCCCTCCCTGTATGAGAGTGGGTTATTCAGTGACCAAGCTTCCTGGACCGTCCCACCTTCATACCAGCTGCCTTTATGTGGCAGCAACGAGTAGGTGAATTGCTGTTCTCCCTGATCAGCTTCGGTATCTGGGTATGTGGCTGATTTTAACAGAGTGAGCCTCATTACATTGTCCTTAATGTCATGCCCATATTTGCAATCATTCAACAAGCTTATGCCATAGCCACTTTCCGATAGGTCTGCCCACTGATGTGCGACGGTTTCGAATCGGGCGTAATCCCAGCTTGTGTTCCAATGAGTAGGACGCTTGACATTTCCATACTGGATGTCATAAGTAGCCTCCGTTGCTCGGATATCGACAGGGAATGCCACTTTTAACAATTGGTCCTTTTCACGCCAGTCGATGTTTGTTTTAAAGTCGATGCGCGGGTTTTTGGCATACGTTATCATCTTTTGGGTGATGGTTGATTTTCCAAATGCCCATTCAAACTCGACTATGCAACGTATTGGTCCGTTTTCCACTACTTTACTTCCTATTAAATGGATGACCTCTTTCATTTTTTCCTGGTAAAAGATATCGATATCCCAAGCGTCATACTGCATGGGCTTGTCCTCGAATATCTGCAGTACATTGGCAACAGCATTCGGTGCTATAACATTTCGCTGGTGCTTTCGATCAAAAATTCTTGTTAGCTGCCCGTTTTCGTTCCAGCTTATCTCATAATAAGGAGTCGAAATAGTATTGGTCGACACATTAAAGACCGCCGATTCCAATTTATTTTTTGCTTTCTCGTAACGGATCGTACTCTTGCCTAAGGAAGGCACCTTTTCAACGTTTACGAGCCATTCACCATCGGCTGTATTTTGGGAATCGAGAACTTTTCCTGTGTCATCGATCCAGACACCTTCTGCATTAAGATCGGTCTTTATAGTAATGATATCATTTCGTATCCAAGAAGAGGAATTGAAAATGGTGAACGATTGCTGATCATTCCCTATTGCAAGTGACTTGGAAGCAGTATTCCAGGCATAAGCAGCCAATTGATGTGCCTCTTCATATTCCAGTTTACTATCTTCATAGACTTCACGGATGGAAGAGCCAGGAATGATATCATGGAACTGATTGCGCAGCACGATCTTCCAGCTATCCTCCAGGTCTTTTGATGGATAAGAAGACCATGTTCCTTCAAGCACACTGTTTAGGGAATGAAGCCATTCCGTTTCCCGTAGAAGCAATTCCATCTTGCGGTTCATCCTTTTATTATATGCTTGGCTCGTATACGTTCCACGGTGGTATTCCAGGTACAGCTCACCGTCCCATGTATGAACATATTGATCCGTATTATCTATAGTCTCATGGAGGCGGTTGAAAAATTCATCGGCCCTTCCTGTCTTCACAGCAGGCAAACCTGGCATTTTATCCAACCGTCTGCGCATTTCAAGCATCTCCCGATTAACACCGCCGCCGCCGTCCCCGTATCCATAGGAAAGTAACAATTCCTGATTGACGGCTTTATCCCGATAGGCCTCCCAAATACCTTTCACTGTACGTGGGGTGATGCGGCCGTTATAGGTGTAGAACCAGTACTCGTCTTCCGGGGTCGTGATGAAATGGGTTAAGATTTCCGTTCCGTCGATCCCCCGCCATTTGAAGGTATCATGAGGCATTTTGTTAAACTGGCTCCAACTGATTTTAGTGGTCATGAATGTTTTGATCCCTGATTTCGCCAATATTTGCGGCAATGCCCAGCTGTATCCGAAAACATCCGGCAGCCATAGGTATTCACATTCCTTCCCAAAATTCTTGTGGAAGAATTTTTTCCCGAGTAGAAGCTGTCGGACAAGCGATTCACCACTTGTCAGGTTGCAATCCGCTTCCAGCCACATTCCACCTTCCGTTTCCCAACGCCCTTCCTGAACCCTTTTTTCTATTTGCTCATAGATTTGCGGGTAATCATGTTTAATATATTCATATAATTGCGGCTGTGTTTGCAAAAAGGTGTAATCCGGGTACTGTTCCATTAGCCGCAGCACAGTGGAAAAAGATCTTGCTGCTTTCTCACGTGTATGCTTAAGGCGCCAAAGCCACGCGACATCAATGTGGGTATGGCCGATGGAAGTAACGGTAACGGGATAATTTTTTGGAATCTTTTCGATTTCCGCGTTTAAGACCGCTTGTGCTTGATAAACCGAGTCATAAAAGCTATTAGAACCGGAATGTGACCAATCGATCAACAGGAACGCCCTGTCCAGAGCCTTCAATAGAGTTTGTCTTTCAGGCTGGTTTTCTTCAAGATATTTTATCGTATCCAATGCTGCTCTTGCCGTATAGTACAGATCATCGGTCCGTTCGTCCAGGCAGGCAATATAAGCGACCTTCAACTGATGCTCCTGGATCGTCTGCACCCCTCCGCCTTCAAGCCCGGACCAGAGCCTGAAACAAAAGTCGACGGTGCTTCCGGCAAGTTGCCCATCCAAAAACACTTCCTGATGGTTCATATCAACCCCTTGATACGGTTGACCATTCAGGTACAAAAGCGACTCAAAACCGGAGTTGCCTCCGCCTCCGGTATTTCCGAAATCAAACACACCGACAATTTTTTGTTTTCCCCAGTTAGATGGAATGGGTACAGCAGTCTTAAGCCATAAATATTTGTCCCGGCCTTCCCATCTTTCCAGGACTTTCATTGTGTCCCATGATCCTCCTTCAGGTGGTTCCTGTGCTATCGCTCCCTCTTCGTCCAGCTGGGCTTGAAACGATAAGATTGGCTTGATGTCCTGATAACGATACGGCTGTAATTCCTGTATCCTCTTTTCTAACTTCTCTATATTCCAAAACATACAGTGAAACACTCCTTTTCCCTTGAGATTTTTCAGCCTTTTGATGCTCCGCCAAGGCTGAAGCCTTGGGACATAAAACGCTGTGAAAATATATAAAGGACGACAGCGGGCATTGTATAAATCAGTGAAAACGCCGCTAGCTTCCCATACTCAACCATGCCGTAATTACCAAAAAACTGGAATATTGTCACGGAGGCAGGAAATTTTTCTGGAGTCTGAATCAAGATGTAAGGTACGAAAAAATTGCCCCAGCTTCCTGAAAACGTAAAGATCGCCACCGTACAAATGCCCGGAATCATTAATGGAGCCACGACTCTCCGTAATCCTTCCCATACGGATGCCCCATCGATCCAGGCTGATTCCTCCAATTCCAGTGGGACCGCATCCATGAAGTTCTTCATCATCCAGATCGCATATGGCAGGCCCGAAGCTGTCAAGAACAAGACAGTTCCGATGAGCGAGTCCTGAAGATCAATATAGACGAATAGCTGGTAGACAGGCACCATAACAGCAGTGATTGGCAAAGATGTCATGAATAAAATGGTATACATGAACGGTTTTTTAAATTTCAAAGCATATCTGGACAGTGGATATGCTGCCAACCCTGCGAATAAGACCACAAGCACAGCCTGACCTAATGAAAGAAATAATCCAATCGCAAAGGAACGAAGAATGGCACCATCTTTTAAAATCGATGTAAAATTAGATGTTGTCAAGCTATCTGGGGTCTTTAAGGCCTGTTGCGCATTCGGGTCAACAGAAGCGACCAACACCCACAAAAGCGGGAATATAAATAATATCCCTATCACGGTTAAAATGACATATGGAACGATTTTCTCAAGTTTGAAACGATTCACTCAACTCACCCCCTAAATTTCGACCTTCATATACCGGATATATATCGTGCTTGAAACAATCCCAATCAAAAGCAAAATGAGGGAAATCGCTGTTCCATACCCAAGTTGATAGTTAACGAATGCCTGATTATACATGAATATCGGAAGGGTTTGCGTCGAAGCTCCCGGTCCTCCGCCTGTCATGGCAAATATCAACGTGAATACGCCTAACGTTTGTAAGGTGACGAGGATCATATTCGTGACGATGGAACCTTTCATCATGGGCAGGACAATTCTCAATAACAGTTGGAATCGGGATGCACCATCTATAACGGCTGCTTCTTCCACGCTTTTTGGAACATCGTCCAATGCAGCCTGATATACGAGCATGGAAAAGGCTGTTCCATGCCAGATATTAGCGATGATCACACTGATCATCGGGAAGGTGTACAGCCAAGTCACAGGCTTCATGCCCATATTCCCGAGAATCATATTTAACGTTCCGTTATCACTTAAAAAAGCGACCCAGCAAAATGCAACGACAATTTCTGGAGTAACCCACCCGGCTATGACGATGATGCCGATGATCCTCCTAAAAGAAGTGTTTTTCTCCTTCATCAGCAGAGCTAGGATAAACCCAAGCACCTGCTGGCCGATTACGGCTGAGAATACAAGGAATACGATCGTGTTTACCATGCTTATACGAAAATTCGGATCCTGGAACATCGTGACAAAATTTTGGAATCCGGTAAACTCCAAGCTTTTCGCTTCCGTCCCCGTCAACGAGAGATTGGTGAAGGCAAAGTAGAACGTTAACAAAATAGGCCCGACAAAAAAGATAAGCAGTATGATCCATGTAGGAAGTAAAAATAAAATGGAACGAAATAATGTATAATCTTTTTTTCGTTTCTCCTTAATTTGAATTTCATGTGACAAAACCGGATCAGTATTCATTCCACACCCCATTCCTGTATACATATACTGATTATTTCCTCCCTGCTTGTACAGGGAGGAAACAATCATTTTTATTTTTCTATCACGTTTTCTTTACCGACAATGCCGGTTACATTTTTTTGGTACTGCTCGGCTGCTTGTTCTGGAGAAATCTTGTTCGTTACAACATCCTCAACAAGAGATTGAATTTGTGTTGAGACATTCGGGTACTTATCGACAGCAGGTCGGAACTGAGCATTTTTTAATAATGCGGTTGCTTCATCGAACATCGGAATTTTTTGATAATTAGGATCTTCTGCTACATCATCTCGTGGAGTTAAATTGCGGTCTTTTAATTGCAGTGAGAGGTTCTTTTCTTTACTGGATGCAAATTTAATGAATTCCCACGCCAAATCCTTATTGCCTGAATTTTTCGGAATGGAGAATGCCCAACCTCCAGACATTGTAACAGTGCCTGCACCATCCCCGTTTTCTGTTGGCATTGGGGCGAATCCTAAGGTATCAACCGCTTCAGGCCAAGGAGCAGAACCTTCTTCTCCCCATGTACCCGATTGCCAAAACCCGTCAATCCCCATGGCAAGCTTACCTTTTGGCATTAATTGTTGATAGGCGATACTGCTTCCCTGTCCATTTAACACCTGTGACAGATTTGGACCGAGCTTTTCTTCGTACACGGTATCAATGAATTTGAATGAATTGACAAGTCCCTCGCTTTTCACAATCCATTTTTTCTCGTCAAAATCATATAGAGGTGTTTCCGTACCATAAAGAAGCATTTGAAAAGTTTGCATCGATGTCGCTTCCCCTGTAGCTTTTCCTGAATTCATCCAAATCGGAGTAACATCAGAGGGTGATTTTTCTTTTATTATTTTGGCAGCTTGAAGGATATCATCCCAGCTTTTTGGTTCCCATGGGACAGGTAGGCCTGCCTTTTTAAAAAGATCTTTGTTATACCAGATGCCCCTTGAATCCGTGTTATAAGGTACTCCATACACTTTGCCATCCTCCGCTATGACACCCTTCTTCACATTTTCTGTGAAGTTCCCCCAGTCATCCCAGGCCTTCACCTTATCATCAAGCGACTCCAGATACCCGGCACTCGCATCTGAATTAACCATGAACGTATCCTCCGCAACAAGGTCTGGTGCGGTATTTTTTGATTTCAGCATTAAGGCAATCTTGGCGAAATAATCCCCTTCTGAAACATTTAGGGGTGCAAGCTTAATGGTTGTATCCGGATGTTCTTTTTTGAATTCCGGGATGACTTCCTTCTCTAGCCAATTTGTCAAACCTTTATTAGTGCCTCCTCCAGAACGGAATGTAATACTAATTTCTTCTTTGTTTTCACCCTCTCCATCCGAGGAAGCGCTTTCATTCGAACACGCTGAACTTAACAAAAGAGAGCTTACAAGTAATGAATAAGCTGCCACCTTTTTATACTTTTTTATTTTCATCAGTACCTCTCCCATCCTCTATCTGTTTAAATCCAGTAACAAACGACTTATGAAACGCTTTCAATGACGAGGTTACGATTGCGATACCTATAATAGAATAATCCGTTAAACGTTCACCTCTTTTCTATAAATTGGTAGAACACTTGATATACATATAATGTAATTGATATAGTTGATATAAGTCAATATGTTTTTTAATATTCTAAATATTTTTAAAAAGAAACAAAATGCATTTTTATCTGCTTCCACTTTCTTGAATCGGTTAAAACAGAGTCTTTTTACCCAGTCCCTAATTTATAATTTCAGATAGGTATAAGCTACTGGCTTCATGGAAGTTCTGTAAAAATTCGATTTTTCTCAATTGTTATATATTCGCATGGAAACATCCCAAACCTTATAAGAAAACTACCCTTCTCTCAATACCCGATTTCTTAATGACACATAACACTAGCTTTTAAGTTTACATAAAAAATAGTGCCAAAATCGGCACTTAGATTTTGGCACTATTTTTTCAAATAACTATTTAATATATGTTAATGAATCAAGGATTTCTTGTAAACTTAATTCAGCACAAGCCATAGATGTGTCTGCAACACCGTAGAACATTTTGACTATATCACCTTCAATGACTGCACCACACGAAAAGACTACATTTCCAAAGAACCCTTCCACTTCATAATCTTCTTCGGGTTCAAGAATTGGTTTTTCTGAACGGGCAATGACCTTCGTTGGATTTTCTAAATCTAGTAAAACGGCTCCCATACAGTACCGGTGATCCGTAGTAGCACCATGGTAAAGCTCTAGCCAACCTCTTTCTGTTTTAATTGGGACGGCTCCTCCTCCAATGCGTGCACTATCCCACATTCCTTTCCGTAAACCTAGTAAATGTTTGTGATTACCCCAGTGTAAGACATTGGTAGATTCAGCAATCCAAATTTCTGGCTCTCCTACACTTTTCGGTACAGGGCGATGCAAGGCATAATATTTTCCGTTTATTTTTTCAGGAAAGATTAAAACATCTTTGTTTTCAGGTGCAAATATCATTCCATGATGTACCGTGGTTACAAAGTCTTTGGTGGAAACCATTGATTCTCCAACACCAACTGGCGAAACGGCACTAAAGTATATGTAATAATTATCTTCTATTTGTGTAATTCGCGGGTCTTCAATTCCAAAGGTTTCTAATTCATTGGATGGGTAAACAAATGGGTTGTCATCAATGGTGAACTGATGACCATCAGTGCTTCGTGCAATCCGTAAATATGAGAAAGAAGTTAAGTATTTAAATCCTTGTTTATCTCCTTTTTCTCTAATTACACGAGGATCTGAAAAATCAAAAGCAGGATCATTCAATTGAAGTTCAAAAATCTCTAATTCTTTCGTTTGTGAATTATAAATAGGTGCTTTTACAATTTTCTGGTCTTCCCCTATAGGGCGCTCAGCCACACGGAGTAGCATAATAATTTCATCTTTATATTTTACAACCCCTGCATTAAATGCACCAATCACTTCAAAATCAGGTCGATGCGGTTTTATATGCGCAGGAGTGACCAATGGGTTCTCTTCATATCTGTATACATTCATTTTTGTTAGCTCCTTATTGAGGAATTATTTGGCCTTACCGTTCGTATCGTAAAAATGGATCGATGATTGTAATTTTTTGTGCTTCAGCATCACTGATGCCTGCATACAGGTCAGCCGTGCCATCCAATTTCCGAACTAACCCTCCACTAAACACAACATCTACCAAGTCTTTGCGCTTCGATGGACCCGGGAGGAAATGGTTTCTTGTCGCGATTAGCTCCATCTCTGAAAATGCACCATTTTCCGGATTAATTACAAATACCATTGGATAGTAATGACGATTTCCTTCTTCATCAAAAGATGCAATATGCCCTAATACACCAACAAAACCATTTGTTAATAAGTGCGGCTCATTAGCTCCACCCCATTGTTCGTCAATGAACTGGTTTTCGAATAAGGGAGCTTCGTTTATGACATCTATCGTCAATTCTTCTAATGAAGAGATTTTAGTCCAACCGATTTTCCCTCTGCCGCCCTTTTCCCCTTGCGGCCTTGTTAATACACCTATATTCCCACTCTTTAGCTCAACAAGTCGAAGATCTTTCATCCCATCTGGGCCTTTTGCAAATTGTTGTAAACTTGCAATCGATTGACCTTTATAAAAGACTGTTCTCCACCCAAGTTGTCCTTCAAGTGTTGAATGAGGGAAGATTTGAACGCCTCCTAATACAAGATCACCTGCTATTATAGTAAAGAAAGGATCTTGCAAATCAAGAACAGGAGCATTTTCTCTTGGTACCCACTTACCGTTTCTCTCGACAAAGAAAAATACATTAGACTGTTCACTCTCGCGTGATTCAACCCGTCCTGCAATAACAAGCTCGCCACAATCATCAAACGGTGCGCTAATATTATATACATCGTAATTACCAATGCCTGAGAATTCGATTTTTTCAGGATTAGTTGGTTGGTCTTTTGAAGTGAATTCTTCTATTAGCTGTTCACAAGTTTGAGCATAGCCTTTTCTTAACACTGTCATCTCCTACATCCTCCTTTAGAATCATTGCTTCATTTGCTAAGATTGTCACCAAGTTCCCACTTTCTAATTTCGTTCGCTTTGATGAAAGAAGCATTTTCACATCTGAAGCAAAGAAAGCAGCTACATCGAGCGATTTTGGGTGTTCAGAGAAGTTTAAAACAACCAATATTTTTTCAATGGAATCCTTCCTGACGAAATAGAGCATTTCTTCTTCAATCCGCAATAAATCATAATGCCCTGATTTTAAAGAAGAATGTCGCTTTCGAATCTTTAACAAATTTTTATAAAAAGAAAGCATTGAATCAGGAATATTTTGTTGGTTTTCAACATTAATTTTGTAAGCACTTGTCGGAATCGTA
This sequence comes from Peribacillus muralis, assembly GCF_001439925.1. Taxonomy (GTDB): domain Bacteria; phylum Bacillota; class Bacilli; order Bacillales; family DSM-1321; genus Peribacillus; species Peribacillus muralis. Next base: position 10,694 of record NZ_LMBV01000030.1, read on the forward strand.
ATCCAAGGCAGAGTTGTTGAAAAACCTACATTAGGATGTGAATTCCATACCATCGGGGTACGTGACTTATCCCTTGATTTATCATTAGCTACGGCCAACGCCTGTTCATGTGACTGATTCGACTGAATTCCAAACTCATACGCCAATAAACCTTGGACATCCTTCATTTTCGTTATATCATCAGTAATCCAATCCTTCATCCCAATTTCATCGCCATAATAAATGAATGGTACACCCTTGGCAGTAAGCATCAAGGTGGCAACTAACTTGGCCCGGTCCTCACCTCCGCCAAATCTTGAAATATGTCGGGACATATCATGACTGGAAAAGAATAATGTTGGAATTTGAGCGTGATCATAAGCTTGGTCTGTATCAACTAATTGTTGAAAGAGCTTATCGGCATCAAACTCTCCCAAACTCCCAATATTGAAATTAAACACAACATCTAATTTGTTGTTCCCAGAATATTGTTTTAGTATATCCAGGTCCTCTGAACCAACCTCGCCAACAAGGAACTTATCCGGATATTGATGCACAAACTCGGCTATTTCTGAAATAATTGGGAAAATCCCTTCTTGATCTTTGTCGAATAAGTGATTTTGTTCATTCTTTTCAGCGTCATATGGATTGTCTTTATATGAATCATTGACCTTTAAGAAATTGATGACATCGAGCCGGAAACCATCTACTCCTTTTTCAAGCCAAAATTTCATCACTTCAAACATTGCTTTTTTCACCTGAGGATTGGCCCAGTTTAAGTCAACCTGTTCCTTTGCAAAGGCGTGGTAATAATATTGATCTGAAGCTTTATCATACTCCCATGCAGAGCCTCCAAAAAACGATTCCCAATTATTCGGCTCATCTCTCCATATATACCAGTCACGTTTAGGATGATTCTTTGATGACTTGGAATCTTGGAACCATTGATGTTCAGAAGAAGTGTGGTTCAACACTAGATCGACAATTAGCCTAATATCCCGCTTATGTGCTTCTTGAATAAAAGACTCGAAGTCCTTCATCGTTCCATAACCTGGGTCAATGTTATAGTAATCGGATATGTCATAACCGTTATCGATTTTCGGTGATGGGTAAAAGGGAGTAAGCCACAATCCATCAATTCCAAGAGCTGTTAAATAGTCGAGCTTTGCGATGATCCCAGCAAAATCGCCCATTCCATCACCATTTCCATCTTTAAAGCTCGGCATGTAGATTTCATAAAAAACTGATTGTTTCCACCATTTAACCATTGCTAGAACTCCAATCTTGGACATTACTTAAGTGAAAATTGCATTCCTTCTTGAAACTTTTTCGCAAAAATCAAGAATAGAATAATGATAGGAAGTGTTAATAAAACAGATGCTGCATACATTGGACCAGGATACCCTCCATACGGACCGAACATCTGCGATAAAAGGACATTTAAAGTAAGCATACTATCACTTTTTACTACTAACATATCCCATAGTAGTTCTGTCCACCTTTCCATAAATAAGAATAAGAAAATAACAGTGGTAATCGACTTCGACATCGGTAGGACAACTTTAAATAATATTTGCCTCTCGTTTGCACCGTCCAATTTTGCTGCTTCAATAAACGTTTCTGGTATTGCCTTGAAGAAATTTGTATACATGAATACCGCCCATAAACTCATGGCTTTAGGGAGAATCATTCCCCAATAAGAGTCATACATTCCAATTTTTTGAATGACAAGGAACGTTGGGATTAGTAAAATAATCGCCGGAAAAAACATTTGAAATAAAATAAGGTTGTTAATGGTGTCTCTTCCTCTAAATGGAATTTTCGCTAATGCATAAGCAACTAAAACCGCAGAAACCATCATTAGCAGGGTTGAACTTGCGGAAACGAGAAAACTGTTGAAAAATGCTTGAAGCCAAGGCCTTGGAATTACCGCTTCACCTCCACCCAGCAGCCATTCATACGATTTCAAGGTGAAATCCGTCGGAAATAACGTCTTATCTACTTGTTCCCAATCCGAAAAGGAGTTTAGCACCATATAAATATATGGGAAAATCATAATAAGTAAGAGAACTACCGCAATTAGGTAGCGAAAGAATAATCCTTTTTTCTTAGTCCCAACCATTTCGTTTTCCCCACAATTCTATGATTTTTCGGATGATGAAAATGGAAATAAATGTGACGACAGAGGCAATAATAGCAATGGCTGATGCATATCCTGCCTGGAGATTTGAAAATGCTCGTGTAAATATCTCCATTTGCCAAGTATTGGTTGCAAAGTTTGGTCCGCCGCCTGTTAATTGATACACCTCTGTAAAGATACCAAACGTAACACCTATTGATAAAATCAAAACAGTATATAAAGCTGGGTACAGGAGCGGAAAAGTAATTTTCCAAAAACGTTGCCAAGCACTTACACCATCGATCATAGCCGCTTCATATATTTCTTTATTAATGCTCTCAAAACCAGAAGTTAAAATCAGTGCATAGTACCCTGTGAATTTCCAGGCAATAATTACAGCGACAACGAAGAGTGCTGCAAAGGGTGTTCCGAGCCAGTCAATGTCCAATCCAAGTGAATTTCTCAAAAATTCATTTATTGGACTGTTGTAAGACAAAAGCCCTTTGACAATTAGTGAGGAAACGACCCCTGAGGCTAAGTAGGGCAGGAAGAAACCTATTAAAAATATCCCTTTATATTTTGGTAATCCCTTAACGATTAAAGCTACAATGACTGAAGAGGCAACAACAAGCGGAATAAAGACTGCCAAAAATTTAAATGTTACAAAAAATGCCGCCTTTACCCCCGGACTTTGAAAAGCCTCAGTATAATTTGTAATTCCAACGAAACTAAAAGTTGGTGAGATTAAATTCCAATCCGTCATTGATAAGAAGAGTGACCAAACAAGCGGGATTAGAAAGAAAACCACAGCATATATTAGATAAGGACTGGTAAAAAGCCAGCCCAATCTTCCTTGTTTTGTGTTCATTATTTAAGAACCCCTTCAATGGCCTCTTGCATATCCTTCCATGCAGTTTTCGGATCCTTTTCACCCTTAACCACTGGATTGAAAGCATGTTGGCCAATAAATGTCTGTATATCATTATATTTAGAGTTATCCATTGGCGGAATAGCATTTGGAACCGCCGCTGCATATGGCAGTAATTCAGGGTTTTTATCAAGAAACACCTTAAATGTATCATTCGTTGTTAAATCGTCACGTGCTGGTGGTAAGTTCGTCTTTTCAAACCACTTCAAGTCATTTTCAGGATTTGAGTAGACCCAGTTAATGAATTTCATCGCTGCTTCTTGTTGTTCTTTCGTTGCAGAAGCATAAACAACTAATCCTTTTGTATCGGCAAAAGTATTTACATTTGACGTTTCCTTATCGTCTGGAACTGGAGGTGCTGCTAGCGTATAAGTTTCGTTCCATTTCATTTCCGGAAATTTTTCTTTCCAGTACGAGATGGTCCACGGACCAATATCCGTGAAGATACCTAAGCCACTCTCAAATGGATCTTTTGCCTTTCTCGTTAATAATGCGTCTTCTTTACGAAGATCATCCACAAAACCAAGTACCTTTTCACCGGCTTTTTCATCACCTATGAATTTTGTTCCTTCAACAAAGTTGTTACCATTTGATGCTGCATCATACAGCATAAAAAAATCAAACCACCTTTTCCAAGCTGTTGGATCAGCAAGGGCATCTTTTGCCCATACATATTTATCAGGGTATTTTTCTTTTAATTTCTTAGCAACATCTAACATTTCACTATACGTCTTTGGCGCTTCGTGAACACCGATTTCTTCCAATATATCTAATCTCCAACCAAACAACATCGGACTTGAGTAAATTGGCATTACATATTGATGGTTGTCCGAAAACTCCCAGCCCTCCATTGTATTTTCCATATTTCGGCTTTCTTTTAATTTATCCCACCCATTTAGCTCATCTAGTTTTACAAGTGCTTTACTATCTGCTAATTGAGCCGCAAAACCACGATTAATATTTTCTGACATAGTAGGCGCACTTCCACCAGCAATTGCCGATTGAATACTAGCTTCTGATGTAGGACTTTCTTTCATCGGGCTAACATTAACATTGATTTCAGGATTTTCCTTTGTAAATTCTTCCGCTACTTCCTTCCAGTACACTTGCTGTGTTGGGTTAGGAGCAGCCCAGAATTCAATCGTTGTTACACCGTCTTTTACGACACCATTTTGCACCTTATTTCCTGTAGAGCATGCAGCAAGACTAGTAACAGTAAGCGAAGCTAAAAATAAGATCGATACTACTTTTTTTGTTTTCATCCTGAATTCCTCCAAATATTAAATTCCTTATCTAGTCCTCTTTATCACTTAAAACTAATTAATCTCCTATGTAAAACAAAATTCCAATATTGCGACCCACCCAATGATAGCGCTATCATTGCCTTTTAAAAAAAAGTATAATGAACGTATCTAGATGTAAAATACAGTTACCACTTTAACATTACAAAGATTAAAATAACTGCATATAAGCATTACTCTTACCTTACAAATCACATTATTACACCTTACTTTAATAATGTCAAATATTAGTTTACTAGGTATATACAGTTGTACTCTTATATTTACTGAATCACATGTTTGTTTATTCGCTATTAAAATAGGGATGTTGCAATCTTAAATTCGTAACGTTACAATACAATTACAAATACGAACATAAACCAAGGGAGAACGTTTAATATGGAAAAAAAAGTGACGATGCAGGATATTGCGGATATACTAAACATCTCGAAAAACTCTGTATCCCAAGCTTTATCTGGCAAACCTGGAGTTAGCGAAGATACAAGAAGGCTTGTACAAAATACAGCGGATGAATTAGGTTATAATTATTCAGATAGTCGAAATCAAAAACTAGCCGATAAAAAGCTGCCCAGAAATATCGCGTTAATTGCTTCTGATTATGCTTTTTCACTTAAAAGCTTTTTTGGTAAAATATACTTAAGTGTCGAGAAAGAACTTCGGGCTCGCGGCATGAATTTATTTATTGAACCGATTAATAGTGAATCAAAAAAAAATCTGACTTTACCTACCTTGTTATCCAATCATGAAATTGATGGAATTTTAATTTTATCCCATATTAGTACGGAGTATATCTCAAAAGTTATAAGTACAGGCATCCCTACTGTCTTAATTGATCATCACTCACCCCATTTGCAGGTCGATTCCATTTTAACGAATAACCGCTTTGGAGCTTTTATGGCTGTAGAACATTTAATCCAATTGGGGCATCGTGAAATAGCTTTTGTTGGAGATGTTGAAATCTCACCAAGCTACCAAGAAAGATTAGAAGGATACTTACTAGCTTTAAAAAGATATAAGATAAAACCTAGTGAAAACTTTATATTAACAAACGCACAGGAAAATCAAGTTGGAATCAATTTATTCTTTGATAAACTCCAAGACCAGCCTTCAGCATGGTTTTGCGTAAACGATGGACTTGGTTTCCTTGTTACATCCGTTTTGCAGCAAAAAGGTTTCAAAGTTCCTGAAGATGTATCTGTTTGTAGCTTTGACAATGGAGAATTATCACAAATTACAACCCCTAAGATCACAACAATGGAGATCGATCTAAATCATTTCGGTAAAAAGGCAATAGAACAGCTTTGCTGGAGAATTGAAAATAAATTGGAACCTGTCCAGGAGATACTGTTACCGACAAAGTTAATTATTAGAGAATCCACTTCAAAGAAAAAAGTATAAAGTAAGCTTATCTGTAGACAGATAAGCTTACTTTATACTACAAAATCTTTATGGTGAGAGAGTGACATGATAATGGATGAAATATATATTCTTCATTGTGCTCACTCTGTTGAAATAATGAAAGAACAAGAATTACTTACAGTGAATAACTTTCTTAGGTGAAGAGATTGATAACGCTTATATATAATAATTAAAAACACTGCCATACGCTGTGTTTTCCGAGAAGTGACAAAAGGCTTATAGATTGTTTATTCGCCTATACCCCATTACAAACAAGGATCTAAAAGTATTTAAGATTTTCCTTAGAAACCAAACTGACAATCCGTTCATGAAGTAATCAAATATGTACCTTTTATGAAATTACCACATATCTATCCTCAAGGAAATTACGTTGCATTTTTCACAATGTTTTTAACCATCTCCATAATATTAAGAATCCTTTCGTCTGTACGGAAAACATGGTCCGCTAATAGTGGGTAGGTAAAGCGCTTAATCATACATTCCCCACTTAAATCCAGACCTACTTTCTTGAAATCTCGAAGTGAAACTACCTAGTTTCACTGGTTTACTTCTATCTCCAATATAAGAAAATAATTTTTCTCTCCCCTTACCAGATTCTTTGTACTATTCTTTTTTTCTCCTAATAAACTAATTAAAATAACTAATTAGGAGTGGTGCAATGTTTAATCAATCTACAAATGGAAAACAGAATACTACGCCAATTATATGTAAAATTAAAGACATCACCTACCAGAAGTACCATCTATATAAGAAAACGTATGAACGAGAGGTTTTAGTCATAAAAAATCATGGTGAAGACCGTGGTGTAAACAATAAAAGCATTTCATTATTCGAGGCAGTTAAAGATCAATTTGACCGTTTTAAAATGGCAAAAATTATAAAAGAAATCGACAGCGATCTCATCCTTATAGACAAAAAGGGTAATGAACTACATCTATCTGGATGTAGTTGCGGCTACGCCGGAACAAGTTCCCATGCAACACTTGAGATACTAAATAAAGCAGGATTCGAGATAGACAGAAGGTTCGTGTACTGTTCAAAAGGATTTACCATCTTTCATCCAAATGAAGAAAAAGAACTTTACGGAGAACGTTTATAGGGTTAGAGAACCAAGGTTTATTGAGACTTCATCTGATGTAGAAACAATGTTTAAATCATTTCTTTAAAAGAATAGTTAGCCCAATATTTACAGAACTAACAAGGAATTTCAATATGGTAAAAATCACAATAAAAAAGCGGTGAAAGTTTTGGGATTAAACTTCCACTGCTTTTTTACCTAAAGGATTAATTATCCTTTGAAGCCTTATCTTAATATAACGCTTAGTTCTCCAGTTTTTTATAACATTTCACTCTAGGCCCAATACTTACAGCAGCTTTTACTCCTCAAGTATGCCCTCAATTCGCTTTACTTTGTCTTCCATCTTGCGTTCTTTATCACGACGGTCATCAATCCGGATATTCGTACAAACTCTAGCAAGACCTTTTTCAAAAGGTACTTCGTGCATCGCTTGGATCACTTCAAACAACTTTGACAGTTCTCCTTCAATAATTGTATTCATGGGAGTCAGTTGAAAGCGGATTTCTCCCTTGTTTTCATATTGCTTCAATACTTTTTGTATATCTGCCACATAACTGCTCACACTTGGAGTTTGTGTACCGACAGGAATAACCGTTACATCAACTATTGCCATTCTTATTCACCAATCCTTTTAAATTATTTCAATCAAGAAGCTCACTTACTATCCTATAATAACGTATCATCCTTCCGCCACATACACCCAGTACCTTTGAAGTGTCATTCACGTCTAGTCAGGAGTTAGATGAGATGGTGGTGATTACAATAATAGCTGTTCCCTCATTGAATCAGTAAGGTTGGGAATTTGACCATATCGTTTCCTGTAGAACTTAAGACACACTTCAATGTTGTTTTTGATATTTTCATTAGAACAATTTGTGTCTGCTTTTAGTCTGGCATCACTTACTACTTGAAGACAAATACGCGACGAGAATATAGCGTTCAGGTGCTGACCCGATATAATTAAAGGGATAGCAGGTACTGACGGTTAGCGTTGCTCGAGGCTTCGGCACGATTACGGTTCGATTATCCTCATCCACAATTCTAACTTTTTTCACTTTGTATGTGAACTCTCCTGCCGATGTCCTTACAATCAACAAATCTCCTACGCCAACTTCCCCGAGTTTACTGAATACCGTATCTCTATGACCGGAAAGAACGGAATTGTCATTTTCACCTGGTAGCACACTTCCTGCAAAGTGACCAACTCCACGCTCCAACTCATCTTCGTTTGTGCCATGGAAAATAGGGAGTTTTGCTTTTAGTTTGGGTATATACAGTTCCCCGATTTCTTCACCCGTTTTAGGCTGGACAGGATATAGCTCCTTCTTTATTGTTTTATTACTTGGTGGTTTTTGAATCGTTTCATTTCCTTGGTTACTTGGAGTATGAGTCTTGTAAAGGAAGTAGCCTTTTGCAAACTTATACATATTGGATGTAGAAAACCATACCCCAAATAAAATGATGGCCATTGTACAAGAAAGCAGTAGCAACCGCCTTTTCTTTAATTGTTTCATATTAAGCGTTCCTGATTTTTCGATACATCACGCCTGCAAACAAGGCAATGAATAGTCCTAAAAGGGCGTTAGGGATATAATCGGAAGCGGTCTTTGGAAGCTTAGCCCCTTTTACCGTTTGATGTTCCGACTTAATATGAGTGCTGATTTTTTGTTTGACTGGTTTGGCAACAACTGGTGCCTTTTCAATAGTCTTTTGCACCTCTTTAGATGATTCTTTTATTTGTTCGCCTGCATTCGTAAGAGTGTCAGAATCGACCATTTCACCCGTAATCAAAAGGTCAGCCAAGAACTTCCCGTCAGTATTGTAGATTGATATTTTCAGGTTAGCACCCTTCAGTTCTTCCAATTTCATTAAATCCAAAAGGGATACTGGTGATTCCGAGCCACTTTTCACAAGGGAGTAGGTTACATTAAGTTTAAAGATGGAAAGCAATTCTTCATAAATTGATGCCATTTCAGCTAATTGTTGAGCTGAAAGCTCGGTTGCTACGTCAAATTCCTCGAATGCCATCATACGGCTGCCCAACTCTTCTAGTCGCTTAACTGTATCCGGATTGGAAAGATGCTCTTCCAAAGACATTAAATGATCTTCAATACTCTCTAGTTCCTCTGCAGTTAAACCGAGTTCTTCATCGAAAATAGGAAGAAGGTCACCGGCAACTTCACCATCCAACGCTCCATCAGTCTGGGTCCAAACAGTTTCTTCAAGATTATCTATGTATATATAATCGTTAATATCTTCTCCATTATCTGCTAACATTTGAAGCAAGTCTTGTTTATCCAAGCCATAATTCTCATTAAAATAATCTAAGTTGCTTAAGTCTTCCTTGATAACGTCACCTAAAAATTCACTAAGCTCTTTAACAGATTCAAATTCTTTTGTACTAAAATCATAGAGTTTCAATGATGCCTCAATATCTTCTTTTGTTACTTGGAAACCTCTTTCCTTACTTACCTTGGCTAAATAATTGACTAATTCTTCGTCAAAGTTTGGATCGCGTTCAAATTCGCCCTCTTCTGCAAAGAAATAAACAGCTTCATCAAGGTCCCAAATAAAGATATAATCGTCCAGTTCTTCGCCATTTTCGTGCAATAGTTTAATCAGGCTCTCATTAGTTAGATCATAATCCTCATAAATGGAATCTAAATTACTATAGTCCGCCTTAATAACTTCTCCCAAGGCATCTTTAAGATCATCTATAGATTCATAGTTTTTAATACTCTCATCGTAAAGTGAAAGAGATGCGTCAATATCATCCTTCGTCACTTCAAAACCCCTAATTTGGCTTACCTCTTTTAAATACTTTGTTAGTTCTTGCTCAAATTTTTTGCTTGGTGCTGCCGATGCTAATTGCGGGAATACGCTTAACAACAACGAAATAGAAACTAAAATGGTCCACAGTTTTTTCATACTTTTCTCCTATTCATAACATTTCATATGTTTCTAGAAAATTATAATGTAATAACAATAATTTAACAATGAAGTTATTTTTTCGAATATACTTTGCTAACAAACTTTTATCAGCATATACCTCTGTTTGGGGTGATATAGACGTATTCCTTACTATTGAAATATCAGTTACAGAAGGAAACCCATTAACAACTATCATCGTTTGTAAATCATTACAAATCCTCTATAACCACCCCACTATATTAATTGCTTAATAATATAATACCGGAGGACTATTCCCCCCCTCGCCCCACTATACAGCCACTTCAAACTAGGTACATCAGCATGAAAACATGCATGTTTGACTTCTCCAGTAGCACCTTTGATATGTGATTATTCTCATCTCAGGAATTACTTCATGAGATACTCTTATAAAAATGACAAATAAAAAAAGGCCCCAAAATTGGCAGCCTTTTAGTTCAGTAATATCCCTTTACCTCAGAATGACGTACAAGAATGAATGCCAACCTCTGACCATAGCTGAAAACAAATAACCCACCGCCTTGAAAAAGCAAGGGTTTCTCTAAAGTCTGAGAAGCCCTAAATTCGGTTAGGGGCTTATTTGATGTTAGTGCTCCTACTTGTATTTAGTAGGCGATAGCAATGGATTGGCGTTCATATTGATTCTTCTCGATCGCTTCGAGGAGAAAAGTGGCCACGTCTTCCCTGGCGATGCTTCGACTTGGCTTGGGTGGTAAACCTTCCGCAGCAACCCGCCATGTCCCTCGCCCTGCTTTATCGGTCAACCCCATTGGCCGTGCAATGGTATAGTTTAATCCCGCGTCTTTAAAGACCTTTACAGCAGTCGCGTGGTCTTGAAGCACATGGCGAAGCATGTATGTAATGAGTTTGCCCATAATCCCTTCTATCTCTTGATGTATACCCGCGGAAGCGACATATCCAATCCGGTTTATGCCGGTTGCCTCCATTGCGGCAGTTAATGCCTTGGCCGAATCTGTAAGAAAGCTAGTCGGACCTGTGCCCTCAGTCCCCAGACAACAGATTACGGCGTCGTGCCCGCCCATATGCTTTATCATTTCCTTTGCAGAAGTAACATTTCCGCTTACAACGGTCAGGTTATCTTGCGGACTAAGCTTTTGAGGTGAACGGACGAATGCTGTTACTCGGTGTCCTTTTTGAAGAGCCATTCGCGTCACGATTTGACCTGTTTTACCTGTAGCCCCGACAATAAAAAAATTCATGTTAGAAGATCTCCTATCTTAATTAATAAAGATGTATTCTCTTAAATTAATGAGTCTCGCCAACTTTATATCACTAAACCCCCGCAAAGTCATTTCTTTGCCAAAACGCGTTTGAAACAGCAACCTACAAAATTCCGTGCTAAAATCCCCTTGCAAAATGAGTACTTTGTCTGAGAAGTATTTTTTTATGGAAGATACTGTCTTACCGTAGGTATTCGATCAAAATGTGGGTGAGAACCCTTTATATACTTCTATCATTCCATATTTTAATAGATTGAACAATACGTTATTCCTCAAAAGGCAATATAACAAAACGTTGTTCTTGATAACTGGTTTAAGAAAAGGCGAAGCTTTGGCTCTCCAGATTCCCGATTTAGACTTTATTGAAAATAAAATTAAAGTATACAAAACTTAATTTATGATGTATTGAATATTGATAAAATGTTTGGACCACCTAAAACTGAAACATCATATAGAAAAATTTTAATCGACGAAAGCCNCGCCGCTCTGTTAACACGTTATGTCATTAAGCAAAAGGAAATAAAGTTGAAATTGGCAGATGGATATCATAGAGAAACAACTCTTGTTTTCGAACGAGGGAATGGCCTCCCCTATTCAAAATCCACCCTACACTGAGCATTTAATCGCATCTATATAAAAGAAGGAATTACAAAACATATAACCATCCACGGTTTACGACATACCCACGGCATACTTAGGTCACAGCAGCGCTCAAATTACAGCCGATGTATATGCCCAGATCTCTAAGAAGATTGAAAAGGATACTATGGTTAACTTTGAAAATTATACAAAAGACATTTTAAAATGAATTGTGGGGTAAAAAAGGGGTGAATAACATCGCATGAACTGACCCCCGAATAGTGGATACTTTAGAAAAAGTGGACCTATTCGGGGTTTTTTCTGTTTTTTCTAAAGAGAAACCCCGTTATACTAGTACATAAT
>NZ_LMBV01000030.1:22656-39041 GCF_001439925.1 Peribacillus muralis
CTCGAACGGGAGAACACGATCATGAGTAAAATTATTTTTAATGAACATCAAATACGGTTATTAGAAGCGAACCCTAATGTAGAGTCTGTTTCTGAGCGTGCCATTCAGTATACAGCTGAATTTAAGCTACGAGCAGTGAAAGAAAATCNTAGGAAAAGGTCCCAAACAAAGTTTTGAAGAGAATGCATTTGACCTAGATATGATTGGAGTGAAAAAAGCCCAAAGTGAGCTAAGTCGCTGGCGCAAAACGCTAGCTTATTAAAAGAAATTAAAACTAATGAATAGGATTTTTTAAGAGGAGATTCTAAAATTATCAAGAAACATAAAAAATCAGCATGCTGGCTTTTTTAACCTGTGAGATAGCCTTAGAAGCAAACAATTTAGTATAAATTCACCTGCCTTCTTATCAACCTTTACCTTTAACATAGCCTAAGAAGGAGAAACCACATAAGCAATCGTATAATCTGTTTTCTTAGTTAACCTAAAATATTTGAAAAGAATCGAGATAGAGGTCTTGAAAGATAAAAACACACCTTTTCAGGCGTGTTTTGGTCGTTTTAATGAGTGTAAAATAGGTTTCCAATCCTTAATAAAAGAACATCTTTTTAATTTAATTTGATTCTCCTAAAAAAGAATATTCAACATTATCTATCCACTTGATCTTCAGTAGTAATTATTTTCAGTGTTGGTCCAGTTTTTGTTCCCATATTACTATTTACAAGACCACTATCTATATTTACATAGAAATACAATTTTTTTGTTTTCTTCTTCGTAATTCTTGATATACGTAAAGGTAAGATCAGGTTCAAGTAATGCTTCTTCAACTTTTTTTTATTTTTTAGCAAGAATTCCATTTTCGCTTTACTATATTCATAGATCCTAAATCTCACAAGCCTCAATTTTATTTATCGCACAAGAGGATTGCGATATCTTCTTAGTCACTTGAAAATTAGCAACATATCTAATTAATATTTTTTGTTTAACTACTTATTTAATTCAATTTGTCACTACAATTTAATATTTATTTCGTAGAAATATTAAGTTTTTTTTTATAATTAATTTTTCGATTAAAAATACTCAAAACACTTAAAAGAATTGCAGTACTAACAAAATAAATTAAACCATCACTAGTAAATCCAAAGTTATAAAAAATAATCGTAGCAATAATAAACACACTAGTTAAAATTATTTTATAAGTCCAATATTTATTCATTATCATCACCTCTATTTAATCTTAAAAATCTCGATAGCTAGTTTTACTTGACCCTTTATAGTTCTTATCTTTATAGTACACAATTTTAAGCTGTCCTTTTTTATTAGATGCAGGATGTCTTTTAATATATACCTTATATGACATATATCCTTTAGTTAATTCTTTTATACCAAATGCACCCCCAGATAAAAATGACGGCACACTCATTCCAGGTATAAAAGCTGAAGCTCCTATTGCTATTGATCCAATAAATACTCCTACCGATCTATCCTTATTACTAAAGTACAATTTGTAACTTGTTGGCAAAACAGTTTTAGACATACACTGATATGCAGGATAACAAGCTTCTGCAGTTTTAGTTGGAAACGCTGGTGGTGTAATTATACTAAAACCTAGAATCAAAACAAACAAACTTTGTAAAACTTTTTGTTTCATTTTACTAATCCTCCAAAAAAGAATTATTTTAATTGCATATCTACCAATTCTACAAAATAGTTCTAAAATCCTCCTTTTTATTTATTTTTTTTATTTTCAGAAGATAAAAGACTTATATATACCTACAATTGAGGTAAGACAATAGCCCTTACTCAAAAAAGAAGTAAGAGCTTTTTAAATTAGATTATGATTGTTGGGTATCCTATTTTCTTTAATTCAGATGTTAGATTTTCTGCATGTTTCTATCTTTATATGCTCAGACTTGTACACGATATAGCTTTCCAGTGGCAGGGGACTTTTCTGCTTTTTATTTTGCTGGTAACGCTAAGTAGGTCCCAATTCCTCTGGCGTATGCTCCGGCCATATCCTTCAAGAAGGCATCCTTTTTAAGCAGGGTTGTGTCTGCGCCGTATACGCGAACCGTACGTAAGGTGTTGTGAGAGGGGCGAAAATAATACATTCATTTTCCCTCTACTCGATTGAAAGTACATGAAAAGGAGACGATGGAAAATGAAGAAGATCGTAATTGATGCAGACCTTTTAGTATGTTTCTGATTTGCGCCTTCGTTTCTTCGTTAGAGTGGGCAGCCTCTTCGCTAATTTCTGAATTACTTTCTATCAACCTTAGATATTCTAGTGTTTTATCCACGCTAGGAATGGAGTCCATTCTGTCTAATGTCCTTTTCTTCACAAGATCAGTAATTGTAGGAGAAACACTAGATTCAAGGTGACGATCACAATTTCTCATTATCTTTTCAAAATCGTGTTTTTGCAATATTCTTTCCCAAGAATCAAGTAATCTGGTAGGTTCTTGAACGACAAACTTTCCTGGATAAATTGATTGAATCGAATCTAGTAATTCTGCAATCTGCCTTCTCTCCATGCATTAACCTCCCCTATGGCTTACTTTCAAAAAGTTCCTGCTAAAAATAAACAGGGCTATAAATGGAAATGTACTGAAGAAGGTCCTCGTAATCCAGCTACTGGCAAAAGAACTCAAATTACTCGCCGTGCGGACACAAAAAAGGAAGCGGCTTTTAAGGTAGAAGAGACTCTAAAAGAAATTAGAATTTATAATGGACAAGCTTATAATAAAGATATTCTTTTTAAAGACTACTTACCTGATTGGTTAGCAACGTACAAAAAAAACGCAGTTAAAGAAAATACGTATAAGCTTCATGAGCGTAATGTCCAAAAAAAAATCCTTCCGTTAATTTGTCATATGAAGATAAAAGATTTATCCCCAACACATTATCAAAAAATCATTAATAAACTCGCTGATCAAGAAAATAGTAAAAGTACAGTAGAAATCATCCACACTACTCTTTCCAATGCAATGAATAAAGCAGTTTCTCTTGAAATGTTATCTAAAAACCCTTGTTCTGGAGTGACTATCCCTAATAAGGCAATAAACCAAATAAAAGAAGATGATGATTTAGAGTATTTAAGCAAAGATGAAGTGATTAGCTTTTTAGATGCTGCTCTAAAAGAAAATTGGAACTATTTTATTTTATTTAAAACACTAATCGATACTGGTTTAAGAAAAGGCGAAGCTTTAGCTCTCCAGATTCCCGATTTAGATTTTAGCGAAAATAAAATTAAAGTATACAAAACTTTAAATTATGATGTATTGGATATTGATAAAATGTTTGGACCACCTAAAACTGAAACATCATATAGAAAAATTTTAATCGACGAAAGCCNTGCCGCTCTGTTAACGCGTCATGTCATTAAGCAAAAGGAAATAAAGTTGAAATTGGCAGATAGATATCATAGAGAAACAACTCTTGTTTTCGAACGAGGGAATGGCCTCCCCTATTCCAAATCCACCTTACACAGAGCATTTATTCGCATCTGTAGAAAAGCAGGAATAACAAAACATATAACCATCCACGGTTTACGACATACCCACGCCGTTTTACTTCTTGAATCTGGAGCCAGTTTAAAAGATGTGCAGGAACGTTTAGGACATAAATCCATTCTAACAACAGCAGATGTATATGCCCATGTTTCAAAGAAGCTCGAAGAAAAAAGTGTGGATGGATATTCCAAATACATGGATTATGCCCAAATGAATATGAAATAGTTTGAAATGTGGTCAAAATGTGGTCAGCCAGCCAGTTCCCTTTCATTTTATAAAAATAAAAAAAGCCTTGGTAACTGAGAAACTCAGTAATACCAAGGCTTTAAAGCTATTAATACATAGACATATATTGTTCGCGTTCCCATGGGTGAACTTGCGTGCGGAACATATCCCACTCGATTTCTTTTGCTTCAATGAAGTGTTCAAGCAAGTGTTCGCCTAGTGCATCTTTGATGACTGAATCTTTCTTTAATGTTTCCAATGCAGCATATAAAGTGGCTGGAAGGTCAACGATTCCTACTTCTTCACGTTCTTCTTTGTTCATTACATAGATGTTGCGGTCAACTGGAGCTGGAGGAGTCATGTCGTTCTTGATTCCGTCAAGACCAGCTTTTAGTAGGACAGCAAGAGCTAAGTATGGATTTGCTGCTGGATCGACACTGCGTACTTCTACTCGAGTGCTCACTCCGCGTGAAGCTGGGATACGGATTAATGGGCTGCGGTTTTTAGCAGACCATGCAACATAGCAAGGTGCTTCGTAGCCAGGTACTAGGCGTTTGTATGAGTTAACGGTTGGGTTCGTTACCGCTGTGAAGCTTGGAGCATGCTTGATGATTCCTGCGATAAATTGCTCAGCCGTTTTGCTTAATTCCAATTTGCCTGATTTGTCATAAAATGCATTTTCGTTGCCTTTGAAAAGGGAAACGTTACAGTGCATTCCAGATCCGTTAACACCGAATAATGGTTTTGGCATGAATGTTGCGTGCAAGCCATGTTTGCGGGCAATCGTTTTAACAACCAGTTTGAATGTTTGGATGTTATCACAAGCTGAAATGGCATCTGCATATTTAAAGTCAATTTCATGTTGTCCTGGAGCTACTTCATGGTGGGAAGCTTCGATTTCAAATCCCATTTCTTCCAGCTCAAGAACGATATCACGACGGCAGTTTTCTCCTAAGTCGGTAGGTGCAAGGTCAAAGTATCCGCCTTTATCATTCAACTCTAAAGTAGGCTCTCCGTTTGCATCCAGTTTGAATAGGAAGAATTCTGGTTCAGGTCCAAGATTGAAATCAGTGAAGCCCATTTCTCTTGCTTCTGCAAGAACACGCTTTAGGTTAGCACGCGGGTCTCCATCAAAAGGAGTTCCATCTGTATTGTAAATGTCGCAGATCAAGCGCGCCACTTTACCTTTTTCGGAAGTCCAAGGGAAGATGACCCATGTATTTAAATCAGGATATAGATACATATCAGATTCTTCGATACGTACGAAGCCTTCAATGGAAGATCCGTCAAACATCATTTTATTATCAAGTGCTTTTTCTAATTGACTGACTGGAATCTCAACGTTTTTTATGGTTCCTAAAATGTCAGTAAACTGTAAACGAATGTACTTAACATTTTCTTCTTTTGCTAAACGAGTGATGTCTTCACGTGTGAACTTTGCCAATTTTTATTCCCCCTAATAATCATTCATTATCATATTTTTATCGAAAAAAACGGGACATATCCCCTTGTCGAAGAGATGTTCGGTGCTTGCTTCCTTGTAAAAGCTCGGCACGCAGAAGCTTGCGTAGCTCCTCGTCACTGAGGTCATGTCTTATTTTTTCCGCTTGTTCTAAATCTTGTGTCTTAGGTAGATTCTGTTCCTTTACAGTGAAAATCTTTTTTATGCCGGCAAGATTGACTCCTTGTTCGATTAAGTCTTTAATCTCAAGTAGTCGATCGATATCGTTTAATGAAAAAACCCGACGATTTCCATCTGTTCTCATAGGAGTAATAAGTTGATGCTCTTCGTAATACCGAATTTGGCGTGCAGACAACTCAGTTAACTGCATGACGATTCCGATGGAAAAAAGAGGCATCGAACGCCGAATGTTGTTGCCGCTCATTCTCAGCATCCTCCTTTTGGTTATCTTATTTTCATCTTATATCATGTTATTAAACTTGTCAAGATGATGTTACATTTTATGACGTGTATTCCTAAAGAAATGAAATGATTTATAACTAATTTAAATATTAAGACTATTGGATTTTGTAGGAATCCATTTACTTGGATTCCCGGTACGCAGATTACTTTTTACAATTGAATCAGTTTTTTATCCATTAGCGCATTCACTGCAGTCAATACAGCGATTTTCACATGGGCATAAGTCAATCCGCCCTGTACGTATGCAACAAATGGGGCTCTGGTCGGACCATCTGCGGTAAGCTCGATGCTGGCACCTTGGATAAAGGTCCCGGCAGCCATGATGACATCGTCTTCATAGCCGGGCATATAGGCAGGATATGGCGTCACATGGGAATTGATCGGTGATGCATATTGGATCGCCTGACAAAAGGCCACCATTTTATCCCGATCATCGAATTGAACGGATTGAATCAAATCGGTGCGCTTTGCATTCCATTTCGGATAGGTATTCATCCCGATTTTTTCTAAAAACGCGGCTGTGAACATAGCCCCTTTAACAGCTTGTCCAACGACGTGCGGCGCAAGGAAGAATCCTTGGTACATCTCCTGCAGGCTATAAAGCGATGCACCTGCTTCGGCCCCTATTCCAGGAGACGTCAACCGATAGGAGCAAGCCTCCACCAAGTCTTTTTTACCGACGATGTACCCACCGGTTTTGACTATTCCGCCACCTGGGTTTTTGATCAGTGATCCTGCCATCAAATCCGCTCCGACATGACATGGTTCCTGCGTCTCTACAAACTCACCGTAACAATTATCCACAAATACAACAATTTCCGGATTAATGTTTTTTACGAATGAAATCATTTCCTTGATTTCTGCAATTGTAAAGGAAGGGCGTGTCGCATACCCTTTGGAGCGTTGAATTCCAATCATCTTCGTATTAGGTTGAATGGCTTGTTTGACAGCTTCAAAATCAACTTGACCAGCTTCCGCTAATGGAACGGAGTTGTAGCTTATGTGAAAATCGCGCAATGAACCGATACCGGTTCCCCTAATCCCGACAATCTCTTCCAACGTGTCATAAGGCTTTCCAGTTATATATAACAATTCATCACCTGGACGAAGGATGCCGAACAGGGCCGTGGAAATGGCATGTGTACCCGAAATGATTTGTGAACGAACCAGACCTGCTTCGGCCCCAAATACTTCTGCATAAATCAATTCGAGCGTATCTCGCCCTATATCATCATATCCATAACCCGTCGTAGGGATGAAATGGGAATCACTCACTTTATGTGCTTGGTAACTTTGTAATACACGGAATTGATTTTCTTCAATTCGTTCGTCCACTTGCTTATGTAATGGAGAAATCATTGCTTCCACTTCTTTGGCAATGTTCTTCAACACTTCTCCATGTGTTAACTGCTGATACATCAAAATTCCCCTTTATAACGAATATTTCTCTAGCTGCCCGGTCAATGGATGATCAGCTAGACAAAAACCTTTGCATTCATATCTTTCCGATTCTTCATTAAAGGAGAGAGTGCGCAATATGGTTTCATTTTTCAGCTGTGATAATAACTTACCCTCACTTGAAGGGAGAAAAACATAATACGGAATCATTTCTTCAATCACTTGCTTTTCAATTTCTTCCATGATTTGATTCAAATCCGCTTGATTATAGGCACTGACCAATAATGAAGCATAACTGGACGACCTTACAAAATCAGTATGGGTCCTATCCTTCTTATTATACAACGTTAGCTGTGGAATGGAAGGGACATCTAAGTCATTTAACAAATCATGAACCGTTTTCTCATGGTTAAAGTAATCTGCACTTGAGGAATCGACCACATGTAGCAATAAATCAGCTTCCTTCACCTCTTCCAACGTCGAGCGGAACGCTGCGATTAGTGAGGTCGGCAAATCCTGGATAAAGCCAACCGTATCCGTCAATAGCACGGTAAAGCCGCTCGGAAGGATCGCTTTTCTCGTCATGGGATCGAGTGTAGCGAACAACTGGTTTTCTTCGAATGAATCCGCTTCAGTCAAACGGTTGAACAATGTTGATTTACCTGCATTGGTGTATCCTACAAGTGCAATCTGAAAGGTTTTATTCCGTTTCCTTCTATCTCGATACCGTTCACGGTGCTTCACTATGCCGCTTAATTGTTGCTTGATTTCATCGATCTTGCCGCGGATATGGCGCCGGTCGCTTTCGAGCTTCGTCTCACCTGGGCCCCTCGTGCCAATTCCGCCTCCAAGCCTGGACAGTGCAGTCCCCTGTCCAACCAAACGCGGTAATAGATACTGGAGCTGGGCGAGTTCAACCTGAAGCTTCCCTTCCCTTGAGCGTGCCCGTTGAGCAAATATATCGAGAATAAGCTGCGTCCGATCAATGATTCTTGCCTCTAGCTGTTTGGAAAGGTTTCGGATCTGACTTGGGGACAGTTCATCGTTGAAGATGAATAAATCCGGCTCCAGCTCTTCTTCGAGGTTCTGAAGCTCCGCCACTTTTCCTTTCCCTATATATGTAGCCGGGTCGATGCTTGCCCTTTTTTGGGTGACGGTCATCATAACCTCACCATTCGCCGTCTTTGCCAACGAGGCCAATTCATCAAGTGAATATTCAAAACGTTCATTTTCCTCTGTTGTTTGACAGCCTATCAATATGGCCTTTTCCTTCATGGCATCCACCAAAAACGCCCACCACCTTTAATAAGATTTCTGTTAATCATAACAAAAAAGCTGAATAGATAAAACTTTCCGGAAAACTAAGCTTTTACCCGTTTTAAAAATTCCGATAACATGCTAAAATCAAGTTTGACTTTAACATCCAAAATAGAAAAGACATAGAGGGAACATTCATATGACATGGGAAGTATTAAGTTTCATAGGTACGATTGCTTTTGCCATAAGCGGCACCATCATCGCCATGGAAGAAGAGTATGATATTTTAGGAGTGTATATTTTAGGAATCATAACCGCCTTTGGCGGAGGTGCAATCCGAAACCTGCTTATCGGTGTCCCTGTTTCAACATTATGGGATCAGAGTTTCTATTTCACCATCGCTTTAGTATCCATCACCATCGTTTTTGTTTTTCCTACGATCCTTTCAAAGCATTGGAATCGCTGGGGAAACTTCACTGATGCCATTGGCCTTTCAGCCTTCGCTATCCAAGGGGCCATGTATGCTGTAGAACTTAACCATCCATTAAGCGCCATCATCGTATCAGCTGCCTTGACCGGATGCGGCGGTGGAATAGTCCGAGACGTATTGGCAGGCAGGAAACCATTGGTCTTCAGAAAAGAAATATACGTAGTCTGGGCCATCATTGCAGGCATCGCTTTAGGTAGCGGTGTATTATCCCAGGCGTGGCAGCTATATGCACTCTTTGCGATCATTACCGTTTTACGAGTCCTTTCTTACACCTACAATTGGCGCCTACCCAATAAAAAATGGGTGCCGAACACATGAATATGAAAAGCCCGCCATTTCCGCGGGCTTTCTTTTGTCATTCATTCTTTCTCATCATCCTCAAAAATCAGGTCTTGACCGGTAAGCGTCAGTAAATCCGTTTTTTCAAAGGTATCCTCCAGTAAAAGCCTCATTGCCTGGGCCCTGATCGACTTTTCTAGAACATTGCGAATATAGCGGCCATTAGAAAATGAAATAGCTCCCCGAAACGATCTTAATATGATCAAGTGTTCCTTTAATTTCCTTTCAGCCTCGCGATCCATGATATATTCACGTTCTTGCAGCATCCGATCGGCTATTTCCATCAATTGGACGATTGTATAATCCGGAAAATCAACTACTAGCGGAAACCTGGAATGCAGGCCAGGATTAAGACTCAGGAAATAATCCATTTCCCGCGAATACCCAGCAAGGATCAAAATGAATTCGTGTTGGCGATCCTCCATATGCTTGACAAGCGTATCGATGGCTTCTTTCCCAAAATCCTTTTCACCGCCCCTTCCCAAGGAATAGGCCTCATCGATAAATAAGATCCCGCCGATGGCCTTTTTAATTAAATCCCTCGTTTTTTGGGCAGTATGACCAATATACTCCCCAACTAAATCCGCCCGCTCCGCTTCAATCAAGTGGCCTTTTGAAAGTACATTCATTTTTTGAAACAACTTTCCGATTAATCGCGCAACCGTTGTTTTTCCTGTCCCGGGATTTCCTTTGAACATCATATGCAAGGCTTGACGGCCTGTTTTCAGCCCTTTTGCTTCGCGCTGTTTATTGATGTAAATCCAAGCATATATTTCTTTTATCATTCGTTTCATTTCTTCCATACCGACCAGTGATTTCAGCTCATCTTCAATTTCCCTCAAGGCTGCATGCTGATGAGGTATTTCCTGCTGCACCAATATTTCTTTTATCGGCAGATCCTTTTGTAGCGCTTTTCTATTTTCCGCATTAAACACGATATTGATTTGCCCGTTATTTTTCATACGGATCGGTTGTTCCAACGCATTCACCTCTCCATCTTGGACCGTTACCTCCACAATTTCAGCCGATTTATGATGGGAATGGACATATGTAACATAAGCCATTACTGACCCATCGGGAAATTTCAGTGTTAATGGCCGTCTTTCGTTCCTGACGGCGACTTATTACGACAGAATTCTTTCCTTTGAACTAATATTCCAACAAATCTCATTGCTACTCAGCAACTTAAATGGGGAATTGTCATTTCATGCGGTTTCCCGGAAAATAATCCGTCCCTAAATATATATTCAAAACGTATATGTAAAATTATCGATTCTTTGAAAAAACGATCAGTCCATACAAAAAAAACAGGCCGCTTTAAGCGATACCTGTTTTTCACATTTTATATGATTATTCCTTCACTTCGTAATCAATTTGAACATTACGTTGTGGAGCGAATGTAGAAATGGCATGTTTATAGACCAATTGCTGCTTGCCTTCCGATTCTAATAATACGGTAAAATTATCAAAACCTTTAACTTGTCCCCTAATTTGGAATCCATTCAATAAAAATACCGTTACATACGTTCCGTCTTTTCGTAATTGGTTTAGAAATTGATCTTGAATATTTACAGATTGTTTCATGTATTAGTCCTCCTCTTTTCTCTCTAAATTTATGTATTCGCCTTCGTGGAAAAGCTTTCCTGCAATAAATCCAGATATTTCATGTATTTTTTTTGTAAAACCCTCGAGTTCGGTCATATTAAACCAAATAACATCCATCTTATTCCGGAACCAAGTCAATTGCCTTTTTGCATAACGTCGTGAGTTTTGTTTTAACGTTTCGACTGCTTCATCCTTTGAAGCTCTTCCATCAAAATAATCATAGATTTCTTTATAACCTATTGCCTGGATCGATTGGCAATCCTTCAAACCTTGATCATAAAATGATTGGACCTCGGAAATCAGCCCTTCATCCACCATTCCATCAACTCGTTGGTCGATACGTTGATATAATTTTTCACGTTCCATCGTCAAGCCGATGATGCACGTCTCGTATTTCAATTCCGTAGGCTGATCATCCAGCTGCTCACTCATCGTTTTACCTGTGCAATGAAAAATCTCAAGTGCCCTGATCACCCGCCTTACGTTATTAGGGTGAATCCGCTTCGCACTTTCAGGGTCAACCGTGCGTAATTGTTCAAAAACCGGATCGATTCCTGACTCTCTTATTTGTTTTTCCAAACCTTCTCTATATTCATGGTCGGACGGTGCTTCTGAAAATTGATAATCATAAATCACCGATTGTATGTATAATCCTGTTCCACCAACGATAATCGGCAGCTTCCCCCTGCTTTGGATATCCTCGATGCAAGCATTGGCCCGCTCTTGGAATTCTGCGGCGCTAAAAGGTTCATCCGGTTCTTTAATATCAAGTAAATAATGAGGGATATCTTCCATTTCCTCCAGCTTGATCTTGGCAGTACCTATATCCATCCCTTTATATACCTGCATGGAGTCGCCGCTGATAATTTCACCGTTAAATAACTTTGCCATCTCAATGCTCATTTTTGTCTTGCCAACAGCCGTCGGTCCAATGATAACGAGAAGCTTTCCTTTTTGTTGTTTCACAATCTCACTGCCTTATATAATTTTTTCCCTATCTTACCATAATCTCGATGAAAGCAGCTTAACATCTACCCATTATGTCCATTTCCCATTCTTTTATTCCTTAAAAGACGTCTATTTTTCAATCCATTTTAATGAAGGTTTACTTTTTTCCCTGACCTTTATGGGGCCTAATTTCAAATGACGGTTTGCGCCCCTGTTACCCATAAATAAAATTATTTCATTTCCTTGGTCAAGAACATCAATCTGTTAATCTCCGTAAATCCCATGTTTCTTATAAAAAGCTTCAGCAGGAATTCCTCTGTCGGTTAATAAGGATATGTTGCTTACTCTCTCTATATTAAGTTCATTCATTAAGTATTTTAATAACTTTGAGCCAACCCCAGTATTTTGTTTCTCTATGCTGACACACATTTCATTTATAAAAAATTCTCCGCCACTCCACCAAAGCTTATGGGCACCGAAAATAAATCCGATGATTTCTTTCCCTTCGACAGCTACGATGCCCATAAAACCCGGTGTATTTATGTAATCAAGTAAATATTGCTTTGCTGTTTCCATAGACCATTGATCATTCCATGGTTCCTGATTAAAAACTTGTACAAATGTTTCCGTACATTTTAAAAGGTCTTCCCTATTAAATAATGTAAACTCCATCACATAACCAACTCTTTTCAATTTTGGTATCATAATGATTCCTCAAATCTCCCATAGAAGTTAAAGGTAACCCATATAATACCATATCAGAAAATTCAGTACTACTATTAAAAACTTTTTAGCATGCACTAACACAGAGTTAAGAAATCCTTGCCATCCATTATTTACCTGCCTTAAAAATAATAAAATCCCCACGACAATACGTGAGGATTTTCTCTAGCAATCGCTGGGCAAAAACTTTGGTCAGAAGTATGGGAATGTGCTGCTTACATCCCCCCCTGTTTTATCATCACAAAACGTCTCGGTTAATGAACTACCCAGCTCGCCCATTCACTGGTATCATCATCGTTACGGACGTCTCTTCTTCATTGGATTGCACCTGGATCTCTCCGTCATATCTATTCACTAAGTCTTTAACGATGAATAATCCTTGACCGCGCACCTTATCCTTTTGTGGCTTTTTCGTTGAAAATCCGCTTGTGAAAATATTCTCCTGATCTAATGCTGATATCATGGGTCCTGTGTTCGTCACCCTAAACGTAAACTTGTCATCATCCGCTTTGCAGGCAATACTCATTCGACGCTCTTGTTCTGGCAATTCAACCGTTGCCTCAATGGCATTATCTATTACATTTGATAATAGCTTAATCAAATCGATTGTTTTCACCCTGTTGAACGAGTTAGGTGAAACATCAATATCAATATCGATGTTATAATTCTGGGCGGAGAGCCTTTTTGTCTCTAACAAAACTGATAAGCCTGGATGAATCACATCCAACTTCATCGATTCAATGGAATGCACCTCTTTTGAAAGGCACGTTAAATAATCGAGTGCTTTTTCATTCTCCTTCAATTTAAGAAGTCCATGTATAACTTGAATATGGTTGGAAAAATCATGCCTTAATGAGCGAACAGAAGCTATCAGCGATTGAAATTCGGATTGATACGTATCTTCCGTATCCCCTACTTCACGCTTCAATTTTTTTTGATACCATTTTTGAACGACAAAAAAGGTAACCAGCAGCATGATAACGAATCCCCCGTTATAAACAAGGATGGCAATACTGCTTCTTAATACCTTTCCATTAATGGAGTTAATATTCTCAGCACTAACATCAATTCCCAAGAAACCAATAATCGAGCCATCTTGATTTTTTATCGGCACACCGACAGTCAAATAATCCCCATATTCAGGATCATCTAGTATTCCGGTGATAAAGCTTTTGCCTTGATAGGCTTGTCTGACCTGCTTTGGCGGAACGGTACACACTCCACCAATGGGGAAATCCCCTATATGATCTTTAGAAAACCCAGTAATCATCGCTTTTGACACTTGCGGATTATCCACCATGATGGTGTACACATACAAAGCTCCGATTTTTTCCCTGGCATCTTCTAAGTAAGCTTTAATATCCTCATATTCCTGGTTCTTTACTTGGTTATCAAGAAAGCGTTCATAAGCCTCTACATCCATTGAGTCGGCAATCGATCTTGCCGCTACCAAGTTTTGATTAGCAACAGATTTCTGTACAGAATTTTTAATGCTTAAATAAGTGGAAAACATATTAAGAAGAATAAATACAATTAATAAAAGAATGGTCAAATAAAGAAATGCCCTTAACTTTTTATTTTTCATAAGATTAAACTTACCCCGTCTCTAGCAGTTAAAAGTTAACGAACCTACTCTGAGTTTACTATATAAAGTCACAAACAAATAGAAAAACTTCCAAACTTCACGATAATAGCAGGTAAATTAGACTAGCATTAAGCTAAAATATCACAAATAACCCACTTTTTTATGATTCTCCCACTTTCGAAAAAAAGGATTTTATTGGAGAGCGTAAAATTTCCAATAAACAGAAAATGGAATCAGTTCATTATCGACTGATTCCATTATGGTTCGCTTTTGCTAAATTGAAAATAAAGAAACGGCGGCGAAAACATAACCATCCTCAATCTTCGGTTCCAATGGCACCCTTTAATCTAGCAACCTTGTCTTCTTTTAATTGCCAGTCCCACGGACAATGTAGGATATTCATATAAATTAAATTTCATCCGGGATTTTCAAGCCCTCTATGAAAGATTGAAAACTCTCTGCAACTTTATAAATATTTTCATCCTGGCTTGAGGGGTCCGAATACCAACCTTGATCCCAGAAATAGATTCCCTTTTCCTCTTCATTATTTATAAGTAAAATCTTCCCTGCACACGTATCATTACCAATGATGATACAATTCTTATGTAAATCTTCTTTGTTTTCTTCATGCCAATTCCGTAAGTCCAGTCCTTTATCCTCTAGATCCAACCCGTACAGAACATTTAGGCAAACGAGGGTATCCAAAGTATCTACATAAAACTTGCTGTTTTGCACCTCGGTTATGCCGCCATTATAATGAAGGAGAAATTGTTTATAATCTGCAGGAATTTCAAAACCTACTAATTCCTGAAAATCATTCACCGCCTCTTGTGTCGCTTTTCCATTCCCGGTAATATTAACCATTCTATCAACTCCATTTCTTTTATTGTTGCAACTTCCAACTCAACAATCAAATTCCCGAATCCATTTTCACCGAAACCTATCGGAACATGGCTCTCGCGTTATCGGAGAACGAACTGACCTTTTAGCAATGGAGATCCTTGAAGAATAAAATATTCATTTGAATTTTAAACATACCACTTTTTTTAAATATACTAACATTATTTCACTGTTTTTTCAGTATTTTCTGATATTCAACCTTTTTAAGTGCGACATTTAAAAATAAGGCTGTTTTCGCATCCTTTTTTCTATTCACCAAATAGTGTGTCGACTAAAAGCCGGAATAAGTTGGGCTGGTCTTCTAGAATCGCACCATTCTGCTATTGCTCAAGAGTTGATTATCGCCCAAGAAAATGGCTAGGTTGGAAAGCTTCATACGAAGCATTTTGGTAAGAAATGTCGCAGGTAAATTGACATACGGTCATGAAAAAATGAGTCGGACCCATCCTATGAATATAATAAATACTAACGTTATTTTCATCTGTAAAATCCGCAATCAATATGATTATGATCGTATGAAAATCATTGTCAACATCCTCTATTAAATCCCTTTTTTAAAGGTATTTCAACGAGAATAGCTTCATAATCTCCTCAAAATGGCAGGTAAATCCTATACCCTTTCGCCCACGCTCAATTACCTTGCTAAAATTATACTCATATCAAGTAAAATTCATTTGAAATTAAGAGATTAGAGTCGTATGATTAATAGTATCGGCGGAAAACATATAAAAAAAATAAATTCAGATTAAAGGGGAATTAGATATGGTAGATGTAATTACAAAATCAAAACCTTCTGCAAACCAAGAACAATTGGATATCCTAGATCAGCTTTTAAAGCCTGAGGTTCAGGAATCCCTCAATACTTTAGTCGATCAGCTTCCAAAACTGACTGAATTAGTGAATATTTTAACAAAGTCTTATGACTTCGCTCAATCAGTCGCAACGGACGATGTTCTGAAAAACGATACAGTCAGTGCCATTTCAGAGATCGCAACACCTGTGGTCGATTCCGTGAAGGGTCTCGCAGCTACCGCAATCGAAGCGAAGGATCGCGCAGAAGCGAATCATGATGTAATCGGTCTTTTTGGTCTGTTAAAAATGATGAAGGACCCAGAGGCACAGAAGCTATTCCGTTTCGCGCAGGCGTTCCTTGAAGTTTCTTCAGAACGTAAAAACCACAAATAATTTATTAAACTTTATATCGTTAAGGACGGAGGATTAACTATGTCAAAACAAATCGTCATCTTAGGTGCCGGATACGCAGGATTACTATCTGCGTTGTCCGTACGTGAATATTATAACAAAGATCAAGTCCAGGTTACCGTGGTGAACCAATTCCCAACACACCAAATCATCACCGAATTGCATCGTCTTGCCGGCGGTTCGATTTCTGAACAAGCTGTTTCCATTCCATTGGAAAAGCTATTCAAAGGAAAAGATATCGACCTTGCCATTGCAAAAGTGGATTCTTTCTCCGTCGAT
>NZ_LMBV01000031.1 GCF_001439925.1 Peribacillus muralis
TCAAGATATCGTAACCGGGTGGAAATCATGTATGAAGCGACATTCCGGGCATAAAAAAGCCCGTTCCCTGCTTACATTGGCCAAGCGTTCAATTGGTACGAAACAAGCCCTTGATGCGTATAAACTTCACTTGGAACAGTTATTAGAGGAATATGATCTCCCTTCATCCCAACTCGAAAGAGTGACGCAAGAAGTCACAAACGTCTTGGAACAGATTCCATTCGTTAAGCAAATACTTGCCATTAAAGGAATCAGCGAGATTTCACTGGCGGGCATCTTAGGAGAAGCTGGAGATCTGAGTGGGTTCGCTCACGGGAATGCGCTCCTTCGTCATGCAGGATTGCATCTCGTTGAGGCAAGCTCTGGGAAGTGGAAAGGCCAAATTGTTCTTTCCAAACGTGGAAGATCACGCCTGCGGCGTTACCTCNTCCTTGCGACCATGAGTCTGGTGATGAATAACCCTGAGTTTAAAGCCCTACACTCGAACAATGTTAAGGTGAAGAAGATTAAGAAAATGAAATCCATCATGAAACTATGTGGAAAACTCGCCCGTGTTTTAGTAGGGATTGCTCGTAATGGCTCTGTCTATAAACCGGAAATGGTATTCCCTCTTGAACAACTAGCAGCGTAAATTTACATTCACATTGTTTATACGAAAGTTGGCTTATTCGTAGGATTTCAAAGAAAGCACGAAGTACTGGATATATAGAACAAAAGGGCAATGACCCGTTCCGTTAGCAAAACCGGCCTCCACCCCTTGGATAGGCATGACGAAGGAATGAAAGGGCATAGGATTATGACCCGTTGAGACATGGNGGGGCAGCGTGGAGAATGCGTGCATCATATGTAATAATATGGGATTTTCAGCAGATCCCCTATTTCAATCTGCCCTCATCTTATCAAAACGGTCCTATCTCTTTCGTTCATCTAAAGAAACCTATACCATGTGGTTTGAAATCCTGCGAATAAGCGAGTATTCGTGAGCATTATCTATTAAACTGAGNCAAAAAGGCTACCAAATGGCAGCCCTGTATCTCCAACTAACGCACCTATAGTCATTTTATATTCCCCTACTCACTAACAATTTATAATCATAGATCCCTTCTTATTGAAACTGGGGCAGGCGTTAAAGAGATTCAAGAAAGAATAGAGCATTCAGACATCAACACGACGATGAACAATTACGTTCATATGACAAAAAATATCGAAGAAAAGACCTCCCATAGGTTCAGTGAACTTACGAAAGGTCTCCTCTAATTGGTGAAGTAAAGTTGTTCAAAAATTAAAAGTTAGCAAAAAGTTAGCATTACACTAATCTCCACCTTACAAACCCCTATATACCAAGGGTTCTAGGCGATGATTACATCATGCCGCCCATAGATTCTGGAGTTTTACATGAGAACATCATACAATCTAACCTTAATTAAAGCATACAACAAAACATTCGTTCTCCACTAAAATATTCACTCAGCAATATAAAATATTATCGTTTTCGGCACCTTTTTGGTGCCCAGGGTTTTTTTCTTATAAACGGGTCGTTAGCAAGAAGCTATTGAGCTTATTCCACAAACGCGCCCTTTAATGGAACAAAGAAAAAACTAGTTTTAATAGGGTATGGAAACGATTCGAGTAATGAGGGGCCACTATTGAATTTATTCATAGTAATCCCCAGTCTATCATGTAGTGTTCCAGTTTTAATTTCTAACAATTTCCATTTCTTTATTTTTTAGTGTATGGATAGTGTATCACTCAACAAGCTGATCCTCAATAAAATGCATCCTCTTAATTACCTTTCCTTCCTTATTTTTATCATAAACATTGTATTCTTTTTGTGGTTCAGCATCTGACCAAATGATCGATGCAATGAGATCATGCTTATGATATTCCATCCGATCCGTATTCATGTAACTTTCATCAGGCTTCCAGTCTCTTGGCAAATCGTCACTTTCCCTATAGAAGGACATATAAAAAATCCTCTTTTTCCCTTCTATTACTTTAATTTCATCTTCAACTGGGGGATTCTTAATGTATTTTTCAACTAATTCCTTCAAAACCTTTAAATCTTTTGGTGGATTCAGAATCATATAATGCTTTCTAAGCGTCAACACTTCTTCATCATTTTTACCAACGACCTGTTCTGTATTGGCAATTTCGAAAATCTTTGTTTTCCCACTTGATTCCTCATTCTTTGTACACCCAATTAAGTATAATGGAATGAAGCATATGCTAATAATCAAAACTAGAATTTTTAAATCAACTTTAATTGCTGAATTCCCCCTCGAAAGGTATTTCCATATCCATTAAAGTAACAAAAGGTTTATATTCCCCATCATAATCTTCATAATGCTGTAAAACAAACCAGGCACGAAATCCTGCTAAGTTGACATACTCCTTCTCCACATCTGGCTGATCTAACCCAAAATGATCATATAAACGAACATGCATAACACCTTTAAAGTGATTATTCTCTACTGAAAAGTCTTTTACGGAAACGGTATTCCCCCAAGTATCATTCACTGATATTGTAAGTCCGCCTGTTCTATCGCCCCAAGTGCTAAACGTCGGGTAAACAGCATTATCCTGAATATATTGATAAAATTTATCTGTATCCTTTGTATTTTTATCAAACTGAAGTGCTGCCAAATTACCTCCATTTTTCTTTAACTCATCAACTAAAGCATTTTTGAGGAATTCAATATAGGCTTTTGTTGTCTCATGCTCCCTCGCTTTTTTCGTTAAAGTCTGATTGCGATAATCAGCACCATTTCCTTCCTCAAAATGATCGATCATATCTAAAATAACATCTTCCATTTCTCCCGTAGAAAATAAGCTTGTTGACATCCACTCGAACTCATCAAAGAGAATATCTGGCGAATCAGATTCCCATAATTGGAAGTTGAACATCCAGCTAAGGTCAGTCATTTCATCGCCAGTATAATCATTTGTTTTCATATCATTCGCTACATCTCCATTTTCATCATAGCCTTCTGGTCTATCTGATTGATAAATTACTAAATTGGATAAATCAGAGTACAACAACGGTCTTTTATCCTCTTTATCAAAAATTCCATCTCCATCACTATCTTTTTGGTCAGGAAAACTGGTTGGAAAGAAACCTTCAAAACGAATAGTAGTTCCAAAAATATCCATCGTAAATGTTTTGAATGGACCCATTTCTTGCCCATCGGTTAATCCATCTCCGTCACTATCTTTCTTGTTAGGATCTGAGTAGATGATACCGTATGGTGTTTTCATTCCTTCAGTTTCATAGGTATCGTATAAGCCGTCCCCATCTGAATCTTTTGGATCTGTCTCTCCACCACTTGAATCATCGCTACTAGAAACTATATTCTTATCTCTGCTTAAGTAGTCTATTTCCTTACTCCAAAGCTCTAACCATTTTTTCTTATCAACAACCATATATTCACGAAGCTGAGTCGTTTCCACACTTATTGTATCCTTACTTGTATCTAACACAGCGTTAAGGCTTTCAAACATTTCTTCCTCTTCATTATACCAAACGATGGCTAGATCATCTTCCAACGTGTCTCCTAGCTTTGATTCATCATAAGTAAATGTAATGCTTGCCTTATCAAATTCTGATTGCGTATTGATCCTAATAGGAGAACCAATAATACCGTGTAAATTAGTTGTTTTCATATTACCTATGTTTGTGCTAATTCTAGTCGTTTTATTAATATTATCCTTTGCACTAAAACTAACTTCTACACTTGTTATTTCTGATTTACCAGCCGGTTTCAATGATTGACGAATAGATTGTTGATGGAGTTCTTGTGAATCCGTGGTCTCGTCATTATCACTGTCTTCAGCATTCGGGTTTGTCTTTAAAGCATGTTCATCTCCATCACTTAATCCATCGCTATCTGTATCATCCTTATTAGGTAATGAATCAAACTGTTGAACTTCAAATCCGTCAGTTAAACCATCTTGGTCTGAATCTTTCTTCATCAAATTTGTTTGATAAGCCTGCTCATCTTTATTTTTCAGGCCGTCTTCATCGCTATCTTCATCTGCATCACTTATGCCATTATCATCTGCATCATATTTAATAGGGGAAATAGAGGATTTCATCTCATATTCAATATTGTCCTTTAATCCATCTCCATCTGTATCCTTTTCAAATGGATTCATTCCCTCTAGGAATTCTATTCCATCGGTTATCGTGTCACCATCCGTGTCAGAAGTAGATTCAAAGAATTCTGTGTTAAATTGATAGCCTGCTTTTTCAAGTCCGAATAATACTTGTTTATATACATTTTGATAGGATTTTGATGCAGGGATAGCTAGATCTTTTTCTAGAAACCCATTCGCTTTTTCAGACATTTTCACAGCGTTATTCAAATGAGCTTTTATTTTATTTCCTTTGTGAGCCGTTTGATCAGAGATATCCTTTAAAATGCCGATAGCATTTTTATTGACAATTTTATCAGATAAATAAAAATTAAAGAGTATGTCTGCAAGTAATGCTTCAGTTGGTTTATTAAAATCGTTTTTTGTTACATACCCCCATAGACATATGGTTAACTTATGTTTGATTACCAAGAGCCGATCACTTTTAAGAACCACCTCTTTTATATACTCCTCTTCAACAGCTTGTTCATATTCGTTAATCAATTGTTGGAGTACATCAGGTTCATTTATCTCTTTTTCTTTGAAGTCTCCAGTATCATCCATTTCCGCTACCAGTTTAGAATCAAACTTCGCATTCGTTTCTTGTATGACTGTGGCAAAACGCTTTAATTCTTTTATTGCAATCTGATCATAGATTTTTGCAATTCTTGTGTCCTCATAGAATTCATATTCACTTAACCACTGTTTTACATTTTGCTCACTAGAAATCTTATTTTTTCCTTGATTAGCTTGGTTATTGCTCTTGGCAACGACCGCTTGCCCAAAACCGCTAAAAATCATTGCAAAGATCAATAATAAACTCAACATCCTTTTTAATTTTTTTCCCACCGTGATAATCACCTCTATTAAAATATTTTTTTAACCTATTGACGTTATCGTGGTTCCCAACCGAAGAAATATTGTCAAAATCCCTGAAATCATGTCATTAGATCAACTCCATTACAAGTGTTATTTTCTAATAGAAACTAGTTAGTATCTATCAAAAGTATAAAATGGGAATATATTCCTAGCAAAATTAATACTGAATATTCTAAAAATTATTAAAACAGAAAGACACCTAATATTTAAGTGCCTTGTCTTTTTAAATTTACCAAAAATAAATAAATCTTTGCCCCAATATATTTTCGGCCTGTAAACCAATGAATGAATCCCGTTTCACTCCTCACCCGTTTATATGAAACGTGTCAGAGGATGATGCTTTTTGGTCCTTAGACTGTGGCGAAAATGCAAAAAGCAATGAAGAGCATAAAATAAACAGTAACAGTTCTTATAGTTCCTTGAGGGATAAATTCATTTTTTCTCCTTTCCTCCCAATAAAATAATTTTATCAACTAAGTATTAGTTTACATATTAAAAATATGGTTTATAAGGTAAATATTACCTAAATGTTTTTATCAGACTTATGAATTAATGATTAATTTTGTTCCGCAATCGGGCCAAAACGGGGCCAGCAACCCCAGGCCATACGCTTTTTGGTGTAGTGGATAGGGTTCTTCAAAAGCTTAGTTTAATTATGATTACAATTAATTTGTTGATCTTTATCTATTCCTTTTATATTTGCATACTTATTACCCCATTCACACATTGTGTTTAATACTGGTACAAATGATCTTCCTAAATCAGTTAAACTGTATTCTACTTTTGGTGGTACCTCATTAAATATTTCTCTTCGTACAAGTCCATCTCTTTCTAACTGTTTCAATTGATCTGTTAAGACTTTTTGTGTAATTCCAGGTATTAATTCGTAAAACTCCTTTGTTCTTACTGAATTTTGACTCAAGAAAAAGAGTATTAAACATTTCCATTTTCCACCTGCAATGTTCATAAAAATGTTGATTCCAGTTTTATAGTTAACCATGTGCTGTCCCTCCTGAATAGGCACTTAAAAGTGGCTATACCACATTTTTGTGCGTTATTTTCTTATTTATTATTGCTTACTATAATTAAAGCATAAATAAAAAACTTGGAGTTGTTATAATGAGTGTAAAAAATATTTTGGAAAAAAGACGTTCAATTAGACATTATGATTCAAGTTATAAAATAAGTTCAGAAATTCTAACCTCATTTATTGAAAGTGCAAGTAAGTCACCTAACGGAAATAATATTCAAGCAACTCGATACCTAATTATTGATGATCCAGACTTAAAAAACTTATTGCTCCCTATAGCTTTTAATCAACAACAAGTGGTAGAGGCTTCAACTTTAATTGTTATGTTAGGTGATTATCAAGCCTTTGATAAAGATAATATTATTAAGATACATGAAGAAGGCTTTCAAGCAGGTTTTTTTGATGAATCGCTTAGGGAATATCTAGCGAATGCTGCAATAAACTATTATGAAAATAAATCAAATGATGATTTAAAGCTAGAATTAACTAGAGATGTTAGTCTTGCATCAATGTCATTAATTTTGTTAGCAAATGATGCAGGTTTTGAAACAATTACTATGTCAGGCTATGATTCTAAGAAATTAAAAGCAATCTTAAATATTTCTGAAAGGTATTTAGATGTTATGCTCATAGCTATTGGAAAAGGTACTAAAGCCGGTCATAATACCGTAAGGCATAATGTAAATAAGGTAATGTTTAGAAACAAAATAGTGAAATAGGGGTTTAAATTACTGTGCTTTTAAATTCTTATCAGTTCTGAAATACAATTATATAACTGGAGGAGGGTAGTATGGAGAAGTTTGTTAAAGTACATGTGATGCATACAGGAGATGTAAAATACGATCGAGCATTAGCTTTTAAGGAACTTGATGTGATTCCACCCGTTAATCAAAGAGGTGAAGAGTATCAAGAATTAGTACCTGTATCTTGTTACTTGATTGAACATCCAAACGGACGAATTGTTGTCGATGCTGGATGGCATGAGGATATTCGTACTCAGCCAAAAGAACATTTTGGTGAAGATTTAAATCAGTTTATAGAGTATAGATTACCTGAAGGACGTTCGGTAAGAGAGCAACTTGCTTCAAAGAATATAACACCTCAGGATATAGATGCTGTTGTTATGACACACCAGGACGAAGATCATATTAGTGGACTTCAACATTTAATTGGGGCTAAAAGATTTCTTGTTAGTGAACCTGAATGGAGGAACTGTGCAAACTTCAAAGAAAAATGGTACAAAGGAATTTCGTTCGAAGCTTTTGAACTTGAGTCCATTCCTTTTGGACCCTACAATTTAGGAAAAGATTTGTTTGGAGATGGACTCATTTATCTTGTATTTACACCTGGACATACGGACGGGCATGTATCTGTACTTGCACGCGTAGAAAAAGGATGGTTATTACTAGTATCCGACGTAGGCTATGCTGAAAAATCGTGGAAAGAGTTAATTTTACCTGGTAATACTGTTGACGAACAACAAGCTTTAGAATCTTTACAATGGGTGCAATACTTTTCACAAAGATCAGATTGTGTAGCTGCCATTGCTAATCACGATCCATCTGTTCGACCGGTTTCTTATTAACATGAATACGCCGGTGTATTGGGCTGTCGTGAGCGACCGAAGTTACTGTCGTTTATTTTCTTCGCTTTGACGGACGATATCGTCAACGACGTGCTCGATCGGTGGAGCTGGCGTCGATTATAATTCCGTTTTTTAGAATGTCTTCTTTCGTTTGGTGCAATCGCGCAATGAGTTCCCGTTCCGTTTTCTTTCCGCCCCACTCATTTTTCGGTCGCTGGTCAAGCCGCCGGTTCAATGTGTCAAGGTCGACTTCGAGGAAAACACGCCGTCAAATAGAACTATGAATTTCGAAAAGTTCCTAGAACCTCCGCAGAAAAATGTTACCGCCTCATCCAGGTTGGCGACCAAAGCTTTTACTTTATCTACATGCCAAATGTGGTGCTCGTGCGTGAAGCCATCCGTCCGTGTACCAGTTTCCGGATCGCCTTGATAAGCCAATTCACGGTCACCATTAATGGCATGATAGCCGCGCACTGCAATTCTTTACAGACCGAAGTTTTGCCGGTTCCGGAAACGCCTTCAATCAGATAATTCCTAATGCCCATGGCTAGACCCCCATTTCTGTCTCTAAACTGCCCTTTTAGTCCATTTCTTCACAATTTCATACCGATTTTAACATAATTAACCTGTTTTGTTTTGGATGTGTTATTCCATTAAGTTGCCCTCTTATGGAATAACATACCATTTCAATATGAACCACCTAATTGCCTTCTTTGGCCCGATTGCTTAATACCAATTCAAAATTATGTGATTAACTCAATCTTTTATTCCATTAAAAAGGACACTTACCTTATTACAGATAAGCGTCCTATAATGGAACATCCGAGTTGCTTCTATTAGCCAGGTTAGCTCAATAAGAACCGGGTAAAAACCGCTCGGTCCATTGTGATGTGCTTTTCTTCTATTTACTACAAAGGGCGATTTTTTTTTGGTGCATAAATTAAAAAAAAGAGGTTGCCCTTAAAAGTCATACTCCTGACTTTTGGTACAGCCCTGTTTTTCCTAGAAAATTAGCTGATTACCTCATATCGAATTTTAATACTTAACTCATCCTCATTTCCCAATATACAGATTTTACTGTCATTACGCGTTACTAGAGGTAAGTCTAATCTTTCACAAACTCCATTCTATCGTTAACATAAAAAAAACTATCACCAGCTTCTGAAGGCGCTCTCATATGTACCCTTTTAAAAAATCCACCCTATTTAGCACCTTTCATAAGGCCCATCTTAGGGCCTGTACAACTGTATTACGTAACGGCATACGGTATCAGCAAGGCTACTATCATAGGGGGGAGTTAGTGGATTGGATTGGAATAGTATATTATATGCTGCATACTCCAATCAGTGCCGAATAGTAATACATATCAGCATCAGCCCAAAATCCCCGCACCCTCATACTCAACCCTTTCTGGAGTAATTACCCTGTGCATAAGACGACTTACGGGGAGGCTGAGTGCTAGATTTAGAGAGCAGTACCAATCTATTGAAAGACAAAAAGATTCGCATTCCTTTATATAGTGAATGCTGAGCCTAGTTATCTTACGAAGATCCTTTAAATGTGAGTCTTTCTTCTTTAAAGCAAATTATTGATTCTTCTCATAAAGTCTTCCATAACGGTGGATAATTTCCCTTTGGCCTCGTTCATCGAGTTTCCTTTAACGCCGAAGTAAAATTTTATTTTAGGTTCAGTTCCGGAAGGTCGTAAACATACCCAGGTGCCATCTTCAAGAAAGTATTTTAATACGTTCGATTTGGGGAGCATGATGGACTCTTCACTCTTTGCCCCAAACGTGTATGCTTTCCTGTTGAGGTAATCCTCTTGAACCACTACTTTATGATTAGAAATTTGATCTGGTGGATTTTCACGGAATTCATTGAGAATGGCTTGAATTTGTCTGGAACCTTCAATACCTTTTAAAGTTAACGATTGCAAACCTTCCATGTAATACCCATATTTATCAAAAACGTCCAACAAACCTTCGTACATCGTTTTTCCTTGTTTTTTGTAATAGGCACAGACTTCTACTGCCAGAATAGTCGCCTGTATGGCATCCTTATCTCGAGCAAAATCTTTGATTAGATATCCATAGCTTTCTTCATAGCCAAACAAGAAAGTATGTTCTCCACTTGTGTGGTATTCATTGATTTTTTCTGCAATAAATTTAAATCCAGTTAAAACATCTACCATTTTTAAACCATTTTGTTCAGAAATCGCCCGTCCTATTTCAGAAGTCACGATGGTCTTTAATACGACTCCATTTTCTGGAAGGGTCCCTTTTTTTTGTTTTTGTGAAATTAAATAATCCAAAAAGAGAGCGCCTGTTTGGTTTCCTGTTAATACAACATAAACTCCAGCATTATTTTTCACACTAATTCCGAGCCTATCCGCATCCGGATCAGTGGCAATTAATAAATCAGCGTCGATACGGTTTCCAAGTTCGATGGCCAGTTCAAAAGCGGCATGTTCCTCCGGATTTGGCAATTTAACAGTAGGAAAGTTAGCATTTTGCACTTCTTGCTCTTTAACAATATGGACATTTCGATATCCCAGATCATGTAAGGCACGTATTACTGATTTTTTTGCTGTGCCATGAAGCGGTGTAAACACGAGCTTTACATTTTCCTCTGCTAACTTTGGATCTTCCGGAATAGTGAGCAAATGCTCATTATAAGCCGTATCTAGCTCTTCCCCAATGATTTGAATGAGTCCTCTGTCCTTTAGGGTTTCTTCTTCCTCCACTCGAATAGAAAGCTCATTTTCCACCGCGTTCACGTAATTGATGACTTGATCCGCCGCTTCAGGAGGGAGCTGTGCCCCGTCTGCTCCATACACTTTATACCCATTATATTCAGGCGGATTATGGCTTGCTGTAATGACGATACCGGCAAATGCTCTCAGCTTACGTACGGAAAAAGAGAGCTGTGGGGTAGGTCGTAATTCATCAAATAAATAAGCTTTAACTCCCTTTGTTGCCAAAGTCTTGGCTGCTTCCAATGCAAATTCTGGAGACTTATGTCTTGAATCGTAAGCAATTACGACTCCTCTTGTTTTTGCCTCGTTTCCAAACGATTGAATATAATCAGCAAGTCCTACAGTCGCTTTTCGCACGGTATAAATGTTCATCCTATTCGTACCTGGACCCATTTCCCCTCGCATTCCACCCGTCCCGAATCCCAAATTTTTATAAAAGGCGTCTTGAAGGGCTACTTCATCATTCTTCATTTCTTCAAGCATTAATCGCATTTCATTATCTAGGTTTCCGTAACTTGTCCAATTAGTATATAAAGACTTCCAGTCCATTAAAAAACAGCTCCTTCCAGCCTGAATGTTTTGCTTTGTGTGCACACCTTCACTTTCT
This sequence comes from Peribacillus muralis, assembly GCF_001439925.1. GTDB lineage: Bacteria > Bacillota > Bacilli > Bacillales > DSM-1321 > Peribacillus > Peribacillus muralis. The sequence goes on from NZ_LMBV01000031.1 coordinate 10,987, forward strand.
AACTTTAGTAGACAACATTGCAGGCGATTAATTGAGTATGAGGCCGAACTAAAAGCGTTCCAAGAGTGTCCAATACGAAATCATCTTGAGCATCCTTGACTAGTTCCCCATCATGCAATGGAATTTAGAATCTCCAAGTATCCTCCCTTCCAAAGTAGGTTGGTTCATTCATACATATTCCCAACCAGTACGTTGGAACGAGTGTCATTTGTTCTTAATACTTCTTTGGAAGAAGAGCGAAAATACGCTTGGTTTCAAAAGGATCCTATTTCTCCCTTTTCTACTTAAATGATAACTATTGGGTATCCAGCTTATTTTTTCGTTATAATAAATTTCGTTTTTAAATTATCCTTACTTGATTTACTTTTTCTTTTTCTTTTTTTTCGTTTTCTTTTCCGTTTTCTTTTCCGTTTTGGTTGTATTAACAAGAGAATATAATCTTTGTTGCTCAATAATTTGTTTATTGACATCAAATTTTTCTTCAATGACTTTCCGAGCTCTTTCCGTATAGTCGTTCCAAATCTCAGGATGTTCCAAAAAAAATTGTATACCTTTGGCTAACTCAATATCATTTTTTTCTGGGGCAAGGTATCCCGTTCTCTGGTGTTCAATCAACTCAGGGATTCCCGCGTGTTGAGTGGAAACGACAGGTAAACCGCTGGCCATGGCTTCTTTTAAGGCATTAGGAATGCCTTCAATATCACCACTTTTAGCTGTCTGACTTGCAAGACAGAAGATATGAGCTTTTTTTAATTCGTTCGAAACTTGTTTTGAATCCATAGCTCCTCTAAGAATCACAATATCTTTAAGGTTATATTCTGCAATGGCGGATTTAATTTTTTTCTCATCTTCACCTGCTCCAATAATATGCAGTCTAGCATTTGGATATTGTGTATATATCCGTTTAAATGCTTTTATAAGAGTAACAAATCCTTTTTTGTCTACAAGTCTACCTACAGATAAAATTCTTATTTCGCCTACTATAGGAAGAGTGCGGTTAGAATAGGGGAAAAGATCTAATTCGATACCCCCATATAACACATGCATATTCTTAGCCGGAATACCTAACCTTTTTAGTCCTGCTGCAAGATATTGGCATACAGGGTAATAGTGTGCACCGTGTTTATTTATTGCTGAATATCGCGTAGCATTTTTTTCGAAAATTTCTGGACTGTCAGAACCGTCACGTCCTCTAATGCTAACAATCAAAGGGATATTATATTTTTCACATACAGGCAAAATCTCTAGTCCGTGTGATCCATGATGAGCATGAATGGCAATGATATCTTGTTCTTCAAAGAATTTTTTTAGATCTTTTATTTTATTTAAATTATAGTAATTTTCAAAGGGGAATTCTGTACGGGTGTTATTGTCGAATGGGCCGATTACAATTGAGCGATATTGACTGATTTTTACGATTTGATTATATATAAAACGTTGATGTGTTTTAATGTTTTCACTCACAAAAAAAGCAATGGTCTTCATCCCACTTCACTTCCTTTCATAAGAAATTCATATTTGCTTTTCTCGCCTGCTAATTGAATGAATACCTCTTGGTAATTATCAGATTTTTTATTTTTTCCTTGTTCGACAAGCTGCTTCACTTTGTGAAATTTGTAAATGTCTTTGTATGGTAAATCTTCAGAACAAAATTTAAAGGAGTTTTCAAGCAGAGGATTTAACTTGGATTGAGGATTTATTGAAGATTTACGTGTAAAGGATAACATGAGGAAATCTGACAAATGATACTCCTTAAGAAATCCCATTGAAGTTTTCATATTTTCAGGGTTCAAATTACTTTCTCCTTTATTAACTTACCTATTTTAACAATCTTTTTACTTGCACGTACTTAACCCATATACATGATTTGAGGTTTTTGCTCATCTTGATTTGCTTCCTTGTATTCTTCTAATCTAATACTATCGAATCTGTCTCCTGCAATCGTTTCCACCTATACATTTTCTAATATCCGCATTTCATAAATGGGATCATCACCAACTCCAGGATTTATCTTTTCTAAATAAGAAAAATTAATGGTGTCAATGACAACTAAATTTGGCCGTGGATCGCTTGATGATTCTATAACGAATTCATTTTTGCTTATTTATTGTACTTTTTGTACCAATTTACAAAATGAGTTAACCCTTCTTCTATTTTTGTTGAAGGATAGAACCCCACTTCAGCATGCAAATCGGAAATATCTGCATAGGTCTCCTTAACATCTCCAGGTTGCATGGGTAAAAATTCAATTTTTGCCTTTTTACCAATTAGTTTCTCTAATGTATTAATGAAGTCCATTAATCTAACTGGATTATTATTACCGATATTATAAATTTTGTATGGGGCATAGCTTGAACTTGGATCAGAATTAGCTCTATCCCATTCACTGTTATATATCGGTGGATTATCAAGTAAACGAATTATTCCTTCTACAATATCATCAATATAAGTAAAGTCTCTTCTCATATCTCCATTATTAAAAACCTTTATTATATTCTCTTCAATAATATTTTTAGTAAAAGAGTAATACGCCATATCAGGTCTCCCCCATGGACCATACACCGTAAAGAAACGGAGTCCTGTGGTGGGAATATTATATAAATGACTATACGTATGAGCCATTAATTCATTGGACTTTTTAGTGGCAGCATATAAACTTACTGGATGATCCACTGGGTCTTTGGTTGAGAAGGGGATATTAGTATTTGCTCCATATACAGAACTAGAGGATGCATAAATTAAGTGCTTTACATTATTTTGTCGACAGACCTCTAAGATATTTACAAACCCAACTAGGTTTGAATTAACATAAGAATCTTGGTTGTCTATGCTGTAACGTACTCCAGCCTGAGCTGCTAAGTTGATGACTATATCAATCGTTCTGTCTTTAAATAATTGATTTAATTTTTCTTTATTTGATATATCCATCTTATGAAATTCGAAATTAGTATTTTCTTCTAATATCCTGAGACGATTGATCTTTAAAAAAACATCATAATAATCATTAATATTATCTACACCTATAACATGGATATCTTGAGCTAACAAACGTTTTGTAAGATGGAAACCAATGAATCCTGCGGCTCCCGTTACTAAAATGTTCATATTATTAATTCCAATCCTTCCTTTACTATAGTATCTTTATATTTTTCTGGAACACGGATCATGCCTTCATATTCATACATTGATACATGCGATCCTTTACTGAAGTTCAAGTAAATCATAGTCCTCTGTCACTATATGAGTAGTGACAATACAATGAGGGCCATATCCTTTTCCCGACTGAATGAAGAAATGAAAAACAAGGTTTTCCATTTTGGAAATGGTGAACATAGCGGAATTAGTCTTTCACCTTGCTTTTCACCTGGGTTATACATTTTCTCTTTGAAAAAAGTTCCAGAGGTTGCCTTCCATTCAATTTTGACACCATCGAGATTCATTTGAAAGTCGATCCCACATGATACTCTCCAGTTACTAAACTATGACTGTACAAGCGTATTATCATTTTCATCTAATGGAATGGGTGTTTTTGTCCATTCAGCATGCGTATCAGGATCTATTTCCTTCACTTGTTCTAAAAAAGAATCTAAAAAGTTTCTCTCTCGCAGATCTTTAAATAACTCGAGAGGCCTTTTTTGTTCACGTGAGAACGAGTACACATGATCGACTAACTTAAAACCATCCTTGGTTATAATAATATGCCTTAATGGGGCATCAATTTGTTTGAATCCTGATTTTTCCATAGTTTTCAATATATAGAGTAATCGTCTTGTAATCTCCTCAGAAAGTACAGATTGTTTTTTTAGAAACGTATTTAAATCTGGTCCTAATAAATATTCCATTAGAATATAATTCGGTCCTGTTTCAAAGACTTTTGGGATAAAAGGCAAGTCTTGACTAGATAAAAGAACCTTTTTTTCTTGATTTGCATGTTCAGTTTTCCCGTAAAGTTTTACGCATTTTTCTTCAGACACTCGATAAACAGCACCTTGATGCCCTTTTCCTATTAGTGTTTGTGTAATAGCGCTATCCACCTTTACTCCATTCCCTGACCCTCCAGAGAGGACGGTAATGTTTCTAAAGTCCAAACTATTTTGTTTAAAATAATTGTCCCACTCACTGAAAGTGTCTGGTTCCAGATTTTTGACTTGGGCTAAAAACGAGTCCTTTAAGAGGATTATTTTTAGGTCTCTTAATAATTTTAATGGTACGGGGTGCATTCTTTTAAAGGAATTAACATGATCAATCACCTTAAGTTCCTCATTACCAACGACAAAAATATGGCGTAGAGGGGCATCTATCATGGTGAATTTTGCTTGTTTTAATTCTTTTAATATTGAGAGAAGTTTCTTTACTATAGAATCAGGGATATACGTACAATTTCTCAGGTATTCTTTTAAAGTGGGAGCATTAAAATATTCCATGACAATATAGTTTGATCCTTTATCATACACCACTGGCATAAAGGGCAAATGTTGTCCAGCCTTAAGAGCTTCTTCCTCCATTTTCGCTTGTACCGGGTCTGAATAGATTTTCACACATTTATCTTCTGATAGTTTAAATACTGCACCTTGAGCACCCATTCCAATCAGCGCATAGCTAGTGGGATTGTGAATTTCCAAAGATTTTTCACCTTTGGTTACAGTAATGGTTTTAAAATCCTCCATGATCTCCTCCTAACTGCTCATCTATAGCCTTTTGTTGAAGCCGTTGAATTTTATTAAGAGCTTTTTTGACTTTTTCGGCTTTTTGGGCCTTTTTTTCTTTTCTTTGAGAGGCTATTGTTTCCGCATTACCTTTAACCTTCTCCTGATTTTTAGCTTTTTTGTCTTTTTTATTTGATGCAACAAGTTCATCTTTGACCTTTTCTTTTTCTTTATTCTGTTGTTGAAGCTGCTGCATATAAATAAGTGCTTTTTGTGCTTTTTTGACTTTTTCGGCTTTTTTATCTTTTTTACTAGGCTCTTTTGACTTGCCTTTCTTTTGATGCTGTTTAGTCTTCTCTTTATCTTTTTTATGCTCTTTATCTTTTTTGTGAGGTGTTACTGAACTTTTTTGTTTATCTTTTTTATAAGGGGCTACAAGTTCATCATAATATTCAGCTTGTTGTTGAAGCTGTTGAACGAGGTCAAAGTTTTGTTCGATTTTTTGACGGGCTGCTACTGTATATGTTTCCCACATCTCTGTGTTAGTGAGCATAAATTCGAGAGCCTCTGCCAGTTCATCTACATTGTTTTCTTGAACTAAAACTCCCTCCTTGTGATTTGTTATTAATTCTGGGATGCCGGCATGATTGGTCGAAACCACTGGTACCCCAACCGCCATAGCTTCTTTTAATGTATTAGGTATACCTTCTACATCTCCATCTGCGGCTTCTAAGCTCGCTGCGCAAAAAATATCTGCATGAGTCATTTGTTCTCGTACTTGGTCTTTAGGGAGATGATGTAATAAACGAAATGAATCTCCTAAACTAAGTTCATTTGCCAATGAATGGAGGTTTTCTTCAAGCTCCCCTCTTCCGATAATCGTCAAGGTTGCATTGGGAAATTTACCTCTGATTTTTTGAAAAGCTTGCATTAAGATGTGATGTCCTTTTTTTTCAACTAACCTACCGATGGATAAAATGTTTTGAGTGCCTCTTTGATGTGGAGGTCGGTATTTAAATTGGTTAAGGTCAACGCCCCCATATAACACTCTAATTTTTTCTGGAGGGCACCCCCAAGCAATTAACTTGTCAGCTAAATACTGACAAACTGGATAAAAACGATCACCTCGATCAAATAGCATTTTCATGTTGTCTAGATAGCCAATGGGCTGATTAGCTAGAGTTGCATCCCTGCCTCGAATACTTGTTACCAACGGAAGGTTGGTTTCCTCTTTAAACGGAAGTAATAACATCCCTAATTGACCATGATGAGCATGTAAGAGGGTGATATTATTTCTTTCCACATACTCTTTTGGTGAAAAAATTTCATTGAGATAATGAACCTTCTCATTCAAAAGGGAAAGATCTATCATATACTTAGGTTGTCGTATCAGATGAATATAGTCGTATTCAGGAACTTCTCGAATCTGCGAGATATATTGGGTAGGGTCAACCCTTAAATTCAGATGCATAACTGTGTGCAAGTAAATGCTCTCCTTTCAAGCATAGTAAGCAAATTTTCTGGTCCTTTTCAAGTATATTATGTATAAGACTATAGGTACGCATGGACTAAATGGAATCGATTTTATCTGGAATCGTTTAAAAGTTAGCTATCGCTGGGGCACAAAACATACAGCAAAGCTAAATGGCAGTGAGCATGTCATTGAATAAAACAAAAAGGATTGATATATGTGATATAACACAATATTATTGTCTTTTTAAGAGCTACAAAAAAGCACCCAAGAATTATCAGAGGTGCTGCATTGCAGAAGCCCGCCTATAGAATAACAACACACTCTTTGAATACGTTATAGGTAGCTTGTTATGAGGAATTGATAAATCACTTTGTCGTCAATGTGGGGGAAGAGAGTGTTTTCACTTTATGTCATACCAATAACAATTGCTGGCCTGCCTATTGGATAATATTCAATTTTCTTGCAAACTCTAATTCGTTCTTCCACAAGACAATTTCTACCATCAAAAACAATCGGTTGTCTCATTGTGTTGATTATGGTCTCAAGATCTAAATGTCTAAACTCATTCCATTCCGTGACAATAAATACAGCGTCCGCATCCAATGTCGCTTCGGTGACTGAGCTGGCATATCTAATCGTATCCCTTAATATTTTCTTGGCATTATCCATTGCAACCGGATCATAAGCAACCACTTCTGCTCCCAGTTTGGTTAATGAACGCGCAATTTTAATGGAAGGTGCTTCCCTCATATCGTCTGTCTCTGGCTTGAAAGCAAGACCCAGCATTGCAACCTTTTTCCCTTTTAAATCCCCCAAGCGTTCTATCGCTTTCGTTACAAGCACCTCCTGCTGAAAATCATTAATCGCTACTGTTTCTTTTAACAGGGAAAAATGTATTCCATTTAAATTGGCCGTATGAAGCAAAGCTTTGACATCCTTTGGAAAACAAGACCCTCCATAACCAATACCAGGCTGTAAAAAAGTTTCACCAATCCTTTTATCTTTTCCCATGCCCTTTGCTACATCTGTAACATCTGCACCTACTACTCCGCATAAATTGGCAACTTCATTGATAAAGCTAATCTTAGTCGCCAAAAAGGCATTAGAAGCATACTTAATCATTTCCGCACTTCTAATTCTTGTTAGTATAAATGGTACATTTAATGGGCTATACATTTCTTCTACTTTCTTAGCGGCCTCTTTATTTTCAGAACCGATGATGATTCGATCTGCTTGCATAGTGTCCATAACAGCTGAACCTTGTCTTAAAAACTCAGGATTTGAAACCATATTAAAGGTGACCTTTTCGTTACAGAGTTCATCCATTATTTCTTTAATAAAGTCATTCGTACCAACTGGGACTGTACTCTTTATAACGACTACTGCACTCTGTACTAAGTTCGCCGCAATATCCTTCGCGGCTTGCACCATATACGATAAATCTGCTGCCCCATCCGCCATTTGCGGAGTTCCAACGGCAATGATGATAATCTCGGCACCATTTAGCGCTTCTCGATGAGATGTTGTAAATTGCAGTCTACCCGCAGCTGCATTTTGAGCAAGCAAATTCTCCAGACCTGGTTCATATATTGGAGAAACCCCTCGACGTAGACTTTTAATTTTCTGTTCATCTGTATCGATACAAATGACACTATGCCCTATTTCTGACAAACAAACACCAGTGGACAGCCCGACATAACCTGTACCCAAAACAGCTATTTTCATATTATTCAAGCTCTCTCTTTATAATTTGAAGGTTTTCTTTCGTATTTACATCCCTTAAATAGGAAAGTACCTCGCCTCTTATGTCATCCCTACGCAAAGCGAAGTCTATTGTTGCCTTAATAAATCCAACTTTATCACCAATATCATATCTGTTTCCTTCAAAGTTATATGCTAATACGGCCTGATGCTTATTTAGCTCATTTATGGCATCAGTAAGTTGTAATTCATTACCATGTCCTACTGGAAGCTTTGATAGTGTTTCAAAAATCTCAGGCCTTAGAACGTAACGCCCCATTATCGCATATCTAGAAGGAGCTTCTTCCCTTTTCGGTTTTTCCACCAAAGAATCGATATGAAAAAGGTTAGGCTCAATCATTGTCCCCTTTGGCTTAATAATTCCATATTTACTGACATCCTGTTCCGGTACGTCCTGAACAGCTACGACGGAGCTGTTACAATACTCAAAGACACTGATGATTTGTTTCAGACAAGGTGTTTCAGACATAACGATGTCATCTCCTAATAAAACAGCAAAAGGTTCATTTCCAATGAAGCTTTTTGCGCAGAGAATTGCATGTCCTAGCCCCTTCGGTTCCCTTTGGCGGACATAATAGATATTTGCCAAACTAGATATTTTTTGAACTTCCTCTAAAATATCGAGCTGATTCTTTCGTAAAAGCGCATCTTCTAACTCATAGGACTTATCAAAATGATCCTCTATTGATCTTTTTCCTCTACCGATTATGATAATAATTTCCTCTATACCCGAAGCTACGGCTTCTTCTACAATATATTGAATCGTTGGTTTATCAACAATCGGCAGCATTTCCTTGGCCTGAGCTTTTGTTGCAGGCAAAAATCGAGTCCCGAGGCCTGCGGCGGGAATAATGGCCTTTCGGATTTTCATAAGCTGCCTCCCTTTTGCATTCATTAATCCTTTATATGCAAAAGGACAACTTCCGGACTAGTTAGTAGCCCTATATCGATCTCATTTTTATTGAACAGGACTAGTAGGTTATACATGTAAATATCCCAATCTCGCTGTGACCTGAGCCTCGCAACCTGTTGGTTACGTGCCAAATATAAAAAACCAATACACTTTATAGGATCAATGCTCAATCCAATAATTGAGAAGACAAAAAAACGGGAAGGTTTATAGACCCTCCCCGTTTTAATTATATTGTTATCAAGCGTAATAAATTAGAGCTAGATCATTGTTAAGATGGATACAATTTAGGAAAATTCATTAACTAGCTCCTACAGTAGCAATATTTAACATCCATTATTGAAGATCAGGCATTACTACTACTTTCTCCGTACATGAAGAGCAAAACTTGGCATACTGGATACATGTTTCTACTGAATCATCCTCCTCCATCGGCCACCATCGGATGACTCCCATGGGAGCCACAGACGCAAAGGTTTCAAGTTCTGCAGGAATACGACCAACAACTACGACTTCAATATCTTTAAAGTTGGTATCAATGCCCTTTTGAAGTGTCTTAAATAACTGGGTATGATCATTTGTAGGAAATGAGTGAGGAATAGGAAACAGAATTGAAACTTTATTTAATTGCTCATTAATGATATGAGCAGATTTTCGTGCGGGATTATCTGTAGTTGTCTCCCATACACGACTATATGGCATCTCCTCGGGTAGATCCAGTTCCTCTAATCTTGAGCGGATTCTCTGTTGATAATAACTGTTTAATTCCTTTACGAGGATTTGAATCTGCATATTTCTTTGAAAAGTAGAGTTATCTCCATTTTCATTGCGATATTGGATATAGAGTAAATCGGGAATCGATACATACTTCGTACAAAGAAACGTCCGAACTAGCATGTCGTAATCGTCTGCAACCAATAGTTCTTCGCGGTGGCCTCCAATCAGATGGTAAAAATCCCTTCTCCACGCACGGGGATGATTGGGTAAACCAACCAAATGACGGATGGTACTCCCATTGATAGTAGTATGTCTTTGTACATTTTGCCATCGATTCATTTCATGTACCCAGACACGATAATGTATACTGTATCCAAATCCACAATCCCAACCATACCAATGAGCATGGTGGCTCCCTACGTGCACCTCTGCACAATCCCCATAAGCAAAGCCACATTCAGGGTTTTGCTGAAATGCTTCGACGATTTTCTGTAGGCAGGTAGGAGTTAGGTCATCATCATGATCTACTTCCACTAATATTTCTCCTGTACATAGACCAGCTGCATACCGTTTGATTGCCCCTATGTAACCATTGCGGGAATCTTGACGATACCTCCTTACGCGGGAATCGTCTAGAGGAAGTAAGTCTTCGTTGTATGTCTCATCATCATCACCCGAGTCGTCAACAATAACCCATTCCCAATTGGAGTACGTCTGATTCAATAGAGAACGATAAGGGCGCTGAATTTTTTCTTTAGACTTGTAACTTGCTGTGAACACAGATACTAAGGGAGTATCTGAAGAAAAACGAGTTGAAGGTAGTGTTTTATTTTCTGGGAGAGGATCAGTATGTTTGAGCCAGCAGTAAAATAAATTGAATGATTGAATTTCCTCTGGAGAATTGAAATGTAACCAACGTTTTTTCTCGTGAGCAGGTAAAGTATACAACGTTTTAAATTCTTCCCACCCCTCTCCCAATGAAACATAAACGCGAGGATTTTTAGGATTTGCATCCACTAAAGCATTATCAGGTCCATACACCTTCACTGTTATGCCACTTTCAGCAAGTCTCATAAACATTTCTTCCAATCCATCCCCTGAATTCGTCTTTGAAACAAAAAGATGGACTGTCAAGAGTGGAGTATGATTGGTTGTCATGTTTGCCCTCCTAAAGTAAATATCTAATCAAGTAACATTTATCATAAATACAAAAGATAGATGCCATGGATAATGTGGTTTCGATAAAGAATTAAGGGAATGGCAACAAATATTACCCGATATTTTTCCAATAATATTTAATAACAAATTTTTGGTTTTTAATTTCGTATGACGATTGGACCAAAATAATATTTCGCACTCGTACAAGAAATTTCAAAGGCTAACTATATTGTCAAATGAATGTATATTGGAACTCGACAAATGTACCCCCATTATTCATATAAATAAAATACATTTTATGACCTTCTTAATCCCCCAAAAAGCAAGTGCATGAAAAATCCGATTGGTATAAAAGGTTATCTTTATCACCGTTTTCTTCCTTATTAATATGTGAATCAGAAGAAAATATGACACCATGAAAACTCAGACCTTTGGGTCATAATTTACAAATAACCGTATCAATTGAGGTTATGTAAGTAGAGAGGCGTTAACGTGAATTCAGCGGGCATGGAAAACAAAAAAAGCATGTAATTCCAGTAAGATAATAAAATTTTTAATAAGTTGGTGTCTATTACCCGGGCGTTAGCAATATATTTAGGATAAGTTGAATATTCATAAAATCATGATAAAATTCCCATTTTCACATTTATTTGAGATAGATTCATCTCGAATATATAGTTCCTTTGGTCCCTTTCATACACTGAGCAATGCCAATGATAACAACAAAATTGGTAATGAATAAATTCGTCATCATAAACCGTGGAGAAATAATGGGTCACGATAATAGATAATAGAATTATGATTATGTAACAGTTACTCCTGGTGTCAAAATCGCAGAAAATGTTAATCCGAAGGTGCGTAAATTGTATAGAAACTTCCATACGTAAATAATTCCCCTTGGGTTTATTTGTGATTGGAGAGAAGCTTTTTACAAATGAAGTACCAGAAAACACATTTTACGTAAAGTATTGTAAATAGGAAACAAGGGGGAAGTCATTTTGGAAAATCCTTTAGTTAGTGTAGTCATTCCTGCGTATAATCGACCGGATACTCTAAAAGTAGCGATTGACAGTGTATTAGAACAAACCTACCCTAATATTGAAATAATTATTTGTGATGATAGTTCAGATGATCGAGTACAAAAAATGCTTGATCCTTATTTAGGTTCAAATCCTAAAATTAAATATCATAAAAACGAACGGAATTTATTTCTTGAAAATTGGCATAAATGCTATGATTTAGCATCTGGTGAATATATTAATTATTTGATGGATGATGATGTGTATCATAAAGAAAAAATCGCCAAAATGATTTATTTTTTCAATGAGTTCGAAAATATTACCCTTGTCACATCTTATCGACAAACCATCGATACATCCGGTCAATTTCTTCCCCCTATCTGGGCCACAGTCAGGCTATACCAAGAAACAAGGATATTAGACGGAAAGGAATTAGCTAACTTTGTATTAACACGATGCACCAATTTCATTGGTGAACCGACAACCGTGTTATTTAGAAAAAAAGACCTTATCGAACCATTTGGAGTTTACAAAGGAATACAGTATGCTCTAATCAATGACCTAGCAACCTGGTTGTCATTGCTATCCAAAGGAAAAGCTGTCTATATTCCAGAAGCACTAAGTTATTTTCGGTTACATCCAGATCAAAATAGCCAAAAAATGGATCTAAAAAAGAAAGGGAATGAATGGTTAGATATTATAATTGCCTCACGAGAAGATGGATTTCTTGATACGGACGATATATTCAAAACTGCTCTTCAAACTTATCGTGAACGTATAAAGAATTACCCTGAATATGCAGAGGATCTCAAGAGGGTTGAAATGATATTAACAACCTTGGACTAAAAATCTCCAAATTATATAAATAACCTAGAAAAATGAAAGCTCTCCCTATTGTTGAAGGAGAGCTTTTGATATCTTTTTTAGTTTGATTACATCTTTTACTTTCTTCATCTTACACCTTTATTTATAACAAGTATGTTTACACACTTTTTTCCAATGAGGTAAATTTACTAAGTCCCACCTCATAAGATATATCTCTAGCTGAACGTTTGTTGGAACATTTTTTGGGAACAAACTAACAACAGCACCCTGAATTAGATACATTTCATGCCCGAAATACATTAGTTTTCAATCTATAGTATAGGTTTATCCAGCCTACTTGACATTAACCACCATTAATTGTTCCTGTTCATTAGAAACAAAAAATCTCCATAGTAATTTAAAGAGCCCGAAATAAAATAATAGGGACAACGGTGAACATTCAATGAACGATAATCTACCAAAATATTAATATGTATGTTTATTCCGACAAATTCGGATAATGGTATCCTTATATTTCATAATGGAAATAATCATCCCCACTTATAATAATTCTTTCCACCTTTTTATGGTTTAATATTTTATATGTGAAGAATGGGAAAGCGCACTTTATACAAAACATCCCATAGTTTCAGATTTACTTTTGGACCTGAAAATGTTATCAAAAAGAAACTCCAACTACCTCTCTAATCAAAGTTTGGAATTATCCAAATATCACGTTCAACAGAGTTACGAGTCTTTTCGAGTAAGTATGCATTTTTAATGTTTTGCTATGACCCTTTCGCGCAATCATATTTCTCTCATCCTCATGGCTTAAGTAATGGTCTATTTTTTCAATTAATTCTGAAGGAGATGAGTAGGTTTCAATTTCCTTCCCTCGTTCATAATAACGATTTAATTCTTGGCGAACATCTGAAAGTTGAAATGCACCGCAGGCAGAAATTTCGAAGGTTCGCGGGTTGATAGAGAGTGCCGGGAGTTTATTGCTGTTGTTGTTGAATACCGTATTATCATCGTATGAACGGTGGTTGTTAATCACAATTTTGGATTGATTTATAAGGCGGGCCGATTCTTCTGGCGATAATACTTCAAGGCGAATTTTGTTGGAGAGTAAATAATAATTAAACATTCGATTCCAATTCGGTCCCACGATAAGTACATTTTTATTAAATAAATAGGGTGCTATTTGGTCAAATAAAGAGATTCTGTCGTTCCAAGCCGTTCCCAAAAAACAAACGTCTAAAAGAAACGAGTCATCCTCCCTCTGATAATGAAAAACTTTTGTATTGACAGCCAAAGGTAAGTAATGAACTTGGGGTGATCCTAGCAATTGATAATAAGATACACAGCTTATCTCTTGGCTAAAAACGTAGTGATAATACGGGGCTTTTTTTGTTGTTACGTTTGTGTAGTAAGGGTCATCCGTAAACCAAACCGCTGTTTTGATACCCATTGCCCGAATAGCTTTCACTTGATCGATAGGAAATGTATCTCCGAGTAACACGAGCACTAGGTCCGGGTTAATTTGAGCTGCTAGATTGGCCACATCTTGATCTGCTTTAGCTGTATAAACTTCACATACCAAATTTCTAAGCCCCTCAATAATTCCTTGGCTGATAACTTTATAGGTTCCTCCATGTACGGGATGGACATATAGTACTTTTTTATCCAAAAAACTAAGTCTGACGTTAGTTCCGTCCAAATCCATAATTTCCTTTGACCTATTCTCAAACCCTTCGTTCCAGTTTTTAGAATCGTTTTCTTTGAACATCTCTATCCATCTCCTTTACCTGCACAATTTAATTCCGCCCTTTTCTCGTTCACGCTGCTGCTTACGTTATTCCGATTTTGAGCCTTTTTTAAGATTAATTATGTTGTCAAACCTAAACCAACAGCTTAACCATTTTTTGTTCCTTCAAGTTAGTTTTAGTAGAATTCTTTTATTATCACCGTTACCTTTCTTACATTTTCATATTGTATGAATTACAGAATCAAAGTGCCAATAAATGGTTTGATACAAATCATTCATTCTGGGAAATTACTTGATCTCTTTCCAGCCTTTTGGTACAGCCTATAAATCGGTTGTTCCGTCTGTGTTCGTCTTCAATTACTAAGTCGAGGATTGTATTACTTATTTTCATGACAGTATTTTATAACATCAAAAACTGCAAAGCTTAGAAATGCTTTGCAGCCTTCGTATTTTTTATTGGTATTGAATGATGTATAAGTATTACGCCTATATTTAAAGCTGGATATTCATTGAGAAACCCAGTTAGCTACTGGGTCTTCGGTATTCTTATTTCTATTGTACCTAAAGCGGATATCAGAGTTGTTACAGGAGTAAAGAATGGTCCCACAGGCGCTCAGTTAACAAATACCTACGCCCCTTGATGTCCTTAATTACCTTTTTACCATTAGCACTTACGTTTTCCGTTTACATTCACTTCAACGCTTTGCACTACCTTTTGTCCTTGTTTAGAATTGCATTTACATTGACTATGTCCACAATCCGAACATTTTTTATTATGCTTACCCAATCTTGTATCCTCCTTTCAAAAAACTTTACTTTATTCTATGAACCAGGAATTTATCGGATTGGATAAAACGCCCAATTGTTAAAACACAGAACCATTTAAAAATCCCTGTGCAATCCTTAAAATTCCTAAGCACACGTTACCCAGCCAAGAAAGGTAACATGAACCTTTACTAAAAATAGAACATTGGAGAAAAAGTAGTATGACACTAGGGCCTAGAAACATGAAAAACCCGCAATGTTTTCTTGTATAAGAAAATTGCTGTTTAACGTTTTTCTGAGGAATCTATAACATGAAACGGTTTCATCTAATTTATTAATCGTAATGAGCCAACGTGGGAAATCGAAGCAGTTTTGAATATTGTTTTCTTTTAAAAAGAGAAGTAATTGATGGATTTGATGAAGGTTTAAGTGAAGATGATAATTTATGTTTACTCTAGGGTATTAATCACAAGTTACCTTGGATTCTTTCTTTACCATCACGGTCATGCACTCAGAATCTACTTTCTAAACTTGTCCATGAAAAAACTGCTGATCATTATGGAAAAGCATTTTTTGAACTGGAAA
The DNA here is from genome assembly GCF_001439925.1 of Peribacillus muralis. GTDB lineage: Bacteria > Bacillota > Bacilli > Bacillales > DSM-1321 > Peribacillus > Peribacillus muralis. The sequence continues at coordinate 26,594 of NZ_LMBV01000031.1, forward strand.
CATTATACTTCCTGGAATCCACATTTACGTACTATCTTGTCTATATTAACGGGTAGAGTGGAGTTTTCCACCCCCTTGTTTAATTATTTTGAACGATTACACTATTGCTATCCGCCTGATCAAAACCGCCACTCCAATAACAAGTACTTATAACCACACACTTTAAATTCCCGTTTAGCGACTTTATCATCGAGAATTGTTACCCCTTATATGTTCTATTCTTGATTGCTGTCGAAAATATGCGATAATTTTGATTGCACAATAACCTTAGAGTCAAAATTATTTTTGACTTTGTATGCACCTTTTATCCCGATCTCCATAGCTTGCTGGAAGTTTTCCTTGATCCACATCAAAGTGTCTTTTATTGAGTTTACGTCTGCATCAACCTCAAGATAGTCTACACTGCTTTCAAGTATCAGCCGGTCATTACGGGGATTGGTGGAAACCAAGACACAACCAGTCGACATCGCATCAACTGCTGCTGTTGTAGGAAACCCATCAAGAGCAAACTGATCTTGAGTACCACAGTTAATGAATACATGTGATTGCGCATACAGAATCTTTATTCTTTCGGGATTTAGAAGACCAAAAAAAGTATAATTTTTATTTGTTAGTAAATGGAGATCATCCTGCCAATTACCTATAATATTTAAATGAAAGTGTTCATCTAGTTGATTAAATGTTTGGGCTAATAATGAAAACCCTTTGCGTTCGGCACGATAAGCAGAAAACGTTAATTGTATTGGTTTAGATTTAGACTTTGGTACATAAGAGTAGAAATCCGTATTGATAACTACCGGCAAATGAATGCTAGCTGGAATGACATTTAATACTTCATTAATATTTGTAAATACCGTTTTACAATTTTGGGATGCTATTTGAAGAAATTTATCAGAAGTGTAAGGATTCAGGCCACCACCTGGATATAATGTAGTGTGGATGTTAATATCATTCTCTTTTAGAAATTGCCTGATACTTAATCCTGGATTTGATCCAGGCATATAGGTACCATCAGGGAGAAAACATTCACCTAGCAAACTTAAAACAAGATTTAAAAAAACACAATATACATCAGTAATCCCCTCTTTTTTTGCAATTGTTTTAAATGACTCAAACTTATACACTTGTGTAGGAAATTCATCTATATACAATTTTGTAGCAAAAAAAAGAGTATCAGGTCTCTGGTTAAAAATTTGGGTATTTTCCCAGTAACGAAAACCACTTAATTTCCATGGAAAATCGGTATCAATTACCGCAAGGCGATGTTTCTTGCCTGACAAATCATTATTTTTCATATTCACTTAAATATAACTCCTTCCGGTTCTTACTTCGGAACTGCAAAAAGAATCGTTTCCTGGGCAGATATCGTATAGTGACCTAAATGGAACTTGTATCCTAAATTTAATTCTGCAATGAAGTCTACAACATTAGCAAAATCTTCAATTTGATGATAGATTGCAATGGCAAGTTTAGGACGAAAAGTTTTAATGCTCTGAATAGCGCCTTTCAACGCATTCATTTCAGCACCCTCTATATCCATCTTAATGAAATCGATTTTGGGAATATTCCTTTGTTTGACCAAATCATCAATAGAAATTGTTGATGCTACTCCATTGGTTTCGTCCGTTTTGGAGAATGTAACAGAACTCGCAGCTCCCTGATCCATATAATAAAGCCGTTCATTTGATACATTCCAAAGGGGGCACCCAACAATGGTAATGCGTTGTTTAAGGTTTTCATTCAGGTCTAGATTTTTGGTCATAATCTCAATATTACTTGGTATGAATTCTATTGTATAAACATGGCCATTTTCACCAACTTCATTAGCAAAGTAAAGTGCGGTGTCACCAAAACATCCGCCTGCATCGATAACAACGTCTGCTTCCCTTGCTTTAATTGCAGGTACAATCTTATTGTACTCATATTGCCGATCCATAAAAGTAGCACTTATTCCAATAGAAGGTGTGAATAGTTGGAGGTCATAACTTACTGTTCTCAAGTCAAAAAGGGGAAGGTTCCATCCGTGATATTTAGTCTTAATTGTCTCATTGGAATGAATGAGTTTTTTGAGGGTCTGCCGCTGGGCCCAATATTCATTAGTATTTAGAGGTAGCTTTACTTTCTTATTGCTCAGTATTCTAAATGACAAAACTTTTAGCAACAAATCCCGAGACGGTTGATCTTCCAAATGGTAAAACAGTTCAATAATTCCTTGTAAGTGTTTAAGAATTTCCCTTTTCTCGTTTTCTGTGTTTACCACTATATAATCATTAAAAGCTGGTACAGACATAAGCTCAAAATATTCCATATCGATATTGTAGTAATAGTCATTCCCTGAATGATCCAGTAGCTCTTTGATGAGCAAATCTAAGAACTCAGGAACAGGTTGATCCTTGTTTTGATTGGTTTGAATATCAAGTTCGGATTTAAATAACAGAATTCTTGATTTTTCTTTTAAACTACTATCATTGGAAATACCAAGAATCTTAGAAAAGCAGATTTTGGCCAACTGTTGTCGACCACTGGAATAGTATATCTCACCAAGTTGCAACAGGGAATCAACATCATGTATATCTTTAATCAAGCTTTCTTTTAAATTTCTTTCCTTTGAGGTTACTTCATCTTGCATTGGCAGTTACCACCTTTTTCCCAGATGGAAGCAAATTGTTCATTTAACCATCCACCTGGATATAATATTTTCAAGGGGTGAAAAATACAGCCTTGTTCTTATATGGTTTCCGGACTTCTTCCATATTCAATGATTCTTATTCCTGAAATTTCATATACTTTCAGTACAATAAAATTCATCTCCGCTTAGAATATTACTCTTCCTATCTGATTTACAATCCGCCATGTAATCTTATGCTAAAAACCACCTTTCAATTACTCAGAAGATAATGAAAACCCAGACTTGGTGAATTGGACTTTTGTCCAGATTAAAACACCCTACTTTAAGATTATGGATTCGTTTTAATCGCCAATTTATAGCCATAAAATTTATTCAAAAGGAATATGTATGGAAGGGACACCAAAGAACTTTTGAATTGAAAAAATCTCCATCAATCGCAATTCGTATCAAATGGAAATATATAAACGACTAGGCTTACTTATGATTCAAGAGAAGTTGTTTTTTTGGAACGTCCAGATCTACATCTCCTTCGCACAAACAGTGCCATAACGTAACTCTGTTTTTCCAAACACTACTCCCTTACAGTAAAAACAGGACATCTGAACCCCTAATTGTTGCCTTTGAATAATGGATAATCAAATACTTATAAGCTGTGAAAACGTAATTAAAACTATAGATTAATTGAAACGGAGATGAAAAATATCCGTAAAATTCCGTTTTTGAGACCCAACTTGGTGAAACAAGACTCATTTACTAATTATTTAGCGCAGATTGAACAATCCAGATTGTACAGTAATTATGGACCATTAAATACTCTTTTTGAGAATAGAGTCCTAACCGAATACTATGATGGGAACGGAGCGGTTCTCACGGTCAATAATGCTACCAGTGGTTTGATGTTAGCTATTAATCAGAGTAAACGGCCTAAAGGGCAGTTTGCATTAATGCCTAGCTTTACCTTTTCAGCCACCCCTTTAGCAGCTATGTGGTGTGGTTTAGAACCTTATTTTGTAGATGTGAACGAAGACGATTGGTGTATGAATGAAGAACTTGTAAAAGATCTATTAGCGAAACTAGGAGATAAAGTGGCGGTAGTTGTTCCCTACGCAACCTTTGGAACAGATTTAGACCTATCCTTTTATAAGCAAATTCACGAGTCGGGAGTACCTGTTGTTTTTGATGCTGCGCCAAGTTTTGGAACATCAGGGCGTAGCGGATCATTTGGTAATAATTTTCCCGGATCCATTGTGTTCAGCTTTCATGCTACTAAATCATTTGGAATTGGTGAAGGCGGCTTAGTCTATAGTGCTGATAAAGAGCTGATCAGTCAAATTCGACAAGCAGGAAATTTTGGGTTCTCGACTAACAGAGAAACTATATCACAAGGTCTTAATAGCAAACTTTCGGAATATAGCGCAGCTGTAGCTCTTGCAACTCTGGATGCCTTTCCTGAAAAAAGTCGACAAAGACAACAAATTCATCAATGGTACCTAGAGCAATTCCAACAAACCCCTGTGTTAAATAATGAGTGGCAGCTTCAAACTGCAGAAGGGGAAATTGCCCATCAATTTATGCCTGTTCTATGTCCAAAAGATAAAAGTAATTTAGATTTTGTGAAATTGCTTGCTGACCATCAAATAGAAGCACGAACCTATTTTTCCCCTTCTTGTCATCAACAAAAATTTTTCACATCACTTAATCGGACAGTAATGTCTGTTACCAATAATATTTCAGAACGCATAATGAGCTTACCTCTATGGGAAGAAATGAACAAAAGTGATATTGTTCAAGTTACACAAGTATTGGCCAATGGATTGGAATCATGAAAAAAATCGTCATTTGGGGCTGCGGAGGGCATGCACGTGAGATAAATCACCTGTGTGAAAATTCCAGTCATGATGTTATAGGGTTTCTTGATGAAAGATCGGAAATGAAGGGGAAAATAATAGATGATGTACCGGTTTTGGGCGATCTTCATGATATTCATTCTCTTCAAAACAAAATTAAAATTGTTTGTGCGGGTGTAGGAGACCCTTCTCTGAAAAAACGGTTTGCCACCAAAACAATACATGCAGGTTTTGAGATTGCTGATACAATCGTACACCCTTCTGTTTTCATTTCAAAAAGGAACACACTTGGAGTTGGATCGATTATTTGTGAAGGAACCATTATAACCACAAATGTTCAAATAGGAGATTTTGTTATCCTAAATCGAAGTTCGAACATAAGTCATGATAATGTTATTAACGACTATGTAACGGTAGGTCCTGGAGTTAACATTGCAGGAACTGTTACGATTGGTGAAGGAGCATACATTGGCATTGGTTCCTCTATCCGTGAAAAAATCAATATTGGTGCTTGGTCGGTTATAGGAGGCGGAGCATTTGTAAAGAATGATGTTCCTGCGAAAACGCTTTATGCGGGGGTCCCTGCAACGTTTAAAAAAGATTTAAAATAGAAATGTAAATAATAAACCCTTGCCGATATAAACTAAATGGTTTCCAGTAAAGAAATTTAGGACTAAGACGATTGAAAACCCGATTTACTTATATCTAAGTTAACCAAGTGGCTACAAGGCTACAAAGCTCGTTTTTAAAGTAGCTTTGTAGCCTTTTCACGTATTAGTCCTTAAACTCGTAAGAAATCCATTTACATCGTTCAATTTTGAACTTCATTTACACAGAAACAATCTTGGCGCATATGATGAAAAGGATTAATTTCCGAGAACTTCAGAAACTAATAATATAAAAAAGTTCATTTTCATTTTCATTTTGTACTTTACATCTTACAATTCGGGGAGGTGAATAATAATGAAAGGAATCATATTAGCTGGTGGATATGGCACTAGATTATATCCGTTAACGAAGGTTATCTCAAAACAGCTATTACCTGTATATGATAAACCCTTAATATATTATCCATTGTCCGTACTAATGCTCGCTGGAATTAAAGATATCTTAGTCATTTCTACCCCTGTTGATACACCTCGTTTTAAAAGTTTACTAGGTGATGGGTCACAATTAGGAATTAAAATTAGTTATATATCACAGGAAAAACCGGATGGCATTGCACAGGCTTTTATTGTAGGAGAGGATTTTATAGGTAAGGATTCTGTATCTTTAATATTAGGGGACAATATATTTTATGGACATAATTTCACAAAAACACTAGAAGAAGTCGTTACTCGACAAAACGGTGCCACTATATTCGGCTACCGTGTTAAAGATCCTGAACGATTTGGTGTTGTAGAATTTGATAAAAACCAGAAAGTGATATCTTTGGAAGAAAAACCCGTAACACCTAAATCAAACTATGCCATTACAGGACTTTATTTTTATGATAACAACGTTATTGATATCGCAAAGAGTATTAAGAAATCTTCTCGTGGAGAATACGAAATTACCTCGGTGAATGAATGTTACCTCATGAAAAACCAGCTAAATGTTGAGTTATTGGATAGAGGATTTAGCTGGTTAGATACTGGTACTCATGAATCACTACTTGACGCTTCATTATATATCCAAACCATTCAAAGCCGACAAAACGTCCAAATTGCTTGTATAGAAGAAATTGCCTTCCGAAAAGGATTTATTTCATCTAAACAACTTCTTGCCTTAGCTAAACCATTAGAGAAAAATGAATATGGGCAATACCTTGTAAGATTAATACAAAATTAAAAGTATCATAAGAAAGGAGGCAATTATGAATCTTCTCGTTACAGGTGGGGCTGGTTTTATCGGTCTCAACTTTGTTCACTATTTGCTAAAGAGTACTTCATACAATATAACCGTTATAGATTCTCTAACGTATGCAAGTCATCCCAAAGAGATACGTACCCTAACATCATCTGATTCTAGATTACGCTTTATTAAGGGAAGTATTGTTAATGAGAAAGATATGGAAGCTGTGATGGATCAAAATTATGAAGCCATTATTCATTTTGCCGCTGAGTCCCATGTTGATAACAGTATTCAGAATGCAGATAAGTTCATACAAACAAACATAGTTGGTACTTATCAGTTATTACAACAATTAACTAAGGGCCATGCTAAAAAAATGATCCATATTTCCACAGACGAAGTATACGGTACTTTAAGCCCGACTCAGCCACCATTCACAGAAAAATCCCCTCTTTCACCTAACAACCCCTATTCAGCTACAAAAGCAAGCTCAGACTTATTGGTGCGCTCTTACAATGAGACTTATAAATTACCTTTAATCACCACAAGATGCAGTAATAATTTTGGTCCTTTTCAAAACATGGAAAAATTCATTCCTACCATTGTGTATAAAGCGCTTCACAACCATAAAATCCCTGTTTATGGGGATGGTCTACAAATAAGAGATTGGCTGTTTGTAGAAGATCATTGTAAAGCAATATCTCTTATTCTTGAAAAAGGAAAATGGGGGGAAGTTTATAATATTGGTGGCGGAAATGAAAGAAAAAATATCGATGTCGTAAAACAAATTTTAGGAATATTGGGTAAGCCTGACCACTTGATAGAATTTGTTGAAGACAGAAAAGGTCATGACCGAAGATATGCCATTGATTCTTCCAAGTTACAAAACGAGTTAGGCTGGAAACAAACCTCTAATTTTGATCAATCGTTAGAAAAAACAGTGCGATGGCACATGAACAAATTTAAAGGTACGCCCTCATGAAGATTGTCATTACAGGTGCAGCCGGCCAACTAGGAAAAGAACTCATTCAGCTATTCAAAGAGCAAGGTTATGTGGTATATCCATATACTAAACAACAATTAGATATTACTGATCGTACGAAAATAAAAAAAATGATTGAGAAAATCCAGCCGGATTATTTGATTAATACGGCAGCCTTTACACACGTTGACCTTTGCGAAACGGATATAGATCAAGCTTATTTAATTAATGGAATTGGACCTTATTATCTAGCGAGTGAAGCAAAGGAGAAAAAAGTGAAGTTTTTTCATATTAGTACTGACTATGTGTTTGATGGAGAAAAAAGTGAACCTTATGAAGAAGAGGATTCTCCTGACCCTCAAACGATTTATGGAAAAAGCAAACTACTAGGCGAAGCATTAGCACTAATTGCTAATGAAAGTACCACGATCATTAGAACGTCATGGTTATATGGACATGAGGGTAAAAATTTCGTCAATACCATAAAAAAGTTAGCCCGTCATTCACAAGAAATCCGTGTAGTTCAAGATCAATATGGTTGTCCTACTTACACTAAAGATATTGGAATAGCGATTAATAAACTACTAACACAACCGCATGGCATATATCATGTCACAAACTCTGGAAGTTGCAGCTGGTTTGAATTTGCAACCGAAATAGCAACATTCTTAAAATCAAAAACAGTAGTCATCCCTGTTTCTACCGCAGAATACGGTCTTAAAACACCCAGACCCATGTATTCTGTTTTAAGTCAAAAAAAGTTGAATTCCAATGGGATCTCTTTGCGAAATTGGAAAGAAGGATTACATGAATACTTAAAAAAGGAAGATGATGAAAATGGCCATTGAAGGTGTCATTTCTAAGAAATTGATTAAGCATTGTGATGATAGAGGATTTTTTGCAGAAGTGGTAAGAGATGATGACCATCTTTTATCTCATTTTGGTCAACTTTCATGGACAACATCTTATCCAGGCGTCATCAAAGCATTTCACTACCATGAAGAGCAAGATGACCTTTGGTTTTTCCCATCTGGTAATGCTCAAGTAGTTTTATATGATTTAAGAGAACACTCTGCTACCAATGGTGAAACAAATGTTTATTATATGGGAGAAAACAACCCCATTATTTTACTTATTCCCAAAGGTGTGGCTCACGGTTACCGCGTGCTTGGAGAAAATCCAGCAACAGTTCTGTATTGTACGACAAAGTCGTATAACCCTTCCCACCCAGATGAGAAAAGAATTCCTTGGGATGATAAAAAGATTAATTTTGATTGGGAAACAAAACATAGATAAGAACCTATATGAGGCCATACATCCTACAGGAAAAAGCGGTTACACCTGGAAAGCTGCTCAAATAAAGAGCAGCTTTCATAATTTTTACGATGATCTATAAAATAAAGCCTTGGGCTTATCTCCTAGGGGGTACGTGAATTTTAGACTCAAATGAGTCTAAAACGTAAAATTATTCGTAGGAGGAATCCCGAATGAGTGATATAAAGTGGACATCCATAGGTCCCGTTGCCGAAAGATTGGGCATTGAAGTTCCGAGGTTAAGGACCTGGTGTGATAAGGACTTAATTGAGTTCGATAAACGTTCTACTGGTCGTTGGATTCCGCATACCGAATTCCCAAAGATTGAGAAGATCATTGAAATCTTCAATCGCGGAGGAAATGTCACGTTTGATGATGTGAAAGAAGAGTTAATTAAGGAGAACTTATATCATCAGTTGCAAACAGATAAGGAACAAGAGGCAAAATCAAAAGAAATGTCTTTATTGCTCGGACAAGCCTTTGAACAAAGTGGAGCAAATGAAATGTTTCTGCAAAAAGATCATGAGTTTAAACGTATGCAGCAAGAAGTAAATCGCTTATCTCAATTAGTAGAAAAACAAAATGAAACAAAGTTACTTGAAGATAACAGGATAAGTAAACTCCAGGAGGATAACGAAGTTCTAAGGGATTGGTAAAAGATTTAATTAGTTCTGATAAAGACTTAAAAGAAACTTTTAACGTCTATATGAAAGAACAAAAGAAGGAAGAAATAAGTAAACAGGCTGAATTTGAGGATAAATTAGAGTTAATTGAGGCTCAATTAACTAACCAAAAGAAAGAAAAAGAAGGGTTTCTATCAAAGATTTTCGGATGAACTAGGCAGAGAATTCCAACCTGAAAAGTTGATCTCCTTTACGTTAAGGAATCGACTTTTTTACTTATTCCCTGATAGTGAAATAAGTAACTATCTATCTCTCTTGTTTAAGATTATTTAAATTCTTTTCTATATAGTCTAAAAGCATAAATTGCACCGACTAAAAATACAAGCCCTTGAAATAGAATAAAGAACTGACGGAAGTATTCGATATTACGATCAACTAATGAAATAAAAATGGCATTCATAATGATTTGTGTAGTAAACATACAAGAAATGATTTTGAGATAAATGGCATTTGTTCTTTCATCCGGCTTACCAAATTTTTTGCCAATATACCACAGCACTACTAGTGATCCTGCATACAAGACCATCGTTAATCCCACAATAACATTAAAGTTTTGGGAGCTTTCGAGCATCCAATTATTTAGTACATCAATCATTGTTATCATCCTTTCTCACGTATGAAAATATTGCATTTATATCCACTTCAAAATAGTTGGCTATTCTAAACGCTAATACAAGAGAAGGAGAATAATTATTCTTTTCCATTACAAATATGGTTTGCTTAGAAACCCCAACAGCATTAGCCAATTCCTTTTGTGACATTCTCCTCAACACCCTGTGTTCATACACTTTATTTTTAATGGAATCCCCAAAGTCCTCTTTCACAGTTAACACCTTCCTTTTTCCTATAAATACATAATATGCTTTTATTTTATAAAAGTAAAGTAAACTTATATAAAATAAATAAATTATTATATTTTTTTAAGGTCTTATTTATCATTTAACTTCAAAACAATAAAAATGATTGGTTTCATAATATTCAGAAGCCAACCATTTTTAAGATGTTTTTAATCTACAATGCCCCTTTAGTTTCATCAATGGTTTTTCACTTCATTTTCCGAATGTATGATAATTGTAAGAATTGCACATTTAAAAGGCCGCCAATTGGCAGCCTTCTTATGGCGATAACGCACAAAGGCTTCCTTGAAAAAAAGTGTTAATCAAAACACCCGCCTTAAACTGGCTCCCATGTCAAAGACACTTATAAAAAAAGAGGTTAAGCTACTTGAAGATGATTCCTATATTGAATAGGGGTCATCTTTTTTAGATTCCACTGATAACGGTAATTGTTATAGTAAGTCATGTAATCATTGATTTTCGATTTTAATTCCTTCAGTGTTTTGGCTGATTTATAATCTAGCTCATCC
>NZ_LMBV01000032.1:0-22503 GCF_001439925.1 Peribacillus muralis
GACGGGAATCGAACCCGCGATCTCCTGCGTGACAGGCAGGCATGTTAACCGCTACACCACGGGACCATGTAATATGTATAAAAGTGACCCATACGGGATTCGAACCCGTGTTACCGCCGTGAAAGGGCGGTGTCTTAACCGCTTGACCAANTTGATATAATATGTAACTGGCGGAGAAGGAGGGATTTGAACCCTCGCGCCGCTTACGCGACCTACACCCTTAGCAGGGGCGCCTCTTCAGCCTCTTGAGTACTTCCCCAAAAAATGGCTCCGCAGGTAGGACTCGAACCTACGACCGTTCGGTTAACAGCCGAATGCTCTACCACTGAGCTANGTAAATGGGTTCCTTTTTCATGCTCAAGGACCTTCGTATTTGTCGTGAAGAACAAGTTGTTATCTTGTCGACTCTTATGATTATAAAGAGGTTGCAACTTAAAGTCAAGAGTTCCTTTATGTTTTTTTATATTTTTGTTTCACCCTCCATAAACCCCTGATAAATCAAGGTTCCGCGACATTTACCACAAACGAAACGGGAAGTGTCGATTCGTTTATTTCTTACATATACCTGCTGACAGTCTTTACATTTGTATTGGATTGTATTCATTTTTCTCTTAATCTGATTTGATGGCAGCGGCTTGCAAAATCTTGGCGCACCGACTTTATTGAGCAAGTGCTTGAAGTCCGCATCACGATGCTGATATCCCTTCTTCTCGATATGAAGGTGGTAATGGCATAATTCATGCTTAATGATACCGATCATCTCTTCGATTCCGCGTTCATCAAAATACTTCTTGTTAATTTCTATATTATGTGAACGCAGCAAGTATCGGCCTCCTGTCGTTCTAAGGCGCGGATTAAAACTTGCAACGTGTGTAAATCTCTTATAAAAATATTTCATCGATATTTCTTCGACTAGCTTTTGCAATTCCCGATTATCCATTTCCCCCTCCTATTCCCTGGTAACAGGACAACCCATTATAACATAGACTAATAATACAATAGGAGACTAAGGGAGGAAAAGCTATGCCTAATTGGTTCCAAAAACAAATCCGGAAAGCGTTTTATGACAAGGATTATTATCAAGTTAAGATGTTGAATCAATGCTGGTTTTTTTATCAAAAGAAAGAAAGCCCCCGATTATAGATATCCTAAAAAAACTCCTTCTACTTAAAGAAGGAGCTTGCTGTAAGCTAGTTTTGTTCCTTTGGCTGTAGCATCGTTAAAGATACCCTTTGTTTATGAGCGTCGACTTGTTCAACCCAAACCGTCACTACATCTCCAACGGCAACTACATCCAACGGGTGCTTAACGAACCGATTGCTCAGTTTTGATATATGCACCAGTCCATCCTGTTTAACACCAATATCCACAAACGCGCCGAAATCCACTACATTCCTCACTGTGCCTTGCAGTTCCATTCCAACCTGCAGATCCTCCATTTTCAGCACGTCTTGCTTAAGCAGAGGTTTTGATAATTCATCACGAGGATCTCTTCCTGGCTTCAATAAATCCTCTATAATATCTTTGATCGTAATTTCCCCAATTTCCAATTCATCGACCAATTGGGCTGGATTCATTTTGCTCAATTCCGCATTCAATGCAGTACTGCCTAAATCCCCTGATGTGAATCCCATTTTTTTCAACAGTTTATTCACGGCCCCGTAGTTCTCAGGATGAATCGCGGTTTGATCCAAAGGTTCATCGCCATTAATGATACGCAGGAACCCTATACACTGTTCATACGTTTTGGCACCAAGCCGGGGTATTTTCTTCAATTCCTTCCTGCTTGAAAACTTCCCTTCCGTTTCCCTTTTCTTGACGATATTTTGAGCTACGGATTTTGATAAACCAGCTACATATTGCAATAGCGATGATGAGGCGGTATTGACGTTCACTCCCACGCGGTTAACAGCTGTTTCCACTACAAACGAGAGGGATTCCGTCAACTTTTTCTGGGAAACATCATGTTGATATTGGCCTACTCCAACTGATTGGGGATCAATCTTAACTAGTTCCGCTAATGGATCTTGAAGCCTTCTCCCTATCGATACGGCGCTTCTCTGTTCAACTTGCAGATCCGGAAATTCTTCACGAGCAATATCCGAAGCAGAATACACACTGGCTCCCGCTTCATTGACAATGATATAAGAGATAGTGCCGTCCACTTCTTTTAGAATGTCTGCAATGAATTGCTCCGATTCCCGTGAAGCCGTACCATTGCCAATCGCCACAATCTCAACCGAGAACCGCTGAAGTATGTCGATCGTTTTTTCTCGTGCGGCCTGAAGCTTTCCGGCTGGTGGATGCGGATAGATGACACTGATGTCCAGAACCTTGCCCGTCTCATCAATTACCGCCAATTTACAGCCCGTTCGATAAGCAGGATCGAGGGCTAGTACCACTTTCCCCTTAAGCGGAGGCTGCAGGAGCAGGTTTCGCAGGTTTTCCGAGAAAATATGAATGGCTTGATCCTCTGCCTTTTCAGTCAGCTCTTTTCTGATTTCCCGTTCTACCGATGGCATGATCAATCGCTTTAGTCCATCTTCTATCGCAGACTTAAGAACATCCTTTGCATCAGAATTATCATTTTTTATGATTTTGCGCTCGAGATGACCAATGATGATTTCAGTTCGCGGTTGTATCGATATCCGTAGTACTTCTTCCTTTTCACCCCTATTAAGCGCCAACACCCGATGGGGTACGATCCTTTGAACCGGCTCCTCGTATTCATAATACATTTCAAAGATTCTTTTCTCGTCCTTCTCTTGATTTTTCAAGACGGAAACCACTTTTCCAGCTTTGAAAATCTCAGCCCTTATCCACTTCCTCAATTCTGCATCATCGGAAATATGTTCAGCTATTATATCCTGCGCTCCTACAACAGCCTCTTCTATAGAAGAAACTTCTTTTTCTTCCGATATGAATTCCGCAGCTTTTTCATGAACCCGGGCATGCGTATGGCATTCAAGCAGCCAGTTGGCGAGCGGTTCAAGATTCTTTTCTTTCGCGACAGTGGCTTTCGTTCTTCTTTTTTGCTTGAACGGCCTGTATAAATCCTCTACTTCCTGCAGTTTTGATGCCTTCTCGATTTGCCTTTTTAATTCATCCGTCAATTTTCCCTGTTCACCGATTGAACGTGTAACTTCCACTTTCCTTTGACCGAGGTTCTCTAAATAGTTCCATCTTTCCATAATGGAACGGATTTGAACTTCATCGAGCGAACCTGTCATTTCTTTTCTATAGCGGGCAATGAAAGGGACTGTATTCCCTTCCTGCAGCATTTGTATCACGTTTTGAACCTGGTTGTTTTTCAAACTCAGCTCATTGGATATTTGTTTAACCAATTCTTTTAACGTATCTTCCACAACGATCATAACGTTCCCTCCACCCTTTCGTTCTCATATATATAGTCTAGCAAATCAGCAATGAAGTTGCGAATTCCATACAAAAAAAGCTCACTTCCGGATTACAACGAAAGTAAGCTTCCTAATATGAATGTCGTATCATCTGCAGTTGCTGGACTGCTTTCTAAAATGGCTTTAGCGTTCAAGTCAATAGGAATCAACTTTTTTAAAAAGGATTTAGCTCCCTTAAGCTCAAGGCCATCGGAATGAAGAATGAATTTTGCATTCGGTTCATATTTGTATCTTTCCGTCCGGTATTTTTGCTTCCTGCCCGATAGATATCCTGTAACGGGCAAAGGGTATACAAGCTTATCAACCTTGGGATTATACAGAAAAAAACGGATGTTGCCAACGGAACTGTATACAAATTCATTCTTCTCATAAAATATTTTTAAAATGGATACAGCCGCTCCCCGCTTGTCGATTAAAACCTGATTGCATACCGCCATCAGCGATTCGACATCCAGCTCATGATGACGCTTGACTTCCTCGATGACAGCATGAGAGGATTCGTAAGCATATTTCCCACTGCCAAGCCCATCTGCCAAAACACATACAAAGTATTCTTCCGTATGAAGAAAAAAGTAATCATCACCACAATAAACCATTCCGTTTTTAGAGGATTGGGAGGCAAGGATTTCAATTCTTTCTTCTTTCAGAATATCTTTGATCACTGAATTAGCTCCGAGTTTTCAGCGTTAATCGCCTCTTGAAGCTTCTTGATTGCACGGCGCTGGAGTCTCGACACATGCATTTGGGAAATCCCAAGTTTATCGCCGGCTTCTTTTTGACTTAGATTTTCTATATAGGTATGTTGGATGATCATCTTTTCACGGTCACTCAAAACGTGAAGCACCTTTTCAAGAACAAGGCGCTGGTTGACCCTTTCAAAGCCTTCATCCACATTTCCAAATATATCAAGCAATGTGACGGTACCGCCATCGGAATCCGCTTCGATGGAATGATCGACAGATAAAGCTTGATAGCTTTTTCCCATCTCCATCGCTTCCAAAACCTCTTCTTCCGTCACACCTATGCTATCGGCTATTTCATCGATTCTTGGCGAACGGTGCAATGTCGTGGTCAATTCCTCGACCGTCACCCTGATTTTCGGTCCAAGTTCCTTTATTCTTCTTGGAACATGGACACTCCAGGTTTTATCACGCAAAAACCTTTTGATTTCACCGATTATGGTAGGTACGGCAAATGCTTCGAAGCTTTTGCCGAAGGATTCATCATATCGTCTAATGGCACCTAATAAACCAATCATGCCGACCTGAGAAATATCTTCCTGAAACGACTTGCCTTTTGCGTACTTACGTGAGATCGTTTCAACCAAACCTTTATAATGGATGACTAAATTACTTTGCGCTTCGTCATCTTGATTCTCCTGATACGCTCTAATCCATTCATTTACTTTTTCTCTTTGTGCCTGATTAGGTTGAGACTGTTTTTGCATCCATCTCCACCTGCTCTCCTTCTAAAAACTTAGTCATAAAAACTGTAACCCCGTCATGCTGGTGAATTTTCACATCATCCATCAGTGTTTCAATGAGGTAAAGACCCAAGCCTCCTTCTCGCATAAGCTCAACCTTTTGCCCATTTTCGTATGGACCGAGACCTTGGCGAACTTCTTCGAAATTACAGCTCTTGCCACTATCAGAAACCATGACCTCCAAACGGTCTGGATAAAGGCCAAAACTAACCTTCACTTCACCTTTTTCGGAGTCCTTATACGCATGCTGCACCGCATTTGTACAAGCTTCACTTGTAGCGATCTTCAAATCCTCGATTTCCTCATACGCAAATCCCATCCGACTGCCTATTCCAGAAAGTGTTAAACGAATGACACCGATGAATTCGGGTTTTGCAGGTATTTTCATTTCAATGTAATCATATACTTGGCTCATTCTAACCCACCCTCTGTACTACTTTTTATATCAATGATATCTGCAAGACCTGTAATATCAAATAAACGTCGTAGCCTTTCTGATAAACCAACTAAAGTGAACTCGCCATTATTTGCCCTGACGCTTTTGAATGCACCGACAAATACCCCAAGACCCGTGCTATCCATATAGGAAACTTCAGTTAAATCAATAATGATCTTGACGTTTTCCCGCTCTGATATTGGGAATAGTGATTCTCTTAGCTTCGGCGCAGTATAAGCATCGATTTCACCTTTTAGTTTTACTATAAATTCTGTATTCAATTCATTAACATCCACTGTTATATTCATCCTTGACCCACCTCTTCAAATCCTCATTCATTTCCTATATCTATACCCAGAGGAAAAAATACTAAACCTTTGATTTTAAAATTATTAATGTAAAATCATCCCTTAGCTGAAAGTTCTGCATTTTCTCCAATTGCTTATATATATTATTCACCATTTCCTGGGCTTGTAAATGCATATTCTTCTTAATGAAACCAATAAGCGTTTCCCTCTCTATAAACCCATCATTCGTCCTGCATTCCGTAACTCCATCCGACAACAAGATGATCATATCCCCGCCATTCACCTTCTTTTCATATTGGCGATACCTCGTTTTCTTATCAACACCGAGCAACAGGCCTTTCGCATCCAAATCACTAAAGGTTCCTGTTGCGGCGTCATAATAAAATCCCGGTTCGTGGCCGGCTGAAGCATAGGAAAATTGCCTGTTATGCGGATCATACAAACCATAGAACATCGTTATGAACATGCTCGGATCAACATTATGCTCGACCACACGATTCAAACTCTCCAGCACACTATTCGGTTCATGCCGATGCTCGGGAAGGCTATCCATCGCATATTTAATCATTGACATGCACAAAGCCGCAGGAATCCCTTTTCCGATGACATCAGCTATCCCTACTCCGATACACTCATTTTCATCTTCGACAAAATGATAATAATCTCCATTCATTTGTCTGGCAGGAACACTAATCGCCCCGATTTCAAGAGACTTGATGTCAGGGATTTCCGTTTCCAAAAGAGTATGTTGAACGTTAGCGGCGATTTCTATTTCCGTCTTCAATTCCTGCTGTTGATGTCTAAGACTTTGATGTTCGCGGTAGGCAATTCCATAGCCCATCATGACCTCAAGCAAGAAATCGAACGAATCCACCACTTTTTCCGGTAGATCAGGATAAAGATCGATTAAGTTATTTTTATGCATACTGATGATTTCTTCTGGAGATATATTGTACTTTATATGTAGGCGGCTAATCTTTTGCCCTTGGTAGAGTGCCTGCTCATTTTGATCTTTAAGATAAGTAGAAAGCGCCTCAAGATACTTTTTCTCCATGTTCTCCCTATTATCCATAGTTCCCCCCTATCGGAGCCATTTCATAGCGACAATCGTAGTCCCTTCACCTGGTATCGATTCAATATCGAATTCATCCATTAAACGTTTGGCTCCAGGAAGCCCTGCACCCAGTCCCCCTGAAGTGGTATACCCATCTTCCATGACTCTGCGGATGTCCTCAATTCCCGGTCCTTGGTCCTCTGCGATGATTTTCAATCCTGACTTTCCGTCTTCGTTTAGCTTTTCTATACATACACTGCCTTGTCCAGCATATAGATATATATTTCGGGCCAATTCGCTTATAGCCGTTGTGATCCTTGCCTGATCCACAGTACCGAATCCCAACTCTTTAGCGACATTTCTTCCTAGCTGCCTTGCAGCTACAATGTCCCATTCATTTATTATTTTTACGCAGGATTGGAACTCCATTCTTTAATCCCCCAATTCCTGTTGTAATTTCTCCAGGCCTTTCTCTAAATCTAACGCCGTGAGAACATCATCGAGACTGATTCCAAGTTCGATCAATGTTATTGCAACAGCTGGCTGGATTCCCGTAATTACAACCTTTGCCCCCATAAGCTTAGACATACTAAAGACATCGCCTAATACCTTTGCGATAAAAGAATCTATAAAATCTATCGAGGTAATGTCTATGACAACGCCATTCGCGCTTGTTTCATGAATCTTATGCAGTAAGTCCTCTTGAAATTGGAGGGCCGTAACGTCATCCAATTCCCACTGTATCGAGACTAACAAGCAGTCATAAAGCTTTAATATCGGAATCCTCATGCTTACCCCTCCACCTCTACGATCTTGCGGCTCGTTAATTCCAGAGCGACTTCTATTCCTTTTTTCAATGTGTTTTTTGTAATCACTTCATTTAAGTTAATTCCAAGATTAACGATCGTTTGAGCTATCTCGGGTCGAATGCCGCAAAGTATACATTTAGCTCCAACCAAGCGGACCGCTTCCGCCGCTTGAATGATATGATGGGCAACCATTGTATCCACTACCGGTACACCCGTTATATCAATAAGGACAACTTCAGATCTATGCTTAACCACTCCGGTCAAGAGGTTTTCCATTATCTGTTTGGCACGTTCCGTATCAATGGTGCCTATCAGCGGCATGACCGTAATGCCTTCCAATACAGGAATGAGCGGAGCCGAAAGTTCCTGCAGAGCCATTCTCTGCATCGAAACGGTTCTTTCCCAGGTTTGCGTGTATATATTGACGATTTCATTATTTATCGGTGTGGCCCACTTATCTAAATGATTAACAAGGTTAACTTGATTATCTGGAGTCACCAGTCCTTTTTCCACCATTCCATTAATGACAATTAACGTGAATTTATGAAGCCCTTCATTGACGAAAGTGAGAGGCCATCCCAATTGGACGACTTTCTCGGCAAAATCAGATAGCTTCAATGTAAATTCCTTGTTCTTACTATCAACATTCGCGATGATCATTTCTATAAATTCACTGCTCGTTTGCGTGAACATTCGATCGGAGACGACCTTGATTAATCTCTCGTCCGTACTTTCCTTCATGATATTCATCCACTCATTCAGGATGTAATCTTGATTTTGCTTAATGAAATCGTAAACCAATTGATTCATAATATCCTCCCATTCTAACACAATTGCCAAGTTTTCCTGTTCTCGTCACGTCGATGTTATCTAACTGTAATGATATTTCCATTTAAGTTTACTCATTGCACTTTTATTTGGATTTTGCGTATTTACAACATAACTATATACCCGACATCCCAATAAACGAAACATATCCCAAAGATAAAAACAAGAAGACTGCCAACCAAAGATAATTGCATACTGTTTTTATTCGTCATTTTTTTTATATTTCCTGCTGTCCAAAGTCCCACTGCAGCTTCACGATTATATGGAGCGCCGTTTAGTTCATGGAAACGACCCATAAAAAAAACACGATTCCCTATAGGGAATCGTGCCATCTAAATAAAATCAGGAAAGATTTGTATTATAATAACGCCCGCATTTACGGGAAACTTTTTCTCTAAAACTCAATGAGGCCTAAACTGATTTGTAAAGCTTCATTGACTTTTTGCATCATAGGCTCGTCAAGATGCGTAATTTTATCAGTTAAACGCTGCTTATCAATCGTCCTGATCTGCTCCAATAAAATGACGGAATCCCGCTCGAATCCGTACTTTTTTGCATTAATCTCAACATGTGTTGGCAATTTCGCTTTTTGGATTTGAGCTGTAATGGCTGCCACGATCACAGTCGGACTAAAGCGATTACCTATATCGTTTTGTAAAATTAATACCGGACGGGTCCCTCCTTGCTCTGAACCGACTACCGGGGAAAGGTCTGCGAAGTATACGTCACCACGCTTAACTACAATCAATGGCTCAGCCTCCGCTAACTAATCGTTCAACGCAATGACCAGCCTCGAATTCAGCTTGAAAAGCTTCAGAAGCAATCGTTAAATTAATGGCCGCCATTTCGATATAACCGCGTTTCATTGATTCACGAAACTCTTTCTTTTTACGTTCACGAAGATACATTTTTGTGGCACGATAAATAAATTCACTGCGATTTACATTTTCTTCACTCGCATACCCATCTAGCTCTGTTAAAAAATTTTGAGGTAATCGAATTAATATCTCTCTTGTTGCGCTGGATTCAGACACAAACATACACCTCCACCATCACTACACACCTTTATTATATATCCTTTTCAATATTACCATTAAAATGCCTATCTGCAAAGAGTATATTCTATTCTCAATCCTATTATCAGCATAATAAAGGAAATCTTATTCACAATCTTAGGATTTTTTTACAATCCTGTCATTCCAAGATGAAGTTGCGGACGTGTTTTTGCTGATTGCCTTTTATATATAAGCGGGGCACCCTTGCTCCTATCATGCAGGTTATCTCATAATTGATCGTTTCCAGTTTTGCCGCGATCTCATCGACAGTGATTGATTCAGCCCCATCATTGCCTATGAGTGTGACCTCCGTACCTACAGGGAAAGACGTAGGCAGCTTGATCATGCATTGATCCATGCATATTCGACCGACAATCGGCACCCTGATTCCATCTATAAGCACTTCCTGACCTTGCAGCTTACGAATCCAGCCGTCAGCATATCCAATCGGCAAGGTTCCAATCCATTCATTTGCTTTAGCCGTATAGGTCGCTCCATAACTTACACTTTCACCTTTAACAAGCTGCTTAACCGCGACCAGTTTGGATTTCAAGGATATGGCTTGTCTTAATGGAAATGGCAATATTGGCTTCATTCCCATTGAAGGGGTGAGTCCATACATGGAAATTCCCATCCTTACCGCATTCCATACCGGATCGGCAAACCTTAAAGATGCTGCACTATTGGCGGCGTGGATATACTCCGGCCGCCCTGTCAAGGCAGTAAGCATCCGTTTGAATACAGCCAGCTGTTCTTCGTAATAATCCGTATTAAGCTCATCCGCCGTTGCGAAATGAGTGAATATCCCCTGAAAGTTGAAACACGCTTCCCGCTTAAGCAAACTTTCCACATTCACGAGCTCTGTTTCATCGCGTATGCCAATTCTACCCATACCGCTGTCCACTTTGACATGAACGTGCAGGACTTGCCCCGGTTCAAGATGGGCCTTCGCACTTTTCAACCAGGATTCATCAAAAGCTGTCACGGAAATCCTTTGTTCGGCAGCAAGTGCCGCACTTTCAGGCCTTGAGACTCCAAGTACAAGGATCGGCGCAGTTATTCCCTTTTTCCGTAAAGCCAAAGCCTCATCCAAAAAAGCAACACAAAGAAAATCAGCCCCTGCATCAAGCGCCGTTTTAGCCACTTCACAGTCCCCATGTCCGTACGCATTCGCTTTAACGACGGCGAACAGGCTAACGCCCGTTCCCAGCCTTGTTTTCATTGAAGAAATATTTTCATAAATATGATCCAAATTCACTTCTGCCCAAGTATCTCGATGAAATAATTTCGTTTCCAAGCACATTTCCTTCTTCCCCTGCTCTAAGATAAGATTCAACCACTAGTTAAGTTTGCTTTTCATTATACGACCATTCTATAACCAACGGTTGGAAAGATAAAGCGCTTTTTCATCAAAGCGGTGCACTTCCCTGCCGGATAAAGGAATGTTAAATGATAACAAGCTGCTTCCCCGCCTATTCTTCCTAGAAGAAACCTTCATAAGGAGACGGGAAACATCAGCTTGTTTCGGCAAACTTATTTGACTGGATCCCTCCCAACTGAGCGGGCCACTTCCATCATCTCTACCTGCGTCAGATCCTTTGATGCAAGCATATAATCCACACCTTCGAAAGTCCACGCAATCGTATTTCCCGTCATGGCTCCGACAGTATAACCCAAATCAACCGGATCCCCATTTACATTCGTTGAAACGGAGGTTTGGACCACTTCAGCTTTTTCCTGAACCAATGTAAAGCTTTTTGTGCCCTCATATGTCAAAACGACACGTTCTCCATTTTCGGTCGTGATTTCCTTTTCTTCAGTCAAGCTCATATTACCAATATTTTCAGGATATTTGACGGCAAAGCCTTCGTTTTGGACTTCGGCCATAACAGGTGCTTCAAGCTGTGCACTTGTCATGTTTTTCTTCATATCAAATGAATCTTTATCAAAAGTCGTATCGAATTTCACCTTAGAAAATTCAACAAGGACTAACGCTGTTTTATCGGGGTCCATGACTTTTACACTGACAGGAGATAAATCCTTTTTGTTTATAGTAATCTCTTGATAAGGTAACATTTTGTTGTTTTGGTAGCGGGTTTTCGTTACAAAGACATAATGTTTATCCGTTTCTTTATATGTCGCCGTTTTATCTTCCGTAATGTCTTTCACCAACGACTCGAATAAATAAGCCTGACTGCTGTTTTCTGGCCATTCGCTTTGAAATTTAAAGCTTTTATTCAAAGCGGGCGTCAATACATACACTCCATCATCATTCTTCAAAATCATCTGGCTTTGATCCTTCTCTTCATTTTTTAAGTTTACGCGGTAAAAGGATGGATCCTTATGCCAAATCTCCACATTATATACTTGAGGTTCCGTTCCCATCTTCAATGTCATCTTCGCATTAGCTTTATACCCCTTCATTTCGCCGAGCTTGTCATTCAATTCACCCACTACATCACTCTGTGATTTTTGGCCGCAAGCAGAAAGAACAAGCAAGAGCATGATCCCTGCAAAAAGCATTAACATCTTCTTCATCTTTTCAACCCCTTTTTGTCATTTGAACGTAAAAGGGAGAGGAAAAGGCAGGATCCGGACATAGGCTCGACTGATGTCTTAGACTCGTCAGTATTTTAGACGCGGACCTAACATTGATCCTGCTAAAAACCTTACTTAGAGCACCCACTCTGCCATGTACCTTCTACCGGGCCTTGTCTCCCTATAGCACTAAATGTATATGAGACAACCTTAAGGTTTATGACCCGATCGGACAAAACTCACTCCACCCTCTCGATGATGACTTGGGCAACCGCATAATCCCGGCTGTGGCTAATCGACAGATGAACCCCTTTGGAAAACGGCTTGGAAATAACCGGCTTTCCTTTATCGTCCGCACTGATTTCGATATCCAGAAAAGATAAGTGCTTACCGATCCCTGTACCGTAAGCTTTTGAAAAAGCCTCCTTCGCTGCAAAACGCCCAGCCAAATACTCGATCTTCCTTCTGCCACTCAGCCCCTCAAAAATGAGGATTTCCTTTTCTGTCAATATGCGTTCCTTCAAACGCGGTTGCCGCTCAATCATTGTTTCCATTCTATCCAACTCCGTTATGTCCACACCGATCCCTTTAATCACTTTGACACCTCTTCTATTCAATTGATATGTTGCATAGTATTAGGAGGACTCTTTTACCTAAAGATGATACTATAGTTCCTAATTAAAACGATGATAAGGAGGAATTTATGTTTACAAGAACAGAAAGCTTCCGGGAATACACCACTACCTACAGAGCTGTGACCGTGCTCATTCTCATCATGATGCTCATTTTCGTTCTCGTCCTTTTCCCCATATTTCCCGGCAATGTACTTTTTTATTATGGGACAGGTGTAAACTTATACATCGCTGATGGACAATGGTGGCGATTGGTCACTCCCATCTTTCTACATAGCACGTTTTCTCATTTACTTTTCAATGGTTTCTCGCTTGCCATCTTCGGACCAGCCCTAGAGAAGTTTCTCGGCTCCTTCAAATTCGTGATTTTCTTTTTGTCGACCGGAATCCTGGCCAATGCCGCGACCTTCTTATTTAAGCCGCTCACTTATACCCACATAGGAGCAAGCGGTGCAATATTTGGTTTACTCGGATTCTTTCTTTACCTTGTGCTATTCAATAAAAACAGCTTCTCGAACAACGAAAGAAATACAGTCTATACGCTGACCGGAATCGCCATCATCATGACCTTCATCCAGCCACAAATCAATGTTGTCGGCCACTTGGCTGGTCTGGCGACAGGCATTATGACCGCCCCTTTATACCTGAGGAAAAAATGGTAGGACAAACAGCCGACTCTCTCCATTCGATCATTGGGAGTCGACTGTTTTTTTAGGTAAATACCAAGATTCAATTGTCCGGCAGTCCTTTTCTTCTACATCCACGACCAGACCGACCCGGGATCGTACTCCGGACTTAATCGAGGCTGACATCGTGGCTAGTTCCTTCCTACTCTGAAACCAGCTCTTTTTATACGAAATCGATTGAATCCTGCTTCTTTGCATAATCAAGGTTTGCTTAGAGAACAAGTGACTGCTCAAAAGCAATAAATCTCCATCTACGCTCCATCCCGCGTCCTTATATTGCATATAAGCCCAAAAGAGCCCCAACGGTAATAGCAGTAGAGATAAGAAGCCCCATGGTCGGAAAAACCAAGATAAAACAACGATGATCGGGATGATATAGATCATCTTACGCAATATGTAGCGGGATATTGCCCGTTTTGGTATCGGGGTCATTTCCGTGATTGTTTGATAAGCTGGTAAAATCCCACCTAGTTTTTCATGTAAATGCTTCTTCTTGATGAAAGGGAACAGCATGATCGTTAAGCTTTCTTTGTCTTCGACACTGCCTCCAGCATACTCAAGGTAAACGGTCGAAAAGCCCAATGGCCTTCGTACCCAATTTTCAACGATTCGGATTCCTTGTATTTTTTGGACAGGGATGGTCAATTGCCTTTTTTCGAGAAGGCCTCTCGAAATGATGAGTTCCTCCTCCGTTTTCAACACGGTAAAAGAAGCGTATTTCATGACCATGCTTAATGTGGCCAAAGCATAAACTGCCAATAAGCCCATTATCGCAAAAGAAGTCAAGATAACGGTGCCCATTCCAAGAAAGTCTTCATAGTTCTTAAATATCCGGTCAAACGGAATGATCTCGTCAAACTGCAAAATAAATGCGATTGCCCCGGATAAAAAGACCCCTACCGCTCCCGAAGTGGCAGCCATGAATATTAATTGCGGCAACGTCTGCTCATAAACGGCAGAAGCGCTCACCACTTCTTCACCACTGTCCCATTCATCTTTTACCTTTCCTACCGAATCATTCGCTTTTAAGTTTTTTTCGGCGTTTATGAGAGCATTGATTCGTTCGGCATCACTTTTACTGATAGCAGATAAAACCGCATCAGCTTGAGCTCCGCCTGCCGTTTCAATATTCACCTTAACCAGCTGAAATAACCGTTGGATGATCCCCTCTGAAATATCGATGCTATGTATCCGATCAAGCTTTATATACCGTTTCTTCCTTACGATCACTCCAGACTCAATTCTGAATTCGCCATCTTCTATACGATAAGTAAAACGGAACCATTGAACGAATGCAAGAACGATCAGGAAAAGGACAATAACGGTAATGACTAGCGGCTGTATCCACCCAGGGATTCCTTCATTCCTCCCAGGAATTATGACCACCAAAACAAAAGGGACAACTAATTCCTTGATCGATTTCAAGATGTTAAGCACTACAGCTATAGGGTGAAGCCTTTTAGGTTCAGACATCTTCCTCCTCCACACTGGCCATCCTGGAGATATACCGCCTCAGTTCATCTGCCTCATCAAGATCAAGAGCAGGTATAACATGCATGGTCGCTGCAGTGGAAATTTCAACGGATGCCAAATCATGTTTCCTTAACAAAGGCCCTTGCTTCGTTTCGACATGCTGAACCCGAATCATCGGTATGAGTGTTCTTTTTATGACGAAAATACCGCTTTGGATATCAATTTCCGTATTTCTGACTTCATAGCGCCATCTTTTCCATTTTACCCCCGGCATCAAGAAGATGGTCAGATACGCCTGGATGATCGAAAAGATGATCAACACTCCAATCATCCAATATGACCAATTAAAAACGATGGTAAGCACAAGTAACGCAATTCCTATAACCCAAGTGATTGAACAACCTATAAGTCCACTTATTTTCCAGACGGTCAAGGCTTTATTCGATATACGATTCTCCGGTTCCATGAGCTCTCCTCTTCAACATAAGGATGTACTTGAAAGCAACTACAACAGCCAGTTCACTTTCCTCCATTATACTATAATTAATCCGTGTCAATTAAACACATTTGAAACATTTCTTTCAAAAAAACCTGGCGGAATAGCACGTACACATAAAAAAAATGCCGCTCAAATGAGCGGCATCCCTAATTAGATCTTATTTGATTTTTCTCTTTTTTGGCTAGTGCTACGGTTGCCGTAACCATTAGATTTACGGTTCGTGCTTGGGCGTTTGCTTGATCCGCTACCGTAATCTTTTCTGCCTGAAGAACTGCGGCCATTGCGTTGTCTGTTATTGGAAGAACTGCTTCCCCCGCGGTTGCGACGCATTGGAGATGGAGACTCTTCGGTTAACTTGATCGGCGTTTGATCCGGTTCTTTCGTCATTGATTTAAGCATGGCTGCCACTAAGTCTGCCGCACCATGTTTTTGTAACAATTCTTCCGCTTGACCAAGGTATAATGTTAAATCATCATTCTCGATTGTAGAAAGGATCTTTTCAGTTACTGCTTTTTGTTGACCTTCCAACGCCTCAGTCAATGTAGGAGTTTTAAGTTTTTCCATACGTTTTTTCGTTGTATGTTCAACTGCATGCAGTTGGCCTCTTTCTCTTGGTGTTACAAACGTAATGGCAATACCGTGTTTACCCGCACGACCTGTACGTCCAATACGGTGAACGTAGCTTTCAGGATCTTGAGGAATATCAAAGTTGTATACGTGTGTTACGCCAGAAATATCAAGACCACGTGCAGCCACATCAGTAGCAACAAGTACATCGATGCTTCCTTCTTTGAACTTTTTCAATACAGACAGACGTTTTGCCTGGCTAAGGTCACCGTGAATTCCTTCAGCCATGTAGCCGCGAATATTCAAGGCAGAAGCCAATTCATCGACACGGCGCTTCGTGCGTCCGAAGACAATCGCAAGATCCGGTGTTTGAATATCGAAAAGACGTGCTAGTGTATCGAATTTTTCACTTTCTTTTAGTTCCAAGTAGTATTGCTCGATGCGATCCACAGTCATTTCTTTCGCTTTAACGCGTACTAAAACTGGTTCATGCATGAATCTTTCAGCGATTTTACGGATCGGATCAGGCATTGTCGCTGAGAAAAGCAACGTTTGTCTTTCATCAGGAACCGTTGAAAGGATTAATTCGATATCCTCAATGAATCCCATGTTAAGCATTTCATCCGCTTCATCAAGGACTACAGTGTGCACTCCGCCTAATTTAATATTCTTACGTTTGATATGGTCCAGAAGACGACCAGGTGTACCAACGATAATATGCGGTTTTTTCTTTAAAGCTCGGATTTGACGGTCAATATCTTGTCCACCATAAACCGCTAAAACACGAGCGCGTTTTCCGTAACCAAGCTTGAAAAGCTCTTCAGAAACTTGGATCGCAAGCTCACGTGTAGGTGCAATGACGATCCCTTGCACGTTTTCATTATTGATATCGATGTTCTCCATCAACGGGATGCCGAATGCTGCCGTCTTACCTGTTCCCGTTTGCGCTTGACCGATGATATCTTTACCTTCAAGTGCTAGAGGTATCGTTTGGGCTTGAATCGGGCTTGCTTCCTCAAATCCCATTTTTTCGATTGATTTCATGGACGTTCTATCTAATCCTAATTCGCTAAACAATGTCAATGTTTTCGTACTCCTTTTTATATCGTAAATTTACACGTGCATTCAAAAATGATGCACAGATGTTTTAGTTCAAATCCTCATCATCATGACGGATGTTCTACTTTATCTCTTATGAAAAAGTTTATCATTATCACCTAAAAGTATGTCTGCCTTTTAGTTCTAATGAACTCAATATGATTTTTTAAAAAGGAAATATACCAGCACGAGCATTCACTGGCATTTTTAGCTTCGCGCACGTGTACAGTTATTTTTAACATACGCTCATCTTTTTAAAAGTACATGTAACCAAAATTAAATTCAATATGGAAAATTAAAAGTAGCATAAACGGTGTTACACCGCTTTATTCAGGTGAGGGCTGCTGCACCTTATTCTACAGACTTAAAAAGACTGTTGAACAAAACTTGACGAGAGCCAAGATTCTTATACAAAACAGGCCCGGTGCGTTGAGGATTTGCAGAAGTGGAAAAGCGCTAAAATGCGGCTTGATTCCCTATTAGCTACTAAAGCCGCCAAGAGATGCAGCTTTTATATATGACCAGACGCGCGGCCTATTTAATCTAAAATAATCTCAAGAATGAACTCATGAAACATGTAAGAACATACAATTTTGTTGCCTCAACCAGATTAATTAAATTAATCATCAATGATAAGACATTTAAACTCGTACTTCATATTACCATTTTCAAACTGTTATTGCAATAAAGGAAATCGACCCATTCTTTTATCCTTACAACTTTAGATCGATCCAAAAATAAGAAAGCCGAACACCAACCATGCTATTTTCGCCTCCGTATCCCGTTTAAAAAAAGCGATGGGATAGAATAGGGGCAGAGCCGTTAAGGACTTGTTTCATCAAATTGATTACATACTTACTATATCCAATTATAAAGAGATGGATTCTGTATTGAATGAATCTCAACTAATTTTTACCTGTTTTATTCATGCTCTTTTCGTAAAGATTGCTTCATAAAACGAAATTATATCAGGTTGATTGGGAATTCACCCACAGATTAGCAACATAGCGAAACCAAGATCCTTCCTTATCATATGATATGTAATCCAACCGGATAGTTTCAACAATCATTTTTATAGCATGCATCGTTTTGCACATCCTTAATCCTTAAATCCTATCCCCCCCCAATGAATAATGGGCATTACAGCACATAAATGTATAATGATTCAATATATAACAAAAAAATTATAAAAAAATAACGTAAACTACAGTATGATAGACCTATTAACGATTTATTAGGGAGGTTGTATGAATATATACACATTAGATATACCTGTATGCAAGGAGTTTTGTCTCATTTTAAAAACGATGAACAAGAAAGTCACCTTTTTGGAAAATCCAATCAAACAAATGCATCTATTCCAAGAATCAACGGACCTATTGCAATCACTATTCATTCTACCTTTGCACCTATCGAAAGATTCTTGGCAACAAACGGAGTTGTTCACCTTAGCCGAATCGCTTGAAATTCCCATTTTATTTATTTACAAACGATCTAAAGAAATGACGAACCCTCCTTCTTTACCAAAAAGGACCTACTACCATACCCTTCCGATCCCAGCTGATCCAGTGGAGGTCAAAATCAAATTAACATCACTGCAAAATATAAGCATGCACCTGTTTTCATTTAAGATGAAGGGACAAGAACTTGAAAAGATAAATCAGAAGTCAGAAAGCAGCTTCCGCATAGCAAAAAAATTCCAACATTTATGCATGCCTGTGCCAATCCGAAATAATCAGATCGAGATCAATGGACTTTCCCAGCCTTCCACTGAATTATCGGGGGACTTATTCTACTGGACCGAGGTAAGTGATGGGAAATACGCCTTCATCATGGTCGATATGTGCGGAAAAGGCATTCATACAGCACTTATACATATGTCCATCCGCACCTTGATTCCCGAACTGCTCAAACGGGTAAGCGACCCTATCATCATAACAAAGGAACTGAACAAGCATATGAAAGGTTTAGTCCAAGGAATGCATAAGGAAGATACAATCAATGCCTGCTTTTCAGCCTTCATTGCCTATGTCAATACTAAGGATAGACTCATTGAATATGTGAACTGTGGACACCCCCCAGCCATCACACATGCCCCACATACCAATCTTATCCTCAAGTTGAGTGAAGGGGCTGCCCACATAGGTCTCATTCCTGATATGCCCATAAAAAAAATAGTGTTTCAATACGATCCCGGGAGCCGCTTCATCATCTATTCAGACGGCCTTTCTAAAACACCAAACCCTTCAGCCGCCGACCGAACTGAAGGCATCGAAAAGGAATTCATTGAAAATGCACATCTCTCAACCCACGAACTACTGCAACAGCTTTTGCTATCAAGGATGAGGCACTCCGAAATCGATGATGATATCAATATAATTGTCGGTACACTTTTCTAAATACGACCATGGGCCGAATCACTAACAATCGACCTTCTTTCCAATGCCAAGTGCAGTAAAGAAAGACGCAACCCCCACCGCCTCTTAGTCGTAAGCAACGAGCGATAGTGAACCTCCAACCGTCTAATAGTGGATTTACCTTAAGCTTCATACAGAATGGTGTATGACACTCCTACGGGAAATGCGCATCTTCACGAGGCACCACAGGCTGAAAAGCCGAGGAGGCTCACGGACCGCCTCTGGATAAGGGATCTCCTGCAGTGCAATGAAACGGTCTAAGTTGAGATTCTCCAACTGGGAGTTGATTGAAACGGGTGTGCGACACTCCTGCGGAAAATGCGCTTCAATGTGAGACTCGTGTATCGTACAAGTTTTATTAACCTAAAAAAACTGCAGACAAACTCCAAGTTAATCGAGTATGTCTGCAGTCTGGAGCCGCTTCAATATGAAGCGGCCTTTATTTAACTCTTTACTTTTGTAAAGCTTGAACTACTTCCTCTAGCTTCATGCCCCTGGACGCCTTCACAAGAATGATATCATTTGCTTGAGTAGATGATTTCAACTCCGCAATAAGCTCCTGCTTATCCTGGAAAGAACGAACACTTTCATCAGTAAATGCTTGGCTCGCTCCCTTGGCAATATACTCGGCTAATGGTCCATAGGTGTAAACCTTATCAATCCTATCGCCAGAAATCAATTCACCAATTTTCAAATGAAAGTCTTTTTCCTGTGGCCCCAACTCCAGCATATCTCCCAGGACGAGAATCTTCTTCTCGAAACCGGATAAACCCTCAATCAATTCGACAGCAGCCTTAACTGAAGTAGGACTGGCATTATACGCATCATTGATGATTTTCTGCCCTTTTGCTCCCTCGACCATTTCCATCCTCATATTTGTTAATTGAATGGTTGACAGACCATTGTGGATCGCGGAATCATCCACACCGAACTCCTTAGCAACCAAAATGGCTGCCAATGCATTAAGAACATTATGATGGCCTAATACGGGTATTTCATATTCAACTTGCGTTTCATCACACGCAATGGTAAACGTTGTGCTATCCATCCCTTGAGTGATAAGCTGCGGATATAGGTCATTTTGTTCGGTTCGCCCAAAAGATATTACATTCAAATCAGGGAAATCCGTTTTGATTCGATTGCGAAGCAATGGTTCATCTCCATGATAGATGAGCACACCCTCTTTGGACAAGCCTTCGACAATCTCCAGCTTGGCATTTGCGATTTCCTCACGTGACCCCAAATCCAATAAGTGCGATTCACCAATATTGGTAATGATGGCTAGATCAGGTTTTGCCATTTTGCTTAGAAACTCGATTTCACCGCGGCTGCTCATCCCCATCTCCAGAACAGCGGCCTCGGTATCCTCCTCAATTGAAAGTACCGTGAGTGGCAAACCTAAGTGATTATTGAAGTTACCATTTGTTTTATGAACTTTGAACGTGGTGGCAAGCAGCGCAGCCGTCATATCCTTCGTTGTGGTTTTCCCATTGCTGCCCGTAATCCCCACTACCTTTATATTTAGTTGAGAGCGGTAAGATCGCGCTAATTCCTGCAGTGCTTTTTCAGTATCCTCGACAATGATGATCGGTAGATCAATAGGTGGATTCGGGACATCCTTTTGCCAAAAAGAGGCGGCCGCCCCCTTTGCCAAAGCCTGTTTGACATACTGGTGGCCATCCACTTGCCCACCCTTAAGCGGTATGAACAAACATCCTTGATTAACTGTTCTTGAATCGATGGTTACCCCTTGAATTGCTATGGATTGAAATGGTGTGATATCATTCAATCCCTCTGCCATTTCATGCACTTGTTTTAGCGTTCTTTTTATCATTTTGTTCCTCCTACATTCTTCTAAACGTTAATCATTCTCCTACCCATTAACCAAATGAAGCAGAAACCAGTAAATTCCCCCGGCTCCTGCTGATTTGGAACCATCAAATTAATGACCATTTGACGGTTTTCGAAGATGACTTAGACATCCCCTGATAATTAGACTGTATATTTGATTTGCTGTTTTTCGTGATGACGTTCCAAACCAAGTTTTACAAGTTTTTCAATTAACGCTGGATAATCCAGACCTGTGTGTTTCCACAATAGCGGGAACATGCTATAAGGCGTGAATCCAGGCATTGTATTCACTTCATTAATATAGATTTTACCCTCTTTGGTCAGGAAGAAATCGGCTCTGACCAATCCGGAACAATCCAATGACTTAAATGCCGTAATCGCCATTTCGGATATTGCGGCATAGTCAGTTTCGTTTATCTCAGCCGGGATGACCATCGCCGAATTCCCATCCACGTATTTTGCTGAGTAATCATAGAAGGCGAAATCTTTCTTAGGGATGACTTCTCCTGCCACCGAACAAGCAGGATCATCATTGCCTAGAATGCCGAGCTCCACTTCACGAGCTATGACCCCTTCTTCAATGATGATCTTCCTGTCGAATTGAAAAGCCTCCCGTACCGCTTTTTCCAAATCATGCGCATCATCACATTTGCTAATGCCGACACTCGAACCTAGGTTGGCCGGTTTAACAAAGCAAGGATACCCCAATTCATCTGCAACCTTTTTAATTCCAGCTTCCTTATTCGCTTCCCATTCAGAACGAATGAACCACGTGTATTTCACTTGAGGAAGCCCAGCCTGAGCGAAGATGTTTTTCATGATAACCTTATCCATTCCAGCCGACGAAGCTAAAACGCCATTCCCTACATAAGGAAGATTCAATAGTTCCAGCATTCCTTGAACTGTTCCATCCTCTCCATTAGGTCCGTGAAGCAATGGGAAAATGACGTCATATCCAGTCCCTTCGCTATTTTCATCAGTTGAATGTGCTTGAAGCGCAAGCGGGGAAGTCGTTTTTTCAGGTAAAAAAGTCAGCGCCTCGACATTCTCGGCAGGTGCCGTTAATCGCGGTCCATTTATCCATGAACCTTCTTTTGTTATGTAAATCGGATATATATCAAACTTTGCTAAATCGAGAGCTTTAATGACCGCTAAAGCCGTCTGCATAGAAACATCATGCTCCGCAGATTTTCCACCATAAAGCAATCCTAGTTTAGTTTTCATGAGTTATTACCCTCCAATATTCTTTTAACCATGTTCATTGTAACATTTTACACTAAAACTGGAAAAGCGAAACTTCCATCATTGGTGCATTTCCAATGATTAACTAACAGTGAATCACAGGATAAATTC
>NZ_LMBV01000032.1:22593-22707 GCF_001439925.1 Peribacillus muralis
TCCATAAACCTTCATCCATCGATACCTTACAGCCTGTTAATGCGGGGAAAAGCGAAACTTCCATCATTGGTGCATTTCCAATGATTAACTAACAGTGAATCACAGGATAAATTC
>NZ_LMBV01000032.1:22759-22939 GCF_001439925.1 Peribacillus muralis
GGGCTGTTTTTTACCCACATTTTCCTTTTGAATTATATTGGGATAACCCATAAACCTTCATTTCCATCGATACCTTACAGCCTGTTAATGCGGGGAAAAGCGAAACTTCCTTCATTGGTGCATTTCCAATGATTAACTAACAGTGAATCACAGGATAAATTCGCCACGTCCTGTGGCAAC
>NZ_LMBV01000032.1:23011-35211 GCF_001439925.1 Peribacillus muralis
ACCATAAACCTTCATTTCCATCGATACCTTACAGCCTGTTAATGCTGGGGAAAGCGAAACTTCCTTCATTGGTGCCCAATGATTTCTAAGTGCCGCTCACGAACTACCCTCTTATCTTTTATGCATGAGATAGTACGTCTTACTCCTGAAATTCCAAGGTTTTTGATCTATAGAAGATGGACGTCTATAAAGGAGTTGAAAAATTCAAGTGTAGGAGTCATTTTTGATGACGCAATCCCATGTTTTTTCCTTCCTGCTGAAGATGACGAATATATCTGGGTCATCATTATTCCGTTCCAAGAAATCTTCCTGCATTTCATCCATGTTCAAATAATCCCCAACGACCCAGATGGGTATCTCTATTTTCGCTCTTGAGTACTTAACATCGCGAAACGAAAAAACAACGCCCTCTGCAAGTATCGGTACCAATGTAGAAATGACCTCTAACGGGATGGCCGTCAACTCTTTTCTCTTTCGGATTCCGAACCACGTCCGCTCTACTTTTAGCAGCTCCAGCTTGAGCGGTATAAGATTGCCCAGCATCAAATAACATGTCGAAAGAGATCGAAAATAAACCTTATTAAACCATCCGTCGTCCTGAGCGAGATACACATATTGATTATTCAATTTACGAAAAAAAGGAGGCTGCAAATGTGTTTTGGTATGTCCTAAATATAAGAGCTCAGCCAACTCACTTCCGTCCAGTTCATCCAGCCCTTCCGCTTCTTCAAAGTCAATCCAGCAGAAATCGCCATAAGCGCGGACATTTTCTTTAAGAAGCTTGGCAATGGTCTCGGATGATGCGCTCTCTAGCAGCACATTCAAATTGTATTCCCCACCATCGAATTGATGTTTCAATAATAAGATGGAATCCAGGGCAGATGGCAGGGAATAAGCAAATTCCCGAAAATTTAGTCCATTAAAAAGGACAAACCGCTCGGATGCCTGCATATGCATATATAGTATATCATCGCTATCGTTCTTCATAACCTGACCCCCTCCGAGCATTAATCAATACTGTTATTTTATCAAACTTTTTGGTTTTGACGTAGGTTATATAACCGAGATTATTTATCCTCTCGAAATAAACGGAAAAACGCACTGCACCTTCACCTCTTATATAATGAACAAACTCGACACATTTATATATCCACATTATAGAAAAATGAAATCAGGAAGCGGAGCACAAAAGAATCGAGCCGAGGGCAAACCGGAAAAAGGACGGGAACGGGAAGGGCAGAAGGTAAGCAAGGCTTTCCGTAACCTCTTAAATATCTATCAACGGTCTCAGAGATGTGAGGATGTCATACATGTTCAGCGGATTGACGAAATCGTGTTTTACATTAAAAAAAATCCAGAGTGACTTATCACTCTGGATTTTCGGTATTAAGAAACTTGTTTTAACTCTTCTGCGGAAGGAGGGTTGAATTGACCTTCCCATTTAGAGATAACGATTGCAGCTAGTGAATTACCGATAACATTAACTACTGTACGTCCCATATCAAGAATACGGTCGATACCAGCAATGAATGCTAAACCTTCAACTGGAATTCCAACTGTTCCTAATGTAGCTAAAAGAACGACGAAGGAGACACCTGGCACACCAGCAATTCCCTTAGATGTAATCATTAGCACTAGCATTAGCGTAATTTGCTCATACACACTCAAATCAATTCCATACATTTGAGCGATGAAGATAGCTGCTAACGCTTGATATAATGTAGAGCCATCAAGGTTAAATGAATATCCAGTCGGGATAACGAATGTAGCAATATGCTTCGGACATCCCGCTTTCTCCATTTTCTCCATGATTTTCGGAAGAACAGCTTCTGAACTTGCTGTTGAGAATGCAAGAATCAATTCCTCTTTAAGGAGTTTAATTAACGTAAAGATATTGAAACCTACAAATTTTGCAATAAGGCCAAGAACGACGATTACAAAGAAAATCATTGTTCCGTATACAGAAAGAGCTAATTTGCCTAAAGGAATTAAAGATTCCAAACCGAACTTGGAAATGGTCACACCTATTAGGGCAAATACCCCAATTGGAGCGAATTTCATGACCATATTGGTTAAGTAGAACATTCCTTCAGCTGTACCTTGGAAGAAACGGAAAACGGGTTTACCTTTTTCACCAATAGCTGCGATACTAAGTCCAAATAACACGGAGAAGAAAATGATCGCAAGCATATCGCCTTCTACCATCGCTTTAACTGGATTGGACGGTACAATGTGTACGAGTGTGTCTACAAATGATTCATGCTGCTTCGTTTCTGCTGTATCCACATAAGTGGAAATATCCGTCTGTTCCAGATTATTCATATTCACACCAGCACCTGGCTGGATGATATTAGCTGAAATTAGACCAACAGCAATCGCTGTAAGGGTTACCACTACAAAGTATGACAATGATTTAGCGCCAAGTTTACCTACCGCTTTCAAGTCACCTACGCCGGCAACTGCAACGATCAAGCTTGATACAATGATTGGCACAACAATCATCTTAATCATTCTTAGGAAAATGTCCCCGAATGGCTGTAAGAAGTTTTGGGCTGTCGCATTACCATAAAAAATGGCTCCCACGATTATCCCTAGAATTAAACCAATGAAAATCTGGCTTGCTAAACTTAATTTAAATTTTTTCATTTACTTTCCTCACCTTCCATAAAGTCTTTGATGTAAAAACATTTGTCTCGGTAAGGGAAACAGATACTAATAGAAAGAAAGTAATTTTTCTTTTTTTGAAAAACTCTATCTTTACGCCGAAAAAAAAGACACTTCATGTGTCATTTTCTTATTGGCGTGAATATTCACACATGTTCCCTTGAAGACGCTGACGAGGTTAGCTGTCGGGTTAGGATTGGAAACACAAAATGCCCTTTCATCTCTGAATTCACCCCTAGCGGAAAGAATCCACAAAATTGGGTCCCCCGTTCTTGAATAAGATTAAGCGAGTTAACTTATAATAAAATATTATACTAAAAATGTTAATCTGTAAATATTTATTCTTGTCAAACGTATAAAAAATGTTTTAATGTGTCTGAAAATTCAGTATTATATACGTTTCAACTTTAATTCCGGCTCTTAATTTCACCTAATTTAATTATACAGATATATCAATCAAACCCCTTCCTTCATCTTATTTTTCAAGAATGCCAAGCAGCAAATACCTTACCTTCTCCCTAGTGGTGAATTTCTTTAAGGTATCAGTCTTCACTTTTTCAAAATGAACGGGCGTAATAAAATGAGAATGGTTTTTAGACACCATCTTCGGCTCCATTACAATGAAATCACCCACCGCCGGTCCTTTTATAAGTTCCTGCTTTCCTTCTGCTTTAAGCCCCAATGTAGCGTAGTGTTTATCTACATAGCCTTTTTTCGTCAATTTATACACATGCGGTTTTTTAGTTTGATGAACAGCACCTACAGGGATGGATGGCACACCCGCTTTTTGGTTGGTTATTACGGAAAGATCGACCTTGGACCCCACCATCAATGGCTCCGCTTCTCCGCCTTCGGATTCGATCATGGCTTGAAACGGAAACCTGTTATCGTTCTTTAACGTCGGTTCTTCTGCAGGATAAGAATGGATACGGCTTATTTTCCCTTTCAATTCCTGTTTTAAATCAGGGGCGGTTGCCTTTATAGTCATACCCACTTCAGCCTTTTTCATCTCACTTTCGGAGAAATCCCCTTCAATTCCCATATTTGCTGAAGCGATGGATATAATGGGGTTATTAAGGTTTTTATTGATATTCTTAACAATTCCGCCAGCCTCAGTTGTCGTTTCTATTGAGTTGGCCTGTGTCTCGATTGAACTTAATTGGGCACTTAACATCTTCACTTTTTCGTTCAAGCGGTTTTTTTCGAGCTCTTGCTTGTACATTTCTTGCTCTATGTTACTTTTTATAAGGTCCGAGGAGCTCGTTGTTATATCAATGTTCAACTTTTGTTCTATGGAGTCATCTATGACCGCTTTAGAAGGATCACGCTCCAAATTCCCTTGATATGCCCTTAACTTCGCTACGTATTGGTCAATCCCTGAAACCTCTCCTTCAACAGCTGTCTTCTCCGCTGTTAAATTCGCTTTTAGTGCGTCAAGTTCCGTTGTCGTATATTCAAATAATGACGACCCAGCGGCAACTTCATCGCCCTCTTTTACGAGGAATTTCCGAAAGTCGTTATTCTTCGCATCGAAGTATATATCATGCACTTCTGCAGGTTTCACTACAGCTTTTGTTTGAATGGTAGCCGTAATGGTATCTTTTTTTACCTTTGTCCAGTTTTCCACGAAAACGGTTCGTTCCACCTTGCTTTCTTTCTTTTCAATAAGGTATAAGTTAACGGCTATCAAAACGACCGACGCAACGGAGACCGCGGTTACTTTCCATTTCCCCTTCAATTCCCTTCACCCGCCTTATACGAATACTCCCACATGGATGTATGCCAAAAAGGCTTTAACAAACCAAGTAGCCAAATAAAATAGACCTATCATTAAGAAAATGAAATACTTATTTCGTTCTGAAAATCCCTTTAAATAAAAATATTGCAGGAAAATAATGAAAAATTGAAAAATGGAGATTTCACTGAAAACGTGTATAAAGTAATCACTACTGAGAAAATGCTGACTTATAACTCCGAAAGAAAAAGGATTACCATCATTGCCTATATCCAGCAAAATGAAAAGAGGGATCAGCAAGACCTTTTCCAATAACAGCAAACAAAATAGGGTCATTTGAACAACAACTAACTTTAAGTAAGGGATATCCGCGACAATCCAAAAGTATAGAGATGCTAAAAATATGTATAAAGAAGGGTAGATTAGGCCAACAATCATATTGCCGCCCATGATTAACAGTTTTCCCGTCTCGAATTCAGTTACACTCATCGTCGAAATATGTTTGGAAAAAGATTCAGAACCAATGCCAAAATACCCAGCCACAGTGAATACGATAAGACTTAGAAAATATAACAATAGCAATTTACTTCCAAACCGGGTGACCGCTTCAGCATTTTGCAGCTGATAACGACACCTATAAGGCTCAAAAATCCCCTTTAACAATCTTACCTGGTAAACCATATGTGTTCCCCCTGCAAAAATTGATGTTTCTTCTTATATTTTATCTTATTTTGGAAACAATTGCAGATATAAGGAATCAATAAATCAAAAACAACATAATCAACCATAAACTTCCCTGCTTCTCTAACGGGGGGTCAATACCGATAAATGATGCTCAAGCACTTTAATGCTCGCGGGAGTCTGGCTATAATTTTCTCCATCCATATCCACGCTAAGCGGCGCCTCCGTTTCAATGGTGACATTACTCGCCTGTACATAAGTCACTCCCGAATCCGAGCCCGGATCTTCAGTCCATGTACGTTTCATCGTTATTATTTCCAAAAAAGTACTAAGGCTTGCATTTTCCAATATGGCAACGCCAACTCTTCCGTCATCTGGATTCAGCATCGGAAAAGGCAATGAATTGGTCCCGATGAATGACCCATTCATGACCAGGATCATGATCGCTTCCCCTTCTATATGTTTCCCGTCATATTCAACTTTAAAGGGGAAGGCGGCTTTATCGCCAATCGTTCTAATAGCACTCAATAAGTAACCTATCTTTCCGAACTGGTTTTTTTCCTGATCATCTATATTGTTCGAGGTATCGGAAATAAGGCCAATTCCCCAAAAATTAGAAAAGTACGCGTCATTAGCCTTCCCTATGTCAATGGGGCGGACCTTTCCATTAACAAGAGCATCCGCAGCTTGACGAACATTTTGGGGGATGTTCAATGTCCTCGAAAAATCATTGCACGTCCCTCCAGGTAAAATCCCGAACAACGGTCGCTTCGTCAGTGGCGATAGGCCATTTACACACTCATGGACTGTACCATCTCCACCTAATACGAAAACCACATCCATGTCTTCACCATAGTCCAAG
Organism: Peribacillus muralis; assembly: GCF_001439925.1. Classification (GTDB taxonomy): domain Bacteria; phylum Bacillota; class Bacilli; order Bacillales; family DSM-1321; genus Peribacillus; species Peribacillus muralis. Next base: position 28,954 of record NZ_LMBV01000032.1, read on the forward strand.
CAGAAACGGAATGCATCGCCTTTTTCCTTGGTTTGCAGAATAAGAAACTCATCAATATGCGGGGCGATAACCGGAAGACACCCTTCGAGGTTTTTTGCCAATTTGTGCTTCCCCGCATTCTCATTATAAATCAACATCCCTTTTTTCCATCTCATGTTCTTATCCCCCCAATACTAATAATGTAAAAAACGACTATTCACTACATATACTTTTTCCTAATCCGTATCATTTAAACTCAATCGTGACTTTTGTGGCAAATAAAAAGGAGACGTTGTCCCCTTTTTGAAACCATTTATATATTTGTTAAATATTCCTTCATAGATAAGATAAACTTTGAATATAAAGGGGTCTTCTTTTCGCTTTTGTCCAAAAATAAAACAAGGCTCTCTAAAATTATCGGACTTGGCTTATTTTTTGAGAGCTCTTCTTGAATCGCCCTCAAAGCTTTCGTATTCTTACTCGTTTCCTTTCCTTCTTCATTGCGGGTTTCCACTTCCAACAGCTTTGTGATGATCAAATGGATTTCCTCTTCTGTGTCCAGATCCTGCAAAGTGCATGTAGGTAAAGGGAATTGCTTCAATAGCGGGTCTTCCATGTTTTGTAGGCTAGCGATTAGCGAATTCAGTCTATTCAAGAAGAAGTTAGGAAATAACTCCACTTCAAAAGCATCTTTCTTCCTCATGAGAATGCTCATATATCCTTTGAAAAGGGAATCCAGCATAATTGTGCAGTCCGGCAAGAATTCCGCAGGTAGTTCCGGGTATAATTCCATGATTTTACGTTTGTTCCAAATCAGGCCTTCTTCATGTATATAATGTAAGAACTGATCCAATTCTTTACTGATATGAAACATTTGTTCCTGCATCAGCATTTTTATCAAATTGGTATTACCCGTCATATGCTCAATTTGGACGGAGATTTGCCTTAAAAACTTCTCTTTATTAGATATGGAAGCATCCAGCTCCAAGTCGAGAAGCGAGTCCATCAATGCTTCATAGAAGTGTTTAAAAATGGATACAAGCAACTCTTCCTTCGATTTAAAATAATTATAAAAAGACCCCTTTGCTATCCCGCACTTTTCAACGATTTCTTGAACGGAGGTTGAATGGTAGCCCTTCTCCGAGAAAAGCTCTACCGATTTATCTATAATCATTTTATGTTTTTCATTCATCAGATTCATCCTATCCTCTAAATATTGTCCACATATGACCATTCGGTCACTTCAACCACATTGTATCTTAAAACCTTTGAAATCACAACGATATGACTGAGGATTACATTCTGTTGCAATCGCAATTGATATGCTTTATATTTGAGTCTATGACCAGTTAGTCACAATATTATGTATGGAGGGTAAAGAGCTTGAATTCGATCATTAAATTTTCTTTAAAGAATAAACTGGCAATCTGGTTGCTTACAATCATCATCGTAGCAGCAGGTTTATATTCCGGTTTAAACATGAAACAAGAAACCATTCCAAATATCTCCACCCCTTTAATAAGCATTTCCACCGTTTATCCCGGAGCTGCACCTGAAGAAGTTGCAGATAAACTCACAGACCAAATTGAACAAAAAGTCACCAATTTGTCAGGAGTCGAATTGGTCAGTTCGTCTTCCATGGCCAATGTTTCTTCCGTTCAATTACAATATGATTATGACACAGATATGGACGACGCTGTAAAAGATGTGAAAGAAGCATTGGAGAAGCTTGAACTGCCAGAGGGCGTCGACGATCCAAGCGTTTCCAAATTAGAATTAAATGCTTTTCCGGTTGCCGCACTTAGTGTAACCGATAAGGATTCTGATTTGCCTGCTTTGACAAAAAATGTTGAAGAAGTATTAGTTCCTAAACTTGAAGGAATTGACGGGGTAACATCCGTAACGATTTCCGGTCAACAAGTTAATGAGGGAAGCCTTGAATTCGATCAAGCTAAAATGGCTCAATACGGACTCAATGAAGAAGATGTAAAAAAGGTCATTCAAGCCGCAAACGTCAACATGCCACTTGGCTTATATAATTTTGACGATAAAGAAAAAACAATTGTGGTCGATGGAAACATCTCCACGTTAAAAGACTTGAAAAACATCAAAATACCTTTAACGGGCGGCTCTCAAACAGGAGCACCAGGACAAGCAGCGGCACAAACCAAGCCAGCCACTCCTGAAATGGCACCAAATGCTACCCAAATGCAAAGTGTCAAATTATCGGACATTGCCGACGTGAAAATCATAGGTAAAGCTGAGTCTATTTCGAAGACGAATGGCAGCGAATCAATTGGAATACAGGTTACAAGATCCCCTGATGCCGATACAGTCGCGATCGTCGAAGAAGTGCAAGACCAGGTTTCGAAGTTTAAAGATGAATTTAATGGCGTAAGCGTACATACTACGCTTGATCAAGCCAAACCGATTAAGGATTCTGTCGAAACCATGATTAGCAAGGCCATTTTCGGCTGTCTTTTTGCCATCATCGTGATCATGCTTTTCCTAAGAAACGTTAAAACGACCCTAATTTCAGTCATATCGATTCCATTATCCTTATTGGCAGCCCTTTTGGTGCTCAAACAATTGGATATCTCATTGAATGTAATGACACTAGGGGCCATGACCGTTGCCATTGGCCGAGTCGTCGATGACTCAATAGTGGTCATTGAAAATATTTACCGAAGAATGGCCTTAAAAGGGGAACAATTAAAAGGCGGCGAATTAATTCGTTCCGCCACTAAGGAAATGTTCATCCCTATCCTTTCATCAACGATCGTAACTGTAGCCGTTTACCTGCCGTTGGCAAGCGTTACAGGACCTGTTGGCGAACTATTCATGCCATTCGCTTTAACGATGGTGTTTGCATTGGTCGCATCATTAATCATTGCCATCACTCTCGTACCGGCCATGGCAGACTCATTATTTAAAAACGGCCTTTCCGAAAAAGAATTGAAATCACATGAAGAAAAGCCAAGCAAGCTATCTGGGTTTTACCGCAGGGCACTGAATTGGTCATTAAGCCATAAGTTGATCACATTCGGAACCGCAATATTATTATTAGTCGGTAGCTTATTCCTCATTCCAAGCATAGGTGTCAGCTTCATGCCTGCAGATGAAGAGAAGCAGATTATCGTAACTTATACCCCAGCCCCTGGCGAATTAAAAGAGGATATTGAAAAGGAAACGGAAAAAGTAGAAAAGTACCTAATGGACAAAGATGATGTGAAGACAGTCCAATACACTATCGGTGAAAACATGATGAGTGGCATGATGGGCGGCAACAGTAACTCGGCCCTCTTCTATGTAATTTATGATGAAGATACCGAAAACTTCGGGGAAAAGAAAGAAAAGATCATTAAACATTTAACCAGTCTTGACTCACCTGGAACGTGGAAGCAACAAGAATTCACTTCCACCTCAAGCAACCAAACGACTCTCTACGTCTATGGAAATACACAAAAAGACATAGAACCGGTAATTGATGATATTCAAAATATCATGACAAAAAATAAACAATTGAAAGATGTCGATTCCAGTCTTTCCGATGCATATGAACAATACACGCTCGTGACAGACCAGAAGAAACTTAGTGAACTTGGCCTAACAGCCGCACAAGTTGGCATGTCGATAGCAAATACAAACAAAGATGACGCTCTAACCACAATCATGAAAGATGGAGAAGAAGTCAAAGTATATGTAGAGACAGAAGAAAAGACATTCGAAGATAAAAAAGATCTCGAGAATACGAAAATCACTTCTCCAATGGGAATGGAAGTTCCTTTAAAAGATGTTGTCAAAATTGAGGAAGGCAAGGCATCCGATACGATAAGCCGACGCGACGGAAAAATTTACGCCGACGTTTCTGCAACTATCAAATCGGATGATGTTGCAGCAGTAACTAAAGACGTACAAAAAGAAGTTGATAAATTAGACCTCCCAGCAAGTGTCACTGTAGACTATGGCGGAGTAACCGAAGATATCCAAGAATCATTCACTCAGCTTGGTATCGCTATGTTGGCAGCCATCGCCATCGTTTACTTTGTCCTTGTCGTCACTTTCCATGGCGGGTTAGCACCAATTGCCATCCTATTCTCCTTACCATTCACGGTAATCGGAGCGCTAGTAGGCTTATTCATTGCCGGTGAGACCATCAGCGTTTCCGCGATGATGGGTGTGCTCATGCTTATCGGTATCGTTGTAACCAACGCTATCGTATTGGTGGACCGGGTAATCAAAAATGAAGAATCCGGCTTACCTACACGCGAGGCGCTGCTCGAGGCGGGCTCTACCCGTTTACGTCCAATCTTGATGACTGCCCTTGCTACGATTGGTGCTTTAATACCATTGGCCATAGGCGCAGAAGGCAGCGGCCTGATCTCACAAGGCTTGGGAATTACCGTTATCGGCGGACTAGTGAGCTCTACATTGCTGACACTTGTCATCGTACCGGTAGTTTATGAAGTAATCATGAAAATAGGAAAAAAGAAGAAAAAAGCAGTTAAATAAAGATTCCTAAAAAAACAGACCCCTGTAGAAGGCACTTAACAAAAGTGACGTCCCTACAGGGGTTTTTTATAACCTATATAAGAAATACGCCCGCAGCGAGCGAATGAACCGGGTTGCTTCCGAGCGGGCTGTTTACTCCTTCCCAACCCCACGAGTAGCGCCTCACGCTCCACTCCTGCCGGCACAAAAATGACCGTACGCACTCAGCAATTTATGCACACAAAAAAAAGGAAAGACCGATCCTTCCTTTTTACTTACTATGAATTAGTGTTTAGTGAACGTTTGATCAATCGCATGTTCCAAATCCAACGATTTTTCCTTTAAATAACGCTTTGTCACATTTAAATCTTTATGACCGGCAAGCTTGGATATCGTTTGAATATCTACTCCATTATCCACTAACCTTTGGCAAAATGTATGACGCAATTTATGTGGATGCACATTGTATTTTTTTAGGATATATTGAACCGACCTTGGGGTGATCCTTTGATTATAACTTGAAAGGAACAAAGGATCTGCTTTATCCTTTAACGAATGTAGATAATTTTTCACATGCTGTATAACCGATTGTGTAAGGGGAACGGTTCTATCGATTTCACCTTTTGCATTCCTGACCAAAATATAATTTCGCTCTTTTTCCAAAATGACGTCAGAGCCGTTTATGTCACACAATTCCGAAACACGGATTCCGGTATGCAGCAACAGGTACACGATGGCGATGTTCCTTAGATTTCCCTCTGCTTCTATATCCCTTAGCAGGATTTCCTGCTCTTTTATACTCAAAGTTTCAGGTACCTCATGCTTGTTCTCTTTAACCTTACGCTCAACAGACAGCATTATTTGTGGTTTACCTAAAAATTTAAAGAATACATTAAGAGCGATATAGTGTTTTTCAATTGTCCCTGGACTTTTCTTGCAATTTTCTAAATAATCCAGATAATCCTGAACTTCTTCAGAATGAACCTCCAACAATATCTTTTGTGTCTGGTCACAAAACTGTGAAAGAACACCAGTATACGTTTTAATCGTATTATCTGATTTGCCTTGGTCTTTCAACCATTCAGCAAACGAAAAAATCATTTCATCTTTAGCAGAGGTATCCATCGGCTATTCCCCCAATGACAGTTTCAGAACTAAGTTAAGTTTAACATATATCCCTACAGAAACGAAGGATTCTGTCCATATGTCTTCATCTCTATATGATTAGATATAAAGAGGTATAAAGCAATTGTTCTTATATCAAAACATACTTCATTTATAGTATACCCCATCTTATTCTACATAGTATTTCGTCATTAAAAACTAACAGCTACCTCCCCTTTTATAGCGTTCCATGCATTTATTCACTCCTGGCCATTTCCTGACCGCAATAACCATTGTATATATCAGATTCTGTGTTCTTTCAGAGACGGTACAAAGAATCAGTTCTCCAACCCCCATGTTCCAAAATGATTGATGGACGTGCATGGTAACCGTATCAAATGCGGTCTCCATCGTGTACACCGATCAAGGATCCTTTTAATAAGGTATTTGAAATACTAGCAGTCTTTGATGACTATAAAGCAATAACTTTATGTTTAATATCTTAAAGACATAAAATCGTGCCAGTTTCATACCCAATTCAACCACTATAAACATGAATGTTAATAAAACGCTTAATTGGCATGTAGAACGCTATAGGTTGAATTACGCTGGGTCTAGGCCGGATTAGCAGCTACCTTCCCTTCATTTCGTCATGATTATACACAAAAAAAGACCAGCCGGCTG
>NZ_LMBV01000032.1:35216-35280 GCF_001439925.1 Peribacillus muralis
GCTGATCTCTATATTGGCTTGGCGGCGTCCTACTCTCACAGGGGGAGACCCCCAACTACCATCG
>NZ_LMBV01000032.1:35343-35455 GCF_001439925.1 Peribacillus muralis
AATAAGGAACGTTGTTCCTTCAAAACTAGATAATAAGAAGGTTTTTCATTTTTTACAAAGCGTTGGTTAAGTCCTCGATCTATTAGTATCAGTCAGCTCCACATGTCGCCAC
>NZ_LMBV01000033.1:0-31967 GCF_001439925.1 Peribacillus muralis
GGCAATATCTCGTATATTAACTGCGACTTTTTCACATCATGACCCGAATTCGCAAGTAAACTTCTTGAATTCACGAATAAACGTACGAATTTCACGAATAAAATGCCCATTTTCACGAATAAACTGCTTAAACTCGCGAGTAAAGCGCATTATTTTAGATTAATTCATGATAATGGTTTAAAAAATGGCAATATCTCGCATATTAACTGCGACTTCTCACGCCACTTCCGATTTTACGCGTAAGCCACTTTTCCAAAATCAGATGGGAAATCATTCAGTGGGTTTAATGAATTATTCCCTCTACGGGCAAAATTTATCCTATAAAAAAAGGTGTGCCGCTAATAGCGGCGCACCTTTTTTTTGTATAAATTATGCTTGTGCTTTTAATGTTTCTGCTTTGTCTGTGCGTTCCCATGGAAGGTCGACATCTGTACGGCCAAAGTGTCCGTATGCAGCTGTTTGCTTGTAGATTGGGCGACGAAGGTCAAGCATTTTGATGATGCCTGCTGGACGAAGGTCGAAGTTGGCGCGAACTAGGTCAACAAGGACGTCTTCGCTAACTGTGCCAGTTCCGAATGTATCAATTGAGATCGATACAGGCTCTGCCACACCGATTGCGTATGCCAATTGTACTTCGGCTTTGTCAGCTAGGCCAGCTGCCACGATGTTTTTGGCAACGTAACGAGCAGCGTATGCCGCAGAACGGTCAACTTTCGTTGCGTCCTTGCCTGAGAATGCACCGCCGCCGTGACGAGCATATCCGCCGTACGTGTCAACGATGATTTTGCGGCCAGTAAGACCTGCATCCCCTTGAGGTCCGCCAATTACGAAACGGCCAGTCGGGTTGATGAAGTATTTCGTTTCGGCATCGATCAATTCAGCCGGAACGACTGCTTTAATGACATGCTCTTTTAAATCGGCTTGAATTTGCTCAAGCGTGGCTTCTGCATCATGTTGTGTCGAAATGACGATTGTATCGACACGGACAGGACGGTTATTTTCATCATATTCCACAGTTACCTGTGTTTTGCCATCTGGGCGTAGGTATGCAAGCGTTTCGTCTTTACGTACTTGAGCCAAACGGAATGAAAGTTTATGTGCCAATGAAATCGGAAGCGGCATAAGCTCTTCTGTTTCATTACAAGCGAATCCGAACATAAGACCTTGGTCTCCTGCACCGATTGCATCGATTTCTTCCTCTGACATGTTTCCTTCACGTGCTTCCAAAGCTTTGTCGACGCCGGCTGCGATATCGGCAGACTGCTCATCGATCGAGCTCAATACAGCACACGTTTCGGCATCAAAACCGTATTTCGCACGGGTGTAGCCAATTCCTGCGATCGTATCACGAACGATGCGGGGAATATCCACGTAAGCGGAAGTTGTAATTTCACCAGCAACAAGCACAAGACCTGTCGTTACACTTGTTTCACACGCAACACGTGCATTTGCATCCTTAGCAAGGATAGCATCTAAAATGGAATCTGAAATCTGATCACAAATCTTGTCCGGATGGCCCTCTGTAACAGATTCAGAAGTAAATAGACGTTTCTTTGACATCATATTTCCTCCTTGGAAGTTAGTATGTGGTAGGCAAAAGCCTGTTTTTTTTACGGAACTCGTTTTCCCTTATTAGCTTCAACTATAGACACAGAATTAATTAAAAAACACAAAAACCTTCCCTGGCAAATGAGGAAAGGTTTAACATTCTGTCTTCTATCCTTTCACTCTTATCGTTCAAGGGTTTTTTACCTTGCTCAGGTTAGCACCATCACCACTTTTCCTTGAAGAACATCGCTTTATTTTCGGCGATTGCCCTTGGAGTCAAGTTCAATATGGCAGGTTGCTGGGTTTCAAAGGGCCTGTCCCTCCACCAACTCGGGATAAGAGAATCCGTACAATTTAAGATAATATCGTATTTGGTCGGAATTTGTCAATGCTTTTCTATCAAGAACATTTCCCAATTCCCTGACAATCTTGACACAAGACATTTCGATAGCCGTCATTAATGGGTTTTAAAAAACAACATCTTTACGAAAAGAACCATAAAAGAAGATGAATAAACCAATCCGAGCGGTGCATTTTATGAATAACTTCCTATATAAAGAAAAGGAAATCCACTTCCTTTAAAGCATATGCATTTAATCCCGACATGGTTCCTGCCCATGTAAAATGAGTCATGCAACCAGTTGAAAATTATCACAAATCACATGAAATAGTATAGACTATTTAAATGAATGTGTTATACTAATTGTAAGATAAAAACTTAAACAAAGGAAGGTACCTCATATATGAATTCTGTAGATGTTTCTAATGAGTTACACCAATTATTAACGGGAAACAATGTGCAAACTCAACTTTCAGTTCCACAGCTGGTCGAAAAAGTTTTAAGCAGAAATGAAGGAGTTTTAACATCAACCGGCGCGGTAAAAGCTGAAACTGGCAAGTATACTGGTCGTTCACCTAAAGATAAATTCATCGTGGAAGAAGCATCCGTTAAGGATAAAGTCGATTGGGGTTCAGTGAACCGGCCAATTTCCGAAGATGTGTTCAATAAACTATATAATAAAGTAGTTGACTACTTAAAAGCAAAAGAAGAGATTTTTGTTTTCAACGGTTTCGCTGGTGCAGATGAGTCATCACGACTTCCGATCCGTGTCGTCAATGAATATGCTTGGCATAACCTTTTCGCCCATACTTTGTTCATCCGCCCAAACGAAGAGGAACTAAGGGGTCACGAAGCTGAATTCACAATCCTTTCGGCACCTAACTTCAAGGCTGACCCAGAAGTGGACGGAACTGCATCCGAAACGTTCATCATCGTTTCATTTGAGCGCCGTACCATCCTGATCGGCGGAACGGAATATGCAGGAGAAATGAAAAAATCGATTTTCTCGATCATGAACTACCTACTTCCAGAGGCTGGAATCCTTCCAATGCACTGCTCTGCTAACGTAGGACGTGAAGGGGACGTCGCTTTATTCTTCGGATTGTCCGGGACAGGCAAAACCACTTTATCCGCAGATACTAATCGCAAGCTGATCGGCGATGATGAGCACGGCTGGTCTACTAACGGTGTGTTCAACATCGAAGGTGGCTGCTATGCGAAAACGATCAACCTTTCTCGTGAAAAAGAACCGCAAATATTCGATGCCATCCGTTTTGGTGCCGTTTTGGAAAATGTCGTTGTAAATCCTGATACACGTAAAGCGGATTATGATGACAGTTCATTGACTGAGAACACTCGTGCAGCATACCAAATGCAAGCGATCGATAATATCGTGAATCCAAGTATTGCAGGCCACCCTAATACAATCATTTTCTTGACCGCTGATGCTTCAGGCGTTCTGCCTCCAATCAGCAAGCTTTCCAAAGAACAAGCCATGTTCCATTTCCTAAGTGGTTACACGAGTAAATTGGCTGGTACTGAAAGAGGCGTAACTTCACCGGAAGCGACATTCTCCACATGCTTCGGTTCACCTTTCCTACCGCTTCCCGCTCAACGCTATGCTGAGATGCTTGGTGATAAAATTGACGAGCACAGTGCAAAAGTATACCTTGTCAACACCGGATGGACGGGCGGAGCATACGGAACTGGAAGCCGCATGAAACTAGCATACACTCGTGCCATGGTACAGGCGGCACTTGAAGGGGAATTGTCCAACATCGAGACGGTCAAGGATGAAATCTTCGGCTTGGATATTCCGCTTCATGTTCCTGGTGTTCCTGACGAGGTCCTTCAGCCAATCAAGACGTGGGCAGATCCTGCTGCTTATAAACAATCGGCGACTGATCTTGCCGCTCAATTCCGGGCAAACTTCAAGAAATTCGGAAGCGTCCCAAGTGAAATTGAAGAACTTGGCGGACCGATCGCTTAAAAAAATATCCAAAAGGACCAAGCCCTTGCTTGGTCCTTTACAATTTGTAGACATACCCTCAATGTCCTTCTTGAAAATGCATCAAAAAAGGCACTGACTTTAAGTCAGTCCCCCTCCGAAGTGCTTAAATGATCGCTTTATTCCTAGCTTTTTTCATGGTGTTCGTTTTGTATTGATAGATATTGCCCAAGTTAGCGATTGGAAGCTCGTTTTTCGTTGCATCAATGCAATTACGTGTATCGAGGATCATTTTATTGGCCATCAGATTCGATAGTTTGTCATAATCCATGATCTTGAATTCATCATGGTCAGTCAAGACAAGAATCAGGTCTGCATCGCTGACGGCATCCTCCACCGAAACGATCGGCATCATACCAGATTGAACATGCGGGTCATGCAGGGCTACCTCCATATGCTCCATCTCCATCAAAATATTGACGACATCGATGGCGGGACTTTCCCGAATATCATCAACATTCCCTTTGTATGAAAGGCCGAAGACCGCCACCTTTGGCCGCTCGATTCCCTCAAGCATCATCCTTGCGCAATTGACGATGTAATAAGGCATTGATACGTTCGTATCACGGGCCAGTTTGATGATTCGCGCATATTCTGGTGCCTTTGCGACGACGAAATAGGGATCGACCGCTAAGCAATGACCGCCGACTCCAGGACCTGGTTGGTGAAGGTTGACACGCGGGTGCTTATTCGCCATCGAAATAACATCCAATACATTGATGTCGAGCTCAAAGCAAACCTTCGTCAGCTCATTCGCAAGGGCGATATTGACATCCCGGAAGGTATTTTCCATCAGCTTGGACATTTCTGCCGTTTTCGCATCCGTCTGAATGATCTCGCCTTTAACAAAGGTTTGATAAACAAGGCTCCCTTTATATGAGCATGTTTCCGTGATTCCTCCGACGATACGGTTATTATGAACAAGCTCTTCCAGAATCCTGCCAGGCAATACACGTTCCGGGCAATGAACGAGAAAAATGTCTTTTCCGATCGTAAGGCCCGTCATCTCGATCATCGGTCTAATATGATCATCCATGCTTCTAGGAGCGATCGTCGATTCGATGATGATGACATTCCCTTTTTTGATGAAAGGAAGGATACTTGCGGTAGCTTCTTTGACATAGGTCAAGTCACAGGATTTGTGCATGTCATTTTTATTTGGCGTAGGAACTGCGATGATGAACACATCTGCAAATTCCGGTTTTAATGCCGCTTGAAACCTTTTGGATTCAAGCACTTCATGCAAAACCTCCTCCAATCCAGGTTCTTCAAGATGGAGCTTTCCAAGGTTCAAATTGGAAATGATAGTAGGATGGATATCCACTCCGACGACGTCGGCACCATGTTTCGCAAACATTAAAGAAGTTGGTAGTCCTATATAACCTAGCCCCAATGTACATATTTTCATCTAAACCACTCCTATTCAATATGATTTGCTTCACTCGCTAGCTCAGGCAGTTTGATAGATCTCGATAAAGATTTCCTTCTCTTGCTTCCAATTATATTTTTGGCGGGCCTTCAGGCAATTGCGGCTCATATCCGCCCTCTTTTCAGGATGTTTCAGTAAAAAATTGACTCCTTCGGCAATGGCTTTAGGATCATGTGAATCGACACACACACCAATTTGTTCACTATCGACCACCTTTTGAATTTCGGGAAAGCTGCAGGCAACCACAGGTACACCACTCATCATGTATTCAAACAATTTATTGGAAGAAGCGGAATAGTGATTAAAGCAAACATTATTCAATACTTGAAAACCTAAATAGGCATTTTTTGTATAATGAAGCAGCTCGTCCACCGGAACCTTCGGCAGGAACTTCACCCGATCCTCAAGATGCATGTCACTTACTTTTTTCATTAATTCATCCTTGATTTTTCCGTCTCCTATAAAAACTACCGTCCCTGCCTCGATCAGCGGTACAGCATCGACCAACTGCTCTAAACCTCTTCCCATCTGGACGCCGCCTTGATACAGCAATATCGGTTCATCGGGCGGCAAATGGAGCAGCTCATGCAAGTTCACGGACGTGCTTTCCTCCGGGGTGGTCGGTATCGGATAGTTATGGACAACTTTCGGATAGAGACCATATAAGTCTTCGTTATATTTAGCTCTCGTATGGTTTTCGGCAATCATTTCATCGACGAATAGTAACAGGGATTTCTCCATCATCCCGTAAATGCGGCTATTATATCCGGTTCTGCTCGTTTGTACCTCATGTGAGTCATAAATCAGCTTTTTCCTTCTTAGCCATTTACTGCTGATCGCTCCCTGCATGAGCGTATTCAAATCATTGGAATGATAAAAATCATATTTCTTTTTTCTGCCAAGATAGATCATTTGAGCAAAAATATAGCTCCTCGTTAATAATGTCGGCAGCTTCGATTTAGTCATGATCAGAGTGCCGATCGCAAGGAGCGCAAGAGACCCGAACAATATTCCCGACCCGACCCAGCCGTTTATCAAGTTCAAGTTCCACAACGTATTCCAGACCACCAAGGCCAAAATCACGAATTCAAACTTCTTCTTCTTCACTTTGCCTACGACTCTTAGAATTTTATGAAGCGCTTCCCAGCGGTTATTGACCCTTGTGACAGTGAAGCCATTTTCGTGTTTCTCCTTTTTGGGCAAATCTTTGAACTTCCAATTATGAATGGCAATTAAATCAACTTCATACCCCACTTCAGTAAGTGCTGTACATTCTCTTAGAACCCTTGCATCGTTCGTAAAGTGATTCCACACAAACATACATACCTTCTTCGTCATGTTGTCCTCCACTTCCGGATTTTTCTACGCTTCCAAAACATTGATGAGGCCTTTAATATTTTTCGACCATAGAAAATGCTGTTTCGCATATGCATAACCGTTTTCCCCCAGCTCTTCACGCAGGGCTCGATCATTGGCCATGGTCAAGATATGCCGACTGATTTCTGCAACATCCCGGCCATCTGCCACCAAACCGCATTTCGCCTCTGCAATCACCTGCTTGGCCCTTCCCGCCACATCACCGACAATCGGCTTTCCGACACACATATAATCGATGATTTTTCCAGGCAGCACCTTATCGAATACATCTTTCTCGACCAAGCTCACATACGCAATATGGGAGGATGAAACTTCATGGAGCGTCACTCTCCTGTTCATCGCATTAATGACCTTGATATTCGCCAATCCTTTCGCACTGATCTCCCTCTCCACTTCAGCTATCCGATAGCCATAGCCAATCATCGTGAATTCGATTTGCTTATGTTCCCTTAACGTTTCAGCTATCGCGATCAATTTCTTCAGGTCTTGGGCAAGTCCGATATTTCCTGTATATACGACCTTGATTTTTTTATCAGCAATGGGAGTAAATACATTCTTTAACGCCAGCTCGTCTCCAGTAAGTGAATTGGGGATGAATTGAATCGTATCCTCCTTGACCCCCTTGGCCATGATATAATCCCTGAACCCGGGGCTATTGATGATAATGTGATCTGAATGCCGATACAGCTTTTTTTCCAGGAAGAATGCGAACTTCAAAATCCACTTGTTTGCGAATACCCCCACACCTATCAACGATTCTGGCCATAAGTCTCTTACATCGGTAATGAGTTTAGCCTTCATTTTTCGCTTGGCAATGACTGCAGCCATGGTTGGGAAAATCGGCGGCGTCGTGACAAATACATAATCATATTTTTTTTCGAGACGGATGATCGTATAAATGAAAAGCCACATTGCTTCCAAGTAATGCAGTAAGCGCCTTCCCATATTGCTTGTATACCGCTTCACTTTGTTCGGTTCGATCCTGATGACATCTTCCTCAATGTTTTCCTCATCCCAAAAATGGGTGTCCTGGTACAAACTTTGATTAGGATAACTCGGTTTCAACGTGATGACCGTTACTTCAAATCCGTTTCTTTTCAAATGAAGATACACATTTTTCATTCGATTTCCTGCACTTCCGATTTCCGGATAAAAGTTTTGCACGATCATCAGGACGCTTTTCATATTCACCTATCACCTCTATGCTTGGGTCATTCATACTTCCTGCTTTATATTGTAATGGACCGTTATTAATGGAAGGTTAAGGAAATATAAATTCCTTATGAACATTGTAAATATTCCGTTAATTATTGTTACGTTCCCCTTTTTATCATGAATCTCCCGTTATAATGGGGAAGACAGATAGCAGAAGGAGGAATTTTTCATGTCTAAACAACGTTTGAAGGTCATGACGGTCTTTGGGACAAGGCCCGAAGCCATTAAAATGGCACCAGTCGTACTGGAGCTTAAAAAACATCAGGCAGAAATAGAAACCATCGTAGTGGTCACCGCCCAACACCGGGAAATGCTCGATCAGGTTTTGCAATGTTTTCAAATAAAGCCCGATCACGATTTGGATATGATGAGGGACAGACAAACATTAGAGGATATTACAACGAGGGGCATCGAGGGATTAAGTTCACTGATGAAACAAATAAAACCGGATATCGTCCTCGTGCATGGAGATACAACGACCACTTTCATCGCAAGCTTGGCTGCTTTCTATAATAAGATCCAGATTGGTCACGTTGAAGCAGGCCTCCGCACTTGGAATAAGCATTCACCATTCCCTGAGGAGATGAATCGCCAATTGACCGGAGTCCTCGCAGACATCCACTTCGCCCCGACCGAGCAGGCTGCCAAAAATCTATTATTGGAAAATAAGCGGACCGATAGCATCCACATTACTGGCAATACGGTGATAGATGCCTTGCAAACAACGATACATAAAGACTATAAGCATCCGATCCTTTCCGGATTGAATGATGATAGAATGCTATTGATGACCGTGCATCGGCGTGAAAATATCGGGAAACCGATGGAAGGGATATTTCGTTCCGTGAAACGGCTTCTTGATGAACATGGGGATATTCAGGTTGTGTTCCCGATTCATAAAAATCCAGTCGTCCGGGAAATCGCTCATGAGGTTTTTCAAGAAACAAAGCGACTTCATATGATTGAGCCACTGGAGGTAATTGACTTCCATAATTTCGCTGCGCGATCTCATTTAATCCTGACAGATTCCGGAGGGGTGCAGGAGGAAGCTCCTTCACTCGGCGTCCCGGTTGTCGTTTTGCGCGATACGACGGAACGGCCGGAAGGAATCAAGGCTGGCACACTTTTATTGGCCGGAATTGATGAAGAACGCATTTACGAGGTAACCAATAATCTGCTTACGAACGAAGAGGCCTATCAAAAAATGGCGACAGCTTCCAATCCATATGGAGATGGATTGGCTTCGAAGCGAATTGTCGAAATTCTCCTCAAGCATTGTAAAGTGAGCTTCGCCCTTCCATCGTGAAAAAAACGTTACTCGAAAAAACCTGCCACCTCATATGGGCGGTCAGGTTTTTTCGATTATTAGCGTACTAAAATTTAAACCGGCTCACTTCCATTTTCAAGCTCTCCGCCAAGATTGCCAGTGCTTGCGCTCCTTCGGAAATCTGTTGGGTCGCTGTGTGCTGTTCTTCGGTGGCTGCACTTGTATCATTTGCCCTTTCCGCTGAGATGACCGCTATATCCTTGATGGAATGCGCACCTGCAGTCACATCCTCGGTCATCGCATGAAGATCATCAACGGCAGACGACGCTGATGCAATTTGCTCATTCACCTCTCCCACTGCGGATTTAATGTTATTAAATACTTGAAGCGAGCTTGCCGAAGCCGCAAGTCCTTCTTCCGCCTTCTTGCTTCCCATATTAATCGACTCGACTCCTTTTCCAGTAGCTTCTTGAATGACCTGGACCATTTTTTCAATTTCCGCTGCTGATATTTTCGATTGCTCGGCAAGCTTGCGGACTTCATCCGCCACCACTGCGAACCCTTTCCCATGTTCTCCGGCTCGTGCCGCTTCAATCGCAGCATTCAGCGCCAACAAATTCGTTTGTTCGGAAATGTTGGTAATGAATGTCGTCACCCGCTGAATTTGATTGGAGTGACTCGACATGTTTTCCATAATATCCGCCGATTCGCGAATCATCACATTTATATTTTTCATTTGGGATGTTACATCATTCATGCTATCGGACCCTTGTTGAACGAGTCCATTGACGGTCTCGGCTGAAATGAGCATTTCAACATTACTCTCGGTGATCCGTTTGATGGCAGTGGCCATTTCATTCATGGACTCGACCGATTTTTCTACAATATCGACTTGAAGGGCCATGCCTGTCCTATTTTCCTCTGCAGTTGCGGACACCATCTCCGAGGAAGCCAAGCTCTCTTCTGAACTTGCCGACATTTGTTCAGCTTGAACAGCGAGCTGTGACGCGGAATCCCTCATATTGATGACAATCGATTTAAGGCCCCCTACCATTGAATTGAAGGCCCCAGCCATTTCACCAATTTCATCGTTGTTCCGGATCCGGATCTCCTCCACCTGTAAATTGCCAGCAGCGACTTGGCGTAGCGCTTCCGTCAATTTGCGGACAGGACGTGAAATGCTTCGGCTAAGGATGATTGGTAAAATGCCACTGAAAATGAACCCGCCGATTATCAGTAAAATGATGAATACCTCCATCTCCTTTACCCTTTCATTCAAATCCTCCCTCGTCTTCTTCATATATGCTTTCTGCTTGTCACCAAGTTTCTCGGCATTATCCATGATCGTTTTATCCAACTCAATCGCATTGTCTGCTATTTCCATCGCTTTCTCGATATTCCCTTGCTGCATGCTTACGGTTATCTCTTCAGCCAATCCCATATATTCAAGCTGTGTGCTATGGATCTCTTCCAACAATGCACGATCATCCTTGGATGTCATGCTTTTCTCAAGAGTGCCGTATGCTTTCTCGAATTCTTCATTTACCGTCGTCCTATTTTCTAAAAAAGTAGAATCCTTATATATGATATATCCGCGAACATCATTAGAGATTGCTTGCTGCTTATTAATCATTTCCTCAACCAAGCTTATTTTTTTCACCCGGTCATCCAATAAAAACGTATATTTACCATTCAAATCGATGATGATCAATAGATACAGCACACCTATCGCCACCATAAATAAAAGGATGGACAAAAAACTTGCCCATAATTTCTTTGATACAGACAATTTCAAAATAAGTAACCTCCAAATGCTCAAAATTTAAAATTTTCAATCTATATTTAATTATATCGGCCGACTAGTGCTTTTTTTCCAGTCCAATATACACTTAAATATGGTATTTACTTCAATTCCCGAATAGAAGCATGCATATTACGTGTAAAATCATACCGTTTTAAAAGGTTGATGACGTGCATAAGTTCCCATAATGAAGGAAGATAAGCTCAGCATGTCGAAAAGAAGATAATGACCAAAAAGGAGGGTTCAAATGAAGCATCAAACTACGCCATATTTAATGTTCGATAGACAGGCAAAGGAAGCATTGGGATTTTATGAAGAAATATTTCAAGCGGAGATTACCGACCTGCAAACATACGGAGAGGCTGATTTCCCGACTCCTGAAGAGGCGAACGACCTTATTATGCATGCAAAAATTAAAAAAGGTGATCTGTTGATCATGGTATCCGATACATTTCCAGGAAGCCCACTTGAAGCCGGAAATAATATATCGCTAGTCCTCGAATGCGAGAGCGAATCAGAAATCCAGCATTTATATGAAGCCCTCTGTGCAAAAGGTTCACCCTTAATGGAACTGCAGGATACCTTTTGGGGAGCGAAGTACGGGAAGGTCAAGGACCAATTCGGCGTCCACTGGGACCTGAATTTCACAAAATGATCGAAAACTGACCGAAAATACACTTTGTATCTTCGGCCAGTTTTTTTAAAAATAATTTTAGACATTTTACCCAACCAACAAAACCGTCACGCAAATGAATTAGATTCGCACATTTTTGGATGGCGAAGTTCGTTACGCATACCCCTGGATAAGAAAATGATAAGTGCGGTTATATCACTGCCGAAGACCTTAATTCTTGCGTTGCCGCTTGGAAAAAGTCAAACCCTATGACAATAAAAAGGACCTTTGCCCCCAATCCAAAAAACGATCGGAAAAACCAATTTATAACCGTATAAACCCCAGCTCCCGATCAAGGTAATCGGAAAACTAATTTCAATAAGGCGTAATCGTCCATTGCCAAAAACAGAATCGATGAGTATAGCAACATAGCCGGCAAGTATAAAAAATAACAACGTATAGAGGTAGACATCCCCCATATATTCCCTTCCTGACCAAGAGCACTACATCTCATATTCATCCAAATGCTCGAATAACCTTTCCTCTGATATGACAGTGAATCCATGCCGTTTAAGCAAAGCAGTGGTCACTCCATTCCCGACCATTTTTATCCCCTTGAATGCATCATTATAAATCGTGGCACTTCCACAGGATGGACTATTTTCTTTTAAAACAACCAGCGTAGCCTTAACCTCCTGGGCTTTCAGTAACGTAAGGTTCGCTCCTTTTATGTACAACGCCGTTACATCTTTGCCCGACTTTTCGATGATCCTGGCTTTTCCATCAAGTACATCCTCACCATCACCGCCGATTATCTCAGCAGGCTCCCTCGGTGTCGAAAAACCGCCAAGCAGCTCCGGACATACCGAAATAGCCTTTTTCTCGATCACTAATTCCATAATCCTTTCATCCAGGCTGTGAGTACCGTTGTATCTCACCTCAAAACCCGCCAAACAAGAACTGACCAAAATCATACAATCACCCCACGTACTTTTACCCCATTTTACCATTATTCTAATGCCATTCGTTGAATATCCTCAGGGGGTTTGCTGTGACAAGGTTAGGTCGAATTAGGGGCGGCGCAGGTCGTATTATCGGCGCTAAGGACGAATAGGAGATGCATAGGTCGAATTAGCGACGCTTAGGACGAATTAGCGGATGCTCAGGTTGAATTATCAGGGGGAGGGCCGGATTAGCTGTTACGTTTGTCGATTTATGAACCATTTGGTCTGATTTCCAACCAAAAAAAAGCGCTTGCAGTGATAAACATCCCAGGCAAGCGCTCTTATTTAGTTAGTGGAGTTCAATGATAGTAACTCGTACGTAATGATGGTTTTTTCACTTGTCCATTCGACTTTTTGGATAACGGCAGTTCCGCTTGTGTCTGATTGTATCGTTTTGCGTACATCGATGGGGATATCGATTGGATATAACCGATAGCCATCTTTAGCCAGCCGGAAAATGTTTTCTTGTTCGCGGGTTTCGTTTCCTTTTGTAACGATCATCGTATTGAGTTCGATAGGCATGCCCATGTGTCTCTCCTCCTTCTGCCAGTAAGCTTGGTTTATACTTCATTCTACCATTTTTCCGTTTTATTTTTCATCCAAGATGTTAAATCTTCAACTACTTTTCGGTTGACGGCAGGTGGGAAGTAATGGGTGAATTGAGGGAAATACCAGCTTTCGACTTCTTTGTCATGCAGCTTCAGTCTCTTCTCCAGCCGGTACGCGTGCTCAATGGCTACATTGTCATCTTTTTCGCCGTGAATGATCAGGACGGGAACATTGAAATTCTCAATCGCAAATAATGGTGTCCGGTATTCATACCGTTCGGGGAATTTTGTAGGGGTGCCGCCAATTACCCGCTTCATCATCCGACGCATATCGACCCGTTCGACATAGGTTAAGAACATGTCCGACACGCCACCCCAGGTGACGATCGACGCTGCATTGCTGCAGTGAATCCCAGTCCAAAGCGCCATGATTCCGCCTCGGGAAAAACCAAGGATATGAATGTGCTCCTTATTTACTCTTGGATGCCGTTCAAGAAGATTGAACCCTGATATCGCATCGAACCGATCTTCGCCGGCAAAATCCTCGTCTCCCTCACCGCCTTGATTACCACGGTAAAAAGGAGCAAACACGATGAAGCCTTCTGCGGCATACTGAACAATCCTTGCTGGCCTCACCTTTCCGACATTTTTGATTCCGCCACGTAAGTATAAGAAGGCATCATGAACTTGGCCATCGACCGGTTCAGCAAGTAATCCCTTTACCTTCAACCCCTGTGATATGTATGTAACTGTATAAAGATGGATTTGTGGATGCGGTGATGGGAACCGCCGTTTTGAAATGATCGTTCCGTTCTCCAAGTTTCCCCCTCCTTTCTCTTTAATCTTATTGTAAAACATCCGCTCGTTTTTATCCCTTGATAGGCATTCACATTTTTCACTTCCCTTCATACGATACTGTAGGCAAAATACCTATTTATCAAGGAGGAAGCAATTTTGAAAAAATGGCGTAAAGCAGTTGTCGCATTTTTACTTCTGAGCATGCTTGTCATTCCGCTCGGTGCTTGTGGCAGCAAGGATGAGGAAACGACGAAGGTCAGGGTGGCCGAAGTAACCCGCTCCCTTTTCTATACACCGCAATATGTAGCAATAGAAAAGGGGTTTTTTAAGGATGAGGGCTTGAGCATCGACCTGAAAACGACGGCAGGCGGCGACAAAACCATGACCGCACTTTTGACCGATGGAGCGGACATCGCTCTTGTTGGCTCGGAAACATCGATCTACGTTCAGTCACAAGGCTCGAAAGACCCCGTCATCAATTTCGCGCAATTAACCCAAACGGATGGGACGTTTCTTGTTTCACGTGAAAAAATAGATAATTTCAATTGGGAGATGCTGAAAGATTCCACATTCCTAGGCCAGCGAAAAGGCGGTATGCCCCAAATGGCCGGCGAATATGTATTGAAGAAGCATAACATCGACCCGAAGACAGATTTGACGCTTATCCAGAATATTGACTTTGCGAATATTGCCACAGCCTTCGCTTCCGGAACCGGCGATTTCGTGCAGCTGTTCGAACCAACGGCCAGTGTGTTTGAAGAAGAAGGAAAAGGCCATATAGTAGCTTCTTTCGGTACTGAGTCCGGCCACCTCCCCTATACGGTTTATATGGCTAAAACTAGCTATTTGAAAGAGGACCAAGAAACTGTCGCAAAATTCACAAGAGCCTTGCAGAAAGCACAGGATTGGGTCCAAGAAAATGAGGCTGCCCAAATCGCCAAAGTCATTCAGCCGTATTTCGAAGATACCAATGTCAAAACGATGGAAACAGTCATCAACCGTTACAAAGAACAAGGTTCCTTTGCCACCGACCCCATTCTTGATGAAGAAGAATGGAACAATCTGCAAAACATCATGGATGAAGCAGGCGAGCTTCCTTCACGAATTAGCCATGATGAATTGGTTAATACCGATTTTGCCGAAAAAGCCGCAAACTAGCAGAGCTAGAGGTAAGGAGGATGTCCATGAGCTTTTTAAGAATCCAAAACATTCACCATACTTACTTTTCAAATCAGACGGCAGCGACCGCACTCGCGGACATTTCCCTCGACATTGAAAAAGGTGAATTCGTCTCTTTTCTAGGTCCGAGCGGCTGCGGGAAAACGACCCTGCTTTCCATTATCGCCGGACTATTTCCGCCAACCTCGGGAAAGATCTTGCTCGAAAATAAACCGCTGAACGCAGACAGTGACACTTCCATCGGCTATATGCTCCAGCAGGATTATCTTTTTCCTTGGAAGACAATCGAAGAAAATATCTTATTGGGATTGAAGCTAATCAAAAAGGATGAAGGACTTGAACGGATAAAAACGTTGAAGCTATTAACGGAGGTCGGATTGGGAGGTACAGGGAAAATGTACCCGCGTGAACTTTCAGGGGGTATGAGACAAAGAGCTGCGCTGGCTAGGACACTAGCGGTCGATCCAAAAATCCTTTTGCTTGACGAACCTTTCTCGGCCCTTGATTACCAAACGAAGCTCAAGCTGGAAGACCTTGTTTTTGAAACGTTGAAATCCTTCGGGAAAACAGCAGTGCTCGTCACCCATGATATCGGCGAGGCGATAGCGATGAGTGACCGCATTTATCTATTTTCCCCGAACCCTGGAAGAGTGCACAAAACATTCGAAGTATCTGATGAACTGCGTGAGCTGATGCCATTCGATGCACGCAACCATCCACAGTACCCTATTCTATTCCAAACAATCTGGAAGGAGCTTGAGAGCCTTGAATATTGATCAACTCCATCACCAATATAAATCCTCTTTGAAAAAGGAAAACAGGCTCATTCGCCTTTATCAGATCCTGATTTTCCTTGTTTTTTTCAGCAGTTGGGAGCTCTTTTCCCGGAAGGAATGGATCGACCCGCTCATATTCAGCTCCCCGACAAAAGTGTGGCAGCTTTTCATGCAGAAGTTGAGTGATGGCACACTGCTATCACATTCCGGCGTGACCCTATTCGAAACGGTACTCGGCTTCATCATCGGAACACTGCTAGGAACGGTCCTGGCATCATTGCTTTGGTGGTCGCCCCGATTATCAAAAACACTGGACCCGTATCTTGTCATTTTAAATGCCATGCCAAAAGTGGCACTCGGCCCCATTATCATCGTCGCATTCGGCCCTGGATTTCCATCCATCATCTCGATGGGGGCAATCATCTCCATCATCATCACCACCATTGTCGTCTACACCGCTTTTCGCGAAGTAGATCCAAACTACCTGAAAGTGCTCCAAACCTTTGGAGCTACAAGAACGCAAAAATTTCGGGAAGCCATATTACCAGCCTCCTTCCCAACGATCATCTCGACATTGAAAGTGAACGTCGGCCTCTCCTGGGTCGGAGTAGTCGTCGGAGAATTCCTCGTCTCGGCGAAAGGACTCGGTTATCTCATCATTTATGGCTTTCAAGTCTTCAACTTCACGCTCGTAATGCTTGCCCTGATGATCATCGCCGTCTTTGCCACCATCATGTATCAACTTGTCGAACTTCTCGAACGAAAACTAATCAAAGACTGACACAACTGCCGATAACCCTCGGCAGTTTTCATTTTACTTGAGATTAGCTCGTGAATTCGGATTTCTCTCGACGATTCCTGCCGCTTTCTTCTCAGTATTGGCGGTTTATTCGCGAATTTGGGCAGTTTATTCGTGAATTTGAGCGGTTTATTCGTGAGTTTGGGCAGTTTATTCGTGAGTTTTGGACTTTTACTCGCGAATTCGGATTTCTCTCGACGATTCTTGCCGTTTCTTCTCAGTTTGAGCGGTTTATTCGCGAGTTTTGGACTTTTACTCGCGAATCGGATTTCTCTCAACGATTCTTGCCGTTTCTCCTCAGTTTGGGCTGTTTATTCGCGAGTTTTGTCTGTTTATTCGTGAATTTGGGCAGTTATTCGTGAGTTTGGGCAGTTTATTCGTGAGTTTGAGCGGTTTATTCGTGAGTTTGGGCAGTTTATTCGTGAATTTGAGCAGTTTATTCGTGAGTTTGGGCAGTTTATTCGTGAATTTGAGCGGTTTACTCGCGAATTTCACGCTTTACTCGCCAATGCCATTTTGCACTTCAATTTAAGCCCTTATCGTAAGTTCAAACTTCACTCGTCCATTTAGGCTCCACACTACTCACAATCATTCAGCCTTGATAGGCTCCAGGGGACGATTTCGTCTTTCATGATGAAGCTGTAATCGTCGCCGAATTCGTCCGGCAAATTGTCCAAAAAGATGGGGCCGTCCGTTTCGAGATAAGTACCTTTCCTTTCCACCTCACGCAATTGGGCATAGTATATCGATTTAATGATCGGCTTTATAGGATCGTGCACTTTGTACTGTCCCAAGAAATTCAGTTGCCCTACGATAGCGCCTGTTTCTTCATACACTTCCCTGATGGCTGCTTGTTCGATCGTCTCTCCTGCTTCCCGCTTTCCTCCCGGGAACTCCAAGCCCCGTTGTTTATGTTTAGTCAATAGCCATCTTCCGCCAAACCTGCCGAGCACAAACACATGCCAGGACTCGCCAAAGACGGGTTTTTCGGATAGTTCCACCATATATCCGTTACTGTCGATAAACCGTTTCATTTTTCCCCTTCTCTCCATATTTCTTCCTTCATTATATGGATAAAAAAACTCACTAGCCAGCATGATTTTCCGTCGCATGAATAAAACGATGGCCCCTCAATATCGGAGGCCATCGTCTGTTGGCTTTGCCTGTAAAATTCCCATGCTTTCAATATGCCTTCTTCCCTCGTCCGTACCAAGTTGATGAATCATTTCATAAATTTTTTGGAGCGTGATGTCCTGCTTATCATTTTCGCGGTCGAAATGATATTGCAGGTACGGGACATGCGCTCGGTAAAAGTTTTCTTCGCCAACAGAATAATTATAATCAAATAATTCACGTAACTGGATGACTTCATTATCAGTGGCCTCGATCTCGAAATTCCACGGGGAGCTTTCCCTGTCTTGCGTGATCTCCCCGGTGGGAAGCCAAATGTAATATTTTTTCCTGTTCTCGGACATATTCATCCACCCCTTCCTACGCTTATTTTTCACGGAATTGCCCACATCATACGATGGGAAATTTTGTTTACTAACCGACAAAGATGTTAAATAATAGATTAAAGTATCTTTCAAAGGGTAAAACATATAATAAGCCCAAGCATCCCTTCAGATTTTTATATGCACCCAGAGGTTTTTTTGATAACCTACATATAAAGAGATAACGGATTTCTAACAAATGTGAGGTGAAAGTTTTGAAGTTAATAGAAGAATTATACAATATGTACCGTAATAAGCTGACTGGTGATGAAGAAGATATTGATATGCTCACTTTTGCGGTTTTGGAGCAGTTGGACCGCAAGGAGATTTTCGAATTGCTTCAAGAAATGGATGATCAAGAACTAACCAATCTAATGGGCCTTTACATTATTGAAACGTTAAAAGGAAAGTTCGCTCAAAATAGCATGGACGATACGAAACCTACACATTTTCCGCCGCGGAATATTCATTAATACATATCTTCCTCAGGTGTCCTCTATCGATGGATGCCTTTTTTTATTTTTTTACACAAAAAAGAGCCCTGCTAAAAGCAGGGCCTATCAACCAGGATCAGTGTCCTAAGTATGCGCGAAGCATCCAGGCATGTTTATTGAAGCTTTTCTTCATGCTTGTCAGCATATCAGCCGTAACCGGGTCTTCCTCTTCTGCAGCCTCGATGATTTCAAGGAATTCCTCAGAAAGCTTTTCAAAGTCGTTGATGACGCTTTGAACCATATCTTCTGTATTTTCGTTACCTGTCGCTTCTTCCAATGTTGTTAATTCTAAATACTCTTTAAGTGTAGCAACTGGTTTTTCGCCAATCGCTAGCAGCCGTTCGGCCAATTCGTCATAATTAGCTGTGATTTCCACATATAACTCTTCCAATTTTTGATGAAGTTCAAAGAAGTGCGGTCCATTTACGAACCAGTGGTAATTATGAATTTTCGTATAAAGAACACTGAAGTTTGCAATTTCCTTATTCACTAAAGTTCCTAATTTTCTCTGAGCCATAAGTATCTACCTCCGTAAGTTGGTTATACTTTATGATTCCCTCTATTCGAAAAATGAAACATGTCTTATGCTAAAATGAATCTATATTGTAAATGTTGGGAGATGTAAAAATGATTACGGTACTAGTTATCTCCATTATAGTCATTCTGATCGTCTTGGCATTATCGATCCTGACTATCGGAAAAGGGTACAGCTACAAACATACAATCGATCCGATCGACCCTCTGCCCGAGGATGAGGGGAAAAATGATAAAAATAAAAAACCTCCTGTCACCAAATGACAGGAGATTTTTTCATTAACCGAAAACTTTATGAAGATCTGCTTTATCTTGTGTAAGCCAGAAATTCATTAATTTCTTGGCGCCTTCAAGGTCATGCAGCTTTGCTTGGCCGCATTGTTTTTCATTTGCAGCAGGAATTTCCGTGATTTCAACAGCATCCTTGAAAGTGTCTTCAAGAACATCGATGATTTCCGTTACTGTCGGCTCACCGCTGACAACAAGGTAATACCCTGTTTGACATCCCATAGGCGAAATGTCGATAATATCGAAATGGTCGTACCGTTCTGAATGCTTGCGGATATTAAAAGCAAGCAAATGTTCCAACGTGTGGATCGTATCCGGCTTCATCGCCTGTTTATTCGGCTGGCAAAAACGGATATCGAATTTATTGACAACACCATCTGTTCCTACCTTATGGACACCGCAATGTCTGACATATGGGGCTTTAACAGCATTATGATCTAGTTCAAAGCTTTCAACTGAAGGCATTCAATTCACTCCTTAATTGTATTTCCTCTCTATTTTACCTTGAATAACAATATATTTCATCCATTTAAATTAATTCTTATTATTTCCATCCGGTTTCTTATCTTTATTCCTTCTGCACCATTATTGGCACGATAAAAAATATGTTATAATGAAGGACAGTGAATTTACGTGAAAAGAGATGAAGCATTTTGTTAAAAAAAATATTAATGGGAGTCATTCGTTTTTATCAAATTGCCATTTCCCCGTTAAAACCGCCTACGTGCCGTTTTTATCCGACTTGTTCCCACTATGGTCTGGAAGCGATCAATCGGTTTGGGCCAATTAAAGGAAGCTGGTTAGCTCTCGTCCGGATTCTTAAATGTCATCCGTTTCATCGAGGCGGAATTGACCTCGTTCCCGAAAAAAAGAAAAAAGTTGCAGGCCGTTAAATAAAAGCCTTGCTTTCTTGCGTGATTTTTTGTATTATACAGAAGTCAAATCGTAATCATTTCGTTTTTAACATATAAATTTCAAATCGTAATCAATACGAATTATAAAGGAGCAATTCACATGAAGAACCGAGCCTGGCTTTCGCTTTTCCTGGTTACAGTGCTACTGTTATCAGCCTGCGGAAATACAAAAGAAGAAAATGGTGATGATACAAAAAAGGATACGTTAAATATATACACGACGGTTTACCCTTTACAATACTTCACGGAGGCGATTGGCGGGGATTACGTTAACGTCGATTCCGTTTATCCTCCCGGAACGGATGAGCATTCGTTTGATCCTTCTCAAAAGGATATCGTAAAAATGGCAGAATCCGACCTATTTTTGTATATTGGCTATAATCTTGAAGGATTCGTAACGAAGGCTGAGCCGATTTTAAGCAAAGAGGGAGTCACTACCGTCGCAGTAGGTGAAGCGGTTCATCTGGATGCAGATGAGCATGCACACGAAGAAGAAGAGCACGCACATGAGGAGGACGGTCATGATCACGGCGGGGTCAATCCCCATTTATGGTTAGATCCGATTTATTCCATTGAAATGGCAAAAAGCATCCGCGATGAATTGACGAAGCAAATGCCTGAGCAAAAGGAATATTTCAACAGCCACTTCAACGAGCTTTCTAAAAAGCTGACGGCACTTGATGAAAAATTGGCAACGACAATCGATTCGGGCCGGACCAATAAGATTATCGTTTCCCATTCCGCTTACGGATATTGGGAGGAGCGCTATGGCCTTGAACAGATTGGTGTCACAGGGCTAACGTCTTCAAATGAGCCTTCCCAGAAGGAATTGGCAAAAATCGTCACGATGGCGAAGGAAGAAGACTTGAACTACGTCATCTTTGAGCAGAATATCAGTTCTAAACTAACCGAGATCATCCAGAAGGAAATGGGAGCGAAATCGCTAAAGCTCCATAACCTTTCCGTGTTGACCGACAACGATATCAAAGCTGGAGAAGATTACTTCAGTTTAATGGAAAAAAATATAAAAACCCTGCACACGGCATTGCAATAAATGAAAAAGAAGCGGATCCTTATCGGGCCGCTTCTTTTTTTTGCCAATTCCGGGTTGCTCACTCATCTGCACCTTGGAAGAATAACCCAATGAACAAGTTGGAATACCGATTCGCAGCCAGCCCTTTAAGCTTTGATATTTATAATGGAAGCTAACGAGCCGAGCATCGCCGCAGACATTGATGGAAATTTTTATGGGTGTACGACAAAAGGTTCGGGAGGATGGGGATTGTTCTGAAGAAGTCGCCGAGGAGATTGATGTAACCAGAGTGACAAGTACTTTCTTGGCGCGAAGTTGTGCTTTTGCTTGGCCTCCTGTCAATCGATTCATTCACGCTCCAGTCCTGCGATCATATTGTCCCCACTTTCTCTTCAACAGAAACAGTTCGCATTCCGCCAACGCCGTCACTTCTTTAATGACGTAGTCGGGCATGCCCCTTCTTAATAAAATTTCCGCAATCAAATACGGTTTTTTCATTTTCTCCCTCCCCCCGTTATTTTCTATATTTTATTATATTATACAAAAAAATCCATTAAATAAAAAATAGACAAAGCCCCATTTTCCAAAAAAAAATGTAACTTTGCCTTTGAAGGTCTTCCATATTGATGCAAAAGAGGAGCATGCACCTCTTTTACTGTGTTACCTGTAAGTTTCACTATACGTGGTCAAAGCCTTGAGCCGCTTTTCATTGATGGAAACACCGATTCCTGCAATTTCTGGGACCTGGATCATCCCCTTCTCGACAACGACTTCAGGCACGATGATATCTTCTTCCCAATAGCGGGAAGAAGAGGAAATGTCCCCAGCAATCGTGAACCCCTTCAATGTGGCAAGGGCAATATTGTGGGCACGTGATATGCCAAATTCAATCATTCCGCCACACCATACCGGTACGTCATGTTCCACACAAAGATCATGGATCTTGACAGCCTCCGTCCATCCGCCCACTTTGGCCATCTTGATGTTGATTACCCCACAGCTCCCAAGTGCGAGGGCACTGTTGGCATCATGAAAGGAATTGATGCTTTCATCAAGGCAGATCGGAGTCTGCAGCTGTTTTTGCAATCGGGAATGTTCTACGATGTCGTCATGTCCCAGTGGTTGCTCAATCATCATCAGATTATACTTATCAAGCTTTTGCAGATGGGGAATGTCATTAAGGGTGTATGCTGAATTGGCATCCGCCATTAGCGGGATGTCGGGATACGCGCCGCGAATTTGCGATAAAAACTCGAGATCATGACGAGGATCGATTTTTATCTTATATCTTTGATAACCCGATTGGGAAAAGGCTTCAATTTGGCGCATCGCATCTTCCACATCATTGGAGGCGATGACGACGCCCGCGGCGACCTCACTTCGTTCACCGCCAAACATCCGTCCGAGATAGATTTCCTGCTGCTTTGCATATAGATCCAGGATGGCCTGTTCCAATGCCGACTTTGCCATCGCATTCCGTCTGATCCCGCTCCATAAGCTCTGCAGCTCCCCGGGATTCCGGGGCTTACTTGCCAATGTCAACGGAATCAAGAAATCCTCCAGCATATGAAAGCATGTTTTGATCGTTTCCTCGGTGTACCAAGGACTCGAAAAAGGCACCGCTTCTCCGTATCCAATCAGCCCATCTTCATCTTTTGCTTCGACAATGATGACTTCCCTGTCGTTCACCGTCTCGAGATGCGTCTTGAATGGCTGCTTTAAAGGGGCCTTGATGACCTTTAGCGTAATGGACGATAACTTCATTGCCATTCCTCCATTTTCTTCTTCAGTTCCCTTCTCAACAGCTTGCTGGCACCATTTCGCGGAAGCCTATCGCAAAAGATCACGTTTCGGGGAATTTTATATGAAGCCAAGGACTCCCTGCAATAATCAAGCAGGTCGCTCTCACTTTGCTCCGCCCCTTGATGCAAGACGACAAAAGCGAGCGGCACCTGTCCCCATTTTTCATCTTCGGTCCCCGTCACTCCCGCTTCGAAAACATCAGGATGCCTGCTGAGGACATTCTCAATTTCTGCCGGATAGACATTTTCACCGCCGGAGATGATTAAATCCGATCGTCGATCAAGTACATATAAAAAGCCTTCCTCATCTAGATAACCAAGATCTCCCGTATAAAGCCAGCCGTCAATGATCGCCTGCTGTGTAGCGTCCAATCGATTGAAATAGCCCTTTGTCACATTCGGACCCGAAACAACGATTTCCCCCGCCATACCCGGTTCACACAGCTTGCCATCCTGCTCGACCTTTAACTGCGCAGGAAATAAAGGTTTTCCGGCAGATCCGATTTTCGTCATGCTGTACTCTGGTGCCAGCGTCACGATTTGCGAAGATGTTTCCGTCATCCCATACGATTGATAGACGGGAATCTTCTTTTCCTTACAAGCCTCCAGTAAATGAACAGGTGCAGGTCCGCCGCCTAACAGGATACAGCGAAAAGAATCGGGATAGCCTGATTTTTTCAGGTCATGCACCATCCTATTCAGCATCGTCGTCACGACCGAGATGATCGTCACGCCACGTTCCTGAATGGCCCTGTTCGCTTCCCGCTCATCGAACCGCTCCGCCAAAACGACCTTCATCCCATAAATCACGCTTTTCATCAGGATGGATAAACCACTGACATGAAAGATCGGAACTGCACAATACCAGGAATCACCCTCATGCAATCCAAGGTTCAACACCGATCCGACTGCACTCCACCAATGGTTGCCGAATGTTTGGATCACACCTTTTGGGTTTCCGGTCGTACCTGATGTATACATGATCGTGGCGGTATCCTCCAGATAAAACTGCTGAAGAATCTCTGCTGCTCCTTCAACCGGCAATTGTTCGATTAAAAGAAGGGGCAAATCAGGGAAAATACCATCAATATCATCAAGCTTGCTTGCGAAGGATCCTTCAGAGACCAAGTAGGAGGCACCACTGTCTTCAATCTGCCACGCCAGTTCTTTTGCCGTTAATTTATTATTCAGCATCACGATCTTCACACCGAGATAAAATAGTGCGTGGATGGCGACGACTCCATCAATATGATTACGGAATAAGACTGCGCTTGTATCGCCAGACTTGAGACCAGCGCTCGCCAGCCTGCATGCCATCTTCTCCGATAATGTATGCAGCTCAAGAAAGCTATACGTTTGACCTTCAAACTCGATTGCGGGGCGATCCGGTGAAAGATGCGCCCGGTTTTTAAGCCAGTTTGGCAACTTTTCTTCTGCCATGAACGACTTTCCTCCTCTACTTACATATAGAAAACAGCCCGGCGATGATTCGCCAAGCTGTCCGTCTTATTTCTTCATGCATTTCATCAAGGGAAACGCGGGAATTGTCCAAAGTCCGGAGTGCGTTTTTCTTTGAACGCATCGCGGCCTTCTTTTGCTTCTTCTGTTGTATAGTATAGTAATGTAGCGTCACCAGCCAATTGTTGAAGACCTGCAAGGCCATCCGTGTCAGCATTCATTGCCGCTTTCAGGAAGCGAAGGGCAGTCGGGCTCTTCTCAAGCATTTCTTCACACCATTTCACTGTTTCCGCCTCTAATTCATCCAATGGCACGACCGTATTGACCAATCCCATATCCAATGCTTCCTGTGCATTGTATTGACGGCATAGGTACCAGATTTCGCGAGCCTTTTTGTGGCCGACGATGCGCGCCAGGTAGCCAGAGCCATAACCAGCATCGAAGCTGCCCACATTCGGTCCGGTTTGTCCAAAGACGGCATTGTCAGCCGCAATCGTTAAATCACAAACCACATTCAAAACATTTCCGCCGCCGATTGCATAACCTGCCACCATCGCCACGACCGGTTTTGGAATTACGCGAATCAAGCGCTGCAAATCAAGCACGTTTAGACGTGGAATGTTATCTTCGCCAACATATCCGCCATTGCCGCGCACTTTTTGGTCTCCGCCTGAACAGAAGGCTTTGCCGCCTACACCCGTTAAAATGATAACACCGATGCTAGAATCATCACGTGCCCTTGCGAATGCATCAATCATTTCAGCAGTCGTTTTTGGCGTGAAGGCGTTATGTACATGTGGCCGGTTGATCGACACTTTCGCAATCCCATTATATTTTTCGTATAAAATCTCATCATACTCACGTATTGTTTCCCATTGAATCGTCATTTAAATTCCTCCTTTAATTTCGCTTTAAAAACTCACTTATTATTTTACCAAACTTTTCTCCATCTTCCACATGAATCGCATGTCCGACACCATTTATTATTTTCCATTCGGCGTGCATCAGCTGCTTTTTCATCGCGTGTGCGATGTCACGAAACTTAGGATCCAATTCCCCGGTTAGGAGCAGGACAGGAAAATCAAGCGTTTGCAGATCCCCCCAGTAGGAAGCCTGACTGCCTGTACCCATGCCGAGAAGGCTATTGGAAAGACCGACAGAGTCATTTGCCAGACGCTGCTCCCGAATGGAAGCCCTCGTTTTGGACGATAAGTGTTTTTGGCTTTCAAAAAGCGGGATGCTTTCCCAATGGTCCACGAATGCTTCCATGCCAAATTCACGAATCCGCTCGGCAAGTTTCTTATCATTTTGCTTACGGATTTCTCGCTCCTGTGCGGTTGCAAGGCCTGGTGACGCACTCTCCAAAATCAATGTTTCGACATATTCAGGATACAAACAGGCAAACGCCAGCGCAAGCCTTCCCCCCATCGAGTAACCAAGGATAGAAGCTGTTGGGAAATGGAGCTCATCGAGGATATGCTTAATATCTCCAGCAACGCTTCCCAACTCATATCGTCCTGGATCGGAGGGTGACGATGTCATGCCATGTCCAATTATGTCGACCATGATCATCGTATAGCTCTCACGAAGCATCGGAATAAGGAATTTCCACGTATCCCGATTTCCCGTGAATCCATGCAATAATACCAATGGTTCTCCATTTCCCGCTATTTCAACAGCATAAGTGACATTGCTGCTGACAATTTTCATGATATTTCCCTGTCTAACACCAATTTTATTTCCTGGGAAACAAAACTCCACAAATTTCGATGCTTGTGCAAATTGGACTCCCTTTCGGTCGGTACCTCAATGATCTTCAAGCCTTGAATCTGAAAAGACTCCGTAACTACCCTCTTCAGCTCATCCCATGATTGCACTTTGTTGTATTTCCCTCCATAAAGCTTGGCTGTATGGGAAAAATCAAGGCCATGGGGCGTTCCGAAAAGCGTTTCGAAATGTTCCTTCTCATTCGCCTGCGGCAGGAACGAGAAGATGCCGCCCCCGTCATTATTTATCAATAAAATTGTGATATTCTGCTTTTGCAGCTTGGCCGCAAGCAAGCCATTCATATCATGGAAAAAGCTCAAATCGCCGATTGCCAGCACGGTATTTTCTGCGACCGTACTTACCCCCAGCGCAGTGGACACAACACCGTCAATGCCATTTGCACCTCGATTGGCCAAAGTTTTGATACCTTTTTCATTGTTCATGAAGAAGGTATCCAAATCACGGATCGGCATGCTATTGCCGACAAACAGCGTGGAATGCTGCGGCAGCATATCAGCAAGCAGGGCGAACAGCTTCCCTTCGCTTAACTCCGCTTCATCGCGGACGGAGGCCAAGGCATTTTTCGTCGCCCCGTTGATGGTCTGCCATATGCGCAGCCATTCATCCCCAGCGGCACCGCTGATTTTTTCACCGACCCGCTGACAGAAATCCCGCTCCTCGCAGTAAATCATGTTCGTCGCCAAGCCAGCTGGTTCGCGCCACCCTGCCCCGCCGTCAACGACAAGGGTGATGGCCTGCTTTTGCTTTTTCATGAATAGCAATAACGGTTTTGAAACAGGCATGGCACCGAAGCGAATGATCACGTCCGGACTGAACGACGCTTTTGTTGTTTCATCGCGCAGAAAGGTATCGTACGCATCAATTATGACGCCCTTGTCGTGACTTCCGCTCCTAAGCTGGGAAAGGGGATCGGCCAATAGCGGGAAAGCAAGCGTTTCCGCTAATGCGACAATCTCCTCTTTCATCTCTGGGTCCGGTAATTCACCACATACAATCAGCCCTTGCTTCGCTTGTGACAATGTGGTTGCAACCGCTTCAATTTGTGATGCGGAGAGTGTGCGCACTCCGCTCTCGATCAATACTGCAGGAGCTAGACGCTTTTGCCTGCATTCCTTCGCTTGCTCCAGATTCGGTATCAGCGGCTCGCGAAGCGGGAAATTCAAATGTACTGGACCTGCCGGATCTGCCGCTGCTGTAGCGACAGCCCTAGCACCGACCGTTCTTGCATACCGAATCATTTCATCGGTGCGCTCGGGAAGGGCCATTTCGATAAACCACTTCACTTGCCGCCCGTATAAATGTATTTGATCGATGGCCTGTGGGGCACCGACATCACGCAGCTCATGCGGTCGATCGGCGGTAAGCACAATAAGTGGCACCCTTGAGTAATAGGCCTCGATGATGGCGGGGTAATAATTGGCTGCCGCCGTGCCGGACGTACAAAGAAGTCCGACAGGTTCTTTTAAGGCCTTAGCCATACCAAGGGCAAAAAAAGCGGCCGAACGCTCATCCACATTAATATGAATTTCAATATCAGGATGTTCCACCAGCAATATAGCGAGCGGGGTGGAGCGTGAACCCGGGCTCACCACCACATGCTTCACCCCGTTTTCTGCCAGCTCATCGACAAATGAAGCAGCATATGCTGTCAATGCATCTTGGTCATTCATTAAGATTTCCTCCTAAAGCACTTAACATCGGATTGAATTTAATCCCCGTTTCCCGGTACTCTGCCACGGCAGTTGAATCCTCCACAACGCCGCAGCCCGCAAAAAGCGATGCCTCATTGTCCTGTATCAGGGCAGAGCGTATTCCTACAGCGAACTCCCCATTTCCATAGGTGTCCATCCAGCCTAACGGTCCCGCATAGAAGCCGCGTTCAAGGCCTTCCATTTCCCTAATTCGGATAACGGCCTTTTCTTTAGGAAGCCCGCCCATGGCAGGTGTCGGATGAAGGTTCTCAACGAATTGTAAAATCGTGATACCTTCCTTTGCTACACCGCGGATCGGCGTATACAAATGCTGGATATGACGGTTTTTCATGAGCCTCGGTCCGTCCGGAACCAGGACCTTTTCACATACGGCATCAAAAGCATTGGATATCATCGACACGACATATTGGTGCTCTTGTAAATTCTTTTGATCTTGAAGCAATTCATTGCCAAGGATAACATCTTCATGCTCATCTTTCCCTCGTCCCATCGAACCGGCAAGACAGGTAGAAAAGACTTCATTTCCCTGCTTTTTAATCAAGCGTTCAGGAGTCGCGCCGACAAAGCAATCTCCACCCGCTTCCAAACTGAAAATATAGCTTAATGGCTGCTCTGCAATCAATTGCTCAAGCACCTTCCCTGAATCTATCGAGCGTTCGAATGTAAGACGCAGTTCCCTAGCCAAGACAATCTTATCGAGATCCGTCGTCTTGATTTCCTCTACTGCCTCCGTAACCGTGCGCTTCCACTCCTCAGGCCGTGCCTCCCTCTGCTTAACAAGGGAATTAAGACCGCATAAAGCAGCACCATCCAAGCTCTCGAAAAGGAAAGCTTCCCGTTCATTTATCATATCTCTGAAGAGTTTCTCTGAATCATCAGGCGAACAAAGTAAGTTTGTCGTTAAGTAAGCTTGTTTCCCCACTATTGATAGCATGAAGGCAGGTATATAAAACAGGTTGTCCCCGAATTGGTTCCAAAGGAGTGTACTGTTAGATTCATAATCAAAAGAAAAGCCCCCAAACAGTAAGGGACCTGTTGCTTCTACTTCGGTCACTCCCGTTTTGACAGCAGTTTCCTGCAGTTTGATCCAGCTCTTTTCGACTTCCCTATAACGTTCTGCATTCGCTGCCGCCTTGAGTGTCTTAACATTGCCTAAACCAGTGATGGTTATTTCCTTTGCAGGATCCTCCCAAAAAAAGCGTTCACCCGCATACCGTTCTCTTCCAGCTTGATAAAATGAAAGGGGGTTGGTGCCTTGAATTTTCTTAATATGACTGAATAGAACTTGATCATTCAAGTCCTTCGCCTTTTGTATAGCTGAAGCCAGCCCCTGAAACTGTTCAGTTTCTTCCGAGATAGCCAAAAAAATCCCCCCAAATGTACATTTTAAAAGCTTTTTAACCTATTTAAAGATACACCTCCCGTCAACCTGATGTCAATAAAACGCCCCTTTTCCAATCGATACTTGCCCGCTTTTTTCCTTATTATATGAAACTTGGCGAATGAAGCGAAACATCCTTGAATTTGGAAGTGAATCACCGCTTGATTCAATTGACACCCGCCCCGACTTTACCTACACTTAATAGGGTAACTTTTGTGCAACATTTCAATTTTTGTTATAATTTCGAGAGTACCCATACTGATTTTGAGGAGAGAACCAATGCAAACAGAATACGACGAACTTCCCCTTAAACGGACCTGGAAGATTTGGTGGGAGTTAATTCGTCCACATACACTAACCGCAGCTTTTGTCCCGGTCTTGCTTGGAACGGTGATTGCGCTTTTGGAAGATGGCGTCAATTGGCTGCTATTCGCTGCCATGATGATTGCCAGTATCCTGATCCAGGCTGCGACGAACTTATTCAATGAATATTATGATTTCAAAAGAGGCTTGGATACCGAGGAATCGGTTGGCATCGGCGGCGGGATCGTACGCCATGGGATGACCCCAAAACTCATCATGACCTTGGCCCTTGCTATGTATGCCATCTCCATGTTACTTGGAATCTACATTTGTGCCGCATCATCTTGGTGGCTTGCTGCAGTAGGGTTGGTCTGCATGCTTGTCGGCTATCTTTATACAGGTGGCCCACTGCCCATCTCTTATACTCCTTTCGGAGAGCTTTTTTCAGGGTTGTTCATGGGCTTTTTGATCATTTTAATTGCCTTTTTCATTCAAGCCGGATATGTTTCCCCGACTGCCATTTTAATTGCCATACCGAGCGGAATATTGGTAGGATTGATCAACCTCTCCAATAACCTCCGTGACCATGATGGCGATAAGGCACATGGTCGCAAAACGATGCCTGTCGTGATGGGCAGGAAAAACGCCTTGACCTTCATGGCCATCATGTTTGCCTTTTCTTACCTATGGCTGGTTGGCTTGGTCGTTACCGGAAATGTAACGGCCTGGATTCTCCTTGCCTTCCTAAGCATTCCAAAAGCGATGAAAGCAGTCAAAGGCTTCGTCGGTAAGACCCAGCCGATCACGATGGTTCCGGCCATGAAAGCCACGGCCCAAACCAATACCATCTTTGGCCTGCTTATGGCGATTGGATTATTCATCAGCTATTTTATTTAACTTTTAAAGGACTGAGTTCATTTCACTCAGTCCTTTTTTCTATCATCCGTTTCATTTTGTTTTCCTATACACCAATTCGGGTAATAGATAATACAACCATCTTACCAATAATTAATAGATACATACTTTAGAAGGAGTGAAATGAATATGCCAACCAAACAACAAACACAAACGTTAAAAAAAGAACTGCTTCAGGAAAAAGCAGAACTCGACAATAGGATACAAAATGAAGAAGGAACTTTACTGAATGAAAGCCAGACGGAATCCGTCGGGGAATTATCGTCCTATGATAATCATCCGGCTGACCTTGGCACCGAATTATTCGAGATGGAACGAAATCAGGCACTTGATGAACACGCCCAAGCTGAAATGGAGAAAATCAAGGAGGCGTTGAATGCAATTGAAGAAGGATCTTATGGCCAGTGCAAAACCTGCCAGATGGAAATCCCTATCGATAGACTTGAAGCTGTCCCGAGCACACTCTATTGCGTCGAGCATGCACCGGAACGCACCAATGCTCAAGACCGTCCAGCTGAAGAAGACATATTGATTCCATCCAAGGGGGACGACTTTCAAAACCGTCATGGTAAAGAAATAGTCGATCATGAAGATAGCTTCGGTGAAGTCGCCAAATTCGGGACATCCGAAACGCCATCCGACTACACCGGCGATCATGACAATTATAATGATCTTTATCGCACCGAAGATGAAACGAATGGATTTCCTGAAGACTATGAGGGATTTGCCGCAAATGATATCCAAGGTAGAAAAAGAGTGGATATACAGAATAAAAGGAAAAAGGAATATGAAGATACATTGGAAGAAAAGAATATCGATTCCAAACTAGGCGACATCCCCTATAAGCAAAAAGATGGTTATATCGAGGAATAGAAATAAAAAAAAGAAGCATACATGATGTATGCTTCCTTTTTTGTTATGACCCGTACGGGATTCGAACCCGTGTTACCGCCGTGAAAGGGCGGTGTCTTAACCGCTTGACCAACGNAATGGCGGAGAAGGAGGGATTTGAACCCTCGCGCCGCTCGCGCGACCTACACCCTTAGCAGGGGCGCCTCTTCAGCCTCTTGAGTACTTCCCCATGGCTCCGCAGGTAGGACTCGAACCTACGACCGTTCGGTTAACAGCCGAATGCTCTACCACTGAGCTA
>NZ_LMBV01000033.1:31984-32057 GCF_001439925.1 Peribacillus muralis
GAATATGGTGGGCCTAAATGGACTCGAACCATCGACCTCACGCTTATCAGGCGTGCGCTCTAACCAGCTGAGC
>NZ_LMBV01000033.1:32140-32211 GCF_001439925.1 Peribacillus muralis
ATTTGGAGCGGGTGAAGGGAATCGAACCCTCATCATCAGCTTGGAAGGCTGAGGTTTTACCACTAAACTAC
>NZ_LMBV01000033.1:32288-32386 GCF_001439925.1 Peribacillus muralis
GTAATATATTGCATAAGTTTTGCAATAAAGGTGGCTCAGGACGGAATCGAACCGCCGACACAAGGATTTTCAGTCCTTTGCTCTACCGACTGAGCTAC
>NZ_LMBV01000033.1:32431-32514 GCF_001439925.1 Peribacillus muralis
CAAATGTATTAAATTTTAAAAATGGCGGTCCCGACGGGAATCGAACCCGCGATCTCCTGCGTGACAGGCAGGCATGTTAACCG
>NZ_LMBV01000033.1:32579-32653 GCF_001439925.1 Peribacillus muralis
TAATAATTGCGGGGACAGGATTTGAACCTGCGACCTTCGGGTTATGAGCCCGACGAGCTACCGGACTGCTCCAC
>NZ_LMBV01000033.1:32674-33123 GCF_001439925.1 Peribacillus muralis
ATAATGAAACGTTTTGCATCAAGTTTTCGTGTATATCGTTTCTTCGCTTCCTCTATGTAAGGTTGTTTCAAAACAACTTGCTGCTTTTTTGAAAAAATGGAGGAGGTAGAGGGATTCGAACCCCCGCGGGATTTGACTCCCCTGTCGGTTTTCAAGACCGATCCCNATGGCTTTAGAAAGAAAATACATATGGTGGACCTTGTAGGACTCGAACCTACGACCGGACGGTTATGAGCCGTCTGCTCTAACCAGCTGAGCTAAAGGTCCTTATATTTATTGGTAGCGGCGGAGGGGATCGAACCCCCGACCTCACGGGTATGAACCGTACGCTCTAGCCAGCTGAGCTACACCGCCAATATAATATAAGTTTCTGATTGAAAAATGGTGGAGCCTAGCGGGATCGAACCGCTGACCTCCTGCGTGCAAGGCAGGCGCTCTCCCAGCTGAGC
>NZ_LMBV01000033.1:33128-33213 GCF_001439925.1 Peribacillus muralis
TTCATTAAAAATCACGTGGTCGGGAAGACAGGATTCGAACCTGCGACCCCTTGGTCCCAAACCAAGTGCTCTACCAAGCTGAGCT
>NZ_LMBV01000035.1:0-154 GCF_001439925.1 Peribacillus muralis
GCCTTGAGGTCCTTGGAATCCTTGAGCGCCAGTAGCACCTTGAGGTCCTTGGTCGCCTTGAGGTCCTTGAGTTCCTTGAGGCCCGCCTTGAGGTCCTTGAGTTCCTTGAGTTCCTTGAGTTCCTTGAGGCCCTTGAGTTCCTTGAGGCCCTTGA
>NZ_LMBV01000035.1:207-297 GCF_001439925.1 Peribacillus muralis
GCCCTTGAGTTCCTTGAGGTCCTTGAGTTCCTTGAGGTCCTTGAGTTCCTTGAGGCCCTTGAGTTCCTTGAGGCCCTTGAGTTCCTTGAG
>NZ_LMBV01000035.1:330-610 GCF_001439925.1 Peribacillus muralis
GGCCCTTGAGTTCCTTGAGTTCCTTGAGGCCCTTGAGTTCCTTGAGGCCCTTGAGACCCTTGAGTTCCTTGAGGCCCTTGAGTTCCTTGGGGCCCCTGAGTTCCTTGAGGTCCTTGATTATTATTATCAGAAACTTTTACATTCACTTCAACTTTTTGCTCTACCTTTTGTTCTTGTTTAGATTCTTGTTTAGATTTTTGTTTAGATTCGCATTTGCATTTATTATGTCCGCAATCCTTACATTTTTTATGCTCGCATTTGCATTTGCTATGTCCGCAAT
>NZ_LMBV01000035.1:618-26536 GCF_001439925.1 Peribacillus muralis
TATCCTTTCCCAATTTTGTACCCTCCTTTTCATAAAACATTACTTTATCTTATGAATCTAGAATTTTTTTGATTGGATAAAACCAAATAATAACACCCATTTTTAAACACTAAAGACCATTTTTAGATGTATTCTCTCCCATGAACGGGAAGCAGAGATCACATTCGGACAAAGGTGTCAGAACTTTACCGGGAGAGATAAAGGACGTGCATCACCTTGA
Source organism: Peribacillus muralis (assembly GCF_001439925.1). Classification (GTDB taxonomy): domain Bacteria; phylum Bacillota; class Bacilli; order Bacillales; family DSM-1321; genus Peribacillus; species Peribacillus muralis. The sequence continues at coordinate 839 of NZ_LMBV01000035.1, forward strand.
AGGATTATGGCAAAGAGATCTGGAGATTCTCAAGTTAGTAAGTAAATATAAAAGTACATATAAATTGAAATATTGCTGTCATTTTTTAAAATTAGAGCATTATATATATAAACCAATTTTGTATCTTCTAAAAAAGAAAGAAAGCGTTTCTATATGTCCTGTTGAATTGTCGACGTTACGGTCTTCTATTATTAATAGGATAAAATAAGCCGACCTGTATAGGTCGGTTCTTCAATTTAAGTCCAATTTCAAAAGAAACGTACATTATGGGCTTTTAACATAAGCTAAGTTTTAGAAATTAGATCAGGTTTAGGGGTACATTACATATGCACAAAAAAATATTATGGCCGATTTAGCTATTTGATCCATCCGTTCGTAAACATACACTTTCACAAAGGATAGAGCTTATTTTTTAAAAAAATCCTTAATTTTCTTGGAGTTAATATGCGATTTCAACAGTTTAAACTATACGAGGTTTGCAAAAAACGCCAATCACTTTTCTATAAAAGTATTGGCGTTTACCATTTTTATAAAATTAATAATTCGTTGTTTGGGGATTTTAGGAAGCCTGGCAGCTATTAAAAAAGCTTATAATCTGGAGGGGTCCGATCCGAATATATGATGTGGCAAATTCTTTTTGTACTAAAAAAATGAAGCGTTTAAAGTTTACTAGATTGGGTGCCGATTTGCGCCACATTATCGTAATAAAGGAAGAGAATAAAGAGTAATTGATCATTATAGCTCCTATACAAGGGTTCGATACCGGCCCGAATTGAAAAATTTGGGTCCATTACCACTGTTCTTGAACAGTTAAAAGAAATGGATCCAGTATCCTATATGGAATAGAATGCCTCGCCATATTGTTCATATATTTTTCTCCATCATTTTAAGCAGCTTTTTTGCTTATCCGATCCAATCATCTCTAAATCAAATCCATGTTTGATAAAGAGTTATGTAGGTGACTTTCCTGCTTGGTTTTCTTTAACAGCCTTTACCATCAGGACTATAAGCGATTGAACGCTCGGACACTTGTTTCACATGAGGATTGTTCTCAAATCGTTTCATTTGAAATTCATTAAAAATAATTTTACTCGTTATAACTTCCTCCGCCCATCTATCTTAAATTAATTATAAACGGGTTTTAGTATGAGGACATAGAAAAAACCCGAAATAAGGGACTTTTAACCGTGTCCATTATTCAGGGTAGAGTTCAAAAGCTAATAAGGAGTTACTTTTAGCGTTATTTTGGATTGCTATGATGCTGGATAATACGATCAACTATTTCTGGCAAATTCTTTTTCTGTTCTAAAAGAAACTTGTAGAGAGCATCTCTATCCTTCGTACTAACATTCCACTCTTTAGGGATGGATTCAATCACTTGATAGATCGATTTGTTTGGCAATTTCACTATTTGTTCTATAAACGATGTAAGCTCTTTATGATTATCGAGAAGAGAGAAGGCCCATTTATAAAAAGGCCAATGGTAGTTAAATACAGGTGTTTCCCTTAGCGTTTGAGCAGACCATTGGTAACGCCCAGGAAAAACTCTGCCATGATCAATCATATGGACATAATAGCTACCATCACTAATGTTTTCCAAAATGACATTCATCGTACCTCGGTCAGAGTTATTCACCCATTGGTCGAAGACCGTTATACCGGCAAGCATATCTCGGTTTTTAACATCCAACTTACCGGGCGGATTTTCTCTAACATTCTCGAAAACTGTACTGTTTTCAATAAAAACACAGCCATATTGGTATCCAGAGCTATAGTTGTGTGTACTGGATTGTAATTCAGGAGTTTTCTTGATAAATTCTTCCGTTATATATACAAGATCAAATGGGATAACGGGAAGTGAAAGGAGCTCTGCCAATTTGCCGACCAGATATTCATTGACCACTTCTTTTTCTCTTCCTTTCTTAGTATCGAACCACTTCACAACATATTCTTTACCATCGCTGAAAAGAATGACATGTGCGGTTCCACCCCTTAATGTTTGTACATATTGAATTGGGTATTTTGTCATATCAATTCGTCTCCTTCTTTTTTGTTTTTCATAGTACTTTTGTCTTGATTAATGAAATTGGTGATAAGATTCGGTAATTAACTTTTCTGTACTAAAAGAAATTTGTACAGTGCCTCACTGTCCCAATGAGACTCCGCATTCTTCAGTGATGGATTGAGAAACTTCATATAATATGGATACAATTTTTTCTACAAGCTATTTATTATCTTCTTCATTTTGATTTGAAACGGCTCATCTGTAAGTACTTTGGTAAGGGATATCTTATTTCACTTACAATACTGCTGATAAATAAACACACATTTTTCAATTAAAAACTAAATTTGTATTTTTGGGATGTGAAGGATGTGATCTAGGAGTGTTTTAACGAATTCTTCAGGGATATTTACATGTCTGAAGGGGACAAAAGGAAAAGAAGGAACATTGCTAATTTACGGAGTACTGTTCATTTACTACTTTTTTGGTTTTTAGTTTCAGTACCTTTCCATTTCACTATATATTTTTTCCATCTTTAATATGGCATGGTGTTTAGATTCAACTGGATATATGGACTGACCCATGCTTTCCATGCTATTTACTACCGTTATTTTTTTCTATTAAGCGGTATAGCCTTTGTTGTTCGGTAATTTGCTTATTCAAATCAAAATTTTCTTCAATAACCTGTCTTGCACTTCTGGTATATCTCTTCCAAACTCTTGGATGGCTAAGAAAATATTTTATACCTTGTGCCAATTTCAAATCATCTTTCTCAGGAACCAGGTATCCTGTTTTTTTATGCTCAATCAATTCGGGGATACCTCCATGAAAGGTGGAGATGACTGGTACACCACTTGCCATGGCTTCTTTTAATACATTTGGAATCCCTTCTACATCGCCATCTTCGCCCGTTTCACTGGCAAGGCAAAAAAGATGACAATCTCTTAATTCCTTAGAGATTTGGTTGGAATTCATTGGTCCCCTAAGAAAAACATGGTCGTTTAACCGGTTTTCATTAATGAAAACCCTTATCTTTTCTTCGACTTCACCTGTTCCAATGATGTGCAGTGTCGCTCTTGGGTTTTCCTGATGAATCCGTTGAAAAGCCTTCAAAAGCGTAAGAAATCCTTTTTTCTCGACAAGTCTGGCTACAGACAAGATTCGCACTTCACCTTCCTTAGGTAAGGAACGTTCATAATATGGGTATAAATCTAAATCCAGACCGCCATATAATACATGTATTTTATCTTCTTTAAACCCTAATTTTTTTAATTCCTCCGCAAGAAAATGGCAAACTGCAAAACAACCAGCTCCATGTTTAACTAAATTTTGATATCGGAGGACATTTTTGCGAAATCTCTTATATGTTTGAGTAGATGAATCACGTCCTCGAAAATGCACAATCAATGGAAAGTCAAGCTCTATAGCTGTTGGTAGAATATCCAAGGAATGTTTCCCTTGATGAGCGTGAATAGCGACGACATTTTGCTCCTTAAAGAACGATCCAAGGTCTTTAATATCATTCATATTATAATAATGTTCAAACTGATATAGAACATTGTCGCTATTTGGGTAAGGGCCAATTACAATAGGCCGATATTGATCCAACATAATGATCTGATTGTACATAAATTCTTGATTTATTTTTATAGGTTCTCTAATGTAAAAAACGATTACCTTCATTATTTCAAATTCTTCCTTCCCTCTAAAATCAAATTTTCGATAAAGCTCTGAAATATATGTCGGTCTCGTTCAGTTAAGTTTTTCGGAAAGGAGGACCATTTAAAAAATTGAACATTTTGTATTTCCATATCATCAGGTTTTAAATCTCCGCTGAGAATGTCTTCGGTTACGTAAGCAATGTTGACTGGAAAATATTCATCACCATTAGGCAGCTTCGTAAAATATTCCTTCCCAGAAAAAACTCCAATTAATTGAAGGTTACCTATGTTCATTCCTGTTTCCTCTAAAATCTCCCGTCTGCAAGCCTCTTCCGCAGATTCTCCTAATTCAATAAAGCCGCCTGGCAATTTCCACATTTTATTGGATTGTACCATCAGAAAACGACTGTTCTGATCGATAACCAAAACGGTGACGCCAGTAAGCAGCAAAGCTCTAGTCCCAACGAGAGCACGTAAATCTTCAATGTATCCCATCTTAAGTCTCCTTTTTGATTATTGCGCTCTTATAGTAAATGCAAAATGAAAAAGATTAGAAACGGACAAGTACATATATTTGTATGATTTTTGTAAAGTTCTTAATTGTACGAGTATGAGCCTAATTCTTGTCTACATAGCAAGTTTTTAAAGAATAGGATCTTTTCGTCATTAAGAATTCTGTAAAGGGGGTATGACTTAATTTTGTGAAAAAGTGTGTGATCCACCTAAATCAACTAATTATTGACTTCATATTATAGATTATGCTTATCAAGGATAGAGGTGGGATAATAGATGAATGATTTTAAATTAATAAAGGTTGAAAGAATAGAAAAGAACGGTGCAAAAGAACTTATTATTCAAAATCCAACCACATTAAAACTAATTGGTGAAGGAAGTCAAGGTGCAGTTTTTCAGCTTGATGATGATCTTTGCGTGAAAATTTATGTCAATCCAAATGCTGCAACTAAAGAGGGGAGAGCACTTGAAGCAGCGAAGGATACTCATATTGTCCCGAGGTTATATGAAGTCGGACCAAACTATGTAATTATGGAGTATTTAAAAGGTCCCAATTTAAGAGATTATTTGAAAAAAACGAAAGACATTCCTGAATCGTTTACAGAACAAATCATAATGATTCGAAAGGAGCTTAAGAGAGCCGGATTTATTAGGATCAAGACCTCAATCGGACATTTTGTTGTAACAGAGGGTAATGTACTGAAAGCAATCGATCATTCAGATGGTCTCACAATGAATGATCCATATAATCCGAAGATGTTTCGTGATTTAAAGAAGCTGGGGTTATTGGATACATTCCTAGAACAGGCGAAGAAAATAGATCCTGAATCATATGAAGACTGGCGGAAAAATATCGATTTCAATGTGATATAGGAAACCTAAAGAGTAAAGTCGTGCCCTTGACGTAGAGGAGTTCGACTTATTATGTTGGAATCTCTTAGCCTATAAAATTTGCGAAATGGGGTAAAGCATTGTTACTCCCATTCGTAAAAGTATACGAACGGATTTGTTACTCCATCTAAGATAAATTGTTACTTGCAAATAGCTTGGATTTGTAATACTTGTCCTATCCAAAGCAATTTATTGTCAGTTTTACAGGATAATAATTAATTGGAAAAGAAGTGGGGAAATGAGTAAGGATAAAAAGGATAAAGAATTTTTGTCTGACCGTACTCTTTAACAAGAAAAGCTGCCGCGCATCTCGCACACAATCTTTTTTGTTTTACAGTCAAAAACCGACCTCATTCCAAGGAGATCGGTTTTTGACTTTCTGCTCTAATATTCCTATTTTTGATTTTGGTTGAATGTGCCCTCACATGCTCGTCCTCTTATGAATACATTACCAAGAAATAAAAATCTTATAAGACCGGGTTAGAAACTGATGTTTATCGTTTCTTTTTCATAAACCTAAGTTGTCTCCTCATTTCGTGTGTAATTATTATGGATTATAAAAAAGGAGTGATAATAATGTTTTTTTGTAAAAAAGACTGTTTGTGTAAGTTATTGGAAAGTTATGAAGGGCAAGACATTTCTATTCGAACAAAATCTGGCGACATTATAGAGGGGGAGCTAGAAAAGGTGAAGTGTTGCGCCGTTCAAATTTTGGAAGAAGATCTGATTTCACCATTTCTGGAAAGACGATTAACAGTAGTACGTTGTGAAGCTATAGAATCCTTTTCGGTAATCTTACCATGATGAAAGGATGTTGTTCTTTGGGAAAGATATAAAAAAGGTTTTATATTTCGACCTTTTTGAGATAGAGGAGTATTTTATTCTATGAACATCTTATTGATTTCATCTGGTTATAGGGGTGTATATCCTTATTTCGAACAAGCTATAGAAGAAGCATTTATGTTTTTTAATCATACCATTACCAAGATAGACTCAGTGTATACTCAAGAAACAATTAAAAAAGTTAAAGATTTTGCACCAGATTTAATCATTACACTGGTTGGTTATAAAGTAGATAAACGATTAATGGAGTGTTTTAAAAAATGTGGTTCAATTTTAAGTGTTTGGTTAACAGAAGATCCCTTTTATATTGATAGCTCGATTGAAGTAGTTAAGGATTATGATTATATATTTACAATAGATTTAGGGGCTTTAGAGTTTTATAAGAAGAAGTTTCCCGAAAAAAATTTTTTCCACCTTCCTTTAGGAACAGATCCTAACCTATATCAACCTTCTGTTACTCCCATCAAGTATATATATGACTTATGTCTCGTTGGCTATCCATACCCGGAGAGGATTGAATTAGTTACTCATATTCTAAATGATACACATTATAGTTTGATACTTGTTGGACCTCGGTGGAGAAAGTATATAGCAACTAACATGGAAAGATTGACTATTGTCAATAAATGGGTTGTTCCTGAAACTGTAAGAAACATATTTATTAGTTCAAAAATTATTTTGAACCCTCATCGTACTTACGATTTTGCTAAAAACATAAATACACAAGGTATTGAAAGTAAAAGTATAAATAATAGAACCTTTGATATCGCAGCCTGTGGCGGATTTCAATTAATTCCTAATAAACCTGATTTAGATATGCATTTTAACGTTTCTAATGAAATTGTTTCGTATGCTAACAATGAGAATTGTATAGAATTGATTAATCATTTTCTAAATAACGAGAATTCAAGAAATCAATATAGAAAAAATGCAAAAGAAAGGGTTTTGAATAGTCATACCTTTTTTCATAGAATTCAATTTATCCTAGATGAAATATCTTGATACTTTCAATAATAATAAATGGGGGGAAGAAATGTTTTATTTGAAAGATAAAACAGTCTTGGTAACTGGTGGTACGGGTTCGTTTGGAAAAAAATTTGTTAGTAAGGTTTTGGAGATGGATGTTAAGAAAGTCATTATATTCAGTCGGGATGAATTAAAGCAATATGAAATGGCTAAGGAATATACGGATCCTAGAATTCGCTTTTTTATTGGGGATGTACGAGATAAAGAGAGATTATTTCGTGCATTTGACGGTGTCAATGTTGTAATTCACGCTGCTGCCTTAAAACATGTGGGTATCTGCGAATATAATCCATTTGAAGCGATTAAGACAAATATCAACGGTGCCCAAAATATTATTGAGGCGGCTATTGAGAGAGGGGTAGAAAAAGTCATAGCTTTAAGCACTGATAAAGCTGCAAGCCCGATTAACCTATATGGGGCCACAAAATTAGCGTCTGATAAGTTATTTGTTGCGGCAAACTCGTATGCTGGAAATAAGAAGACTCGTTTTAGTGTAGTTCGTTATGGGAATGTCGTTGGCAGTCGGGGTAGTGTAGTACCATTTTTTAAGAGTATAAAAGATACTGGAAAACTACCTATTACAGATCAGCGTATGACACGATTCTGGATTACATTAGATCAAGGTGTTCAGTTTGTTATTGATAACCTCCAAAGAATGAAAGGCGGAGAAATTTTTGTTCCGAAGATTCCAAGTATGAAAGTTACGGATTTAGCCATAGCGATTGCTCCGGCATGTGAAGTGGAGTTTAAGGGTATTCGCCCAGGTGAAAAATTGCATGAAGCGATGATAACGGAAGATGATGCTCGTCGGACATTAGACTACGGCACATACTATGTAATTCAACCGGAATTTCCGTGGTGGAATGCTGAAACTTCCAAAGGGGGAAAATCGTTACCTGAGGGATTTAGCTATGTAAGCGATACGAATGATCAATGGCTATCTGTCGAAGATTTAAGAAACCTAATACAAGATTAAACGTTTTTAGTTAGAAAAAGAGAAGGAGGAGGCTAAATGAATAATAGACCAATAAGAGATACTTATCTTCCATACGGACGACAATGGATCGATGATGAAGATATCAATTCGGTTGTTAATGTTTTAAAAGGTGATTATCTTACTACTGGTCCTTTCGTTTCTAAATTTGAACGGGAAATAGCAAATTATGTAGGAGCAAAATATGCTGTAACGTTCTCCAATGGAACGGCAGCATTACATGGCGCATGCTTTGCAGCTGGTATAGGTGAAGGGGACGAAGTGATTACAACATCCTTAACGTTTGCAGCTAGTGCAAACTGTGTTTTATATCAAGATGGACAGCCAGTTTTTGCTGATATTGATGAAAAAACATACAATATCGATCCAAAAGATATTGAGGGTAAAATTACCAAAAAAACAAAAGCGATAATCCCTGTTCATTTTACGGGAAAACCTGCTTCAATGGACGAAATACATGATATCGCCAAAAAACATAATTTAATTATTATTGAAGATGCAGCACATGCATTAGGGGCAACATATAAACAGAAAAAGATAGGCTCGATTAGTGATATGACCATGTTTAGTTTTCACCCCGTCAAACACATTACGTCCGGTGAAGGTGGCATCATTACAACTAATAATAAAGAATATTATGACAAGTTATTACAATTCCGTTCGCATGGAATCACTCGTGATTCTGGCAATATGATTGAAAATCATGGCCCTTGGTATTATGAGATGCATTTTTTAGGGTATAACTATCGAATGACAGATATTCAGGCAGCCCTTGCATCAAGTCAGTTAAAGAAATTAGATGAATTTTTGGATCTTCGTAAGAAATATGTCTCGATGTATAATCAGGCGTTTAAAAATATTAATGCTATTACTATTCCGGATCAAACCGAGGATAGTAGTTCAAGTTGGCATTTATATGTGATTCGTCTTGATTTAGAGCAATTAACAGGAAATAGAAAAGATATATTCAACGCCTTAGTTCAAGAAAATATCGGGGTCAATGTCCATTACATTCCGGTTTATCTTTTACCGTATTATCAAGGGTTAGGTTATAAAAAAGGACTTTGTCCAAATGCAGAAAAGCTGTACCAAGAAGTCCTTACATTACCCCTTTTTCCAGCAATGACAGAAAATGATGTACGTGACGTTATTAATGCTGTGTATAAGGTCATCACCCGTTACTCTAATTGATTAGAAGGTGATTTTTTGAAGGTAGTAGCTATTATTCAAGCAAGAATGGGATCAACAAGGTTACCGGGGAAAGTCATGAAGGAAGTTTTAGGTACACCTTTGCTTGAATATCAAATTGAAAGAGTGGGAAGGTCCAAATTAATTAGTAAAATAGTTGTGGCAACAACTACAAAGGAAACGGAACAGCCTATTGTTGAGCTATGTGAGAGGTTATCGGTAGACTACTTTCGAGGTTCGGAAGAGGATGTTTTAAAGAGGTTCTTTGAAGCATCAAATAAATATGATGCTGAAGTGGTGGTTCGCCTTACATCAGATTGCCCGTTAATTGATCCTAATATTATTGATAAAATCATTTCCGAATACCTATCTAATATAAGTCTGTACGATTATATTTCAAATACAATTGAAAGAACTTATCCTCGTGGATTCGATGTTGAGGTGTTCTCAATGAAGGCACTAGAAAAATCGTATAGGGAAGCAGGAGACACCGTTTATCGTGAACATGTTACACCGTATATTTATCATCACCCTGATAAGTTTAAAATAGCATATGTTAAACACCATATCGATTTAAGCTCTTTTCGCTTAACCGTTGATACGGAAGAAGATTTAGTGCTGATTACACTAATAATTAACAGTTTTTATGAAAAGAATAAAAAACACTTTACGTTTGAAGATATTATTTATTTGTTACAGGATAAACCTGAATGGGTATCAATAAATTCCCATATCGAACAAAAGAAAGTATCTAAAAGAGGATAATATGAATGTATTTATACGTGTTGATGCCTCAATAGACATTGGGATAGGCCATGTTATGAGATGTTTAACTCTTGCACAAAAATTACGTGAACAAGGTAACATGGTCAGTTTTATTTGTAGAGAACATACCGGGCATTTATGTGACTTTATTGAAATAAACGGATATAAAGTTTTAAGACTTCCAGCCTCTCAAGTGAATTTGAAAATAACAAATTACACCAAACATTCTAAATGGTTGGGTGTGCCATTGAGTGTTGATGCCACGCAAACAAAAAATTTACTAAGGAAGGGCTTCGTTGATTTGTTAATTGTCGATCATTATGCAATTAACGAGGTGTGGGAAGGTAGTCTTAGAGAAGTTGTAAATAAAATTTTGATTATTGATGATTTGGCAGACCGAAAGCATGATTGTGATGTTTTGATAGATCAAAACTATTTCGAGGATTATCCAATTCGTTATCATTCTCTCGTACCACCACACTGTAAAACGTTTTTAGGACCGAGTTACGTCTTGTTGAGAGATGAGTTTTATGACCAATGGAGTGAGCAGGAGATACGAAGTGGAGCTGTGAAACGGATTTTAATATTTTTTGGTGGTATTGATCATACGAATGAAACTGGAAAAGCTCTAGCCACTTTTTTAAAAATGAATCGTAATGACATCCAAGTAGATGTTGTTGTGGGTCGGAATAATCTGCATAAAAGAAAGCTTGCATCAATTTGTAAACAGTATAATTTTCTGCATTTTTATTGTCAAGTGGCTAATATATCTGAATTGATGCGTCAAGCTGATCTGTCAATTGGAGCAGGTGGAACCACTACATGGGAAAGGTGTTTCCTTAGTTTGCCCTCTATAGTGTGGAGTATTGCTGATAATCAGGTGGAAATTTGTAAAACTTTAAGTAGAAAAAAAATTATAAAATATTTAGGTGAAAAAGAAACGCTTGAGCAGACATTTTTAACGCAACAATTGGAAAACTTAATAGAGAATGAAGTGGAACGAAATGAAATGTCAAGATTGTCCTATCTATTAATGAAAGATAATATTGTAAAGCATCAATCAATGATACAACAAATAATGAGATTGGAAGAGTAGTATGGACTATTGTTTAAGGGCATTATCAGAAAGAGATAAGGATATGATCTTTAAATGGAGAAATTACGAACATATTCGTATGAACATGTATAACGATCAACCAATTGCCTATGTAGAACATAGTCGATGGTTTGAAGATATTTTGAAAAATCAAAAGGAATATTATCGACTTTTTATTTATCGGCAAAAACCATTGGGTCTAATCTCTTTTAAGAATAATAACCAACAAAATCATACATGTGTCTGGGGATTTTATATTGGAGAAAATGATGCACCTAAAGGCTCTGGTACGATAATGGGGTGGTTAGGATTAGATTACGCCTTTCATTCTTTATTCATGAAAAAAATTATTGGTGAAGTCTTATCATTTAATAAAAAAAGTGAAAGGTATCATCTGAAATTAGGATTTAAGCAAGAAGGGATTTATAAAAATAAACATATCAAAGAAGATCGGTTTATCGATGTAATCCGTTTTGGATTGCAAAAAGAAGAGTGGGAAATGCATAAAGGGAAACTAAACTTAAATTTTATAGTAGAGGAGTGACCACATGAATGATATCAATTTTGAAGGAAGATTGGTTGGACCTAATCATCCTCCTTTTATTATTGCGGAAATGTCAGGAAATCATAATCAATCGTTAGAACGTGCATTAGAAATAGTAGAAGCTGCAGCTAAAGCTGGCGTCCATGCATTGAAAATACAAACCTATACTGCCGATACAATGACAATAAATATAGCTAATAAAGATTTTAAAATTGAAGATAAGAATAGTTTATGGAATGAAAATAACCTCTACAAACTTTATCAACAAGCCTATACTCCGTGGGAGTGGCATAAGCCAATTTTCGAAAGGTGCAGAAAACTGGGACTTATCCCCTTTAGCACTCCATTCGATGAAACAGCCGTTGATTTCCTTGAAGAGTTAAACATACCTATGTATAAAATAGCCTCATTTGAAAATAATGATATCCCCCTCATAAAGAAAGTTGCTTCCACAGGCAAACCAATGATAATTTCTACAGGCATGGCAACTCTGGCTGAGTTAGATGAAACGGTTCGTTCGGCTAGAGATGCTGGGTGTGAAAATATTATCCTTTTAAAATGTACGAGTACTTATCCAGCTTCGCCTAAAAATACAAATATTTCAATGATTCCACACATGCAAGGGCTTTTCAACTGTCAAGTAGGGTTATCTGATCATACGATGGGTACTGCCGTTTCTGTGGCAAGTGTTGCACTTGGCGCGACGGTTATAGAAAAGCATTTTACTACCTCTCGAGCAGATGGTGGTGTAGACGCTGCTTTTTCTATGGAGCCGAATGAAATGCAGGATTTAGTAGTAGATACTGAAAAAGCCTGGCAAGCTTTGGGTCATATAACTTATGGTCCAAGTGAAGAAGAGAAAAAGTCAATGAAATTTAGAAGATCTATCTATATTGTAAAGGACTTAAAGGCCGGAGACGTTTTGACAAAAGAAAATTTAAGAGTCATAAGACCAGGTTATGGATTAGCTCCTAAATATTACGAACATTTATTGGGGAAAAAGGTAGATAAAGAAATAAAAGCAGGTACCCCAGCGGATTGGAGTATTTTATAGTATTTGTTTAGAGGTAAATAAAAGTTTTACTTGCAGGCGTTACGTCCTTTTCGGCCTTCCTGTTTTAAAAATGCCCGTCCTTAAAGACCTTGTCTCTTAACCACTCATAGTCCCCATACTAACAGTTGTGCTCTTGATCGTTTAAATTCATGTGAAACGAATATCTTGTAAGGAGGAGGAAATTTTTTGCCAAGAGTTACGGTAATATTAACAAGTTTTAATAAGCAAGAATATGTGTCAGATTCTATTCGTTCAATTTTAGACCAAACTTATCAGGATTTTGAATTATTTATAATGGATGATAATTCAAATGACGAAACTATAAGTGTTATTGAACAATTTTTAAATGATAAAAGAGTAAAATTCTTCAGGAGTGATATTCAAACAATCGAGGAAAGGGTAGAGAAAACAAGATATGCGGTTTTAATCAATAAAGCACTAGAGTTAGCACAGGGAGAATATGTTATTTATGCTACGGATGATAATGTTCACCACAGGCAGAAAATTGAGAAAATGGTAGAGTACTTAGATAAACAACCTAAAGCAATGGTAGTATACTCAGCATCAAAAACTTCTCATCTAAATGAGAAGGGGGAAATTACCAACCAAATTGTTAGACCCGCAAAATCAGTTTCATGGATTGCTTCTTGTATGACCGACCATTGTTCGATTATGCACCGAATAGACATTCTTCCTAAAATAAAAGAAACCTTTGGTTCATATTGGGATGAGGATCCTCAATTTTATAGAATAGGCGATGCTAGGTTTTTTTGGAGGATCAATCACTTTTGGCCATTTTACCCCCTCAATGAAATTCTGGATTTTAATTATATAACTCCTAAATCTATCCACGCTCAATTATTTAATGATACCCCAAATGAGTTTTCAAAAATGTTACCACCACAAAGAACTTGTAAAGAACTAAGAGAATCTATTAGAGCACTTAGACGGAGGGGGGAAGGATGAACACCTACTTATCAAACTATTGGACACTTTATCAGGAGTTTGTTGAAGTATTTAACCAATTAACATTTAGAGAAATCCCTATTGTCTTGTTAACTAACTTTTATCAACAAATCGATAATGAACTTAAAATCAAAATGGAGAATAAAGACTTTCAGACAAACTTAACATCACCTAAATTGAATCAGAATATGATTCAACCTTATTTTGAAGCATGGCTTGAAAAAATTAGAGTACCAGTAAAGTCCAATAATGGGAAGATATTAATCAATTCTGATTATACTCGAATTCCTGAACTAACCTATAAAAAATGGTTTAATCCCAATGAAACAATTATTCTATCTCGTTCGAAAAGTTCACATATTTATGGGATCCCAAGCGAGAGTATTGTGAATTATGAAGAGAAAAATACGAAGGAATCTGAAGAAATTTTAAAAAGTGCAACCTTACTATTTGGAAAGTTTAAAAACCATCCCGCGTTTGGTAATGAATTCTTTCAACAGACATTTCTAAATCGAATACCCTTAATCGTGAAAACCCTTAGTACAGTATTTAACCTGTTTGATAAACTTGATATTTCCTCTGTCGTTGTGGGGACTACTGAAGATATGCAAAGTCGAGCTCTTTCTATCGTTGGCTCAATGCGAGGTATCAAAAGTATCTGTTTACAGCATGGGATCTTAATGGGGGAAGAGGCGTTTATGCCAGTATTTACAACAGTAGTTGGGGTTTATGGTGATTATGAGAAAAGATGGTATTCGAAAAGAGGACTAACAATAAATCGAATATCAGAATTAGGTCATCCTAAATTTGATGATATTTTTACCAATTCTAAGACAGACAAAGAAACCTTTTTTAAAAAGTATGAACTTGACCCTAATAAACAAACTTTATTGTTAATCACTGGGCCACAACTAGATTTTATTAAATTAGAAACGCTAATTAAGAATATTTTAGACAACCAAAATTTTCAAATAATAATAAAACCCCATCCGTGGGAGATGGGAAAGAAGAAATATGGAGTTTATTTAGAACTTGAAAAGAAATACAAATCAATTAAAGTTTACACTTCAAGAGAAAATAATCTATACGAATTAATATCTCATGTGGACGGAGTGGTTTCTTCTTTATCTACAGTCGGATTAGAAAGTATACTACTTAATAAACCTGTATTTATTTTTAACTTTTTAAATAGTAATCGAACATATGATTATTTCGACAAATTAGGTGATTATATACAGTCAGATCCTAATCTACTTTCCAAAGTTGTGAATAATTATTATATTTCTAGCGAACATAAAGATATATATGAAAATATTAGAAATCAGTATTTATCCAATTCCTATAACGACGGGTTTTCTGGGAAGAAATTAATCAATTTAATTAATCAGTCTAACATGTGAGTGCACGGTAATTAGCTAAACAGAATGCTTTTAATGTATCCTTAAATGGACCAGATCTACGACCTGCAAAAAAAATTATCAGTAAGACACAGCTATTATCCAATACAGGTTGATGGAGTGATACATATTAGTCATAACTAATATGTATCACTCCTTATTTTTTATGACTTTTTTATTTAGGTCTTTAAAACATCGAGCCTGCTCTAAATCGAGAAAAAACGGATGTTTTTTCTCGATGCGTAAACCAGCCGCCGATCCAACCGGTGTGCCTCCACGGAAGAAGAAATATTCGGAGAAGCGTTTGCGTTAGTAAATGTAAAGACATTTGAAGAAATCGTCAATAAAGTACTTTCGAAGCTTTTAATAAGGGGAAATATAATGAATATTGAAAATCCATCGGGAAAATTGTCTAAGAATAAAGTCTCGAATCGGTGTCCATGAACCTATTTTAATTCCAAGTTTTGTAAAAAAATCTCGAGATTTAATATACCTTTTTTCTAAGAATATTAATAGGGATATAAAAATTAAATTAAATAATTCTGAATTTTACATTTACTTTTAGCGGATAATCCAATAAAATACCAGTATACTGTATACAGGATACTTTAAAAATTAGTGAGGAGGAGGAATTGTAGTGTATAACGATCTTAAAAATGCAACAATATCAGATCAAGTAGAGAAATTAACTACATGTTTAGTAGAAACGCTTAGTATAAACGGTACTAAAGGTGAAGTAGAAATCGCAAAAAAGATTGAGAATATTTTAAGAAGTTTTCCTTACTTTGAAGAAAATCCAAATCAAGTTTGGGTTCAATATTTACCTGGAGATAGGTTAGAAAGAAAAAATGTATTTGCAAGGATTAAGGGAAAAGAAGATTCCAAAAAAACCATCGTTTTTCATTCACATATTGATACTGTTGGTATAAACGATTATGGGGAATTAAAGCCCATTGCAAATAATCCTGAAAAGTTACTGGACTTTTTTAAAGGTTGGGAATCAAATAAAGAGATTCAAGAACAAGCTCAATCAGGTGATTGGATGTTTGGTCGAGGCTCTGTAGACATGAAAAGTGGGGTGGCTGTACATCTTGTAAACCTGCTCTTTTTCATTGAAAACAGAGACCAATGGTCCGGTGAAATCATTTTCATGGCAAATCCAGTAGAAGAGAATCAGCATACAGGCGTGATTACTGCAGTAGATGAACTGTTACGTTTACGAAAGGAAGAGAATCTGGAATACATTGCAGCGTTTAATAACGATTATATTGCTCCTTTATATCCAGGGGACACAACTAAATATATTTATACAGGTGCTGGTGGTAAGTTATTACCTTGTTTTTATGTATATGGAAGAGAGACACATGTTGGACAGACATTGACAGGCCTTGATCCTACTTCTGTTACTTCTGAACTTAACCGACTGATCAATAATAATATGGAGTTAACAGAGCAAGTTGAGGGTGAAATGGTCATACCGCCTACAACTTTATATCAAAGGGATACAAAAGATTTTTACAATGTCCAAACTGCTACCACAAGCTATCTTTATTTTAATTTTATGATTTATGAGTCTTCTCCAAAAGAAGTGTTAGAGAAATTAAAAAAAATATCCATCGCAGCTGCTACAAATGTGAAAAAACAATATGAAAAGCAATATGATTTATTCTCGAAAAAAAATAACTTACCACTATCTAGTTGCTCTTGGGACATGGAAGTATACAGCTTTGAAGAATACTGTTACAAACTGCATAAACAAGGTATAAAAGTTTCTGATGAAACAGCAAGGATTGTTGCAAATAATTCTAATATGGAACCACGAATGCTTTGTTACGAGATTGTGAATAGGTTACGAGAGCTAGATCAACAAGTACAGCCCTGTATCATACTTTTTTATGCTCCTCCCTATTGTCCTCATAACTATTTAAAGGGAGATTGTGAAAGAGATGACTTGGTGTTAAGGGCAGTAGAGGAAGTAATTAATGAAGAGGAACATTTTAATAAAGAAAATTTTGAAATACGTAAATTCTTTCCTTTTTTAACAGATAGCAGTTATTTGTCTCTGCACGATACTGATGAGGAAATTTCCTCACTAATTAGTAATTTTCCTGAATGGGAAAAGATCTACGATGTACCCGTTCATAAGATACGAGATCTAAATATTCCGGCCCTTAATATAGGAGTATATGGAGAAGATGCACATAGATGGACGGAACGTGTGTACAAGCCTTATTCATTTAAAACAGTGCCTTTATTACTTCGTAAAATGTCATTAAAAACTTTAAATAGTTAAACGAAAGGGGAAAGAGTTATGACTATTCAGTCTAAAATCAAAACGTTAGCTGAGCGTGCAAAAGCCGTTATGCCTCCAGTGGCAAATCGGGCAACAGAACTTGGGGTAGTAAAAGGTGAGGGTGCATATTTATGGGGAGAAGATGGCCGTCAATATCTAGACTTTGCTAGTGGAGTTGCTGTAACAAATGTTGGACATAATCATCCTCTAGTAGCGGAGAGAACAAAAAAGCAATTAGAGGAACTAGTTCATGGTGGACACAATGTCGTTTATTATCCTCAATATGTGGAGTTAGCTGAAAAATTAAATGAACTTCATGGTGGTGATTATAAAGTATATTTTTCAAACAGTGGTGCTGAAGTAAATGAAGGCGCTATCAAACTAGCTAAAAAAGTAACAAAACGTCCAGGTATTATCTCCTTCAAACGAAGCTTTCACGGGAGAACAATTGCTACAACAACCCTGACAGCTTCTAGTGCTTCATACCGTAAGGATTATGAGGGGTTATTACCAAGCGTTTATTACGCAGATTATCCTTATACATTTCGTTCTGATTTAAGTGAAGAAGAAGAGGCACAACGGTGCCTAGAATCAATTGATGAAATTTTTAGATATTTAATCGCGCCTGATCAAGTAGCAGCTTTTATTTTAGAACCTGTTCAAGGGGAAGGCGGATATATTGTTCCACCTTATTCTTTCATTCGAGGATTAAGAGAACTATGTAATAAACACAATATCTTACTTATATTTGATGAAATTCAAACAGGATTTGGACGCACTGGAAAGATGTTTGCCTGGGAACACTTTGGAATAAAGCCAGATGTTATTACTTTAGCTAAAGGCATTGCTAATGGGTTTCCTCTTAGTGCATTAGTAGCTCGTAAAGAATTAATGGATGAATGGACAGCAGGAACTCATGGGGGTACATATGGAGGGAATCCAGTTTCTTGTGCAGCTTCTCTGGCCGTAATTGAGCTGTTAGAGAATGGTCTGCTTGAAGAATCTGTAGAAAAAGCAGAATATTTTGTTCAACAATTATCACAATTAATACCCAAATACCCTTTTATTAAAGACATTCGTGGTTTAGGTTTAATGATTGGAATGGAATTTTTAGATAGAGATGGTAAACCAGATGCACAAACAGTAGAGTTACTGCGACAAAAAGCATTGGGAAAAGGCTTAATATTATTATCATGTGGAGTAGATAAAAATGTTATTCGCTTTATTCCACCACTTATTATTACAAAAGATCAAATAGATGAAGCAATGAATATTATTCAAGCTTCTTTACAAGAAATTATTTCTACTTATTAAAAAGGGGAGGAACCTACGTGTTATATATTAATGGCGAATGGTGTAAAGCACTAACAGAAAAAACATTTAATGTATGTAATCCTGCAACTGGTGAAGTAATTGATACCATTGCTGATGGAAGTACAGAAGAAACAAAACTAGCAATTCAAGCTGCTAAAGCAGCATTTCCTACTTGGGCGAAACTAACAGCTAAGGAACGCTTTAACTATTTGCACAGAGTAGCAGAGATTCTTCGTTCGCGTGTAGATCAAATAGCTATTCTCATTACTAAGGAGATGGGCAAGCCTATTGCTGAAGCAAAAGGAGAAATTGGGTTGGCTATTGATTATTTAGACTGGTATGCAGAGGAAGGTAAAAGAATCTATGGTGATACAATTCCTTCGTCTTCGCCTGATAAAAGGTTAATTGTAATACGTCAACCTATTGGAGTTGTGGGAGCAATTACACCATGGAATTTCCCTATTGCCATGATTACACGAAAACTTGCTCCAGCTTTAGCAGCTGGTTGTACTATTGTAATGAAACCAGCAAGTGAAACGCCCCTTTCTGCTATTGAAGTTGTAAAGGCCTTTCATGAAGCAGAGGTACCAAAAGGAGTTGTAAATTTATTAAATGGCTCTGCTTCTAAAATTGTAGGTGCAATGATGGAAAGTCCAATTGTTCGTAAAATTACCTTTACAGGATCTACAGAAGTTGGAAAAAAATTAGTTCGTCAATCAGCTGATACCATGAAAAAAGTGTCTATGGAACTAGGAGGACACGCACCATTTATTGTTTTTGAAGACGCAAATTTAGAAACAGCTGCAGAAGGAGCGATTGCTAGTAAGTTTAGGAATGCTGGACAAACTTGTGTATGTACAAATCGTATCTATGTACAAAAATCAATTGCTGAAAAGTTTGCTGCAATTTTAGCTGATAAAGCAAAGAATCTAGTTATAGGTAATGGTCTTGAAAATGGAGTTAGTATTGGACCATTAATTGATGAACGAGCTGTGCAAAAAACACAACAACACGTTCAAGATGCAGTAGGAAAAGGAGCACATCTTATTCAAGGTGGAAAGCAACCTGAAGGAAAAGAGTACACAAATGGATATTTCTTTGAGCCTACTGTACTTTTACATGCAACACATGATATGAAAATTGCAAGTGAAGAAACCTTTGGACCCGTTGCTCCTATCTTTGAATTTGATACAGAAGAAGAAGTAATAAAGAAAGCTAATGATACAGTGTACGGATTGGCGTCTTATGTTTATACAAAAGATGGTTCTCGTATGTTCCGCGTAGCTGAAGCGTTGGAATATGGTATTGTGGGCATCAATGATGCTTTGCCTACTGTTGCACAAGCCCCATTCGGAGGTGTGAAAGAATCTGGTATTGGGCGTGAAGGAGGAAAGTACGGTATCGATGATTACTTAGAATATAAGTTTTTGTCCATTGGATTAGAAGGTTAAACTACCAAGGGGATGAGCAGATGGAATACAGAAAAATTGATGGTGAGATATTAGGGAAGTTAAAAGAACTAATTTCAGATTCTAAAAGGTTATTAACTAACAGACAGGATTTAGCAAGCTATTCATATGATGCATCTTTCGGAATTTATTATCCAGAAATTGTTATACAGCCAAATACAACCCAAGAAGTTTCATCAGTTGTGAAACTGGCTAATCAATATCATATTCCTGTATATCCGAGAGGGCAGGCCACTTCATTATCAGGTGGCCCTCTTCCTGTAGAAGGGGGTATAGTACTAGATCTATCCAAAATGGACAAAACTTTAGATATCATTCCAGAGGATTTAGTTGCCATTGTAACTCCTGGTGTCCTTACAGAAAATATTCATAAAGAAGCTGAAAAAGTAGGTTTAATGTATCCTCCAGATCCAAGTAGCTCTGCCGTTTCTACTATTGGCGGAAATCTAGCAGAAAATTCTGGAGGACCAAGAGGCTTAAAATATGGTGTAACTAAAGATTATGTTCTGGGTTTGGAAGTTGTGACTCCAAAAGGAGAAATCATACAAACTGGAGGAAGGACAGTTAAGAATGTTACTGGGTATGATTTAACCAAGTTAATTATAGGATCTGAAGGTACTTTGGGAATTATTACAAAAGCCATTCTACAGTTAATACCAAAACCTGTGACGACTGGCACAGCTATGGCAGTATTTGATGAAATAATTGCATCCGGAGAAGCAATTTCGAAAGTTCTAACTTCTGGAATATGTCCTTCTAAAATGGAAATCATGGACCAAGCATGTATCCAAGCCGTAGAAGACTATCAACCTAGTGGTTTGCCAGTTAATGCAGATGCAATAGTCTTAATTGAAGTGGATGGTCATCCTAGTGCAGTAAAGGCAGAATTAGCACAAATTAAAGAGATTTGTAAGCAAGTTGGGGCAATAGATGTTCAGGTTGCTCGATCAAAGTCTGATGAAGCCGTTTTGTGGAAGGCTCGTAAACTAGTTTCTCCTGCTATTACAAGGATTAAGCCAACGAAAATCTCTGAGGATGCAACAGTCCCTCGAAGTAAAATACCAGAAATGTTTAAACGTCTCAAAATAATTCGCGAAAAATACGACCTTGACCTCGTTGTATTTGGTCATGCTGGTGATGGGAACCTACACCCTAATATTGTGGCAGATAAGCGAGATAAGGAAGAGATGAAACGAGTAGAACAAGCTGTCGCAGAAATTTTTGAAGCTGCTATAGACTTAGGAGGAACACTTTCAGGAGAGCACGGAATTGGAACAATGAAAGCCCCTTTTATGAGTATGGAATTCAAAGGAGTTGAGCTTGAAATGATGAAATTAATCAAAGATAGCTGGGATCCAAAAAACATTATGAATCCCGGGAAAATATTTCCATATCCTGGTCAAAGGTTTGTGTTAGAAGGATGAGAAAATTAATTGATTTATTGCCTTATGAAGAAACTATCCAATGCGTTCAATGTGGCTATTGCTTACCAGCTTGTCCAACCTATTTAACGATGGGAACAGAGACGCATTCTCCCAGAGGAAGGATTAATCTTGTAAAAATGGCAGCAGAAGGGCATTTATCAATCTCAGATTTAGAAAACCCAATTGAATTATGTCTAGGGTGTCGAGCTTGTGAAACAGCCTGTCCTTCTGGTGTACAATACGGGAAAATATTAGAAGGCGCAAAAGAAGCTATTTATAAAAATAAAAGTGAGAATATTTCTAATATAAAGAAAACCGCACAAGATGCATTATTTATGAAGTTATTCCCTAATAGTCAAAAGTGGACAACAATTGCTGATCTTTTATGGCTTTATCAAACATCAGGATTACAGAAGGTAGCCCATAAAGGAAATTTAACTAAAGTTTTGCCTGAAAACTTATCAGTTTTTGAAGGAGTAATGCCAAACGTCACTTCACCATTAGCAAGAAGAAAACGTCCAACATTATTTCCGGCTGTAAATAGTGAAAAACCTATCTATAAAGTAGCTTTTTTTACAGGATGTATAATGGACGCTTTATTTGAAAAGATTAATCGACTTTCTATGGAGCTTCTTTCACGTGCAGGTTGTGAAGTACATGTTATTCAGGAACAAACTTGTTGTGGTGCTCTTCATGCACATGCAGGCCGAAAAGATGACTCTGTAACTCTTGCTAAAAAGAATATTGAAGTTTTTGAATCCATAGAAGTAGATTTTATTGTCAATAATGCAGGTGGCTGTGGAGCGCTTTTAATTGAGTATGATCATTTGCTTGCTGAACAAGGTGATGAATGGACTAACAGAGCAAAGGCTTTTGTAAAGAAGACAAAAGATATTAGTCAAATCCTTTTTGATTGTAAGGTGTCTTTAAATCAGCCAGTTAATGCAACTGTCACCTACCAGCGCTCTTGCCATATGACCAACGTTCAAAAAGTTACAGAAGAGCCCGTAGCCCTTTTAAAACAAATACCTGGAATAGTGTATAAAGAGATGGAGAACCCTCATATGTGCTGTGGGTCAGCTGGCATATATAACGTAGTAAACTATAAAGAATCAATGGAAGTATTGGATGAAAAAATGATTATGGCAAAAAAAACGGACGCAACAATCGTAGTTACCACAAACCCTGGCTGCTTACTACAAATGAAACTAGGGGTACAGCGAGAAGGACTAAACGAAAAGGTACGAGTTGTTCATTTGGTTGAGCTATTAGCAGCGGCGGCAGGACTTGGAGAATAGAAATAAAGATGGGAGACTAATTTCATTAGAAAGGAGTGCAAGGTATTATGAATAAACACGAATTTAATTTGTCAAAAGCACGCTGGATTCATATTATACCAATTGTATTTATTACTTATAGCTTGGCATACGTTGATCGTACAAACTTTGGTTTTGCTGTAGCAGGAGGAATGGCTGAAGATTTGAATATTACTTCAAGTATGTCATCTTTGTTAGGATCCATATTTTTTCTAGGCTATTTTTGCTTTCAGATTCCAGGAGCTCATTATGCAGAAAAGAATAGCGCTAAGAAATTAATATTTTGGGGTTTAATACTATGGGGACTTTTTAGTTCACTCACAGGTTTAGTTAGTAATGTTGAGTTATTATTAGTCATTCGTTTCTTATTAGGGGTAGTGGAAAGTGTTGTTCTTCCAGGTCTTCTTGTTCTCCTTGGTCATTGGTTTACGAAAAAAGAAAGGTCAAAAGCCAATACTTTGCTTATGTTAGCTAACCCTATTACTATTCTTTGGATGTCGATATTATCGGGTTATTTAATTCAAACATTAGGCTGGCGTGAAATGTTCTTTATTGAAGGGTTTCCTTCTATTATATGGGCAATTGTCTGGTGGATGTTAATTAAAGATAAACCTGAAGAAGCGAAATGGTTAAAACAAGAAGAAAAAATCTCTATTCAATTAGTACTTGAAAGGGAACAAGCAGAAATTAAACCGGTGCCTAATTATTGGGCCGCATTTAAATCTAGAAATGTCCTTTTATTAGCTCCCCAATACTTTCTTTGGAACATAGGTATTGCTGGGTTTATCATGTGGTTACCCACAATAATTAAAGATTTATCTAAATCAGGAATTGGAGAAACTGGTTTATTATCATCAGTACCTTATATGTTAGCTATTATTCTCATGCTAATCATATCGTATATCTCAGATAAATTTCAAGTTCGCAAATTACTTGTATGGCCTTGTTTAGTAATTGGAGCCATTACTCTCTATTTTTCTTATGCCTTAGGAGATACTAACTTTCTAGCATCATTTGTAATGTTAACTATTTCAGGTGGTATTATGTTTGCTCCAATTGGTACATTTATGGCTATATTCCCTGAAATCCTTCCCAGAAATGTATCGGGGGCAGCTATAGCTCTTGTGAACAGTATGGGAGCGTTAGGCTCATTTGCTGGTACGTATATTGTAGGTTATCTTAATGGAATCACAGGAAATCCGGGGGCTTCTTTCTTGTTAATGGCAGGAGCTTTAATTGTTGCAGCAATTCTAACTATGTTTGTAAAAGTTAATTCTAATGTAAGAAAAGTGGAACAGAATGAAACACTAACAGGCGAAAATAACATCTGAACGTTTTAATGCTTTAGTTATAGATTTTGCTTTTGTTTTATTGAAAACACAAAAAGCCAGCCCCTAGTACCAAAGAAGACCAAGGATATTATCAAATATTTTTTTACTGTTTACGGGAGGATATGGTGACAACTGTGAATGCTTAAGCTTAAGATAAATTGCCGGAATAGAGTCTACGAAGTATTAAAAGGCCTATCCGAATGCTGAAAAGTTCGGGTTACCTGTCAAAATGGCTGGTGGTTCGGTCAAAGTGTTTACGTGTTTTCGTTCCCAGCATAACGATGCAGTAGGCTATTAATAAAGGAGCGTTCGCTTTCATCCTGAAGTGAGCGACGAAGCAGAGGTAAAAGCATTGTCTTTTGGATGAGCTTAAAATGCGACATTGCAGATCTACCTTACGGGTGGAGAAAAGGACGTTATAAGCTGGAAGAGGAGATATGCGCTATTTTTTATGAGAGTATTATTTACTTTTTTAGATATACTTTGTATACTTTAATAATTATAAAAAATACAGGATACAAGAAAAAAGAGTTGATTCTATGATGAAAAAAGTGGAACAGAACGAGACACTATCAGATAAAGCATATAAATCAATAAAAAAAGCTATTCTATTTAATGAATTCTCTGCAGGGGAGCTGTTACCTGAAGAGGGTTTAGCATCAATCTTAGGAATAAGTCGCACTCCTATACGAAAGGCTATTACCCAATTAGCTAATGAAGGATTAGTTCAAATTGAAAATGGTAAGATTGCTCGGGTTGCCGTGTTTTCGCAAGAAGATGCAATCAATTATCTAAATTTACGACAGCTCCTTGAAACATATGCTGCAAGTCAAGCTGCTGTAAATATGACGGGTGAGCAAGGTCAGAAGTTAGAAGAAATATTAAAACAACAAAAAAGGGCAATAGAGGATAAAGACTATAGTGCTTTCATAGATACGGATATTAATTTTCATATGACTATTGCTACCCTTACAAAAAACCAAAAACTAGAAGATTTTATTGAGCAATTACATGTAAATTTGCATCGTTTTCTTATTCTCCGGGGTGCTTTAGAAGAAAGTGTTGATTTTGCTTACTTTGAGCATTATGAAATTCTTAAGTTTCTTAAAGAGAGAAATAGTGAAAAGGCTGCAAATGCTATGGAGAATCATATAGAGCAAATCCGGAAAAGAGTTTACAAGTATGAAAATTAATCATTAAATTAGTTTTGGGTCTATGCCAAAAGCGTTGGAAAAAGATTTCTTTAGAAGTTTTTTATTTGGAACATATTGATTGATTATACTTCGTTGCAAAAATTTAACGCTATTACTTTTAAAATAAATGTATATAATCTATAAAATTGTTGAAACAAAGTTTTCCCCTATCGTTGAAAATCCTTTGCTCCTAATGAGCAAAGGATTCTTTTTGACGAGTTTCTTATAATATATAGAACTACTTTGAAAGTACCGATCAAGCCTCCCCCTTTAGTTCCATAAGAAAGAGCTGCCTTTAAGACAGCTCCGATCTACAGCTAACGCACCCGTTAGTTCTATAAGAAAAGCAAACCTTATTAAAAAATCGTGCCCTTTTGTGGAATAACCACCAATCCTTTTTGTCATTCGTATGATTGAG
>NZ_LMBV01000036.1:0-202 GCF_001439925.1 Peribacillus muralis
CGCTTGGCAAATGGGTGAGCTTGTCGGCTACAATCTATATGCAGCCTTCGAAGGCAAAAAGCTTGAAGTTTTCTCACCAGTTAACTCCGGTACACTTGCGAGCCTTGGCCGTAAGGATGCCGTGGCAACCGTCGGAGCTAATAACACAGCCCTAAAAGGCCTGCCAGCCACTTTGATGAAGGAAGCAAGTAATATCCGCTAC
>NZ_LMBV01000036.1:212-4162 GCF_001439925.1 Peribacillus muralis
TTAATTCAAAAGCCCTTCCTTCCCGATCATGGGAAGGAAGGGCTTTTTTTAATTTCCATTACATCTGATTCGGTGCTGAAATTCCCAATAATCGCAACGCATCCTTCAAGACGGTCGCTACGCAATAGGCAAAGGATAGCTTCATTTGCTGCCACTCATCATCGACCAGTACCTTCGTATGTGCATAATACTTGTTGAAGGCACGTGCCAGCTGCAAGCTGAATTTGGCAACTTGTGATGGATCGGCTTGTTCAAAGGATTTTTGGACAATGATCGGAAACTGCTCAAGCAGCTGGATCACGGGCCAAGCATATTCTCCTAAGGCGTCAAACTCGATGGCCTGCTCTTTATATTGTCCCTTTTTCAGCAATGATGAAATTCTCGCATAGGTGTATTGCACATATGGCCCTGTTTCGCCTTCGAAATTCATCATTTGGTCCAATGAAAAGTCGATATCGTTCATACGGTTATTTTTTAAATCATTAAAGATCACCGCACCGACACCAACCTGTTCCGCAACAGTTTCCTTCTGTTCAAGCGCTTGGTTTTTTTCTTCAATATTTCGCTTCGCCGTTTCAATCGCTTCTGCCAATACATCTGCAAGCAGCACGACCTTCCCTTTACGCGTCGACATTTTCTTGCCGTCCTTCAGCATCATGCCAAAAGCTACATGCTGTAAATCCTTAGACCACTCATATCCCATCTTGTTAATCACCTTGAACAGCTGTTTAAAGTGCAGGGCCTGTTCATTTCCAACGACATAAAAGGTTTTCTTCGCATCGTACTGTTTTTTGCGATACACCGCTGCAGCTAAATCACGTGTGGCATATAGCGTCGCCCCATCCGTTTTCGTAATCAAACAAGGAGGCATATCCTCCAACTCGACGACAAATGCGCCCTCCGATTGGGTAAGTAAGTCTTTTTCCTTCAGCTCCTCAACGACAGCATCCATTTTGTCATTGTAAAAGGCCTCGCCCGCATAGGAATCAAAACGAATGCCCAAGACCTCATAAATCGCAGCGAATTCTTGCAATGAAGCATCTCTGAACCATTTCCAAAGGGCGAGTGCTTCTTCATCGCCATCTTCAAGCGACTTGAAGCTTGCGCGTGCTTGTTCATTCAACGACTCATCAGTTTGTGCAACATCATGGAACTTTACATAAATCTTCAATAATTCTTGAATAGGCGAAGCTTCGATTGCCGCTTTGTCTCCCCAGAGCTTATAGGCAACAATCAATTTGCCGAATTGCGTGCCCCAGTCTCCCAAATGATTGATTCGCACGACTTGATAGCCGTTCTTTTCAGCTATGTTAGCCAATGCGTTGCCGATGACCGTCGAGCGCAAATGCCCCATCGAAAACGGCTTGGCAATATTCGGCGAGGAATAATCGATTACGACATTCTCCGCTGCAGGCGTCAACGAACCATACTGTTCCTTTTCACGTAATATCGCTTGCAGCACATTTTCCGTCACCGATTGCTGATTGACGAAGATATTGACATACCCCGACACTGCATTCACTTCTTGGATCATCGTATCGCTTAATTTCCCAGCTACTTCAGAAGCGATCACCTGTGGTGACTTTCTCAGTTTTTTTGCAAGCGCAAAGCATGGAAAAGCAAGATCGCCTAATTCCACAGATTTAGGCTTTTCAATTAATTTTTCAATTTCGCTTACGGTCATTTCTTCGTTCAATGCATTGGCAAGTAAAGCTGCGATTGGTTGATTCATCGTCATTTTCCCTCCTAAACAAAAAAGCCCCCGTCTCTTAATAAGAGACGAGAGCATAGCTTCCCGTGGTACCACTCTAGTTGCCACAAATCGTGACCACTTTCCATTGTTAACGAGGTGACTCCCCGATATTCCCTACTAAACGGTTCAAGAAATTTCTCCGAAGTGCGCTTCATTCATCCGTCCTGCATCAGGCTCCCACCATCCCTGACTCGCTTGCCATTTCTAATGAACTACTCTCTTCATCACAGAATTTTCAATATTATAATTTTATCCATATTACACAATTTCTAAAAACGTGTCAACACCTCAACCGGTCGGTGCCTTCATTTTATCCTTGATCGTGGACAAATACGTTCTTATAACCCCAGGTGCAGCTTGACCTTCAGCTGACATCTCCTGCACTTCGCTTTCCCGTTCCGAATTATTGTAAGAAGCAGCATCCATGAGCTCAGGGGAGTAAATTCTCATGCCATCCATAATACGGCGGATCGAGCAAGCTAGCTCATCACTCGGGTTATCCTTCAATAAATAGCCACGCACATTCGCTTGCAGTGCTTGTTGAAAATGACCATTCCGTCGAAACGTCGTTAACATAATCACCTTGCATTCCATTGCCTTTAAAACTTCCGCTGCCTCAAGTCCGCTCATGACAGGCATCTCCATATCCATGATGCAAACATCCGGCCGTAATTGATGCACTAGAGCAACCGCTTCTTCCCCATTGCTGGCCTGACCGACGATTTCGATATCTTCTTCAAGATTGAGTAGAGAACTAATCGCTTCCAAAAGCATTTCCTGATTCTCTGCAATTACGATCCGAATCACTTTACGTTCCCTCCTTGATCTTAAACAAAGACTCCCCCAAATCCAAGGATTATAAAGGGAGTCTGGCATTATCTATACATGTCATAGTTCGGATTTAGCTTGAACAGACACATTCTTTTTCGTTAAATATTTTATGTCCTTGAAGCCAACAAAATTCTTGTTTTCCTCATCCCATAAGCGGAAACGAAGCGACTGTAAGCTTGTCGCAAGCGTAATCGTCGGAACATTCTCTAAAGGCTCCGTATTATTATGGGCCATTTCCAGTTTATAGTTTGGAACCCTAGGACTCAAATGATGAACATGGTGGTAGCCGATATTACCAGTAAGGAACTGCATCAATTTCGGAAGCTTATAAAAAGAACTTCCCTCAACTGCAGCCAACACATATTCCCACTCCGCATTTTCTTCAAAATAAGAATCCTCGAAGGTATGCTGGACGTAAAACAGCCAAATGCCCACTGAACCAGAAATCATGAAAATCGAACCTTGTACCAAAAGAAACGACTGCCACCCAAGTAGCATGCAAAGCACTGCCACTAAAGCGAAAATGATTGCATTCGTCAAATACGTATTCATTTTTTCCTTCTTTCTAGCCCCTTTGCGGTTAAACCTATTCTTAAGAAGGAAAACATAAATCGGACCTAAACCGAACATAACCAACGGATTGCGATAGAAACGATAAGCAAATCGAAGCTTAAGCGGCGCTGCCAAATACTCATCCACCGTAAGAGTCCAAATATCGCCCGTCCCCCGTTTATCCAAATTGCCGCTTGTAGCATGATGAACCGAATGCTCATGACCCCATTGATCAAAAGGAAATAAAGTCAAAACACCCATACATGTACCCACGATTCTATTCGCACGACGGCTTTTGAAGAACGAATGATGTGTACAATCATGAAAAATGATGAATATCCGTGTCAGGAAGCCCGCAGCCAATATAGCTGGGATTAATGTTAACCAATATGATACGGAAAGGCTTATATATGCTAGGTACCATAAAATAAGAAACGGCCCGATGGTATTGATGATCTGCCAGATACTTTCCTTTGTCGTTGATTGCTCAAAAGGAGCAATTTGTTTTCTCAAATTCTTCGTATTTTGCATAGTCATTAATCAATTGCACTTCCTTCTATTTGTCATAATACTTATTATAAGGAAAAGCCACTAACATTATTAGTACCAGGTGTCATGACAAGAAGATGACATTTGTCACACACTAAACATTTCCAGCTACAAGTTTCGCACTTTTATCTACGATTTCAGCATTTTATCTGCAAGTTGGGCGNATTTTATCTACGGATTCAGCATTTTACCTGCAAGTTGGGCGCATTATCTACGATTTCAGCATTTTATCTGCAAGTTGGGCGCTTTTATCTACGGATTCAGC
>NZ_LMBV01000036.1:4202-4312 GCF_001439925.1 Peribacillus muralis
AAGTTGGGCGCTTTTATCTACGATTTCAGTATTTTATCTGCAAGTTGGGCGCTTTTATCTACGATTTCAGCATTTTATCTGCAAGTTGGGCGCTTTTATCTACGGATTCA
>NZ_LMBV01000036.1:4324-15394 GCF_001439925.1 Peribacillus muralis
AAGTTTGGCGATTTTATCTACGGATTCAGCGTTTTATCTGCAAGTTGGGCGCTTTTATCTACGGATTCAGCATTTTACCTGCAAGTTGGGCGATTTTATCTACGATTTCAGCATTTTATCTGCAAGTTGGGCGCTTTTATCTACGGATTCATCGTTTTATCANTTGAATTGTCATTGTATAAAGCGCTTCACTCATTTATGCAGCGATCATGCTTTCCACAATGTACCTCTATTTTCTGGAGATTCTCCATAGTAAACTAGTGAAGGTATCATGATCAACAAGAAGGAGAATAGAATAATAGTGAAAAAATTCATTGGATATCTCGTTATGTTAAGCCTTCTTTGTATATGTCTTTTTCCGACCAGCGGCAAGGCAGCAAGTCAACCGCAATACATCGGTTCGGTTAAAGCGGGCAATACAAAGGTTTATAGTTCTCCTAATCTAGATTCTTCATTGCTATACACCTTAAAAAAGGGCGAGGCGTATCCCGTCATTTCCACTGTTGCCGGGGATTCTTCGAGGCCTATTATACATACAGTAAAGACTGGAAATACATTATGGAAGATTGCTAATCAATATGGGGTTACCGTTAGTGCGTTACAAAAAGCAAACAAATTACCCTCTTCCGACATCTTGGTTGGGCAAAAATTGAAGGTACCGCAAACGTATAAGGTGCATACGGTTGTTTCAGGAGATACATTGTGGAAGATTTCCCAAAAGTACGAGGTAGCCTCGGGTGATTTGACGAAATTAAACAACTTACGGACTTCTTCGCTTAAAGTTGGGCAAAAATTGAACATTCCCGATTATTACTACCAGGTTCAATTGCTTGGCGGAAAAAAGGGCTGGATCAAGAAATCCCAACTCCAAAAAAAGGCGCAAAAGCGTATCGTCATGGGCTGGAAGCATAATGGATCGAAGGAAAACTACACGCAGCAGCTGAAACATCCGAATTTAAATGTAGTGTCTCCACGTTCTTATACGCTGACGGATACCGGTAATTTCGTTTCCGCTTCTGTAGATACAAACTACGTTCAATACGCTCATAAACAAGGAAAACAAGTTTGGCAGCTTATTGGAAATAAGTTTGACCCTGTTTTAACTGATTCTGTACTAGGAAATACAAAAAAACGGCAGAAGTTAGTTGCAACTTTACGCGATTCACTAGTTAAAACGAAGAGTGATGGAATCAATATCGATTTTGAAAACATCGATCCAAAAAATAAGAAGGATTTTGTCCTTTTCATAAGCGAACTGAAAAAGGCGCTAAAACCTCACGGAATCACCATATCCGTGGATGTGACCCGAGAAAACGCAGACCCCTTCTGGTCGAAAAGTTTGGATCGGAAAGAACTTGGCAAAATCGCGGACTATATCATCATCATGGGCTATGACGAGCATTGGGGCGGAAGCCCGGTTGCCGGGTCCGTTTCCTCTTTACCTTGGATCAAAGAAGGAACGAAGCTTTTAATGAAAGACGTACCTGCTCATAAGATTATTTTGGCCGTGCCATTTTATACGAGAGAATGGGTAACCGATCTATCGACCAATAAAGTGAAAAGTCATGACCGAACCATGGCCGAGGTCAATAAAATCATTTCAACTCATAAGCTTAAAAAGGTGTGGGATAAAAACACCTCACAAAATTACGTTGAGTATACTTCCAATGGGGAAAAGCATCAAATCTGGATAGAAGACAAAACATCGATGAAGCTTCGTCTTGATCTAGTAAGACAAAATCATCTCGGCGGTGTATCTGCTTGGTACATCGGAGCGGAAACACCTGACATTTGGGATGTGTATCATTTTAATCAATAGGAAAAAAAAAGGCCTCACATGGTGTGAGGTCTTTTCTGCATAATTTCATTTCCAGTCGGTTTTGTCGATCTAAGTGAATAGATCATCCCAATGAAAATCAAGGAAATGCC
Organism: Peribacillus muralis; assembly: GCF_001439925.1. Lineage (GTDB taxonomy): Bacteria > Bacillota > Bacilli > Bacillales > DSM-1321 > Peribacillus > Peribacillus muralis. Next base: position 6,254 of record NZ_LMBV01000036.1, read on the forward strand.
CAAGATTTGCATCTTATCCGGCACAAACCCCGAAAGCAGAATATCCAAAAGAATCGCAACTGCCGGATCTACAAAGATCATGAAAGAGACTACATTTGTAGGCAAATGGCGAATGCTATTGAAAAACAGAAGATAGACAACGCCAGTATGGATGATGCCAGTCAGTATCGTGTAAAACCATTGCGAAGCATGCAGCGTGGTGTACACGGAAAAATCAACAAAAGGAAGCAGCAATAAAAAGCCAATGAACATTTGCAGGAAGGTGGTCGCATAGACACTCGTCTTTGTAATGCTTTTTCCTAAAAGCATCGTTGCCGCATAGAAAAACGCCGCAATGATTCCATAGATGATTCCTTCCCATTGGGGAGAGGCTGATCGAAATCCATCCGTCCCCATAATCAATAAGGTGCCAATGAAGCATAATGAAATGGCCAGGATGGAGGATAAAGACATCTTCTCCCTAAAGATGAAGCTCCCTATGATAAGTACAATGATTGGCGCTAAATGATAAAGGGAAATGGCGATGGTCACGGATATCAGCTCAAATGATTTAAACAGGAAAATCCAATTTAACAAATTGGTTACCGCACAAAAAACGATCAACATGCCCTCTCTACTATCCCATTTCTCCCTTTTGAAATGTCCTGTAGCCACCCAGGCTGTACATAAGAATATAGCAGCACATATGCAGCGAACAAAAACCAGTTCCAATGCAGGAAGTCCCGTTCGTCCCGAAAAGAATCCGACGGAACCGAAGATAGCCATCGCAAGGAACAGTTGAGAAAGTGCTACTCTATTCATATATTTTTCTCCTTGTATTATTCGTTTAGCTAATGCTATCATTTCTCGGGCATTCCGTCACGAGTGATGATATTGGCCCACATTTGATCTGGAATAGCTAATGTACACCTGCTATCCCGCGGCAAGGTCGTCATGATTTCGTCTTCCCTGCCTTCCTTTATTTTGGCCGCCCAATCTGGTTCCATCAATAATTCCCTGCCTAGGGCGAAAAGCGGAATGTTTTTTTCAAGCACAGCATTTGCTTCTTCAGGAGTATAAATAGATCCGAGAGAGATGAAGCTGGTCCTGCCAGCGATGATATCGCGGAAGATTTCGGTCCTTGTTTCCCTCCTGTTCGATCCGCTTCTTGGCATCGACCAGACATTTTTAACAGAAAGATGTAAATAGGAAAGATCTTGACTTGCCAATTTGTTCACCAATGCAGCTGTGTCATCCATTTTCAATCCGCCTGCTTCCGGTTCTTCGGGGGAGAAGCGATACCCAATAATGAAGGTCTTGTCAGCGTATAGATCACGAATCCGCTTCACCTCCGCGATGACGGCAAGTGAAAAGTTCATTCTATTCTCCAAGCTCCCTCCCCAATGATCTGTCCGTCTGTTAGAGTGGGGTGAGAAAAACTGCTGAAGGAGATATCCATTCGCTCCATGAATTTCCACGCCGTCGAATCCTGAACGTATGGCATGGCGTGTGGCCCTTCCAAAGTCTTGAATAGTCGATAGAATCTCAGTCTGGCTCATGGACCTTGGCATGTATTCCCCTCCCCTTTCTTTATAAACACCTGCAATGATACCACTCGGACTCACCATTCGTTCTCCGCCCGTACAGCTTGGAAGGCTTTCGCTTCCGCCATGATGAAGCTGAAGAATCGCTTTTGCACCATTTGATTTGATTGTTTTTGAAAGCTGTGTGAGTCCAGCGATGCTTTGCTCGCCATATACTTTCATTTGCCGGGGAAAGCTCGTAGCAACAGGGGAAATGGCGGCAGCTGCAGTAATGAACATCGCTGGTCCTTCCGATCTTCTTTTATAGTAAGCCAACTCCTCGTCAGAAACCAAGCCATCCTGTTTTTAAGAACCGTTCCATTGGCAAGCGTGTACGGCGTGAAAATTTGCTCGTATTTCCGTTTCATCACTTTTACATCCCCGCTTCGTATTTTATTTGTATGTTTATTTTATTCTCGACCATAACATAAGTAAAATGAATGTTTTTCATCACTTAGATTAGAGTTTCTCATGTATAATCAACATTAGAAGAAAGGGGTGGAGAATATGAATTTTTTTCAACTGGAAGTCTTTTTACATGTTGTTGAAGCTGGAAGTTTTACGAAAGCGGGAGACCGGATCGGACTTACTCAATCAGGGGTAAGCCATAACATGACAGCGCTTGAAGCGGAACTCGGTGTGACTTTATTAAAGCGTGATCGAAAAGGCATAACGCTCACGACTGCGGGAGAACAGGTTATTCCACATATGCGGGCCATCGCTGCCAACCTTACACATATTGAACAAAAGGTTGCCGCTGTGAATGGAATGGAAATCGGGAAAATAACGATCGGCAGTTTTCCAAGCTTCACTGCCAAATTCATACCGCAGCTATTCTCTGCCTTTAAAGAGAAATACCCTACGATTGAATTGCTGATTCATGAAGGTGGATATGAGGAAATCTTAAAATGGATCGAAGAAGGAACAGTGGACATCGGCTTTGCAGCAAAGCCAGTGAAGAACGTGGAATTCATCCCTCTGCTAACAGATCCTTTATCAGCTGTCGTATACGAAGACCATCCACTTAAAGGGAGAACCGCAATCAACCTTGAGGAATTCGTTGATGAGCCATTCATCATGCTGCGATCCGGCTGTGAAACACTTATAGAAGAGAAGTTCCTTGAAGCCAAAATAAAACCAAGCATTTCATACGACATGAAAGACAACCAAACGGTCCTCTCCATGGTAGCAGGGAAACTAGGAATCACGATCATGCCCAACCTGGCATTACCGGAAAAACCAGAACGCATCAAAAGTCTGCCCTTGAAACCGGAGCTTTCCCGGGAGATTGGATTGGTCATGAAATCATCTAGACACCTCTCACCAGCCGCCAAGGAATTTACAAAAGTCGTTCAAGACTTTTTTCAAAAATGAAAAGCCGCCTGTTTAATAACGGGCAGCTTCCTTTCTAAATGACTTTATGCTTTGCTCATAATCGGAGGTTCCAGCTCCTTCGGGATTAAGGCTTCTTACATTTCACCATTCCTGATGAGATATTCCTTTCATTACAATTAGAGCGTGATACACTGTATCAAAGGATTAAAGAAATTGAAGACAAACTACATGTATCACTCTCAACCTTGAAGCAACAAGCATGAAATCAGATTACATTATATGAAAAAAGAATCTCCTTTTCGGATAAAAGAAGATTCTTTTTTGCCATGATCATCCGAAGAATAAATCAAGCAAATTACTGCCTGCCGATGATTGCTTATTATAAAACTCCGAATAGCCGCATTGCTTGCAATACACTACCGTGAATTGATTATTCTGGACATCGAACATCTTTGACAATCCAGTTCCAGTCATGGCTACGTCCTTTTTGGCCGCATCCTTGCTGCCGCATTTCATGCACCCTTTTTCATTCATGATTTCACTCTCCCGAATTTCATTTATAAAGCTCATCGATTATGAGACTCCATGATCCTTCCTGGCAAAACCAAGATACCTTGTTCCTTGGAACGTTAACGTGCCGCTATCCCCTTCTGCAAGCATCCCAAACTCCGTGCCTGAAAGAGGGAATTCGAACCGATCTCCACCCTCAAATTCAAAAGTACTGAAATAGATCGTGGAGCTACTATGCGAAGAGATATATTGATCGCTTGTGTGAGCATGCCTCGTCACTTTGGTCCGTTTACTTTTTACAACGGCAGGAACAGTCAAGCGAGGGGATTCCTCGTTTTTCTTCCATTGACGAGCCCCGTTGAATAATTGAAAGATAATGATGATAAATAAAATAACAAACATGATTCCAATAAACTCTGGAGCAATCGTGAACATCCATTCCTCACTTCCGCCAAAACCGTCCATGAAAAACCTCCTCCTTTCCAGATGTTAACATATACGAATGACCTGAATAAAAGTTTCGACCTGTACGCGTACATATCAAAATGCGCTGCTAGCACATCAGGCTGTGAAAAAAATCAGTGGAGATAGTTAAGGATACTCACGCCAAACACATGAAATTCCAAAAGGAATAAAATAAAAAAGGCAAGGTGCTCTAGCACCCTGCCTAAAACATCTTTGGATTCAAGAAAAAAATAACCACCCTATTCGTGAGTTTCGGTACTTTATTCGCGAGTTTGGCGACTTTATTCGTGAGTTGGTGCTTTATTCGTGAGTTCGGCGACTTTATTCGTGAGTTTCGGTACTTTATTCGCGAGTTTGGCGACTTTATTCGTGAGTTTGCCGACTTTATTCGTGAATTGGTGCTTTACTCGTGTGTTTCTGCACTTTACTCGTGAATTTCGGTACTTTACTCGTGAGTTTGGCGACTTTATTCGTGAGTTGGTGCTTTATTCGTGAGTTTCGGTACTTTACTCGTGAGTTTCGTTACTTTATTCGTGAGTTTGGCGACTTTATTCGTGAGTTTCGGTACTTTATTCGCGAGTTTGGCGACTTTATTCGTGAGTTTGGCGACTTTATTCGTGAGTTGGTGCTTTACTCGCGAGTTTGGCCACTTTATTCGTGAGTTTCGGTACTTTATTCGCGAGTTTGGCGACTTTATTCGTGAATTTCGGCACTTTATTCGTGAGTTTGGCCACTTTATTCGTGAGTTTGGCCACTTTATTCGTGAGTTTGGCCACTTTATTCGTGAGTTTCGGTACTTTATTCGTGAGTTTGGCCACTTTATTCGTGAATTGGTGCTTTACTCGCGAGTTTGGCGACTTTATTCGTGAATTGGTGCTTTACTCGTGAATTTGACCACTTTACTCGCGAATTCCGCCCTAAGCAATTAATCTTTCATCCGAAAATACGGCTCGAGTGCTGTGAGCCGCGGAAGGTCTATGCCGAGCCGTCTCGCGTCAGCCAATACATCTCTTGGGAAGAAGGCGAACGATTCATGTGGGATATATGCTGTATCTTCCATCCGTTCCATGATTGCGCCTGCTAGCGTCCCGCCCGTAATCAGTTTATATACTCCATACCCAACTAAACTAGCAGGCAGGTGCAGCATCAGCCTCATGCCGAAGCTAGCTTTGCGCCCTTTTGCTTCAATCATAGGAAGCATTTCACGCATTAACAGCAGAGCTGGCTTTACGTATTGTGGAGATTGATACATATTTTGATAACTTCCCATCTTCAATGCCTGCGCAGCCATACCGGCATTCAGGATAAAATGCTCCAAATACCAGGCGTACATATCTTTTTGCAAGGATACGGAGAAGCCTGCCTGTTGGAACAGATCGACAACACTTTGGTGCCTTTCCCCGGAGGAAGCGGTAGCGGCAGATTCCAAGTAAATCGACTTTAAAAATCCTGCTTCCAATTTATTTTTGCCTCTAAAGCCCCCTCCTCCACCTGGAAAGCCCCACAATATCTGATCTTTTGGCAGCCGTGCGGCTACAGTCCCTTGATCATCCCACACGTTATTGAAAATTAAAATGGTCGCGTTCCCCGCGCGTTCGCCCACTATTTTAGACGCTTCCTCGAATTGCTCGTGGTTCACACTGAGGAAAATGAGGTCATAGTCGTGATCTGGACTGATTTCCTCACGCATTGTAATAAACCATCGCTCTCGGACCGGGATTCCTTTTCTATGTTTTCGGCCATCCAATAAATCCAAGTCAACATAATCACCGTAATGGGCAGCCCTTCCCGGTCGCACATAAAATTCGACCTCGTTCCCTGCCTTTTCAAGCGCCCATCCGTACTGGGTCGCCATCACACCCCGCCCAAACAGTAAAATCTTCATCTTGTTGTCCTCCTTGAAAGTTTTTAAATTTAACCAACCATATTTAAAAACTACTATATAGTTATCTCCGCGATTTGTCAAAAGTTTTTAAATATAATCCCGTATGTTTAAAAACTACCCGTTTTATGTCATAATACATGTATCAACGAATAAGAGGGAATGTCATGAACAAATATGAAATCAGAACGAAAAAAAAGAAAGACTCCATCATCCAAGCGGCTCTAGAACTATTCCGAGACAAAGGGTACACAAACGTCAGCATTAATGAAATTGCCTCCCATTCAGGCGTATCCTCCGTTTCCATCTACAACTATTTTGGCAACAAAGAAGGTGTAATTAAGGAATGTGCGCGTTTTCTGATGCAGGAAACAACACAGATGGTGAACGATTTACTTCTAGAAAACATCAGCTTTAAAGAAAAATTGCTACGAGCAGTCTCCATTTGTGCCGAGAAGCCTCATCAGCTCTTGGAAGAATACTTCTCACAGGAAGCGTTACATGATACAGTTTTTGTGGATTTATACAAAGAAAGCGCGAACGAGATCCGAAGGGACATATTGCAAGTATTCATCGAATCTGGAAAAAAGGAAGGCACAATCGATGCTTCCATTTCAACGGAAACAGTCATGGAGTTTCTTGAAATCGCTGCGAGCATCCAGGCAAGCTGGGAAACGAAGGAAGATCATCAAACAAAAACGGCGGAGATCGGAAAGCTTATCCTATATGGTTTGATAGGACGTTAAAGCCCATGAAAAAGAAGAGGCAGCATCAAGCCACTCCTCTTCTCTGTAGAAAAATCATTTTGGGTTCCTACTCTATTTTCTCATGACCACAAACTTTTTCGAGTCATATTCACAACAAGCTTCTTTTCCAATTTAGTAAAAATACTGATTTCCATTCTACTTTGCCTCACTAACCAACGGATATAAAAAATTCACGAAAATAAAAACCGTAGAAATAAAAAATAATATATATGCGAGCTTTTTCCTTTTAGGAATTTGCTCCACTCCAAATAAAAGTAAAAATAGACTAACGACTAAATTAAAATACAAATTATCATCCATGCCATAAAAGAAGCTCATTATCGATAAAACTACAATGGTAAAACTAATAGTTAACCCCTTAAAAATTACTAATTTACTGTTCTGTTTGTCATTTGTTCTTTCAAAAAAAATCCCCAATATCATCCCTCAGTTTTGAAGCTTATATAATGTTGCAGTGTCCGAAGGTTTAAAACTTACCAAAAACCCTTTGAGTTCCTCTTTAATTTTCATCGCTAAACTTTGCCCGATTTGGTTATGTTTTATTTCTAATTGTTCTCCATTTACAATCAAGTTGTCGTTTTCCCAATCTATCCATTCCCCATAATTCATAGCCCATGTTTTAACTTCTATCATTAAATTCTGACTCAATGGCAACTCATCGATGTCCAAATTATTGCCACAATTTTTACACCAAACTGGATCTGTTTCATAATCAGCCTCAATTATAATTTCATGAGTATCTTGTGGGCAATTACACTTTATTTTCATGAATCCTCCCTGTTTATAGAATCTTCTTCTGAAAATCACCATATTCAACTCGTCATAACTAATAATAGCGTTAATATTACAAAACCTACATATACCCCAGTTTTCTTTTTACTATCAGGTTCATCTTCAAATTTTCTCGTAAGCAGCAACATTACTGACATTCCCATGGCGAAAGAATAATGTATCGCATTATCAATAGAGTCTTCATCTTGTCCTAAAATCGCATATGAAATTATACAACCGCCTAATATAATAACACTAAACGCAATTTCCAGAAAAATATGATTCTTTATAAACCGATCACTTGAATTGGCAATTAATAGAACCCAAAATAAACCTAAGACACTATAAAATAAAAATGTATTCATATGCAAATAACCTCAATTTATTATTGAGATTTTGAATATGATAAAGTCCTCTTACACGTTCTGTGCCCTGATTAAAACGATAGTGTTACAACCCCTTGCTTTATGCTTGAGTAGAAAATGCCGTCCAAGCATCGGTGCAAAGCGTATCCGTCGACACAATTTAGAGCCGCTAGCCTTGTCTAATAGGGTTTTCCTAATTATTTATAAACAGGTTTTAGTATGAGGACATAGAAAAACCCCGAAATAAGGGACCTTTTATCATTTCCATTATTCGGGGTAAAATCCAGATCCATCCACATGACTTTCTTTGAATCTCCTAACGTCTTTAGAGTAACTTATTAACACTAAATTATTTCTACTCGTTGAATTTCAAAAGAACAGTTGCAACAAGGTAAAGTATGAAAAATAAAACAAATAATTATAGGTATATTTTAACTTTCAGATCAGAAGTATCCGTTTTCCTTCTTGGCCTTGTCCAGAAATATAGTCGGATCATTATTAAACAAAATATTATAGATATAAAAATGTATAAAATTTTGACCACTGAACTACCTCTCATAACTTAATATATTTATTTTCTTCCGCTTGTAATTTCGTTCTATTACTATATAGACCATTCGGAACAACGTACATCACAGGATTATTATTTGAATCCGTATAACCATTTTGTGATAACGGCTCATGAGGCATATCCTGGATGTGAGTCTAGCTAAGAATCTCCCGTTCTCTGGATTACATTATTTCCACATCATAATAATAGCCCGAATGACGAATTGAGTTTGTTTTAGCCACTACTCCGACTTCCTTCAATACATTCCCATAGGCATCATAAGTATAAGAACCAGCTTCATTGCCTGCGTTATCACGAATCACCACGATGATTTGTCCAATAGTGATACACTTTTTTCCTTCTGAATTTCTGTATTTATATTTTTATTCATCGAAACTTCCGTCCAGAAGCATTTCACCTATCGAAACATAAATAACCCCGGATAAGGACACTTTTTTATGTTTGTCCGTTATCCGGGGTACAGTTTAAATGTCTAAGGTAATTTTGTTAAAGCCGTTATAAAACTGCGCCTAAAATACTTTTAAATTCACGGTAATTAACTCGTCATTACTAATAATAGCGTAAATATTACAAAACCTACATATAACCCCGTTTTCTTTTTACTATCAGGTTCGTCTTCAAATTTTCTCACAAGTATCCACATTACTGACAATCCTATACCGAAAGAGTAATGTATTGCATTATAAAAAGAGTCTTCATCATGTCCTAAAATCGCATAAGAAATTATACAACTGCTTAATACGACAATAACACCAAACGCAATTTTTATAAAAATGTGATTCTTAATAATACGATCACTTGAATTGGCAATCAATAGAATCCCAATAAGTACTAGGACACTATAAAATAAAAAAGTATTCATATGCATATAACCTCAATTAATAGAATTTAATATACTCGTAATTATTTTTTT
>NZ_LMBV01000036.1:15434-16916 GCF_001439925.1 Peribacillus muralis
TTACTACAATTTCTCCAACTGTTATACCAATGTAAACTATTACAGCCGTAATAATTGTTTTTGCAATGGTTTTTGCTTTAGATTTTTTCATACCTGACTGAGCCAGACCTTTGTACGTAGATTCTATTAATCTATCTTTTACTGTATCTTTTTTCAATAGTTTTTTTAATTGTTTCATGGCCTTGCTTTTCAAAGCAGTAACTACAGGTCTAAGTTGAGGAATAGACCATACTATTACATTTATTGTTCCCTTTATATCCCTGGTACGTACGCTTACCATTCCGTCTGGATCAACGTACATTACTGGATTATTATTCGCATACGTATAACCATTTTGTGATAACGGCTCATCAGCATCCCCTGGATGTGGGTCTAATGCTAAGAACGCACCGTTTTCAGGGTTATAGTAACGGGCTTGTAAATAATAGTTCTTGGTTTCCCCATCATAGTAATAGCCAGCGTATCGAATTGGATTTTCTTTTGCGATAATTCCTTCAACTGCTAAAACATTACCATAGGCATCATACTCGTAAGAACCCACTTCTTTATCGTCTGCATCACGAATGCTTAGTACATCGCCACGATGGTTCGTGATGAATTGGTATGGATTTGTTTGGAACGTGCCATTGGCGTTTTTTTCTTTTATGATCATTCCAAGGGCTGTGTAACCATTCCATTCATAGGAACGGTACTGCGTAATTTGATTATTTTCTTTTACAATTTCCAATTCTAATACTTCATCATTATAGAAGTATTCATGTGTTGTAGTACCAATTGTTTTTGTTAACCGTAAACCATCTTCATCGTACGTATAGACTGCGATGTCTTTGCCAGCAGACGTTTTAACACTTGTTAATTGTTGACGCTCATTGTACGAATACTTGTAGTTTTCATCTTCTAATAAGTTGCCATTGCCATCATATTTATATGCTGTGGCATTTTTCTTTATAATTTGGTTCGCTTCATTGTAAGAGAATGTATATTCTTTCCCCAAATAGGCTTTGGTACGATTACCAACTGCATCATATTCATACGTATTTACATCGCCATTTCGTAATGTTTCCTTCGTTAATTGCTCGTTTTTATCGTATTCAAAGCTTGAAACATTACCATCTATTACTTCTTTTGAGATATTACCATTTTTTGTGTAATCATATTTAATCTCAAATGGTTGTTTTGTTTTACTTGTGTACATTAATGAACTTAATAAGTTTGCATCATTAAATTGTGAAGTTTGCTTTAAGACACCATCATTCAAGTTGAGTATGCTTTGATTATCTTCAGTATTTTTTTTATATTGATAATCGTGTAGGATTTTATCAGCAACACCATATTTCACATGATCGATATCATCACTTTTATCTTTAAATAATGTTTCTTTCGTCACAGTTAACCCTTTATCATACTCAGTTTGACGTTTTGTTTCACGTTCTTCGTCATCATATGCATACGATTGAGTGAATAAGCCTAACGTATACTTCT
>NZ_LMBV01000036.1:16929-18092 GCF_001439925.1 Peribacillus muralis
CCTTTTCCATCTTGTGTAACCTTATTTGTTTTTCCGTTTTCATCATATTTATAAGTTGTTGTTGAGATGATATCTCCCGTTGAATTTGTTACTTGAACCGTATCTACTTGCCCACTTTCATTGTAATTAAACAGTGTTTTAATACCTGAAGGTAAAGTAGATTCATTCATTACACCATTGATGTCATAGCCATATTGGAATGTCANTTCTACTTTAGTTACTTGGTCATTATCATTGTATAAAAATAATTTTTTACGACCTAATGCATCTGTTAACGTAGATAGATTATTGTTGTCATCATATTTATAAGTTGTTTTATGACCATTGCCATCCGTTATTGATGTTAATGTATCTGCATAAAGAGAATCATAGGCATACGTTTTTGTATGGCTATCAGCATCTGTCTCTTCTTGTTTTTGTCCGTATATCGTATATGTCACGGATGTTGTATTTCCTTTTTTATCTGTATTTGTCACTTTATGATGGTTATCATCATAAACTACAGTTTCATACGTGCCATTAGGAAAGAATGTTTTAGTTACTCGACCAAAAGAATCATACTCAAATTTTGTAGTTTCATCTTTTATAGTCGAAGAAATAAGAAAAGGACCTTCATACGAATTCGTTGTTATTTCGCCATTTGTCGCAAACGTTTCTATCACTTGATTACGACTATTGTACGAATTCGTCGTTGTTCCAGCAGTTGATTTAGATGTTAATAGATTCCCATTCTTATCGTACGTATTTTCTTCAGTCGTGCCATCCGGATTTGTTACCGTCACAATATTGTATTGATTGTCTAAACCATAGAACGTTGTAGAATTTGTTTCTTCTGATGGCATAATTACCTGTGAAACGGCATACGTATTATTTTTTACATCTCGTTTATATATAGTTTCTGTGTCACTGGAATCAATCACTTTAAATTCGTTATCTTTCGTATTGNGTAGATATTCGTAACAGAAAGTTCTTCATCTTTCGCTTTTTTATCAAAAATTGTTATTTCGTTATCTTGGTAAGTGAAAACTGTCTCGTTGTTTTTACCATCCATATATTTAGTTAATTGACCGTTACTATTATAGGTGAATTTTTCTACTATTGTACGTTCAACTTTATCACTACCGATGGTTGTTTGTGTTAATTGATCACCTGTATATTTAAAC
>NZ_LMBV01000036.1:18107-19254 GCF_001439925.1 Peribacillus muralis
TGTATATGAGATTTGAATTCTTTCTTTCTTTTCAATCCCTTTTGTCTCTGAAACAGTTGTTAATTGATCTTCATCATTACGGGTGAAATCAATTTGATTGCCATATTCATCTTGATAAGAGGCGATGAAAAAGTCAGATGATTTTTTACCAACTTTAAATGTTTGAACAAATTGATTTTTATCCGTCATTGTATATGTCGATTCATTTACTTTCACTAGCTTTTCATATAGACCTTTTGGAGAAGTAAATTGATTGCCATCTTTTTTAAACAGATGAACCGTGCTATCTTCGTCTGTGTATGAACCGTCGCCATTTTCTAAAATTCTTAACGATTCATTTCCAATAAACGTCCAACCTTTACCTAATGCTGAATTTTTCATTGAACGGGAATTATACGTACGTGTAAAGTCATATCCTAAATTGCTACGTGTATATAACGTTTCATCAGTAAATTGTNGCGCCATATTACCCGTCGTTACATTGACACTCGCTGTTGCATTTCCAAATGAATGGTCTTCATAAGTGAAATAATCTTCTAATCCATTCAACTCCTCTCTCGGATCAATTGTTGCGGTTGCTTTATTCGAAACAGGGCTTAAACCGCGTTTTCCTGTCATTTTTCCTTGTTCTGATACTAAAGCATTGTTGTCGTCGACATAATAGGCTCTAACCGTTGCCGAATAATTTGTGTCAACTCCATAAATCGGGTCAGTCGTGAAGGTTGTTTTGCTTTTTACTTGATGTGTTTTTGTTGTTTTGCCATCTGAAATCTGAACTTCATAATATTTGGCTGAAGGAGTCGCATCCCACTTAACGGTCAAGCTGCTTTTGTTATTGACCATGTCCGCTAAGTTACTCGTAAGCGTTACATTTTTAGGGGCATAGAGTGGGATGTATCCATAGTTGACATCGGAAGAAGCCGAGTCTCCTGCAGCTGATATGGCTTTGACCCTGATACTATAACGGTTTGAGCCGTTTCCATATGTCAAGCTAGGATCCATTGGCAATTCTGTTCCTTTGCCTATGCTTGTCGATTTGTCTAAATCGACTGGATAAAGTTCCTTCAACCCGTTTTTTAAATCCGCATCCGTAGGCCAGAGCTTTTTCCCCTTTGTACTGACACTGGTTACTTTACCTACCGTAAAT
>NZ_LMBV01000036.1:19262-26012 GCF_001439925.1 Peribacillus muralis
TCTTTATATTTTGNTACCGTTCCATATCATGACTTTATAACCTGTTGCATTCACCACCGGTTTCCAAGAGATATCTAACCAGCCGCGCCCTTTATTCACTGAATCCGTTTCCGGGTACGCATATGGTTTTACGGTTGGAAGATCCGGAACTCCCACTTGGATAACGGGAATCGTTTTGAAAATGGCCGTTGAAACGGGGCTATTTCCACTAGCAAACTTGGCTAGTACACGGAATCCATAGTCTTTTTTCGTAGTCGGCGTTCCACTTTTTTTACTATAAAATTCACTTGGATTAACGGGTAACTCAATTCCAGTTCCATCTGTCCTGTAAGTGGAACTTGTTGAATAAGGAGCTTTTGGAAAAATAGTTTTTCCCTTTGATGACCAATTAGTAGATGTACCAGAATATATGGTCTGATACCCCTTACCATCATACATTTGCAAATCATAAGATTGTGCTCCATGAACGGAGCCCCACTTAACATCGATATATCCATCGGCCTTCCCCGCACCATAGGAGTACGAACTGACTGTAGGGTCCTTCATTTTCTCGTAGTGGTAATTAATGACCAGTTTAGCTTTTTTTGCGCTCTCGGCAGCGGTGATTTTTTTCCAATGCGTTTTGCCGTTTCCATTCGTATGGAACTTAAAGCCATAGTTTGATCTAGTGCCATCCACCCAAGCCTGGATGGTAGGCGTAACATTGAAATAAGCCCACTGATCCCTGGCAACGGAGGTACTCGTTATTTTAGTGGATGATGGCTTGTTGTTCCAGGTCAATTCATCTACATACCATTGTGCTTTTACTTCATCCACCCATATGTCCGTTTTTATATCAACATAATAAGAATGGGTAATATATGCCGCTAATTCAGCGGAATCAATGGTGGCACCCTTTAAATCTCCAATAACACTGAATTTCATGAACGAATAATTCGTTCCTGTCGTGCTATCATAGTAACCCGTCTTCAGTACATATTCTCCCTGTGAAGGATCCCACTCTTTATTATAATTATTCTTTGGATAAGCGCTCATCACAAATGTATCACCCAAGACGTTAATTGATACAGAGGGATCTATATAAATTGGAAATACCCGTTTTGGTGAAGCTAACCATTCTTTATTGGCTATTAAAGCTAGATTATATTCTTTATCTGAATTTTCAGTTAATTCGTAACCGATATTCGAGGAGCGCACTCCGTCCCCCAATGTATCATTGTAATTGGAATCAACCATTATCGGCTTTGGTAAAGTGAAAATTAGTTTCTCTTTTGATTCGTTTTCATAGAATCCTATCGATCCGTCTCTTTCGACTTGACCGTATAAATCCGTTTGAATCGTATAGTGAAATTCATTGATTCCATCATACTCATTCATGATCCAATCTTCTTTTACCTCATTATTTAAGGCAATGTGCCGAAGATCGATATTTGGGTATAAAGATTTATGAGTGATGGCATTTTCTTCTGTTACTGACCCCGATGTATACGTTGGTGTCGTCTGTTTCTCTCCATCTGAGGCATGAGTTAATTCAAATGATAATTTATGATCTCCCGACTGATAAATTAAGGGTTTTTCTTTCCCTAATTTTTCTGGAAACATAGCTTGTAAATTAGTTGTTTCTGTCTCTATGTAGCCTTTATTATCTTTCTTTACTAACTCTTCGGAAATGGGCTTGTACTTTCCGTCCACTTTATTATGTATTTCTTCGGGATAAATCTCTTTAACAAAGTTCCCTTCTCCATCTGTGAAGGTTTTTGAACTTTCGGTTCTTTCTTTCATCACTTCATCCAGATGGTCAGTATCCATTTGTTCTTTTTCAGCTTGATTGTCCTGACTGTTCTCTGAATTGTCAGTGGCCCCTGTATACGATGGCAAGATGCTGCATAACAAGGCAAAAATCAAAATCGTTGCAATATACTTCCTTAATTCAAGCAAATCATTTCCTCCTCTAGAAATCAAATCCACCTGAGTATACACTAGTGAATAATCCCTAACAAATTAAAAGTATTATTCTTTTTTCACATAATATAGATAACTTCCATTATTTATGAACTATGTCGAAAGGATCAGAAACGCATAATTAACCTAAAACAACCGAAACATTTTCATAATTTCCTGCTTATCACGTAGCCCGGAAGGTACAATTTTTTGAAGGCATTATCTTGTGGGATGTATGGGAAAACAAAAAAGCGACACCTCGCATCTTTTATAAAGAAGGAGCCTGTGGTCTCTTAGTCCTAATAATCAGGTTCATATTCAATCGCAAGATAATTTTCACTATTAGGTTTCTGGACCTAATACGTGTATTCGGTTTTTATACCGCTTCGAGCCCGGATTTTTTGATATTTATAATCTTCTCATTCGTTCACCGGACATGATGATAATGTCGATTTGCTCTAGTTGCCCACTTATATGTTCTTCCTTCATCCCTGATACATCAATGTCCATTTCTAACCTTAGTCGTTTCCGTTCTTTTCCGCGCAAAATGACCTTGTAAGGGGATTCGGTTTTCATAAGTGATACTAATTTCGAATCTTTTCCGTTGTATTTTCCAATCAATTGGATCTTGAATGTGACATCTTGCTTGCTATAATTCTCAAAAGGAAGTTCACATACCCCATGGAGCATGATCTCATCTTCCATGCCAAAAAAGCATGTACTGGAATCCCGATCATAGGAAACGGCGTATATATCTGAGGCAAAATGCTTTTGAAACGTACTCGCCAAGAGGTGGGGCGCAAACCAGGCTATGATAACGGCCAGGACGAAAAATCGGCCATGATGCATTCCAACCGCTTGAACGAGGAAAAACAGGCTGGTCAGCAATAGAATGACCGCCAGCACCGCTACATATTGAATTCCATTTTCGGACTCGATAGGTATGCCTAACCTAAAGGCAATTGTAGCGCCGTAAGGACCTTGGTGCGGGTAAGGAAAAATTAATATAATCGACAGCACAAAAAGAATGATTGCCACGTACATATGCTTTGTTTTTCTTATCAATTGAACCACTTCTTTCTCTCTTCTTGGGAAAATAGTCCTTTCTAAAATATATACGAAATCAATTGGTTTAAGTTTCACAATAAACCAAAATATGTATGTAAAATTGATAGAACCAATTGAAAAACCGGAACCCATAATGGATTCCGGTCACTTCTACCAGCTTAATTCGTAATGTCTTTTTTCTGGAAGACGAAGAAAGTCAGTGCTAAAAAGATGAAATAATAGACAACTAGTATACTCATGGAAAAACCAAGTGTAGCTCCATCGAACATCTCCATCGTGCCCGAAATGTACCCTCTTAAATCAAGGTGAGGGAATAAGACGAATTTCAACCACTCGTATTTTCCGATGAAAGATTGAATGATCATATTCAGTGTCGTAGAAGCAAATAGGATGAAAATGGATATCCCTACTGCCAGCGCTTGGTTCTTAAACAATGTGCTTAACATGAACGCAATCGTCATAATGACCAAAAATCCTGGTATCCAGTAAACGATCATGTCAACAACATAGGTTCCGACCACCACGGTACTGAAGCTTCCGTATGCTGTCGGATCGAGCATCTTGTCTGAGTAGGACCCATTGCCAAAGAATAAGATTCCGATCAGGTAACTGAAAATCAGTAGACTCACAAGCAATAACGCGGCGAATAACAGCGACGTGATATATTTGGACAGAAGGATCTTCCAGCGTTTATAAGGCCTGATCAGCAGTTGTTTAATGGTGCCATCCGAAAATTCAGAGGAAACCATCGAGCTGCAAACAATCACGACGAATAGAGTTACGAAGGATGTCAGCGTTACTGTCCACTCTGCCATATAGGTCCAGTTCGTGCTTAAGTCAGGGTTGATATTTTTAGCTAAATATTGCTTGTTGGTTTCCATTTCTTCCATGATTGCGGCTTTTTCATCATCACCAATATCTTTGGCTTTCAATGCTTTTTCCTGTTCTTGTATATCTGCTTTTACCTCCTGCTTCCAATCCTTTCCGGATTGCTCTGGACTAAGCTTCATGTCGATGATTGCTGTTCCGAGAGCTGCCACTAAAAGAAAAGCGATGAATATATAAGTCGATGCTTTAGAAAAGATTTTCATCCATTCATTTTTCACTAAGGATATCATACAGACTCCCTCATTTCCTGCTCGGTAATTTCAAAGAATTTATCTTCCAATGATTTTCTCGTAATGCCGATTTCATAGACATCCAGTTCATTTCCATTAAACAGCCTGTTTATCTGGGCCGTTTGTTCTCGTGTGGCGGATACAGAAATGGTATTCGCATCAAATTTAAGAATTGAAATGTCCGCATACTGTTCCTGAAGAATCTTATTGGCTAGTGACCCATCATTGACAGCGAAGGAAACTTGATGGATCGTTTCCGTTTTTTCATCGACCATATGCTCTTTCGTATGTATCAGTTTTCCTTTTTCGATGACGGCGAAGCTATCACACATCAATTGCATCTCCGATAGCAAGTGGGACGATATCAATATCCCGACGCCCTCACTTGCCAATACCTTTAAATAATCGCGAAACTCGCGAATCCCTTGCGGATCCAAGCCATTTGTCGGTTCATCGAAGATCAATAAAGACGGTTTATGCAGGATGGCCTGTGCCACACCAAGGCGCTGACGCATTCCTAATGAATACGTTTTGACCTTCTTATCGATGGCATGATCCAATTTCACAAGCTTGATGACCTCTTCTATCCGCTCATTCGAAATGTCATTCGGAGACATGCGAGCATAATGGAGGATATTCTTCCTGCCTGTCATGTACTTATAAAACTCGGGGTTTTCAACGATCGCCCCCAATTGACTCATCGCTCCCTCGAAATCCTTATCAAGATCATTGCCATTGATCATGACAGAGCCGCCCGTACGATTGATGAGACCAGTGATCATCCGGATGATCGTCGTTTTACCAGCTCCGTTCGGACCGAGTAAACCGAATATTTCATTGTTTTTTATCTCGAAGCTAACATTGTCTACAATGGTCGCATTTCCAATTTTTTTGGTTAAGGATTGAACCTTAAGAACTGCATCAGACATATAGTACCTTCCTTTTTTAGTATTTTCCAAAATCACACATTCTCAACATTATCACATTATACATATATTTCCTATATTAATATTTTTCCGTTAACATCTCCCATAATCCGTATCCTTTTCATACGTTATTACTAGAATTAAGTTTCAGTTTTTCGATATAAAGTAAGATAAAGGGAAGCCAAAAACAAAAGGAAACATTTTGCTGACCTAGATAATGCGCAGCACAAACTGCAACAATACAGCAATACCAAATTGAAAACAACAGCAACCAAAGAAAATAACAAAAAAATGGTGGAAGTTTGGATTAAACTTTCACCATTTTTTATTTGCTGTCTCTCACTTATATACTAAATGAAACATTTTATAGCATTTACTTAAATCTTTTTTGATAACTCACACTTGTTTTTCCTATTTGTTTTTTACGAGCCTTGTCTTTATAAAATTTCACAGTCCTTTTATTGTATAAGTAATTACCAGATGTACATTGAGCATCATTCAGAGAGTAATATACGGTTGGAATGCTTCCAACAGCAACACTTGCAACCGCTAATGCTCCACTGTAAGGAGATTTCGTAATAGTAGATAAGTATGCTGCAAATGCTGAAACGCCAATTTTAGGTACTGCTGTACTACTGTAATAAGTACCAATGCTTTTATAGGAACACGCATTAGCTGAGAACGTTTCAATAACTGGATCCTCATTTTCTCCCAAAACAAAATATTCACTATCTGAGATATATTCCTTATTAACAAATTCAACAAAATTATTAAGTTCGTCTTGTTCTTCTTTAGATAAAGTCACACCATCGATTTCTAATTGATTTGTTGTTTTATCAATCTTTACTTCACTAACAAGATTCCCTTTTGCATCAGTAACCCTTGAAGTAATGACATTATCACGTTCGACACTATTAAAATGTAGCTCATTACTAGTTCCTTCAAACACTATTTCTTCTGAATTTTCATATTCCTGAGAAGCAAGTGCTAAAGTGCTACTTGAAAATATTGAAAAAAAGATGATAACCGCAACTAAAAGACTAAAGAGTTTTTCTTTCAATGGGTAAAACCTCCTCTTTTTTATATTTCAATTATATATTATACATTATTTTTTGTTAATTCAAAATATTTAATCTATAATAATAGTAAAAAGGAAGGGGTTTTTTCTATGATTAACTACCTGAAATTTAGATATAAATCTTATATTATTATTTTTTCAGGTTTTCTTATTGGTGCAATTCTCTCTAAAATTTTTTTTACAGACCCAGATAATCTCATGGTTATTACTTGTTTTCTAGGAGGTTTTTTAATCGGAGAATGCGTAATGATAAATAAATGGATAAAAAATCATAAAACCAATGGTTAACCAAGCTTATAAAGAGGCAAGACAGTAGACGCTTAGTAGTGAGAGCTCGTCGGCGGACCACCTCTAGAAAACTAAGCGCCTGCAGTGCAAAAACGGTCATTGTACAAATCGATGTGGAATGGACCGTCCAAAGTCCTAGCCTTCCAAAACTACGGGCTTTCGATTCCATCTTCATGTTCAAGCAAAGTGGAATGAAACGGAAGGCAACGAGACTCCTGCGGGAAATGCGGTCTAGGGGAGACACCGCAGGCGCCCTGAAGTCCACCCCCATTGTTGGACACATATCTAACAATAGGAGGTGTACTTCATTTGGGTAAATTCACTTTAGAAG
>NZ_LMBV01000037.1:0-5315 GCF_001439925.1 Peribacillus muralis
ATTACTACTGCCTTCATGGTTCGGGACTCACACCCTATAGATTGCACCCATGCCGGGCGCACGAAAAAGGCCTCTTTCCTTAAGATAGGAAAAAGGCCTTTCTTCTGACTTACATCTCTGGATCGAACTGGTAGGAAGTGTCTATAGCACAATAAAAGACCCTGAAATCTTATCCCCTGTATTTATAAGCTAATCCTTTTAAGAAATTTCTGGCATATTTATCTCCGCACTCTTTATAATTCCTATGCCCGACTTTTCGTAAGATGGCGCTTAATTCTCCTTTAGTTATCACGACACCCGCTTCATCCAGGATATCAATTACGTCGTCACTCGTTAATGTCAACGCGATTTTCAGTTTCTTCAGCAAAATATTATTCATGCTTTCCTTGTTCTTTACTGTAGGTGCCGGGCTTTCTGGCTGGCCAGGTTTTGGCTCCTGCTTCCCTCTTTTAAAGATGATCAAGCCATTTAAAAAGGACTCTAACATCATGTTATTGCACTTTATGCCATCATCATCCATATCATCTTCGTATTCATCATCAAAGCCATCTGTTGGTTTTGTGAGCATCTGCATAACTTCTTCCCTTGACACTTCAATATCCCCAAGTTTAAAAATCTCTACCATATCTTTATTTTTTATATCCAGCGCATACCTTAATCGGATTAATATATCATGATTATGCATTCAAAAACCTCCTGTATTTTTCTTTTTTCACGGTACCTTCGCTTCACAGATGAATGAAATGAACGCAGCTGTTGAGCCTGGAACCCTTTAGGATTACCGGGTCAGTCTGACGGTTATTTTCTTTTTAAGTTTCGTCACTGCTTCCCTAACTTTTTGGGAGGTACATCATTTCACTATTCCTGTCCGAGTTCAAAGTTATCAAGCAGTGCACGCACTTCATCTGTTGATTTCGTGTTCATTAATTGATTTCTTAATTCTCCCGCTCCACGGAATCCTTTAACATAAATTTTGAAAAAGCGATGAAGCCCTGTGATTGAACGTGGCAATACTTCCGCATATTGATCTTGAAGATCAAGCTGCAGCCTTAAAAGATCAAGGTATTCTTTACTGCTATGCTCTTTGGGCTCTTTTTCAAAAGCAAAAGGATTTTTAAATATCCCTCGCCCGATCATAACGCCATCAATACCATATTGTTCAGCAAGCTGCAGCCCAGTTTGACGGTCAGGAATGTCTCCATTGATTGTTAGCAGCGTATTTGGTGCGATACGGTCTCGTAATTTTTTGATTTCCGGAATTAGCTCCCAATGCGCATCAACTTGGCTCATTTCCTTTCTTGTACGTAAATGAATAGAAAGGTTAGCAACATCCTGTTTTAGAATATGGGTTAGCCACTCCTCCCACTCATTTACATCCGTAAAGCCAAGTCGCGTTTTCACGCTGACAGGCAGTCCGCCCGCTTTTGCTGCTTGAATAAGGTCTGCAGCAACATCTGGACGCAGAATAAGACCACTGCCTTTCCCTCTAGATGCCACATTCGGTACAGGGCAGCCCATATTAATATCAATGCCTTTAAATCCTAGCTCTGCCATGCCAATACTCATTTGCCGGAAATATTCTGGATTATCCCCCCAAATATGTGCCACCATTGGCTGTTCATCTTCTGTAAAGGTCAAACGGCCACGCACACTATTCATGCCCTCTGGATGGCAATAGCTATCCGAGTTTGTAAACTCTGTGAAAAATACATCCGGTCGACCGGCTTCACTTACTACGTGACGAAAAACAACATCTGTCACATCTTCCATCGGTGCAAGTACAAAAAATGGTCGTGGTAAATCACGCCAAAAATTATCTATCATTTCAAACTCAAATCCTCTCACTATGAATAAAACTTCAAATTGCTTAATCAAACACAAGTACATTTGGACAGTTATAATTTGTGGAAATCGGCATTCCTTATTTATTTGTTAATCCGTTACAAATAAATAAGGAAAAGACAACTCCCGTAAAGGGTTAGTTGCCTTCTTTTAAAATGAGTTGCGAGACACACTCCACATGGCTCGTCTGTGGGAACATGTCCACAGGCTGCATGGATGCCACCTCGTAAATCTTGCTCAATTCTTGCAGGTCCTTTGCCAGTGTGGACGGATTGCAGGAAACGTACACAATCTTTTTCGGTTTCGCCTTCAAGATTGTTTGCAGCAGCGCTTGGTCGCATCCTGTTCTTGGCGGATCGACGACTAGCATGTCCGGCTTCCAACCCTCTTTGATCCAGCGCGGCAGGATATTTTCTGCTTTTCCTGTTTCGTAGTGCATGTTGCTTCGGTTATGTTTTTTTGCATTTTTCTTGGCGTCTTCAATCGATTCTTTAATGACATCCATCCCACGAACTTCTTTTGCATCTTGGGATAGCCAAAGTCCGATCGTTCCAACACCGCAATAAGCATCGACAACTTTTTCCGTGCCGGTTAGGGCTGCTGCCTTTTTCACTTCATCATACATGCGCACCGTTTGGACAGGATTAAGCTGGAAGAAGGTACGGGCTGATAGTTCGTATGATATGTCACCCAGTGTTTCATTAATGACTTTTTCGCCAGCAAGATGGATCGTTTTCTCGCCAAAAATAAGCGAGGTATTTTGATTGTTGATGTTTTGAACGACGGATTTCACTTCAGGAAGCTGATCACGAATTTGTTTAAGCAGTTGATCCTTTTGGGGAATTTCTTCCGCTCCTGTTACAAGGACGACCTGCACCTCGCCTGTTTCAAAGCCTACCCGTGTGATGACCGTACGGATTACGCCTTTTCTTTTTCTTTCGTTATAAATCGAGATGTTCAGGTTTTTCAAGATCTTTTTCACTGTACGTGTTACTTTATTGGTTGATTTATGCTGTACAAGGCAGTTCGGAATGTCGATCAATGTATGGGAATTCAAACCGTAAAGGCCTGCAATCAATTTCCCATCTTTTTGGCCGACCTGGTACTGACTTTTATTTCGGTAATTCCATGGATCATCCATGCCGATCGTTTCTTTTATATTTAATGAAGAAACCGGGAGCTTCGTATAACGCTCCATCGCTTGAATGACAATATCACGTTTTTCAACTAGCTGCTGGTCATAGCTTAAATGCTGTAATTGACAGCCGCCGCATTCTGCGTAAACTGGACATGGAGCTGCAATCCGGTGCGGTGATTCTTTCCGGATGGTTTTAATTTTCGCCTCGGTGAAGTTTGGCTGTACCTTTGTGACCAATGCTACAATTTCCTCACCTGGTAATGCTCCTGGGACGAAGACGACTTTCTTTTTGAAATAACCGACTCCCTCTCCGTTAATGCCCAATCGTTTAATGGTTAATGGAAGGGTTTGGTTCACTTCCAATTTTGTATCTTGAATGTTTGTCATTTCTTTTCACTCCGTTTTTCAATGCTTCTCCATAAATAGAGGGAAGCGTAGCTTAGATATGGAGCCCAGTTGACACTATAGGTCTCCATCTCTTCTTGGGTCGGCTTTTGCGGTAAGCCATATAAAATTTTCAGGGCATTTTGAATGCCAATATCGGCTTTAGGAAATAGATTGGGCCGTCCGAGTCCAAAAAGCAGGAAGTTTTCAGCCGTCCATCTGCCGATACCGCGTATTTTTATTAGTGTATCCATAACCTCTTGATCGGATAGCTTTTCCATTAAATCAAGTTGGAGATGGCCTTGGGCAATTTGCTCGGAAAGTCCGATGACATATTCCGCTTTTCGCCCGCTGAACTGAATCGCCCTCAATTGCTCGATTTGAAGTTGGGCTGCTGTTTCCGGTGTCGGATAAAACCAGGCACCATCTATCTGAAAGCCGAATGTTTTAACGAATCGTTCTGTGAGCGTATGAGCAAAAGATAAGTTCAATTGCTGATGTATGATGCATTTGACGAGGCAACTGTAATAATCGAAATCCAAGACTATCGCCGTTCCACGATGTTCTTCGAAAATTCCTCTCAAATCGGATTCCCGGAAATGCTCGGAAACGCCTTCTAGTGGCTGATGCCAATGAAAAACCTTCTTTAACCGTTCGATTGCTTTAGATCTGTTCGCCTCTGCATGACCTTTAATGAGAAAGAAAGGTTCATCGATGCTTCCAATTGCCTGAACCTGCAAAACAATTGGTTCTTTTTCTATATATATAGGAACTTTTACCGTCCTGTTAGTAAAATCAACTACTTGAAGAGGGTCTAACGATAATCGCTCGAGAACTAGATCGAAATTATAAGGTCCTTGAACCTGTAATTTTTCTGTCCACACAACTGATCCATCCTTTAGCAGTTTTCCACGTATTATAGCATGTTTCCTGAAATATTACTTGAAATTGAGGAGAATGGAAAAAAGCGGGACCTGAAATGTCGCTACAGGTACCCGCTTTTCATTATTAATAAAGCATTCTGCTTGGCAATTGTTTTTCAATCATTAAATCATCCAGACTGCTGAATGTATACCCCTGCTTTTCAAGATCAGTCAAAATCGAGTCCAATGCCTCCGCATTATCCTTTGATACGGTATGCAATAATAAAATGGCTCCGGGGTGAATTTGCTTAAGCACTTCATCATGAGCAAAAGCCGCACCCTTCTGCTGGTCAACGATCCAGTCTTTATAGGCAAGCGACCAGAAAATGTGGTAATATCCTTCCTTTTTTGCAATTTTCATGGTTCTTTCATTAAAAATCCCGCGTGGCGGACGCAAATAATTCATTCCCTTTTGCCCCGTTAATTTTTCCGTCGCTACCTTAACCCGCATCAGCTCGGTCCTAATGACCTCATCCGTCACACTGGTCATATCTGGGTGGTTCCAGGAATGGTTCCCGACAATATGCCCTTCCTTCGCCATACGAACAACAAGCTCAGGTGCAGAATTCAAATAATGTCCCGTAACGAAGAAAGCCCCAGGAGCACTATGCTTCTTCAGAACATCCAGAATCTGAGCAGTATAGCCATTTTCATACCCGTTATCAAACGTCAAATATATGTTTTTTTTCGTTGTATCCCCTTTATAAATCGCTTCATACTTAGGCAGCATCTCATTGAAGTTTTTACCAGCATCGGCAGGTGTCCCGTTTTTCCCTTTATTGAAACCCCAGTTGTAGGATTCCGCAAAAGCCGGGCTCGTAAAAGAGCAGATCAAACACATAAAACCAAATAAAATCGCCATTTTTTTCATTAGAATATCCCCCATGTCCTTTTATCTTATTGTTAGGAACATGGCGAATTCTATGCATGCTGTTGGTTCTTGGATCGTCGGACGAATTACTTCCGCTTTAGGTCAAATTATCACATCTTCGGACGAATTATTCCCGCTCTAGGTCGAATTATCACAT
>NZ_LMBV01000037.1:5394-25896 GCF_001439925.1 Peribacillus muralis
CATCTTTAGGTCGATTTATCACATCTTCGGACGAATTATTCTCGCTTTAGGTTGGATTATTACATCTTCGGACGAATTATTCCCGCTCTTGGTCGAATTATCTCATCTTCGGACGAATTATCCCCGCTCTTGGTCGAATTATCTCATCTTCGGACGAATTATTCCCGCTCTAGGTCGAATTATTACATCTTCGGACGAATTATTCCCGCTCTAGGTCGAATTTTCACATCTTCGGATGAATTATCCCCACTCTAGATCGAATTCTATCCTCTTCAGGTCGAATTCTATCCTCTTCTGGTCAAATTATCCGATCTTAGGACGAATTACTGCCCGTTTCGGAACGGCTGAACGATTTTTCATCACGAAAAAAGGCCTTTCCTTGGAAAAGGATTGGCCCCCATATTTGTTTATCCTTTAAATAACGCCTGTGCCGCCTTCCATATGATGGCGATAGCGAAAACGAGAACGATTACAATTCCGATTACGTCTAGGAATGTTTCAAGACCGGAGAAGATTGTGTTTGCCACAGGGAGTTGGATGAAAGCAAAACCCGTTATCATGGCGATAAAGAATAAGAAGTAGCTATTCTGCATGAAAATCCCCCCTTTCCCTTCTAATATATGTTTGGTGGTTCCAAAAGATTGTACTTTTCTGAGGCAATTATGGCCTTTTTTTTTCATATACATCTAGCAAGGAGGGGTTGCGGTGCTGGAATGGGTAATAACGCTAGGTTTTGTTGGGTGTCTTGGCTTGGGGGCTGGAGTGTTTATTCATTATGTTAAAAGTGGGTTGAATTTAGAGGATTCGTCAAGGATCGATCGCTTGCCCGAAATAGAGGATCAAGGTTAAAAAAGGCGCTCATCAATGATTGATGAGCGTCTTTTTTCATTACATTTATTTAAATACTGGTTCTTTGAATTGTGCCAGTTTTTCCAATGAGGATTGCTGAACATCTTTATGCAGGCTGTTTCCATGTGAATCCATGGTAACAACGGCTGTGAACCCTTCCACGTTCAGATGCCACATCGCTTCTGGTATACCAAATTCGGTGAAGTTTACACCTTCGACGGATTTGATGCAGTCAGCATAATATTGAGCAGCGCCGCCGATTGCGTTGAGATAAACACCACCGTGTTCATTTAGTGCTTCTAGTGTTTTGGGTCCCATACCGCCTTTACCAATAACGGCACGTATACCGAATCGTTTCATGATATCACCTTGATATGGTTCTTCACGGATACTTGTCGTTGGACCAGCAGCTTTCACATGCCATTTACCTTCTTCATCCTTAAGCATTACTGGTCCACAGTGATAGATGATTTGTCCATCAAGGTCGATTGGAGCCGGATTTTCAGATAAGTGTTTGTGGATGGCGTCACGGCCTGTATACATTCTGCCGTTAATATGGACTACGTCCCCAACTTTCAATTCGCGGATTTGTTCCTCCGTAATTGGTGCTTGTAAGGTGATTTCACGTGGAGCTTCAACGTCTGATTCTACAGCGGCAGCCACTTCTTCCTTAGCCGCTTTTTGAGCTTCTAAGGCAAAGTCGATTTTTTCGCCTTCTTGATATAGCCATTCATTGATTTCTCCTGATTCAGGATTCACTTTCACTCCTAAACGGCGGAAAGCCCAGCAGTTGTATGCTACAGATACGAAAAAGCTTGCCGGAATACGGTGCATGACACCGATTTTGCAGCCAAGCAGCGTGGTTTCACCGCCAAAGCCCATCGTTCCGATACCCAACTCATTGGCTTTTTCCATGATGTACTCTTCCAGTTTGCGAAGGTCTTCATTCGGATTCACATCTTCATTACTGCGGAAAAGTTGGGCTTTAGCCAGATCGTATCCGGATGAACGGTCTCCCCCGATACCAACCCCTATGAAGCCGGCACTGCAGCCTTGTCCTTGCGCTTGGTAAACGGAGTGGAGAACACATTTACGAATTCCGTCCAAGTCACGGCCCGCTTTTCCCAAACCTTCAAGTTCCATAGGAAGACTGTATTGGATATTTTTATTTTCACAGCCGCCTCCTTTTAAAATCAGGCGGACATCAATGTAGTCTTTTTCCCACTGATCGAATTTCATGACAGGAAGACCTTCCCCAAGGTTATCCCCACTATTTTCACCCGATAGAGAGTCAACGGCGTTTGGACGAAGCTTTCCGCCTTTCGTCGCTAATATGATTGCATTTCTGATTGCTTCTTTTATTTCAAGTTGGTTCACGCCAACTGGAGTTTTAATTTTGAAAGTCGGCAGACCAGTATCTTGGCAAATCGGAGATACATTGTCGTCAGCCATTGTAATATTATTGGTGATGGTATCCAAGCTCAAGGCTGAACGAGTACCCTCATTTTCACGTTCCTTTGCGCTTTTGACCGCCCGACGAACATCCTTTGGAAGATTCGTTGAAGTTTCAACGATAAGGCTGTACATACTTTCTTGGAATTTTTGAATGTCCAAAATTCTCTCCCCCTCTTATTTCCCCTAGATTGCTTCTCTGTTAATAGTGAATGCTACAACACCCGTTTTATTATACATCTAACATATTCTTTCGAAAACAAGTAAATAAATTTCTTAATGAAAAGTGACTTGGGATGAAATACATGGCCACATCGAAAAAGGGATGGCATATGTCGCTTGCCATCCCTTCATGAATAAATATATTGAACACATCATATTATCGAAACAGATATCATTCTGGTTCGCGAGTTTTGAATTGCTCAACTTTTCCTTCCAAATCATCTAACATGCCGATTAAGCGGTCTATATCTTCCAATTCCGTATTTTCCGGTTCGATATGGTCAAGAACCTCCATGAACATCGTGAGGCGTTCTTTTAAATATGATAATTGTTCGTTTTTACCTGTAATGGATTTTCCCATGAGGCACTCTCCTTCCATTCTCAATATCATCGTAACGAAATCTGCTTGAAAGTGCAATGGCAAGGCTAAAAATCAAGTTCTTCGCCATTTGACAATTTTTGTCCGTATTGTTCATAATGGGTTAGTGCATTATTACGTAAGGAGTTTTAAACATGTCAATTATCAAGCAAGATCTTTTAATACCAATTACACCCAAGTATGATCCTTGGGAAGCATACATGGACGTTGAACAATATGGAAAGATGAGCTTGACCAATGTGGAGTTCACCACCACCACCCTCTGCAATATGCGCTGCGAGCATTGCGCTGTCGGCTACACCCTGCAGCCCAAAGACCCAGATGCTCTTCCTTTGGAATTGCTCATTCAACGGCTTGATGAAATTCCTTTGCTTCGTTCGCTCAGCATTACAGGCGGTGAACCGATGCTATCAAGAAAACAAGTGAAGAATTATGTATTGCCTCTATTGAAATATGCCCGGAGCCGCGGGGTGCGGACACAAATCAATTCCAACTTGACCCTTGATTTGGAACGGTACGAGGAAATCATTCCATATTTGGATGTGCTGCACATTTCCCATAACTGGGGAACGATTGATGAATTCATTGATATTGGCTTTGCCATGATGGATCGGAAACCATCTCGGGAACAGCGAAAGAAATTATTTGATAAAATGATTGAAAATTCACGTGCCCTGACAAAAGCTGGTGTGCTGGTGTCGGCAGAAACGATGCTCAATAAACGCACCCTGCCGCATCTTGAGCACATTCACAGACAGATCGTCGAAGAAATGGGCTGTCAAAGGCATGAAATACATCCGATGTATCCAAGCGATTTCGCATCGGCCCTTGAGACTTTATCTTTGGACAAAATGCGTGAAGCGATTCATCACTTGCTTGATATTCGTGATGAAAATGTTTGGATGCTTCTCGGTACATTGCCATTTTACCCTTGTAATGATAATAAAGAGGATTTAGAGTTGCTTCAGCGTCTTTATGGTTCGCATAAAGTGACCGTACGCAATGACCCTGATGGACGTTCACGATTGAATATCAACATTTTTACCGGTGAGGTTATCGTGACTGACTTCGGTGATGCCCCGACCTTGGGGAATATTAAAGACCAACCATTGACCGAATCGTACGACATCTGGATGAATTCGAAGTTGGCCACTCAATTGAACTGCCACTGCCCGGCAGTCAAATGCCTAGGTCCGAATGTTCTCGTCAAAAATGCATATTACCCTAAGGTAGACTTCAGGATAAGAAGTTCAAACCTATGAGAAAGAACTCGCCATTCAGGCGAGTTCTTTTCGTTTACCTGGGTTGCTGCGATACGGTGAAGCTGAAGGAGACATGATCCTGAACAGGTATCCAGGCATCGATCCCCTGTGAAGTGATGTTTTTGATCGTAATCGTTCTTTTATTGCCTTTCAAGTTCAAATATACTTCCCCATATGTGACCTTACCTTTTTCATTTACTGCGGACGCATAACTGGATAAGTAACCGATCCTGTTCGATGCCACATTGTATACTTCATCTTTCTTCGTACCAGCTCCGATGATTGTCTCGAAGGCCAATGGCAAATTTGTCTTTTCGGTAGCTTTTAATAGCATCATCTTCTGAACATCCTCAGCCTTCGGGATTTTAGCCGTCAACCCTCCACTTACTGCCTTCTGGCTTTCCTGGACGTACCGGATCCTATATGGGACTTCGCCGCCACGATTATCATAATAATTCATATTGATTTTTTGATATTCCCAGTTCGGGGCCGTTTCCGATGACTCATAATTCAATGCCCAATGTCCAAGATAAATGGTCGCCCTGTAACCAAAAGCAAGCGGGGCCTTTGCAATCGCCGATTCATTCAACATATGAATAAGTTCTGGATTTTCAATCTTGATATCAGACGAATCGATCAATTGTTCGGCAAACTTACTCGGCTGCAGCATCGGAAGATCTTGAGTCGAGTTAGGGTATGTGTTTTCCTTTGCAATATTCAATACGGAAGGCGGGATATTCACCTTAGTCGGAGCTACCTTTTCTCCGGGTATATCGGCCGCAAAGCTTACATTCGCCTGAATGAAAGCATTTAGCGCAATCATCGTACAAAGAATAATTCTTCTCATGCTGTCGCACTCCTTTTCAAGGGATCAATCATTTGTTTATAGATTTTGTTTTTTGGCAGCATTCTATACATTTCAATCCTATGAGCGATTTTGTAATGCATTTGTAAAGTTCAGAATATTTACTTATCTTTACGAATCTGTTATACTACATTTACATTATAAAAAGGAGGCGAAATCGTTCATACCTATTACACGTTCAGGGGGTATGCTTATCGAACAATCCATGACACCTTTTTAAAGGTTGACAGAAAACGAAATCGCCAATACTTAAATCTGATGTAAAAGGATGGTGTGACACTCTAGAATATTTCTCAACTTTACAAAAGCATGATGAAAAATTTTGGATTAACTTATGAATGGTAATTTACTAATATAGAAATGACTCTGCTAAATCTAACCTGAGCAGAGTCATTTTTATTTATATAAAAACCTTCCGCCGCGACGGAAGGCCTTGTATTCCTATAATAAGTAAAATCCTATTCCCATAATGAAATAAGCTGCCAATAGTGTTAAACCTTCAAACCAGTTCGTTTCCCCGTCATTCGATATCATGATCATCAGGAAGACGGCTGTAACCATCGAAATGAGCTCCGGCCATGTGAAAACAAGCGGCATATGCGTTGGATACATTAACGAAATCAGTACGAGTACAGGAGCTACGAACATCGCGACTTGAAGCGTGGAACCGACCGCAATTTCCACAGCCACATCCATTTTATTTTTATAAGCCATTATGACGGCGGACGCATGCTCAGCCGCGTTACCTACAATCGCAACGATGATGACACCGATGAATAACTCCGACCATCCGAAGGTTTCCCCCACTTCGCTGAACGTATGGACAAGTTTTTCCGATACATACGCAACAGCCAATGTAGCAGCAGCAAGGATGATTATTGCCTTTTTCTTGCTCCATTCCGGTTCTTCCTCTTCATGTTCCTCGATTTTCTCTGTATGTTGATATACCCCTCTATGAGTGACCAACTTAAAGAATAAAGCAGCGAGGTATAATAAAATTAATATGATGGAAATTCCGACACTTAACGACATCGTGCTTGGTGCACTCATGTTTTGTGTAAACACTTCCGGTATCACGAAGGCTACAACAACAGCAAAGACTAACAGTCCGGCATTATGTCTGGCATCGAATACGTTGAATTTCTGCCGTTTATATTTCGTCCCGCCGATAAAGAAGGATAAACCCGCCACCAACAACAGATTCCCTAAAACGGAACCAGTCAAAGATGCCAGTACGACACCCACAAGTCCTGCTTTCAATGAAAAGATGGAGATGATCAATTCGACTGCATTACCAAAGGTAGCATTCAAAAGCCCGCCAATCCTAG
The DNA here is from genome assembly GCF_001439925.1 of Peribacillus muralis. Taxonomy (GTDB): domain Bacteria; phylum Bacillota; class Bacilli; order Bacillales; family DSM-1321; genus Peribacillus; species Peribacillus muralis. The sequence continues at coordinate 11,752 of NZ_LMBV01000037.1, forward strand.
GCCCCATGACAATCGCTAAACTTTCCGTCGCCCTGCCCATGAATCCTGCAAGCGCGATGATGGTTAAGCAATAGACGATGAACATGATTACACTTGGCCAATGCAGTAATGAACCAATCACGGACAAGGGGACACCCAATCCGACAAGCCCCAAAAATATTTTATTCATGATACTTCTCCTCACAATCTTATATGTACGTTTTGTATAACAAAAACTATCATACATAATCTCAGGGAATTGACAAAGAAAAATTTTATTAATGCTCCCCTTCTTGTCAATATTTACCCAAAAATCTATTGCGTAATCCTGTTCCTAGGATGTAACATCAACATGGTACACATTTTTTAGGAGACATGAATTTATGAATCAAAAGCTGCTTATACGTGTTTTAATCTGCATTGTCGGCATATCGGGTTTTTCCCAAGGGATGCTTTTGCCGATCATAGCCATCATTTTTGAAAGTGATGGTATTAGTTCTTCCTTAAACGGCTTTCATGCTGCATCGCTTTATATTGGGATCTTGTTGATTTCCCCCTTTATGGAAGCACCACTCCGTAAATACGGATACAAACCATTGATATTATTTGGCGGAATAACCGTCATCCTTTCTTTGGCCCTATTTCCGGTCTGGAAATCATTTTGGTTTTGGTTTCTCCTTCGTTTCTTCATTGGTATCGGTGATCATACATTGCACTTTGCCACCCAAACATGGATCACCGCTATTTCACCGATCGTACAGCGAGGAAGGAACCTTGCCATTTACGGCCTTTTCTTCAGTCTTGGCTTCATGGTTGGTCCGCTAATGACGAAGCTTCTCGAAATCAATCAGTCATTACCGTTCATCATCACATCCATACTTAGCCTGCTCACTTGGTTAACTGTTTTCTTAATTAAAAATGAGCTACCTGAAAGTGATGAATCTGAAAACACATCATTACTTGGTACATTCAAAAGGTTTACGAAGGTGAGCCGCATCGCTTGGGTCGCATTTTTATTGCCGTTCACATTTGGAGTGCTCGAAGCTTCATTGAATAGCAACTTTCCAGTATTCGCATTGCGCTCGGGAATCGATTTGACCGCCGTATCGATTATCATTCCGGCATTTTCAGGAGGTACGCTGCTTACACAGATTCCGATTGGAATGCTCAGTGACCGCTTTGGACGGCGAAGGACCTTGCTGTTCATCGTTTTTTCAGGATTTTCCATATTCACTTTAGCCGGAATCTACTCCCATTCTGTAATCGGCCTTTTCCTCTGCTTTATGCTTGGCGGAATGATGGTCGGTTCGACTTTCTCGCTAGGTATCAGTTATATGGCAGATTTATTGCCCCGAAATCTTTTGCCTGCTGGAAATTTGTTATGCAGTATCTTTTATAGTCTAGGCAGCATCCTAGGTCCATTCTTTGGCGGCCTTGTCATTGAACATTTACAGGGTGGAAATTTTTTCTATATGATCAGCATCATGCTTTTCCTCGTCTTCATGGCATTGGCCCTCTTCAAGGAAAAAATGCCTGCCTCAACTATGTAGTTTGGTTTATTATCTGAACTGGTTGATTTATTATTCAATTGTAAAGCCATTTTATAGTACTGTTCATTTAAATACCTCGCACTTTATATTTTTCCTAGATTAGAATCATTCTTCTTTATTTTCGAATAGGATATGTGGTAATATAATATTATCAAAAAAGAAATCATGTCAACAAATCCTTAAAACGTTGCTGTCATCGCAATTCCGATGACAGCTTTCATATTTTACGGGGAAGAATGACGTTGATTATCTTTCTCAATTAGACATCGTTCCAATGATAATCTATATCAATTACACAAAAATAGAGAAGAATGTGGGAGGGAAATCTTATGATTACAGAAACGAAACAATTAACCCAACCGGCGGCTGCACGCAAAAACACTTGGTTGGAAAAGGCAAAACCACATATCGAACTTATCGCTGCATTATTCAGCGGTTTATTAATAGTTGTGGGCTGGGTTCTTTCAAAGAACGGTTTGTATTCCACCTCCATCGTCGTTTACTTGGCCTCTTTCCTGATTGGCGGCTATGCCAAAGCAAAAGAAGGCATCGAAGATACGATTGCCGACCGCGAATTGAATGTTGAAATGTTAATGATCCTCGCGGCCATCGGGTCGGCCATCATTGGTTATTGGACCGAAGGCGCGATATTAATATTCATCTTTGCTTTAAGCGGCGCACTTGAAACGTACACGATGAATAAAAGCCATAAAGAAATATCAGCGCTAATGGATTTACAGCCGGAAGAAGCACTGCGCATCACTAACGGATTTGAAGAAACCGTATCCGTTTCCCAACTTAACATCGGGGATTTGATCTTGGTGAAACCAGGAGAACGGGTGCCTTCGGATGGAAAAATTACCGACGGACGTACAAATATTGATGAAGCCGCCATCACTGGCGAATCGATCCCTGTCAGCAAATCATTGGATGATGAGGTATTCGCCGGTACGGTAAATCTTCGTGGCACGATCACCGTGGAAATTACCAAGCCAGCAAGTGAAACTTTATTTCAAAAAATAATTACCCTCGTACAGTCAGCTCAAAGTGAAAAGTCCCCTTCACAGCTGTTCATTGAACGGTTTGAAGGAACTTACGTAAAGGTCGTATTGACAGTGGTTGGCTTAATGATGTTCCTGCCCCACTTCGTATTGGCTTGGAGCTGGACGGAAACATTCTACAGGGCGATGATCCTGCTCGTTGTCGCTTCGCCTTGTGCCCTTGTAGCTTCCATTATGCCAGCTACACTATCCGCCATTTCTAATGGTGCACGACATGGCATACTATTCAAAGGCGGCATCCATCTCGAGAATCTGGGCAACCTCCAGGCAATCGCCTTAGATAAAACCGGTACTTTGACAAAAGGAAAACCAGAGGTTACCGATATCATCATCCGTGAAGGATTAACTGAAGAGAATTTCTTATTTCATATCGCATCTATTGAAAATTATTCGAACCACCCACTGGCAACATCGATCGTTCGTTATGCCAAAACGAAATTGGCCACTGACATCGTTAAACCAGACAATATGGAAGATATTTCAGGTAACGGTGTTCAAGCTTATATCAACGGAGTGCTCTGGAAAGTCGGAAAAGCTGATTTCGTCGGCCGAAGTGAAGCTGAACAATTCAACAATGGCATTGCGCTGACATTGGCGGAACAAGGCAAGACGATCGTTTATGCAAGAGATGAACAAGGAATCGCAGGTATACTCACCTTGAAAGATGTCGTGCGTGCAGAAACGATTGCCGCCATCAAAGCTCTAAAAAATGAGGGCATTCACACTGTAATGCTGACAGGTGACGGTGAAAAAACAGCTAAAGCGATAGCTGTAGAGAGCCATATTGATACATATATCGCGGAATGCCTGCCTGAAACGAAGGTTTATGAAGTGAAAAGGCTGAAGGAGCAATTCGGCACTGTCGCAATGGTTGGGGATGGAATTAATGATGCACCTGCACTTGCAACCGCATCAGTCGGGATCGCAATGGGCGAAGGAACGGACGTTGCCCTTGAGACAGCGGATGTCGTCCTGATGAAGAATGACCTGCCCCGCATCGCTGAAGCCGTCAAGCTATCCAAAAAAATGAATCGCATCATCAAACAAAACGTCATTTTTTCAATCTCGGTCATCATGATCCTGATTGCATCGAACTTCCTTCAATTCCTGGACCTGCCTTATGGCGTCATTGGCCACGAAGGTAGCACGATTCTCGTTATACTGAATAGCTTAAGGCTATTGAGAAACTAAATGCAAAAAGGAGCCCCAAGGCTCCTTTTTTTATGTTTAGCTCTTTAATGATACCCGTTCTTACCGTTTGCAGAACCAGACGTTTTATGGTTCGAGCCTTTTTTCCCTTTTTGCTTTGTGCTGCCATCCTTTTTACTCATGAAAAAACTCCTCCTCTACAAAAGTTGTCATTTCTTGAATAGTATCTGCACCAGGATGGATCGCGATTACGGGAAGTCAAGGAAGTTCATTCACAATCTGGATTTTTCTTTTCGCTTAAGAGGGCATTTATTTCCCCGCCCAGGATGATGATGAGACCTGATAAGTAAAACCAGACCATTAGAACGATTATTCCGCCAAGACTTCCATATGTTGCGGAATAATTAGCGAATTTATCAACATAAAAAGAAAACAAAAAGGAAACGAGGCACCAGCCTGCCGTTGCAAAGATAGCACCCGGCAGCACGGTTAGGCATTTCAGCTTTATGTTAGGAGCGATCCAGTAAAGGCTCGTAAATACAATTAAAAATACGCACGTGCTGACCGCCCAGCGCAGTTGATTCCAGATCGCCAGAAACTCATCGGATTGGCCAATTTCGGCAAACAGCAATAGCCCGATCTGTTTACCGAATACCGGAAGCAGCAATACGACAATAAAAACGAAAATCATCGCTAAAGTGAGCAGAATCGACATTCCCCGGGAAATAAAGAAAGTTCGACTTTCTTTTACACCATATGCGTGGTTAAACGCTTTAATGATTGCATTCATTCCATTTGAAGCAGACCATATCGTACCGATGATACTAAACGATAATAACGTTCCGTTCGCCTCCATCACATCCGCGAGATTGGCTTCAATGATCTTCATCGAATCGGCAGGTGCATAGGTACGGACAGAATTCAGAATATCTTCTTGGGAAAATGGCAGATAGGCCAGTAATGTGAATAAAAAAATAAGTAACGGAAACAGGGAAAGCAAGAAGAAATACGACAACTGAGCAGCTAATCCCGTCACTTCATCCATCTGTAACCGCTTAATGAAAGACTTGAAGAATGACCCTTTTAGCCATTCCTTTTTACCGGCCATACCTCCACCCCATTTTCTAATTTAAGGAGATTCGTTCTTGTTGAAGATGATTCGTCGACGACTCTTCCTCATTCTCATGCGTAAAGACTTCCTTCGTCTCCATCACTACTTGGGCAACTTGTGCAGGAATATCTTTCATTTCTTCTACTTTTTGGGAAATGAAGGATACATCATCAGAAATTTTTTCGACTGTGGAACGGACTTTTGCTGATGTATCACGGACCTGTGTAAGTATTCCATTGGGATTATTCACGAATGCTTTCATATTGCTCACGCAGCTCTTGCTATTTTCCAAAACAGACATACGGGTGTTCTTATCAAAAAGACTAACTGCGGCCCCAGCTAACGCCCCTATAAATACAGCTTGCATAAATTTACTTTTCTTGGCACTCTTATATTCTTCTCGAATGTTGTTCATATATTCTCCTCCTCGTCATATATTGATGGTTGGAAATTTCTATCTTCATTATACAATGACAATACAAGTTTTTTCCTATCTTTTCCCAAAACCGCTCAATTTAAAACGCCGAACCAATCAAGGTAACAGGGTTTACTGCTTGTATTCACCCCCAATATCCATTGACTTCTACGGGCAATCATGCAAAGATGAAAATAATTTAGGAACGTTTGAAAGGATGATGGAAAATGGATTTAACTCAAAACACGGCCGAAAGCGTCGAGTTCATGGTGGACGCAATTAAGGATAAATTGAAAGTGATGAACTTCGGCGCCATCAAATCAACCCATTTTGATATCGATATGTACGAAGAACTGCATGATATATATCAAATGGTGATGAAAAAAACGAATTTCAGTGTCCGTGAAATGGAAGCGATCGCTGAAGAGCTTGGCAGGCTGCGCAATAAGTAAACAATTAAATCCTCCCGTAATGGTGAGGATTTTTCTTTTTATAAATTTCTGCTACATTTGATATAGGAAAGAGAGATAGGAGTTGAAAGCATGGTGGAAAGAAGAACGCCGATCAGTATTGCAGAAGCAGTTAATAAAGTGATGGAATATAAACGAGCGGGACAAGTGGAATGGGTTCCCTTGGAAGAAAGCCAAAATCGTTTTTTGACACAAGATATCACTGCTACAAATGATGTTCCTCATTTTAACCGTTCGCCATATGATGGATTTGCTCTCAGGGCAAAGGATACAGTTAGCGGTTCCATAGCTTATCCACTGGAGTTTGAAGTGGTTGAGGCGTTGGCTGCGGGTATGGTATCAACGGTTCCCGTACAACAAAACCAAGCGGCGAGAATCATGACTGGTGCCCAGATGCCAGCTGAATGTGATGCCGTGATCATGCTTGAGCTTACGAAAGAATTCGAAAAGGACGGAAAGAAATACATATCATTTAAACGCTCCCTTGAGAAAGGGGAAAATGTTTCTTTTGAAGGAGAAGACGCAAAGAAAGGCGATGTTCTTGTAAGAAAAGGAACCTATATAAATCCAGGAATCATTGGGTTGCTGGCAACATTCGGATATGCCGAGGTGCCCGTTGCCACGAAGCCTGTCATCGGGCTTTTCGCCACTGGTTCGGAACTTCTTGATGTGAATGAACCGTTGCAGCCTGGCAAGATTCGCAACAGCAATTCGCATGCCATCTCTGCTCAAATCCTTAGGGCTGGTGGAGAAGTACGTTACTATGGCAAGCTTAAAGACGAACTCGAATCAAGCTATGTGGCAATTTCAAAAGCTTTGGAGGAAGTGGATCTGCTCATTACAACAGGTGGCGTTTCCGTCGGTGACTTCGACCTCCTCCCTGATGTCTATCAAAAGCTTGGAGCAGATGTTTTATTCAACAAAGTGGCCATGCGCCCCGGAAGCGTTACGACTGTAGCCGTTTATGGAAATAAATTTTTATTCGGTTTGTCCGGTAATCCATCTGCCTGTTATGTCGGCTTTGAACTATTTGCAAGACCGATCATTCGGACGATGCTGTTTTCCCAACAGCCGCATCTACGCAAGGAGAAAGCTCAATTGGCAGACGACTTCTTAAAGCCCAACCCATTTACACGTCTCCTGCGCACTCGATTATATTACGAATCAGGCCAATTGAGGGTAACCCCCAGCGGTGTCGATAAATCCAATATTACAACGAGCTTGGCAGGTGCCAATTCACTGACCGTCCTACCTGGAGGAACACGCGGATTCCGAACGGGAGATATTGTGGATATCCTGCTTCTTGAAGATCATGAAGGATCGAATTCTCCTTGGTGAAGCCCTTTATTTTTCAGGTGGTCGGTTATCAAAATAGAGGAAAAACGACATTCATTAAGAAGATGATCGAAAATCTTCGCGAGCTGAATGTAGAGACAGCCGTATTAAAGCATCATGGCCATGGGGGAAAACCGGATATCAGTAATTTGAAGGATTCCCATAATCACTTCCAGGCTGGGGCTGCCGCTTCACTTGTTGAAGGAGACGGGACAATAGAATTGCTTGGTAATTTAAAGGGAGGTGCCTCAATTACTGAGCTAATAAAATTACTGAGTCTATTTCATCCAGATGTGATTTTAATAGAAGGGTATAAGCAAGAGGATTTTCCTAAGGTTATTCTAATCAAAGAAGAAAGTGATTTGTCCTTATTGGAACGGCTTTCGAATGTACAAGCAGCGGTCGCTTGGCCTGAACGTCTCGAAAGAACGAGAAATCATGCCTCCGTACCGGTCTTCCCATTGAATTCCGATCAATTCTTCTCATGGTTTTTAGAGCAAATATGAAGGAGGACATAATGTTCATTCAATTTCCCTTAGAAAAACGCCGCAAGATGATCGAACATATCCAAGAGTATGTGTATCAGGAACAGGGTAAGGAAATCGGTGAAATCGCTGCTGAAAATCACTTACAATTCATTCTCGAAAATATCGCTCCCTTTATTTATAATGAGGGCATTAAAGATGCTAAAAAAGTAATTGAGGACAGATTAGGAAACATCGAAGAAGATTTATATTCATTGGAACGACCGATTGATTAAGGTGAAAAAACAGCATCCTGCTTGATGCTGTTTTTTTCGTTCATTGTTCGGTGAGAATAAGCGGACCGTTTTTCGTGATGGCAATCGTATGCTCATATTGGGCCGAGTATTTCCCGTCTGCCGTGGAAGCCGTCCATCCATTAGCATCCCTTTTGGCTTTATATGTACCTACGTTGACCATCGGCTCGATGGTGAATACCATTCCCTCTTTAAGTCGTGGACCTTTATTCGGCAAGCCATAATGCGGAACCTGCGGCTCTTCATGAATGACATTTCCGATCCCATGACCAATGAAATCACGAACAACGGAGAAACCTTCCGCTTCGACATATGTTTGAATGGCATGACCAATGTCACCGATTCGCTTGCCTTCGACACACACCTCGATTGCCTTATATAAAGATTCCTTCGTCACATGTACTAAATGTTCGGTTTCCCTTGAAACCTTTCCGACCGTATACGTCCAGGCCGAGTCGGCAAGGGCACCATTATAATTGACGACCATATCTATCGTTACGATATCCCCATTTTTCAAAGGTGTTTTACGCGGGAAGCCATGGCAGATTTCTTCATTTATGCTTGCGCATGTCGCATATTCATAGCCTTTGTACCCTTTTTGTTCCGGCTTTGCCCCATGTTTTTTTAGGAACCCTTCGACAAATCCCTCTATTTCCCATGTTGTCACACCAGGAACGATCATCTTTGCAATCTCCTTATGACAAGCTGCCAGAATTTTACCTGATTCATGCATCGCTTGAATTTCTCGTGCAGATTTTAATACGATCAATCGTGACACTTCCTTTTTTATTCGTCTCTCCTTTTATTTTACTGCAAAGCTGGAAGTATATGAATCCTTTAAAACTTTTTACATAAAAAAACCCGGCGGCTGCCGGGTTTTATTTCAATAGGTTAAGGGCTTCCCGATTAAATGCCGGAATATCTCCCGGTGTCCTGCTGGTTACAAGTTGGTTGCCGCAAACTACAACCTCCTTGTCCAAGTATGTGGCACCTGCATACTCCATATCGACTTTAATGGAGGTATAGCCTGTTGCGTGTCGTCCTTCCAGTGTCTTGGCCGTAATCAGGAGCTGCGGTCCATGACAGATCGCAAAGACAGGTTTTCTATCATCCATGAACGCTTTGGCAAACGTTACGAATCGTTCGTCTGCGCGAAGCTGGTCTGGCGAGAAACCCCCGGGAATGAACAATGCATCAAAATCCTCTGGTTTTACCGAGTCGATGCTTTCATCGATTTTCACTTCCACTTCACCTGATTTTCCTTTAACCGTTTTCCCTTTTTCCATTTCAATCGTCGTTACCGTATGGCCGGCTTCTTCAAATGCTCTAGCCGGTTCACTATATTCCGAGTCCTCAAACATATTCGTTACTACACATGCAATTTTTTTACTCATAAAAAATTCATCTCCTCATTTTTGATCGAATGAATCTGCCTTGTACATTATTTATATTCCCTCCTGCAACGCAATCAAAACACATAATTCATTTTGTTCTCCAAAACCGCCAAAACTCATGTTTAAGCTTTTGCCTCATTACCAGGCAAATCAAAAAGAGATAAGGTCGCTTGCACCTTATCTTCCCACATCTCAATCAATGTTTAGGATACAGCCCCACAACGTGTATCGCATTGATGATTCTCTTATTGATCCATTTCCGGTTTTCTTCTGTATTCAAATTTTCAAACATCCGCTTACGTCCTTCTTCTGTGGTTACATAGTAATTAGGCAGGTTATTCAATGATAATGTAATGATGTCATTTTTACATTTACTGCATGAACAAAAAGTTTGGTATTCCATACCTGTCATTAAAACCCGAACCCATGTCACAACGATTTCTTCCATTACATTTGTATATTCTCTATCCATACATGTCCCCTTCAAAAAGTAAAACCCGTCCATTCCAGACAGGTTTTCACTCACTTATTGCTGTCCGAGGAACAATCAGGATTTCCACTCTCCGATTTTTCGCTCTTCCTTGTTTCGTCTCATTAGAAGCCACCGGCTTGAATTCCCCGTGTCCTTTAGCACTGAACATTTCAGGGTCCAACTCTTTATTTTCAAGAAGAAGTTTCATAAAATTAACAGAACGCATCACGCTCAGGTCCCAATTTGATTCATACCGGTATGTCTTGATTGGAATATTATCGGTATGTCCGCTTACGATAATGTTACGGGGCAAATCCATGACCAATAAATCGGATATTTCCTTAGCGATCTTTCGATTTTCACTTCTAACCTCAGCCACACCCGATTCAAACAGAACGTTTTCCCGAATTGATATCAACATACCCTCATCCGTAAGATTGGTTGCCAATTTATTCGTTAAATCATTTTTCTTGATATAAGTATCGATACGCCTCTTAACTTCTGTAAGCTCTTCCTGCTCATTTTCACCTAATTTCTCAAGATCCTCAGCCCCTGCTTTTTGCTCTGGTGATGTCGGCTCATTGCTTGGGGAGTCACTTGGAAAATCCATAAATCCCGTACCGCTCGTAAAAACCTGGTTAAATACATTGGACAATTGCTGGAACCTTATTGCGTCAACCGAACTCGATGCGAATAAGACGATAAAAAGTGCAAGAAGCAATGTTAAGATATCGGCATAGGGAACCAACCACGATTCATCGATATGCTCTTCATGCCTTTGTTTCTTTTTCCTCCTAGCCATCTTCTCTCACATCGCCTTCCAGCCACTTCTTACGATCTCCAGCAGGCAAGTATGACGTCAATTTCTGTTCAATCGTTCTTGGCGCTTCCCCTTCTATGATCGATAAAATCCCCTCTATCATCATTTCTTTAACCCGGACCTCCTGCTGCGATTTACGTTTGAGTTTATTAGCAAACGGATGCCATAATACGTATCCGGTGTAAATCCCCATCAAGGTTGCAACGAAGGCGGCAGATATCGCATGTCCCAATGCCTCCGTGTCAGCCATATTCCCCAACGCCGCGATCAACCCGATTACCGCACCCAATACCCCAAGTGTCGGTGCATATGTTCCGGCTTGACTAAAAATCGCTGCTGCGCTTAAATGGCGTTCTTCCATCGCGTCGATTTCCTCTGCTAGGATATCCCGAATGTAATCGGCACTCTGACCTTCAACTGCAAGATTCAAGCCATTTTTCAAAAAGGTATTATCCACTTGATCCGAAATGCTTTCCAATGCCAATAAACCTTCTTTCCTGGCAATGACCGCCCACTCCGAAAAAGTTTTGATTAATTCTTCCGGCTTCGTCAATTTTTGTTGCAAAAATAAAACCTTGAATATTTTTGGTAGCCTTTTTAATTCTGACAAAGGAAAAGCCGTTACGACAGCGGCGATCGTCCCAACAATAATGATCAAAATGGCTGCGGGATTAATCAAAGCCGTAACGCTTACACCCTTCAACACCATTCCGGCCAAGATGGCCACAATCCCAAGAACTACGCCCAAAACCGATGTTATATCCATAATATTCACCCATTCATTTAAAGTCTCGTTTTCTTTTTATATCGGTTGATATTTGAAAAAAATGAGGATTATTTTACTATTCCGTTTTAAATTCCATTAAATTATCACAAAATCCATCTATGGCCGATTCCCAACCTGTTTCAGCATATTGGGTGAATGTTTCGCCCATGAACGAATTTTCAAGCCGAACCGTTCAAGTTTTGTTTCTCCATTCGTAAATTTTACGATTTGCTCGTGATTTTTTCCGTATCGAAACAAGGGACAAAGCTCGTCAGCTTTGCCCCTGTTCCTGTTTCCCCTCGTTCCTTCCATCCAGCCATTTAATAACCGGTGAAAGAAGAAATAAAATGAATAAAATCCTGAATAAGTGAAAGCTTGTGACAACGGATAGATCGACATGAACGGACAGCGCCGTGACTGCCATTTCCGCCACACCGCCAGGCGCCATGCTCAGGAACAATTCATTCGCCTGTAAAGATAGGACCGGAGCCAATTGAATGGAAAGATAATAGCAAAAACCAATCAATAGAACATTACTTAAGAATACCGCTCCGAACATTTTACGGAAAAGTCGTGGGTTGTTAACCTTCAATGTATAGCCTAAATGTGTGCCAATCAATAATTGTGACATGTTCAGCCAAAAGTCAGGTATTTGCGGGGCACCTGGTCCGACTAAGTTGAATATGCCCGCCGCCATTAATGGTCCCAGTAAAAAAGGCAGCGGGAATCTCATTCTCTTTGTAATAATGATGAATAATAGCAGGGTCCCCAGCATCATGATTGCGATTTTCCAATCATAATCAAATAAGAAAAACGGCCGTTCAGCTATGGCCGCCATCGCATTTGAATCAACCGACATGACGTGGGTCACGAGCCAAGGAACCATGGAAATTACGAGGATGACACGAAGTGTTTGCATGAAGCCAACGACCGTTTCATCACTATTCTTCATTTCCTCACTCAAGACCACCATTTGGGAAAGGCCGCCGGGAAAACTGCCAAGCATGGAAGTGCTCGGGGATAAGTTCATTCGTTTGCCGATAAACCATCCGGTCAACATCGAAAATAAAATGATTGCGATTGTTGTAAAAAGCATGACAGGCAAATATTCAACCATCTCGTTTAATGATTGTTTCGTAAATGAACTGCCCAGCTGTAAACCAAGAATGACCAACCCCGTGCTTCTAAAGTTTTTAGACCAAAACATGTACTTCGCTAGCTTCACCTTTGCGATCATGACCACAAATAAAGGTCCAAGCATCCACGGCAAGTAAACGCCAAGACTTTCAAACAAATATCCACCCAGAAAGGCGAGAATAGAAGTAAAGATGATTTTAAAACTCTTACTCTCCATAAAATATGTATTCACAAAATTACCTTCTTTATCTAATTTTCATCTATATCTTAACATATTATGAGCGTTCCGAAGTTGCAGCCATCCTTGTTTAGGACGAAAGCTACGGCAATTTCAATACGACATCAAGCATTTTTACGCCATTCTGCCGTTCACCAACTCCGTTTGCAATCGGTACGAGGATTGATTTCAAGTTCCTGACACTTGCTAGAACGCCAAAATCTTTCAACATATTTCCCTATCATAAAAAGGAACAGCATGACCCTTCCACCATTTACTAGAATTACCACCCCCACAAACGCCCTGTAAAAGGTAGAATGAGTATATGGGGGTCAAACTCTTATGGAGGGGTGACTAAATGTTATCAAATATAGAAATAGGCATTGACTTAGGAACTGCAAATACGTTAGTTTACAGTAAAAATAAAGGAATCGTATTTAATGAGCCATCAGTGGTGGCCATTGATATAGAGACTAATAAAGTATTGGCAGTCGGTGTAGATGCAAAAAACATGATTGGGAAAACACCTGCAAATATCGTTGCAATCCGTCCACTTAAGGATGGTGTCATTGCAGATTTTGATGTAACCGCGCAAATGCTGCGTGAAATCATGAAAAAAGCAAGTAAGGCTCTGGGCTTATCGCTCCGGAAACCTAGTGTAGTGGTATGTACGCCATCAGGCTCAACGTCAGTAGAGAGAAGGGCGATTCAAGATGCAGTCAAAAGTTGCGGAGCCAAACAGGTCCACCTCATCGAGGAACCGGTGGCGGCAGCAATTGGTGCAGGTCTTCCTGTCGAAGAGCCCGTTGCTAATGTCATCGTCGATATTGGCGGCGGTACGACTGAGGTTGCGATCATATCATATGGCGGCGTAGTATCTTGCAATTCCATCAGAATTGGCGGTGACCAATTGGATGAAGATATCAGCCAATATGTTAGGAAAAAGCATAACGTGCTGATCGGTGAAAGAACAGCCGAGGAAATAAAAAAAGAAATCGGCTATGCACTTGTTGAACATTCCGTAATCACGATGGAAGTCAGGGGCCGGGATCTTGTAACAGGTCTTCCAAAACCAATTACAATATCATCCACTGACGTACAGGAAGCCATTCAGGAATCGCTACTTCATATATTGGAAGCAATCAGGGCAACATTGGAAGACTGTCCACCTGAATTAAGCGGGGATATCGTCGACCAAGGCGTCATCTTATCAGGCGGAGGTGCACTTCTCAACGGGATACAAGAATGGCTGACGAAGGAGATTGTCGTTCCAGTCCAACTTGCAGATAATCCGCTTGAATCAGTTGCCATCGGTACCGGACTTTCACTTGAGGTTATTCACAAATTACAAAAAGCTGTATACTAAAAAAAAGGATCCCTACTCGGGATCCCTTCAGTTTGTAGACAAAAGGGGTTCGGAATAAAAAATTCCGAACCTCTTTTGAAATTCCTTTGAATTTTCGCCTAAAGTTAAGAGATTGAGGCTCTACG
>NZ_LMBV01000003.1:0-146814 GCF_001439925.1 Peribacillus muralis
AACTAGTTTTGAGCAAGCTGCTTAGTAAAAAGATGTCCAATTTATTGGGGGCAGTGCAAAAGCCGAGGATGCTCAAGGACCGCCCGCGGAAAGGGAGCGCCTGCAGTGCAATGAAACGGTTTGTACAAATCAACGAAAATTCCCTCTTCGTTTTCAACGACCAATAGCAAAAAACAAAAAACCGTAGACAACCTCCATTAATCTGGAGCTTATCTACGGTCTGAAAGCATCTCCTAAACGGAGGTCAGCTTTTTTCTTGTTTTTTTTTTAAGATTGAAGAAGATCAAAGATTTCAATGGTAATCATATCAATATTATCAAATTGATATTTCGATGATTTCCCTTTATCACTGTATACTTCAAGCTCGAACATTTCTGTTTTGCTGAAATATGTAACCTGGCACTTTTTCACACCATCTATTTCAAAAAAACGTTGAGCAGATTCAGATTCCTTCGCTTGCTCTTGAAGACTTTTTAATCTGGTAAGAATGCCCTGTAATTGAGACATACTCCCTCTCCTTTCTGAATAAAACCTTTTCGATAGGTTTCACTATACCATACTTTTCTATCCAGTAGCCACGCTGAAATAAATTCAGAATAATTTAAAACTTCCTTCTTTACATGGCACTATTAACAGCATAAAATAAGGAATGAATTTTGTACACGAAAAATTTTCTGGAGGTAGATTCGATTGCAAAGCATTAGTGAACTTGGTTATCGCATTTCTTTAATCGATGGTTTTGATTTGGACAGAAGAAATCGAACGGGAACATATGTAATTGCCGATACGGATATCACTTTAGTAGAAACTTCCGCCAGTCCTTCCATCCCCCACTTACTAAAGGGGCTCGATGAACTTGGAATAGCCCTCGAGGATATTACATATATCATTCTTACCCATATTCATTTGGACCATGCAGGCGGAGCCGGACTTTTTTTACAACATTGCCCGAACGCCAAAGTGATTGTCCACCCGAAAGGTGCACGTCATCTAGAAAATCCAACACGTTTGATAGCTGGAGCCAAAGCGGTTTATGGGGAAGACTTCAATAAGCTTTTTGATCCTATTCTACCCATTTCCCCCGAAAGAATGATATGTAAACACGATAGAGAAACCCTGCAAACTGGTGACCATTCCGAACTGACTTTTTATGACACCCCAGGACATGCAAACCATCATTTGAGCATATTCGATTCCATATCAAAAGGGATGTTTTCTGGTGACACCGTTGGCATCTATTATCGTGAACTGGATGAAGAAGGTTTGGAATTTTACTTACCATCGACATCACCAAATCAATTTAACCCGGAAGCCATGCTGGCTGCAGCAAAATTGTATGAAAGCCTTGGCGTCGAGCGAATATATTTCGGCCATTACGGGATGTCGGAAAATCCTAAGGAAGTATATAGGCAGCTTCATTACTGGCTGCCAATATTTGTAGAGGCGGCGAAATCTGCATTTAGTGAATACGCTGCCTTCGCGGACCGAGTTGAAGCAACCAGCAAAAATATTTTCACCGAAGTGGCAGCCCACTTGGATGAAAAGGGAATCAGCGCAGATCACCCTGTCTTTGAAATCATATCCTTGGACCTGGATGTTTGTTCCATGGGATTGATAGACTATCTTCTAAAGCAGGAGCAGAACAATCAGCTTGGTTTTTGAAGGTTTTATCTATCCAAATGACTTGGCATTCCCTATAATGAAAGAGTATAGCTCACCTATAGCATAAATGGAGGAACTGAAATGAAAGACGTCACGCTTTATACCCAACCTGATTGCCCTCCCTGCAAAATCATGAAAATGTTTTTTGATGATAATAATGTCGTATACCACGAAAAAGATATTAAAGCAGATGGACATGCACGTAAAGAATTAACGAATAAATATGGCGCTTATTCCACGCCAACGGTCGTCATCGATGGGAAGGCCATCATTGGCTTTGAACTTGATGCAATAAAAAAGGAACTCAATATATAACAAAAAGTCTGGAAGTGGCAGCCCCTTCCAGACTTTTTCATCTCACTTTCAATCCACAAATCTTTACCTTCCATACTTCACATCCTTTACCTTCCAAACGTCATTTTCTTTTTTCAACATAACGGATTCAACATGTTTCCCGCTTAGTACAGGGCCGTCCTCTGTGTTCTTGAACTCCTCTTGCACATAAATGAGTTTACCGTTATCCCCATATACAACTTCTGTATTCTCATCATAACTGAAAAACGGGATATAATAAGGTGCGAAGTCCGATCCAAATGCAGTATACCCGCCATCGACTTTCACTACATTCGCTTGCATGAACTTCGAGATGAAATCATCTGTAAAATATTTTTTCAGCTTTGTATCAATCGCTTCTTTCGTGCGTACTTCCTCGCTTATCGAGCCTTGGCTCTCAAAGGCACCCTTTACTAAATTAAGAGCTTCTTCCCTATGTAGGCCCTCTGCTGAAGCTGTGAACCCTCCACCTAAAAATAGAAGGACACTGACCATACTTGCAACAACATATTTCCTCATTCATATCATCCCCTGACTATAGAATTTGGTTCTGATTACTTAATGTCTATGTTCTTTCAATACCCGCCCAGAACAAAGCGAAACTACAAATTGGCACATAATCCACATTCGTATGACAACAATGAAAAAGGAGATTTCATGTGATTGAAATCTCCTCCTAATACCTATCGAAATGCATAGTAGAAAATAAACCCTGCAACCAAAATCGTCCCAACAATAAGAGAAACGAAGATCGGGTTCTTTAAATAAGGATGTTCTTTAACTGAATCATCGATTGTCGAATCGAATCTTGCTTTCACTTTCTGTGCCCTAGCTACAGAATACGTATAATATAGCAAATATATAGCCATGATTGTAACGATTATGAGTAGTATCCAGATATACGTGCTCAAAACATGTCTCCTCCAAGCGCATCATTTTGCTTATGGTTACACATTTCAGTATTTAATATACATGGATCGTTTTCTATAATAGGGCATCATTTTCATATAAATAGCTATAAGAAAGGTCGAAGAAAATGTATTCCTTATTATTCAAGGGATAGGAAAAGGTCCTTATGGTTTCCCCAGTTTCGATATCACTATATAAATCAGACAAAATCCCCTTTTTCTCATTGCGCATCTTTACAATGTTTTCGAGAAAATAAGGCCGCCAGCTCCAATTTTTATTCAGATAACCTGGTTGGACGATCCACTGCCCATCCTTATGGAGAATATTAGGTGATTTTTGATAACCCTCTTCGTCACAAATATAAAGGCGAAAACATATGGAATCCCACTTTTTAGCCATAAGTCCGAGAAATTCTTCATGAGATCCGTGTCGCTTTTGCTGCTTTAAGAAGGTTTCGATACTTTCATTAAATTGCAGGGTCTTTTGATAAACGACTTCCAGCTTCTTCGTTTCAAGTGAAATGAAGGACTGACATTCTTGATGGAATTTTTCCCGAAGTAAATCTTTATTGATGAACTCACCTTCGGGCTTGGCCAAAAAATACCCTTGATAATATCGTCCCCCATTTTTCCAGGCAAAGCGAAGCTGGTATTCGGACTCAATGTTCTCAAATAGTAAATTGGCACCGATTTTACGGGCAAGCATGCTTAGTGAAAACAGGATGACCTGATAAGCATCCCCACCCGAAATGCGAAGCTGGTTTAAGTTAACTTTTAAAATATTCGGAGAAATTTGCGCAATTTGGTCCAATTTCGTATCTTGACCTAAATGATCGAAAGCTATTTTAATCCCATATGTTTTAAAATAAGCAAGAACATGCTGTAGGGGATCAAAATTTTCCGGGCTGATCGTGTCTGATAATTCTAGTACAATCCTGTGCATTTCCTCAGGCTGAAAATGACGATGTAAAATCTCCATGAATTCTTCGCCATGATCGAGCATAAGCAAATTCGGGTCCCTGTTAATGAAGATCAGAAAATCTTCACCATAGTCCTTTATCCTTTCCAAGGCTATTTCAAGTACATAATTATCCACTTCCACCCTATATTCTTTAGGCACTGTAGGATCGTGAAAGAATGAGCCCAGGCTTTTATATTCAGATTGTTCTTCATAACGCCCTAAAATTTCATATCCGATTACCTGATGTTGATCTGCACTGAAAATCGGTTGAAAGAACGGTGTCACCCTGTCTAAATTTTTTAGTACTTTTTCTGTATCCAAGATGCATCTTCCCCCTAATTACAAAACGACAATATGCAAAAATTATACCATTAGTTTCTATTATTGATAATAAATAATTTTAATTGCGTAGGCATAACTCCGTTTACCGCCAATTATATCCCCACTTTTTCCTTTAACCATATCGATCTTCATTCAAAAGGCATTGTCCATATTAGAACAATGCCTCATGACCCATTAAAAGGGGAAGATCCAGGGAATTGTGATTACCATGATGACGCCGATGAATACCTGTATAGAAATCCCAATCACGATAAAGTCCTTATATTTGTAATCTCCTGCTGTCATGACAAGTGCGTTGGTAGTGGCCACCCTTGGTGTGGATAAAGCTAAACTCCCAGCTACAGCAAGGCAGATAAACACAGGAATCGGGTCTATTCCTTGATTGATGGAAGAAGTTAGCGCAATGGGCGTCATGATCACGACAGTAGCTCCATACGGAATGAATTGGCTCAGGATCAAGGTTAAGAGGTAGAACACCGCCAGTATGCCATGTGGACCGATATTGTTGAATATAACGGCCAGCCAATCGCTAATCATCCTCACTCCACCCGTACTATCGAGTGCAGCCGTAATTCCGAACATCGCGGCAATCAATAGGATCGGCTCCCAGTTAATCTTCTGATAAGCATCTTCCATTGAACGGACACATCCCGTAATGATCATCAACAAGGCGGCCGTCAGTACCGATAGCACTGCAGGAATGGATTCCAGCGACAAGAGAATGACCATCATTGCCGTGATGGCTAAGGAAATCCAGGCTTTGCTTTTGGAGTAAACATGGGAGCCATCTTCCGAGGTGCTCCCAATAACGATTACGTCCTGCAAATCCGAGGAAATCCTCTCAATGTTCTCCCATTCTCCATGAATTAAGATTGCATCACCAGGTTTCAGACGTTCCGTACCGACATCTGCTTGAATATATTCACCATTGCGATTGATTGCCAATACATTACATTGGTATTTCTCCCGAAAATGAACATCGATCAACGTTTGATTTTCATAATCTGAATTCGGAACGATCAATATTTCCGTCAATCCAAATTTGCTGCTTAGAAAATGTTTTTTTATTTGTTCCGTATTGAAATGTTTAAATTCCAGTTCATAGTTAAGTGTCAATCTCTCAACTGCTTCTTCTTCTCCGAATACCAATATGATGTCGTCAGGATGAAGCACTTCATCCGCCTTGGCTGAAATGGTAAGCTGTCTTTGTAATAGTGGTAATTGCTTATCCTTCGGCTTTCGCTGAATTTCAATTAAAGTCAATTCATATTGAACGGGGAGCTGAAGGTCTGAGAGCCTTTCACCGACAATATCAGAAGTTGGTGGTATATGCAGATAGTGCAGTCGATCATAAACTTTGTACATACCAGCGAGTTCCCCTGCAGACAAGCCCTTGACACTATTGTTAGCGGCAATCGTTTTTTCCGGCAGCAGCAGGCGCCCAAGAGTCAACATGAAGAATAAACCTGCTAGAAAAGCGATTAAGCCAATCGGTGTAAAGTCAAAAAATGATAATGTCTCCATACCGTTTTGCCTTAAGACCTCAGCAACGATCATATTGGAGGGCGTGCCAGTAAGTGTTAAAAGCCCGCCAATACTGCTTGCATACGCAAGGGGCAACAAATACCTTGTCGGGCTGGTTTTTTGTTGTAAAGCCATGCTCATAACGAGTGGAAGCAAAATGGAAACAATGCCCGTCCCACTTAAAAACGCACTTAATATTCCAGCCGTCATCATGACGATAAGCAGCGATTTCCACTCACTTCCCCCGCATAAACCTAATAGCTTATTTCCTGCCTTTTCCACAATCCCTGTATTCATGAGGCCTGCTCCGACAATAAACAGTCCAGCGAGCATGATCACCACTTGATTGGCAAAGCTTGCGACAAGCTCATCCAATGTAAGTATCCCAAGCAGACCCAGTATGGAAAGTGCACTAAGCGCAATTAAATCCGCGCGAAATTTCCCTTGTATAAAAAGCGCAATTGCGCATAGAAGTATAATCAGTGTAATAAACAGTGGCTCGGTCATCATGTTACCTCCGTATAGATGTTCAATTTCAAACCGTATAGGGTTACATTTTTCAAATGGGTAAAGAAGATATTTTCTTCATATTTTATATTTTGTTTGTTAGTATGAGGAAGTAACATTTTTAAATCAGATAGGTTGATTAATTTGAATAAACCCATTTCTAGAAGAACTTTTTTAAAAAAAGGCTTTGGTACATTGGCCGCCTTAACAGGTATAGGCATCGGCGGGAACTATTATGCCCACAATCTTGAGCCAAAATGGTTAGAAACCAAGTATAAGGTTATCAGCCACCCTCTTATCCCTCGAGGCTTTGATGGCATGAAAATGATTCAATTCAGTGATACGCATCTAGGCTTTCAATTTCAGTTAAAGGATTTACAAGCAATTGTCCATAAGATAAACGAACTGAAACCTGATGTTATTTTATTTACCGGAGATTTAATGGACCAGCCTAATAAATACAAGGCTCAGCAGGACATTCCCCTTGTTTTAAATCAGCTCAAAGCGCCACTAGGAAAGTTCAGCATCTACGGTAACCATGATCATGGCGGATACGGCTCAACGATTTACAGCAACATCATGAAGCAATCCCATTTTACCATGCTACAAAATGCCTCCACCAAGCTTTCGTTATTGACGGGTGAAGAAATATTCATAGCAGGGGTCGATGATGCGATGCTCGGAAAACCGGACTTTGAAAAGGCGCTTGCCAGCATTCCAGACGAAGTATTCACCATCATGCTTTCGCATGCCCCAGATCTGGCGGATACATCACGGACTTATAACATCCAGTATCAAATAAGCGGTCACAGTCACGGAGGTCAAGTCCAGATTCCATTTGCCGGAGCCCTTGTCACTCCTCCGTTTGCTGAGAAGTATCGGGAAGGCACGTATGAACTTGATTCTTTGACGTTACATGTCAATCGGGGGCTTGGCACCACCCGGCTTCCGTATCGTTTTCTTTCACGCCCTGAGCTAACGGTTTATGAACTGAAGGTAGAATAGTGATAGAAAAAGAATACAGGGGAAAGCCGCCAGACTTATTAACAAAACCTGTGCGACATGAATGACTTGTGACTGCCATTGATCATTTGTAATGGATTCTTATGAATTATAGCATTAGATGTCTAAATGAGAAAACTTAGTTTTTTTTAGCCCTATTGTTAAACATCATGAGATTATGCATACATTAAATAGCCACAGAGGAAAGCGCCGATACACCCTAAAACCGACACCGTTATGTAGATGAGACTATCTATATAGCGGTATTTTCTTATTAGCTCGATTGTTTCCATACTGAATGAGGAAAAGGTCGTAAACGCTCCTAAGAAACCTATTGTCAGGAAAATTTGAAAGGATGAATGCCAAGCGTCTTTCTGAGGTAACACAATTCCTAAAGCGAAGGAACCTATCAGGTTTATCAATAAAATGCTAATAGGAATTGAGCCGGCTGGCAATAGCCTATTAAAAATCATCTGCAATACATATCTTGATGCTGAACCAAAAAAACCTCCGATAAAAACTGAAAGAACCTGATTCACTGCATATCACCTCTTTGTCTATTGAAAAGACCCAATCCAAGAAAACCGGCAAGCAAGCCCATTGAAACGCTGGCTCCCATATACACACCTGCATATAACACCGATGTCTGCAGGAAATTGGCCGTTTCTTGGGAAAAGGTTGACATGGTGGTGAAGCCGCCACAAAACCCACTGCCCCATGCTAAAAAAGCGAGTGACTTTTTTTTCGAGGCGAAATAGCCATTGATCATTCCGAGTAAAAAGCTACCTACTATATTTACTAAGAGGGTTCCCAACGGAAGGAAGGAATGGGCCGTCGCCAAAATTAAACAATAACGTAACAAAGCCCCTGTTGCCCCACCAAATCCAACGACTAAGATTCTTTTAAGGAAATCCATTGCAGTCACCTCTGATTTTTCACATAAGTAGATTCATTATAACAGATTGAGGGGAAACAGGCTCTTTTCTAAAAAAAATCCATACTATGTATGGAATTATAGGAAAGGAGGCCAATTATGCGAGCACAGTATTTGCCTTACCACTACTATCCTCAATCCTTCATGCTACAGGACGAATACAGGAATGGATATGGAAATGAATTTTATAATGACGAGCGATTTTTTCCTTTCTTTCCTCTACTAGCACCTGTTGCTTTTGTAGCAGGATTGGCGGTGGGACCATTGTTATTCAATAACCGTCCGCCAGCTTATCCGCCATATCCTCCTCCCTACCCACCTTATGCTTACCCTCCTTATCCTGCTTATCCTGCTTATCAAGGTTTTCAGGGTTACCCGCAACAATTCGGTGCACAGGCACAGGCAGGAATTTCTGAAAATATCAACATATACACTCAATAAATCAGAAGGCGTAATTATACGCCTTCTTTTTCTTTGCCAAACGACGTCAATCGGAAATTTACTTCCTAATCCATTCTGAAGTGGTATAATATGAAATGCATAGATGTTATAGTGTAGGGAGAGTTTGTCCTGTCTTTAGAAAACGTACATTCATCATTTGTTACGGCTATAGGACTAAATGGCACCGCATCTCAATATAAGGTATTTACGGAAGGAAACTATGTTTCACTCCTTCTAACTCAATTATGAAAAGGAGTTCCCATAATGAACCAAACGAAAGGACATTCTGAAAGGGATGAGTCTTCGATTAACTCCCTTGCCCAAGCCGTGTTTATCGTTAACAAGCATGCAAAGACCGCGTTGGAGCCTAAAAACTTATACCATTTAAAACGGCTCGCATTAAGCAAGCTTCTGCAAGAAGGCAAAGCGAAAAAGATTGGCTTGCACTTTTCCGATAACCCCCGTTTTGCAGCGCAGCAATCTGATGTCATTGTCGAATGCGGATCGTATGTGTTTCATCTGCCTCCCACTAAGGAAGATTTGAAAAAACTCCCCCATCTCGGCAACCGGGCAGCATCCATACGCAATCCTAAAGCAGCTTTGTCCTTATCCAAAGCAAAACAAATCCTGCAATCTTATGTTGGACAAGCCGGAGTCAAACAACCTAACCTCACTACCGAGAAAAAGGCTTACGGACGCGGGTCGGTCAAGCAGCCTTTTCACAATCCATTCCCTTCCTCCTTCTTAGGAAAAGGTTCAAAGTATTAAGGACAAACAAACAGGCCGTGAGGTGATTCCTCCCGGCCCGTTTTCATGACTATAATACGTATCTATC
This sequence comes from Peribacillus muralis, assembly GCF_001439925.1. Taxonomy (GTDB): domain Bacteria; phylum Bacillota; class Bacilli; order Bacillales; family DSM-1321; genus Peribacillus; species Peribacillus muralis. Next base: position 9,450 of record NZ_LMBV01000003.1, read on the forward strand.
TATCAATTTTACAAGCTCCGCTATTTCTGGTTTGCTGATTTGGGCGTTCGCTCCTACCATTTGCCCTTTATGACGCAGGCTATCCGTAATGAGCGAAGAGAAAATGATCACCGGCAATACGGATAGCTCACTGTTTTCTTTAATTCTCCTAGTCAAGTGGTGGCCATCCATTTGCGGCATTTCAATATCGGTAATCACCATTTGCACTTCTTCCGTTACGTCTTTTCCTGATTCGATCAAACCCTCTAAATAGCCAATCGCATCAAGTCCATTTTCATAAAACTCCAAGTACTTGAATCCCGCCTCTGACAATGTATCAAACAATAGCTTCCTTAGTAATGGAGAATCTTCTGCAATCACGATTCTCTTATCTGAATTTTGACGGATACCGAGCTTCTTGACCTGCTGGATGTTTATTCCTGATTCCGGATTGATTTCGACCACGATTTTCTCAAAATCCAGTAACAATAACATTTCGCTATTGAGTTTAATGACTCCGATAATCTGACTTTCAAGGCCTTGATACATATCCGATGGCTTTTCGATTTGGGACCAGGAAATACGGTGTATCTGTGTCACGGTATGCACATGGAAAACCACTTTTTGCTGATTGAATTCCGCAACTATGAATTTGTCCTGCTCAGGAGATGCAGAAGGCGGGAACCCTAGAGCGTCGGCCACATTCACAACTGGCAGCACCTCTCCCCGAAGTTCAATGATTCCCTCTACATTTGCATGGGAATGGGGAACAACTGTGATCGGTACAGGATTAATGATTTCCTTCACCTTGATTACGTTAATGCCGAATTTATTCTTGCCGATGCCGAATTCCACTATCTCCAGCTCATTCGTTCCACTTTCCAGTAATATCCCTTTATTTGCTTCCATTGGTTTACCTCGCCCTTCTCTTGCTTTTTTCTTTTTTCCGTGCCAAACTACCCATCCAGCAAAAAGTCTATCATGATTTTCTTCCATACTCTCATACCTAATAATTCGGTTAATTATCGCTTTTGTTTAGAGGAAAGATAAAAAAAGATTCCTTAAGCGGATTCTTCATTTAAGATAAACAAAAAAATTGGCTAGGGTTGTAGAAAAATAGGTTTTTTAGTGTAGCCATTCAAGGAGGCTTCCTATGACCCCCTGAAATGAAAAGCTGACTTCCAAAGTACCTTTCCTGCAAAACGGGGTTATTCAGAATTATATTGTAGTTTTAAAGCTGATTGGATTGGAGCGGGTGTTGTGACACTCCTGAGGGAAATTTCGCGTCTATGTGAGACCCCACAAGCGCACCAACATATAATAAATAAAAGAAGTTGAATATCTACATATAGTAGGCATTCAACTTCTTTTTTCTTTAATAGGACTTTATCAGTGCCCTCAGCGCCTGCAGTGCAATGAAACGCATAAAGTACAATCCTCCAAAACTGTGGGCATTGGAGTTGAATTAAGTAGGGATTTTAGCTCTTTCGTGATTTTTTCCTTGGGTTCAGCCAGCCTTTTTTAACGAAGTATAAAAACATCATCAAGGCAATTCCGCCCATCATTCCAAGGACGAGGAAATAGCCATAATGCCAGGTCAATTCGGGCATAAATTCAAAATTCATCCCATACACACCAACTATGAAAGTCAGCGGCATGAAAATGGTCGTGATGACAGTCAACGTCATCATCGTCGAATTCATATTATTGGAGTTCACCGATAAATAACTATCCCTGATATCGGAGGAAAAGTCCCGATAGGATTCAAGCATTTCGGTCAACTTCAAAAGATGATCATATACGTCATTGAAATAAAGGTGCTGATCTTTTAAATAATTCAACCGCTCTGATGAAATCATCCTATACAATAAATCTCGCATCGGTAAAATGGTCCTCCGCAGCTTGGACATATCTGTCCGCAAATCGAATAGCTGATCCATCAAATCATTTATTGTTTCATTTTCCGTATTGTCTTCAATGCTTCCTAAATCGCTCTCCATTTTATAAACAGGAGGGAAAAATTCATCGACGATCCTGTCGATGATTCTGTGCATCAAAAAAAATGGGCCTTGCTTCAGCATTTTATTACCTGATATTTCTTCCCATACCTTTTCCAGCTCAAGCATATCTTCCTTATGAAAAGTGACAATCCATTTTTCCCCGACAAACATATCAAGCTCAACTGCTCTGAATATCTTCTGCCTCAGAGCATGTATCACAAGAAATTGATAGTTCTCATAAAAATCCATCTTGGGACGTTGATTGAAGTCATCGAGGCAGTCTTCGATTGCCAGTGGATGAAAATGAAAATGCTTGGATAATAGCTCGATTTCTTTAGTTGTAGGATTGGAAAAATCCACCCAATACCACTCTATATGCGAATCATACAATTCCGATAACGGTATATCAAAATTAACTTCTTGGTTGGACGTTATTGAGCAGGTTCTTATCATATGTATCAGCCCTCAAATATTTTCTTATCTTACATTATACCTTTAATTCATGAATCTCAAAAAGTAATTATCCCCCAACCATACTAAATGATAAAATAGGATGAACCAGTTAAACAAAGCAGATCATTTAGAAGTATGAAAAGGGAGGATATTCATAGATGGAACACTTAGTTAACCCTTTAGTAAAAGACGTTCAAATTTCAGGAATCCGCAAATTCTACAATATGGTCGCTGAAATCGAAGGAACCATTTCTTTAACGATAGGACAGCCAGATTTTCCAACTCCAATGCATATTAAAGAAGCGGCTAAACAAGCCATCGATCAGGACCATACGGTTTACACTCACAATGCCGGTTATCTTGAGTTACGCGAAGCTGCATCTGAATATGTTATGGATAAATACAAGCTTTCTTATAATCCCGCTAATGAGGTCATCGTGACAACAGGTGCCAGCGAAGGAATTGACATTACATTCCGTACGATCCTCACCCCTGGTGATGAAGTAATTTTGCCAGGACCGGTATATCCAGGATACGAACCTATCATCAAAATGTGCGGTGCAGTTCCAATCTATGCCGATACAACCAAAAATGGATTTCGGCTGACTGCGGACATCATTGAAAAGTACATAACAGATCAGACTCGCTGTATTGTTTTGCCCTATCCATCGAATCCAACCGGGGTCACATTGTCTGCCAAAGAACTGCAGGACATTGCCGAATTAGTACGGGGTAAGGATATCTTCATATTAGCCGATGAGATATACAGTGAACTCGTATTTGATCAGGAGCATGTTTCAATTGCAACTTTCCTGAAGGAACAAACCATCGTCTTGAATGGCCTTTCCAAATCCCATTCCATGACCGGATGGAGGATTGGGCTTCTGTTTGCCCCCGTAGCCATCTCTAAGCATATCTTGAAGGTCCATCAATATAATGTGACCTGTGCCGCTTCCATATCGCAGAGGGCAGCCTTAGCGGCCCTGACCGCAGGCAAGGATGATGCCATCCCAATGAAGGAAGAATATGCAAGGAGAAGGGAATACGTTTACAGGCGATTGCAATCAATGAAGCTGGAAATAGTGAAGCCAAATGGGGCCTTTTACTTCTTTATCAAACTTCCTGAAGGCTATCCCACTTCGCTAGACTTTTGCCTCAGACTTGTCAAGAAAGAAAAGGTGGCAGTAGTCCCAGGAGATGCATTCTCCCCACTTGGCGAAGGGTACTTTAGATTATCTTATGCCTATTCCATGGATACTTTGGAAAAGGCTTTGGACCGTATAGAGGCTTTTTTAACTTTACAGGAATCTTAAGAAGTGTCACAGTAAAGGCAACGGAGGAATTTCGACTTTGGATGGGATTATTCGACCTGGAGCTGGAACAATTCGTCCTTTTGAAGCATTTATTCGTCCTGGAACGGGATTTATTCGTCCTTCCGACACATTAATTCGACCTAAAGCAGGTACAATTCGTCCTTCCGAAGCATTTATTCGACCTGGAACGCGGATTAATCCACCTGACACTCGAGTTATTCGGGCTTGATCGTGGTTCATCCGATCGCCATGCCTTTTTCCAAGAAAAATTAAAGCTCCAGAGCCTGTTGGTTTCTGGAGCTTTTTTGGCATGTTTATTGCGAAATACAGATGCATATCGAGGTTCCCAGGTTCATGAAGGTGTATCTCCGCGAAGGCAAGGCCGTGATTAATATAATCTTCGTAAAAAACGTATCTCCCGGTATCCTTCTTCCTTATTTGTCGTCGTTAGGCTAACTTCAACAATCGATCCGAGTAAATCCGCCATTACTTCTTCAAATTCCTTTGCAGAGCGTGGTTTTGAAAAGCCTAAGTTTTTCAATTCACGCATCAGGATTTGGAAACCGGCATTCGTTTCGATATGGCTGAATTTGACCGGCAGGATCAGCGGACTTTCATTCATCAATTTCAGATCCCAGCGAATGGGTTTTGTTTGATGAATGGTTTTTTCGCGTTTAAAGTCTTCAATCCTGACAATATATCGACCATCCTCTAATTCCTGGAATTTCATATGAATGTCATCGAATTCACCCATAACGATCACTCCTTTTTGTAAAGGCTGTCGCTATCAGCTTATTCATGAAAAAGAAAAGGTAGCACTTAATTATAGTGTTTATATAAGGCCTGGGTACCGCTATTTCCCTCGCCAGCTTCTGCAAGGTCTTCATAGAGGGATTTACTCAGACTTAACCCTGGTGCGTCCATTCCCATTTTTTCCGCTTCATCAAGAGCAATTTTCATATCCTTTATAAAATGCTTGATATAGAAGCCTGGTTCAAAGTCTCCTTTTACCATACGCGGCACTAAATTGGATAGCGACCAGCTGCCAGCTGCGCCAGATGAAATGCTTTGCAGAACGCGGTCCGGATCCAAGCCCGCCTTCTTCGCATACGATATCGCTTCAGTTACTCCAATCATATTCGAAGCAATGGCAATCTGATTGCACATCTTCGTATGCTGGCCCGACCCCGGCGGACCTTGATGGACCACATTACTGCCCATTATTTCAAAAATGCCGCGATTTGCTTCGAACGCGTCACGATCTCCGCCTACCATGATGGTGAGCTTCGCATCACGTGCGCCGATATCGCCACCAGAAACCGGTGCATCCAATGCCTCCATGCCTTTCTTCTTGGCTTCCTCGGCGATTCTCATAGCCAAGGTTGGAGTCGAGGTCGTCATATCGATTAAAAAAGTACCTTCTCTCCCATTTTCGATAAGCCCATTTTCCCCAAGGTAAATCTCTTCCACATCAGTAGGGTATCCTACCATGGTAAGAATCACATTGGCAGTCCGGGCAATGTCCTTAGGTGCTGCGGACCATTCTGCGCCCTCTGAGAGCAGCTCATCCGCCTTTTCTTTCGTCCTTGTATATACATTAACCTTATATCCTGCTTTAAGCAGATTTCGAGCCATGCTCTTTCCCATAACTCCCAAACCTATGAATCCAATTACTTCGTTCGATTGCGTCAATGCAAATTCCTCCAAATCGTTCTACTTCTTGATAAGCTTAAATGGATTTCACCATTCCTCCGTCAACTAAATAAGATTGGCCCGTTAAATAGGTATTGGCACCCGAAACAAGGAATGTAACGAACTTCGCAAATTCCTCTGGTTCCCCATAACGGCCAAGAGGAATTTTATCAAGAGCATGTTCTGTAATTTTCTCCTGTGTGACCCCCAGTTTCTCAGCATTCATTTTATCCAAGTGCTGTATGCGGTCCGTGGCGATCCTGCCAGGCCCAACTGTATTGATCAAGATTTGGTCCGGGGCCAACTCAGTAGCTAACGTCTTCGACAAACCAACGATTGCGGTCCGGAATGTATTGGACAAAATAAGTCCTGGGATTGGTTCCTTTATGGATGAAGATGCAATATTAACGATTTTCCCGCCCTGTTTTTTTAAATGTGGCAGGCTTTCACGGATTGTCCTGATGAAGCTTAGTAAATTAAGCTCGAAAGATTGCTGCCACTCTTGATCAGTGAAATCGGTAAAGCTTCCCCCTGGAGGACCTCCAGCATTATTGATCAAAATGTCGATACCCCCAAACTCAAGCACCGTTTGGTTTACCAGGCTTTTAATATCTTCGGCTTTCGTTATGTCCGTGGCCACATATGCTATTTTGCCCGGCCCAAGCAACGATAATTCCTTTTTAACGGCGGCAAGCTTTTGTTCATCGCGACTGGCAATCATGACATTTGCACCTTCTTTAACCAACTCAGCCGCTATCGCTTTCCCCAACCCTTGACTTGATGCTAAAACCAAAGCATTTTTCTGTCCCAATTTCAAGTCCATCTCATATCCCCCATTCTCTATATACAAATATAAATCCATTATATCGTTATAACCGAAAAGTGAAAAATCTGAATAAACTTCCTATGCGCTTTTTTTACTTGCTTATTTGTTTATAAAAAAAAAAACGACCGGTTGGATAATCCAACCGGCGTCAAAGGGGGAAATGAGAGAATGTCAGCTGTTTAAGTTGAAGCTAACAACTGTGCTTGATTCTTATTTACCCTGATTTTTATTCGCTAAACATATTTCCCGAAAAATAATAAAGTAAAAAGTGACAGGTCAGCACCCTACCAAACAAACCGTGGGTGGGGTGCTGTTCATCACGATTTAATTTATCGTTTTAAAGCATTTACTACTGCTTCTTTCACATTATCATTCGTATCAAGCTCTAAAACGTCTTGAGATAGTTTTTTCATATCTTCAAGCGAAAGTTGGCTAATTAACGAACGTGCTTTTAGAATCGAGGTGGCACTCATTGAAAACTCATCAAGGCCAAGACCGATAAGGATCGGGATAGCCACTTCATCTCCAGCCATCTCGCCACACATTCCAGCCCATTTACCTTCTTTATGAGCAGCATCTATGACCATTTTTACCAGACGTAAAATCGCCGGATTATACGGTTGATATAAATAAGACACTCTCTCATTCATTCGGTCAGCTGCCATTGTATATTGGATTAAGTCGTTGGTGCCGATGCTGAAGAAGTCTACTTCCTTAGCAAACACGTCTGCCATCACTGCCGTTGAAGGGATCTCAACCATAATGCCGACTTCGATGTTCTCAGCAACTTGGACACCACCATCAAGCAATTCCTGTCTGACTTCAGCCATGACCGCTTTCGCTTCACGGAATTCAGCCAATGTGGCAATCATCGGGAACATGATCTTCAAATCCCCGTATATGCTTGCGCGAAGCAGGGCACGTAGCTGAGTCCGGAATATCTCCTGTTCATTAAGACAGAGACGGATTGCACGGTATCCAAGGAAAGGATTCATTTCCTTAGGAAGCTCCAGATACGGCAACTCCTTGTCTCCGCCAATATCAAGCGTGCGGACGACTACCGGCTTTCCTGACATTCCTTCCAGTACAGCTTTGTAAGCCTCGAACTGTTCATCTTCACTTGGAAAATCATTTCTGCCCATATAAAGAAACTCAGTACGGTATAACCCGATTCCTTCACCGCCGTTTTGATGAACGCCGTCTAAATCTTTCGGAGTCCCGATGTTGGCAGCCAATTCGACATGATGACCATCTTTTGTAACCGTTTGTTCATTCACCAGCTTCGCCCACTCAGCCTTTTGCTTAGCATAGGCAACCTGTTCATCTTCGTAGCGTTTCACCAATTCAGGAGTAGGATTAACATGAACTTCACCCTTTGCTCCGTCAATAATGATCAAGTCTCCATTTTCAATCGACGAAGTTACTGATTTTGCCCCAACGACTGCTGGGATTTCCAATGAACGAGCCATTATGGCCGAATGAGAGGTACGTCCCCCGATATCAGTCGTAAATCCTTTAACGTAAACTGGATTCAACTGAGCTGTATCGGAAGGAGTCAAATCCTCCGCAATAATGATCACTTCTTCAGCAATCATGCTCGGATTTGGAATATGAACACCTAAAAGATGAGACAGCACCCGTTTTGTTACGTCACGGATATCGGCTGCTCGTTCCTTCATGTATTCATTATCCATTTGCTCAAACATCGTAATGAACATGCTTGCTGTCTCGTTTAAAGAAAACTCAGCGTTGACTTTATCCGATTGTATTTTATCGGAGATCGGATTTATAAGCTCCGGATCTGCCAATACGAGCAGGTGCGCGTCGAAAATCGCGGCTTTATCGGCCCCTAGATCTTTTTCGGCATTTTCCCTGATAACCTCTAATTCAACCGTGGACTTTTGAATAGCTTCCTTAAAACGGGATATTTCCGCCTGAACGTCTTCTATGCTTCTTTTTTCGATCGTTAAATCTGGCTCTGTAAGTCGATAGGCTTTAGCGATGGCTATCCCGTTTGAAGCTGCTATTCCACTAATCAAAGTGGACATTATTCTGCTAATCCTTCTCTGTTCAATGTTTCAGTTAGGGTGTTTAGTGCATCATTTTCATCGCTTCCTTCAGCAGAAATCGTGATTTCTGCATCTTTGCCGATTCCTAGGGACATAACGCCCATGATTGACTTAAGGTTCACTTTTTTCTCTTTATAAGCAAGGTTAATTTCTGAATCGAATTTTCCGGCAGCTTGTACAAGCAATGTAGCGGGACGAGCGTGAATTCCTGTTTCTGCAGTTACTGTAAATGTTTTTTCTACCATATAAATCAATCTCCTTTAAGATAAAATAACAAAAATAGGTTATGTAAGGGAATTTCTCGATCCAATCAGGAAAAATTCAAAAAAAGAAATGCCCTTTTCCTTAACAGAATAGCATTATCATTCCCAACAAACAAACCAAAACTACTAGTACCTAAAAAATAGTACAAAAATATAGATAAAACTGCAACTATTACTTATTCGAATTATTCAACGATTAAATGGATAGCTGCGCATTTTTTGTAAAAAAGGCTCTAAAACTCAGCATGATGAAAAGGAAAACAGTCAATGAAACACTTCCAAGAATCCCAATAAGAATGGCGATTTGGTATTCAATTGCGATAAGCGGGCTAATCCCCGACATGATCTGTCCTGTCATCATACCGGGAAGGAAAATGATCCCCATTCCCAGCATATTGTTCAAAGTCGGAAGCACTGCCGAGTCGAATGCCGCATCCACATAACTCTTTACAGCCCTCGCAGGAGTTGCTCCAAGCATCAACATCGCTTCCACTTTGTCACGATTATCAGTAATCCCCGCATGAAGGTTTTTAAGCGCCAATGTCACACCTGTCATCGCATTCCCCACGATCATTCCAGCGATCGGGATGAAATACCTAGGCTCATACCAAGGCGTAAAATGAATCACGACTACATTAAAATAAAACAAGGCCGCCATAGGTCCTGACAACATACTTAGGATAACCATCCTTTTGATTTTCTTATTAGGCGTGAATGGAACTTGCTTAAAAATATTATGGATGGAGAGCAAGGCCATCACGCATAAAAATGCCAAGGAGAGCAAGGGCTTTTTAAAAATATAAGTCAAAACATAACCGGCAAGAATGAGTTGGACCGTCATCCGCACCGTAGCAAGGATGATTTGCCTTTCCCTTGAAATGCCGCGCCATTTCACGATGATGAGCAGGACCAAAACAAAGGCATAGGCTGCACAAAGACGCCAGAACTCAATATCTATTATTCCATTTCCCTCCATTAATACTCGCCCTCTTTCGCCTTTTTCAAAATGATCGTCTTTTGGGCACATATTTCCGCAAGTTGTTTGGAATGGGTAATCATGATCACCGTTCCTTTATCCCGCTTCACTTCTTCCAAAAAACGGCTCATGACCTTAAGCTCGGTTTCCTCATCAAGAGCTGCCGTCGGCTCGTCCAGCAAATACACTTCAGGTTTCAACAAAAGTAATCTTGCAAGTGCAAGCCTTTGTTTCTCCCCTCCAGAAAGATTCTCCGCATTCTCGGACAAAGACTTTTGCAGTTGGACCGTTTCCAACGCTTTCAACAATTCGGCTTCATTTTTCTTTTCCGTTCCGTCATTTCCAAGCCCGCCTGAAGATTTTCTTCAATCGTTCCCGGTAAAGTGAATGACGTTTGAGACAGCATCGTGACTTTACGCCTTAGCTCTATCGGGTTGAGACTATCGAGCAACTGCTCTTGATAAAAGATCGAACCGCTATCCGGTTCATCCATTCTGTTCAATAACCGGAACAGGGAAGTCTTTCCCGCTCCGCTTTCTCCAGTCAAGCAGGTAACCATCCCAGCAGCTATCTTCAAATCATCAATATGCAGTATCCCTTTGTACTTAATGTTTTCGAGCCTAAACATCATTATTCAAGCCTGCCTCTCCTGTCCCACCTGCCATTATAAGAAACTATCTTTGTTTCGGGTAGCGATGAGGTGACATTTTTCATTTTCTTTCTCTTTTTTATAGGTTAGTATTATTCGTGCCGCATATTTCCATGACTGCCATGGTAAAGAACCATAAAACGGAGGGGAATTTCATGAACAGCCATTCTTATTTACATACTTACCTGCATGCACTCCTCATGAGTGCCTTCTGCCTGTTTATTTTAACAGGCTGCCAAGATAAAGTAGATAGCCTTGGTAATGGATCGTCACAAGAAGCTTCGACTTCCAATTATACCGATACTCCTAGCGATGAAGAAAAAGGCAAGACCTTCACTGCCAAGATCGACAAGGTTGTTGACGGTGATACAGTAAAAATCAAACTATTGGATGGAAATGAAGAAACGGTCAGGCTTCTGTTGATCGATACACCTGAAACGGTTCATCCTTCCAAGCCGGTTCAGCCGTTTGGACCAGAAGCTAGCAAGTTCACCAAGAATCTAATGCCTGCTGGATCTACTGTGGAGGTAGAGACCGGTATCGGGGAAAGAGACAAATATGGTCGGCTGCTTGCCTATTTTTATGTGGATGGAAAAATGGTGAATAAGCTGCTGCTTGAAAAAGGACTGGCCAGAGTCGCCTATGTTTATGCACCAAACACTAAATATCTAGCTGAATTGGAATCTATTCAGAAACAAGCCCAAAATGCGAGAATCGGCATTTGGTCTCTTGAAGACTATGCCACTACAAAAGGATTCGATGACTCGAAGACTGACGAAGCATCAAAGGTGAAACCCACTGGGACCCTGGCATGCAGCAATCCAAAAATTAAAGGTAATATAAATTCCAAAGGCAATAAAATCTATCACCTACCTTCCGGACAATATTACGAGATAACCAAACCGGAAGAAATGTTTTGCACCGAACAAGACGCACAAGAAGCTGGATTCCGTCAATCGCAAAGGTAATGCACACTTCACTCTTGGGATTTTCCTGATTTTTGGAAACACCAACAAATATGGAGATTCATTAGGAAATATGACTGGAATGAAGCATTTCAATTCAGTTCTCGCCCACTTCATTGGAAGAGCGGGGAAAGTGAGAAAGATGTCATCACCCAGAAACTGAGATGATAGCGGAAATTCATTCAAATATCCATATATATATTCACTTTTTGGCCCTGAATCCAAAAAGTGAAATCCCATTATAACGAAATGGACAGTTTCACTGCATGAAGTTCCATATTTACATATTGGAAGCATGCTTTTTAGGTGTGTCATTCTCCCATAATGCCCTTTCGCTAAAGTCAACATAATCCTTTATGGTAAAAGCACCCGGGAATACTTGAAAGTGCACTTTCCAAAGGCAGTGCTTAATGACGGACTTTTCGGCTATTGCGGCTAAATTCACCCCGATGATCCATCACATTATCCGCTCTCTTTCCATTTACAAAAATGAGGACGAGTATTTCCAAATAGGGTTGATCGCCCTCTGGGAATCTTATCAGAATTTCAATGCGGACCTGGGACAATTCCATAACTACGCCTATACTGTCATCAAAGGCCGACTCATGAATGAATTGAAGGTTCATCATAAATATGAAACCAACACGAAACTATATGATACCGTCAGCCTAGAGATAGAAGACACCTTTTCCATACATGAGGAGGCCTTCAATATTGAAAATATAGTAAGCTACGCGGAAGGCTTGACCTTAAATCAGCAGCGCTGGCTTTTACAGACGTACTTGCAGAATAAAACAGTGACTGAAATAGCTGAGAAATACCTGGTATCCCCCTCAGCCGTCAAATCGTGGAGGAAGTCAGCTTTAGCTAAATTAAGAAAGAAAATGATCGTAAGTAGTAAATGAAAATGAAAAGAGGGTGGCTCAAACTCTGAGCCACCCTCCCTTAATTTCCTATCAACTTCTTGCTTCTTCTAAGTACGTATAGACGATTTCACCGTTATGGTGGGCATTGCCCCGAAAATGCTTAAAGTCTTCCCTGTTCACAAGCACCTCACGAAACCCTAAAAAATCTTCCTTCGATATCCTGAATTCATCCATTTCACGATTTGCAAGTTTATTCAGCACTTCATTCGCTTCTTCTGCATTCATCATAAAATCCCCTTTTTTCTCAATAGTTTTCCATCATTCCGGACAAGAGAAATTCCGCTTCCATTCTATCATAAGCTAGGCACTAAATTTAAATGAGAATTTTTTGGGATACTTGCTACATTATTCTTTACGTATGCTTTAAAATAGTGCAAACTGTATAGTAAAATATCATATTGTAAAATGTTTGGCATTTTTTGTACATAGGAATACATACTTGCAAGGACACCTCCATATACAAGATCTACCAAATAACTCCTTATCATGACAATTGCATCAAAGTAACAAAGGCACCTCCTTAAAAAAGTTTAGCTTACTGTACCGACAGAAGAGATATTCATTTCTCATACTTGCACTCCCCACGTCAAAATCTAAACGGCAAGATGTTCGAATAATCCAATTACTCCATAGTTACTTTTTTGATCATTGGAAACGAAATGGGAAAGGATGATTACCATGAAGAAAGCGGAAGTTGGAAATATCATTGAATTTAGAGAAGGCTTAAAAGGAATCGTCGAGAAAGTGAACGAGAACTCAGTAATCGTGGACGTCACGTATATGGAAAATTATCGTGATTTGGAACTTGAACAAAAAACCGTGGTCAATCATAAAAATTATAAAATCATAGGATAAATTCAACCCACCCTAGCGGAATGGTCACTAAATCGATCATTCCGTTTTCATTTTTCAGCATCCTTTGTAACATTTTTCTATTCAAGCCGTCTATTCATATGAGGGAATATATACCCTTCATAACAATTTATCAAGAGCGTTGTCACCAAGTAATGAAGTGTGGTTGATTTCCCCTCCAATCAACCTTAAATAGTTTCATTTTATAAACGAAAAGAGCCTTATTAATCGTAGAATACTTTAAGAAGGATGAGGAACATGATATGAACAATTGGAAACTGTATGCAGGCTGTACCATCTTGGCTGGTTTATTGTTAACTGGCTGTGGAGCTACGACACACGATGACCAAGGTGCTCCGAAGGAAGATGTAGAGAAAGAAGATAACGAAAACCATCCACCCCATCAAGAGAATGGCGACAATGGAAGCAACAACAAAGTAAGACTGATGGAACAGCACTTGCAATATACGAGTAATGGCAGAACAATAGAAAAAACGGCCTTTCTAAAAAGAAGTAACAATCAACCTTTTAGCCTGTATGTACTGCAGCCGTTTAAGTTAAGTGCCGAAGAACCAGGAAAAGATGTAGTGGTGTTGAAAGAAGATGACTCCATATTCATGCGAATCGAGCTGCTTCCGGAGGACGTCGATTGGGATGAAGCAGAAGAAACCGTACAAGCACAATTGAAAAGCGTCTCTGAAACGATTAAAGACCCAGGGCTCGATGTAGAGAATGGAACTGGATTTGAAGTGGAAAATGAGGATGAAGTCCTTACATCCATATTGATCAAAGGAAAAGAACCTGTCCGCTTATCGATGTTCACGAAAAAAGATCAGGATTACCGGGATGCTTTTCTAAAGATGGCCCAGACGCTTTCGAAAGAATGACTCCAGCCTCCTATCTTGGGACTGAGGCTGGAGTCATCCCCCCGTTCCTCTTTAGCCCTTTCCTCCTTTGCTTTTCCAGACCAGCATTAAAAAAATCAAGCTGATGTATCCAAAAACCGGATAAATATAGCCTAATAACCTTCCATATCCAAATTCACTTATTCCTAAAGCTACTAGGAAAATCAACGCAATGATCAAGATGCTTGGCAATTTAATATAACGGCTTATTTGCCTCTGTAATCCATATATATTTCCAATAACCGAAGTGAATATTTCCCCGTAAATGACCAGAATGAACATCCAATACAGCTGTGAAGCCGCCGTCCTCATAATTACCGCCGAAGGAATTTCATAACGATTCACGTCAGGAAGCGTCATGAGTGAAAAATGCCCCGTCAATAAAATGATGGTCAAAAATATACCTCCAAGGATTGCACCATGCTTAATGATTTTCTCATCCCGAACTTCATATGCAACAGGAACAAGTACAGCCTGCGCCAAAGCCAGATTAAAGGCTGTATAGGCAAATGGGGATAAAATCGTTTTCAAGGTGATGGCATCTTCAGGCACCTTTGTAAGGGTACTGAAGAAATCCCCGTTTCCCAATGTCGAGCAAAAAAGGATGATGCTAAAACAAATCATGATCGGTACGACAAAAGAATTGACCGTGAATACCCCGCGCATTCCCATCATCAACACCAAGGATGCCAGGATGATTGTCGACCAGCTTCCTATACTTTTCGGAATGCCGAGTTGTTCTTCAAACACAGCTCCTGATCCCGAGATCATGACAGCTGTTACGCCCAACAGCATGATGAGGAAAAAGATATTGATGATTCCGGCTACTTTCCTGCCAAAAAGGAATTGATTGAACTCCTCATAAGATGATGCGTTGATTCTTGCAGATACGAGCATGATTTTCGTACCGCTAAAAATGAAAATATAACCTGCTATTAAAATCCCGAGAAAGCCATAAAAGCCATAACGGGTAAAAAACTCAACGATTTCTTTTCCAGTTGCAAAACCAGCACCCACCACTGTGCCTACATAAACGGCTGCAATCTGAAAAACCCCTGACCACCTTGAAAGCATACGCTCCCCTCCTCCCTACATCTATATGTAAGGAAGATACATTTAAGACAAGCCAAGTGATATTCCTTACGACAGGTTTACTTTTCGACGTTAAGTTGCAAGGCTGCCAACCGTGTAGTTACCCCTCAGAATCATCCAACTGGAATAACCACCTGCTTTTAGGATGAAAAACGCAATTAAAAAACGCTTAAGGAAAAATCCTCAAGCGTTCATTTATTATAGAGCTTTATCATCGACATTGGATAGCCATTCGTCTATCACCTTTACAACGGACCGGACAGTGCCATCCACAAAGGGAGATTTCAAATTCGCGGATGCAACTAGCTCGAGGAAAGAATGGCTGCCTCCAAGCTGGCACAGATGTAGATAATCCTGCCATGCCGTTTCATCCTCCTCAGCAGACCTCTTCCAAAATTGAAAAGCACAAATTTGGGCCAATGTATAGTCAATATAATAAAAAGGTGACTGATAGATATGACTTTGTCGCTGCCAATACCCGCCTCCCTCCAAGTATTCGTTCGCTTCATAAACGCGATCGGGTAAATATCCCTTCTCGATCTTACGCCAGGCCTGCTTTCTTTCAAGAGGAGAGGCGTCAGGGTTTTCATAGACAAAATGCTGAAATTCATCAACAGCCACGCCGTATGGAAGGAATGTAAGTGCCCCGCTCAAATGGGAAAACTTATATTTTTCCGTATCTTCCTTGAAAAAGAGCTCCATCCATGGCCAAGTCAGAAATTCCATGCTCATCGAATGGATTTCACATGCTTCATAGGTAGGCCAGTAATACTCTGGAATATCGAGGTTGCGGCTGCGGTATACTTGGAACGCATGGCCTGCTTCATGTGTTAAAACATCGATATCCCCTGAAGTTCCATTGAAATTGGAAAAAATGAACGGAGATTTATAATCTTCAATAAAAGTGCAGTAACCCCCGCTTTCTTTTCCCTTCTTGGCCTCAAGGTCCATGAGGTCATTGTCAATCATATAATTGAAAAACTCATCCGTTTCAGGTGAAAGCTCCTGATACATCTTTTTCCCATTTGCAATGATCCACTCCGCGTTCCCTTTAGGAACTGCATTTCCGGTCTTGAAATGAAAACTCTCATCATAGTAATTCAGAGTATCCAAGTCAAGTCGTTCACGCTGACGGTCCTTCAACTTGGTAACAAGCGGAACTACTTCCTCTTTTACCTGCTTGCGGAATGCAGCAGCCATTTTTGCATCATAATCCGTCCTTGTCATTCGATAATATCCAAGCTCGACGAAATTTTGATAGCCGAGCGTACGTGCAATTTCATGCCTCACCTTAACAAGTTCATCGAAAATACGATCCAATTCGTCCTCATTTTTCTCGAAGAAGCCATAATATGCTTCACTCGCATGTTTTCTTGACTCACGTTCCTCAGATTCCATATATGGCTGGAGCTGGGCTAGAGTTAGCTCTTGACCATCGAAGTCGATTTTTGCGGAGGCAATCAATTGCGAATATTGGCTGGATAATTTATTCTCCTTTTGAAGCTTCGGAATGATCTCAGGTGAAAAGGTTTTAAGTTGGGCCTCAGCCAAATCAAACAGTTGACTGCCCCATCTGCCCTCAAGCTCCTGACGGTGTGGCGAGCGGACAAGTTCATTGTAAAACTTCGAAGTCAATTCTTCCATTTCAGGCGAGAAGTCGTCTAAATAATCATTCTCCGCTTTATAAAATTCATCATTCGTATCGATGGAATGTCGAATATAGACTAAATTAAACATCGTATCTACATGGTTTCGAATTTCATTTATTTCTTCAATCGCCAGAATTTGGTCACGTGCCTCTTCAGCTCCCTTTAGCTTATCCAACGATTTCATGAACCGTTCCTTAATCTCATCCATTTCAGGACGTTTATATTCATACTCGTTAAATTTCATATGTACACACTCCTTTTATTTATCGTTCTACCAACATTTTCATCTTCAACCTAAAATGACGTTTTCCATCATCCTCCACAATGGTGGTTATTGTAATATAGTTAAATTCGCCAACCCAACATGAAAAACCTTCAAGCGCTTAACAAAACTGTTACTGCCAATTCCGAACCGCTTTAAAGTTCTCAATTCTTCCAGATAACCATCGTATTTCCTCCTTTTTTCCCCTGGAACTAACAGTAAAATACACTAAAATGAATGTACTAATATGTTAGTTGGAAAAAATTTTTCTCCAGCGTACTTAAGGGGGAACGGTTTAAGTGTATGAGGATACCACTTAGACACGTTGGGGTTTTTATTATGGTTAATGTATCCAACAATCGCTATCTAAGTCTTTTACGCTATAATGTAAAAAAGTAGATTAAACAAAACCCAATTTAAAATTATTCTGTAGTATCATGACTGATAAATTTTAACTATTGTATGTCTCATCGTAATAACATTCATAAAAAGATTTGACACTATTATTTTAACAAACCAAGTAAAATTAAACTGCAAATCTTTAAGGACATAAATTAAAAGGGTAAACATTGCAATATCAACGGTTACAAATTTCCTCAGATTACTTTTTACTTTATGAATAAAATAAGGGTAGTTGGTTGCTCTGTATTGTAACCTACATCACAACGGATCGATTTGACTCTGATTATGACCAAAATACCGACATGCGCTGCAGTATTTACCAGTGGCTATTTTGCATTTTGGCTGCCTCCCCCCCAAGTATAGAACTGGAAATACGGAAGTTTTGCTACGTTAAGGAAATTCCAATATTAAAAAGCCCACTTTCTCAATCAATAGAGAAAGTGGACTTCTTTCGTTGTAATTAAATTCCCGGTGTAGATGAACTTTCAGGAATATTTTCATAGTCAGATGGATTAAGATTATGAACCGATCCATCCGTTACGCCATTGATAATTCCCATTAGACCCGTTTCAACTGTTTTTACTAGCTGGCCTTTCTTTTTTTGCCCAAAGTTTTGTGTTTGTCCACTAACTTCAAATAGAACCGTACCACTTCCGTTTAAAGCAAACGTTCCTAAAGCAGTACCTGGCAGATCGATGGATTGATCGTACAATGAAATATTCGTAAACACAGAATTCCCTTTCGCTTGTAGTGCGTTATAAGCAGTAAGAGTCAACTGACGGGAGAAATCATATTTAAAATTATCTGCATACTGTTCATATTTAGCCCCTGCAGGCGTGCTTGGGTTGGTAACGAATTTTCCGGATATCGACATCGTTACACGATCATCAGTTCCTTCGATATATGGGAACCCTTGGTGATGAAGGTCGATAAAAACATCCACTTTACCGAATTTCGATTTTAACCCTTTATATATGTCACGTACCGTTTGCGCTTCTGGTGTAATAAACCAGCCCGGCTTTTCAGATGCCCCCGGGAAGTCTTGAGGATTTGGTACATAGTTTAGGTTTGGATTAAAGTCACGATTAACATCAAATCCTGGTTTGCTAGCATAGTCGTCTCCTGATCTCGGAGTAGTGTAATAGTTCCAAGTAGGTTTTGCATTAGAAAGTTGAGGGAATTCCCCTACAACCTCAGACCATGTCATCTCGTTTCCACGACGATCAAGCTCTGAGCCGTCTACGTTCATCATTGGAATAGCAACAATTGTTAATTCATCAAGCATTTTCTTTACCTCAGGTGAGTTACTTTGACCAAGGTTTTCAAGAATGTTTAATAACGCAACGGTTCCAGTTTTTTCATTTCCATGAATTTCACTTTGAATAAGAACGACTTTGTCACCATGACCGACCGTTACTTTCTGAATGGAACGACCCTGATTTGTTTGTCCAGCCACTTCTACTTTTACTTTTCCTTTACTCACTTGCTCAAGTTGATTTAATTTTTTTATAAGCTCGTCATAATTAAGGAATGCTTCGGTAGAAAGGTTCGTTCCACCTGTCGGATTTGGTCCTCTTTCAGCGAAGCTGACATTCGGGCCAAGTAATGCTGCGGCTACTACTGTTGAACTTAAAACTTTAAAAAATTTCTTTTTCACATCTATTCCCCCATCTGAAAATATGTAATATTAAGATATATTCTGCATTTTTCTTTCTTTATCCTTTTTTTATTTTAAAAAAACAAATTTCTACGTCGCTCTACATCTTACTTCACAGAAACCAAACTATTTTCTTCATGTAACAAAGGCAGAGTGGACAATAATTATCTTGTAACACTTACCGATATATCATGTCGTTTAGCCCAGTTTGTACATATTTTTTCCATAGTAACACCCCCCTTACAAATTGACGGCTTACCCTCGCGTTTCTTCTTAATGCGTTTTGACGGTTATTTTCAGCATATAAAGCCTGACGTTCCATTATCCTGAAAACTCTATCAACGTAACTGGATATGCAGGTAAGGGCGGAACCTTCCTTGATAGCATCTTGTACTCTATTAAAAACAGCCTTATTATCTTATTAACGTTTATATTATTACTTTCTTGTTTTGTATTACTAGATTGAATAATTGATTCCTATTCGTTATCTCGCTGTTCATTCTCACTCTCACAAGGCTTATCGGTGTTTTCTCAATACATCAATTGGGTTGAAGACAAAAACATTATGACCCTTTCCACACTTAAATTTAAAAGGATTCTTCACGGTCAATATACTGAAATCTTTCGCCTTCCATAGCATACGTCCAAATGTGAAAAGACTGTACCGATCTTAGCATTGGCCACACCTAAAAACTTCGCAGAGAAAACTACTAGGCGTTTAATTGCCACCAGTTCTCCTTTAATAAAGCTTCCTTATGGTCAGCTAGGAACATCTCAATCGTGTTATTGAAGGATTTCAACTATTAATTGGCTTTTCCATGTCATAAAAAAAAACAGCACCTGTTAATCAGGCGCTGATTCTTAAATTAATTTTGTGCGGAATAACCAATCTTTTTCAGCAACTCAATTACGGTAGCTTTTTCGTCTTGGGTAAGTACGCTCATGATTTCATCGATTCTCTTCTCATGCTCAGGAAATACATCTTCAATGAAGGCCCTTCCTTTGTCCGTTATTTTGGCAAAGGTTACACGTCGGTCCTCTTTACAGGCTATACGCTGAAGATATTCCTTCTGCTCAAGTTTATCCACGACATACGTGATGCTGCCGCTCGCTAGCAGGATTTTTCCGCCTATTTGCTGGAGAGGCTGATCGCCTTTATGATAAAGTAATTCCAGTACGGCAAACTCCGTTGGATTCAAACCCTCTTCTGCTATATGTTTATTTACCACATCATTAATGGAGCGATGAGCTCTGGACATCACAATAAACAGTTTCAAAGACTGCTGGATGGTATTATTCTCCATAATTTCACAACCTTAAAGTGTTTTTAATTAAAATATCTTGAATTAAAAGTTATTATATGACACCATGACATCTTTGTCAATTTACGACTTCTGAATGTATTGTTTAATCAAACAGTTTGATATACTTGAAAAAAAAGTTAAAGTAGTGACGAACATGAGAACCAGGGCATAAAATCAAGACCTAGCTCCTTATTGTTATTTTACCATTAATTATTCTGTCCATCATTTATTGGCATCATTTAGAGCGGTCCACCCAAAAGGAAAGGCAGAAACAAGCTGAATGGGCAGGATCTGTTTATCATGAATACATAGAACAGGTTATCAGTGAAACAAAAAAAAGCTTGAGCTACTAAGCGTAAGCAGTTTCGTTCTTTATTTAGATGATCAAAAAACCGAGCACCTCATGAACTGGAACAAGGATACTGATCCGAGATATGCAGGCGTCTATTGGCTAAACCTGGATGGTGTCTCCTTATCAGGGAAAGTGCAGGATCAGTTTTACTACTCTGTCATCATGAAGGAAATTGGACGGATCAACCGTTTTAATTCTGGGGAAATCTATGTCGAGGACTTTATCTCATTATGATATTCGAGGTATCATGGCCGAATTGAGACCGATAATAGAATCAGAGGCACGTCACTTTAATATGGAATTGCCCTGGAAAGTCAGGAAGGAACCTATAAGGGTACATTGCACGACCAGCTTAAACAAGTCATTCTTAACATTTCCAAAAACGGGTTCGAAGCCATGAAGGCTGGCGAAAAGTTAAGCATACGGATTTACCATGAAAATGAACAAGCCAAGATCGATATCGTCGACATGGGACAAGGCTTGAATGAAAGGAAAGTGGTATGGTGTTCGAGCCTTTTATACATAGGAAAAGGAGGGAACCTGATTAGGGCTGTTTGCGTCAAACGAATCATTGAGTCATTTCATGGAACGGTCGAGCTTACAAGTATACCGCTAATCGGTACTACCGTTACTATCTGCTTGCCACTAATAACCGACCATCCATAAAACTTTCATTGCCGTTTCGCTCTTTTATAGGAAGACTGGACAAATGCCGCCTGTGAATTGATGGGGAGTATGGATTGAACAATATATGGAACAGATCAAATTCTTATTCAGGAAGAAGGATATTTACATATGGGAAGCATCACTGCCAGTAATACAAAATCACAAAAACAAGATATGACCTTGAAAATCATGGTCCTCATTGGTATATGTCATTTGATGAATGATTCTCTTCAGGCAGTTGTACCGGCCATGTTCCCGATACTTGGGAAATCGATGTCACTGACATATACCCAGCTTGGGATGATTGCTTTCTCCCTTAATATCGTCTCATCGCTGCTACAGCCAGCTGTGGGCTTCTACACAGATAAAAAGCCGATTCCTTATGCTTTGCCCATTGGATTGACAAGCACTTTAATCGGAGTCATCATTCTTGCACTTGCCCCAAACTATACGATAATTTTGGGTGCAGTGATTCTGATGGGCTTTGGTTCGGCCATTTTCCATCCTGAAGGCTCCAGGGTTGCCTATATGGCAGGCGGACCTAAGCGGGGCCTGGCACAATCGATTTACCAGGTTGGCGGTAACAGCGGGCAGGCCCTTGCTCCGCTCATCACAGCTATCGTGCTTGTCCCTTTTGGCCAAAAAGGCGCACTCTGGTTTGCCCTGGTTGCCTTAACCGCGGTTATCTTATTGCTCTATATCGCCAAGTGGTATTCACAAAAAATCGTATCCTTCCAACCGAAAAAGCTAGCTGCAAAAATAATTAATAAAGATCGTTCCCATAAAGTGGCGAAAGCCTTGGTATTAATTTTGTTCATTATCTTTGCTCGTTCCTGGTATGTATCAGCAATGACCAACTTTTATAGTTTCTATTTAATCGAGCAGCATTCATTCACGATAAAATCCGCTCAAGTTTTCCTGTTTGCCTTTTTGGCAGCTGGAGCTGTAGGTACGTTTTTCGGTGGTCCGCTTGCCGATAAATTCGGTCGCAAAAATGTGATTTTCTTTTCTTTCGCTGCCAGTACGCCAATTACCGCTCTTTTGCCATTCGTACCTCATACAGCCGCTTTCATCTTGTTATTAATTGCGGGATTCATTATCATGAGCAGCTTTTCGGTTACTGTCATATATGCACAGGAGTTGGTCCCAGGTAAGGTGGGGACGATGGCCGGCTTGACTGTAGGATTAGCCTTCGGGATGGGAGCAATCGGATCGGTTTCATTGGGGGCCATTGCGGATATTATTGGAATCGAATCGATGATAAAGCTTGTGGGATTCTTGCCATTGCTCGGCATCATCAGCATGTTGCTTCCTTCTGATTCAACTTTAAAAAAATGGTATGCCGAAGGATGATCATAAATCAAGACTGGACTGCCATTTAACTGGAACCTATTTTTCAACCTCTCAATATAATGCATTATTGTTTCACCTTAAAGTTTGGCGAATTAAAATCGATAAGCACCATACAAAGGAGAAATCAATGAGTGAAGTATTATTAGGCACCATCCTATCTGCTATGTCTACAGGGTTCGGTGCATTACCTATTCTTTTCATCCAGGGTTCAATCACGCACCGTTTCAGGGACACGCTTCTGGCATTTACCGCCGGTATCATGATGGCAGCTTCGTTATTGAGCCTTATTCCGGAGTCACTTGCCACGGGAGGGTATATTCAGCTTGTCATTGGAGTTTTCCTCGGGGTCATGACATTAACGATCTTGGAAAAAAACATTCCGCATATTGATCTCAGCCATTCGAAAAGTGGGATTCAGTTCGATGAAAAGGCTTTGCTTATCATAACTGCCATCACACTCCATAATATTCCTGAGGGACTTTCAGTCGGGGTAAGTTACGCCTCGGATACCGCAGATACCGGTAACTTGATCGCCTTTGCCATCGGGCTGCAAAATGCTCCTGAAGGCTTACTTGTCGCCCTGTTTTTAATCAATCAAAAAATTGGTAAATTCACAGCGTTCCTTATCGCCACCTTAACCGGCACCATCGAAATATTTATGGGCCTCTTAGGTTTTTATTTAACCTCTTACATCGGATTCCTCGTTCCATATGGTCTCGCTTTTGCGGCCGGAGCGATGCTTTTCATCGTCTATAAGGAATTGATTCCAGAAAGTCATGGCGATGGCAATGAACGAACTTCCACCTATTCCTTCATTGTCGGTCTTTTGTTCATGGTTCTATTACTGGAAATCTTGTAATAGCACGGCTGGCTCGCATAAGTGAGTCAGCCCTTACTTTAATTTCATTTGACTGAGCGACCAGGTTTCCGTACAACCGCTTTCACAACATCTATCCATACATTGTTTTTCCTGAATTATTCAAATGTTCTAAGACGTACTAGCTAATATTCATGCATCTAATCATGAATTTAAGCTGACATTCATTTTAAAGGATCCCTTTACAAAGCAACATCATTAAATGGTTCCTGTACAATAACAACCATGTCTTCTCGTTGGTTCCTCACTTCCACGGATGGGTGGTGTTGCAGAATTAAATACTCATTTATAAGCTTATCGAGCTGCTCGCTTTGGCGAAGGGTAAACTCATGACCTATCCCATACATTTTTGCCAACTCCATCATTTCCCAACGCTTCATGCGAATTTCAGAACAAATTTTCATTGCACTCCTAGATTTCATAACTACATTCACTACTCCTGCCCTTTTAAAGTTACATTATAATAAAGAAGTATCACAAAATATGCCTTATATGTAAATAGATTCGCAAAAAAAGACAAAACTTCTTAAATTGCGATAAAGCATGTCCCATGAGCAGACAGAATATGACGAAAATTTCTTGTCCCCCTCCAAACCGATTACATAAGCCAATATCCAAGGCAAAAAAAATAAGGGAATCCATTTCTCAATTCCCTTCTTACATATTGGATTTCATCCTGCTTTAGCCCACATCATCATGACTCGAACGGTAAATAAATATGAAAGCTCGTCCCCATATCAACCACACTTTCGACCTCAATATAGCCTTTGTGCTCTTCAATTATCTTATAGCTGACCATTAGGCCCAGGCCGGTTCCCCTATCCTTTGTCGTATAAAAAGGTTCACCCAGCTTTTTCAGCTTTTCCGCTGAAATTCCCACCCCCTGATCAGTAATTGAAATACAAATGTATTTTCCTGAGTATCGACTTGTTTCAATCCGAACTGTTCCACCATCCGGCATGACTTCCAAGGCATTCTTTATGATGTTAATGAATACTTGCTTTAACTGATTTGCTTCACATAAAACAGTAAACTCAACCTCTTCGAAGTACGTATCGAATTGAATATTTTCTAGCATAGCCTGGGCTGCGAGCAATTCGAGAGTCTCCCTCAAGATGGTATGCACATCTTGTTTAACGATTTGAAGTGCCTGTGGCTTCGCCAATACTAGAAATTCCGTGATGATCGTTTCAATTCGCTTGATTTCGGATGTAATGACATGAAAATATGTGGAAAAATCCCCTTCTACCCCATCTTCAAGCAACTGAATAAAACCTTTTAAAGCTGTCATCGGATTCCTGATTTCGTGGGCAATCCCTGCAGCCAGTTCACCAACGACATTCAATGTGTCGGATTTTCTAATTTGCGCTTGCATTTCCAGATTTTTACTAACATCACGAAAAATACTTAGATTGAGACTCGAATATACGTTTTTCCTTGTTAAAAATTCAATATGCTTAACGCGTCCATCCTCGAATGTAATCGGGATGATCGATGAGAACACCTCGTGCTTGTATACATTTTCCATATGGTCATTCAAGTCTGGCGCATTTCCGGGAATTTTCTCAATGAACTCCTTAACAGTAAAGGAAAGCAATCGATCCTTCGATATTTCCAATATTTCCTGACCAGCTTCATTAATATCCTTGAATCCCTCGTGATTCCATAAAATCAAGCCGTCCAAAGTTCCCTCAAAAATCTTCCTGAATTTCTTCTCACTATCCCTCAATTCCTTTTCAATCAACCAACGCTCACTGACATTCCGGAAGATTGTGACGTTGTACCCATCACCCTCATGTTTTTTTGCCGTCAATTCAAGTAATTTAATTTGGTCGTTTGGCATTTTATATAGCAATTCACCTCTCACTTGGGTGTCCCTCCCAAACGTCTCCATCATCTGACCAAAATGTCGGTTGTTGCTGTATACGTATTTCCAAATAAAGCTCCCAATCAATTCCTCCCTCGTCGATTCGAATATTTTACATGCCGATTGATTAACTCTAAATATAATCCCGTCATCATTCCAAAATATGATCGCATCCATTGACTGATCGAACAATTCTGCAAAAATCCGTTCGCTCGTCTCTAAACGTTTTTCTATTAGATTGGATTGCGTAACTCTTTGAAGTACCGACATGTATAAGTCATTTCCTATCGTTGGACTTATCGAAAACGAGAAATGACACGTTTCGTCCCTGATGATCATCTCTACTTCTCCTTTGTAGTTCGATACATCAAAGACTTTACTTACACTTTGTTCCCAATAGCTTTTATAATTCGGGGATATGAAATCCATCATTTCCTTTCCGATAATTTCCTTTTTAGGTATGCCCATGACTTCGATGAAGGCATGGTTCACTTCGATGATAATTCCAGAACTGTCAAAAAGGACGATACTCTCCATAGCGGTGTCAAAAATGTCAAAAAACATCTGTTTCGACAGGCTATTTTCCCCGGATGAAGGCAACTCCAACGACACATCTTCCAGGCGATACATTTGCTCGCCCTCCGTTACGGCACCGACAGGTACGAAATCAATTTGCTTGATTTCTCCCGTATGAAGCCGGATCATTTGCCGCTTAATTTCCTTCGGTTTTCCTCGCAAGCTGGAATTTTCCTGATTTATCAAAGGGATGACATCGAGAAAATCCGATATTTTCTTGGAAGAAAGTTCTTTTTCCGTGGATTCCAGCATGGCACAGGCGGCATCATTGACATAAGTGAACCTTAATTCTTCATCAACCCTGATATACGGCTCTGACAATGATTTGAAAATGTCCAGAAAGCCTTCTATCTGTATTTTCATTTTTTTAAGTTCTTGTTTATATTCCAATTCATTTTCTAAATCAACATTCATCATCATTAACACCCCTTATCAAAACCCATACTTACAAAACTTTATTCGACGCCCATTTAAAATTTCCTCGGTATTTTAGAAAATCAATTCAATATTCCAAATCCGTCATTAACCAATATGTCAAATTGTAGTGTGTTGAATCCTGTAAAAATTAGCGTTATGCTTAAGGTAAGATTACGATCGTGAAATATTATGTTTCTCCACTACAAAATTAGGGTATAAGAGTAACAATGCTTTCTAGCTACCTTAAAATTCACTAAAATGGAGGCAACTATGAAACAACGTGATTTTTTCTTTGATAATGCCAAATTCATTCTCATGGCTTTTGTCGTCTTTGGACATTTGCTTAATACGTATATACATGACAGTGAAACGATTTATGCTTTATATAAAACCATTTATTCCTTTCATATGCCAGCCTTTATCCTTGTTTCGGGGTTCTTTGCAAAAGGATTCTATCAAAAGGGCTACTTAGCAAAAATTACTAAAAAATTGATCTTACCTTACGTTATCTTCCAAATAATATATGCCGTCTATTATTACTTTTTATATGAACGTACTGCCCTCACAGTAGACCTGCTTGATCCACAGTGGTCTCTTTGGTTCTTGATCAGCCTATTTTGCTGGAACATCATGCTGCTAGGATTTTCCAAGCTCAAGCCTTCAGTAGGGATAGGCGTATCGATATTAATCGCTTTATTGATTGGCTACATGGACAATATTTCCAATTACCTAAGTCTCTCAAGGACCTTCGTGTTCTTCCCGATGTTTTTAATCGGGTACCATTTAAGTAAGGATCATTTAAAAAAATTATTCACACCTAAAGTCCGTTTGGCCTCCCTTGGTGTCATGTTAGTGATATTTATCGGTTTTTATTTAAATACCGAGATCAATTATAAATGGCTGCTCGGCTCCAAGCCATATTCCGAGCTGGAAGATGCGACGATCGTGTCAATGTTTAAACGCCTTGGATTTTATGGATTGAGCATAATCTCGGTGTTCAGCTTCCTATCCTTCATCCCGCGCAGACAATATTTCTTTACCAATTGGGGCAAGCAAACTTTATATGTGTATTTGCTGCATGGGTTCTTCATTCGTTTCTTCCGTGAGAGCACGATACACGATTATTTCAGCAATACAGAAAGCTTCATCATGCTCGCCTGCCTGTCTTTCTTGATCACTGTGCTATTATCAAGCGAGATGATCGCCACGATGGCGCAGCCAATCATCGAATTGAAGGCGACCAAAACAAAACGGTTCATGTACAAAACGAAAGAATATCTAAAACAAGCATTTTAAGTTTCATACTGGGGATGAACTCAATAATCATTGAGTTCATCCCCAGTTTTTTTTCTTTAAGGCTATCTGCCCCTCTGCGGGATCTGCTCGAATAATCCAGAACGCATTATATACTCACACGTTTCCCGGGGTGTATCATAACATTTCCTCTCACTGCACTTATACTAAACTCTCCATTAACCCTTCACTCTTTACTCAACCTGTTTCCATGATCAAGTGCCTTACTTCTACCTATCTCATTTCGATAAAAGCTTTCGAGCTTAAATATCCCATTTCTCAAATGAAGCACGCTATGGTAAAATTACTCGTTAGTGTTTACTGTCTTAAAAAGAACATGAAAGGAGACAGCCGTTTCTTCCTATGAATATTATCATTAGTACTCTAAACGCAAAATATATCCATACATCGCTATCTATACGATACTTAAAGGCTTATGCGCAGCCGGATTATGAGGTGCAGCTGGCTGAATATACGATAAAAGATCCAATCATGAACATAGTCGGCGACCTTCATTCCAAAAAACCCGATGTCATCGGGTTCAGCTGCTACATCTGGAATATCGAGGAAACAATGAAAGTTGTAGCCATGCTTAAGAAAATCAATCCAGAATTAGTGATCATTCTCGGAGGACCTGAAGTTACTTATGATGTTAATGAATGGCTTGACCAAATTCCCGGAGCTGACTTTATCGTAATTGGCGAAGGTGAAGTCACATTCAAGTCCCTTTTATCTGAAATTGAAGGATCACGCGACTACAAGAAGGTAGGCGGAATTGCTTATCGTCAGGACGGAAAAAAAATCATCCAGCCACAGAATGGCAAGGTTGATCTTAAATCGCTTCCTACCCCCTATCGTTTGGAGGAAGATCGTCATGATCTTTCCAAGCGGGTCACCTATATCGAAACTAGCCGCGGCTGCCCATTCAGCTGCCAATTTTGCCTTTCCTCCATTGAAGTGGGTGTCAGGTATTTTGATCGTGAAAAGATTAAGGAAGATATTAGGTATTTAATGAAAAATGGTGCAAAGACCATTAAATTTGTTGACAGGACCTTCAATATCAGCCGAAGCTATGCGATGGACATGTTCCAATTCTTGATTGATGAACATCATCCGGGTGTGGTTTTCCAGTTTGAAATCACCGCCGACATCATGCGTCCGGAAGTTATCCAGTTTTTGAACGACAATGCTCCAGCAGGGTTGTTCCGCTTTGAGATTGGTGTACAATCAACGAATGACCATACGAACGACCTTGTCATGCGAAGACAAAATTTCGAAAAACTGACGCGGACCGTTACGATGGTAAAAGAAGGCAAAAAAATAGATCAACACTTAGATTTGATTGCCGGTTTACCTGAAGAAGATTATCTCACCTTTAAAAAGACCTTTAATGATGTTTTTGCACTTAGGCCCGAAGAGATGCAGCTTGGCTTCTTAAAAATGCTCCGTGGAACTGGGTTGAGGATACGTGCCGATGAACACCGGTATATTTACAGTGAGCATGCTCCCTATGAAATTCTCGGGAATAACGTTTTATCGTTTGATGATATTGTGCGGATCAAGCAAGTTGAGGATGTCCTCGAAAAATACTGGAATGATCATAGGATGGATCATACGACAGAATATCTGGTTAAAACCGTTTTTCCATCGCCATTCGACTTTTTTCAAGCTTTTGGTACGTATTGGGATCAACAGGGCTGGTCCCGTATCGGACATCAACTGGAAGACTTATTCAAACGTCTGCAACAGTTTCTAGCCTCCCGTGAGTCGACTGAGCTGGAAAATATCACCGGTCTCATGAAGCTGGATTATTTCACCAACCAAAAATACAAGCCACGTAAACCTTGGTGGGAAGCATCATTGGATAAACAAGGCCGGAAACAGATTTATGATGCCATTTTATCTGAACCTGCTCGGCTTGGAGACACTTTCACAGCCCTGGGGCTGAATGAAAAAGAAATTCATAAACATACATTACTTGAGGCCCTTCCTTTTGATTTGGAAACCTATTTAGCCGAGGGGATCATTACTGAAAAGCCATCGATCATGCTTGCTTATTTTGATCCGGCCGGCAATGGGTCAACGGTCTTTCCTATGTCGAAATCAGGAAGTACTGTATTGTAAGAAAAAGGACGAATCCAATAAATGGATTCGTCTTCTTTTTTACTTATTTTCCCGCTTTTTATTTTCCTTTGATAATATTTCATAAATCTTGGTTGCGTTCATGTCCCCACTGAATTCGATTCCGAATTCAGTCCGTACATGTTCTTCCAACTGTTTATCCTCTGGAATCAGCTTGTCCCGCTCCATTAACTTCTTCCTTTTCTGCCCTGCTTTGAATTTCGGTTGGCACCCTTCATTGGGTTTTCCTCTGCTGCAAACTCATTCGAGAAATCATTTTCAGCTTGGTTTCTTTTAGGCGTCTTACTTGCTTTGACAGCACCATCCACATTGGCTTTTCGTTTCATTTTCATCCACCCTTTTCAATAAAGTTTACCGTTTATGATGGGGTAAATAGGACAAAAATTATTCAGGGATAATAAAGGGACAGACGAGAAAAATAATCGTAAACAATTAAGGGAGAGAGGCTATGAAAAAGAAATTGGATTCACCCATCATTGCGGATACGCAGCCACACCAAATGAACGCGCCAAGCTTCAAAGGAACAGGTATAAAACCACAAGCCCCATTTGTTAATGATTACGGCGTCGTGATTGGAGACAGTAAATACGCATCAGCTAACTCACCCCTTGAAAATTGGAGTGAAGAAACAGATCCCGAAATCATGGCTGGGGACGAATGGATCCACCCTACAAATGATATAGGCTGGAATTCAGCGGAAAACCGTGAACTGTTAGAAGCGAAAAGAGCTCCCGAGGCACCCTTTATGCATCCTGATAAAGATGTGAGCGCAGAAACGGATTGAAATTGCTTCAAAAGGATCTCTGTTTAAAAAAAGGGGTGTACCGCACCAGCGATAAACACCCCTTCCCTTCATTTAACCTGTAGGATCAATTTTCCTGTTGTTTGACGAGTGTTCATTTCTTCATGAACATTTGCCGCATTTTCAAACGGATAAACACCGCCGATCGTCAGCTTAAGCTTCCCTGACGCCACGTAAGAAAAAAGATCTTCGATGCTGGGCAACAGCAAGTCCGGTTTTTTCATGATTTGTGGCAGGAAGAAGCCGACAACGGATTGATTGCGCCTCATTAATTGCTGCGGGTTCATCGTATAGCCTTCACGACTCGCATTTCCAAAAACAACAAGACGACCGAATGGGGCCAAGCACTTCAATGTTTTAGTGAATATGTCTCCCCCAGCCATTTCCAATGCCACGTCAACTCCCATACCACCTGTTGCCTCACGTACTTTCATTTCCCAACCTTCCTCGGTGTAATCGATTAGGACATCAGCCCCCAGTTTTTTAGCCAACTCCAACTTTTCCTTCGTGCTGGCAGTGGCAATCACTTTAGCTGCACCGAAGATTTTCGCAAGCTGGACGGCAATCGTTCCCACTCCCCCAGCTGCGGCATGTACTAAAACCGTTTCTCCTTGCTGCAGGCGTCCCATCGTCTTTAAAATATGATAAGCACTTAGCCCTTGGAGAGGCAAGGCTGCAGCTTGATGAAAGGAAATGGCATCTGGAAGCGGAATGACAGAGTATTCATCGGACAGGGCATATTCAGAATAGCCACCCGATTCAATTAAGCTTACCACCCTTGTACCTGGTTTGATTTTGGTTACTTTCCCGCCTACCTCCACCACAACTCCAGCCACTTCCGCACCCGGGATGAATGGGAGCGGCGTTGGCACGACATATTGCCCTTCCCTTCTGGCAGTATCCGCATAATTGACGCCGACACAATCAATTTCAATCAGTACCTCATGGCCAGTTGGGACAGGTCTTTCCGTATCCGTCATTTTCAGTACGTCCGGCCCGCCATATTCTTTAAATTGAATCGCTCTCATCATGGTACCTCCTCAATTTCCGGTGAATTCCGGTTTTCTTTTCTCCTTGAAAGCAGCAATTCCCTCTAAATGATCTTCCGTTGACGCCATCAGCGTTTGAGTAATTCGCTCTTGCTCGAGCATTTCGTCAAGAGTCGCCGTAAATGAATGGCTAACGAGTTTTTTCATCATTCCATATGCTTTTGTCGGGCCATTGGCCAGCTTTTTCGCAAGCCTAAACGATTCTTCCTCAAGCTGCTCAAGTGGACATACATAATTTATGATGCCTAACTGATATAAGCGCTCTGCTGAAATCGGTTCAGCTGAGAAGAAGAGTTGCTTTGCAAGATGAGGCCCGACCAACTTCGGTAAAAAATACGAACCCCCTCCATCTGAAATCAATCCTACCTGTGAAAAACTCATCGCAAATTGACTATCTTCAGAGGCGATGATCAAATCACAGGCAAGGGCCAAATTGAAGCCGGCCCCTGCCGCAAATCCATGGACGGCAGCAATCACGGGAACCTCAGAAGAATCAAGAGCCAATATGCATTCATTCATCCTGCCGACGTGGTCATATAATTGGCCCGCAGAGGCCTTTCCCATCGATTTCACATCTCCGCCAGCAGTAAATGATCGCCCTGCACCTTTAATGACGACTGCCCTTATATGGGGCTTTTCTTTAACATCTTTAATTTCCTTCGTTAAGTCGGCAATCATCTCCGGACTGAAGGCATTTAAGCTCTCAGGTCGATTCAAAGTCAGGATCAATACATTTC
This sequence comes from Peribacillus muralis, assembly GCF_001439925.1. Classification (GTDB taxonomy): domain Bacteria; phylum Bacillota; class Bacilli; order Bacillales; family DSM-1321; genus Peribacillus; species Peribacillus muralis. The sequence goes on from NZ_LMBV01000003.1 coordinate 41,815, forward strand.
CGGTTACCTCTGTCAATAAATGGTCTTTTATCATAAACTCATCTCCTTTGTTATTTAATTAACCAGCCACCGTCGACAAGAATGTCTGTCCCTGTCATATAGGAGGCCTCTCTTGAAGCAGCAAACGTAATGACATTGCTAATTTCCTCCGCTTTCCCCACACGTTCCAACACCGTGTTTCGCTGGATGGCCTTAACGAATTTTTCGTTTTGCAGTCCATTCTCCGTTAATGGTGTTTCAATGAACCCAGGCGAAACCGAATTGACCCGAATGCCAGCAGGAGCAAGCTCCAATGCCAAGGATTTCGTTAAACCGATGACTCCTGCTTTAGCGGAGCTGTAATGTGGAATGACAGCGCCTGGTTGATGTCCTGATAGTGAAGCGACATTCACGATCGCCCGGTTTACCGGGTCTTCCATTTCCCCGCTCGCTCCTTCAACCATGATTTTCCCCAAGTGCTTGGACACAAGGAACACACTTTTCAAGTTGACATGCTGAACCATGTCCCAATCGTCCGCAGAAGTATCCAAAAGCTTCGAGGACCTCGATCCTCCTGCGTTATTGATTAAAATGTGAAGGTCACGATATTGTTCCTTCACATACATCGCAAGCTCCATTACATCTTCCTCATCCGTCACATCCGCAGGGAAAATATCGGCTACTTTCCTGGTATTCCTGGCATTGATTTCGGCTGCAGCTTCCTTCAGCTTCGCCTTCGTCCTCCCTACCAATAATACGTTTGCCCCTTCATCCGATAAGCGCTGCGCAGTAGCTTTTCCAATACCGGAACCTGCTCCTGTCACCACCGCTATCGACTGTGAAAATCTCATCCCGTTCACCTCGTATCCGGATTTTGATGCTGCATTTCCTGCCTGCTTGATTCAGCTTCGATTCTTCCATTCACCATCTCGGGAACAAGATGGACCGAGCCCTTATTCGCAGCCAATTTCAAATCATCGATCAGCCTGTGCCGATTGAACAGCTGGCCGACATATGATGCTTGCAGGATATCGAAAGCATTTTCGATATTCGTGCGATAGAGCGCGCTTGCAGCCTTTGCGGCATCATTGAGATTGAATCTCTCCGGTGAGCCAAGCATCAGGCAATCTATCAAATGTCCTGCCCCGTAAAAATCCTCCAGGCTGAATTCACCTGAGTTTCCCGAACACACGATGATGATCGTTTCGGTCTGATGCTGTCGTTTTATTTTTTCTGCAACTGATGGATTGTTCAATAAAGAAGCGATATACACTTTTTTGGCACCAGCGGAATTTCTTAAAGCAACCGTTCCGTTAGTTGTAAACAGTATAAGCGTTTTATCGCGTACCATGTTACGCAACAGCGTCGGACTTGGATAGATTAAATCATCCACAGGCGCCGCATTAAGCTCTCCTGCCAATACATAATCACCGTTTCCCTCTTCCTGGCTTATTTCTATGCCAGCAGATGGGTCCAAGACAGGTATCACCTGGCGTGCTCCATTGTGAAGTGCCGAAATGATCGTGGTGGTTGCCAACAGCACATCGAGGACAACGGCCACCTTCTCTCCTTCAGATAGCTTTTCCTTCCGTATCTCTTCTTTTTTTAATAATAGATGAATGCTTTGTACATGCCCCATTTCTTTAAACTTCCTTCGCCGCTACATTTGCTGCATGAGTGAGTAAGCTTTTTACCGTTTTTCCAAGCTGGGAAAAGCGAGGATCATTCGTCTGTCCTTTTTTATACCTCGAATAGATTTGCTGAAGGATGACCGCCAATTTAAAGTAACCAAATGTTACATAAAAATCGATATTCGAAACATCCCTTCCACTTCTGCTTGCATACGTCTCGATAAATTCCTTTCGTGTCAAAAACCCTTTTAAAGTCGTTATCGATGCTTGACCGACGCCGATTTTAATTAATTCGGGGTCATCGCTTTCTGTCCAATAACTTAAAGCCACTCCTAGATCGGCCAGCGGATCGCCAACAGTGGCCATCTCCCAATCGAATAATCCCACCATCTCCGTAAGATCTTGATTAAACATGGCATTGTTGATCTTGTAGTCATAATGGATAATTGAAGTTTGGCTATATTTCGGGATATTTTGCTGCAAATAAGTAATGAGAGGCATCAATTCCTTAATGTCATCCGTCTTTGCCCTCTCATATCGGGAAATCCACCCGTGTACCTGCCTTGCGATGAACCCTTCCGGTCTGGAGATTTCCACTAAGCCCGTTTTCTCATATGGAATCGAGTGAAGTTCGGCGAGCCGATTGACCATGATATGAGAAAGCTTACGGCATCGCTCCAAGGTAGGGACGACTCCTTCGGGACATTCACCATCTATGACCAGTCCATGTTTCCTTTCCATTAGGAAAAAGGGAGCACCCACAATCGATTCATCATCCGAAAACAGGATAGGTTCGGGTGCCGCTTGGAAATAGGGATGGATGGAAGAAAGGATATGATGTTCACGCTTCATATCGTGTGCCTTGGGAGCCACAGGACCAAGCGGTGGCCTTCGCAGTACAGCTTCCCACTCCCCTATCTTCAGCTGATACGTCAAATTTGAGTACCCTGTCGAAAATTGTTGCAGATTTAACGGCTCGTTCGGAAGGTCGCTCACATTATTTCTAAGGAAATTTTCTAAAACGCTAATATCCAGCTCCTCTCCAGGCCGAACTGGAATCGTATCGTCAACCATATGCTTCAATCCTTTCGCCACGCCTTAATTCACGCTAATGAAGGACAATCTCCGAGATGAGTTTATCTTTAATTCTTTCCGGTATCGGTTCACTTTTTTGCTTGGAAAAATCATAACAAACTAAAACCGCATGCCCCTTGGCAATGATCTTCCCCGTTTGTGAACAAAGAATTTCATGGAACAATTCACAGCTTTTTGTACCTACCTTTGTCAAAGAAGTCCGAATCGTCAACAGTTGATTCACGTTGGTTTGGGCACTAAAATTGCAGTTTGTCGAAGCCAATAAAAAGTTTGGTGATTGAGTATTCGTTGCCATACCCAAAGCTTCAAAGAACTTCATGCGTGCTTCTTCCAGATAGATGAAATAACTGGTGTTGTTGATGGAACCAAAGGCATCCGTTTCGGAAAAACGGACGTTTACTTCGAATTCATGCATAAGACCCCTCCTTGATTAACGGTGTACGAAAGACGGTTTACGCTTGTTTAAGAAAGCCGAAACGCCCTCTTTTACATCCTCGGTTTGGAAGATTTCTTCGAATAGATTCGTTTCTAGCTCTATTCCTTCTTCAAGCTTCACCTCACTGCCTTCATTGATCGCCTTCTTGATTCTCGAAAGTGCTTGCAGCGAATGCCTTGTCATTCTTGAGGCCAACATTTTCGCCTCGACTAGACCACTGCCCTGTTCGACGACCTTATTGACGAGCCCAATTTTTTCGGCTTCTTTCGCATCAAGCGGATCACCGGTAAATATTATTTCCTTGGCTTTTGCATTTCCAACAAGTCTGGACAGCCGTTGTGTCCCTCCGCCTCCAGGAAATAAGCCCAATTTAACCTCAGGAAGACCAATTTGGACTTGTGTCTCTGCAACACGCAAATCACAGGCCAAAGCGAGTTCACATCCCCCTCCTAAAGTAAGGCCATTTAGTACAGCAATCGTCGGTTTAGGGAACTGATCAATTATCGCCAATACAGCATGCCCTTCCTTTACCGTTTCTTTCATATTCGGATTACCCATCATATTGGGGAATTCCTTTATGTCAGCACCAGCTGCAAATGCCATATTTCCTGCACCCGTTATGAGCACAGCTACAGTCTCATCGTCCTTGGAAAGTTTCGTGAAGGTTTCTCCCAATTCTGCGAATACCTGCCTGCTAATGACATTTAGCGGCGGATTATCAATGGTTATGATTGCAAGCTTGTTTTCCTTTTCCAATTTAATGAACCTAGTCATCAATTCTTCACCCCTTGATTTGAATAATCATACCAGCCCTTGCCTGATTTCCTTCCTAAATGACCCTGCTTCACCTTTTCCTCGATACAGGCGTTTGGCTTATCTTCAAGATTGCCAGTTTCATTGTATCGCTGCTGCATAACAAAATAACCTACATCAATTCCCGATAAATCCATCAGTTCAAACGGGCCGATCGGATGGCCTAACGCCTTTCGGCAAATTAAATCGACATCCTTATAATCGACAATTCCTTCTTCATACAAATATAATGCTTCACGTTGAAGCGCACCCAATATTCGATTGGCTACGAATCCGGAAATTTCTTTTCTTAATAAAACCCCGGTCCTATTCATTTTCTGTGTGACCTCCATCGCTTGCTTTGCTGTTTCTTCCGATGTTTGTTCACTCATGACAACTTCAACACAATCCATTACTAAAGGGGGGAAAAAGAAATGCATGTTAATGAACTTGTCCGGGCGTTTCGTCACGCTAGAGAGCAGGCTATTGACAATCGTCGAACTATTCGTCGCAAAAATGGTTTCAGCTGGTGCCATTTTTTCCAGTTTAGCGAAAACGTCTTGTTTCACATCAAGTTTTTCTACAACCGCTTCAATGATCAAATCAGCTCCACTAGCAGCCTTCTCCAAGTCGGCAGTGTATTGAAGCCGACTAAAAGCTGCCAATTTCCGATCTTCTGACAATTTACCTTTTTGAACCCATTTAGTCATGATTGCATCCAATTTTGACTTGGCCTCGTTCAATGCTTGTTCCTCAACATCCTGAAGAATCGTCTCATAACCTCCCAAAGCGGCAAGCATCGCGATTTGATGCCCCATTTGGCCGGCTCCAATTACAGTTATCGATTGAATTTGCTTGTTTGTCATGTCTTCAATCTCCCTTCTACTAACTAGTCAGTATGTAGCACATACATCATGCTTCAATTCCATATAAAATCATCCCCATGAAAATATTTGCCACTTCCTGCTCATTTTTTTCACCTTCTGGATCGAACCAATGATAGCTCCAATTAGCCACCCCCAAAATGGCAAAGGAGATGATGGAAGCGTCGAGATTGGCACGCAATTCTCCGCTCTCGATGCCACTAATCAGCACCTGCTCGATTTTGCTGCGGAACTCATCTCGTTTCGGGAGAATTTGTTCAAGTTTTTCATCGCTTAGATTTTTCATTTCCCGGAAAAAAACCGTTGCACTCGATTTTTTCGTTTTAATGCTCTTTAAAAGCATATGGACGATATCAAACAGTATATCCTTGCAGGTTTTCCCTGGAGTCGAAATGATCTTTTCCTGCTCATTAAGCAATTCATCTATATACGCTAAATGTATATCCATCAGCAACTGTTCTTTGCTCGTAAAGTAATAATAAAATGTCCCTTTCGTAACGCCGATCGATTCGACGATATCCGTAATCGACGTTTCACTAAAGCCCTTCTTTTCAAATAAGCGTATGCTATGTTCTGTCATTTTTTCCTTCATGTTTGCATCCTCGCAATCTGTTAAAATTTCAGTGAAGCGATATCATACGCTGTCGTACTTTCTGATCCATTTATTTATTGGATAGTTCTTCCCTTAATGCGCGCCTCAAAATCTTTCCAACGTTCGTTTTCGGTAACTCCTCACGAAATTCAACGAAATGCGGAACTTTATAGGGCGCCAGGTTTGCACGGCAGTAATCGATGATTTCCCGTTCACTTGCCACTTGTTCATCTTTCAGGACTAGCACAGCTTTAACCGACTCTCCTCTGTAGGCATCCGGAACTCCGATGACCACCGCTTCCCGCACAGCAGGATGTTCATAAAGGACTTCTTCCACATCACGAGGATAAATGTTATAGCCGCTTGCAATGATCAAGTCCTTCTTCCTATCTACTATAAAGAGGTATCCTTCTTCATCAATTTTTGCGATGTCCCCGGTATAAAGCCAGCCATTCCTAAGAGTGGCCGCCGTTTCCTCTGGCATATTCCAATACCCTTTCATCACTTGGGGACCTTTGATGACCAATTCCCCCATCTCACCAGGTGCCACTTCTTTTGTCCCGTCACCTAAATCCATGACTTTATATTCAGTCGATGGGACGCCGATCCCTACGCTTCCCGGTTTTCTTTCGGCAAATGCCGGGTTGCAATGCGTGGTTGGCGAAGCTTCCGTAAGCCCGTAGCCTTCCAAAATCTTTGCACCTGATTTTCGTTCAAACTCACGTAAAAGTTCGACGGGCATCGGCGCACTTCCGCTATTACATAGCCGAATGGAGCCCATTCCAGATTCGTCAGCCTTAGGATGGTTCGTCAGTGCTACATACATGGTCGGTACACCCGGAAAAGTCGTCGGCTGCTCACGCTTGATCGTCTCGAGCACTTCATCAATTTCGAATCGCGGCAGCATGATTGAATCACCCGCGACATATATCGATAAATTCATGGCGGAGGTCATTCCGAAAACATGAAAAAGCGGTATGATCGAGAGCGTTCTCTCAGAACCCACTTTTAATTCATGCTTGAAGAATTCATAGCACTGGACGACATTAGCCAGAATATTGCCGTGGGTCAGCATTGCCCCTTTTGAACGTCCCGTCGTTCCTCCTGTATATTGAAGAACGGCGATATCATGTTCCGGATCGATGGCTACTGGCTCGACGTTGCCATCTCCCATCTCCATGAATTGATCAAATGAAACATCAGGCTGAAAAACTGCCTTTGATGGCTGCAGGCTCACCGCGATAATATTATTCAGATTCGTATCCCGCTGCACACTCTTCACTTTCGGATATAATCCGTCCAATACCACGATTGACACTGCTCCGGAGTCCTGCAAGATATGCTGCAGCTCCCTTTCAACAAGCATTGGATTGATTTGGGTGATGATTGCCCCGGTGGTCAAGGCCCCGTAATACGCAATGACATATTGCGGGCAGTTAGGCAACATGATTGCGACACGATCTCCCTTTTGGATACCTTTTTTTTGAAGAGCTGAGGCAAAAACTTGCGAAGCAAGAAAAAGCTCCTGATACTTGATTTTTTGCCCATAAAAAGTGATGGCTGTATTGTTCGGATAGGATTGACATGCATTTTGAAGAATTGTTTGCATCGGAAAATCAGGTACTTTTATATCCTTTGAAATTGAATCGGGATACGCTGACAGCCATTTTTTTTCATTCATCATTACATTCCCTCCAGCCATATTCATTTACTTGTCATTACATTGCATGTGAACCCCCATCGACAATCAGGATGTTCCCTGTCACGTAATCCGATGCCTTTGAAGCCAGAAAAACGGCTGCACCTTTTAAATCATCATCACTGCCAAATCTTTTAAGCGGGGTGGAATCCAAGATAGGTTTCTCTCCCTGGGCCAGCACCCCTTTCGACATTTTTGTCGGAAAGAATCCAGGTGCGATCGCATTAACATGAATATTGTGCTCGCCCCATTTAACGGCTAAATCCTTCGTTAATGTAATGACAGCGCCTTTGCTTGTATTGTATCCAACCGTATCGAGCACCCTTGGATCGGTCCCCCCTAATCCTGCCACGGAAGCTATGTTAATGATTTTTCCATATCCCTGCTCAATCATGATCCTGCCTACAGTCTGGCTCATGATGAAGGTTCCGGTTACATTGACATTCATCACCTTATGCCAAGCTTCAAGCGGCATATCGATTGCTGGCGCACCCCAGGATGCACCGCTATTGTTGACGAGAATATCAATGGAGCCAAATTCACGGACCGTTTCATTAACGACTTCCTGTACATCTGAAGGATTGGTTATATCACACTTCAAGGAAAGCACCCTGACTCCAAGCCCTTCGATCTTCGCGGCCGCTTCATCGCATGCCTGCTTCTTCCTGGAACAAAGAACGACATTTGCCCCCGCTTCTGCAAACCCAGTCGCTATTTGTTCACCTAGCCCCCTGCCCCCGCCGGTTATGATTGCCGTTTTTCCAGTCAAATCGAATAGGTGCTTAACGTTCATATTCTCACCTCATGCTTTTGTTGATATTTCCGAAGCTCGATTTTAGCAATTTGTGACCGGTGCACTTCATCCGGACCATCAGCAAGCCTTAGGGTCCTTGCATTTGCCCAATGTGCGGCAAATGGGAAATCATCCGAAATACCCGCTGCGCCAAACCCCTGTATGGCACGATCAAGCACTTTCAATGCCATATTCGGTGCAACTACTTTGATCATGGCAATCTCCGCCTTCGCCTCCTTGTTGCCGACCGTATCCATCATATAGGCTGCTTTTAACGTCAACAGTCTAGCCTGCTCGATTTCAATCCGCGAATCGGCGACCCACTCCATGATCACACCTTGCCTCGCCAAAGGCTTTCCAAAGGCGACACGATCTTGAATGCGCTTACATAATTCTTCAAGTGCTCTCTCGGCAGCACCGATCAACCTCATGCAGTGATGAATCCTTCCCGGTCCTAATCTTCCTTGGGCAATTGCAAATCCCTTGCCCTCACCCCATAAAATATTCTCTGCCGGGACCCTTACATTGTCAAAATTGATTTCAGCATGTCCATGAGGAGCATGATCATAGCCGAATACAGGAAGCATTCTTTCGATTTTGACGCCTGGTGTGTCCAGTGGCACAAGAATCATGGACTGTTGCTCATGCCTTGAAGCATCAGGATCCGTTTTTCCCATAACGATGGCAATTTTACATCGCGGATCTCCTGCCCCGGAAGACCACCATTTCCGGCCGTTTATGACATACTCATTATCAGACTTTTCAATTCTGCACTCAATATTGGTCGCATCGGAAGACGCCACATCCGGCTCCGTCATCGAGAAGCATGAGCGAATGTCCCCTGCAAGCAACGGCTTCAGCCAACGTTCCTTATGCTCATTCGAACCGTATCTCACCAAAACTTCCATATTGCCAGTATCAGGTGCATTACAGTTGAAAATTTCAGGACCGATCATCGATCTTCCCATGATCTCGCAAAGCGGTGCATATTCCAGATTTGTTAAACCTGCTCCATAACTGCTATCTGGTAAAAATAAATTCCATAATCCTTCTTCCTTTGCTTTCGCCGTCAATTCAGATAAAATCGGCGGGATGTCGCTCCAGCGGCTTTTCTGCTGTTCGAGCTGTTTTTGGTATACGGCTTCATTTGGATATACATGCCTTTCCATGAAATCCGTTAACTTCTTTTCCAGAGCTTTTACCTTTTGAGTATGTTCAAAGATCAATTTGAAATCCTCCTTTTTAATACTAACTGACCGGTTAGTATGTTCTCACTCTTACAGTATATACATAATTTTCCGATTTTTTCAACAATTAAAACACTTATTTTTCAGGCTTAACCATTTCATCCCTTACCTCCTCCTTTTCGTTACCGCTAAGATTTTTGGGTTGGACCGCAGGGAATACACAGACAATCTTCGTCCCTTTTTTCAATTCACTTGTAATGAAAACCTTCCCACCATGCTTTTCGATGATCTTGAAACAAACGGAGAGTCCTAGCCCAGTTCCTGATGATTTAGTCGTGAAAAACGGCTCTCCTACTTTTTGAAGGGAATTTTCCGGTATCCCTTCCCCCTCATCCAATATGGTTACGAAAACTTCCCGATTTTGCTCATATATACTCAAAAATATATTTCCGCCATCCGGCATCGACTCTATCGAATTTTTGATGATATTGATTAGCACTTGCTTAATTTGATTTTCATCAAAATAAATGAATATCGGTTCTGCATCATAATTTTTATGGATTTGGATATTGTTCAAGACGGCGTTTGTCTCCAGCAGCGTTACGACATGATCGCAGCTTTTTTTAAAATCTTTCTCAAGAAAAACTGCCCCGCTCGGTTTGGAAAGCATCAACAGCTCATTCAAGACTTGCTCAATTCGATTTATTTCCGAAAAAATAATATCATAATATTCCTGTTTATCTTTCCCTCCATCCCTAATCAACTTGACGAAACCCAATATCGCCGTCATCGGGTTTCTTACCTCATGTGCTATCCCTGCTGCAAGTTGGGCTGCCGTGGATAACTTGCTTGACGTGATTGCCAAATGTTCATTCAAACTTACAAGTTTTTCTTCTGCATGCTTACGTTCATTGATTTCGGATAATATTCCTGCCGTCCCAATGAATTTCCCCGCTTCATCGTATATCAGTTTAACGAACGCTTCGACCCAGCTGCTTCCCTTTTTTGCATCACGTAATTTAATGTCAACCCGGAAATATTTTTTTCCTTGTTCAAAAGATTCCGCAAACGCCTTTAATACATCTTGATATGATGTATTATCCACATGTTTTGAAAAATGCAGCCCGAGTGATTCATTAACGGTTGCACCACTCATCGACTTCCAAGCTGGATTTAAATACAGCCATTTTCCTTTATGATCCGTTTGAAAAATGACCTCGTTGAAGCTATTGACCAATTCCTTGGAGTATTTGGAGAAAATCCGATAACGTCCTTCGCTGTCCTGCAATAAAGCGATTGTTTTCCGTTTATCATCAAAAATCGCCCCCAAGCTCCAGGCGATGGATAAAACGGCAAATAAATAGGTTCCTGCCAAGATTGAAACCCCGCCTTCATCAATAACAGACGATGCTAGATACGGCGCCAATAACAGGATGAAAAGTACAGGAACCATAATCCTTCCAGTATATTTCTTTATTTTCTCCACCTCCTTTACGAATGAGATTATAATGAAGTCCGCCCGAAGCAAATATATAAATAAATGGAAATAACTCTCTTGTAGGTAAATTTCAACATTTTATCATTGATTCCTGCTCCCAACACAAAAAACCTTCCCTAAAAGGAGAGGTACCAGTTTAAAAACCAATCTCTTTACGAACGATATTCTTTTTAAAATGTTGACTGATCCATTTATCATTCATGTCGTACTTTTTTATTATGTCTTTGCGTTGCTTACCATAACTGTGGGCAATGGAAACTCCATCTTCGTTTTCACGCACAGTGTAATGGAACGTTTAAATGGTGAAAAAAATGTAGACAAACTCGATTTTCATCGAGTTTGTCTACATTCTGAACCTTTGCTATTCATTTAGCCTATGATGACACGTTCTTTTGGGTAATGATAATTTCCCCTAATTTCTTTGTGGCCAATGATATAAAGTAGCGAGGTTATCCCTACACGGCCAATAAACATGATGATCATAATAACAATTTTACCTGTATGGCTGAGTTCAGGTGTAATCCCCATCGACAGACCCACTGAGCCGAAAGCAGAACATACTTCAAAAATGATTTGCATCAAAGTAAAATTCTCAGTAATCGACAAAATGAAGACCGCCATTATGCAAAGAAGGGATCCCATGATCATTACGGCTGTCGCCTTTCGAATATCATCAGGATGGATCTCCCGTTTAAATACTTTAATGGCACGCCTTCCCCTCATGAAATTCCATAAAAATAGGATCATGATGGCCAGCGTGGTCGTGCGGATGCCCCCTCCGACTGAACTTGGGGAGGCTCCAATGAACATCAGTATACTCATCATTAATAAGGTCGGTTCCGAAAAGTCACTCACGTTCATTGTGGCTAAGCCGCCGCTTCGCGTATTGGAAGACATGAATAAAGAATAGAACAATGACTCATGCCAGTTCTTATCTTTAAAGAAACCGTTCGCTTCGACCAGGTAAATCAAGATCGTGCCGCCAATGATGAGCCAAAAGAATGTGACTGATGTCAATTTTGTGAACAATGAAAAATGAAACTTATAAGTACGAGTTCTATTGGACAAAAATTCTTTTACCTCAATCAAGACAGGAAACCCAATGGCTCCAAGGGTAAGCAGGATAATGGTGATGAACTGTATAAAATAATCGTCTTTAAATGGAATCATTGAAGTACCGGTGATATCAAAACCAGCATTCGTGGTGGCGCTTATGGCTAAAAATAAGCCATTCAGAAAGGCTTCTTTCCAGTTTGGAAAATAATTCAGAAAGTAAACGCCTAAAACGAGAGCGCCAATCATTTCAATTACGACAAATATCTGAATGATCTGGATCAATAATTTAACAAGCCCCGAAAGATTCGATTGGTTTTGATCAGTCATAATCAATTGCCTTTCCTTCAAGCCGATCTTCTTGCCCAAAATCAACCAAAAAAACGTTCCAAGCGTCATGATGCCAATCCCGCCGAATTGGAGAACGAACATCAGAATGAAATAGCCTACCTCATTGTAGACTTCGGGCAAACTGACAACGGTTAGACCTGTCACACTAACTGCACTTACGGCTGTGAATAAAGCGTCCATGAATGCAAATTCTACGCCAGGCTTAAGAGCGACTGGCAGACTCAACAGTAGGGTCGAGATACTGACGGCCAAAAAATAATAACCGACGATAAGCTGAGCGGGTGTTAACTTCGATAATATTTTTCTGATAGCAACCATTAAGAGTTTCCTTTCTTACTCTTTTATAACTTTGTGGATTCTAACCCCATTAAAGCTATAGTGTACCCTTTTTTCAGTCTTTTTTCCATTCTCTTTTGAAACTGACTTACTTGCATCAATTAGGTAGGTTTACCAATAAGTTTGCTACTGCGACCATAAGTAAATCTCCTCATTCTACTTATACTATCATTACAGCGGCAGAAGCCGTTGAAAAAGTAAAGGGGAGATTATAATGGCTAACAGCAGTAACAAGCTTCTTGTTCCAGGAATCGAACAAGCATTAGATCAAATCAAATATGAAATCGCATCAGAATTCGGTGTACAACTAGGTTCCGATACTTCAGCGCGTGCCAACGGTTCCGTTGGTGGAGAGATTACGAAACGCCTTGTAGCACAAGCTCAATCTCAACTTAAAGGTCAATAATTCATCACACAATTGAATATCCATGGCTAAGAGTCCAGCTTTTTGCTGGACTCTTTTTAATTATTATGTCCACGCCCACTTCCATGAGTACCTTTCCCCTTTTGCCCCTTCTCTCTCTCAGGCTCATCTTTTTTCTTTTCGCTTTTCAAATGATCGTTTTTAACCTTTTCCCTTTCACTTCTCTCGTCTTTGTCTGCTGAATATCTGTTCTTATCGAACCTGTTATCCGGCCTTTCATTTTTCTGCTTGTCCCTTGTATAATTACGTCCGTTGTCACGTCCACTTTGTTTACTATGGGTGCTTGGATTGTAATGATTGTTTTCATTTCTTTCATGGCTTTGGCTGTTTCGGTTGCTTTGCACGCTTTGCTTGTTCCGAATGCTTCGACTGCTGCCGGGTTTACCTTTAGGCTGCTTGCTTTTTTCCTTTAACCGATTGATCTCCATCCGTTTGCCATTATGATCTTCCCGGTTCGGTTTTACTTGCTTTTCATCTGGTAGTGTCTCCAATTTTTCCGGTGCTTGTGGTTTAGCTTCTTTTAAAGGAGGTTGTTTCCTAACATTCGAACTAGTGCCTTTAATGTTTTCTTGGTCCGTTTCGCTTTCTTTGCCCTGTATTTCGCTCTGCTTTTCAGACGTGCCATTTTTCTCTTCTTCTGTTTTCTCTTGTTCAGGCTCCCTCTTATTCACTTTTACCTTGTCATGGTTCTTTTTCAATTTCTTTTCGACATATTTGCCAGTCGAAATGCCTTGTACCTTCGCCTGCTCCCGATCACTTTTAGTTGCCTGAATCACTTTCATCTTCGTTTTCGAACCGTTTTCCTGCTCGGATATTTTTTTTATCTCTTCTTTTAAATTTTTATCCAGATTTTTATCTTTATCCAACAACGTTGTCGACACGACTATTTGTTTTTTTCCTTTCAAATACCCAAGTTGCTTTGTCGTTTCAACAATTCGGTTTGTAACCGTCTTAATTCCCTCGCCTTTCCAATCTTTCAGCTGACCGATAACAAGCTTACCGTCTTCGTTCAAGCCGGTAAGTTTGAGCACTTCCAAGTGATCGTTAAGCTCCAATTCAATGCTAGGATTTACATCTATTGTCATATATGCCGACACATGACCTGTGAAATAAGACGGCATGACAGAAAAGAGAATCAAGAAGGTAGAGACGATACTTAAAACAGCCGTTTTCTTGAAGGTTGAATGGAAACTGAAAATGGTGAAAGCCGTCTTTTGTTTCACTGGGGAAAAAGTGATTTCTTCACCCACTTCATAAGACCGTTCGCCTCTTTTTGTTTTGAGAAATTCACCCTCGGGGGTCAACAGGGTTACAAAACGCTTATTAACTGACAGAATAACTCCTTTTTTCATTCATGGATAGCCCCTTTAATATAATCATTCAAGTATAAAAAATCTCCGTTTATTATGATTGCCACAGCAATGATGTACTTCCGGTTCCGCTCAATCGTTTTTCTGCTTACATCGACTTTTCCTTCAAGCTGTTTAACTGGCAGCCGTTTTTTTGCAAACAGGATTTCTTTCAGTTCATCGTCGTCCATCAACAGTTTGGCAATCAAGATAGCTCCCTTCCTGGCATCAGCATGTTTTGGAGAGTTTTCAACGAGATCTTCAAAAGTCAGTCCAAAATCCTGCAGATGGCTTATGTATAGGTGAATTTCTTCTTTTCTTTTTTCCGCTTCCTTCTGTTGTTCGTATTCTTGAAGGGAATTTTCATTATCGATATATATATGGCTTTGGTCTTCGTCATCATTAAGCGATATGTCCAGAAGGATTTCTTTATGCTTCGACTGGCTTCTTAAGTAATCTATAACCCTTCGTTTAACAAGGGTTTCGGCAAATGCCAATAATGAACGGCCTTTGTCGGGGGAGTATTTGTCGATTGCCTCATTGAAAGCAATCATACCAATACTGAATTCATCATCTGATTCATATATGTAACGTCTGCACACTGATGAGACGGTTTTCGCTATAAAAGGTTTGAATGACGCTATAGTATCATTACGAAGGCTAATATCGCCTTGTTGAATTTTCAATACGGTTTCTTCTAAAGAACGCTTTTTTTTGAATGCTGTAAACAACAATCCAAGCATTTGCTCACCTCGCTCCTGTTGATAAAAAAATATGAATCAACATACTTATCTTAAGCGGAGGGAGTCTAAAAGACAGTACCAAAAGAACCATTTTTGCGGATTATTTGAAATCACAACACGGCTCATCATGACAAAATACTTAGTTTTTTCTCGTTTATTACAGTGTGGTTACATTACAATATCTTTTTCCGTATCTTCGTCCGAATCAATGAGGAAATTGTCATTTTTCTAACCAGAATTTAATATTCACAGCTTTTAACATATCATACGAAAAAGTTCTAGGCGGTATGTGGGTAATGTCCATAAATCCATTTTAAGTGTGAAAAATATCTCGAGAAGAGGATTTCAGACTTTTGAAAAAAATAGGTAATAATGGGGTGTACTACAGTTTCTTTGGTCATAGTTAAATGGTTTGTTACTTTCCACTTCACTCTGCCTTATTGAAGAAGATTTTTTGGCGATTTGTACTTAGTCCGTTTCATTGCACTGCAGGCACTCGCTTATCCAGAGGGCGGTCGGGGAGCCTCCTCGGCGCTTGCGCCTGCGGTGTCTCCCTTAGACCGCATTTCCCGCAGGAGTCTCGTTACCTTGCGTTCCATACCATTCTGCCTGTAAAAGATAATGGAAAAATTTAATCCCGATTGTCCACATGTAGTTAACGAGAAGCTGTACAAAAAACATGTGAAAAACGCGATTTCATGAGAACTTGCCCTCAAAATTCGATGCAAAGAGTGATTCTTGTGACATCAAAAAGGGTTTCGGAATGGACCATTCCGAAACCCTTTTGTGCTTAGCTTGCTACTTGCTTTTATGCTTCTTGTATTTGTTTTTCTTTTTTCTCTTTATTCTCTTTTTTGCTTGAGATGATCCACGCACCTACCGCTATGCCAATCAATACCACCCAGAAAATCGATTTCCAAAGGGTTGATTCAGGGAAATGATGGTCGATGACAGCAAGTGAAGGGTGTGCGAGTGTGTGTACCGCCAATTTCACTCCAACCCAACCTACAATCAAAAATGCTGCCGTTTCAAGTGAAGGACGCTGATGAAGCAACTTCACGAATCCATTTGCTGCAAATCGCATAATGACCAATCCAATCAGACCGCCGAGGAACATGACAGCGAATTGCCCTCCGTCAATACCGCCGACTTTCATCCAGCCTGTTGCAGGAAGTGTTACAGCCAGCGCGACGGCAGCAAGCATTGAATCGATTGCGAAAGCTATATCGGCCGCTTCAACCTTTACTACGGTCATCCAGAAGCCAGATTGCTTTTTAGGCTTCGTGATTTCCTTCTCACCTTTACGAGAGTATTTTTTATAAATGTTCTGAAAAGCGATGAAAAGTAAATAAATCGCACCGATTGCTTGAATTTGCCACACGTCGACAAGAAAGGAAATAAGAAATAAACTTGCAAAGCGGAAAACGAAAGCTCCCATCAGACCATAAAACAAGGCTTTCCGTTGTTGTTCTTTCGGTAAGTGCTTAACCATGACAGCCATGACGACTGCGTTATCCGCAGCGAGTATTCCTTCTAAACCGACCAAAATGAGAAGGACCCAGCCATATTCCAATAGTAATGATGCTTCCATCCATTCAACCTCCAATAGTTTGTATTTCCTTCCTATCGGCATCGTCAAAAAATAAAAAGACCTTTGCCGTATAGGCAAAGGTCTTGCTGAACATGAAAACATGTCAACAAAGCCGATGAATGTTCCCATTCACGTAATGACGACTTTGTTTTAGGGCGAACCCTAACGCTACTCCCCTTTGATAAAGGAAAATCAGTTATTAATATATTAATAGTATACGCCACTATTATGAAAATAACAATCTTTTTTTAAATTGAATCAGCTTTTCCGTTTCGCTTTGGATATTTTGATCAATTGCAAATAATCCTTTACGAATTCGATCCAGTTCGGTTTAACAGAAAAGTAGTTTTGAAACAACGATAAAAAGCTTTTGTATTTCCCCTCATAAGGATACCATTGGATTTCTGCATCCTTACGACCATTGTCTACCATGATTGCTTTTTCATGGCAGAAGATTTTCAGTCCCTGTTCACCATGGTAACGGCCAATGCCACTTTGTTTAGCACCGCCAAATGGTAAATGGTGATTGGCAACCGTAACGAGCACATCATTAATCGTCACCGCTCCTGTTACTAACTGTGATGCAATCCGCCTTGCTTTTTCCTTATCGTTCGTCCATACGCTTGAATTAAGTCCATATTCACTTTCATTTGCCAGGGCGACCACCTCTTCCTCGGAGTCGAAAGGCATAACAGGCAATACGGGTCCGAATGTTTCTTCATTCATGATCCTCATGGAGTGGTCGACATTGGACAGTATCATCGGTGGAATGAAATGGGTCTCCTCCGTTTCCCACTCCTTTGGCTGTTTTCCAGCTTCAAGAATCGCGCCCTTATTCAAGGCATCTTCCAAGTGTCCAGCCACAATATCCACCTGAGCCGGAAATGTCATGGAACCAATATCATCCTCTAATTGTGTTCCTTGCTTCATGGACTTCGTTTTTTCTTTAAGCAGCGCTAGAAATTCCTGATAAACCGGGCGTTCCACATAAACCCTTTCTACACTCATACAAACCTGCCCACTGTTCGTAAACGCTCCCCAGAGTGCACCGTTCACAGCTCGTTCGAGGTTAGCATCACGCAGGACGATCATCGGATCCTTCCCCCCAAGCTCGAGAGTGGTCGGTATTGAATGTTTTGCCGCTACTTCGCCTATTATTTTGCCAGTCCTTACAGATCCAGTGAAAAATATATAATCTGGTTTTTGCTCCGTTAACGCTGCGCCCAATTCTTTCCCTCCATGGGCGAACTGGATCGTACCCTTAGGGAAACCAGCTTCAATAAACAGATTTTCGATGCACACTCCAACTAGGGGTGTTACTTCCGATGGCTTGGCAATGACCGTATTTCCTGCTGCAAGCGCATTAAGAATGGGGACCATCGCCAACTGCAGCGGATAATTCCACGGAGATATAACAAGCACGGTTCCACGAGCCATATATTCTATATATGATTTTTTTCCAATCAACAAAAGAGGAGTGGCGACCTTTTTCCCGGAAAGAGCTTTCACCGCATGTTTCTCTATATGCTTGATCGCATCAATGGTTGGCATGATGTCTGCAACCAGTGCTTCAATTTTTACTTTTCCCGTATCTTTGGAAATGACTTCAGCTATCTCATCCATTTTTTCGACCATAAGTAGGCGAAGTGTCCTTAAATAATGCAGTCGTTCGCTTATGGAAAGTTTCGACCATGCTTGGAACGATTGTCTTGATTTCGTATATAAATGAGGAATAGCTCCCACTTGCGTTGGTTCGATTTCGGCAATCTTCTCTCCAGTTGCCGGGGAAAACACTTCCCACTTGTCATGTATTTCTTCCATTACTACTCCCCTTGCTCTATCTTATTTTAATTTGGTATTCTTCATCCCGTTTGTGTTGTAAATAAAAATCGACCATGGCTGGAACACCCTTCTTTAAAGTCAGGACAAACGATTCCCGAAGCTGTTAAATCCGCTTGCGCTAAAGAGCAGTCAAAATACCATTTCCAAGTGAAGTAATCAAGGGCTTCTTTTTCCACGCCCAAGTAAGCCCGTACCTGACGAATTGATAAAAACGCCTGACTTAGGGACAAAGGTAAATGACCTTTTGGTTTTTTATTATATAATTCCTCAACGAATAGCTCATAAATTTCACTTGCCGTACAAGGGTTAGGATCAGTCAGATGATAGGTTTTCCCTGCACCTTCCTTATATAATGCCAGAAATGCAGTAGCCTGTATAATATAATCCATTGGAACCAGGTTTACAACCGTATCCCTCTCCGAAAAGATGTATGGAAAAAAGGCAGGAAACTTAAACGATCAAGAAAATTAAGAATGAAATAAGGCCCATCGAATTTAATCGTTTGCCCCGTTTGAGAATGGCCTTTTACGATACCCGGCCTGATTATGGTAATGGGGATTTCTTTTTTAAGCTCCTCAACCAATACTTCAGCTTCGTACACTTGGTCCGTTCATAATGGTTCTTGAAGCTCTTCGGCAGCTTTAATTCATCCTCGTATAAACACCCTTCCCGCATCCCGGCTACATAAGCAGTGCTGAAATACGTATACCTCTTGAGTCCAGTCACCCCTTTGGCCCATTCGTTTACTTGCTTCGGCCCCACAACGTTGACAAGTCTGGCCAGTTTCTCCTCGACAGCTAGATCGTATATCGCGGCAAGATGGAAAAGATGCGTGACTTGTTGTTGCAGTTCATGGTAAACATCCAATGAACAATCAAAATGACCTTTCGTTATATCCCCTATCACGATTTCAAATCCATTTCAGCTTTTTCCCTTTGCTTGAGGTAAAACGAGCAAATGAATTTTGTTTAGAGCTTCATCACGGCGTACTAGCTCCCTGATTAACTGATTACTGATGAAACCCGGAAACCCAGTAAAAAAATAAATGTGCCCCATCATTTCACATGACTTATAATCATAATAGTACTCTCTAAATGGAATATATAGTAAAATTTTATTTTTTTGAAGGAATATTACCTTCTCCTATCGAAGGTAATATTTAGAAAATGTTCTTTCACCGCGGATCAAAAAAGCCCCATTCTGCCAAAATCATCGGATATCGTGTTTACTATTGTTTCCTGGAGGATAAATTCCTGTTACAGAATAAAAATTATTATCTATATAGCCGATTTTCCGTTACTATATAAGAAGGCGATTTTTTCGCGCATACATATTCGAGGTGAGCGCACAAGTGAAAAGAATAATTAAAGCATACGACTTCCCTATCTTCATCGCAGTCGTATTACTCTGTTTGTTTGGTTTGGTCATGATTTACAGTGCGAGCATGATTACTGCAGTTGCTCGATACAACGAGTCGATGGATTTCTTCTTTGAGAAACAAAAAACGGCGTTTATCATCTCATTCTTAGCAATGATCGTGACGATGATTCTTCCTTATAAGATGTACAAAAACAAAAACTTTTTAATGTCCATGATGTTAGGAATGGCCGGTATCCTTTTGCTTCTGTTTATCTTCGGTCATACAGCCGGGAATGCCACAAGCTGGTTTAAGATAGGAACAAAATCGATCCAGCCAGCAGAATTTTCGAAGCTTGCGATGATCATTTATCTTGCAGCCATTTACGGGAAAAGGCAGGATCGAATCAATAGTATCGATAAAGCCGTCATCCCTCCGATTTTCTTTCTTGTATTCATCTGTTTTTTAATCGGAATACAGCCTGACTATGGAACGGCAGCGGTCATTTTCCTGATTTCAAGTACGATGATCATTTCATCAGGGATGTCTTTTAAGAGCATTTTCAAGCTCTCTTTGATCATTGCCATATTCATTTCCATATTCGCATTAGGAGTACTCGTGACAGGAAATTTCTCGTCTATTCTCTCTGAAAATAAGATGTCTCGTTTTACGGGGTTTGCAGATCCATTCGGGCAAGCGGGAGGCGACGGCTACCAGCTCGTCAACTCATTGTACGCAATAGGGTCAGGCGGCCTTACAGGAGTCGGGCTTGGTGACAGTGTCCAAAAATACGGGTACCTCCCTGAATCACATACGGATTTCATCATATCCGTCATTGCAGAAGAACTTGGGATATTCGGTGTGGGCTTCGTTTTATTGACACTAGGTTTTATCGTCCTTAGGGGATATGTGCTGTCAGCCAAATGTAAGGATCCATTCGGCAGCTTATTATTGATTGGCATCTCTTCCATGATCGCCATTCAAGTTGGCATCAATATTGGCGGAGCGACTGGACTCATTCCCATTACAGGGATTACGCTACCATTCATCAGCTATGGAGGTTCATCCCTATTGCTGCTAATGCTTTCGATGGGCATATTCCAAAATGTCGTCATGCGAATGAATTTACTGGAACAGAAGGAAAAGGTCATCTCCATCTCCAAAGATGAGATCGCTTCTACGAAATAAGCATGAAAAAAACAGGCAGTCGTAACGACAGCCTGTTTTTTTCATTTATAATGGATACCTATTTTCGTAAACCCAGAAATCAGACTGAGCAAAGGACAAAGCAGGCAAAAGAATGCAAATGGGGCATATTCAAGAGTTGAAACACCCAATACCTGTGTCAGGAACACACCGCAGACACCCCAAGGAACCAAAGGATTCACAACCGTTCCCGCATCTTCAAGTACCCTAGCAAGCGTTTTGGGCTGCAAGCCTAAATCTTCATATTTCTGTTGAAAGGCTTTCCCAGGCAAGATAACGGACAAATACTGTTCACCTACAAGGAAATTCACGCTGATTCCGGCAAAAACAGTAGCTGAAATCACTTTCGCGACACTCGTCAATGAATTCTGGACCGCTTTTAAAATAGAAGGGATGACTCCCAATTCAAACAATAGTCCGCCCATCGCCAATGCCAGCAACACCATTGAAACGGAGAACATCATGCTTTCAATGCCTCCCCTTGATAAAATTGAGTCAAGTTGATCACTTCCACTCTTCAGTACAAATCCGCCGTATAAAATATCTGCTAGTTTTGCAACCGTCAAATTAGGCGTTTGTATGAAAGCGATGACAGCCGCAGAAATGATTCCAGCTGACAATGTCGGAATCGCCGACATCTTTTTCAAAGCCATGACTAGAATGATAATAAACGGAATCAAACTCCATATGCTTATATTCGTATCCATTTCCAAGGCTTTGGTCATGGCTTCGATTTCCTCAACACGAGCAACTTTGACATTCGGTGAAAGGAAGTAAAAGAAGATAAGCGATAGTAAAAAACCTGGAGTCGTAGTCCAAAGCATATTATTGATGTGTTCAAATAATGGTGCTCCAACCGTTCCCGATGCAAGGTTGGTAGAGTCAGATAATGGAGACATTTTATCCCCAAGAAACGCTCCGGAAATAATTGCACCGGCTGTAATCGCCAACGATAAATCCATCGCCGAAGCCATGCCTATTAAAGCAACGCCAATCGTGGCTGATGTTGTAAGCGAGCTCCCGATACAGAGCCCAATTAGCGAGCACACTAGAAATGTGATCGCATAGAAATATTCACCAGAAATCCAGTCAAACCCATAGTACATGATAGTAGGGATCGTCCCGCTTGCCATCCAGATGGAAATCAGCATTCCAATGAAAAAGAATATATAAATGGCTCCCATACCAGTACCTGCACCTTTGACGATCGCCGCCTCCATTATTGAAAATGGCAGCTTCTTGAACTTCCCATAGAGAAATAAGAAAAGGATTGCCGCTATTATTGGAATATGGGGGGCAAGTCCATAATGTATGATTCCAGTTGCAATGATTAAGAATAGAATGGCCAAAACCCCTATTGCTTCAAGTAAGGAGAGTTTTAGCTTTGCATCTTCAAGACGCATGATGTATTTCCCCGCTTTCAATGTTGTATATTCTTTGAGGTAAGGCTAGGACCTTTTCACTCCTCACAATTACTGAAACGCTTTTAAGCACTAAAGCACTTATTTAATATATAGGAGTTTCAGATTATTGTCAAAGGAATAATTTAGTTTACTACTAAAGTTATATCGATCCTACTATCATATAAAACAAAGAAATGCACTACACTTCTACCTCAGCTACTAAAAATTTATATCTTCGCTAATTCATTGGGCTATTAACAATGCTTAGCGGTTTGAAACGGAAAGGATTTTCTCATTAAGATCATTTAGGACAACGGAGCCTTTGTATACAGCTGACAAGCATATATTGAAGGGTAGTTCATCTGACAAGCCATCAAGATGTAGAACCTATATATGCGAAGCCCAATAGGTCGTAACAAGGGCCAATATTCAATGGGAATATCAAAAGGGGTTCGGAATTTAATTATTCCGAACCCCTTTTATCTATAAACAGAAACCGTGCATAGAACACGGGCTTCTACATTATTTCAAATCCATGGGATTATATAATTCCACGTCAGGATTTTTATCTTGGAACCAACGAAGGGCAAACTCATTTTCAAATAAGAATGCGTATTTATCAAAGCGGTCTTTTACAAGAATGCTTCTTGAGCTATGAAGGTTTTCATCAAGCTTTTCATCTTCGGCCCAGCGTGTGATTTTACTGCCCATGCGCTCCATCAGGACTTCAACATTATACTCGTTCCTCATTCGATGCTCGAACACTTCGAATTGAAGCTGACCAACCGCACCAAGCAGATATTCTTCCATCCGGACCGTTTTGAAGAGCTGAATTGCCCCTTCTTGGACAAGTTGGTTAATTCCTTTATGGAAATGTTTTTGTTTCATGACGTTTTTAGCCGTTACCCGCATGAATAGTTCCGGTGTAAATTGTGGCAGCCTCTCAAACTGAAACATGTCTTTACTCGTCGTAATCGTATCGCCGATTTGGTAATTCCCTGTATCATATAAACCGATGATATCTCCGCTTACCGCTTCGTTTACCGTGTTCCGATCATCAGCCATGAATTGAGTGGAAGAAGAAAGGTTGATCGGCTTACCCGTCCTGCTCAAGTTTACGCTCATCCCACGCTCGAATTTACCCGAGCAGATACGAAGGAAAGCAATCCGATCACGGTGTTTTGGGTTCATATTCGCTTGAATCTTGAAAATGAAGCCGGAAAAATCCTGACTGACAGGATTCATTTCACCAGATGTTGTCATACGTGCTTGAGGAGCTGGTGCGAATTTCAAGTAAGCATCCAAAAACGTCTGGACACCGAAAGTCGTCAAGGCACTTCCGAAGAATACAGGGCTAAGTTTACCATTCGCGATGTTTTCTTCAGAGAATTGGTTACCCGCTTCCGTCAACAGCATGATTTCTTCCAAGGTTTGCTCATACAACTGGGAATCCTTAAGTTTATGATCCGCTTCAAGTTCACCTTCGTCATTCAATGGAAGGAAACGCTCATCACCTTCCGTCTTGAACTGTTCGATCCGATTGTTGAACCGATCGTAAATGCCGACGAAGTCTTTGCCCATCCCGATTGGCCAGTTCATTGGGTATGTTTCGATGCCTAATACCTCTTCAAGCTCGGCAAGCAATTCTAGCGGCATTTTACCTTGTCGGTCCATTTTGTTGATAAACGTGAAAATTGGTATCCCCCGCATCCGGCATACTTTGAATAATTTAACCGTCTGATCCTCGATTCCTTTTGCCGAGTCGATGATCATCACGGCGCTATCAACAGCCATCAGTGTCCGGTATGTGTCTTCACTGAAGTCTTGGTGACCAGGTGTATCGAGAATGTTGACACGGAAATCGTCATAATCAAATTGCATGACAGAGGACGTAACGGAAATTCCCCGTTGCTTTTCAATCTCCATCCAGTCACTTGTTGCATACTTTCCTGTTTTTCTTGCTTTAACTGTTCCGGCATCACGAATCGCGCCACCAAACAGCAATAATTTTTCGGTCAAGGTCGTTTTCCCGGCATCTGGGTGAGAGATGATTGCGAAGGTCCGACGTGATTGGACCTCGTCTTTTAATGTAGTCATAAAATGTTCCTTTCGTTAGTGGAGTCATCAATATTTATAGGTGATTATATTGTATTTTTACATTGGAATGTCAACCTTTCCTGATCATACACAAGATATGTAAGCAGAAATATATCATAAGGCTAAAGCCTTGGCTATTTGGCATTCGTTTCAATCAACCTTACTATTTTAACACGATATGAAGGAAAGATGTAGAGGTGAATGAATCACAGGGTAAGGATTTGTACGGATGACAAAACAAAAGACGCCTGATCAGCGTCCCTTCTCACAATTTCTGTCGTCTTCATTTCATATCGCTATTTATCTTACGGTTTTCACCGCTTTTTGATTTTTTTTATTTTTCCAACGCTTCTTTACCTCTTTGAATATGATCGGCGCAGCCAAAATGACGGCTTTTTTTAAAAGTTTCTTCATCATTCACCAGTCCTTTCTTTCTCATCCTTTACCCGCTTACTTCCTAAAAAAAACGTATATGAGCTATTGTTTTTCTGAAAGTTGAACTTCAGGAACTTTTTTCAATAAAGTAATGGATGGTCGAACCATGCACATCATTTCCATTTTATTTATCCTCTTATATGTCTTCTCTACTATTATTTCCCCGAAAAAAGGTATAAAATACTTCCAATTGTTTTATCCTTTATAAAGGTGGGTATATATAATCCACTAAGAGCAAATTCTCACCATCAATTTTTAAAAATGTTTAGGAGGATTCATCGAATGACAGTAACTGGTAAGGTAAAATGGTTTAATAGTGACAAAGGGTTTGGATTCATTGAAGTGCCGAACGGAGACGATGTATTCGTCCATTTTTCTGCGATTCAGGGAGATGGTTTCAAAACACTTGATGAAGGACAAGAGGTCGAATTTGAAATTGAAGACGGAAGCCGTGGACCTCAAGCAAAAAACGTCGTAAAACTATAAAATATCGAAACACCAACATAGGTCAAAATCATTAAAAAGGATGTCGTCCACTTTCATGGGCAACATCCTTTTTTATTTGGACAGCCTCAGCCGATACGGCTTTACTTTCCTTATCCCTTCATTCATTAAAATGATCCAAAACGAAATCGGGAACATGATCAACAGAGAAAGTCTTGATAGCCATGTCTTTCCTATTAAGGATAAAAGTGAGCGGGCAAGTCGATATTCCGTAACGATCAAGGACTCGGATATTGCCTGCACGGCTTCTTTAAGCTGATGACCAATTGCTTCTTTCCCTTCATATAATTTACTCATCTGTTTTATTTCAATCATGAATCTCCCCCCTTCTGGTATACTGATTTCTTTTATTCATCTATACATTTCCTCCAGGAGGGCCTATACATGGCTCTTGTAAAATTCCATTTCTATTTATTTTTTTAACTTATCGACTTATTGCTCATATATGGGTTTTTCTATTATGAACCCCTTTAACAACGCGTGTTATCCCTGAATGACGCGTCTTATTACAGTTAATTATAAAACAATATTTTCCAATATGAAACCACTTTCAGACAATACTTTTTAGTATAATGTCGGTAAACTCTCAAAACATTTTGTTTAATTTATTTACAGTGGGGAACTAATGATAGTATCAATAAAAAAAGGAGTTGTTTTCATTGAAACCATTATATACAGCTACAGTTACCGTACACGGAGGACGTGAAGGACATGTTAAGTCAGAGGATGGGATTCTTGATTTCGATGTCAGGTCACCTAAGGAACTAGGCGGTTCCGGTGAGAGTGCAACGAACCCTGAACAATTATTTGCGGCTGGTTATGCTGCCTGTTTTGATAGCGCCTTGAATCTCGTTCTGCAAAAGGAAAAGAAAAAAGTCGATACTTCCGTGACGGCAAATGTCACGATCGGTAAAGATGAAGCGGATGGCGGCTTTAAATTAGCTGTAGAGCTGGATATATCGATTCCAGACTTAAGCAAGGAAGAAGCCCAAGACTTTGCCAAAAAGGCACATGCGGTGTGTCCATACTCAAAAGCAACCCGCGGAAATATCGATGTCACCCTCAACTTGGTATAAGGATTGAAAAGAAAAGGAATGACCCCTTAACAGGGTCATTCCTTTTTTCATTTCACTTCTTCCATATTCCTCAACCTTAACAGAAAGACCAGCCCTATCACCGCCATGATGATCAGTGACCCTAAAGCCATCCGGCTCGCCAGTGTACCAAGATCATGAAAAATCAGTGTAATCGTTCCATACAAAAGGGGTCCAATTATCGATGAAACTTTACCGGAGAATGCAAACATCCCAAAAAACTGGCCTCTCTTCTTCTCAGGCGTCAATTCAATGATATACGTCCTTGATGTCACCCACATCGAACCAAGCGAAACGCCAAACATACTCCCTGCAATCCAGAACCAAAGAGCGGTTTGTGCAAACACGGCGATAAACAAAGCGATCACGAGCAGCATCCCCACATATGTCACAGCTAGACGAGGTCCCTTCGACTGCGTGATATATCCAAATAGAAACGAGCCGGCAATACTCGATATTGTTGATACTAAGTAAAGTAAAATGAATCCGCTTGAGGAAAACCCCACGACAGTCTTGGCATATACAGCCATCATGCCAATCGTGGTCGCAATTGCGTCGTTTAAGAAGAAATAGGCAATCATGAAGGTGAATATCGGGCGATAAGACCTCATCTCCTTAAATGTTGCCTTGATCTCCTTATAACCAGATAAGAATGGTTGTTTCTCTTTTTGCGGCTTTGGCGTCTCCTTTATTAAAAAGAACAAGGGAAGGGAAAAAACGAGAAATAAAATCGCCGTGGGCATAAAGGCTTCATGCGAGCTGCCTTTACTAATGAATGGATAGATGGACAACCCCACTAACGTTCCTAAATAACCAACGGCAACGCCAAATCCCGATATAAGCGGCATTTGCTGCTTCGTACCCAAATCACTCATCATCGTATCATAGAAAACGAGACTGGAATGGTAGAAAAACTTAGCGATAACAAATAAAAGAATGACGATGACCAAGGAAATTGGAATGCCAAGAAACATTCCCTCAAAGGACACTCCCCCGAAAACCCCCATAGAAAATGTACTTACAACGGAAAGGAGTGTAAAAATCACGATATATTTTTTCATCTTCCCGGTTCGATCGATCATGACACCAAACAACGGGGCAAACAAAACAAGAAACAAGCTGGCTAATGCATTTGCGTAAGAAATGAAGGTACTGGCAATTTGGTCAAGAACAGCATTATCCCCAATCTGTTCCTGGAGGAAAAATGGAAAGAAAATCGTATTGATATTAGAAGAAAAAATCGTATTGGCAAAATCGTATAAGGCCCATGAGAGAACGGGCACCGAAAAATATAAACCAAGATTACCCTTCCACTTTTTAGGATTCTGTCTCATCTCTTCCCCCCTTATCGTTCTTACCTTATATGTATTCCATAACTGGTCAATAAATCCTTTCCATTCTCGAACAACGAAAGATTTCAACATATTAAGGAACATGCTTTTTTCTTACCCAACATGTAAAATGATGAAATGAGGCTGACAATGGACAGAGGAAGTTTATTTTTTCCAAAAGGAGTGTGAATGGTGATTGAATTTCCCTTAATAATTTTAATAATCATACTTTTTCTCTTTGTCCTTAAGCTGAACGGATCGAAGAGCATTTTCCAAGAGAACCTCCATACACAGCATTCCCCCCTCAAGATCGGACATCGCGGCGCTGCTGGATATTGCCCTGAGAATACAATCGCTTCTTATAAGAAAGCGATAGAATTGGGAGCTGAAGTACTTGAGCTCGATATTCATCTTAGCAAGGATGATGTACTTGTCGTTCATCATGACCCAACCCTAAATCGGACGACAAGCGGTAAAGGCAACCTCCGTGATTACACTGCCGCCGAATTAAAGGAATTGGATGCCGGGAGCTGGTATCATCCTCGTTTCAAAAACGAGCGGATCCCTTTATTAAGTGAAGTATTGGAAAGGTTCCGGTCCGAGGCCGGGTTCTTGATTGAACTAAAACATCCAGCCCTATACCCCGGCATTGAGGCAAAGCTTGCAGAGGAGCTAAGAAAATTCACCGCATCCGCATCAATTACTCAGCCGATCTTGATTCATTCTTTCGATGCGGAATCGATGAAACGGTTTCATGTACTAATGCCGGACGTACAAGTAGGGGTTTTAATAAAGCGAAGAATCGATGACGAAACATTAAAGGAACTAGCAAAATTTGCTTCATTTATAAATCCAAAGCAAACGATCCTGAATCCGAAGCTTCAGCAGCGTATCCAAAAGCATGGAATGAAAGTATATACTTGGACAGTCAACAATAAAAACCGCGTGCGCATGTTCGAGAAAATGAGGATAGATGGCATCATTTCCGATTTCCCCGATTATTTCTCGGATTGAAACACTTGACGAAAAGGCGGATTCAGTTTGTAGACAAAAGGGGTTCGGAATAATTTAATTCCGAACCCCTTTTCCCCTAAATTCAAGTGATTGCAGCACTATATGCCCGCTATGTTAAATCATTTTTAGCTCTTTTCATCACCAACTAGCCATCCTCTTTACATTCATGACAGTGAAGCATGGACAATTTTTAGAATTCGCCTTAAAGTAGAACGATTCGACCCGTGCGGATTGTTTTTTAGAAGCACTGAATGGCTAGTATTTCATTTATGTCCGTTCCATAATAGGACCATCGCTGTTGACTTTTTCTCCATCGATAGCCTGCTACGGAATTATAGCCAGCATAAGTAGGATAAAACCAGAACGAACGGCCATTTCTTAGCCAAACATACGTATTCTGGTATAAGCATCCCTTCAATGAACCTGCATCTATCGACTTAAGCATTTCTCCAGTAAATGTTGGAATAAATAAAGGCGGTACCAAATGCGGCGGACTTGGTTGACCTGCACCTTGATAAAAGCCAGACGGGCCAGGGGGTCCAGGCATTCTTTCAACCATTTGTTGTTTTTCAACTGGATAAGGGGCTGCCCATAAATCATTTTCGTTGTTTTGTCGATGCACATTCGGATATGCATCATTTCCAGATTTATAATAGTCATTATGCTGATTGAACGAATCGTACGGTTCCATCCCTCTTCACCTCATGATTGAATTCCTTTTATCCATATGTAGACTAATGGCCATGTGTGCAATTGCTGCCCCCAATATGCTCATGCTTCTGGATTATTCATGTGCATTTCTCATCAACTTCATCGAAGTGTAAATATTCCCTGTTTATTTATTGAAATTATCCTATATTTTTTGGCATTATTGCATTACAATTTGATATAGTGTTCTTAATGATTTAAACTCAGTATGATTAGATTTTAATTTAGCGGTCAACTGAACGACCTAATCTTATCTTAGAAAAAAACGAGGGATTCCTATGTGGGAATTATTATTAGAATTCGATTATCAAACCGTTCGTCATGCGGTATGGGCAGGTTATTTGTTGACCTTTGTCTTTCCACTGGCTGCGTTTTACTTCTTAAATAAAAAACAATCATACTTGAATGATAAATATCAAGCTTCCGTCCATTCTGATCAAAGTAAATCTCCTGTTCATACAGGAAGCACGTTTGACTGGCGCGGTGCACAGCGCTTTTTCACATTTATCCGGCAAAAGGATTCACCCGATGATTCCGATGAGCCAAGCCTCCTACTTGTTGTTTAAACAATAACAATTCGAGGAGGAATTATTTTGAAAAAGAAAAGCGTGTTACTTATTACGGTACTAATCCTGGCAACAGTCCTTTTATCAGGTTGCTCTGCAGCTACAAGCGGGCCATTTCACACGGCTTTGGTCAATCCAATGACCAAAATGCTTAATTTCAATGCTAATTTATTTAATGGAAATTATGGGTTGAGCATCATCATGATGACATTTTTCATTCGCCTCGTCCTGCTTCCATTGACTGCCAAACAATATAAAACACAGCTCAGCATGAAAACGAAGATGAATGGCCTGAAACCTGAGATGACTGCCATTCAACAGAAAATTAAAGAAACGAAAGATCCTGCGAAACAAAAGGCCCTGCAACAGGAAATGATGCAGCTTTACCAAAAGCACGGAGTCAACCCTTTAAATATGGGCTGTCTGCCACTTTTAATCCAAATGCCGATCTTAATGGGTTTTTATTATGCGATTCAAGGATCCCATGAAATTGCGACACATAATTTCCTTTGGTACAGCCTTGGCAGCCCAAATATTGCCATGGCAATTATCGCAGGTGTTATCTATTATTTCCAATCGGTCATTTCCATGAGACAAATGCCCGAGGAACAGCAGAAACAAATGAAGCTGATGAGCCTGCTCTCGCCAGTGATGATTTTATTCATTTCTTTCTCCGCTCCAGCTGCATTACCACTGTACTGGTCAATTGGAGGTATATTCATGATTGTTCAGTCGATCGTATTGCAACGATTATATAATAAAGACCACGCCAAAGTTCCTGCCGGTAATGGTGAAACGACGGTTATGAAAAAAAGCTAATTCACCAGATATTAACTCAGAATGAAGACAAACTTGATGAAAATCGAGTTTGTCTTCATTTTTTTGGGGGCTTGTATTATAAAACAACGGAAAAAGAATTCGAAGTCTGGAGATGTGATACAATTTAAGAAATCTTGGGCAGACCGTTACTCTCACGCTATGTGGATTTATAAAAAACAATCATCAAATCTTTTACTATCGGGTCATACTAGAAATTATTGTAAGTATAGTTCCAATGCTATTACAGGGTATTCTTCATATCGGATTGTGAAAAATGTAATAAAGGAGGTTAATTATTATTAGCAAGAAAAAAGGAATTTGGTTCATTTTAAGTCTAACTATATTTGTGTGTATATGGACACTATGGAGTATGTTTTCTTATGAAGAGTCACAAAAATTTAATGGTTTCCCCATACCTAAACATGCTGAATTAATGAATAGCCGCAAAGGTTTTGCATCTTATTCCGGCTTAGCTGTTTCTGAAACGAAGAAAGATGGACTTCCATTAATTTATCGTTTGCATATCAAAGCGGGCGGATGGAAAAAAACGTTCCAGGAGGGAGCTTTGACAACTTACGAAAAAGGTAATTACAAAATTGACGTGATTGCTGAAACAAATTACTTATCCAAAAGTGTCAATGAAGAGTAAAATAATAGATGTTTCTATTAAGATGTAAGTATATCAACTTAGAATTTTTGAAATTCCCCTCATGTTAATACGTTTAATCCCCTCTATGATCATCACAGCTTCCAGAAAATATTAAGCAGCTTGAGTAACTATCTATGTTGAGCTCAACCTGGTTAATTGCTCTTTTCATTAATGTTTTTACCATAAAAAAATCCCCTGCTAGGTAGACTGTTAAGAACTTTTTATCATGCTCTCTTTTTACTCTGTCTACTTGTAGGGGATAATACCATGCCATAAGAGCGGCAAGCTTTTTTTTATTTCTTTGGCAGTGGATTTGTTGAAACCTTTTCGAAAAACCGCTCTACATAATCGAAATCCGTGTAGAAGAAAAGTAACAGATCTCCTGGTCGAGATGTTTCCCAAGCGCTTACGAATGCGTCCAATTCATTCAAAACGATCCTGGTTCGATCTTTATGCAGCCCAGCTTCAACGGCAGCTTCCTGAAGCAGTTCGGCCACTTCGACCGGTTTCCTTCCCCGCAAATCATCATCTTCCTTAATGATGAATAAATCGGAATGAACGGCTGCCACCTTGGCAAGCCTGATAAGTTCTTCATTAACCCGGTCTCCTGGCCCGGCCAAAACTGTGATAAGACGATTTCTATTGTAGGCACTCACCGTTTCGAATATCGCCTTCAACCCGGCTTCATTATGGGCGTAGTCGATGATGATCGTTCGCTCATTCAACTTCTTTAAATTGAATCGTCCTTTTGACAAATTGGTATCAGGCATAAATGTGACAGCCTTCTTTCGTAGTTCTTCCATGGATCTGCCCTGTGTATGGGCTGCAGCTAACGCCTGAAGCAAGTTGGCGATATTATGACGGGCCATCCCCGAAATCGTAATCGGAATCAAGGAGCAATCCATGAAGGGTTGGATGACACCAGCCGATGAATGGAATATCATGCCTTGTTCATTTACAAACCAGATCTTTTGCCCACTTTTAATTGCTTCCTTCACTAGTGGCTGATTGGGATCCGTCGAGGTATAAATGACTTCCCCATCTGTATATGCTCCCATTGCGGCTACCAACGGATCGTCGGCGTTCAAGATACAATATCCCTTATCCAGAACGACTTCGGCTATCAGTCGCTTTAACTTTACAAGATCGTCCATCGTATCCATTCCATCACAGCCGAGGTGATCACCACTCACATTTGTAATGATTCCAACATCACATTGGCGAAAGGCCAAGCCTTCACGCAATATTCCTCCACGTGCCGTTTCCAAAACGGCTACATCCACTTCCGGATGGGCCAACACCATCCTTGCACTGATCGGTCCGCTGCAATCACCTTGATCCAATATCTCTTCACCGATATAAACTCCATCGGAATTCGTCATGCCAACCGTAGTTTTATCGTTTGAGAGGAAATAATGAATCATTCGTGTCGTCGTCGTTTTTCCATTCGTTCCCGTCACTGCTATGATCGGTATGGCTGCACCTTCCCGAGAAGGGAATAAATAATCGATAATCGCTTTGCCTACATCCCTTTTTTTCCCTTCACTCGGGTAATGGTGCATCCGGATTCCCGGGGCGGCGTTCACTTCAATGATGGCCGTCTGTGATAAATCCAGCGGCATTGATATATCCTCACAAATAAAATCGATACCGGCAATATCCAAACCTATCGCTTTTGCAGCTGCGATTGCCATTTTCTTAACTGTTGGATGGACCTGCTCCGTTACATCGATAGCCTTGCCGCCAGTCGAAAGATTCGCATTGCCAGCAACTTGGACTAGTTCTCCTTGCTTCGGGATCGCGGCGAGTGTCTGATTCGTTTTTTCCAAGTAGCATGTCACGGTATGTGTAAGCGGGATTTTTGACATTGGTTTTTCATGGCCATCGCCCCGCAATGGATTAAGATTTTCCTTTTCTATCAATCTGCGTATCGTATCTGTACCATTTCCAATCACATAGGGCGGAAGCCTTAGACTGGTGGCTATGAGCTCTCCATTCACGATAAGCAACCGGTAATCATGTCCTTCAAAATGCCTTTCGACAATGAACTTCTCCACGTATGCTTCCAAACAATTGGTCACATTGAAAAGTTCATCCTTGTTTTTGATATGGGTGATGACACCTTGTCCCTGCCTGCCGTTATACGGTTTTATAACGAGGGGAAAACCGAGCCTGTCCGCCGTTTCGAATATTTCCTCGATCGAGTGGGCTATTTCCCCGTCAGGTACAGGGAGACCACACCCTTTTAAAATTGATTTGGTCAATGATTTATCGCAGGCATTCTCTACGGCGATATTCGACGTTTGGCTTGAAATGGTCGCCTGGACATACTTCTGCCTTGAACCAGTTCCTAAACGCAGTAAACTATCGTCGCCAATACGTTCGACAGGGATGTTTTCTTCCTGGGCAGCCTTAAATATCGCTTCTGTGCTTGGTCCTAATTTATTTTTATAATATAAATCCTCGATTTGTTTTACATAAAATTGGACATTTGTATCTTTTTCATCATTGAGGATGCTTTCCGCGATTTCCTTTGCTGCCAAAAAAGCTTGAAGACCCGATTCAGGCTCTTGATAGTCAAAGGTAACTTGGTAGTGCCCCTTTTTTTCCATCATGATCGTTTTTCCGCGAATCACATTGATTCCTGCCAAGTTTTGAAGCTCAATCGCCATATGCTCCAAAATATGCCCCATCCATGTACCTTGACGCAGCCTCTCGGCAAAACCTCCCCGATACCCTTTGGAGCATGTATGGCTCCCAAGATTCGGGAGCGTTTTCAACAGTCTTTCATTGAATCCTGGAATCGTATCCGAAGGTTTCTCTTCCAGCTCTTCCAAATCCAATTCGATGCAGATCGTCGGTGTATAAGCAAAATAATTGGGTCCTTTTAAATACCGGACTCGATTGATTATCATGGTTGGATCCCCTTTTTCATCAACAATTTCCTGGTCACCAGGTCAAAACGATAGCCCCTTGTAAGTGCATGAAGACAGAATCCCGAGAGAGTCAACTCTTCACTTCCATTATCCGAAGTCGTGACACGGATATAATCACTTTTGCTGCCATCAAGCACCAAGACTTCATGTTGTCCGAAAACTTCAAAAAGCCCGTCTTTAACTAAAATGGCGGTATTTTCATCAATGCCAATTCCCAACAATCGTTTGTTTACCGCTATTGCACTTAATAGACGGTCGAAACGGCCGCGTTGGGAAAAATGTTGATCGATCAGCAGGTCATCGAGAAAGCCAAACCCTATCCCGATTTCAACCTTTAACTTATCATCATTCAGCATCGTATCGGCAGCGACGATCATATGCTTACCAATTATGGAAGCACCCGCACTCGTCCCTGCTATCACCATTCCGTTATGCCAGGCTTTGGAAAGGGCTTGATGGAATTTGGATTGCCCGATCCGTTCAGACAGCCGGCTTTGGTTGCCTCCGGTTAGGAAAAGGGCGGAAAGGGACTTCAGCTGTTCGCTAATGAGGGGATCATCTGCATCTTCCCTCGAATCCAGCTTGATCACTTCAACCCTGTCAACGCCTAAAGCTCTAAAAATCTTGATATATTGTTTGCTCATTTCTTCAGGAATCTCACTCGCTGTAGGCAATATGCCAATCCCGCCATCGTGATGACGGCGAGCAAGCTCAACGAATTTATTTAACACTTCACCTTCAAGACACTTATCCTCGGCACCGCCAATGATAAGTAATTCACCACAATTCATTCCTTATACTCACCCTTACATAATTAATTGCTCTGTCCAGAACACATAATGACTAGTATGGCATCTTAAGCTAGTATTCATTCATTAAATTGGTAAATTGCCGAATTTGGTTTAACTTATTAAAAAAAGAGGAAAAGTAATAGAGTATAAAATAAAAGGAGTGTGCAAAGATGAGCCAAAACCAACTAAAAGAAAAAGTATTGAACGTTATCGGTGATTCTAAAATAGGAGTTTTATCATCTGTAGAAAACAATAAACCACATTCACGCTATATGACTTTTTTCAACGACGAATTAACCTTTTATACACCAACAAGTGCAAAGACGGAAAAAATTGATGAAATTGAAAAAAACCATAATGTTCATATCCTGATTGGCTATGAAAATGAAGGATTAGGCGATTCTTACTTAGAAATATCAGGTACATCAATAATTAACGATTCACAGGAACTGAAGGATAAATTATGGAATAAGTCATTTGAACAGTGGTTTGAAGGTCCGAAAGATCCGAACTATGTATTCCTGCAAATTAAGCCGGAAAGCATTCGATTGATGAATAACAACGGTGAGCCCCCTCAAGAATTATCTTTATAAAAATGGATAAGACTTGACTATTTTGCCAATTTCCACAAATTAAAAAACCTGATTCGATTTGAACACATATACAATGTTGTTCAAATCAAATCAGGCTATGCCAAAAATGGTCACAGTCCTTCGAAAGTCATGTATTATACATATCAAACCTACCTAAACGGTTTCGTGACAGTTACAAATAGGCAGAGCCAAATAAATTAACCTCTCCAACCTTCTATTAAAATGCCCCCCTGCCCGACTTATTTATTAAGTATATATATTTCACGAGCCAATGATTCCAGAATATAAATAACTGGTACCTGTGTAGTAATATTAGCGTTCTCAAATAGCTCCTCTGTAACATAATAAGGAATGTTTATATCAGATATTTTCGCAATCGTCGAGTGTTTAGTATTGGTAATACTAATAATTTTACTTCCTTCTTGTTTAAGTTGATTAATATGAGTGACCGTAAATTTATTTTCTCCTGAGACGGATAAAGCTATGGTGACACTATTTAAGTTGGCGTGAATCGGAAAGTGGGGATCTTTTATGTACAACGAAAATTTACCTAGGCTTGAGAAATATCTTGCCCCATATTCAGCTAGAATCCCTGAACTTCCTATTCCAATAAAAAGTACACTATCTGCTTCTGACACTGCACTAGCTGCCTTCATAATATTTTCTTCTAAATTACCTGTTAACGTCCTCTCGAAAAATTCCATCACAGAATGTTGAGAATTCTTTAACGTAATCGTTTTATTTTCTTTTAAATGCAATTTAAGCTTCACTTTAAACTCTGAAAAACCCTCACAATCTAATTTTCGACAAAACCGTAAAATCGTAGCAGTTGATACATGGGTTTCATCTGCAAGTTCACGTATTCGCATATATGCCACTTTATCACCGTTTTGACTAATATAATTGTATAAAG
Organism: Peribacillus muralis; assembly: GCF_001439925.1. GTDB lineage: Bacteria > Bacillota > Bacilli > Bacillales > DSM-1321 > Peribacillus > Peribacillus muralis. The sequence goes on from NZ_LMBV01000003.1 coordinate 78,506, forward strand.
ATGTTTCTAACTCATTGAGTGAAGCAATGACCTCAGTTGTAAACATATATGGAATATTCTCCTACCGGGAAGTTTTATTCCCTTGTATTTTACTTTCCAATCTCTTATATATTAGCATGTCCTTAAATGAAAACACAGTGTTACATCTTTGTAACGAATTACTTCTTTTGTTATAAAAAACTAGATGCTTTCCAGTTATTTACGGTCTAACTGAATATAGATACAATCAAGCCATAAGGTTCTTATCCCTTTTTTCATCCTTTCCAATGTGATAGAAGGTAACAAGAAGCAGCTTGAATGATGTGAGATTTGTGAACGGACAAATTATCCGGAGGTGCTAGTGTATGACAAAAGGTATTAAAATTACAACAATTGGTGGCGGATCAAGTTATACCCCTGAATTGGTCGAAGGTTTCATTAAACGATATGATGAATTGCCTGTAAGTGAATTATGGTTAGTGGATATAGAAGCAGGAAAAGAAAAATTAAAAATTGTTGGCGAACTCGCAAGGCGTATGATCGAAAAAGCAGGCCTTCCAATTAAGGTACACTTAACCCTTGACAGGAGAACGGCTTTAAAAGATGCTGATTTCGTTACTACTCAATTTCGTGTAGGTCTACTGGATGCTCGTGCAAAAGATGAAAGAATCCCATTGAAATACGGAGTCCTTGGTCAGGAAACGAATGGTCCCGGCGGTCTATTTAAAGGCTTACGTACAATCCCGGTTATTTTGGATATCTGCAAGGATATGGAAGAGTTATGTCCCGATGCATGGTTAATCAACTTTACTAATCCTGCTGGTATGGTAACAGAAGCAATATTACGCTACTCTAATATTGAAAAAGTCGTAGGACTATGTAATGTTCCAATCGGAATGGAAATGGGGATTGCCAAGTTATTAGATGTAGACCATTCTCGAATCCGTATTGACTTTGCAGGACTAAATCATATGGTTTATGGATTAGACGTCTATGTGGACGGTGAAAGTGTAAAGGATAAAGTCATCAATTTATTAACAGATCCGAATAATAGTAGCTTTGTAAAAAACATTGAAGGCTTAGGTTGGGAGCCAGAGTTCATTAAAGCTCTTGATGTTCTAACTTGTCCTTATCATATGTATTATTACAAGACGAAAGACATGATAGAAAAAGATGCTAAAAATGCTGAAACAGAAGGTACTCGTGCTGAAGTCGTTCAAAAGTTAGAAAAAGAATTATTTGAACTGTATAAAGATCCAAACTTGGCCATTAAACCACCACAATTAGAAAAACGTGGGGGAGCGTATTATTCAGATGCAGCGGTCCGTTTAATTACTTCTATCTATACAGACAAAAGAGACATACAGCCAGTTAATACAAGAAATAATGGTGCTATCGCTAGTATTCCGAATGAATCAGCAGTGGAAGTTAGTTGCATTATTACAAAAGACGGTCCTAAACCGATAGTTATGGGAGATCTTCCTGTACAAGTTCGAGGATTAGTCCAACAAATCAAGTCATTTGAAAGAGTATCAGCGGAAGCTGCAGTAACAGGTGACTACAATAAAGCCGTTCTTGCTTTAACTATTAACCCACTATGTCCTTCTGATAGCATTGCGAAAGAAATTATAGATGAAATGTTAGAGGCACATAAAGAGCATTTACCTCAGTTCTTTCAAACAGTAGAATCATAAAAACAATGAATCGTTCTAGTGTTTTTGACACTAGAACGATTTGTTTTTACCTAATTCCATTTTTGTCTTCTAAACCAATAGGGGTGCATTCTTAAATCCGTTTCTAAAAGGGCAATTATGATACGCCCTGCCAATTAATTGTTTGAGCGAATTTTTTCACCTGATTTTCAATCCTGACACATCGTCGCTAAAATGAATGTTCTGTCTGATGGAATATATACTACTTCCAATTTCACGTTTATACCATTTCTGATTCAATATAATGCAGTATCAGATTCGCTGTATGTTTTAGTGAAGAGATATGGGTCCTCTCAAAGGCATGGGAAGCATCGATTCCCGGTCCGATCAAAGCGTGTACCACATCATAGCCAGCCCGAATTGCAGCGGAAGCGTCCGATCCATAATAGGGATAAATATCGACACGGTAATCGACCTCATTTGCTTGGGCAAGTGAGACAAGATACTGACGCAATTTATAATGATAAGGACCTGAGGAGTCTTTTGCGCAGATCGAAACGCTGAATTCATCCGTCGCTTGGCCATCACCGATCGCTCCCATATCGACCGCCAAATATTCGACTGTTTGCTCAGGGATATTGGAATTGCCGCCATAGCCGATTTCTTCATTGTTGGAAATCAGGAAATGGGTCGTATTTGCCAATTTTATCTTTCCTGCTGAAATGAGGTCCATGATATGAAGAAGGATGCCGACGCTCGCTTTATCATCCAAATGCCTTGATTTCAAAAAGCCTGTATCCGTCACTTCCACCCTCGGTTCAAAGGAGACGAAATCGCCAACGGAAATGCCAATCGCCTCTGTCTCCGCTTTCGTTTTCACGACAGCATCTATACGGACTTCAATTGTCTCATCATCACGCTTTGCATCCCCAGCATGTTTATAGACGTGGACAGACGTTTGATTGATTAAAATGGTCCCAGTGATAACGGTTCCATCTGCCTTATGGATTTTACAATATTCCCCCTCCACTGAATTCCAGCGGAAACCGCCGATCATCGTCAATTTCAAGCGGCCATTCGGCTTGATTTCTTTAACCATCGCTCCCAGCGTATCGACATGAGCCGTCAGCAAACGATGTTTGTCATCATTCTCGCCCTTTAATGAAGCAAGTAATGCACCTTTGTTGGTGATCACGTATGGAATCTTCCTTTTCTCCATGAACTCGGTAACGTATTTAATCGCTTCCTCCGTATATCCAGAGGGACTTGGTATCGTCACTAACTCTTTTATGTAAGATACGATTTCCTTTTCATTAATCATGCTCATATATCTCTCCCTTCCTCTTTGTTCATTATATCTTTTCATGGCAGCTTTTAACATATTAAAAGACCGCCAAAAGACGGTCCTTTAATCAATCTAATCAATGATACGGCCTATGAAAAGCACGATCCCCATCACCAAGGTCGTAATCCCGTAAAGAGAAATATTCTCGATATTCATTTGCCTTTTTCCCTTATCGCGCCATACTTTATAGATCCCACTATCTTCATTACCCATAAAGAACCCCCTTGATGATGAAAGTTCATCTTACTACTTTAACTGCCTTTGCTTATTGGACATTTCCTTCATATATTCCAAAAAGGCAATTCTCTTCTCGTCTGGATAGGCTACAATGTCGTCAATGATTTCCTCTTCTAACGGTTTCAATAAACGGCCAACCGATTCCGTAAACAATATTTCTAACTCTCTCTTTGTTTCCTTAGGATTTCTCACTTCCATCCATATCACCCTTCCAATTACTTACTATTATCTATATAACCTTTATCCACTGCATTAAAACGCAAAAAATCGGCCGCCCATGCAGGCAGCCGATTGGATGAATCACGTAAATTATTTCGTTACACCTACATTATGCCATTGATACTGGCGGCCTGCAAGATAATCATACCCTGTAACGCGCTCATTCACTCCAGCCAATTGATAACGGAATAATGTCGGTATGATAGGAACCTCATCATGAATCAATTGTTGCCACTCATTATACGTATCGATCCGATATTGATCATCGAAGGCTTCCTCTGAAATCCCTTTCGCAAGAAGCTCATCATTTTTTTCACTGGTCCAGCGTGTATAGTTAAATTCTGCAGATCTAGACCATAAACCAGATGGATCCGGATCGGAACCTACGCCCCATGCAGCTTGATAAATATCAATTTTGTCAGAATCCTTTTTCAATTGGTTGTAAAATGAATTGAACTCTTGAAGCCTTCCATCCTGCAATTGAACGTCCAAACCTACTTGTTGCCATTGTTGGATATAATATTTAGCAAGTGGCTCAGATACATCGGATCCGCTCATGGAAGCAAAATTGATCTTGAACTCTTTCCCATCCGCATCTTCACGAAGGCCGTCATTATTTGTATCTTTAAATCCTGCTTCATCCAAAAGTTTTTTAGCTTTTTCAGGATCATATTCATACGGTTTTACATCTTTATTGTTATATTTGAAGTTCGGTGTAATGACAGTGTTGGCAGGGAAGCGAAGGCCCTTGTACATTTTCTCGCCGACTTCTTCATTATTGATGGCATATGCCATCGCCTGACGAAGGCGTTTGTCTCCGAATTTTGGTTTCTCATCCATGATATTTTCTTCTTTTTCCTTATCATATCGGCCGAAATTGAAGCCAATATACGTATAAGCCAATTCAACTTTCCCTAGTAATTCGACATTGTCCAATTCCTTGGCCTGATCATATTGCTCAGCCAGTACCTCCGCCACATCAAGGTCACCATTTTCCAATGATTTAACGACGACGGACGGATTGACGACTTTCAATGTGACACTGTCCAATTTAGGTTCACCGCGATAATAATCCTTGTTCGCTTCGAATTCGACAGCTTCGCCTTGAACGATTTTCTTCACTTTGAAAGGTCCAAAACCAATTGGATTTTTGCGAATTTTATCTGAAGATTCCAGCTCTGCAATCGGAACGTCCTTTAAGTAATCTTTATGAAGCGGATATGTCCATAGTCCAGTCGTGACGGAAGGATTTCCTTTCTTGAAAGTGAACGTGATTTTCTTACCATCCACTTTAATGCCTGAAATGTTATCGGCCTTCCCGGCATGATACTCTTCCATTCCTTCGATTAAAGCCATTTGTTCATCATAGCGTACACCCTTATACTCCTTGCTTCCGATCACAAGATAGGCATATTCCAAATCTTCACCAGTCACAGGCTTTCCATCATGCCAATTAACATTGTCTTTAATCGTAAGCGTCACTGTTTTATGATCGTCTGAAATCTCATAAGAAGCGGCACCTTCATTCGTGAATACATAATCTTCATCTGTATCCAATAAATCTTCATCAAAGAATGTGATAACTTGGTTATCGGGATCGCCTTGATAGAAAACTTTATTCAGGATACCTTCAAACGGTGTATCCGATACCAACCCATATGTCAGGTGGCCACCTTTGATTGGCTTCCCTTGATTAGTTGTCTTTGTCGAGAATTTAGTCGTATCAACCTGTTCGACAGCTTTGCCCTTTTTCTCTTTCGTTGATGTTTTCTCCGTATCATTCGAACATGCCGCAAGCAACAGAGACGAAATAGCCAATGCACTCAATACCTTACTATAGCCTTTGATCTTCATATCACACACTCCCCTTTTTTTATCCTCTTCTTTGTCTTGCATCGGCGGCGCGTTTTAACGCTTGACCAACAAAATTTATACTCAGCATCAGCACTAAAATCATGAGCGATGCGGGTACCCATATCCACCATTTGTTTTCCAAAACATCTGGATTTCGAGCATAACTGATGAGCGTACCGAGACTCGGTGAGCTCTCTGGAAGACCGAATCCTAAGAAAGTCAAACTGGATTCTAAGCCAATATTGCCAGCGAGGTTCAAAATGAAGTTAACGATGATCAATGAACTCACATTGGGGAGAAGTTGAAAAAGAATGATTTTCCAATGCGGCGTCCCGAGTGTCTGTGAGGCGTGGATATAGTCCAGCTCACGCTCTGACAAAGCCTTTGAACGGATCAGCCGTGCCTTTCCTGTCCATAGGAACATCGTCATGATCAAGATGAAAACATAAACATTGAACACAGGTACAATCGTTACTACAACAACGATGAACATCAATTGCGGCAAGGCGATCACGAAATCGATAACACGCATGATCACATTATCGGTAGCGCCGCCAAAGTAACCAGCTAGGAGCCCTAATGTCAGACCGATGATGGCCGTGAACAAGGTGATGAACAAACTGATCGTGAACGAGTTCCTTGTCCCGACGATCAATTGGCCGAACACATCCCGCCCCCCATAATCGGTTCCAAGCCAATAATCTGAAGATGGTTCCAAATAAATGGAGAGAAAATCGACCTTGGCAATTTCCTTGGCATCCATAAAGAACGACGCACCGTAAACGAAAATTAATATAGCTGCCAATGTGATTAAGGAGCCCATGGCAAGCTTATCTCTTTTGATTTCCTGCCAGATGATTTTCATCCCTGAGGGGCTTACATCTTGCACTTGTACGTTCTTTCTTGTTTCTACTTTCATTTCCATACGACTCACCCCGCTCCTATTCTATCCGTATGCGCGGATCAACCGCACTAAGTATGATGTCTGAAAGAAGTGTGCCAAGCAGAGTGGCAAAGCCCGTCATCATGACGATAGCCGTGACAACGCTGAAATCCCTCAGATTCACTGAACTAAGGAAGAGCTGCCCAAGACCCGGATAACTGAAAATGGTCTCGATTATGACAGAGCCACCAATCAATCCGGTAATTTCGTACCCTAAAAAGGCCGCGATCGGCAAAAACGAATTTCTCAGAATATGCCGGGAATATACATTTGATTCAGGCACCCCCTTCGAACGGGCTGTCCTGACGAAATCCTTAATTTTGTTATCAATGATTTCATTACGCAAATATTGGATCGTGCTTGTCGTGGCAATTAAAGCCGTACTTAAAGCCGGTAAAATCAAGTGATTGATCTTACTTACAACATAGGCGAACGTTCCTTCATCCACCTTTGAATCCACACTGCCCCCAGACGGTAACCAATCAAGGGCAAAGCCGAAAATGAATAACATAATTAACGCAAAAATGAATATCGGTGTGCCAAATCCTAGATAGCTATAACCGGTAACGGTTTTATCCACCCATGTATCGTTATACCTGCCACTAAGTATGCCTAACGGAATTGCGAGCATATATGTAAAGATGAGCGTGACGAATGCCAGGAACACCGTGTTCCAAAGCCTGTCCTCGATAACATCCATAACCGGTGTTTTATGCGTATAAGATATACCGAAGTCTCCTTGTACAGCATTTGCTGCCCATCTTCCATATTGTTGATACCAAGGATCATTCAATCCAAGTTCTTCCCTGATCCTATCAAGCTCGGCCGGATTGGAATTAGGGTTGAGTTCCTGCCCTGACAGGGCATCTCCCGGCATGGCTTTTGCCATCATGAAAACGATGATGCTTAATAAAAAGAGCTGCGGAATCATAACTACTAAACGTCTGAGGATAAACTTCCACATATCCTTTCCACCTCCTTAATGTAATGCGACTCTATGTGTTGGTGAGATTGGCTTCAAATCATAGGCCCGTCCATCCTCATCAAAAAACTTCGAATAGGAAGATTCATATTCTGCCGTAAGTTTTTTTCTCAGCTTCACCTTTTCCCCACGAACTTCCGGCTCTAAATCAGGAATGGCGGCAATCAAGCGTTTCGTATAAATATGTTGGGGGTTTTCATAGATTTCATCGCTTTTGCCTTCCTCTACCAATCTACCGCGATACATAACACCCATTCGGTCACACATATGCCGGATGACACCTAGATCATGTCCGACGAATAAATAGGTCAAATTGAACTCAGTTTGAAGATCCTGAAGAAAATTCAGTACCTGAGCCTGTACGGAAACATCCAAGGCCGATACCGGTTCATCCGCTATGATCAATTTAGGTTTCAATGTCAATGAGCGGGCAATTCCAATCCGCTGTCGCTGTCCCCCTGAAAATTCATGAGGATATTTAAGTATCGATTCCGGACTGAGACCAACCTTGTCGAGGAAGTCCTGAACGATTTTCTTTTCCTCTGCAGGAGATAGCCGTTCAAAATTCCTCAACGGTTCAGCAATGATGTCCAGTACCCTCTTCTTTGGATTCAATGATGAATACGGGTCTTGGAAGATCATTTGAATATCTTTTCTGAATGGTTTAATCTCTTTTCTACTTAGACCCGCTAAATCCCTGCCTTCAAATAGGATTTGCCCCGATGTCACATCATTTAGCTTGACAACTGCCTTGCCTGTCGTCGACTTGCCGCTTCCCGATTCTCCGACCAAACCATATGTTTCCCCTTGCTGCAATTCAAAGGAAACGCCGTCCACTGCCTTTACGTGATCGACCACCCTTCGAAAAAAACCGCCCCTAATTGGGAAATGCACTTTTAAGTTATCTACTTTGAGTAATGTCATGGGTCGATTCATCTCCTTCAGCTTGGAAATAAAATTGTTTATAGCAGGTACAACGTACGAAATGACCCTTGTCCACTTCATGAAGCTGAGGTCTCTCTTCATGAGCATGCTTAGAAATCCAAGGAATCCTGTCTTGGAAACGGCATCCAACCCTATCCATTTTTGCAATCGATGGTACGATCCCCTCAATAACATGCAATCGGTTTTTCTCATGCGTTGCCGAAGGAATCGAATTCAACAACGACCTCGTATATGGATGCAGCGGATTGCTGAATATTTCCTTGACACTTCCCATTTCCACTACTTGACCCGCATACATGACAACGATCCTGTCCGCAACCTCGGCCACGACGCTCAAGTCATGAGTAATTAAAATGATCCCCATCTTTGTCCTTGTTTGGATATCCTTCAGCAAATCGAGTATTTGCGCTTGAATCGTGACATCCAGGGCAGTCGTAGGTTCATCGGCAATGACAAGAGCTGGATTGCAAGCGATGGCAATCGAGATCATCGCCCTTTGCCGCATCCCGCCCGAGAGTTCATGCGGATATTGCTTATATGTCCGTTCAGGGTAAGGAATTCCGACCTGTGTTAACAGTTCGATCGTTCTTTGCTTTTTTTCATCCTTGGAAAGGCTTGTATGATAATCAAGATTTTCCTCGATTTGTTTTCCAATCGTCATAAGCGGATTCAAAGCCGTCAAAGGCTCCTGGAAGATCATCCCCAATTCCTTACCGCGAACTTTATTCATTTGAGTATCATTCAGCTTTAGCAGGTTTTGGCCGTTATAATGGATCGTTCCTTCGGATTTAGTCCTCAGCTTGTTATGCAGCTGCATAATGGATAACGCTAATGCACTTTTTCCACAACCTGATTCTCCAACAACGGCCACAATTTCGTTTTCAGCCACCGTAAACGAAACATCATCCACAGCAGCATGATATTTGTTTCCGATTCGAAATGAGGTAGTCAGATTCTCTATTTTCAGAATAGCTTTATTCATCCTTGCTCCCCCTAAACTATTTTATCGGGAAAATAATTAATCTTCTGATAATTAGTTAAGATTTTAATCAATTTTTACCATTAATTCAATAGTTTTTATACAAATTTATTACAATTATTTAACTATTTATAATTTTAGGAATAATTTTCTTATACTTCAAATCATTTTCTTTATAACTGTTATACAGTAAAGTTTTGAAGTGAGATTCATTGCCTAGAAAAAAAAATTCCAGATTAATTATTTGAAAATAACTATTTCTTCGTTCATACTTATTTCTGTTACTTGTCATTTTACGTATCTCAGATTAGTTTCGGTATGATTATTTTGATATTTCAGAAAAATTAGTATATTTGTAAGAGTATCATAAAAAAGGCATTTCCTTCATATATATTTCAAAACTTTTTTATTAAAACACCTTATTTTCAAAACAAGCAATGAAACCTTTTCAAAACCCATTCGTATGAAACGTTAGAAAATAATTCTTGAGGTGATAAAATGTATTCACATACTGTACAAACCTATATGCCATCCGTCATGCGGACGTTCGCGCTATCACTCGCTATCTCAGTAATGGGGATGGCCATCGGCACGTTTGTTCCTCCAGCCTTGTTCCTTCCATTAGCGATTCTGGAGATTGCCATGTTGATTGGGGCATTCATCATGCGGAGGAAAAAAGCGATCGGATACACATTTCTGTATAGCTTCACATTGATTTCCGGGATCACCACCTACCCGATCATCGCACACTACCTGGCCGCTGCCGGGGCAAATGTTGTGATTTTAGCCGGTGTGACGACGACAGTGGTATTTGGCGGCCTGGCCATTTATGCTACTACCACGAAAAGAGATCTTTCTTTCTTGGGAGGAATGCTATTAGCCGCTTTGCTTGCTTTAGTGGTCATTAGCATTTTCAATATTTTCTTTCCCTTAAGCTCAACAGCCATGTTGGTCTTTTCATTTATTGGGATTTTAGTTTTCAGCGGATATATTTTATATGATTTCAATCGAATGAAGCATTACGGTGTAACCGCCGAAGAAGTTCCGCTCATGGCCTTGAATCTTTATCTTGATTTCATCAATCTTTTCATAAGTATCTTACGGTTTTTTGGTATTTTGGCAAGTGATGACTAGTACTGAATGGATCGACGCTTGGTTGGCAGCCAAACGTCTTTTGCCGATAAAAAGACCAAATCACTAATTGATTTGGTCTAGGATCTTTATTTTTTAATTATGAGCGTCTCTAAATCTGTTTCATATCCAATTAAATTAAAAAAGGTTCGAAAGGGAAACCTCTCTGAAACCTTTTTGTCTACAAACTGGCCAAATCACTCAACGATTTGGTTCATTTTTATATAATCCCGGATTCGATTGATCGGTCCACGGTAATTTCACGCCAAAGGTGCTTGCAATGAACTGTGTATCTTCTCTTCTTTTTTTTCTGATTTGTGCCCGTTGTTTTGCCGATTCATTTAAATTGATTTCCATTTCGGTCTCAGGAACCAGATTTGGAACTGGCATAGGCTTGCCTTGTTCATTAATGGCGACAAAGGTCAAAAAGGAAATGACGCATAAATTGCGATCTCCTGTAACTAAATCCTCAGCAATCACTTTTACGATGACTTCCATGGATGTCCTGCCCGTATAGGTCACGAAGCTTTCCAGACAAACTGCATTTCCTTCGTGGATAGGGTGCAAAAAATCAACCGAATCAGTCGAAGCGGTAACTACGGTGCTTCTTGCATGACGCATGGCGGAAATAGCCGCTACATCATCAATATATGCCATTAACTTGCCTCCAAACATCGTTCCCATATTATTTGTATCGGGAGGGAGGACAAGGCTTGTTTTTATGACCAAAGAGTCCCGGCAATGCTTTTTTTCTTCCATGGTGATTGCACTTCCTTCATGTCTGATTTCTCACTAGTTAACTTTATCTAATTCTCACAGGTAAAGCAATACAGATGACTATTTTCCTGCTTGATTAGTTTAAATCATCCGGTTTAGGCTGCCTGCCCTGCTGCAGCTCCCTTAGGCTCAAGCCAAATGTCATTTGAAGATGAGGAAAATCCTTAAACCCTGGCCAATCCCCGCCCCAATCAAAACCTAACTCCTTAGCAACGGTGACGACTTCCATCCAATCCGATTTACCATTATCATTTCCGTCATATTCCATATCCCAAATGGCCTCACCTTGTTTGTTGAGAAGGGCAAAATCAATCGCCAATCCGAAATTATGAAGCGACTCCCCGCCTTTGGCATATGTTACGATGTTTCCCGTACTTAAGCGGCCTTTTTCATAGAGTTCATTTTGTTCTTCCACAGAACGGTACCCTGCTGTAATGATGATTGGTATTCCTAACTCATTAGCCTGTTGAATCAGCTCATCTTTATTTTGGGCGACGATCGGATGCAGCTCATCAGCCAGTTTGATTTCATCAAGATTAGGAGGAATCATGTATTTGTACAAAACAATTGCCAACAATCCGAAAAAAAACAAGACCAACCATGCCCTTACCCTGTTTGCTTTCACAGAACGATCCTTCCTGTCTAAAGTGAAAAACTCAACCAAAGGTGGATGAGTTTTTTTCTTGTTTTATAATTTAGATTTCAGTTCTTCAATTTGCAATAAATGCCTTTTTTCATGAAATCCCACGAACGGAATCCACTGCTTCAAGCTTAAATCTTTGAATAAAGGATGAGGAAACGACTTTTGCTCAAGGTCATTTTCATCTGCATTGTGGACGAGTTGTACGAAAGCAGAGCGAGATTCGGCCAGCTTATCCTTAACCTCATCCAAAGTTTGGAATGAATCGGACGGAACGACATATGACGGCGCTTCTACCTTTACATCTCGATTAACCGTAAGCTCTATCGGTTTGTCCACAGCTTGAACTCTCTCATCACTTTTCAATTTATCGGCAATGCTCTTTGTGATGGCACGCTCCATTAAGTATAAATGATCCAATACTTGGATAATGCTCCAGCGGCCTTTTTCAGGATTGGCATTCAGCTGTTCATCGGATAGCCCATTGACCGTATTCAGAATTTCTTCCCTGATTTTTTCATTCTCATTCATCATTAGCATCTCCTCTTATAAGCCTAATTAATCTCCAATAATTATTTCATGTTCTCTAATAGGTGTAAAATAATAACACCTATTAAACGAAAAGAAAATCCAGTATCCCGATTATTTCCTGGTGGTTGAATTTCCCGCAACCGCCTGCGTCAAGGGCCTGTCTGGAAAGCTAAGTACCTGCAGTGAAATGAAACGGGCGAAGTACAGAACCTCCAAACTGGGAGAAATCGAGATTCCATCTTCGTGTTCAAGCAAAGTGGAATGAATCGGAAGGTGCGAGACTCCTGCGGGAAATGCGAGTCTACGTGAGACCCCGCAGGCTAAAAGCCGAGGTGGCTCACGGACCGCCCGCTGGATAAGAGAGCGCCTGCAGTGCAATGAAACTGTTGAAGGTTAGAACCTCCAAACTGGGTGATATCGGGATACCAACTTCGTTTTCACTCAAAGTGGAATGAAACGGACATATGCAATTCACCAAAACTGTAATCGAGTTTGTCTACACTCTACGTACAGGAATGCTGCTTCATTTAAAATCGTAACTTTCCAGAATCCGATTTGTAATAAGCTTATACCCTCTTTCATTCGGGTGAATGTTATCACTGAAATACTCGGCTTTCTTTTTCCGTTTAAACAAATCGTCGGTAGGAATGAACAACATCCTCTTATCCTTACTCACTACAGCCTCGATCGATTGGTTATAATCCTGAATGTGCTTTTCAATCCTTCCGTTTCCTACTATCGGATTATACAGCCCTACTACCAGTATATCTGCCTTATCATTTTCCTTTAAAAGTGTTGAAGTGATCCTCTCTAGATGCCTGATATATTCCCGTTTGCCTCCATCGATTTTGTGATCGTTTATTCCCTTCAAATCTCCGCCATTACTATTGATGAAATCATTCGTGCCAATATAAACGATGAAAGTATCCGCTTTATCAAGCTTAGTATGAATGCGATAATCTTCGAGCTGTTCGATGACGCCATCCGTTTCCTGCCCTTTTATACCATAATTCCAGAAACTAACCTTTTGTTCCGACTCGGAATTGTTTAATTCATCCTCCAGGCCCTGCACATAGCCTTGCCCGTGCTTGTCTCCTTTACCGTAAGTCAAAGAATCCCCAAAAGCCATCACCCTTTGCACACGGTCCGACTCCGCAGCCTGAAATTTATAGGCAACAAAACATATAACTAATACAATCATTAATAAACCTGCTAATTTTTTCATTTATTTCTCCTTTTGCCTAATTTCTAAGAAGCATTTTATATGTTACATACCCCAAACATCAGCATTCGTAACAATAAAAAAAAATTGGCAGGTAAAGAGGAGAAAGTGTATGATAATATAAAACTTTCAGATGATTTGGTTATGTTCACGCTTCTTATCAGAACGAGGATGGATAACCCTTCTGAACGTTGCAAAAAGTGAGAGATTGGAGATTGAATGATGAACGAGTACATACAATTCAGGGAGGCTGAATTAGCGGATTTACCGAAAATTGTGGAAATATATAATTCGACAATTGCCTCAAGAATGGTTACTGCAGATACGGAACCGATATCTGTTGAATCGAGGATTAAATGGTTTGAGGAACATAATTCAGATAGCAGACCGCTATATATCATTACTTTTGAAGGAAAAACTGCAGGATGGATGAGCTTTCAATCTTTCTATGGGCGGCCTGCCTATAATTCCACGGCAGAAATCAGCATCTACATTGATGATTATTTCCGAGGAAAGGGAATCGGACGGGTTTCGATTCAGAAGGCAATTGAAGTAAGCCCGAAATTAGGGGTGAAGACTCTATTAGGTTTCATATTCGCTCATAATATACCTAGCATGAAGCTTTTCTCCAAATTTGGTTTTGAAGAATGGGCGCATTTACCGCAAGTCGCCGAGCTGGATGGCATTGAACGGGATTTAGTCATCCTAGGTAAACGAGTTGATGGATAATTTTCTTAAAAAAGCTATTGCCTTCAGCAGTAGTTTTTTTATTTAAACGAATAAGTCCATCGTCATGTGTAAACCCAGTCGCAAATTAAAAGTACTTATACTTTTTCTGAATCGAAAAATATTCCTTTTCCTTTGACTTTGTTAAAGCATTTAACAAGATGTCCAATTCTTGACTTGCTTGAATGGTCAGAAGACTGTTTATTCCGAAAACTTCTGCCAATTCAATCATTTCTTTTCTCTTCTCTTCTATTTTTTCTGGGGTTACCTTTCGGGACAGCATTTTATATCCACCTCCCATATATTCAATATTTTTACACTTATCATCATAATGAAATTCATAGTTAAAATCAACTATTTTTTGGAAGTAAAGATGTGTTATTTTATAGTATTTATGTGACAAAACACCTATTATCTTCGTTAATTGTGTACTTTTTGTGACAACCTTTCTTTACATATAAAAAAGCATCCCCCCTATACAGAGCGAATGCTTTTCCACAATATATATTTTAGCCTAAGATGCAAAAAAATTGCCTGCCTTTTACTATGTCATCCATTCGGTAGGAGACTCGCTATCAGGCCTATTTATAACTATTTTATATTCATCTTCCAATACTTTTAACGAGACATCATAAAGATGCCTTTCATCAGAGGTTTTGTAAACTCCTTTCGCCAATAGCTCTTCTATCAGCAACGCTTTCCTCTGTTCGACCCTCTTAAATACTTCTGCCATGTTAATGGCTCCTTTCCATGTCAGCTTAGAGCCTAAACTGCCTTAACGAATTCATTTTCACCAAATTATATATACCTTTTCTATTATGTCCTTAAACGCTATTTCGCAAAAATAAAAGCCTCTTCTAATTAAAGAAGAGGCTGACAGTTTCGGGACGGCTCTTCTTATCTTCCAAGCAATAGCTTGTTGGATGTAGCACAGTTCCCATAATGGGTCTGCTGCCGAGGTTTCATAGGGCCAAGTCCCTCCACCTCTCTGGATAAGAATAAAACTATATTAATGTTGTATCGTTAATTTTATCCCAATAATTCACAAAAGTCAATTGCCGGTTTCCCCTATTTCATCCTAAAAGCAGGTTGCATTTTCTTGGCTTTCTGATATGATGTCAATAATTACATACAATTCACACCACTAGGGGAGTCTTGTCAAGACTGAGATGGAAGTAATTCCGGACCCTTTGAACCTGAACCGGCTCATACCGGCGGAGGAAAGTGGATGATATCGTCCATTCCGACTATATTAATCTGCCCCGTTCCGTTATTCAGGAACGGGTTTTTTTTATCCATTCTAAAGGAGGATGAACAATGGAGAATACTAAATTAGAAACATTCAGTGAGCGACTGCATGCACGGGCAGCAGAGATTTGGAAAAGAAACCATTCACATCCCTTTGTCCAGGCCATTGGAAACGGCACCCTTCCTGAAAAGAAATTTGCCTATTACCTGAAGCAGGACTATATCTATCTTATGGATTATTCCAAGCTCTTTGCTTTAGGTGTCATCAAAGCCCAAAACATCGAAACCATGGCAAAGTTTGCGAGAATTTTAAACGAAACCCTTCAAGTGGAAATGGATATTCATCGGCATTATGCTTCCGAATTCGGAATCAGTTCCAAGGAATTGGATGCTACAGAACCTACTCCAACCACTTTAGCCTATACAGGCTACATGCTAAATGCAGCTCAGCATGGGACTTTGGCAGATTTGATCGCTTGTCTCCTTCCTTGTGCTTGGGATTATTATGAGATCGGTTTGCTATTAAAAGAACAAAATGGGGCAGCATTGGAAAACAATCGCTATGCAGATTGGATTAGGTCTTATTCATCTCCTGAATTCGGGGAAGCACATAAGTGGCTGATCGCTTTGTTGGAAGAATTGACGGAAAACATGCCAGAAAAGGAACTTCTTAGATTAGAAAAGCACTTTTTAGTTACATCCCGCTATGAATATTTATTCTGGGATATGGTTCAAAACGAACAGGATTGGCCGTTGTAGGTCTTCTTGATGAACCCAATCAGAAAAATGACGTTGACAGCAATGATCACGGCTATAACGACAATAACCAGTTCCTTCATATTCATTCCGGTAGGATTTGTCAAAGCCTTTCCCGTTCAGCATCTGGCCAATGTCCTGACTGCTGTTTTACTCGGCCCTGCCTATGCGGTAACGCAAGCTTTTCTAGTTTCCTTGATTAGAAACATATCTGGAACAGGCTCATTTTTCGCCTTTCCGGGCAGCATGATTGGTGCACTGTTGGCTGCGTACCTTTATCGCAAAACAAAACGCCTGACATACGCATGTCTAGGAGAAGTTTTGGGGACCGGCATTTTAGGATCGCTTGCCTGTTATCCAATCGCAGTGCTGCTATTGGGAGAAAAAGCCGCTCTTTTTGGTATTTTACCAGCTTTTATGCTTAGTTCATTTGCAGGTGCCATTTTCGCTTTCATTTTACTGAAAATACTAGTAAAAAATAATTTTCTGAAGGGGTTTTTTCATGAAAAAAGCATTAACGATCGCAGGCTCTGACTCAGGGGGCGGCGCAGGGATACAAGCCGATATCAAAACATTTTCAGCACACGGGATCTTCGGGATGTCCGTCATCACGGCCGTTACTGCACAAAACACCATGGAAGTACGTTCCATTCAGGCTATCGATACAGCGATCATCACTGATCAAATTGCAGCCATTTTTGAAGATATTCACGTCGATGCAGTGAAAATAGGTATGCTTGGTTCAAAAGAAATTGTGGAAACAGTCGCTGACGCTCTTACTACCTATTTGCCTTTAAACGTCATCCTTGATCCAGTCATGATTTCCAAAAGCGGGCACCATTTGCTGGATGAACGAGCCGTAACAGCCTTAAAAACGGAATTGCTTCCGCTTGCAACGCTTGTCACCCCTAACCTACCA
Source organism: Peribacillus muralis (assembly GCF_001439925.1). Classification (GTDB taxonomy): domain Bacteria; phylum Bacillota; class Bacilli; order Bacillales; family DSM-1321; genus Peribacillus; species Peribacillus muralis. The sequence goes on from NZ_LMBV01000003.1 coordinate 95,591, forward strand.
GAGGCTGAGGTTCTTACAGGCTTATCGATTCGAACCGAGCAAGATTTTTACAAGGCATGTCTATCCTTGACTGAATTGGGTTCTAATGCCGTTTTACTTAAAGGAGGCCATGCAATGGGAAATCCCAACGACCTTTTTTATGATGGGACGAATTTTCACTGGATCAAGGGAGAAAGAATTGATACAAAAAACACTCATGGTACAGGCTGTACCCTCTCCTCCGCGATTACATCCAACATGGCAAATGGACTATCACTGCGAGAGTCGATTGAACAGGCGAAGCTCTATATTTCTGAAGCGATACGCAATAGTTTTTCAATAGGAGCGGGTCATGGGCCTGTCCACCATTTTCATTCATTTGCAAAAAAAGAACGGAGTGAATCCATATGAAGCTTTCGGCAGCTGACTTGTTTGAAAAAATAAGAGAAAGAAAACCATTAGTTCACCAAATTACTAACTTTGTTACGGTCAACGACTGTGCGAATGCTACACTCGCCATCGGTGGATCGCCTGTTATGACATCCAGCCCCAAAGAAGTGGAAGATATGGTTAAATTGGCAGATGCCTTGGTGCTGAATTTCGGTACGATTGATGAAAGATCTTTTGAAGCCATGGAGCTAGCCGGCAGGACAGCAAATTCGAGAAATATCCCGGTCATTTTCGATCCGGTGGGAGTTGGTGCAACCCCCTATCGAACAGAGAAGGCTAGTGAGCTCCTAGAGAAGGTTTCCTTCCAGATCATCCGCGGAAATGCGAGCGAGATTCATCGTTTGATCGGCGGGGATATCGTTACACGAGGAGTGGACTCAAAGGAACTGGCAATAAGCAATGCAGCGCTTGCCTCATCTGCGGCAGATCGATTGAATAGCATCATCGTGGTCAGCGGGGCAATTGATGCTGTTAGCGATGGGAAACAGACGACCATCATTGATAACGGGAACGTTCTATTAACGAATGTAACAGGCACGGGATGCATGGCTACCGCTCTTATCGGCGCCTTTTCCGGCGTCACGGATGACTATTATGCTGCAGCAGTTGCCGGGATCTCGACGATGAGCATTTCAGGAGAACTCGCTGCCGAAAGCCTGCAAAAGAATGAAGGCACAGGAACATTTCGTGTGCGCTTAATTGATGCAATATCGACAATGAATAAGAAAACGTGGCTAAAAGAGGTGAAAATAAATGAAGAAATCACAAATTGATTTACGGCTATATTTAGTTACGGAAGAGTCGATAGCACCTGAAAGTTTGACCAATATCATCTCGGAATCGGTTTCTGGAGGCGTTTCGGTTGTACAGCTTAGGGAGAAGAACCAGTCCTCCCTCTCTTTTTATAAAAAAGCCGCCGCACTTAAACAAGTATTGAACGAATTGTCCACGCCCCTGATCATCAATGACCGGGTGGATATAGCCCTTGCTGTTGGTGCGGACGGGATACATATTGGTCAGGATGACCTCCCGCTTTCCGTCATCAAGCAAATGGTCCCGGACGAGATGATAATCGGTGTATCCGTTTCTAATCTGGAGGAAGCTCTCGAAGCGGAGCGAAATGGAGCCGACTACCTCGGTGTTGGCTCTATATTCCCGACAAAAACAAAGCAAGATGCTACGCCAATGGCGATTCGCGATTTGGAGGAAATCTGCCGAAGCGTTTCGATTCCAGCCGTCGCAATTGGAGGTATCAACGCCGATAACATTGCCTTGCTTACTGAAAAAGGGCTAGCCGGAGCCGCTGTCGTTTCAGCGATCATGGAGGCAAAAAATCCGAAGATGGCCTCGTCATCCCTTTTAGACATCATAAAGGATTTTACGTAAAGCAAAGAGGGGACTAACATACAGTCCCCTCTTTGCGTTTAAGTCAACACGGTGTTTTTTGTTTCTTTTCCGAAAGCCACCGCAATGGCACCCACGAGAATCGCGATTGTAAAAATCGTGAAAATCGTAGAAATCGGAGTGCTTGAAGCAATTAGATACCCGACAAGCAATGGTCCGAGGACCCCGCCTATCCTGCCGATGCCAGCCGCTAACCCAGTGCCTGTTCCACGAACGGCAGTTGGGTACTGCTCAGGTGTATAGGCATAAAGCGCACCCCAAGCCCCTAGATTGAAGAATGATAGAAACATTCCAGATGCAATCAGGAAGGCTAACTCCTCTGCCGAGCCAAAGAAATAGGCACTGATGGCCGTTCCAATCAAGTATGTGATCAGAACGAACTTACGTCCCACCTTCTCGATTAGCCAGGCTGCCGAAAAATAGCCCGGAAGCTGGGCAAGCGTCATGATCAACACATATTCGAAGCTTTGAATCATACTGAAGCCCTTTAAGACCATGACACTCGGCAGCCATAAAAACATTCCATAATATGAAAAGACCACACAAAACCATAATATCCATAATACGATTGTCTGGCGTAGATATTCCTTATTCCAGACACTTTTCAACTGATTGAATACAGATGGCCGCATTTTCTTTTCAAGCTCGGTATATTTAGGTGAATCCGGCAGGTTCAAGCGCAAATACAGCGCATAAAAAGCAGGAACGGCACTTAATAGCAGGGCCACCCGCCAACCATATGCTGGAATGATGAAAAATGAGATGAGCGCTGCCAATATCCACCCAACCGCCCAAAAACTTTCAAGGAGAACGACGACTCTTCCCCTTTTGCTTGCTTCAACACTTTCCGAGACCAATGTCGAGGCAACCGGAAGCTCCCCTCCTAATCCCATTCCAATCAAAAATCTCAGAATCAAAAACAAACTGAGTGTACTGACTGCTGCAGACAGGCCACTTGAAATTGAAAACAATAATAACGTAATGATAAAGACATTTTTCCTTCCAACCCTGTCAGCCATCATCCCAAAGAAAACGGCACCAACAGCCATCCCTATCGAATTTATGCTTCCAATCCAACCAACCTGTTCACTGGTTAAGCTCCACTCCTGTTTCAATGCAACAATGATGAAGGAAAGCATACCGACATCAAGTGCATCGAACATCCAACCAAGTCCCGCAATACCAAGTAATTTCCGCTGCGAGATCGTTTTCGTATCATTTCCCATATAACCCTCCTGAAAACCTTTAGACCTTCTAAGTTATCTTAACCTTATTCATTTTACCTATTAACTTTCTTTTTAGCTATAGTAAATACAGATGTCATGACAAAAAGATTTAACGATAAGAACCTCGGCACTCACAGAATGTCGAATCATATAGTTTGAATATTCCTTCTTTTTGATTTATGATAATAATGGCATAAATCATAGCGTTAACAAGAAGTCATCATGTTTTGCCCAAGATAATTATTATATTCAGGAGGGTAATTAATGACAAATCTAACGTTAGAAGTAAGTGGAAAGCTGCAAAAATTTTTAACAGGACCAAAAAAGCTCTACATTAATGGTCAGTTCGTAGAAAGCGCATCTAAAAAAACCTTCTCCACGCCAAATCCTGCCACAGGACAAAAACTTGCCGATGTATATGAAGCAGATAAAGAAGACATTGATTTAGCCGTTAAAGCTGCTCGCAAGGCATTCGACGAAGGACCATGGTCTAGAATGAGTGCAGCCACCCGCAGTAGGCTTATGTATAAACTAGCAGATTTAATGGAAGAAAATAAAACCGAGCTCGCTCAACTGGAAACATTGGATAATGGAAAGCCAATCAGTGAAACCACCAATGCTGACATTCCTTTAGCGATTGAACATATGCGATATTTCGCCGGCTGGTCCACCAAGATTGTCGGACAGACCATTCCCGTAAGCGGAAACTACTTTAATTACACGAAACATGAGCCCGTCGGTGTTGTGGGCCAAATCATCCCTTGGAACTTCCCGCTTCTGATGGCAATGTGGAAGCTTGGTGCCGCACTCGCTACAGGCTGTACGGTCATTTTGAAGCCAGCGGAGCAAACACCCCTTTCCGCCCTTTACTTGGCGGAATTAGTCGCAGAAGCCGGGTTCCCGGATGGTGTCGTCAATATCGTGCCTGGCTTTGGGGAAACGGCCGGACAAGCGCTTGTCGACCATCCTCAAGTAAATAAAATTGCCTTTACCGGATCGACCGAAGTCGGTAAATTGATCATGCGTTCCGCGTCTTATTCTATGAAACGGGTCACTTTGGAGCTTGGAGGCAAATCTCCAAACATCATCCTTCCCGATGCAGATTTCTCAAAAGCAATTCCGGGAGCCCTTAATGGAGTCATGTTCAACCAAGGACAGGTATGCTGTGCCGGATCAAGGGTTTATATTCAAAAGAAACATTATGACAACGTCGTTGCCGATATGGCCAGTCATGCCAAAAACATCAAACAAGGGACAGGTCTTGACCCCAATACACAAATCGGACCGCTTGTGTCCGAGGAGCAGCAAAACCGGGTAATGGGCTATATTGAAAAAGGGAAAAACGAAGGCGCTGAAGTTCTTGTCGGCGGCAATAAACCAGGTGAACAAGGCTACTTCGTCTCCCCTACCATTTTCGCTGGGGTTGAAGAGGATATGACCATTGCCAAGGAAGAGATTTTCGGGCCGGTCATAGCCGCAATGCCATACGAGGATTTAGACGATGTCATCAATCGTGCAAATGCCAGTGAATATGGCTTGGCTGCCGGCTTATGGACAAGCGACTTGGCCAATGCCCATTATGTTGCCGGAAAACTCCGTGCCGGTACAGTTTGGGTGAACTGTTACAATGCATTTGACGCCGCTTCCCCGTTCGGCGGCTACAAACAATCTGGAATCGGACGTGAAATGGGATCGTACGCACTTGATAACTATTCGGAAGTCAAAAGCGTCTGGATCAATTTGAATAAGTGATAGTCAATATCCAATTAAAGAGGGTCCCAAAAGGGATCCTCTTTCTTTAAGTCCGCAGGATTCAATAATTATATTATTTGGATTATTCGAACCTTTTCAATAGTCTTTCCTGCTTTAGTTTTGATAGAATGAAAGATAGATGTCCATACGATAGTCACTGTCGGCGATGGTGCTCAAGTCGCCATTAATCTCCTAAGTGAAATCAATGGGGAACGTTATGTGGACCATGATGGAAAAATTAATATAGATCCAAAAAGTCGCTGATCAGATGCTGCTACTGCCAGGTGTAATAAACCCCTTTTTGGAACTAGGATATTTTCCACTAACGTAAGTAAAAAGTTTTTTTTCTTACGCACAATAAGTACAATTAAAATTGATAATATGGAAAAGGGGTTTTGAAATGATGAGTGATTTTCAAGCAAATTTAGAAAAATACGCAGAACTTGCCGTTAAGGTAGGCGTTAATATCCAACAAGATCAAACGCTAGTCATAAATACGATGCTAGAGGGCGCAGACCTTGTTCGACTCATCGTGAAAAAAGCCTATGAAAGCGGTGCCCGCAATGTCATCGTAAATTGGAATGACGATATCGTTTCACGTACCAAATATGAAATGGCGCCGGATGATGTTTTTACTGAATATCCGAAGTGGCGTGCAGAAGAAACGATTGAACTTGCCGAAAACGGGGCCGCTTATCTTTCCGTCATCTCCTCAAGTCCGGATCTATTGAAAGGTGTAAAGCCAGAAAGGATTGCCAACTTCCAAAAAGCATCAGGGACTGCCTTGAAAAAGTGGCGGCAAGCTATGCAATCAGATAAAGTAAGCTGGTCAATAGTCGCCGTCCCTTCAGAGGCCTGGGCTGCCAAAGTATTTCCCGAAGAAGCGGAAGAAACACGCGTCGCCAAGCTCTGGGATGCCATTTTTAAAGCAGTTCGCGTGGATGTGAAAGACCCTGTAGCTGCCTGGAAAAGCCACGATGACACCCTGCACGAAAAGGTTGATTATCTAAATGAAAAACATTACCAAAAATTGCATTACACAGCACCAGGAACGGACTTGACCATCGAGTTACCCGACAAGCACCTTTGGGTCGGGGCAGGAAGCACAAATCAACATGGGCACGAGTTCATGGCTAACATGCCAACTGAAGAAGTATTCACAGTTCCGTTAAAAACAGGTGTCAACGGCATGGTTTCCAGCACAAAACCGCTTAGTTATGGCGGAAACATCATCGATAAGTTTTCCATAACCTTTAAAGAAGGACGGATCGTTGAAGTACAAGCTGAAGAAGGGGAAGAAATCCTAAAGCAATTAGTTGCAACGGATGAAGGATCACACTATCTAGGCGAAGTGGCACTGGTTCCATTCAACTCACCAATTTCCCAATCCAATGTTTTATTCTTCAATACTTTATTCGATGAAAACGCATCAAACCATCTCGCTATCGGCAGCTCCTATGCCTTCTGTATTGAAGGCGGAAAAAACATGAGTCAAGAAGAACTTGCCGAAATGGGCCTGAATGATAGCCTTACACATGTCGATTTCATGATTGGCTCGGAGAAAATGAACATCGACGGCATCAAACAGGACGGCTCTTCGGAACCTGTCTTCCGTAATGGGGATTGGGCTTTTTAATTAACTGATTCCTAGTTGCTTCAGCCACGTGTTACCTGTGAACAAGGTATACACGTGGCTGTTATTGTTTAATTGGATCGCTTCAGGCATCTATATGTCCGGACTGTTTTATGCTGAAGCAACCTCATTTCAGTCAAACTTGCCCATATCGGATACCTCTTATATTTCCCTTTTTTTGTTAGACCGGTATGCAGTTTTTTTCCATACACTGTAAAGTATGAGCGGGGAATTGGCGACACTTATAAATCATGCCTCTACATTACCGCACTTGCCTCTAGTTTAATGAGGGTTTGGCATATCTTGGACACATTTTTTATATCCAAATATGTTATACTATTAGTAAAGAGGGTGCATAAATTGAAAAGCAATAAATATAATACTGGCGAAACGGTAACCATTCAGGATACTGATGAATTAGTAACCATTAATAAATGGGCGTATGTGAAAAACATGAAGAGGTATTCTTATACCGTAAAAGAACATCCAACCACTTTTTTCTTTGAAGAAGAATTAAAAAAGGCCTAATAATGTCGTAAAACCCTACTCGGCTCAAGAGTGGGTTTTTTCATATGTTTTTTCTTTTCGACAACAATAAAAAACAGACCCCATTAAGGGATCTGTTCATATCGGTTACGATTTAATTATGAATTAAGCTTTTTGAACGTTAGCAGCTTGAGCGCCACGAGCACCTTGCTCAACGTCGAAAGTTACTTTTTGACCTTCGTCTAAAGATTTGAAGCCTTCGCTTTGGATAGCTGAGAAATGTACGAATACGTCGTCTCCATTTTCACGCTCGATAAATCCAAAACCTTTTTCTGCATTAAACCATTTAACTGTACCTTGTTCCATTATTTGTTGCCTCCTAGTGCATAACACACATTGTATTACTATTTTTAATCATTTGGAGTATAACTAGTATCCTCTTCCACAATCAAAAACAATTCTTTATTAGATTAACATGAAATGATTAAGATAGCAAATTATCCTGTGAATTTAAATTGTGACTTTAACAAATTTTTGATGGAAGTTGATGATTTCGATGCAGATATACGGGACGTAAAGAAATTCCCGCCCATTTAAGGGAGGGAATCGACTACATGATAGGGAAGGTTTACCTTCCGAAAAACTCTGTCAAATAGTATTTGCTGATGGCCAGATATTCACGTAGATATGATTTTGGCATTGACACTTTTGGTGTTTTTGCCGGTACTCCCTCGATATTCAATCCTTCTTTAGTGGCTATTTTAACTGCCCGGTAAATATGAAAATCATTGCTGACAATCACTCCGTGAGCTTTTGGATCAGGAATGAGTTTTTTAGAGAAAACAATATTCTCATAAGTTGTCGTGGAGTTGTCTTCCAAGATGATGCGAGCTTCCTCAATTCCTTGTTCGACTAGCGCCTGTTGCATCGCTTGAGCCTCCGATATGTCCTCACCAGGACCCTTCCCGCCGGATACAATGGCTACTGTTTGCTTGTTCGCCGTTAAGTATTCGGCCGCTTTATCTATCCGATATTGTAAAGATAATGATGGGACGGACCCCTTGACCCTTGCCCCAAGAATGATAAGGTAATCGGCCTCCCCCGGAATTGGCTGGTGCATGCTTTCTTGAATTTTCAAATGCAGAAAGCCAAAATATACGATTAACAATACAGCTCCTACTATTGCTAATTTCACTGCCTTCTTCCACGTATTACCTCGTTTCAATTTACGTTCGTCATATAGCATGTTTCCCCATACTCTCCTTTAACGACAGCTGAAAAGCTTCTCATCATCATGGTCCTGCACAGTTGCGAGATCTATTTTGACATCATACCATCATAAATCAGCTTACCGATTTTACTGATTACTTGCCGGCTGTCTTCCTCTGATCTTGTATTTTCAGTAAGTACGGCTGCATAAACCGTTTGATACTCTGAGCGAATGATTGCACAATCATGGGAAACGCCCCGAATTCCACCTGTTTTGCTTGCGATCTTCACTCCTCCGCCCATCAGTGATGGAAGTTTATCTTTTAATTGCTGATTGTCAAAAACACGCATGATTCTTTCCTGGCTTTCTTTCGCTAAAAAGTCGCCTGTATGTATGGCTTTAAGGCAGATAATTGTATCTTCCGCGGAAATGGTATTGTCTCGCCCTTCCTTTAATGCCTTAAAATCCTGCATTCTCCGTTCAAGCTTGGTATTTTTCAAACCTAGCTCCTTGATGCATTGATTCACCTCATCAATGCCCAACAAGCTCATCATCATATTCGTCGCTGTATTATCTGAAACCGTTATCATCAAGGTCAATAAATCCTCGACGGTCAATGATACTTTATTTGACAAAGTATGCAAGACCCCAGATCCCCCAGCCACTACACTCGGAGGTATGGTCACGGATTGCTTCAAATTGATTTTCTTTCGTTCACTCTGTCGATACCCTTCAATGATCATGGGTATTTTAATTAAACTTGCCGATTGAAAAGATTCTTCCTTGTGAAGACCAATCGTATCTCCAGAACCATTTTCAATTTTATATGCGATTTTTCCGTTAAACCCTTCAACTAATGCCAAGATATCGTGTTCAATAGTTTGTAAGGCCATCGATTTCCTATTCCTCCTTTTTTAAAACATAACTTATTCTACCATGTCCAATGCCCTACATTCTTCCGCGAAATTCCAATTTCACTATATTTTTTTAGAAGCAAAAAAAGAACCTTCATATGAAAGCTCCCTAAAAACCGCATATTCATCTTGCTTTTACAGTCCGGCCCTTCCCTAATGGGAACCGCTTCTTCTCCGTTCTATCCACCTGTGTGATCTCCCCATCGTGGACCGTTATTGTCACGGATCCATATTGTAGATCTTCGAGACTTGAAATGATATGCCTTATTTTCAATTCTTCTTTCTTTTCCATATTTTCTCCCCCTTACTAGTCTTAATAAAGCTTCGTTTCATACGTATGGGCAGTTTCTTTACCGATTTCTTTGCGAATAAGAATAATTCTTTAGAACTTCGAATCCCCAGCGTGCGCTTTAAAACAAAAGGCACCCCGCATCTAATTAGATGTAAGGGTGCCTTTAGTTTGACTAATCGGCCATATACAGGATTGGCTTATGTTAGGGGATATCCAAAAACGAAATTTAAAGCGCATTATTCTTACCAATTAACTTGGTATTAACAAATATAATCCAATCTCTTCCTTTTGTCAATGACACAATTAAAAGTATTCTGATTAATCTTTCTTTTACATTTTAGTTATTTACCACTTTACCAAACTAAACTGTTTGAGATATACTATTTTAGTATAAGTACTCGGAATATAAAAATACACAATGCACTCAAGAAAGGTTCGATTATATATGGTTAATAAAAAATGGGGTTTATTGATTTTGACCACTTTCGTAGTTGGGAATATGGTCGGCGGCGGAATCTTCATGCTTCCTGCCCAATTAGCGCAGGTATCCAGTCCATTAGGGGCAACATTGGCATGGGGCGTTACAGGACTTGGCGTATTTTTAATAGCTCTTGTATTTGGCAACTTGGCAGTCCGGAAACCGGAATTGAAGGCAGGTCCTCAAAGCTATGCTCAATCATTGTTTAAATCTCCTGCAAAAGGAAGAATCTCAGGGTATAGCATGGCTTGGGGTTACTGGGCGGCGAATTGGGCGGCTACAGCGTCTGTCATCATTTCATTTGCTGGATATCTATCGACGTTTTTCCCGGTGATGCATAGTGCGAAAGTGCTTTATACAGCTGGTTCGTTTCAACTCGAACTCGGCAAAGCGCTGACCTTTGCAGTTTGTACCATCGCCCTGTGGGGGATTCAGGCAATCTTGGTAAGAAGCTTTAATAGCGCTGGTAAACTGAACCTTTTTGCTACCATTACAAAAGTGCTTGGATTTTTGTTCTTCATCATCATCACGATTTTCATCTTTGATTCTGCCAATCTAGGAAACGGTGGCGAATTTTATGATAAGGCGGGTACTTCCATCTCTTTAGGTGCTCAAGTAAATGCTGCTGCGATTTCTACATTATGGGCCTTCATCGGGATTGAAGCTGCCGTCATGCTTTCAAATCGTGCCAAATCGCAAAATGATGTAAAAAAAGCGACAATTATCGGTTTGCTTATCGCCGTTACCATCTATATGGGCATCACTTTATTGACGATGGGTGCCATTTCACAAGAAGAACTAAAAGTGTCACAAAAGCCGCTGGTGGACGCATTACAATCCGTCGTTGGCTCAAGCGGAACCTATTTGATGGCTGCTCTTGCCGTCATCTCGCTATTTGGATCTGCCATCGGATGGATTATCGTTGCATCTGAAGTTCCTTACCAGGCAGCGAAATCCGATCTTTTTCCAGCCTATTTTGGCAAAGCGAATGAAAATGGCACACCCGTACGTTCAATGACAATAACGAATATCATGACACAGATTTTCTTATTCTCGACCATTTCGGGTACGATATCGGAAGCCTATAAATTCTCTTTGATTGTCGCAACACTTGCCTATTTGATACCTTACCTTGCATCGGTTCTGTATCAGTTGAAATTGGTCTTGACTGGGGAAACCTATGACATCATGAAGGGATCAAGGGTTCGCGATGGAGTCATCACCATCCTCGCCTTAGCGTACTCAATCTGGGTCATCAAAACAGGCACAGCGGATATGCATACCTTCATACTCGGCATAGCCCTTTATGTATTTGGAATCCTTCTCTACCCAGTCTGGATGAGAAAGAAAGTATAACCTCGAACACCTTGGCAGCTGCCAGGGTGTTTTCTTATATCTCCTTCAACACCAGTTTCGTTTTCAGTATCACCTGCTCCCCTGCGCCTAGTTCTCTCAATCCCGTAAATTCGTCTGACATATTAAGATTGGGTGCATTCGTTACCCAAGTATAAGGTTCAGGACAAACAAACCCATCTTAATTGAACAACACCCAAAATTTATAATGTTGGTCAGCATGATAAATGACCTGCACACCTGCCTGTTGATCCGTAAGTACGCATTCGTTTTTCAGATCGCTTTCCTCATCATAGCCGAATATATCATCAAACAACCGTCCCTCCAGGGAAAAACCGTTTTGGATTTCTTTTTTATTGGACGAATCCCGGATTTCACCTGTAGGCAAAGAACGTTCATTCAATTCCCAATGTTTGTTGACAGGAAGTGAAATGAGGCAATTCTCGATTTTACTATCCGATCCAAAAGGAAAATTGAACACCGTATGATAACCAGCTCCCCACGGAAAGGGCTCAAGGCCGTTATTGAGGATTTCCAATTGCATGTTCATCGTATCTGCGACTAAAGTTAAAGTCAAATTGACTATGATATCTTGCGGAAAGCTCTTTCTGAGAGATGGAAAATCACGGCTTGAAAATTCAGTCTTGATGACGATTTCATTTCCAATCAACTTCCTTTCGATGACCTTCCATGGCAAGGCATGCAAAAAACCATGGATGTGATTGGACTTTTCTTTTTCATTGATTGGAAACTTATAAGTCGTGTGCTTATAAGTAAATTGTCCATCTTCAATTCGATTCGGTGGAAACAAAATGGGCATCCCATATAGTATCGGGAGTTCTCGATAGTGTGCCGAACGTTTTGGGGTTCGCAGCACTTCTATATCTCTATGCTTAAACTTCAACGAAAGAAGGTTGCTTCCTAATGCTGGTACAAGTATCGCTTCCATATGTTCATTGCCGAATTTAATGGCCTGTTCCTCCATGAAAGTTATATCTTCTATATAACCTGCCACATACTCTCCTCCTTTGGCGTTCCCGTATTTCCATCCTACTTCCAATGCCCTTTTTTTGCAACAAATGGAATGTAAGTCCAGTATGGGGTGCATTCCATCAGTCAACTACACTCTCTATTAGTGCTATCCACTTCAACCATGTTCGATTACAGTTCTATACACACACAAAAAAAGGATGCCTTCTCGGCACCCTTTTTTTATCGATTACTTTCACTTACCATAGCCACTATGCCTTCTTCATCATCCAGCACAAGCTCAATTCCAGAATAAGGATCTTTATTCATATATTCATCAAGCCATAAGCGAAGTGCTTCTATCAAATTGATGGTGATTAACACTTGTTTTCGTCCATCAACAAACGTTTCCGCCGAAAAACCATAATCATCATCATACATCAATTCCACTTCTACTTCATTGGGTTGTACCTGCTTCTTTCGAGCAACGTAAACACAAACGGCATTGATGATATCTTGTTCGGAGATTTTTAGCCTCTCCATGGATTTGTATCCTCTTTCTTCTTCTTATCTTTGAAATAAGTGAATATTTTACGAATGACAACCACTAATGCAATGATTGCTAACACGTTAATCATGAGGCCAAGAATCGAACCAAGAGCTCCCATATTGGCGAATAGGCTACCAAACAGCAAGCCCGCCAAACCTCCTAGCATAAGGCCCTTCATTAAACCGCCTTTAGCAAATGAGCTTCCCGTTTTCGTATTCGTTTTTGCTTTATTAGTAGTATCCGATTTATTCGTTTGTTTGTTTTGGAAATTAGAATTATTGTTGTTGTTGCTATTGAAGCTTCTTTTTCCGGATTTGTAGCCCCGTGCATCAACTGACTCCGAGTGGTCCTGGAATACGTAGGTACCAACTGGAGAGAATGCCAATGTAATCGTAAGTAATGCAGCCATTAATTTTTTCATCATGTTTTTTTGCCTCCGTTTACTAGTATGAAATAATGCTACCTTATTTGTCTTCCGGGATTTACTGAAAGTCCACATCACCTATCCTTGTTTTATCTTATAGTATTTACGTTCATTATCAAAATAAGTTTCATTTTTTTTTAATATTTTTTCAAAAAAAATGGCTGTTTTCGCATACTTTACTGCTATTCACCAAGTAATTCGGTGTGGTCGATTTCCACTCCGCTGCTCAGCTTTCCAGAGGGCGGGGCGTTGAGCCTCTGCTCCCGCAGGATTCTCGCAATCCGCTCCAAGCAACCTTAAATAATTTCGTTTTTTGTAAAAAAAATAAGCAGGAGAGCCTCTGCCCTCCTGCTTAGTAAAACATGATTAGTTTACACGTACGACACGGCCGTTGAATTTCCCCGCCCAATATCCACTTGACATATTGGCGATTGCAACGCCTGTAGAACTTTGCGAACCGATGAATTTGCCGCCACCGACATAAATACCGACATGGCCATCCGTTTTATACGTATTGAAGAATACTAAATCCCCAGGTTGCATTTGGCTTTTAGATACTTGGGTTCCCGCACTTGTCAATGCTCCCGTACTTGCTGGAAGATTAACGCCCGCTTGTTTATAAGCCCATGCAACGAATCCTGAACAATCGAATAATCCGTTAGCAATATCGGATGCCGTTCTTCCGCCACCGAATTTATAAGTCGAGTTACCGATATATTTATAGCCAGCTGTAATGGCAGAGCCTGTATTTGCGCTGCTTGGCTTGCTTACGCTCTCAGGTTTACTAGCTGCCGGTTTGTCAGCAGAACTGTGTTTAGATGAATTAGAAGCTGATTCAGCTTTAGGCGAACTTGATGACGCCGCTTCGCCTTTAGTTGACTCATCACTAGAAGGTTTTGAAGCATTCACTTCTTGTGCAGCACGATCTAGATCTGCTTTCTCTGTCGCTTTACGATCTTCTTCTTTTTTCATATCATCACGAATCGAAGCAATTTGTGCTTCCAGTCCAGCATCTTTATTCTCTAAAGACTGTTTAAGAGCTTCTGCTTCCGATTCTTTCTTTTCATTCTTTGCCTTCATTGCGATCATTTCTGCTTTTTGATCTTTAATTTGGGATTGCATGCCTTTAAGGTCTAGTTCCATATCTTTCAGGTTTTGCAATTTTTTCTCTACAGAATCTTGTTTTTTCTCTAAGTCAGCTTTATCCGCTTCTTGCTCGCTAAGGATTTGTTGGTCAGCTTCCACGATCGTGGCCACCGCTCCAACACGATTAACGAACTCACCAAAGCTTTTCGAACCTAAAACGACTTCTAGGTAATCAACGTCCCCGCCGCTTTCTTGGAAGGAAATGGCGCGTTCTTTCAAGACTTCCTCGCGTTTAGCGATTCTTTCTTCCAACGCTTTAATTTCTTTATTTAAAGAATCTATCGCTTTTTCCGTATCTTTGACTTCTTGCTTAGTCTCTTGAATTTTTTCGTCATTTTTTTTCATGGTTGTTTCAATCTGGGCAATTTGCGAATTCATTTTTGATTGTTCTTTTTTCAATTGATTAATGACTTGCTCTGCCTCTGATATGTCTGATTGAATTCCTGTACGTTGCGATTGAATGTCCGAGATGGACTCCGCCTTCACTGAAGGTAACGCAAAAGCGCTTCCTAAACCGAGCATAATTGTCGTATTTAATATGATAAGTTTTTTCTTCAAGCTCATTTCCCCTGCTTTCCTCCCCGTGCATTTCCATCGACCCACTTCTTTTTCTCTATGAAAAATCATCAGTCAAAATAAATATCTGGGAACTCTTCTCTATTTTTTTTACTCATTATGTAATCTTCTAAGGTTGTAACAATATGAAATATATTTCTGAAACTCTACTATGTTTCCACTTAATTCGTAGTATATCATCACATTTTGTCAAATACGTAATAACAATATTACAATTACATTTCATTTTTAACATAATGCATGAAATTTCGACTTTTCCATGTGATAAAGCGTCCATTATTTTACATGAACTGCAATAGATTTAGATGCAAGACTATTTATCTACATTTTATAACCAAGGAACCAGAGACCATTGGCAGGCAGAAATTCACGATCATGAACGAGAGATGTTTGTTTGATTGCCTTAATCCAATGAATAGAAATCAAAAAAGGCTTCGGAAGGTCATGCTTTCCGAAACCTTTTCATCGCTATTCGACTCTTGCTTAAATTCCAGCCATGTAGTCGACAAAGACTTTTAACTCTTTTGGTCTGACAAATACCCTTTCACCCTTCCTTAATTCAAGCTCCATATATTGCTCTTTGTTCAGTTCAATTTCAAGTGGTTCGTTCGTATCGTGACGGATCACTTCTATGCGGACGATGGCTCCCATCGTATGAATATGGTCAATGATGGATGCAATCGAATCCTTTCCTGAAGCTTTTCTTTCAATGATGAAGTTATGCGCTCTTACATACCCTGTACTCACGCCATCTTCACTGTCAGGTGCATTCATCTCCACGTTCCCTGTTACTAGTTTTCCTTGTTGGACGTTCCCCTTGAAAAGATTGACACTGCCAAGAAAATCATAAACAAATGGATTTATCGGGTGATCATATACTTCTTCCGGGGTTCCGACCTGTTCAATTTTCCCTTCATTCATGATGACCACCCTGTCGGCAACATCCATCGCTTCTTCTTGATCATGCGTCACGAACACACTCGTCACGTTAAATTCATCATGAAGCCTCCTTAACCAACGCCGGAGTTCCTTGCGAACCTTGGCATCCAGCGCTCCGAATGGTTCATCGAGCAAAAGAATGTTCGGCTCAACCGCAAGGGCCCTTGCCAAGGCTACACGCTGGCGTTGACCGCCGGATAATTGGGAGGGATACCGATCTTTGTATCCTTCCAACTTGACGAGCTGAAGCAATTCAGTCACTTTTTGTTCTATTTCTTTTTTACTCGGCCTTATTTTTCTCGGGCGGACCTTTAACCCGTAAGCAATATTATCAAAGATAGACATATTGCGAAAAAGGGCATAATGCTGGAAGACGAAGCCAACATTTCGATCCTTGACATGCTTATGTGTGTAATTCTCTTCATTAAATAAGATATTCCCGTTCTCTGCCTGCTCAAGTCCCGCAATGATACGCAGTAATGATGTTTTCCCAGATCCGGATGGGCCAAGAAGGGCAATCAATTCCCCGCTCTTAATTTCCAAATTGATGTTTGTAAGAGCTTGATAAGATCCATAATATTTTGTGATGTTTTCAACGATGATACTCATTTCTTCCCCTCCTAGCTGGCTTTTGTCGATTTAAAGCCCGTTTTCCATTCTATGAAGCTTTTGATGATCAAGGTGATGATGGCAAATATGGACATCAAGGATGCAACGGCAAAGGCGGCCGAAAATTGATATTCATTGTATAAGATTTCAATATGAAGCGGCATCGTGTTTGTCATCCCCCTTATATGGCCGGATACGACCGATACCGCCCCAAATTCACCTATCGTCCTTGCGTTGCAAAGGATGACACCGTATAAAAGACCCCATTTAATATTAGGCAGCGTGACATACCAAAATGTCTTGAACCCTCCTGCACCAAGTGTCAGTGATGCCTCTTCTTCGGACGTGCCCTGACTTTGCATGAGCGGGATCAATTCACGGGCAATGAATGGGAAAGTGATGAAAATGGAGGCGATGACAATCCCAGGTATCGAGAAGATCACTTTCAAGCCGAGCGATTGCAGCACCGTACCAAGTGCCCCATGTAAGCCGAACAAAAGGACAAAAATCAAACCGGCGATGACAGGTGAAACCGAAAAAGGTAAATCAATCAGCGTTATTAGAAAGTTTTTCCCCTTAAAATCATATTTTGTTATCGTCCACGCAGCCACTACCCCGAATACAGCATTCAGTGGCACAGTGATGAGGACGACGATCAATGTTAATTTGATTGCCGCCAATGAATCCGGATGGGCAATAGCCGCCAAATAAGCATCTGCCCCTTTTTCAAACGCCTTTACAAAAATGGCGATTAACGGGACGACTAAAAATAACGTCAAAAATAGCAAAACAATGGAAATAAGGATCCACTGTATCGATTTAGGCTCTTTTGTTGCGTTTTTCGTCATGATGACTGGTCCATTCGTTTTTGCAACAACTGAATGCTCATGTTCCAATATGTCCCCTCCTACTTCCCTGAATATCTTTTGCCGGTCCACCATTGCAGGACATTTATGGTGAACAGAATCAGAAATGTAATGACAAGCATGACTGCCGCTACAGCCGTGGCACCTTCATAATCATACTGTTCGAGCTTTGTCATGATGATCAGCGGCGAAATCTCCGTTTTAAATGGCATATTTCCGGCAATGAAGACGACCGATCCATACTCTCCAAGTGCCCTCGCAAAAGAAAGCGCAAAGCCAGTCAAAATCGCTGGAATCAATTCGGGAAAGATTATTTTTATGAATGTTTGCATACGATTCGCCCCAAGGGAAGCCGAGGCTTCTTCCATCCCTTTTTCGATATTCTCAAGCACCGGTTGAACCATCCGGACAACGAATGGAAGACCGATGAATATAAGGGCGATGATGATTCCTGCAGGGGTGAACGCGATTTTAAAGCTGAAAAATTGACCGATCCAGCCATTCGGTGAGTACAAAGTCGTCAATGTTATCCCGGCGACAGCAGTCGGAAGGGCAAAAGGCAAATCAACCAATCCATCGATGATCCGTTTACCCGGAAACTCATAGCGAGTAAGCACCCAGGCAATTAAAACACCAAAAACCGCGTTCACGAAGGCCGCAGTTAACGCTGTCATAAAACTCAATTTATACGAGGCGACTACCCTAGGTTCTGTTATGGTCACCCAGAACTCCTGAAATCCCATTGAAAACGTATTTAGAAAAACCATCGATAACGGGATCAAAACGATGATGGTAAGATACAGCAACGTAAAACCCATCGTCAACCCAAAACCGGGTATGGTCCTTTTATTCTTCCGTTTGGCCTCTGTCATTATTGTCATCGTTTCGCCCCAGCTCTTTCTTATGGATTTTAAGGGAGAAGATATGAAGACATCTTCTCCCTCATGCTTATTTCGGTTGATAAATTTCGTCGAACGTACCGCCATCATTGAAATGTGTTTCTTGTGCTTTTTTCCACCCGCCAAACTTGCCATCAACCGTCACCATATCGATATCCGCAAATTGATCTTGATATTTGGCGAGAACCTTCTCATCCCTAGGACGATAGAAGTTTTTCGCGGCAATTTCCTGACCTGCATCTGTATATAGGTATTTCAAATAGGCTTCAGCCACTTTTTTGGTTCCCTTTTTCTTGGCCACGTCATCGACAACAGCTACTGGAGGCTCAGCCAGAATACTGATCGAAGGATTGACGATTTCATATTTATCATCACCGAACTCCTTAAGTGTTAAATAAGCTTCATTCTCCCAAGCAATCAGGACGTCACCAATTCCACGTTCCACAAAAGTGGTCGTTGCACCGCGTGCTCCCGAATCCAAAACCTCAACATTCTGATAAAGTTCCTTCATGAAATCCTTTATCTTTGCTTCGTCATTATCGTATTTCTTCTGGGCAAAAGCCCACGCAGCCAAGTAATTCCACCTTGCTCCTCCGCTAGTCTTTGGATTTGGTGTAATCACCGAAACATCCTTCTTAACTAAATCATCCCAATCCTTAATTCCTTTTGGGTTATCTTTCTTCACCAAAAACACAATCGTTGATGTATATGGGGTCGAGTTTTCCGGTAAGCGTTTTTGCCAATCCGCCGCTAATAGGTTGCTAGCTTCATGAATCGCATCAATATCATAAGCTAGCGCCAATGTAACGATATCCGCTTCAAGCCCATCAATGACCGCCCTGCCTTGTTTACCGGAACCTCCGTGGGATTGTTGAATCGTTACATCCTGGCCGGACTCTTCTTTCCAATGCTTCGCAAACGCTTCATTGAATTCCTGATACAATTCCCGTGTCGGATCATATGACACATTCAATAGCTCAACCGATTTTGATTTCGCGTCTTCCTCCGTTTTTTCAGAATTGCATCCCGCAAGTAAACCGAAGGCTAAAATTACACTTGACCAAACCATCAACTTTTTCATGGATTTCCCCCTATTTTTCGCCTTCTACGACTAAAAAGGCATACCATCTCCTCAATTATTCTATTCAAGGAGATAGTATGCCTTCAGTTCTCTGATCAGCAAATATTCTGAATTTACTTATAACTACCATAAAACAAAGTATACCCAGTTGTCAACTCTGTTTTTATGCAAGTATATAGAATTACTATTGAACAGGGGTTGAAACGGAAGGTACGGCACTCCTGCGGGAAATGCAGGTAAGCGGAGATTCCACAGGCGCAAGCGCCGAGGATTCACACCGCCTCTCGATAAGGGAGCACTGCAGTGAAATGGAACGGTCGAAGGTAAAGGTACTCGTGAGTTTTGGCTTGCATTGAATTTGAGGTGGTTTCTCAAAAAAATGGCGCTTTTCATCCGCAATTGGGGCCGTTTCTCGTCAATTTCTTGCGTTACTCGCGAATTCGGCCCCGGTTCTTCGTATAATCACTGTTTTCTTTTACCATTTCAGAGCGTTACTCGCGAGTTAATCCTTTGCATCGAATTTAAGGCGGTTTCAGTGCAGTGGAACGCAACGGTCGAAGTACAGATTCACCAAGCTGTAGACAATTGGAATGCTAACTTTAGTTTTCACACTGAGTTGAATGAAACGAACTAAGTACCTCCAAAATTTGAGGGGGGCAATCTGGATGCCACCTTCAATTTTGGTACAGCTTTTTGTTCAAGATATATTGATAACACCGATCAGGCAATAAATATCTCGGTTCCCCACCCATCGCGAATTCATCTCTTATATATGTGGAACTGATCTCCATGGAAAGACCTTTATCGATAAGGTGAAACGTATTGCCATCATCATAATTCCTAAGCAAAGGACTCTTGGAAATGATCTTCAGCATATCTATCCCATCACGTGCCATCACGATGAATTTATGATTGGCAATCAATTTTTCCCTGAATTTCCAGCGTAAGTGCACAGGCTGTTCCTGATTATCCATATCACCCAGCAAATCGGCACCCATTATAAAATACACTTCGTCCCCGGGGTACCGAGATTTAAAGAATTCCATCGTATACCATGTATATTGCTTACCCGTACCGGCCCGTTCGTTGATTTCATAGTCACTAACTTCAAATAATGGATTATCCTCTATTGCCATGCCAAGCATTTCCCAACGATTCTCATTGCTCGTTTTCATCTGTTTATCGATGCGACCATTTGCGCAAGGCAAAAAAATCACCTTATCTAGCTTTGCACGATGAGCAATCGTGGATGCTGTCCATAAATGAACATTCGTGACTGGATCAAAGGAAGAACCATAAATTCCAATTTTACCCATACAAACATCCCTCCTCATCAGCCCTTTTTTCAACCTGCCTGGCAGGTATCATCAAAATGGTACTCATTCGATTTCGTTAGCTCTGTTTCGATATGACCGATTACCGATGACCGCTGAGCACCCCCAACCAACATTGCATCAAGTTTGAGGTGGTTTCTCAAAAAAATTGCGCTTTTCACCCGCAATTGGGGCCGTTTCTCGTCAATTTCTTGCCTTACTCGTAAATTCGGCCCCGGTTCTTCGTATAATTACTGCTTTCTTTCATCATTTCAGAGCGTTACTCGCGAGTTAAGGCTTTGCATCGAATTTAAGGAGGGTTCTGATCAAGTGGCTGATTTATTTTCCCTTCCAGTTAAAGGCTACAACTTCGTTCTTAACGTCCAAAGCTCAGGAAAAATAGGCTGGTCGACCACTTTTTTCAGATAACTTACACCTGTCGATCCACCGGTTCCCATCCGATGTCCGATGATCCGTTCTACGGTGCTCATGTGATTGAATCTCCAGAATTGTTGCTGACTGCCGATATCAACGAGTTTTTCGGCCAACTCATACAAATCCCAATATGCATGAACATCACGGTACACCGTCAGCCAAGCACTTTCAACACTATCGTTAATTCGATACGTTTCGGACCAATCCCTGTTCAAGACGGATTCATCAACAGGAAGCCCTCTTGCAGCCAAAGCTCCAATGGCCGCATCGTAAATGCTAGGCTGATTCAAAGCAGCCATCATCGTCTCGTTTAGTTCAGGCCGATGATGGAAAACCGCTAATAATTGTTGATTTTTTTGTCCGAGGGCAAACTCTATCAACCTGTTCTGAAATGATTGGAAGCCGGAGGAGTTTCCTAGTTTCTCGCGGAATTCCATATAATCCGAGGGCGTTAAGGTTGCAAGTACATTCCACGATTGAACAAGTTGCTGCTGGATCCTGACGACTCTGGATAACATCTTAATGGAAGGCTCCAAACGCCCCTCGGTGATGTGCTCCGTTGCTGCGGTCAATTCATGGAGAATCAGTTTCATCCATAATTCACTCGTTTGATGGATGATGATGAACAGCATTTCATCATGATGTCCGGATAGAAGATGCTGACTGGATAATAGTTGATTTACATGCAGGTAATCCCCATAAGACATCTCCTTAGCAAAATCAGTAACAATTCCTTCTTCCAAAGGAGGTTTATCCATCGGTCCTTTATCCATACATTTCCTCTCCCAATCACTTGCTTTTGATTTTCACCATGAATGTATAAACGATGCAAAGAAAAACCAACCAAGGAACACCGAACTGAAGAACGATTTTAAATGGGCCAGTAAACCAAGTCGATACCGTCAAAGCAAACAAAAGCAAGGCGCCAAGGATCGTTAAATACGGAAAACCTAACATGTTAACCGGTAATTTACGCCCGCCTGATTTCTCCCAGCTCTTCCTGAAATATAAATGGGAGATGAACACCATGAACCAGGTGAAAATGGCTCCGAACATCGAAATCCCCATCATGAAGGCATAGGAAGTATCAGGAAGCAGTACCTTTACAGCTGCAGCAAGAAAAATGCCCAAAGTAGAAATGAGCAAAGCTCTTGTCGGAACCCCATTTCGACTCACTTTCCGAAAAAATGCCGGCGCCTGCCTATGCTCGGCTAATGAAAATATCATCCTGGTGGAGGCATATAATTGACTATTCATTGCAGATAAAGCAGCCGTTAAAATAATGAAGTTCATGATTCCCGATGCACCAGGAATATTGAGGATCTCCATCACCCTGACAAAAGGGCTTTTATCAATTCCAGCGTCTTGCCAAGGTACAATCATCAGCATGATCCCGATTGTCAGTACATAAAAAGTTGCGAGTCTGAAAACAGTCGCCTTTAAAGCTTTCGGGACGGCAATATCAGGGTCCTTTGCTTCTCCAGCCGTTACGGCAATCAGTTCCGTTCCTAAAAAGCTGAAGAGCGAGATGAAGATGGCGACCCAAAGACCCCAGTAACCGAATGGCAGAAATCCATCGGGACCGCCGTAGTTCTCCACGCCGATTCCGCTTGCTGGCTCGGCACCGATAATCACGTACGCTCCTAATAAAATGAAGATGACGATGGCGCTTATTTTAATCATTGAAAACAGATACTCGAAATTTCCGAATGTATTGACGCTTGTTGCGTTTACAAAGATAAGCAAGGCAGCAAAAAGGAATATCCAAAGGCTTCCAGGTACGTCAGGAAACCAATATTTCATATATACCGCGATGGCACTCACTTCAACCCCAATGGCCAGGACATTCGCGATCCAATACGAATACCTCACAACAAATCCAGCAAATGGACTGATATATTTCTCGGCAATCGTCCCAAAGGATCCCGATGTTGGATGGGCTACCGTCATTTCTGCCAAACAGCCCATCAAGAGAAGGACAATGAAGGCACCTATTGCATAGCTGATCAGGACACTGGGCCCTGCTGTCGAAATCGCAAGGCCACTGCCCAGAAATAAACCGGTGCCTATTGCACACCCCATGGCAATCATGGTGATTTGATTCGATGATAATTCACGACGAAGCTTATTCTTCTCCATATGTTGCTCCCATCTTAGGCAATGATATCCCTCTTATTTTGTTCGTTTTTCGTATAACCAAGGCTCGGCTGCCTCCAGCCATCGTTCATTTGTAAATTCCTGCGCCTTCCCATGCCAACCTTACCATTCTATTAGGATCTTTTTCAATATAATCTCTTTTATTAAAAATCATCGTGTAACGATTAACTTCATTGTATTTCGGCCATATTTCCCCTTCTGGCGGATTTGGGTCCCCATATCTAGCAAAATTGAGCCAGTGATTACTTATTCTGTTTGAAACCTTATGCGCTGTTGGCCTGAAACGCTCGGAGTTGATTCGCTTCACAAGCGTGGCACCGAAAGTCCGGAAAGCGAAGGGACGTTCCAAACGAGGCATCATCCCCCTTTTACTAAAGCGAATGGCAGCGTCAAAGCGATACATCCATGTTTTTTCCAAACGGCTGTATGCCTCAGCATACAAAATGGAAGGGATAAGGTAGGTTGCATAACAGCCTATGTCAAGCAGCGCTTCCTTTTCAGGGAAGCACCAATAAGCATATTTAATCCGCTCTTTCGCCTCTGGGTCAGTGTATTTGAACATTTCATCGATCATCTCTGCATTTGTCGGGATGAAAGAGGGGACGAATAATGACATATCGTCTTGATTTGTTCCTATAAGCAACGGTATTCGTTCGGTTTTTTTGGAGCGGATCGAATCAAGTGGATATTCAGGCAAAAAGTCACCATCAACGAAAGGTCCAAACGGTAGCAAACCGGGCATAGCCTGTGAGTTCTCCTTTAACAAACGCGAGGACGCCGCGACGATATCTGCAGCTGGAAGTGTTTTCAAACGATTAATTTCATCTTTGCCAATCCCCAAGATCTGAAGGAATTTTTCACTAACTTGCCTTGCCATTCCTTTTCTGTATACAGATGTCGGGGTAGGGCTTTCCGCAATGGCCTTTTGAAAAAGTCCTCTTGCCGAAGGGACAGTCAATAAGGTCGTTACAGCATTCCCTCCAGACAATTGCCCAAAAATCGTAACATTTTCCGGATCTCCGCCAAAAACCTCTATATTTTCCTTGATCCATCTTAATGATGCCACTTGGTCGCGTAAACCTAAATTGGTTTCGAATTGGTCATCTTCTTCAGTAAAATCCAAGAATCCAAGAGCCCCTGACCTATAATTGATGCTTACTACGACCACATCTCCATTCTTAGCCATTACATGTCCATCATACTGATCGATGGACCCAGCTCCGGATATGTATGCCCCACCTGGAATCCATACCATGACGGGCCGCTTTTTATCATCAGCTCTCGGTGACCATATATTAAGGAACAAGCAATCTTCATCCATTTTTTCAGTACCTGCCCAACCGCTTGGCTGTGGTGGAATGGCACCGAATTCCACTGCATCCGATACACCACTCCATTTCTCGACCGGCTCCGGTGAGCGAAAACGCAAGGCAGCAACTGGAGCCTTCGCATACCTGACTCCGCGCCAAACGCATATATCGTTTTCCATCGTCCCCTGAAGATGCCCTTTTGTCGTCGTTACGATTGATCCTATCATTCACTCTCACCTCTCCAATTAGTTTTGGTACTTAAGTTCTTCTTTTTCGATTCCTTTATCTCCTTCATCTTTACGAAAAAAGAATATAAAGGATAAAATGCAGCTGTCCAATAGGCAAAAAAAGACCCTAACAGGCCTTTTCAGTTTGTAGACATAATATTTCGGTTATACATCCTATATTTCATTGGCTTGCCGTACGCTTCTGAGAAAACTAATTCCACTAACTTATGCCTACATAGAAAACCCGTCCTCTGACGAAGGAGGACGGGTTTTCTATGTAGGCTCAACACTTTGTTTATAGGAATCATTTTGTTGTAACGTTATCTTACGGACTTTATTTCTATCCATTTTTTATATTCAGCACTGATTACTTCCCAATTGAGTTCGTTCGTTGCATCTACCCGATAATCAGATTTGAAAAGGGTATTGCCAACACCTACCGCAAACATATCACTTGCCTTGATCGAGTCGATGCCTGCAGAGGCATCTTCAATACCGATTGATCGTTTTGGGTCAGCCGAAAGTTGTTTACATGCAGTTAGGAAAATTTCCGGATCAGGTTTTGACTTTTTCACTTTTGAAGCATCGACAACATAATCAAAAGTATCCTCTAACTGAAGTGCATTCAGAACTGTGCTTGCATTTCTCGAAACAGATGCAAGGCCAATGGGGAGTCCTGCACTTTTAATAGCGGTGATCAGCTCCACTATCCCCGGCAGGATATCTTGAGGAGTCAAATGCTTCAGAAACTGACAATAATGTTGATTCTTCTTTTCAGCCATTGTTTCTTTTTCACGTAACGTAAAGTCGTTTTGCCGATTGCCTTCTTGTAAGATCAGCTCGAGTGAAGCCATGCGGCTTACGCCTTTTAGCCTCTCGTTAAAGACCTCGTCAATATCGATGTCTACTTCTCTGGCGAGTTCCCGCCAAGCCAGGAAATGATAATGCGCTGTATCCGTTATGACCCCATCAAGGTCGAATATTACAGCATCAATCAATTTTTCATCCATTAGAACCGTCCCTTTCATTTCGAAGCAGTGCTGCTACATTTCGAGATGTTCTCTCGATATTCACAAATGCACCGCTTAGAATGTTTTCAATTGGCAGCATGGCAGGAATGGTGGGGAAAATCGCATCAAAGCCATGATCGTAAAGAGCTTCCGAACCTTCACCCACACTTCCGCAAATCGCTATCACCTTCGCTTTTCGCGGCGCACATTTAGCTACGCCCGCAGGTGCTTTTCCAAATATGGTTTGGCTATCTATTTTTCCTTCGCCGACAATCACGATATCGGCATCTTGGCAAATCTCTTTCACCTTTAAATGCTCCAGCACGAGGTCAATGCCCTTCCTTAATTGTGCTCCTGTGAATAAAAGCAGACCTGCTCCCATCCCTCCGCCTGCACCGCTACCTGGCAAGGAGGAGACATCTGTTTCCATATAGTCGCCTGCGAGCTTAAAAAACCTGCTCATCGCTTGATCCATCTCATTCAGCAAATCCATTGGCAGCCCTTTTTGTGGTCCGTAAATATAAGTTGCACCGTTATTGCCCGTTAAGGGATTATCGACATCTGCTGCCACAGTGATTCTTACAGTATCCAAACGCCGATCACGGTTCATATCAGATAATGAAGCTATACGAAAAAGATCCTTGCCGGTACCCTTCACCGGGTTTCCTTGTTCATCGGAAAATTGATAACCAAGTGCGGATGCCATGCCCACTCCTCCATCATTCGTCGAGCTGCCGCCCACTCCAATGATTAATTCCTTTGCACCCTGATCAATCGCATGAAGCATCAGTTCTCCCACACCAAAGGAAGTGGTATGTAATGGATTTCGGCTGTCTTTAGGTACAAGGTGTAATCCGCAAGCCTCCGCCATTTCAATAAAAGCGGTCTTCCCATCAATCGAGAATGCTATTTTCGCTTCTACCGGAATTCCAAGCGGACCTGTAACGGATATGCTTTTGATACGTCCCTTATGTGCGGATACGAGAGCTTTGACCGTACCTTCACCGCCGTCTGCAATCGGCAGTAAATGATACTCCGCTTTCGGGAAAATGGACAGAAATCCGGCTTGAATTGCTCTTGCCACCTCGTCTGCTGGTAAACTCTCTTTAAATGAATCTGGTGCAATGACAACTTTCATGTTTGCCTCCCATTTTATGAATGATCGCTTGCAAGAACGAACGCCTCTTCTACTAATGAAATGAAATGGGCAATTATATATATTGAAGTTCTACTTCAACTTTGTTCGTAACGAGGAATTCAGTCCCATTTAGTTCAATACATACATCATCACCCGAAACCTTCGTTATGACGGCTTGTTTGTGGGTTAGGGCTATATGTAAGCGAGATCCTTGAAACATGATCGGAAAAGCAAGTTCTGACCATTCCGATGGCAGCTTAGGGTCCAAACTTAACCGCTGATTCTTGATCGAGACATTTGCAAAACCGAAAATTGCAGCCATCCAGATGGCACCAAGGGATGCAGCATGAAGTCCCTCATCAGAGGATTGCGGATTCGGGCCCAAGTCGATTAAACAGCTCTCCTGGAAAAATTCGTATGACTTATCGATATCCCCCGCCCTTGCTGCAACTATGGCATGAATCGCTTTGCTCAGAGAAGAATCGTGGATGGTATGCTCCTCATAATAATGCAGGTTTTCAGAGATTACATCTTGTGAAAATAAATCTGGTAACAAGTAGAGCAGCATGACGACATCCGCCTGTTTTAAGATTTGCATCTCATTCACTTCTTGACGTGAATAATCCATAAGTATGCCCTGACTGCCCTGAGCTTCTTTGTACCGTGAAAGATCGATCTCAGGCTTGCTCAGAAACGTATCATCTTGAGGAATGATTTTATGATCATTAGCTTTAGGTAAATATAAACGGTTCAAAAACTCATGTCCCCGTTCCTTTAATTGATGATCATGGTCCCCGTACTTTTCCATAAAAAACAGCGCCTGCTCGACATTGAACCAAGCCATATAATTGGTGAATGCATTATTATTGACGTGCTCCGTATACTCATCCGGTCCGATGACATCTTTAATAACAAGCTGGCCAGTTTCTTCGACTGCCCGGCTGATCCAAAACCTGCTCGTTTCCTTAAGAAGCTCCAGCCCTTCCTTTTTCATGAATGTTTCGTCTAATGTATTTTGGTAGTATTTCACCACGGTATAGGCAATGTCTGCAACAATATGGTGCTCTGCCAAAGCGGAGGCCACCTTCTGCCGCTTCCCGGTTTTGATGTTAATGGCTGCAAATTCAGGTGTTTCTTCTTCACCAGTAAATGCACTTTCCCAAGGGAATAAAGCACCTTCATAACCATTGGCTGCAGCTTTTCCCATTGCCTGCTTCAATCTCAAATAACGGTAACGCAAAAGCTTTCTCGCTTTTTCCGGCTCCGTAAACAGATGGAAGGGTGTTATGAATATTTCCGTATCCCAAAAAACATGACCTTTATACCCTTCTCCCGTCAAGCCCTTTGCACCAACGCTAAACCGTTCATCATGAGCAGGTGTCATGATCTCCAGTTGATATAGAGAAAAGTCGATGGCAAGCTGGTCAAAATCCCTCGTGGATGCCACTTTGATGCGCTTTTCCTTCCAGAATTGCGCCCACTGTCCTGCCGACTTATGCAGCAAAGCATCATATCCAGCAACAGAGTAGCTTCTTAGTGCCGCTTCGCTTGCCACTTCAGGGCTTTCCCCTCTCAAATCACCATCTAAGGACGTAAATACGACTGCCATTTTTTCAAGAATGGAAGGAGTATCAACTTGAAGTTCCTGCTTAATGGTCGATAGCAACTGCCTATTTTTGGAAGCGTGAGCAATTTCGGCATTGGCTGAAAAAGTACAACATGCCGCAAGTGCGATCGTATGGCCTGATTCGGTCGTCTTATAGATCCCTTGCAGCAGGTCGCCTTCCTTAACACGAACCTTTTCTTCAATAAGATGCTGTCTTCCAAAATTGGTTTGCTGAGCATTGATTCCCGTCACGATCTTCATTTGAGCAGGTTTATCCAAAGAGGTTACCGTCAATTTAGTTGCCAGTACATGGAGGTCGTTTTTGGCAGCAAAACGTTGAAACGTAAGGCGGAAACGTGAATCAGCAGGACTTTTCCATAATATATCACGGCGCAATTCCCCGTTTTCAAGATTCAACTGACGCTTGTATGATAGGATTTCTCCCGTTAATAGAGAAAAAACCTCTCCATCAAACTCAATAGTCATGCCTACCATATCCGGCAAATTGACTAAATCCGACGGTTCATTGGCTGTGGCTTTATTATAAATCCCTGCCACATACATCCCTCTTGTTTGATCTACATAATTCTCTTCATGGGAAGCACGCAGACCAAGGTAGCCGTTTCCTGCAGTCATTAAACTAGCAAACTTATTTATATACCGCGAATCGAATGTATTTTCATCTAATTTTTTCATAGGGTTATGCTTTCACCTTTTTCAGCAGATTGATAGAGAGCTTCGACGAGTTGCATGATCAAGTAACCTTCTCTTCCATCAGCCACCATGACCTCTTTGCCAAGACATTTATCAACAAAGGCAGCCATTCCTTTCTGTAGCCTGTCTGGATCGGCTGTCTTCCTATCCAATATCGTCACTAATTCACCTTTTTGATCAGAATAGATATGGGCAGGAAACAGGGTTGCCCCCGCTTCATCCCCGAGGAATTCCACATTCATGATGGAGGTTTCTTTTATATTCAGAGCAAATGAAGTCTCGATTTGCAGCAAGCACCCGCCTTCAAGCTCAATGAATCCAAAAAGGGAATCCTCCACTTCATATTTGTTCGGATCCCATTCACCAAAAGATCCATGCGATTTTTTCGTGCCGATTTTTTGAAACATTTTTGCCGTTACCTTTTCTACTTTTGGATAACCCAATACATATAGGGCGGCATCGAGCATATGGACGCCCAAATCTATTAAAGGTCCCCCGCCTTGGGCTTCTTTGTTAGTGAAATTTCCCCAACCTGGTACACCGCTTCGGCGCAGTGCTTTTGCTTTTACAACATAAATGTCCCCAAGTACGCCTTCTGCCACTTTTTGTTGCATGATTTTAACGTCATCGGCAAAGCGATGGTGAAAATTATATGCAAGAATAAGCTTGTTTTCTTTAGCAACGTCCTGCATATGCCTTGCTTCTTGGCCTGAAATGGAAGGCGGCTTCTCGCACATAACATGACAGCCATGCTCCAAGGCCTTTATGACATGCTCATAGTGGTATTTATTGGGCGTGCAGACACTGACGATGTCCGGCTGTTCCGCTTGAAACATTTCCTCTACATCCGTATAGTATCGTGCTATTCCGTTCCGTTTCGCAAAATCTTGCGTCCGCTCGGGATTAGGGCCGACAACTGCGACAATTTCAACCTCATTCCTGGTACGGTAGTATGAAACATGGACCTTTTCTGCCATTTGCCCTCCACCAATTATCGCAATTTTCTTCTTCATCTTTAGTCAGCCCCTTTAGCCTAATGATTGCCTTAGGTAATGTAGTGCTTTCATATATTCCGCTTGCGGATCATTTCCTCTTACACGGCATTCTATCGTTAAGAAACCATCATATCCGTCTTCTTTAAGTTGATTAAAGTGACGCTTGAAGTCCAGTGAGCCGCTGCCTGGCTGAAAACGGTGGTTATCCGCCAGATGAACGTGCCGAACCAAATCCTGATTCATATGCAATGCCTCTGAAATATCATCTTCTTCAATGTTCATATGATAGAAGTCTGCGATGATTTTCACATATCTTAACTGATTTTCATCTATAAAACTTCTTGCATCTGCCAGCGTATTGATCATATGATCTTGATAGCGATTCAATGGTTCCAGAAAGATCGTTGTCCCGGTCTCTTTTGCAATCGTCTCCAAGTAAAGCAAGGATTCGGTTATGGCCTTTCTGTCTCCCTCCTGGCTTCTAGGAGAAACCATTGGCGGCAAACGGTGTGTGAACATGCCCCACGCAGCCGGAACGACAATTCCCTTCCCGCCCACTTCTTGTAGCGCTTCAAGGATTTTCTTGATTTCAGCTAATCCATTCAGTCTTCGCTCCTCGTTGAAGTCACCGATCCAACCGGTATACCCTCCGCAAGCAGTCGTTACCGGAAGCCCTGTCTTGGCAATGGCCTCCTTCACTTCGT
Source organism: Peribacillus muralis (assembly GCF_001439925.1). Taxonomy (GTDB): domain Bacteria; phylum Bacillota; class Bacilli; order Bacillales; family DSM-1321; genus Peribacillus; species Peribacillus muralis. Next base: position 126,436 of record NZ_LMBV01000003.1, read on the forward strand.
CCAAATGGTCGACAAGCAGCTTGCCATCGATTTCAAAGCCTTCAAATCCAGCCTCTTTTAAAAATAGGAATTTCTCTTTAATATCCCTTGGAAAAAACGCCTGATCCTGTGTACCAATTTTCATTAATGTATCCTCCATTCACAAGTACATCATCATAAAACATCGCCCGCTGAAGATTCATTTTTTATAGTCGATACCCATTTTGATACTTAATTCAGGGCGCTGATCGATATATTCCATGTAGGCTTCTGCACACTGGTCAAATGTAACGATTGGTTCAATGATATCCTCACAATTTAGATAGCCATTCATCAGCAGTTCCCAGCATGTTTCTTCAATGCGCTTTCTGTTCCAGCGTGGATAATCTGGATTAGGCTCGCTTGCTGCGCGGGAGAACACTATTTTTGCATTATTGAAATGGGCTTCTCTTCCGAAATTCAACCCTTCAGGAAAGGCCTTCCCAAAGGCCACATATGAAATAATGCCGCCATACGCAATGCCCTTCAGTGCCGCTTGAAGCGCTGCCGCATTTCCACTTGTTTCAATGATCGAATCCGCCCCTATTTTGTTTGTCAGCTTCTTCACTTCATACCCTACGTCATCAATGGTTGGATCAAAACAAACATCCGCTCCGTTACGCTTTGCAATTTCCCTGCGTTGATTCAAGGGATCTACACCGACAACGATGCTCGCACCCGCTTTTTTTGCTAGTTGGATAGCCAGTTGGCCAATGGCACCCAGCCCGACCACAACGACGTAATCACCTGCGCGTACATTGGCATCGCGTACACCACTCATGGCAAATTGTGCGGGATCATAGCAAACGGCATTTTGCCATTTTGCCCCCTCTGGCATCTTACGTAAACGATGATTATCTACCGCATTTACAATGACTGTTTCCATGATGGGTCCATACGTACAAACCGTATCTCCTACCTGGTATCCCGTCACATTCGTTCCCATTTCAATGATTCGGCCTACAACCATATTCCCAAGCTGGAATTCCCCAAATACGATCCCTTTAGACGAGCCTTCTTCCCTTGGCATGAACATCCGCCACTCTTCAGAAAAATCCTCATCCATGAAAGGTGTCATCCCGCGAAAGTCGATCACTTCAGTGCCATGTTTAGGTGAGGCGAACTGCACGTCTATTTTCACTTCATTTGGCTTGGTGGAAATTTCTTCATAATCTACCAATGCTGCCACTCTTGGTTTTACCGCAACTAGTTTCTTCATCTTATATACCTTCTCTCGTTAATTTGAATTTTTTTCAATTATCCTTTGACTCCGCCTTCGGTCACGTTTCCTTTTATGAAGTGCTCAGAGATTGCGTACATCGCTACAACTGGAAGTGCCGTTATAAGCGAGGCGGCCATCATTCTTCCCCAAATATAATCCGGGGTACTGAACAAGGCATTCAAACCGATTGGGAGCGTGAAGTTAACAGAGTCCGACAGGAATATCGATGCGAACAAGTAATCATTCCAGGCGACCATAAATGAATAGACAAAAACGGATATGATCCCTGATAGAGCTAGTGGGATGATAATATAGAAAATGATTTGGATACGGTTCAACCCGTCAATCATCGCTGCTTCCTCTAAATCATCCGGAATGGTGTCAAAATAGCTTTTTAACATAAAGATCGATGTTGGAAGCGTTTGAACGATCATCGTAATGATCAGTGCTGTTTTCGTATCATACAAACCGAGACCGGATATGATCTTAAATAACGGAACGACAAGCAAAATCCCAGACAGCATATACACGGTATAGAAGCTTGCATTAATGGTCGTTTTTCCGATAAAGTTCAATTTCGAAAGGGCGTAGGCCCCGAAAATGCCAATTAAAACTGACAGCAACGCTGCTGTGAGGGCCACTGTTAAACTATTTTTAAAATAAGCCAAGAAAGGAAAGATATCCGGATTGAAGATATCCAAATAATGCTGAAATGTCCAATCCTTCGGAAAAAAGGTTGGGTCAGTGGCAACCGCTTCCTTGGAATTCTTGAATGAAGTCATCAGCATGATGAAAAATGGGAATAGGGAAACGACCAATAAGGCGATCAGCCCAGTATAAAAACCGATTTTCCTTGCTGTTTTATTCTTTTTACTGCTAGCCATTGCCATTGAATTTCACCCGCTTTCTTGATGCTATTATTACGATGGAAAGGATAATGAATAGAATGACAGAGATGGATGCGGCCTTACCAAGGTCATTAAAGGCAAATGCCGTTTCGTATAAGTAAATACCGATGATGTTCACTTTGTTCGTTAACAGATATACATCTGTGAACATATAGAATAACCAGATGGAACGAAGTGTTATAATCGTTATCAGCACTGGCATGATCGCCGGGATGGTCACACTCTTGAACTTCTCCCAGGTCGAAGCCCCATCGATTTCCGCCGCTTCATATAAACTCGAATCCACCGTCTGCAGGATTGCCAGGAATGAGATGAATGCATAAGGGAAGTATCTCCATATAGCAAAAAGCACGACTAGTATGAAGCTGCTGACAGGATTGTCAAACCATAGAGGTGCTTTATCAAATAAATGAAACACGTCCACTCCTAGATGATTTATGACGCCATATCCATTATTGAACATGTACTTCCAGGCAAACACCAAGGAAATCGAGGGGGTTACATAAGAAAGAATGATCAATGACCGAGCTGCTTTACGGAATTTGAAGGGGCGATTAAAGAAAATCGCCACGGCCAACCCCAGTGCCGTACTCCCTGCCACCGCCAGTATCATGTATAAAACTGTAATTCCTAAAGATTTAATGAATTCGACATCAGTCAGTATGTCCGTATAGTTTTTTAACCCCACGAACGTTGCGTCTAACCTTGGGTTGATTGGTAAATCAAAGAAACTAATCTTTATGTTGGATATCATTGGATATGCCACAAGCAAAAGCACTAAAAAGACACTTGGGAAAAGCAGTACCATTGCCAACTTCATATCCGATTTGCCTCTGTTTTTCATGTTCATGACCCCCTGAATACATACCGTTTTTCCCCTATGAGATGTCCAAGACCCAATGAACCTTTATCTCGGCCTTGGACATATTTATTAAAATAGAGGGGCCTGCGTTATGTTAATGCCTTTCCTTGAATCTTATTTGCTTAAGACGTCCTTGATTTTCTTTTCAGCGGTTTTAAGTTCACTATCGACGCTTTTTCCGCCAACCGTAATATCATTCACTAATTTAGATATAGCGCCTGAGCTCGTTATATCACCCATTTTCACGTAGTTTTTCTCGCCGACGAGTCCAAACACTTGGATGTCGTTAAATGATGTGGCAATTTCCGTCGATAAATCCCCGAAGGATTTCACCACTTCATTTTGTTGATAGACAGCGTTTTCTGTTACCGCTTTATTGACTGGCTGCGCACCGCCTGGTGACATCAATACCCAATCTGTCATATTTTCCGGCTCGGACAAAAACGCCGTGAATTTTTCTGCCGCTTGTTTTTGTGCATCTTCCAAACCAGAGGAAATGGTGATTGCCGAGACCGTACCGTACACTGCTTTTGTTTTTTGTTGCGGAATCGCAAAACCGATATTGTCCGCATCACCTTCTGCATGTACCGAAGGCAGGATATAAGTAGAATATACAGCCATTGGCGTCGTTCCATTCATGAATGCATCTTTAACCTCAGTGGTATCATTTGAACCTGGCATCGTATATTTGGCGAGTTCTTTATAATAGGTTAGTGCTTCTTTCATCGCCTTTTTATTCATATCCAGCTTTCCTTTGCCATCAAGTACATTCGCATTGTTCGATAGTGCAAATTGAGAGAATGCTTGCTCCGAGAATCCTCCTTCAACGGTTGGCAAGCCGATGCCGTACTTTTTACTGCCGCTGTCCGTAAATGCCTTTGCGACCTTCAGTACATCATCCCAGGTTTTCGGCTCGTCAAAACCTTTGGAGGCCAGCATTTCTTTATTGAACCATATTCCTTGTACCCAGCCACTTATCGGAATACCGGTATAACCGTTTCCATCTTCTGGTGTCATTAGTTTTAAAGCACCTTCATAGAAGTCCGCTTTACCCGCTTCATCAAGTGTTTTGGTAACGGCTTCTTTATCGATGAGCTGTTCTTTATCCATTACTTTTGCATAATCCTGTCCAACTTCAAGGACTGCAGGGAGTTTTCCGGCGCTTGCTAACGTGATGATTTTTGTATTATATGAATCTTCTTGAACTGGAATTTGCTTGATTTTTATGTTCGGGTTTTCCTTTTCGAATTTATCGACCAGCTTGTTGATCACCGCAAGCCGCTCCTGTTCAACGGAGGAATGCATAAACTCGATCGTTACATTCTCATCTGCTCCTGCTTTGTTGTTTCCACCGCTGCAAGCTGATAAAGTCATGCATAAAAGGAAGATCAATGCTACACTCATGATTTTGAATTTCACAGTTTTACCTCCTAGTTAATTGATTTCAACCAAAGGAATTGATAGGGATCTAGTGTTATAGTATCGACGAAAGTCATTTCTTCCCCAGTGATTATATTGACAAATTCACCCGAAAATTGAAAATCAACCTGTTCGTTCGCAATATTATGAATAATGGTAAGACTATTTTGGGAGTCATAGCCTCTTTTAAGGGCAAATATTTTTTCTCCTTTATCCAAAACTTCCATAGGGACATCTGGATGAAATAACGCTTCCGCTTTTCTTGTTTGAATGATGTTCGTTAATTCCCGATATATCTTGCTTCGCAGCGTGCCAGGTTTTGTCAGCTCCGTTTCAATTTCATCCAAACCATACTTTTGACGATTAATGGAACGGTTCATTCCTGTTTTGACAACACCATCATAATCATTTCGGGACCCTAATATACTTTGGATGTATATCGCCGGCACTCCCTGAAGTGATAGTAAAATGGAATGTGCCGATAAGAAGCGTTTCATCCTTAGGTCATCATCATCCGCACGTTTATTCAACGCGTCCAAGTAAGTCACATTTACCTCATATGGACTTTGTGTGTTATCCGGATTTTTCTTATAGTTCACCTTTGCCCCCTCTTCTTTTAGATCAGATACAAGAGCAAGAATTTCTTCTTCCGGGATGATGCCGCGAATCGGATTCAAGCCAATGCCGTCGTGGGAAGCAAGGAAATTAAAGAAGGTTGTCTCATCGCCTGCTGGCTGAAGATTCCTTGCCCAGTTCGTAAGAGCGCTCCCATCACCGCGGTTGATCGTATATAGCACAAGCGGAGGTAGGGGAAATTGATAAACCATATGTGCTTCATCGCTTCCATTGCCGAAATATGAAATATTATCCTTATGAGGTACATTTGTTTCCGTGATGATTACTGTCCCTTTCGCCACTTCCTCAACGATATCACGGAATAGTTTGATGATTTGGTGTGTTTTTTCCAAATGGATACATGTAGTTCCAATTTCTTTCCACATGAATCCTACCGCATCGAGCCGGATGTATTCCGCACCGTGTTCAATATAAAATAGTAGGACATCGATCATTTTCAATAAGACATTCGGATTTTTGAAGTTCAAATCAATTTGGTCTTCACTGAACGTCGTCCAAATATATCTTTCTGAACCATCCTCCATTTTAAACTTGGTGAGAACTGGAGTGGATCTTGGTCTCGTTACTGCACTCAAATCTGTGTCAGGTTCCATCTCTGTAAAAAAGTCAGCATACTCGGGGCTGCCTTTTATGTATTCTTTAAACCAATCACTTTGTGCCGAAATATGATTGCACACATAATCAAACATGATTCTAGTTTTCTTGGATAGTTTTTCTACATCTTCCCAATCTCCTGCTATTGGATTGACCTTCTTATAATCGATGACCGAAAAACCATCGTCTGATGAATAAGGGTAAAAGGGTAGAAGATGGACAATTTCGAAATTGTCTGCCAAATAACGGTCAAATACCTTCTCAAAAGTCGCCAGTGCAGGCTTTCCTTCTTCCTGAAATTGATCCGAATAGGTAATTAATACAAGATCTTTTTCATCCCATCTTTGTTTTCGTTCTTTAGTATGTGTTTGTTTTGCTTTTAGAAGCTTCTCTTTCAAACTAGTCCATATCTTTTGAGCATCAGTTTCCCCATATATGGCAGTCAGTCTTTGTTTTATATATTTCATATACGCCTCCTCCTTGGAACCGTTTCCATAAATTAATTTTGTTTGTGGTACCGCTCCCACAAACAAAATATAATACAGTAAGCGCTTTCTGTCAACGAAAACCAAACAATGAATTTTTGCTTTATTTACAATTTACTTATATGTGCGAAAATGAACTTTCTCTGCCTGCTAGCTCTCCAGTTTTAAAATTTCTATTGCCAGCATCACATTTCGCCCATATAATTTACCCTATGAAACCGCTATCTTTTACATATATCACCCAAATTCACTATGAACCTTTAAAATCCAAAAGAAAAGATCATACAAAACCTTACCAGGAAGGGGAGAACAATAGTGGGACACACTATCTACGATATCGCCCGTGTTGCAATGGTTTCAAAATCCACCGTGTCACGCGTTCTCAACAATCAAAGCAACATTTCAGAAGAATCGCGTGAACGCGTCTTAAAAGCAATTGAACAACTGAACTACCATCCAAGCAAATTAGCCAGGGGCCTTTCCGCAGGATTTGATGCCATCATGGTACTATCTCGTTCCACCAAGACTACCGCCAATAATCCATTTTTCTCTGAAATTATCCATGCCATATCAACCAATGCCGAAGACAAAAACTTCGATGTAATTTTACAGACTTCGAAAAACAGCCAGGACGAACTTCAAAAATGCATCAGGAAAATAAATGAAAAATTCATAAAAGGGATCATTATGCTAAGTTCTCCAGCAAATGAGAACTTTTTCCAACAGATAGATCCATTTAATATCCCTATAGTAGTCATTGGTAAGGTTGAGGGAGATTATAAAAATGTTTTTTCTGTAGACACGAATAACTACAGTGACAGCTATGATTTGACGCAATACTTGATTGATAATGGACATCACGATATTGCCTGCTTGCATTCTCCACTGGATTATCATGTATCCATCGATCGCTTGGAAGGATATATTTCATGTATGAAAGCAAATGGCCTCCCACTAAAGGATGAATGGGTTGCAAATAGTGGCTATACCATTGATGCCGCTCACCAGTCAGTCGAAAAAATGCTCGGAAATAATCGGCCAACGGCCATTTTTGCCACGGATGATCTTAAAGTGATGAGTATCTACAAGATGGCAGCGGAAAATGGAATTTCAATTCCAAAAGACCTATCCATTGTAGGGTACAGCAATTCGAATTTACACCCGTTCCTTTCGCCATCTTTGACTTGTAAAGAAATTCCCGTGAGGAAATTAGGCGATGTTGCAACACAAATTCTTTTTGCAAAGATACAAAACGATCCAAATCCGTTGCCGCATTCGATTATTCCAACCGAAACCATCATCCAAAATTCCGTAGCCGAGATTTGAATGATGGAGTTTCCAGGACGAACCTTTGCAAGGAATGCAAGGCATTATAATGACATCCAAAAGACCGTCCTCCTTAATTGGGGGACGGTCTTTTGCCTGAGAAATCGATGAAAACCGAGCTTGTCTACATTTTTTTATGGCTTATCTAAAATCGTTCCGTTTACTCTAGTTCATTTCGTATTATTTCAATATTTTTCTCATGGCACTCTTTAGTAAAAGCTGATTGGTAACTCATTTCTTTCCCTAGTTGGTCAATTGATTGACTATCACTATTTTTTACAGATTCAATGAGTCGGTTTATATATTCCCGAGCTAACTCTATCCTTCTATTCATTTCATCTTTATTTTCTGTCGATTGTCCATGTCCAGGTACAAGCACACTAATAACATGGTTCTTTAAGATTTTTTCTGCCTTCAATAGGGTGTTTATATAGGCGTTAGCACCATCAAACAGATAAGGTAACTCAAATTCAGATAAATAGTCTCCAGTAATCCATATGCCTTGTGGTTCAATTATTGCAAATAATCCATCATGAGTATGACCAGGTGAAAGATAAAAAGTAATTAATGTATTCCCTATTTCAAGTTGCTGTCCATCTTCTTTAATGACTATATCAATAGTTGGAAATTCGATTGGATACGGTCTATCGATGTAATATTCATTATCAAAGTTATTAATTAAATCAAGTTTGTATTGCTTATTGGGATGGTCCAACATCCCTATGCTTCCTATTACTTTTGCATCTGGAAATGCTCCATATCCAATAATATGGTCAAAATCACCATGCGTAAATAACAAATATAGTTCTCTTCCATTTCGGATTTGTTCTACATCTGATTTAATTTCATTTATTTCATGTGGTAGCCATGTCGGATCTGTTATTAGTATAAACTCATCGGCTTCAAACACATTACTAGTAGTTTTCCATAAGGAACTTTGATAAACAGTTAAATTATTTTTCTTGAATTGTATCATAATTACCCTCCTCATTAGATAAAGTATCTTTCTGTACCTTAAGTCAACTTTAAATTGCTATAGTTTGATCGTAAGTAATCCAATTTTGGGATCTGTATAAGCTTTATCCGAAATTGAAAGATTACAGCTAAACACCCCGTAATATTATCTAACCAATATTTCTAATAACCGTTTCTTGAATAACTGATTGTCAATGGTCTTACAGACAGTTGCATTAGGAGGATTGCCACCAAACCCATCTGAGATAGACAATTTACTACCATCATTTATGATAACTTGTCCATACGTCGCTTCTTCTGTAGTACACACGTAACAGTAACATATCATGTCTTCAAGAACGATATCATCCCATAATACAACACCCATTGCCACTGCATCAGGCAAATCAACAAAGTGCCCTCCACTTCCTTGTAGGTTGTATGCTAGGAGAGAACGATTACATTGAACAGCAAACACGGCTTCTTTCTTTTGGCTCGCCGTTAATGTTTCCATATCCTCTCTATTCCAAGCGGCTTCTCCCAAGCAAATATCAAAGCCGATAATGCTAATTGGAACTCCGGATTTCATCATGATGCTATATGCTTCTGCATCTACATATACATTAAATTCAGCTACAGGTGTAGTGTTTCCGGGGCCAAATCCAGCAGTACCCATTGAATGAATACGCTTAACCTTCTTCATGGTTTCTGGCGCTTTTAATATGGCAAGTGCTATATTTGTAACAGGACCAATAGTAACAATTTCTATTTCTTCTGGATTTTTTTCTACTAAGTCTAAGATCATGTCAACTGCATGTCCAGGTTCAGGGTTAATGGTAGGCTGAATTAAGTTACCATCTCCCATACCATCCTCGCCATGTACATTAACTGCTCTCACTAGATTTCTCATTAATGGTTTAGCTGCGCCTACATAGATAGGTGGCTTTTGAGCATTTGTTACTTCTATAGTCATTAAAGCATTTTTAGTCGCAAGTTCCAGAGGTACGTTCCCACAAACAGTCGTAATAGCAAGAACATCAACTTCCGGTGATTTTAGTGCCATCATTAACGCTACAGCATCATCACTTCCTGTGTCCGTATCAATAATTATTTTTCTCATTTTAATTCCCCCAATTTGTAGAATTGAACTCAGTATAAATTGTTGATTATTATAAAAATAGGTCAATTGACCAAAAAGGAACAAGCAGGTGAAAATATGTATTTTAAAGATATTGTGAATGACGCACCAGTGCATATTAAGAAAGATTTCATTTATAAAAAACATAAGAAAGGTAACCTGATCATTCATCCACATGAACAAAATAATTATCTTTATATTTTAACTACCGGTATCGCAGAAGTGTATAGACAAAGCTATGAGGGAACGATGCTTTCTTTATATATTTATGACTCGTACAGTTGTTTTGGGGAGATAGAAATTTTCAATGAAAAAATAAAAACACTCGGTGTTATTGCAAAAGAAAATTGTGAAACGATAGCCATTCATAAAACCAAGGTTTTTGAATGGATGAAAATCGATTTTAATTTTAATTTTTACATCATTAAACAACTTGCTTCAAAATTAATTTTAAGTTCAGATACTGCGACAAAGTTATCATTTCTAACGGTTAAAGATCGAATCTTATTAAGTATACATAATCATTATAAAATTGGTGATTTAGATCAACTTACAAAGCAAATTTTGACAAGTGAGGTGTGTGCACCACTCAGAAGTTTAAATCGGTCAATAGCTCAGTGCATAGATGAAGGCATCATTAGTTACAAAGATAAAAAATTCTCTATACATTCTATTGATGAGATAGAGAAATACCTTGGAGATTTTATACTAAGTTAAAATTACTATCCTTTTATAAAGTCTTCGTTTCATATTCTTCCCTCCTACCTTTTCATGTGTCAGTCATGCTGCCCAACAAATCCAACAAAAAAAAGTTTCGGAAGGAGAGACCCTTCCGAAACCTTTTGTATAAAAAATGTCCGCTCCCCCATTAAAAGAAGGTAGGCTTTTCATTCTTGAGCTTCACATTCAATCCACGACCGGGAGCCAACCTTTAACCCCAATTAGCTTTTTCCAAAGCGGATCCGGAATGACCAGTTCATCTTGATCTTTCTTGGAAAGCGTCGTCCGGATTTCCATTTCTTTTCCTGTCCTGATTTTTTCAATCCAATGCGGTTCCATCAAAAGTTCTCGGCCAAGGGCGATAAATGGCACACCCGTTTCCAGCGCTTCTGCAACTTCATCGGGAGTGTGCAGGGCCCCGACTCCGACGACCGGAATCCGATTACCCACTTTGTCGTAAATTTTAACGATTCGTGACTTTGTCCTATCACTTTCACGGAAGGAGCCATTCCAGAAGTCACTTACCGAGATATGTAGATAGTCAAGGTTTTGGTTCGCCAATCTATCAACAAACTGGAGCGTATCATCCAAGGTGATGCCTGGATTGCTGCCTTCTTCCGGAGATAAGCGGTAGCCGATCATAAAGGGCTTATTTGCATGCTCAGCAACTGCTTTCTCGACCTCATTCACAACAGTGAGCGGAAAAATCAATCGTTTTCCGAGTGTCCCGCCCCATTTATCGGTACGGCGGTTCGAGTGTGGCGAGAAGAACTGTTGGAGCAAATATGTATTGGCACCATGGATTTCCACACCATCAAACCCCGCGGTATAGGTGCATCCGCTTTGTAAGCAACGGGACTGGCAGAAACCGGCTGGTTATCCGGCAGTAATTCAGGAGGGCTTTGACGACCGCCATGATAAATTTGCAAAATGGCTTTTGACCCGTAAGATTGAATCGTTTCCGCCAATTTTCTTAAAGATGGAATATAAGAATCGTCAGCTGCGCTTAATTGACCTGGAAAGCCTTTGCCGCCGGCAGTTACATAGGCACACGCCGTAATCACCGCACCTACACCTGCAGATCGATCGGCGTAATAAGCCAGTTCAGAATCGGTTACTACCCCATGATCATCTGAAGAATAAGTGGTCATCGGAGCCATCAAGATACGGTTTTTCACTTCTACCCCTGATGAAAATTTATATGGTTGAAAGATCTTTTCGTATTTTTGATTCATGCCAATACTCCCCCTCTATTTTCAATGGTGATGATTTCCGTGCGGGTCTTTTGATGGGTTCGTAATTTCAAAGCCTTCTTCAGGTACATAAAAATATTTGATCCAGACACCATCGAGGAAATCCTCACGTGAGTCCAGTAAAATATCAATACCTTTATCTGATTTGACGATTTCGTCATGCTCTGAAGGTGTATCCAACTTCATCTCATAATGAGCATGATCGCCATGCATATGGGTAATATACACGCGGATCATTTTTCCTTCGGCTTCTTCCGTGTTCAGCATGCTATGTAGAACTTTTGCTGCATTGCGATTGATTTTGCATTTCATGTCCATTCCTCCAGCATTAAAATGATCACTGTACTCCTTTTACCCAACTTAAGATGTTCAGTAACATCCATTTATACCCTTCTTCCTTAAGCCGGTTCCGATATGTGCTTATAATCGGTCTGCAGGAAAGACAACACCGATCTGACGTCTTGCTTCATCCATGATTTCGATCGTCGTAAGAGAATTGGAGAATGTATTTATATCGGACTCCAATTTTCCCTGCTGTATCAATTCAACAAATTCCTTCGCTTCATAGTACATGGAATGCATATCCTGTTTTACCGAAATGTTTTCAACCGTACCATCCCTATATTGGATATCCACCGCTTGCGGTCCTGAAATTTTCTGAATGAGCATGCTCCCTAGTTCGCCCTGAATTTCAGTCGGCTGATCCGATTGGGTGATCTTTGAGAACGTAACAACTGCCTCCATATCATCGTAAGAAAGCAAAATCGATCCCTGCCCGTCCACTCCTGAATCTAGCATTGTTCCCGATGCCTGCACTTTGTTTGGTTTACCAAATAGTGCAACAAGTGGATATATGACGTAAATACCTATATCCATAAGAGAACCACTTGAAAATTCCGGATTGAAGGCATTCAGCACTGTACCCTGTTTATAGGCATCATAGCGCGATGAATATTGACAAAAGCTTGCAGTAAAACGGCGGACTTCGCCGATTTTCCCGAGGTTTTCCTGCACGCTTCGGAAATTCGGCATGATCGTTGATTTCATAGCTTCCATCAAGAGCACACCATTTTGTTGAGCTGCCTCAATCATTTCCTTCACCTCGGCCGCATTTGAGGCCATTGGTTTTTCACATATTACATGTTTTTTATTTTTTAAAAATAACACAGCTTGCCTGCAATGATGAGAGTTAGGGCTCGCTATATAAACAGCGTCGATCTCATCGCTTGAAGCCATTTCCTCCAAATTTGTAAAGGTCCTATGTACTTCGTATTTACCGGCAAATTCGCTAGCCTTCTCTGCAGTTCGTGAATACACGGCGGTTAATGCTAAATCCTCAACTTCGTTCACGGCCTCCAAAAAGCGTTCCGTGATCCAATTTGTTCCTATTACCCCTAAACGTATCAACAATCTATCCCCTTTCAAAACAACTTATCATGTATTCAATATACCGACAATTAACTAAAAAACAAAGTAATATGAACACGGCCGGCGGTTAAAATTGGATTTTTCAGGTAATATTCGTTTATAATTTTCCTATATGATCACTGCCAGGATGTTTCTACATACTCACTGAACGGGAATGAAAACTAAAAAGGAGCGTGTGAAGTTTATGACAGATTTAATGAAAAATAAAGTTGCCATCATTACTGGCGGAGGATCGGGAATTGGCCGGGGAGCAGCACTCAAACTTGCTGAAAACGGCGCGAACATCATCTTTTTTGATCGCACTGTGGAAAAAGCTGAAAAGGTGAAGGAAGAGGTGGAAAACCTCGGCCGTGAAGCTTTAATCATTAAAACTGATGTATCACGGCCTGAGCAAGTTGAACAAGCCTATAAGAAGGCTTATGAACATTTTGGGAAAATTGATTTTGTATTCGCCAACGCAGGCATCAACGGAGTGATTGCACCAATAGAAGACATCAAGCCAGAAGATTGGGATCAGACACATACCATCAACCTTAAAGGTACCTTTCTCACCATCAAATATGCCATCCCATACATGAAGGAAACAGGGGGCAGCATCGTCATCAACAGTTCTATCAATGGAAACCGATTTTTCAAGAACTTTGGATTTTCCGCCTATAGCTCCTCGAAAGCGGGGCAGGTCGCGTTTGGGAAAATGGCTGCGCTCGAATTGGCAAAATACAAAATCAGGGTCAATACCATTTGTCCCGGCTCAATCGATACGAATATCCACGACAATACGTTCACTGAAGATGAAAATTTAGAAAAAATCAGGATTCCTATCGAGTATCCTCAGGGCTCACAGCCTTTAGCCAATAAGGCCGGAACCACTGAACAAGCTGGAGATCTCGTATTGTTTTTAGCTTCGGACATGTCATCCCACGTCACCGGCACGGAAGTTTATATCGATGGAGCTGAATCTCTATTATAATGTTAACGAAAAAAGCTGAAATCCCATCATGGGACTTCAGCTTTTTCCTTTTTAAGCACCTTGACTTAAACCGCGACGTGCAAGCATAAAGTATGCGAGCATGGCAATGATATGACAGCTCACCATCACAATGCCCATCGGCAGGGGTGAATCTCCTGAACCCAAGCCTACCAACGGGGCCATGAGTGACCCTAGTATGAAAGGCAGCAGTCCAATCAAGGCCGATGCACTGCCTGCCGTTTTTTTCTGATTTTGCATCGCTAGCGAAAAACTAGTCGTACCGACAATGCCGACGCTTGAAACCGAGACGAACAAAGCAAGTACTATTCCTGCTAACCCGAACTCAAAAAAGACTGAGGTAATTAGGAAAACCCCGCCAAACAGAGCAAGAGATAATCCGATTTGAAGCAATTTTTCTTCTTTCACCCTCCCTGCAAGCTTTCCGGCCACTTGGGAAGTGATAATGATCCCGACTCCATTCATTGCAAAAATCAAGCTGAATGTCTGTGGGGAAACGCCATAAATATTCTGAAGCACAAAGGGCGAACCGGAAATATATGCGAACATGGCAGCACTTATGAAGCCTTGAGAAAAGGCATAGCCCATAAATACACGGTCACCCACTAATTTTCCAAAAGTCCTGATTGTGTCGTTTACCCCACCAGCACTCCTTAGATTAGGCGGTAACGTTTCTTTTATGCCGAAAAAGGCTGCCGCTATCATCAGGCCCCCTAATATCGTAATGACGATGAAAACTCCTCGCCAAGAGGTGAACTGTAAAAGCTGCCCGCCAAAAACCGGAGCCAAAATCGGGGCCGCTCCATTCACCAGCATTAGCATGGAAAAGAATTTGGTCAAATCCGTTCCTGAAAATAAATCACGGACGATGGCCCTTGAAATGACAATGCCTCCCGCTCCTGCAATTCCTTGGATGAACCGTAATAATAAAAGCAATTCTATGGTTGGTGCAAAAGCACATAACAATGATGAAAGACCATAAACCGATAAAGATAGTATTAACGGTACACGTCTTCCTTTCGCATCGCTTAGCGGTCCCAAATAAATTTGCCCTAGTGCCAATCCTAACAAGCAGGCAGTCAAACTTAACTGTGCCAGCGACGTACTGCTTTTCAGATCCTCCGCCAGTGTAGGGAGACCGGGTAAATACATATCCAGCGACAACGGCCCAATTGCTGCAAAACACCCAAGCATAAGAGCCAAAAGCAGCCTTTTGGACTTAGTCATTTCGTTACCTGATAATATCGTTTCTTTCATTTCAATCATTATTGCCCCTATCCTTTTCAACTAATTATCTTTCTAAAAAACTCGACTTTCTTCATCTTACAAAAGATCGGAACAATTTTCGATAAGTTTGCCTCCATTGATTTGAAATCCGCCTAATATGCTTTCCTATCAATCTGCGTTTATGCTTCAAGACTCCATTGCAATATTTAACAAGCCGCAGCACTTTTACTGCCACCTTCGCTTCTTTCGGTCATTTTTCTTTATTCAGCAATACTAAATTACGGGGGGGTTCTCCCGCCAATCCCTCCTTCAAGTTTTGCACAGCAACGGTTGCCATCTTCAACCTTGTGGCAATGCTGGCACTCCCGATATGAGGTAATGTAACCACATTGGGTAATGTAAGCAACGGGTGATCGACAGGAACAGGCTCCTCTTCAAATACATCCAACCCTGCCGCCCATATTACACGATTCTTCAAGGCTTCATATAATGCCTTTTCATCGATGATCCCGCCTCGTGCCGTATTTATGAGCACAGCCGTCTCCTTCATTAATTTCAACTGCTTCATGCCAATCATAGAAGCGGTCTCCGGAGTAAGCGGGAGCATGACACAAACAAAATCCGACACTTGAAGCAGTTTTTCAAGGGATAAATAGTCGATGCCTAATTCCTTTTCCTGTTCATATTTACGGCTTCGATTAAAATAAACCAAGTTCATATCAAAGCCCTTTGCTCTTTTAGCAAGTGCTTCTCCTATCCTTCCTAAGCCGATGATCCCAAGCGTTGCCCCATGTACATCTTGCCCTGTCAGCTGCATGGGCGACCAAGTTTTCCATTTTCCGCTTTTTAAATAATCCTCCGCCTCCATCATCCTTCTGGCCGTTGCCAGCAGCAAGCCAAAGGTTAAATCAGCTGTCGTTTCCGTCAATACCCCAGGTGTGTTCGTTACCATGATGCCTCGTTTCGTGGCACTGTGAACATCAATGTTATTATGGCCCACAGCCATATTGGCAATGATTTTCAAATTAACCGCCCGCTCAATCAGTGACTCATCAATTTGTTCCGTCAACAAACAAAGCAGCCCATCAGCTTCTTTCATTTCCTCTTCAAGGACATCCAACGGGACCGGTATCTCCTCTTCGTCCCACATCCTGATATCATAATCCCCTCTTAAATCTCCGATGATTTGCTCTGGCAATTTCCTTGTAATATAGATTTTCGGCCTCACTTGATAACCTCCTATCGGTTTATTCATACGCATCATATTGGCGTGTTTATCCAATTTTAAATCATACGTGATGAATAAACCATTCATTGTCTCCATTATGGGAGCTTCCTCTTGACAGTTTCCTTTCAATCATTTAATCATAGAATAACAAAGTCTCAATATTTCGTCATTTAGCTAGTTTTCCGACATGGTTTATCTTGATTTAGGAGGATCCGGGACGTTCATGAAAACGAATGCAGATTTTAAAATTTATCCAATCATCGCTCCAAGTGCTTTTTCTTTAAAAAGCATAAACTTTTACTTAGTGAAAAAGGAAGATGCTTTAATATTAATCGATGCAGGCATGGATGATGATGTTTGTTGGAATGCATTGCAGCAAACATTGAAGGAAAATGGTTTGAGCATTGGGAATATCACGGATATTTGGTTGACCCACCATCATGGAGATCATGTTGGCTTGGTCAATCGGATCACTGCACTCCATCCGGTTCCCATTTATGCCCATCCTAAAGCCGTTCCTCGTCTAAAGCGGGATCCTGATTTCTTGAAAATGCGAATAGAATTTTATAAACAGCTTTATTTGGAGATGGGCTGTGGTGAACTTGGCGATAAACAGGTCGCTTACCTATTCAACGCGGTCGATCATAATAAGGATCAAAAGCTGAATGGCGACATCATCGAAATCACGGAAAAACACTTGTTTGACTTTGAAGTGATCGAATTTCCCGGGCATGCCCCGGACCAAATCGCCTTTTTGGACCAAAAAGGAAAGCGGCTGCTTTCCGGTGATTTATTGATTGAGCATATTTCAAGTAACGCTTTGATTGAACCTGATGATAACGGCAATAGAATGCTGACGCTTGTCGATCATATCGGCTCTTTGAAGCGATGTTTGGCGTTACAGGTTGATCTCCTCCTGCCTGGTCACGGGAACATCATTGAACAGCCATGTTCTTTGATTGAAAAAAGGCTCCATGGCATCGAGAGGAAATCAGAGAAAATCTTTAGCATGATAGAAAGCGGGATATCTACAGGAAATGGGCTGGCAAAGGCATTCTACAGACAAAAGTATGTCTCTCAGTTCCCGCTTGTCATGTCAGAAATCATCGGCCATTTGGATTACTTGGAACATCAGGGGAAAATCAAGAAGAAACTCAGCGGAAAAGTGGTTCATTATCATACGTTGTAAGCATTAAAAAGGCTGAAATCCATTAAGGAATTCAGCCTTCTTTTTCGACACTCACACACACACTACAACCTGTCTCGAGAAAACTCCTTTTCTCGCTACACATCGGTCGGCAATTTCAAACCCTGCTTCATAAATCATCTCATCCATCGTATCAATCGTTACGACAACGACCTTGTCTGCGAAACGTCTTGCATGCTTAAGGATCGAGAGTTGATCCTCCGGTGTCGCATGCGTATATAAATTGTAGGGCATATCGATGATCGCTACATCATAGTTACTGGTGACCTCTGAAATCGGACCTGTCGTTACATCGCCTTTGAGTCCAAAATAGGCAATGTTCTCCCTCGAGCCATCCGTAACGAGTGGATTGATATCTCGTCCGACAATATTTATTCCCATGGATAGCGCTTCTACCAGTACCGTTCCAATTCCGCAGCATGGATCAATCGCCTTCACTCCTTCAGGATGAGGGACGGCTATGTTCGCAATCGCTCTCGCCACCCGAGTACTAAGGGCTGTTGAATACTCTCGCGGCTTCTTCAAATGATGTAACCAAACTGCATCAGGCTTGACATACTCCCCGAAATACCAACGTCCGCCAAGGGTCACGACTCCAAAGACCTGATCAGGATTGCGTACATCAGCCTCCCCCTGGATGTGCCAACCGATCTCGCGTTCAATTTCGCGCTGTCCATCATAATCTATCTTTGCGTCGTCATTCAAATCATTGATTTTTATGAATAGCACTTTGAACGTTGAATCCGGCAAATGAATATCCTTAGCTTGCTCGGCGATTTCGGAGATGCTCTCTCCCTCAAACATGACATCGACCCGACCTTTCATAAAAGGACTTCTGCTCGGATCAATCTTAATATCACTTTTCAAAATGTTCCCAGTAGTTTCAAAGCCAAAAAACGAGCGCATCTCCATTTTGGATAACGAGCGTTCGTCAGGGGTGCATGTAAACGTATATATAGAGGCCGGTTTCCGGCTATGATTAGTCAATCCATTCCCATCCTTCATGTTCTTTAGATTATATCTTTCTATCAAACATAGCCGTAATGGTATAGAAAAGCAACTCTACATCTAAAGAAAAAGAAATGTTCAATCCAATTTATATAACTGGCCCTTAACATATTGGGCCCGCTCTTCTATGAATTTCAGGATGAAATCAGGCTCTTTATCAAAAATCTGCTTATTATCTTTTATATATGGATCTTTCGGTACATAAGGGCTGATTTGTTCATGCATCCCGATGATGATAGGCTTCATATGATCAACGTTAAAGAAGGTGCCCATAATCTCTTTTAGTAGGTTTTGGTACCGAAGGCGAAATGTTCTTATATCGAGGATTCTGGCAGTCAATGTATTAAATCCCTCGATGCCCACATAATCCTCTTCCATCACTTCCCCATTAACATCCCTTCCCCACGTCGCATCATAATCCCATGGAATGATTTCAAACAGTCCCGTATCACCGTTTCGATATAAGGCATAGTTATGAACGAATCCATCATAGTTTTGCGTGAGGATGACGCCTGCCAGCCAGCGCAGGTACTTTTCCACATCAATATATTTTACGATTTCCTTTTCGAAATCTGCCCTTGAAATGGTATTGATTTGGATGAGCAATTCTTGTAAATATAATTCATCCATTGCCGTCCCGCATTTTTTTTGATAGCCCATCTCCAATGATTTTTTGATTCCTTTATCCAAATCGCTCATTAAGGAAAAATTGGCGTCCCCATCCACTGCATAGAAAATGGAACCTTCGGGAAGATTTCTTTGCTTCAAGTAATATTCGTCCACGGACTCCAATTCCAGATATATCCCCTCATCTTTCCCGTTCAGATTCAGGTGTACGAATTGTGATTTAGGCGCCAAGGTTCCAATATCGGCAAAAAAGTCCAACGATAATTTATTTCTCAATAACGATTTATCGTTAAATTCAGCATTCAAATGAATCTCTTTAGCGCCTTTAAATATTTGCGGTTTATAAAAAACTACATGATACGACTTTTTCCGAAACTCCCGGATATGCGAGCCACGGTAAACAATATCAATATCCAGCTTCTTTTTGTTAATGGTTAACTTTGCAGGCAGCGGATCATTGCACCATATATCCCTGCGAAGCTCCATTAAATTAACAGGTGGAATAAACAGCTGATACAAAGGCAGCTTCTTGTCAGCATTCATATAACCCTTCCCTTTCACTTTCCTTTTAAAATATGAACATAAAGCGAAGGACGTCACCAAAATATAACTTTTTTTAACAGGCTTTGCGATTATCTTTAGCACATCACGTACAAGCCGCATAGTTTATCGTATGGAAAGGGGGATTATTACTATGTCAGACTTCATTCGCGATATACAAAATGCTGTTGATAGAGCCAATTCGATGGGATTAGGCGATTTCATGTACAATGACCCACGCTCAAAAAAGCGGTCTTCATGTAAAAACAATAAAAAAAGACGTTCTACTTGCAGCACTAAGCGCTGTTCAAGCAAGAAACGGTCGACTTGTGAGACGAAACGCCGCTCTAGCAGAAAGCGGTCAGCACGGGGCACGCAAAGATGTTCTTGCTGGAAACGGAGCTCAACTCGAGGAACACAAAAACGTTCTTGCTGGAAACGAAGCTCAACTCGCGGCACGCAAAAACGTTCTTGCTGGAAACGAAGCTCAACTCGCGGCATGCAAAAAGGCTCTTGCTGGAAACGAAGCTCAACTCGCGGCACGCAAAAAGGTTCTTGCTGGAAACGAAGCTCAACCCGCGGCACGCAAAA
>NZ_LMBV01000003.1:146839-408017 GCF_001439925.1 Peribacillus muralis
AACAGGAAAACTACATGCTGCAAAAAAAGAAACACTTGCCGGAAACGGTGTTCATGCCACAAACGCAGATGCCACGGAAGCGACAGCAATGACTTCAATAAGAAATGGAAAGGGAGCTTCTAAGTTTCGTGATGTTTCCTCATGTATTTGTGCAAATTAGCAATAAGATTTTCCAATAAAAAAAGAGCCTGCCGACTTTATTTATCGGCAGGACCCTTCAATTTTCCCTATTTATCTGAGGCCAGTTCGAACTGTGCATACACATCCTTTAGTCCTGCTTGAATGGCTTGGCCAGCCTTCCCCCGATAATGCATTTGTACACGATCGATCAATTCCTCAATACCATCTTTCAGGCAATAACCGCGCAGTAGCTGCCGAATGAATTCCCTGCCATGATCTGTCGCAAGTGTACAGGAAGCCTCGATGATCACACCATACTTAAAGTCCAGCTCCAATGTGATCGTAATCGAATCATATAAATTTCTCGCTGCCATCCCTTGCGGAAGTTTTGCATGACCTGCAATGAAATATGTGTTCATCTCTTATCTCCTCTATCTATGTTTAATGTACGGAAGCTTGCTTGAAGGGCCATGCAGGCAATTTCTTACGGAGCTCTTTATCCTGTCTGTAGCCCAGTGCGTATTCACCTTGCATCATCGTATGGATTTCACGGGTCCCTTCGTAAATGACCGGGGCTTTTGAATTCCGGAGAAAACGTTCGACCGGATATTCATCGGAATAGCCATAAGCACCGTGGATTTGAACGGCATCATTGGCTGCTTCGTTAGCTGCATTACATGAAACCCACTTAGCTAAGGATGTTTCCTTCGTATTCCGTTTTCCTTGGTTTTTCAACGTCCCCGCTTTAAAAACGAGCAATCGGGATATCTCCAAATTTGCGGTCATCTTGGCAATCATCTGTTGGACGAGCTGATGCCTGCCAATCTCTTTGCCGAATGTACTTCGTTCATGGCAATACTTCAAGCTGGCTTCAAGGCTAGCTTCAATTAATCCTACAGCACCCGCGGCCACCGTAAACCTGCCGCTGTCCAATGCCGACATCGAAATTTTAAAGCCCTCCCCTTCTTCACCAAGCCTATTCGCTACCGGAACTTTTACATCCGTAAAAAAAACTTCCCCTGTATTTCCTGCGCGAATTCCCAGTTTCCCCTTAATGGCTTTGGACTCCACACCTTCAAAAGTCCGTTCCACAATAAATGCCGTAATCCCTTTTGAACCAAGATCATGATCAGTCTTGGCAAAAATGAGGAAATGATCGGCGTAATCACAGAGAGAAATCCATGTTTTCGATCCGTTCAAAATATAATGATCCCCTACTCGTCTTGCTGTGGATTTCATTGCCGCTACATCTGACCCTGCATTCGGTTCAGTCAGTCCAAAAGCGCCAATTTTCGTCCCTTTTGCCTGCGGGACTAAATATTTCCGTTTTTGTTCTTCGGTACCCCATTGCAACAACGTCATGCTATTCAACCCTGTATGTACCGATACGGCAGTTCTGTAGGCTGTATCACCCCGCTCCAGCTCTTCACAAACGATGGCCAGGGTATTATAATCCATTCCGACCCCACCATACTCTTCGGGAATGCAAACACCCATCAATTGTAATTCCGCCAGTCGCTTTAAAATATGTGGTTGAAATTGCCCTTGCCTATCCCACTCTTGGATATATGGAATGATTTCCTTATCCACGAATTTCCTGACCACTTTTTTCACACTTTGCTGTTCTTCTGTTAATTCGAAATTCATCATCGATCTTCCTCCTAGATAATTTTATTTTGCTTGAATTTGTCGATTTGGCCGGGATCATATCCCATTTCAGCCAAAATGGAATCGGTATGCTCTCCATATAGCGGTGGATGCTTGCGCATCCTGACCGGCGTTTTTGTTAAATTGAGGGGCGACCCGATCATTTTCAGGTCCTTGACGGTTGGATGCTCCATTTCCACAAGCATGCCTCTAGCGCTGATTTGTGGATCTTCGAACATCTCTGCGATATCATTAATTGGACCATTTGGTATTCCAGCCGAATCAAGCAGCACTTTCCACTCTTTTTTGGTTTTCCTTTTCAATGAATCTTCCAATATAGGTACTAACTCTTCCTTGTTCAGCAAGCGCTTTTCATTATGCTTAAACCGTTGCTGTTCGGCTAACTCCGGTTTGCCAATAACAGCCGTGAATCGCCTGAACTGCTCATCATTCCCTACCGCCACGACAAGCTCTCCATCGCTTGTACGAAACGTTTGATATGGAACGATATTGGGATGCTGGTTTCCCATTCGCTCTGGAGTCATCCCATTGAATAAATAATTGCTAGCAACATTCACTAGCGAAGAAACCTGACAATCCATTAGCGAAATATCAATTTCCTGCCCTTCCCCCGATTCATTTCTATGATGGAGGGCTGATAATATGCCAATGCATGTATACAAGCCAGTCAAGATGTCAGCTATGGCCACGCCGACTTTCACGGGACTTCCATCCTTTTCCCCGGTGATACTCATCAGCCCGCTCATCGCCTGAATGATATAATCATAGCCAGGTAAATCTTTATAAGGGCCGGTTAAGCCAAACCCGGTAATAGAGGCCATGATCAGTTGTGGATTGAATTCTTTTAAATCTTCATAGCCTAACCCCATTTTTCCCAACGTACCCGTCTTGAAGTTTTGGATCACAACATCCCCGGAAGCCACCAACTTCCGAAAAATCTCTTTCCCTTGCTCAGACTTCAAATTCAAAGTCATGCTTTGCTTATTACGATTGGCGCATAAATAGTAAGCGCTTTCCCCCTGAGCGAACGGAGGACCCCATCCCCTCGTTTCATCTCCTGATTCATGATGCTCAATTTTTATTACTTCCGCTCCCAAATCCCCAAGAATCATCGAACAAAACGGCCCCGCCAAAACACGGGATACATCGATGATCCTTACACCATCCAAAGCTCCGCTCATCCCTTCACCCCTTTCAAATTACCGGGATACACAAAAAGGATCAGTAAAACAAACAATGCCATCACATTGAACGTCTCACTGACCTTTATCCACGCCCTGTCTTCCTGCAAAGAAAGATCAAGTGAACGAAGTCAATTTTTATATATTCCAGTTTTTATATCAAGCCGGTCATGCAGCAAGGTAGCTTGCTGTCATCGGTTTGGTATAGTAAGTATAAAACAATTATTTGAATTTTTCAACAATAACAAGCGGTTAATTTTATAGGTATACCCAGGGAGCTTAAATTCCCCGCTCCATAAAAGGCATTGTGATCATAATTGCCTTTATCCGTGATGCATGTGATGATAATAAAGGGAGTTGATAAAATGGAAAACATAAAAAAAGAAATAGTCGAAGCCATCAAGAAGCATTCGACCATCATCATTCACCGTCATGTTCATCCTGATCCGGATGCACTTGGCTCACAAATCGGGCTAAAGGCTCTATTGAAGCATTCCTACCCTTCTAAAGAAGTCTATGTGGTAGGTGAGCATGTCGATAGGCTTCAATTCCTTGGAAAAATGGATGTCATTTCCGAAGATACATACATGGGAGCATTAGTGATTGTTTGTGATACGGCCAACCTTTCCCGGATCAGCGATTCCCGCTATGCTTATGGGAATATGTTGATTAAAATCGACCACCATCCCGAATACGAGACATTCGGTGACCTCTCTTGGGTCGACCCTTCATATAACTCTGCAAGTGAAATGCTCGTTGATTTATGCGTCGAATTTCCTGAGGATTTTACGATGAATAAAGAAGCTGCTACATCATTTTATGCAGGAATCCTCAGTGATACAGGTAATTTCATGAACGGGAATATCACTCCACGGACATTAAAATTGGTTTCGTACCTACGAAAGTATGATTTTCACCCTGAACGGATTCATAACCTCCTCCATGTAAAGTCGAAAAACTCTACCAGACTTCAACAAGACATTCTCATGAGCTTCAAGGTTACCGATCAAGGAGTTGCATACTTCATCATTACCGAGGATTTGCTGAAACTATATAACATAGATCGAAACGAAGCTTCGAATCTGGTTAATACGCTTTCAAGTGTAAGAGCAAACAAGATTTGGGCTTTCTTCATCGAATATCCTTCTGAAATCCGTATCAGAATTCGCGCACGCAATACCCCGATTGACTCAGTAGCACGCCAATTCAATGGCGGAGGACACCCCCTCGCTTCAGGTGCTACCATCCATTCATGGGAGGAGGTAGATCAGGTTATTCAAGCACTGAATCAAGTCTGTCTATAGGAGGAGAATGAACGTTTCTAAATCCCAAAAATCATTGCAACGGGATAATTCGACCTGGACTGGCATTTATTCGACCTAACTTCCATTAATTCGACCTGGCCTTGGATTAATTCGACCATTACATGAGTACAAAAAAAACGCCAAAGCCAGGATGGCAGAGGCGCTTGCTTATGCTTTTATTTGGACACTTCTTTAAGAATCGATAAATCGATCATGCCTTTTATATCACTGCTAGGGATATACCCGGCTTCTTTGCTGATATCAGCCATTTCCTGGATGACTTGCTCATTAACTTCAGTGGTCACTTCAAGGCGTGAAAATGCTGAAGCCACTTCTTCTTTGCTTAATTCTTTTCCAGTCAGTTTTTTCAAATGTTTAATAACAAGTTCTTGGCTTTCTTCAGGGTTGTCTTGTATAAACTTCACCGCTTTTTCATGCGCTTTCAAATAAGAAGCGGAGAGATCTTTTTTATCCATGAACTTCTTGCTTGCGGCCACTACGGTGTTTGGTGAATCTTTCCCCCAGGCAAATTGATCCCAATCAAGCACTAACTTTCCCTTTGCCTGATTTTCCAATACATATCCCCATGGTTCCTGTGTAGCTGCGGCATCGACTGATTTTTGGACGAAAAGTGCCGTGGTGTCAGCTGGCGCTGAGGCATATAACTCAACTGTTCCCCCATTTGTAGTAGGTTTTAAATTAACTTGCTTAAGCGCTTTTCTAAGCATGACATCCTGTGTGCTCCCAATGACGGGAATCGCTACCTTTTTACCGTCCAAGTCTTTTAAATCGGTAACCTTGCTGCCTTCGCTTGCGACAAGGACGGCACCGCCATTAACGGCTCCGGAAATCAGGTGGTATTCCGGATTTTTCACATAAAAGTTAAGCAGAGGTCCAGGCCCGACCGTTCCCACGTCAATGGCGTTTGTCGCCATCGCTTCCATGAATAATCCCCCATTTGCCACTGTCTTGGTTTCAATCTTGATATTCTTGCCAAATTCTTTTTCAAAAAAGCCTTTCTCAAGGGCTATGATCGTTGCACTGTGGGTTAAATTAGGAAAATAGCCTATTTTCACTGTTTGTTTCCCTGAGCCTTTTTCCTCTTCATTACTAGTGGATTGAGTGCATCCGCTTACGATCCCAATTAACAATATAGACGTAACGAGGGCAAAAAATGTTTTTTTCAGCATATTTCTCTCTCCTTTTTACATTATGATTCTATTAAACTACCGTTGATTCACTCCCCATTTAAGTTGTACATTACGTTCAAGTCGGGAGAAGACAACATTGTCTACAATTGTTCCGATGATTGCGATAATGATCATTACAGAAATAACCAAATCCATTTGCCCAAGTGATCTGCCCATTTCCAGCAATTGTCCAAGACCGCCTCCGCCGCCAAGTAATTCTCCTGCCATCAATGCCCGCCAGGAAAATGCCCATGCAATTCGCAGCCCGGATATTATTTGTGGGACAGAAGCAGGTAAAATCACGGTGCGGAGAAAATGAAAGCCTGTCGATCCATATGTTTTGGCAACACGTTGGTACAATTGAGGTACATTCCGAAATCCACTGGTTGCATTTACCGTCATCGTCCATGTTGCACCGATAGTGACGATAAAAAGAATTGAAAAATCATTCAACCCAAACCAAATGATCGCTAACGGAAACCAAACGATACTCGGTATGGACTGCAAGGCTGTCACGACGAAACCAAGTGTGTCTTCAACCAGTTTGAAACGCCAAATGAAATAGCCTAAGATTAGCCCTACTATAATGGCAATCGTGAATCCAATCAAAATACGACCTAGACTTTTCCCAATAGCTTCTGTTATTTGTCCACTCATCAGCCCATTGAACAGCGTTTGAAAAACCTGTGTCAGACTCGGAAACATGAAATCCGGAAGACTGGAAAACCTAGATGTGACTTCCCATATCGCCGCTATCATCGCGATGAATATGATTCGTCTTAAAGCTGTAATCATTCCCCATTTCCTCCTTCAGCACTTTTTCGATTTCCTCCTGCAAAATAGATAGAACCCGTTGTTCCGTATGCAAAGTTACACTATCCGGCATGACTCCATCCTTCATCGATGGGACGTAAATCGTCTCTTTAATTTTCCCTGGACGGGTTGCGAAGACGATGATTTTTTCGGAAAGCTGGACGGCCTCACGAATATTATGGGTAACAAAAAAAATCGTCACTTTTGTTTTTCTCCAGATTTCGAGCAGCTCTTTGTGCAAAACCATCCTCGTTTGCTCATCAAGTGCAGAAAATGGTTCATCCATCAACAGAATATCCGGCTCCATCACTAGCGCCCTTGCAATCGCCACCCGCTGTTTCATGCCCCCAGAGAGTTGATGCGGATAAGAGTCGACATAGCGGCTGAGATGAACCATTTTCAGAATGTCCAATGCCTTCGATTCAGCCTCTTTTTTTGGCATTTTCTTTAACTTCAATCCGTATGTAACATTTTCCAGAACAGTTAACCATGGAAATAACCCAGCCTCTTGAAACACTACGACCCGTTCCGGTCCTGGCTTCATCACCTTTTTACCAGCAACACGTATTTCACCTTTATCAGCTTTATCAAGTCCAGCAATTAGATAAAGCAATGTCGATTTCCCACATCCTGATGGTCCAACAATTGAAACGAAGCTTCCCTTTTCGACCTCTATATTAATCTCATCGAGCACCTTTATGTTTTCTTTCTTTTCATTTGAGAAACTTTTTTCAATGCCATCAATTGTTAAATACATAAAGTCACCCCATTTTTTACTAAACATCATTTATTAATAATGATTAATCCAATGGTTTTTGTCAACTATAAAAATGCAAAAATTCTAACTTATCGGTATCTTTCTGTTTAATCCCCCTTCGCTTAACAACACAAAAATAGCCTGATCCGTTAAAAAGGATTCAGACTATAGGTTGTTGGGATCAAGACGAACTCCACCCAGATACTACTTGATTTTATATTGGACTTAATTGAAGGTATACCGTGTCATAAAACTGCCAAAGCAGTTACCGTCCAGTACTGTGAGCAATTGGGGTTCCTTTATTCGTTGTATTACAGAGTAAGTGAAGCCAAGCAGGACCGCACCTTGAAAAGGGAGCTCTTGCAGAATGAAACGGTCAGAATATCCTGCTTCCATACAGTTTATCCTTCATCTTTTGCGTTCTGTCATGCAGTGGCTTTTTCAAAATGATGCCAAAGCCGATGGTCAGTAATAAATAGATGAACAAGATGATTATATCCTTGCCAGCGACACTCCAGGTTATCCCCCCAACCGATTCACGAAGTAAGCCGACGGCATAGGTGAACGGCAGGAAGGGGTTGATATGTTGGAAAAATGCCGGTGTTACTTGAATGGGGAAGGTACCTCCCGATCCTGATATTTGAAGTACCATCAGGACAACGCTTATCCCTTTGCCAACATTACCCAGAACCGATACGAAGGTGTAGACCATCAATGTAAATACTGTACTTATCAAAACGGAAAACAAGACGTATTCGAATTTGTCGACTGCATAAACATCAATCAGAAAAAGGTTACCTATGCTAACGGTTAATGCCTGCATCAATCCAATGATGAAGAAAATAAGGTACCTGCCAATATAAATTTGATATGGGCTGTAGCTCTTTTGCGAGACGCTCACGCTAAGCATGGATATCAGTATGGTCCCGCCCACCCAAAGGGACAGTGCCGTGAAGAAGGGGGACATGGCTGATCCATAGTTTGGAATGGGAAATAGACTGTGTTTATTGAGCAGTACTGGCTCAGAGAAAAATTCACTTTCTTGTTCGATATCATTTCTTAGGAAATCAATGACTTCTTCCATATTGTAAGACTTATCGATTTCTCTCATTTTAGAAGCCAGCGCCTTGATCTTTGCTTCAACTTCCGGAAATTCATCCTGTAACTTATCAATATCTCCCGAGCGGGCACCCAACGTTCGATTGGTCTCATTTAACAGTGCCTTCACTTCAGGAATAACCTGGCTGCCCTCCTCGAGCGTAAGTTGAGCTTTTTGTAAAATGGAATTAGCTTCAGTCCAGATTTCATTGATTTTTGATCCTGTTTCCTTTGAAAAGGTATTCTGGAAGCTTCCCAAAGCTTGATCATTATTTTCCCCAAGAACTCTAAGTGAATCGAAGGAATGGTCATTCAGCGCTTGAAGTTGGTCCGAGGCACTATCCCTTAAACCATCGACTAGCTTTATTTCTGGCTGAAGGCGGTTTTTTTCGCTAAATTGATTGACGCTCAGCAATAAGTTATACATACTGTCCAAAAGATATAGCTCTTTATTTATCCTCGTTCTCCCTTGTTCAACTAGCTGATTCACCTCGTCGCTGGGCATACCCTGATCCGTTACCCTACTCGCAAGAACTAAAATCGATTCATTATCGCTCCTGATTTTCGCAATATCATTTTGCAAGAGTGGGTGAATTGCTTCGAAAGCCTGTTTGGTTGAGTCCACATAATCGGAAACACCTGAAACCAATTTATCTTTCTGCGACGATATCCCTTCTATTGATTCGAGACCTTTATTGACCTTTTTCATGATATCTTCTGCCCTTTTTACTTGGGTTTGGACAATTTTTAGATTTTTTTCAAGCTCTGGAAGCTCTCCCTCCAATAAATACACCATATTCTTCATCTTCTGAATGGTCGGCAATTCATTTTGCAACGTGATGCCCAGTTCATTAAAGATTTCCAGGATACTCCCACTAGCGGACTTAATAAAGCTTTTGCTCACATTATCGACAATCGTGTTGGCTCCTGCTGCCGTAATTTTTGGGGCGATGGAATTGATTTTTTCATTGACATAGTAATCAATTTCCGCCTTTATTGGTTCATCTGTCATGATGGTCGCAATATGCTCGGAAAAATTCTCGGGGATGATAATCGTCGCATAATATTCCCCCTTCTTCACTTTTGCAACCGCATTCTTTTCCGATGTGAATCTCCAGCCCAAATCTTTATTTCCCTTTAACCCTTCTATGACTTCATTACCTAAGTTCACGGCTTTGCCATTCAACTCGGCACCTTTATCATTATTGGAAACACCGACAAGGATCCCTTCCGTGTTTGCATAAGGGTCCCAAGATGCGACAATATTAAACCAAGCATAAATGGACGGGATGAACATAAGAAAAACAATCACGATGCAAACAATGAAATTTTTATAAATGCTTTTTAAATCGTCCAAGAAAATCTCCCGAATATTTCTCAAAATATACCCCCGCGCATAAGTATTTTGTTACTATTATTCGAAAAACCTTCATATTCGATACTAAGTAAACATATCCATGGATTTACATACTTTCACCTAAACAAACTTAGTCCTCCGTCTCGCTTTCCTAAGCTTTCAATGGAAATATATAAAAAAAAAAATGAAGGCAAACCCGTCTTTCTTTGGGTTTGCCTTCATTTTGCTAATTGGATCAACGTTTTTCTATCACGGTTATCAATTCTCTTAAATAATCCGGCAGATCAGGCGGACGTCTGCTTGAGACAAGGTTTCCATCTACTACGACAGCTTCGTCTATCCAGGTTGCTCCGGCATTTTCCATATCATCCTTGATGCCGGGTGTACTCGTAACCTTCTTGCCCGCTAAGATTTTCGCGGAAATCAACACCCAACCAGCGTGACAAATTTGGCCGATCGGTTTTTTGGTTTCTTCCATGCTCTGGATAAGTGAAATCACTTCAGGAAATCGGCGAATTTTGTCAGGGGCCCAACCGCCCGGTACAAGAATCGCATCATAATCTTCCGCTTTAATATTGCCATACGCATAATCGGATACGGCGGGAACACCATATTTCCCCATGTATGTTTCATTCGCCTTCTCTCCAGCGAGATGAACGATCGCACCTTCTTCTTGTAATCGTAAGATCGGATACCATAGCTCTAAATCTTCAAAATCATGATGCACAAGACTGATAACTTTCTTTCCGGCTAACCTCATGAAAACCTCCCCTTCCTACATGCTATTCAACTTTACCATACTTCCCTGTTTCTACGCTTTTTTAACCGTTTTCCAGGACATGAAGTCCAACGTATTCGAACTAAAAATCAACCTTTACTAAATACAGCCCGCCGGCTTCAGCCATACGGCCTGTTTGGACTCTTTCTTTCGACTCTAAAATGCCCGGGATCTGTTCAGCGTTTATTTCACCGAGCCCAACTTCTATCAGCGTTCCGACCATTTTCCTAACCATATTATAAAGAAAGCCATCCCCTCTTACACTGATTTCGATGAAGCCGTCATTTTCTTCTATTTCAATGGCATATATTTCACGCACCATTGATTTTTTCTTGGACTTTGCATTTGAAAAAGCAGTGAAATCATGTGCACCTATAAAATATTGACATGCATCTTTCATTCGCTCTATATCCAGCTTTTCCTCAATATGCATACTGTACTTTCTCATGAAAGGATTCGTATATTGCTCGTTCCAAATCTTATATAAATACGTTTTGTCCTTAGCATTATAACGGGAATGAAAACGATCAGGAACTAACATGACCTCTTTGATGCTAATATCTTGGGGCAAGTACCTATTCAAATAATTCATGACTTCGGATTCAGTCAAATTTCCACCGAGCTTGAAATTGGCAATCTGGGCAAAAGCATGCACACCGGCATCCGTTCTGCTGCATCCAATGATTTCGATTTTCACCCCTGCCATTTCCGTTAATACATTTTCTATCTTCCCTTGAATCGTATCGTCACTATCGCCGAGCCGTTGCCAGCCCCTATAGCGTCCGCCATCATATTGAATGGTCAGCTTATAATTGTTCATTGCTTCCTCCTACCGTAAAGTCATTCAGACAAAAAAACCTGATAAAATATAAGCCCCCATACACGCCTGCTGTATGAGGGACCATATGATTTTTTCTTAGAAACGCTTTTTTACATATTTAAGTTGTCATCAATGTCATTTTTTTTGTGCCCCGAAACGACGAAAAATCAAAAATCGAAAACCACTTATAAAAGGCACTTCTGCATAGTGTACCAAAGAGACTGGCGTCATGCAACGAACGAGCCGGCGTCAATACAGCCTTTGTGCGTCTTTGCAGAATCAAGGTACCTAATCAAAGTTTATAAATTATTGAAAAATAGATATAGCTCTTCCAATTCACTTTCCTTTGCCACGATACAGTTAGGATATTGTTTTATCTCTGCTACGCTGGATAACTTGAAATCATTGGGTCAGCAAAGTGAATTAACCCACTCATTGCTGATGTTTTTTATGATCATTTGCCCCACTTCTCGACCTGCTAACAAACCTTTCATTGTATTTTCTATTACTATTAAAAAAATGGAATATATGTAATCAGCTAAAACTAATCTTCAACTACACTTCGTCATTAAGTGCCGTAAAATGAATGCTGCCTCCAACCCATGTTATTGAAGTAGAGCTCCTGTTTTTTGCAAAAGAAAATCATCAAAGAGGCATTTATAAATGATTTAAGATAGTTATAGAACATCCATGTTGGATATTATGTTGTTCGTCTCCAAATTCTTTTAGCAAATGAGTGGAAATTTCAGCCAGTATTTCATTTCTCTCACCTTCTGTAAATCCGACAAGCCATGATAGCGAACCAACTCTTCCACACCATTCCTCATTCGTAAATGATACTGTGTATTTGAACTTATATGTTTCTTTTAAGTCAAATTTATGTTCTTGCCATTCCCTAAACCACTCAACAGGAAATCCATTGACGAACTGTTTTGATTCAACCTTACTACCAGCCGGTTTTAACTCTCCGTTTGACATATGTGATTTTATTATTTGAAGTGTATCATCGATAACTTTGCTTGTGGATATAAAACCTGAATCCATAACAATCAAAATACCTTTTTCCGCCAGAACTCTTTTAATTTCACCAAGAGTTTCTTCTCGATTAAACCAGTGCCATGCTCTTAAAACAGTTACATAATCAAACAATCCACTTTTTAAGGTAGTAGATTCAGCGCATTTATTTATATACTCAATCCTATTACCTTCACTCTCATCAATTATTTTCGCTTGTTCTATTAATTCTGCTGAAGGTTCCACTCCTACAACGACTGCTCCCTCATTATGTAAAGCACGGCTTAATACTCCAGTCCCTGAACCCAAATCCACCACTTTCTTATTGTTAAAATCTATTCCTCTAAGCCTTAAACTTTCCAGTAACTCAGCAGGTAAATCATTTCTATATTGAGCGTAATTTTTTGCCACATTTCCAAAATTCACTTTCAATCATATCCCCCCAAGCTATTTTTACAAACAATTGAAATTATAACATATTATGTATTATACTTCGTTGAACTACCCCATGCCTCCAGCTCCATAAAAAAATTACCAAAGAGAAGCGTACCACTTACTTCTAGTTCTTTTTACTATTACCATTGATCTTCACCAGCTTCTTTATCTCAAATCATGTTCATTACTCTAAATTTTTAAAAAATGTAATACTTGAAAATTAATATTCTATATAATAAGGATATTAGGAAGATGATAAGTCAAGAAGGAGCTGGGATAGTCGTAGTGTCACTCGGGCCATCTGTTTTCCCATTTACTATAGGAGGTACATTTTGAAACAATCTAAAACGAATAAAGGATGGTTAAGTCTGGGGGCAATCGGGTTATTTTTCCTTGGAAAAATGAAATGGTTGTTTGCGCTATTAAAATTAGCAAAAGTAGGTTCTCTGCTTTCTATTTTCGTTTCATTAGGAGCATATGCCTTGGTTTACGGTTGGAAATTTGCCGTAGCCTTAGTCTATCTAATTTACATCCATGAAATGGGGCATTTACTTGCCGCTAAGAGAAAAGGCATAAAAACATCCAATGCCATTTTCATCCCTTTTGTCGGAGCGTTAATTGCCCTTAAAGAAGAACCGAAGAACGCTAACCAAGAAGCTTACCTTGCATTCGGAGGTCCTTTATTAGGTACATTAGCCTTTCTTCCGGCCATCCCGCTATTTATGATAACGGAAAATCCGTTTTGGCTTTTAGTCATTACACTCGGATCGTTGATTAACCTATTTAATCTAATGCCTGTACATCCTTTAGATGGAGGTCGTATAGTGGGGGTCATTTCCACAAAGGTTTGGATATTAGGGATTATCGGAATGGTCGTATATATGTTTTACCATCCAAATCCATTATTAATTCTTTTCTTATTATTGGGTATTTCTAAGTGGTGGAAAGAATTCCGCAGCGAGACAACCAGAAATCAAAGAGTCAACCTCATTGAGTTTAATAAATTTGGATTGGAGCAAGTAGAACGATATGCAGGTGCAGCAGATGAAGAAAAGATTCGCCTGGTTAACATTTGGAATATGGAACTTAGCCAATTATATGCAAAGCTTAACAACATGAGGAGTTGGCATATCCCGCTATTGGATGATAATAAGTTAAAAGAAAAACAGCTGACCGAGGTAAAATTAAATATTTATAGATCCTTAATGGATGCTGCTAATTCGAATGAATACCAGTACGGACAGACCGGTTTCGAAAATATAGGCACGTATGAACGAATCGTAGCAACGTTCTATAAAAATATTCAAGAACAAACTGAAATTAGGGATAAAGAGAATTCCTATTACTCATCGAGTCTCAAAACAAAAGTCATCTGGTTCTCATTTTACATTGGGCTTGCCATTTTCTTAATGATAACAAGCTTATATGCAGGTGATTTAATGGAACAATATAAAACTTCATTACCGTAATACATTATGCCTTTCGTTATAATCAACGTTCAAATGGTGCATACTCATAAAAAAAATATAGACAAAATCGATTTTCACCGAGTTTGTCTACAGTCTGAAACGGTAATGCTTGGCCAAGCATTACCGTTTTCTTTCGTTATGATTAGCTTACCTTCAATGTCTTGCTTTTACTCTTATTACCGGATTTGTCTTGAGCGTATACCGCTACTGTGGAACCCTTCTTTTGTGCCTTGATCTTCACTTTATAATTACCTCGGCTATCTACTACACCTTGCCCTATCTTCTTACTTCCATTGTACATATAAATGGATGCGCCTTTTTCAGTCTTACCACTAACCGTTACGGTCTTGCTCGTTATTTTATTAACTGTCGGGACAGGTGGAGCTGTTTTATCAACCACCTTAACTGTTTTGCCGGCGCTCTTATTTCCTGAGGCATCTATGGCATAAACGGCAATGGAAGTTCCTGCTTTTTGCTTCGAAATCTTCATCGTATACGAACCGCTTTTTGATGTGGCTTCTCCGATTTTCTTATTTCCCACCAATGCAAAAACTTTTGCATGGGTCTCGGCTTTACCCGTAATAGCCGTCGCATGATCATAAACGGTATTGACACTTGGAGCCGTTGGCGCTGTTTTATCGGTTACTTTTACTGATTTGGTTGCACTCTTATTTCCCGCTGCATCAACCGCATGAACAAGTATGGATATGCCGGCTTTTTGTTTAGCAATCTTCATGGAGTAAGCACTGTTTTTTGCTGTTACTTCCCCGATTTTCTTGCTTCCCACCATCGCATATACCTTTGCATTGGTTTCCGCTTTACCCGTAATAGCTGTCGCATGATCATAGACGGCATTCACAGTTGGAGTGGACGGAGCTGTTGCATCTTTAACCGTTATTTCTTTTGCAGCACTTGTGTTGCCAGCATCGTCTGTTGCTGTTACGGTTACTTTTGTTCCGGCTTTCTGTTTTGGAATGGAAGCCACATATGCGCCTGCGGAACTTGCTTTCGCTGTCCCCATTACTTTCGCCCCAACTTTAATTGTAAGAGTTGAACCTGGTTCACTTTTTCCTGTGACACTTGTCGATTTATCCGTAATTTCAGACACAATTGGTACTGTAGGAGCTGCGTTATCTACAGGTGGTGTCCAAGACGCTAGCTTTTTAATATAAGCAGAGGAAATATAACCAGTTGACTTCCCATCCTTCGTTTTAACAGGGAACCAGACAAATTGATTTACACTTCCTAATCCTTTGTCATATGTAAATTCTCCTGTGATTTTCAATACAGTATTTTTGGGTGCTAAATTATTCACGACTTTGGAAGTGGCCGGTTGTTCCCTTAAATTCCCATTCCCTCCTGTTACAACTACATCGTCACCTTTTTTCAAAAGGTAGACAGAAGCATGCAAAGGGTCCGCTAGTGTATAAGTATCCTCTGAAAAAATAATATTGTTGTTAGCGTCGTATGAAAAGTCATCTGTCTTAAAAGGAAATTCAGCTAATTTCGTACCTCCTAAGTAACTGTCATTTTCAATATATGTAAGAACTATTTCTTGATACGCTTTCGTATTTTTCAATCCATTACTTTGGTATACCGGGGCGTTAATAGATTTTGTTCCATTGTACGCCATTATAGGGAAATACCAATTTTCAATTTCCTGTCTTGCTGCACCTTGTATTTTTGGAAGTCCGTAATCGACCTTTTCACTAAGGATTTTTATGCCCTCTTCAATATTGAAGGTAATATCGTATGTTAGTTTTTCTTTGTATGTAATTTTTTCTTCATCGTCGTACTCCTTTGGTATATCTGTAACCTGCATGATACCGATTCCGCCATCAGATGAAATATTAGGTTTGTCCTTCTCTTTGAATTGTCTCCAGTCACTTTCTTTCCTTGCCACTGCTTTTACAACTTCAGGAGGAATATCTGCATCCAAAGCCGCGTTCGTTAGCAAGCAGTTCATATGCTGAAAAGAAGGATTTTCATTTTGCTTACCTACACCAAACAACGAAGAGCATTTGGAGGACCATTCTGACGCGGCGGAGGCTTCCTCATAATCCAAACCGAAAAAAACGAGTAATAAACACGTTGCCAATCCTGCTCTTAGAAAGAGTGATTTCATTATTATATTCTCCAATTCTACTTAGTTATTAATCTATCTATATTTTACCATATTTAGAAACAACCAGGGTTGCATATCTCGGTTTCAAGTTAAAACAGAACATAAATGAGAGTTATTACTTATGCAAGTATTAACTCAAAAATGAAACATCTTAATTGCTTGCTTCAACACTAGCCCACTCTAAAACCTACCACACCGCATTACTTGGTGAATAGCAACAACGAAGGCGGAAACAGGCTTTAGCATTTTGTCTTACGGGATGAGTCCTCCAATGCTCAGCTTTCAAGAGGGCAAACGGTGAGCCTCCACGAAGTGAACTGCAGGTCTCACCTGCCCGCTGCTCCAATCAACCTTAATTCATTTCCTATTAAAACAACAATCTTTACGAAAAGAACAAAAAAAGGCCCAAATCCCTGTTATATCAAGGATTTGAGCCTTTGTTAGTTGATGACCTGTGAGGGATTCGAACCCACGACCCCTTCCCTGTCAAGGAAGTGCTCTCCCACTGAGCTAACAAGTCGTATGTATGATCTTGCGTGTGAATTACTTAAGTACATAATTTATTATAAGTTTTTTTGATAAAAAGTCAACGCATTATAGTAAAAAAGTTTTAATTTTTTTTATCATCGGCAAAGTGCGAACGAATGTTCTTTTTTAACTTGCATAAAAAACATACGTTCGCATATAATGATAAAAACCAAGTAAGTTAGCAAAGGGGTGTTAGGAAATGAAATATATACTTCGTAAACATATGGAAGAAAAAGCTCCTCTGGAAATCATTTACCTCTCCGAGCAAGGTAAGATTACGCAGCGGAAAATCCAGGTGCTTGAGATATATCCCGGCCATATACACGCTTTCTGTTTTCTAAGGCAGACTAAGCGCACGTTTAAGTTGAATAATATCCTTTCTGCCCGCCTCATCAAGGCAAAATATGATCGATCCGGCTGAGCCTTTATGACCCATAGGCTTTCATCCGATTAATTCTTCTTCTTCCTGAATGTCCTTTTCCCGTTCTGTAAGCGATTCTTCTTCATCCCTCAGGCGATGAGCCAATCTTGAGGCGGCACTTGCGGCAATGCTTGCGACGATATCGTCGAGGAAGGTATGGACGACACCTTCTCGCTTCTTATCAAGCTCGTGGATGACGCCTATTTTATTTTTATCCAAATGGCCAAAGGTCGTGACAGCAATGCTTCCATATCCAAGGACTGCACCGAAGGCGATGGTTTCATCGACCCCGAACAAGCCTTCATCTGATTCGACAATAGATTGAAGCGGTTCGGAGAGCTTCTTTTGCTCTGCCAGTTTATCAAGCTCCACACCGACTAAAATGGCATGCTGGATTTCGCGTTTCAATAGGACACGCTCGACGCTGCGGATGCATTCTTCAAATTTCAGGTCAGCTTTGTAGGGAATTTGCAATTCGTATACGATTTTTGCAATATCCTCCACACTGACGCCGCGCTCCAATAAGAGCCGCTTAGCCGCCATTGTTACTTCCCTGCTGTGTACGTGTACATCTGCCATTTAATTCGCCACCTTTTTTATAGTATGATGAATATGTATCCTTATATTATAGCATCATATTTTCCAAATTTTTAGAAAATATGATGAAAATCTTCTATTCCAAATTCTTGGGACGGGAAAAACTCGCAAGGCTATGCTAAAATAACTAAGTAAGTAGTATTTCATTATTAATGATCATTGAGGTGCGGGAAATGAGTGTACGCAAAGGCACAATTAAAGAATACATGTTCAAAAGTGAAGCGCTTGCCGAGGAATTGGAACTGCTTGTTTACTTGCCAGCTAACTATTCACCATTGTATAAATATTCGCTTGTAATCGCTCAGGATGGGCGTGATTATTTTCAAATGGGCCGAATCGGCCGCGTAGCCGACGAACTGCTGGGTAACGATGAAATCGAGAATATAATTGTTGTCGGCATTCCGTATAAAGATCGATTTGACCGCAGAAGCAAATACCATCCCGACGGGGAAAAAAACCTTGCTTACATACGTTTTCTAGCCCATGAACTTGTCCCGTTTTTGGATGATGAATTTCCGACCTATCAAATGGGACATGGCCGCGCCCTGATAGGTGACTCTCTTGGCGGTACGGTTTCATTATTGGCTGCTCTGCAGTATCCTCATACATTCGGGAAGTGCATCATGCAGTCACCCCTGGTCAATGAAGCTGTGATGGATGCTGTTCGTGGTTTTGAGGATCCGCATCTCCTCGAGCTGTACCATGTAATCGGGACGGGTGAAACCGATGTACCCACCACGGATGGAAAACGGGCAAACTTCATTGAGCCCAACCGTAAATTACATGAATTATTGAACCAAAAAGGATTTCCATGCTTCTATGAAGAATTTGAAGGTAATCATACTTGGAAATATTGGCAGACGGATTTAAAAAGAGCACTATTGGAAATGTTTTAATCTACATTGAAAAAGGTTTCTAAAAAACATATCCAACTTTCATACAATCATTAAAAATATCAGGAGGTTTTAATTATGAAATACGGTGTTGCCATTTTCCCATCGAAAAAACTTCAAGATTTAGCTAACTCCTATCGAAAGAGATATGATACGAAATATGCTTTCATTCCACCGCACCTAACACTTAAGCCAACGTTTGAAGCGACGGACATGGAAATTTCGACGATTGCAGAACAATTAAAAGGCATTGCCCAAAAGTGCAGACCTTTTACGATGAATGTAACGAAAGTTAAATCCTTCCAACCGGTAAGTAATACGATTTATTTCAAAGTGGAGCTATCCGAAGGACTTCAAGAGCTGCATGATGCGCTTGACAGTGAGAGCTTCATAAAAAGTGAAACGCAATATGCTTTTGTTCCGCACATTACAATCGCTCAAGATTTATCCGATAATGAGCATTCAGATGTTTTAGGCCAATTAAGCATGCTTGATATCAGCCATGAAGAAGAAGTGAAACGAATCCACTTATTGTATCAGCTAGAGGACGGTGCTTGGACCGTTTACGAAACATTTAGGTTAGGAGCTGAGTAATTCCGTGTTTGTAAAAATTGCCGAAAACAGCGAAGAGCGTGAAAAAGCATATATGATACGAAGGCAAGTATTCGTTCAAGAACAGAATGTACCACTTGAAGAAGAAATCGATCAATATGAAGACGTTTCCACGCATTTCGTCTTATATAATGAGCAGGAACATCCAATTGGAGCAGGTCGTTTCAGGGTCATCGACAATATCGGTAAAGTCCAGCGCATTTGCGTCCTGGCTTCCGGTCGAAAGAATGGGGCCGGTGCCATGATCATGAACGCAATTGAGGAATATGCCAGCCAACAGGGAATCCCTCAATTGAAGCTTGATGCGCAGGTGCATGCCATTCCGTTTTATTCAAAATTAGAATATGAAATCGTGTCCGATGAATTCATGGATGCGGGCATTCCTCATAAAACGATGCTTAAAACTTTATAATGATACTAAAAACGGTGTTCAGTCTTTTGATTGGATACCGTTTTTTTTGTTTGTTCATGTGCCTTGATTATCGTTTTATAAAAAACATTTTCCGTTCAATGGCAATCTCCGCATAAATACATAGTCTATATATAGAAAGCAAGAAGGAGGGATAATTTTATGGGTAACAATGAATTTAACCTGGAGGAGTCACAAAAAAGATTGATGGAGCTGTTGGTTTC
This sequence comes from Peribacillus muralis, assembly GCF_001439925.1. Taxonomy (GTDB): domain Bacteria; phylum Bacillota; class Bacilli; order Bacillales; family DSM-1321; genus Peribacillus; species Peribacillus muralis. Next base: position 166,653 of record NZ_LMBV01000003.1, read on the forward strand.
AAGGACGATGAGAAAACATGGTTTCAAAAAAGAGCATGTTGATCTAACCGATAAAGAGAGAAACAACCTAAAAGAAACCATTCGCTATTTACAGGAGCAATCGCAAATCCTGATAAACCAGGAAAAGAACATCACGGAACATGATGTCAATCCAGTTACAAATTCCATTCATAACAAATTCACTGATTCCAAAAATTCCAAAAAAAAATGATTGAACATATCATCTAATCAAACCTTACTTGCTGGCGAGAATTAAGTAAGCCGAGACAAAGCAAACGATACATTTCATTCCTAAAACTCCAGCTTCTTTCTAATTCATCCACACACACTGTTACTTTCATAATTATTTAAAAAAAGACGAATAAATGATTTATTCGTCCAACCAGATTGACCATCGACGCATATTTTAATAGGGAATAAAACCTAAGGAGGAAAAAACAACATGAACCAAAATGTATACCGTAGCAACTGTAACACACAAGAAAACTGTGACAGATCTTGGTCAGCTCTAGATTCCGCTTCCAACCATCCCCTGACTGGATTCTGTAACGGCAACGATGACACAAGGATTGACCAAGAGGCTAGACAGGACAATAATCAAGTTCAGCTTTCTGAAGAACTTATTTACATTAAAGATTCCTGTAATGTAAATATCGTTTCAACAGATGTTAAAGCTGCCCTTTCTCTTCAAGCTGCACTACAAGCTGCAATTGCGGTTATCGTAAGCATATCCATCGCGGACGCAGATAATGCTGAAAGAATCACTCAAGAATTGATCCAATCCTCTAATGTCAAACAAATCACGCGTCAAAAAACAATCGTTGAGAACAGCCGGGATATCGACATTACGACAACGGATGCACAAATCGCCCTTAACATCCAACTATTGCTGCAACTATTGTTAGCTCTAATCGTTGAAATAGACATCCTTTAATAAATCAACACAAAAAGGACACTTCACGTGTCCTCTTTTGTTTTTCATCGCATTTTAGATCATTTCGTTGAAATGTCCGCCTTTTCCCGTCATTGAAGCCGTTAATCGGTTGGTGGCCCTCATGTCCATTTGCATTTTATATGTGGCCGTTCCTTCCGTTCTTTCATGATGATGATGCCCTGAATCATATTCTTGGGATCTTGCCATTTTCTCCTGCATTACTTGATCAAAATGGATAGGCTGAATGGGTGTCGTTCCATCAACAATTCTTACTTTTCCTGCTGCCTCGACCGTCCTGTTGGCATATTGAATATAATCAAATTGTGTTACCGGAGCTATGTATCCCATGGTTACCCCTCCTATTTTTGTACATATTCTGTCATTTAAATACCCGCCTGAGATCATAGGTAAACACCATTTCCACATTCTTTTTTCTTCATCTTCTGGTATGATGGGTATTGCCGATATTTTTAATAGATTAGAGGTATCATTTATATGAATCAAGCAAAATCTGGCAATGAAATCGTCCCTATACATACCGTTTCAGCTGGTGAGCTGCAGACACTATTTGAAAAAGGGAAACGGGATCAGCTTTCTTGTATCATTTGTCAAAAGCCGGTGAAATTGTTTATTGGCATCCATGAAACCCCCTATTTTTATCATAGTGACCCATCGCAGGCACCCTGTGAAATGCCTCATTCCGAAACAGCGAATCAGGACAAGCCAGTAGAATATATGGAACAGAATGGATTTAAGATTCCTAAGTCACGAACCATCACTGAAACAAAAACCATTACGGAACCTTTCCTTAAAAGCCGGCAGGTAACGGGAAATCCGCAATATACAAATAAAATCTCCTCCCTGGCAAAAGTAGAGGAACCATACTTTCAAGAATTGTCCTCCTGCGGGGTCGTTCTCGATGCAGAGCAGCTCAAAGCCGTAAGGACGATCGATGGACCGATTCTCGTCCTATCAGGAGCAGGCAGCGGGAAAACCCGTGTATTAACAGTACGTACTGCCTATATGCTGACGGTGAAAAAAATCGACCCAAGAAGCATCATGCTCGTAACGTTTACCGCAAAATCAGCTAAGGAAATGCAACATCGCCTGCTCAGTTATCCTAATATGACTCCTTCCCTCGTTTCCCAGGTTGTGAGCGGGACCTTTCATAGCATTTTTTATAAAATCCTGATTTTTCACGAGCCATCCAAATGGCAGCGCGATTTGCTATTGAAATGGGAATGGGAAAAAGAAAAGATTTTGAAGCAGGCTGGAAGGGACATGGAACTTGATGAAAAGGAATTTGCATACGATCAAGCACTCCAGCAAATTGGGCTCTGGAAAAACTCATTGGCTTTCCCTGAAGATATTCAACCGGTAGACGAATGGGAGAAGTCCTGTTTATTTTTATATACGAAATATGAAGAGTTCAAAAAACAAACAGGAAAATATGATTTTGATGATATGCTTGTCGGCTGCTATGTCTTTTTGAAAAATCACCCAGATATTTTAAAGAAATACCAGCAAAGGTTTCATTATTTTTTGGTGGATGAATTTCAGGATATCAATAAAGTTCAATACGAATTGATAAAACTCCTCTCTGCTGAATCAAAAAATGTATGTGCAGTTGGGGATGATGATCAATCGATCTATTCATTCAGGGGAAGTGATCCGAAATATATCCTTAATTTCAATCATGATTTCCCTCAATCCCAAGTTGTTAAGCTAACCGAAAACTATCGATCTTCCCATGAAATCGTCGCTACTGCGAACCGTTTGATCAAGCGTAATCAAAATCGGATGGAAAAGAAAATGCGGGCCCAGCATGATTCAGGAAATCCGCCTGTGTTATTTTATCCATATGATGAGGAATTGGAAGCAACGATGATCGTCTCTGATATGCAAGAAAAAATTTCCAAAGGAGCAAATCCTGGGGACTTTGCCGTATTATACAGAACACACACAATGTCCCGGGCCATATTCGAAAGGCTGGCCGCTTCCAACCTGCCCTTTGTGATTGAGAAAGATGCCGATTCATTTTATCAGCGCAGGGTCATTCGCGGCATGCTAGCCTTTATGCGCTTAAGCTTGTTTCCCCATGATAGCAAGGCAGCCGCCGATGTTCTTTCCTCATTATTTTTAAGGCAAAGTATATTGCAGGAATTAAAAGCACAAACGATATTGCAGGACTGTGATTTCATCGATGCATTTGCTTTCATTAAAACGGGGCATGCATTTCAAGAAAGAAAATTAAAAACGATCCCAGGACAGATCCGCTCTTTAAAGAATATGTCGCCGCTGGTCGCTTTGGAAATTATCGAAAAGGATTTAGGATACCAGGATTATGTAAAGAAACGCGGCAATGAAGCGAATCTGGAAAAAGGCTCCGATGACATCCGCGACCTTAAGGTGGCAGCCAACCGTTTTCCTACAGTCGCCGCTTTTCTTGAACATGTCGAACATATGACTGCCATGGTCCAAGAAATAAAGCAGCTATCGAAGCATTTTAAGGATGCGATACAGCTTACCACCATACATCGTTCCAAAGGGCTTGAATATGATACGGTTTATGTTCTTGCTGCAGTCGACGGCAGCATCCCTCATGATTTTGCCCTGGAATCCTATCGGAAAGGGGAACTTTCCCCTCTTGAGGAGGAAAGACGACTGCTTTATGTCGCCGCGACAAGAGCCAAAAAGGATCTTTACCTTTCCATCTTGCAAACGAGACGGGGACGAACCGCCCATCCGTCGCGTTTCTTAAAGCTTTAAACTAACCGTGATTGCACGACAGTAGGCTGAGGTAATCAAATGAAAAAGGCCTGCAGTTGGAGCAGGCCCTTGGTTCATCACTTTTTATTTATCATATTGGATATCGTGCCAAAGTCGAGTTTATTGCCTTCAGCTACGATGGAATGGACGATTTTATCTTCCATTTCCTTATCGACTGGTTTATTCGCTATTTTTGAAACGCGTTTAATGACGTTCCTTACGGTTGATTCATCTTTGAAGTTGGCTCCCTGAAGCGAGTTTGCCAATTCTAATACATCTTTCATATTTACGCCCGTTTTACCTTCTATGTTTTTAAAAAAATTGTTATCCATACCTAAGCCCCTCCCTTTTCTGTACCTATTCTATGGCTTAAACAGAAAAATGGTGCTAGGCCCATAATAAAAATAAAGAAATGGAATAGGCTTCTTCTGCCTATTCCATTTACTTTAGCAGAAAGAAGCCCCTACAATGATTAATAGGATAAACAACACAACGATTATCGCGAATGTAGAACCGCCACCACCGTAGCCTCCGCCATATCCATAACCGCTGTTGCCGCAGCAACCGTAGCCACCGAAACCAAACATATTGAATCACCTCGCTTTCGCTAAAAGCTTACTGATAACATATGTAGGTCTGGACAATATGTATAGGCCATGTCCTAGTCCAGGCTGCCTATTTCCGCTCATTTTATCCTTTTGGCCTGAAAACTAAAGCGCCGATGAATCCAAAGATGATGGCTGCAGAGATACCCGAGCTTGTAATTTCGAACATTCCTGTCAGCACGCCAATGATACCATGTTTTTCCGATTCCATCATGGCACCGTTCACAAGTGAATTCCCAAATGAAACGATCGGAATCGTTGCTCCTGCGCCGGCAAAATCAATTAGCGGTTCATATAAATCAAACCCGGCGAGAACCGCGCCAATTACAACGAACAAGCTTAACGTATGTGCTGGTGTCAGCTTAGCAACATCGAAAAGAAGCTGACCTACTACGCAAATCAAGCCACCGATGACAAAAGCCCAAAAAAACATCGCTAACATCCCAATCTCTCCTTTTTCATGAATTCATCCCATACTCGATGGCCACCGCATGGGCAATGCACGGTATCGTTTCTTTTTGTTGGACGGATAATGGTGACAATAATGCTCCAGTAGCAACTAGCAGGATTTTTTTATATTTACCAGCAATCATTTCATTGAGGATATGACCATATAAGACCACTGCTGAACATCCCGCGCCGCTGCCGCCCGCTAAAACAGGCTGGTCCTTTTTAAAAATCATCAAACCGCAATCTTTGAATTTTTCCCGATTGATTTCGCAGCCCTTTTGCTTTAATAAATCCAGGGCGGTTTCGCTGCCTACTTGCCCTAAATCACCCGTAATGATCAAATCATAATCATCAGGGCTGGATTGTGTATCATTGAAATGGGCAAGAATCGTATCGACGGCTGCCGGGGCCATCGCTCCCCCCATATTGAACGGATCCTTCAGCCCCATGTCAATCACCTTGCCGATCGTGGCTGATACAACATGGGGAAAATCACCTTGCCTGCTTCCATTCGGAGCGACGAGCGCCACTCCTGCCCCCGTTATCGTCCACTGCGCTGTAGGAGGTTTTTGTCCTCCATATTCAGTGGGATAGCGGAATTGCTTTTCAACAGCTGCATTGTGGCTTGAGGCCCCTGTCAGCACGTAGTTCGCCCCTCCATAATTGGTGATGAAAGCCGCCAACGCTAGCCCCTCCATTGATGTGGAGCAAGCCCCAAACAAACCGAAGTAAGGAATGCCATTCGTTCTTGCTGCAAAACTTGTTGGGCTAATCTGATTGATTAAATCACCGGCCAAGAAAAACTGCACCTGCTCTTTATCGATTTCACCTTTCTCCAATGCAAGCTCCACCGCTTTCTCCATCAAATGACGATGAGCCTTCTCATATGAATCCTGCTCCATCCATAAATCTCCGTACAGAATATCGAAATCACCCGCGATTTCCCCATTTGCTTCAAAGGGTCCTCCTGTAACTCCTGTTTCCAGGATGACTGGTTTATTGGCAAACATCCATGTTTGTTTTCCTTTTAACACCGCTTAGCCCCCAATCATTAAATAAATCGTTTTAATCAACGCCACGACAAAGGCAGAAAATACACCAAATAATATGACTGAACCTGCCAATTTGAACATATTCGATCCTACCCCTAGTACAAAACCTTCAGTCCGGTGTTCGATAGCTGCTGAAATGACAGCGTTACCAAACCCGGTAACCGGCACGGCACTACCTGCCCCAGCAAACTGGCCAATGCGGTCGTAGAAACCGAATCCGGTCATCAACAATGCCAGGAATACCATGGTCGCAGTGGTCGGACCGCCGGCTGTTTGTTCCGTAAAATTGAAAAAGTAAATATAAAAATAAGAAATGGCTTGTCCCACTATGCAAAAGATCCCGCCAACCAAAAATGCCTTCAAACAATTCTTCACTATCGGTCTTTTAATTTCATGCTTTCCTTGAAGCTGTTTATACGCATCCTGCTGGGGAGTCGTTTTTTCCTTGCCGCTCATCGTTCTAAAACCTCCCTTTCTAAATCAATTCCTTTTGAAGTTCTTCAATTTCCTTGAATTTCTTCCTTGCCTTTTTCTCTGGAACGTCTTTTTGCTTAAGGAATTCATTCAACCTTACAGATTCCAAAAAGATTTTATAATCACTCGAAACGATAAAATCATACTTTGGGAATCTTTCTTCGAGGTTTTTTGTTACCTTTTCTTCGATCTTCTTCATATGGAAACGTTGTAAATGCTTAACCTTATATGCGACGATAATCTTTTTTTCTTTTTTCACGACGATCACGTCATAAATGGTGTCCTCATTAGCAACCGTTTCCTTGACCTTTGAGATCAGGCCTTTTTCATCTTCTTCATCCATCCCATTGATGATATCCATCGGTTCTGGATTTGTACGTTTAATCAAAGCCAGATTCTCCGTTTTCCCGTCTCCCTGGCTGCTACAGGCTGTTAGCAAACATAAAGCAAATAAAAGGACCATCCAGCTGCCAAGCACATATTTTCTTTTTCTGAACAAAAGAATCACATCCTAATTAATCGTTCTATTAGTATTTTCTTGAATAACTGCTTTTTTATGAATGGTAGGATTAGGAAATAAAAAAAACCTTCCCTGATCGGAAAGGTTTTACCATTCAATAGCCTTTGTTTTTATTGTTATTACAGCCACAGTCTTTCTTGATTTTGATCGGTTGATCTTTCTTAATTGGTTTGGCATAAGTCCAGGGGCTCTGTTTCTTAATCAATTCACGACGCCTCCTTTACAATCTATAACTTACTATATGAATAAAGAGACAAGTTGTTTCCAATCAAATGTCCATAATTTTGCTGATTATCACCTCAATAATCGCTCCCAGAGCAGCTACAGCAAGGATTAACACGAATAAGTCCCCAATGAACCAATGTTGCAGGTGCAGGAAAACCAAAAAAAGACTGCCCCAGACACCTACGCACCAAAAACAACTAAGCAATTGTCCAAACAAGCCTGGCAAACCCTTTTCTTTTGGCAATAAAAATATTTCCACTTCGCCTTTTTCATTCTTTTCCTCTATCTCTTTAAAAAAAGGGCGGCGCAGTGGCTCCATGATTTTATCGAACACGATCAATCGAGTCAGCCTGAAGGAGGCCAATCCTAATATTACAAATAAAGTGAACTCATTTTGCGGGAGAAACATTCGCTATTGCTCCCTTCACTTGGACTCTTCAATGATTTTGGCTTCGAGGATATCGGGGAGAGCGACAAAATGAATACGAGTGCCCCTTTTGATCTTCACTGATTCCCCCTTCATTCCCAATACGTGGAACCGAAGCGTTTCTCCGTTAATTACCGCCTCACATAATGGCTTCGGAAAACCTTGGTGATTGGATAATCTGGAAATGATGTCGCGAGAAGATTCTTTTTTCTCGATTTTTTTTCGTTTTTTCTTCACAGGCTTTACCGTTTCCTTTTCTGCTTGTTCAGGAGGTTCGATTTGTTCGGCTGGGGTTTGCTCAGGAACATATTGTTCGGTAATTTTCCTGATAGAAGTAATTTCCGTTTCTATTTCCTTCATGGCATCATATACCCCGAATTCACGTTTAATTTGTTCTATTTTTTCTGTCTTTTTGTCTTCCTCATGATGCTTTTCTTCCTTAAGCTCAGGCTCTACGGTATCAGGAGCTGTACTTTTTTTCGTTCGAAAATCACTTTGCATATTTCCTCGTTGATCGGCTATTTTAGATGAATCGACATATAAAAGTGGTTTGGATTCTTTATCGCGATTACTCTCTGCCATACTACTTCCTCCTTAATATTTCAGAATATCAACAGACTGGAGCTGCTCCATACGGTACTGAACAACCTTTTTCCCGAATTTATGCCTTATATACAAACTGGATTCTTTTTTTAATTCCAATTTCCCAAATAATGTATGACCATTGATGATGAATTTACATACAGGCTTGGGTGCAAAGGCTGGGAGTCGGGACAATAGCTCCACCAATTCCTCGGCACTATATGACGTGCTGTTATTTTTTTCATTAAACTGCTTATGGCACTTCATGTCATATACACTTCGGTTCCCAACAGCACAAGGCAGATCGACTTTCTTCACGTCCATATGATGCCCCTCCTCCGTTTTCATTGGCCCGAATAGGGCTGAAAGCAGGTTTACGCTGGTTGTAACTAAATAAAGAATCTCTGCTCTATGTATCATTTATATGAAATCCACCTTTTTTTATGCAGAGGATGTGGCCTGCAAAAAAAAAACGGCCTCAGCTATGCTTCGGATAGGACATTAAAAGGAATTGTATGTAGACCGTCCTTTTATCTGCGAATTCTGCATTTTATCTACGATTCTGGTCCTTTTATCTACGAATTCTGCATTTTATCTACGATTCTGGTCCTTTTATCTGCGAATTCTGCATTTTATCTACGATTCTGGTCCTTTTATCTGCAAATTCTGCATTTTATCTACGATTCTGGTCCTTTTATCTACGGATTCGGCGATTTATCGATTTTTCGACAAAAAAGGGAACCGGCAAGCATGTCTCCGTCATAATTCGGCGATTTATCTACGAACCTTAGACCGTTTTATCTAGACCGTTTCATTCCACTTTGGTTGAGCACTTTGATTCCAATACTCTTGAGGGTTACTTCATTGCATTGTTTTGAGGAGAAAATTTTTTCATAATAATGAACTGTAATGAAGTTACACATTGTTAATACCCATTATATGTAGGGGTCGTTTTCCTTTCGATCTATGGCTAGCAGAGGCTTGCTTTAATGTATCATTCTCCTTTTCTAATTGTTTATTTTTCTTCATTACCTAGGCTAATTTCACCTGAGAAGGCTTCACCTGGTCTTTTTCTTTGGCTCTTTTCGTAAAGAATGTTGTTTTTAATACGCAACTATTTAGGGTTGATTGGAGCGCAAATCAACCACATCGCATTACTTGGTGATTAGCAACAAAGTATGCGAAAACAGCCTTTGTCTTTAAACGATCCTGCGTTCGGTTATTGACTAGAGCTTTTATCCAGAGAGGAGGGAGTCAGTTTCAAACTGATTTTAAAGAGTGTCTACTAGTTGGGCGGAGAATGAGGAAAATACGAAAAGGGTTCGGAATGTTTTATTCCGAACCCCTCAGGCAGTATGCTGTTGTTATCCCATTATATGATAACCAGAATCGACATGGATATTTTCTCCGGTAATACCGCGTGACATATCGCTTAATAAAAAGAGTGCCGTATCGCCCACTTCTTCAGGAGTCGTTGTGCGGCGAAGAGGTGCTTCTTCCTCAATCTTCTTCAAGATGGAATTGAAATCACGGACTCCTTTGGCCGATAACGTACGTATCGGGCCCGCTGAGATTGCATTTACCCTGATGTTATCTTTGCCAAGATCGCTTGACAGATAACGGACATTGGCTTCAAGTGAAGCTTTGGCCACGCCCATAACATTATAATTCGGCATGACGCGTTCACCGCCAAGGTACGTCATGGTGACGATGCTGCCGCCTTCGGGCATGAGTTCCTTCGCAGCTTTGGCTATAGCTGTTAAAGAGAAAGAACTGATATTGTGGGCAAGCAAGAACCCTTCACGGCTTGTGTTGACGAACTCTCCGTCAAGTTCTTCCTTGTTCGCAAAAGCGACGGAATGGGCAACACCATGGATGATGCCTACCTTTTCCTTAATGGTTGCAAAGCATTCCTCGATAGCCTCGTCCTTCGTTACATCACATTGTAATATGATGGAAGGCTCACCTTCCAATGTGGAAGATAGTTCGATCACGCTTTTTTCCGTACGCTCTTTTCCATACGTGAATATCAGCTTGGCACCTGCTTTATGTAAGGAACGGGCAACTCCCCAAGCAATACTTCTTTTATTCGCTACGCCCATAATGACAAAGGTTTTTCCTTCTAGTGAAAAAGTCATCTTGTGACCTCCTATTATTAATACAAGTTATTAGTACCTGCTACTAATGACAGTATATCAAATTTCCCTCGTTAACAACACCGTTTTCTAAAACAATGCTCGTAACTTCTAAGGGTATTTTACAGTAAATATCCCATGAACAATGTCGCCAAGCCAAAATAAATCAGAATGCTGATAAGGTCGTTGATCGTCGTAATGAATGGTCCGGAAGCTACTGCTGGGTCGATCTTCATTTTATGCATCAGAAGCGGGACGATCGAACCTGCTAGTGTAGCTACGATCAGCGTGATGAAAATCGAAATGCCGACCAGTAAACCTAGCATTAAGTCATGCTGCCAAAAATAGACGATAAAAATGATCGAAATTCCGCATGTAAGTCCGATGATGAGTCCCGTTCCAGCCTCTCTGAGCACCAGCTTCCATTTGCTTTCCTGTTCCAATTCCCCTGTTGCAATCCCCCTGACCGCTACTGCCAGCGCTTGTGTCCCGGTATTACCCGCCATACCGCCGATCAATGGAATAAAAACGGCCAAAATCGCTTTTTGGCTGAGCGTCTCTTCAAACCTGCCAATCAAACTAGCTGTCAACAAGCCTAAAAACAAAAGGATCACCAACCATGGCAGCCGTTTTTTCGCAGCAGAGAACGGGCTCTTATCCACATGGTCGAGATCTGATATACCTGCTAATTTAGAATAATCATCGGATGCTTCTTCATCCATTACATCAATGATATCATCTACCGTAATGATTCCTAACAGATGGTTTTGAAAATCGACGACAGGTACGGCAAGGAAATTATAATCCCGAATTTTACGGGCCACCTCTTCTTGGTCCTCCGAGACAGGGACGGACACTACCCGGTCATCCATTAGATCACTTATTAAAGCCTCTTCATCAGCAATAATCAATGTACGGAGCGATAACACCCCCAGCAGTCTCTTTTCTCCATCTATGACGAATACATAATAAATCGTTTCCGCTTGGGGGGCTTCCCTTTTTAAAATCTGCAATGCTGAACGAGCCGTTTCATTCGCCTCAATGGCGATGAACTCCGTGGTCATGATGCTTCCTGCCGTAGATTCCTCATAATTCAGAAGCTCCTGGATTTCACTGGCTGCTTCATCATCCATGATCGTCAAATAGGTGACGGCCTGTTCATCATTAATCTCATTCAACACATCTGCCGCATCATCCGCATACATATGCGATAGCATATCGGCTACATAGGATGGATTCATTTCTGCAAGCAGGCTTTCGTAATCTTCTTCCTCTATTTCAATATTTTCAAAAAGGTCCGCCATTTCCTCAGGTGACAAGTACCTGTAAACGACGGATCTTGATTCGTCTGACAAGCTTGTATAAAATTGAGCCTGATCATATGGATGCATTTCCAAGAACTCCGTCCGGAACTGATCCATATTCTCCGTTTTAAGAGCTTCATGCAAAAGATCATGATTCGCTTGTTTACTTTCTTTTTCCAGTTCCTTCATCTTCTCCATATCCATACACCTCCTAAAACGCACTTTTTTATTTCTTCGTTTATATTTTATTTTTTTTAATAATACTATACTAATACCATAAACATATACAAAACAAACAAAGGGTGTGACTAATGAACATCGATATCATCGGGGACATTCACGGATGTTTCCCCGAATTCAAGCAGTTGACGAAAAAAATGGGCTATACGTGGGAGACCGGGATACCCATACATCCTTCCGGAAGGATTCTTGGCTTTGTAGGGGATTTGACCGACCGCGGCCCAAACTCCCTCCAGGTAATCGAGGTTGTCCATGAGTTAGTCATCAATCAAAAACTGGCAAAATATGCTCCAGGAAACCACTGCAATAAGCTATACCGCTATTTTTCAGGCAATAAAGTCCAAATATCACATGGATTAGAGACTACAGTAGCTGAATATGAATCCTTGAGCATTCGGGAGCAAAAGAAGATCCGCAAGAAATTCATGGAATTGTACGAATGTTCTCCTCTCTATCAACACCTGGATGATGGCCGCTTGATCATTGCACATGCTGGCATCCGCAGTGATTATATCGGCCAATATGGCAGTAAGGTAAAAACCTTTGTTCTTTACGGTGATATTAATGGCTCCAAACATCCAGACGGCTCTCCAATCAGAAAGGATTGGGCCCAATCCTACGAAGGGGATTGTTGGATTGTGTATGGACATACACCAGTTCCAAAGGCAAGACAAGTCAATCATACATACAACATTGATACCGGCTGCGTCTTCGGCGGCAAATTGACAGCTATCCGTTATCCCGAAATGGAACTTCAAGACGTGCCTTCGTCCATGCCTTATCTAGCAGGAAAATTCAGGATTTCTTTCGATTAATCAAAAAAACTCGCCAACTTGGTGAGTTTTTTTACTTCTTTAAATGTCTTTCATTTACTTGTTTTCAATACATCTCTATGTAAGGAATCTTACTTCCCTTCGAGCAAATTCTTCATATCTGCAGGCAGTTCTTCCTGAAACAGCATTATCTTCTTAGTGATGGGATGCAAAAATTTCAATTCAAAGCAATGAAGGGCTTGGCGCCCGATTTCCATTCTGCTGCCTCCATATAAATCATCACCTGCGAGGGGATGCCCGATATGGGCCATATGCACCCTGATTTGGTGCGTCCGCCCCGTTTGGAGTTCCAATTTGAGAAATGTATGGGATTCAGTGTGTGTCAATACCTCGAATAAGGTACGGGCATACCGGCCATCGCTGCGAACTTCCCGTTCAATAATGCTCGTGGATTTTCGTCCGATTGGCGCCGTTACCTCTCCATATGGTCCTTCAACACGCCCTTGGGCAATGGCTTGGTATCTCCGTTTCACTTGTCCACTTTTTTGCTGTTCACTCAAAAGGTGATGGATATGCCGGTGCTTGGCAATTAAAACGAGGCCTGATGTATCCCTGTCCAGCCTTGTAACGATATGGATCGTCGCATGTATTCCCGTTTTCTTATAATAGCCCGCCAAGCCATTTGCAAGACTGCCGTTTGGATGCTCCCTGGACGGGATGGTATTCATGAAAGGCGGCTTGTCCACCACCAATACGAATTCATCTTCATACTTGACTTCCAGGGGGATGGGTTCCGGCAAAAGCCCCTCGCTTGCCTGTTCTGGCGGAAATATTATCGTCACGACATCTCCAGCTTCAATCCGTTCCCTGACAGTGACGATGTCGCCGTTTACCAAGATATATCCACCTTTAAACTTAATATCCGTTAATGCCCGCTTTGAAATATCGCATTTGCTGAGAAACTCTCGCAATAAAGAACCCGAATCCTCTTCAAAAACCGACCAAGTCAAAGAAAAGTTTTGATTTAACATGAAGTGAGTTTATCTCCTTAATTAGCAATGAATGAATCATGCACTCTTTTCCAAAAAGGAAAAGGGCGGAATCTGGCAAAGCGGATCTTTTCATCCGCCACTCGGCACTGAATCGACTTTACATCCTCTTGAAGAAGTGTTAAATGATCGATCGTAATTTGAAAATTGACCGCATTCACAGGCCTGAACATACATGTATGATGCGCCGGCAGCAATAGCGGCGAACCGACCGTCCTGAACACACGATTATTGATGGATGCCAATTCAGTGATCTGGATCGCATCGATGGATGGGTGGACGATGGCCCCTCCAAGAGCCTTGTTATACGCCGTGCTGCCCGATGGGGTTGCAATGCATAGACCATCCCCGCGGAACGTTTCGAAATGCTGGCCGCGTATTTCGACATCCATGACGAGCGTCCCTTCAACGCTTTTGACTGTTGATTCATTCAAAGCCAAAAACCTGGTCTCACGTCCTCCATGCTGATAGCGCACGATCGTTTCCAGCAATGGATATTCCACAATTTGAAAAGGAGTTTTCGCTAACGCTATCACCAATTTTTCGATTTCATCCGGTGTCCAATCGGCATAAAAACCAAGATGTCCAGTGTGCACGCCAACAAAGGCCGTTTTATCCAAACGATTCTTATAACGGTGGAAAGCATATAATAATGTGCCATCACCGCCGACCGAAATGACAATATCCGGCTGGTCCTCGTCATATTCCAACTGAAAGTCTTGGAGATACGTTCGCATCCTTTGCATCAAGGTATTCGATTTTGCATCTCCTTTTGACGTAATCGCAAATTTCATCTAATCCCACCTACCTTTAGATTTCTTCTTGTTTACCCATTCATGCGTTCAAGAATCTTTCTTCCTTGAAAAAAGACGCTGTGCTTCCTGGATTTCCGTCCGGATTTGCGACATCTCTGCATCAAGCAGAAAAGCCGCTTCCGCCGCACGTTTCAGCCGCAGTTGGATATCTTCCGGAAAAACGCCTTTATATTTATAACTTAACGAATGTTCAATCGTCGCCCAAAAATTCATCGCGAGCGTCCTGATTTGAATTTCGGCAAGAATATTTTTTTCGCCATGTATCGTCTGGACCGGATACCGGATGACAACATGATAAGAACGGTAACCGCTTGCTTTTTTATGGGAAATATAATTCCTTTCCTCAACGATTTCGAAATCATTGCGGCCTCGTAAAAGTTCAACCACTTGTTCGATATCATCCACAAACTGGCACATCATCCGAAGACCTGCAATGTCCTGAATCTCGGTTCCCAATTTATCAATCGGAATGTCCTTCTGACTCGCCTTATCCAAAATGCTGACAATCGGCTTTACCCTGCCCGTAACAAACTCGATGGGGGAGTGAATATTTTCTCTCTCAAACTGTTTCCTTAATCCCTTTAGCTTAACCTTCAATTCTTCTACGGCCTGCTTATAAGGCGCCAAGAAGTCGTCCCAACTCTCCATTGCCACACCACCTATATCTATCTAAAAAGCGCCTGTTCAACTCTGGTATGGGCAGAACGCTCTCTCTTTATCCAGCGGTCCTATGACACGCTGGTCCACTGTTTATCCCTTACAGACTTTTACCGCTATCGATATGTATGATTTCTATAATATACTAATCCACTTCACGTGCTCGTCGTTTATATTTTATCATAACCTGCAATTGATTCCTAAATATTCAAGTACAATAGCAAAAAAATTATTGCCTTCAAATTGACAGCTGAAGTGATTCTTATATGATTAAAGTAAGATAAAGATAAGAAAGGAAGAAATACATGAACCAGCATATTGAAATCGAGTTTAAAAACCTCTTGGATGAAAAAGAATTCAAGCTGCTGATCGATCATTTCGAGATCGATGTTGCGGGCTTTACATCACAGCAAAACCATTATTTCGATACACCTGAATTCGAATTGAAAAAAAGAAGCTCTGCGCTTCGGGTTCGGGAAAAAAACAGTCGTTATGAATTGACTTTAAAACAGCCCGCTACAGAGGGGCTATTGGAAACGAATCAGGATATAACCGCCGAAGCTGCTGCTGCGTTTTTGAATCATGGCACTTTCCCGGAAGGGGCGATTTTAAGACTCCTCACCGCAGATGGAATCGATCCTGAAGCCTTTTCCTGCTTCGGGACGCTGCAGACGGACAGATTTGAATTCCCTTACAAGGAAGGGTTGCTTGTTTTGGATCATAGTTCTTATTTGGAGCAAGAGGACTATGAGCTTGAATATGAAGTGACGGACGCGAAGGCAGGAAAAACTATTTTCTTATCTCTGCTTGGATCCCTTCAAATTCCTGAAAGAAAAACCGAAAATAAAGTTAAGCGGTTTTATCGTGCCAAATTCAAGGATTAATCCTGCTTGAACCATATTCGGAGGTGGAGAGTTTGAAAATCCAGGATTTCAAAACATTTATGGAATTGCAGGCCATCCAGCAATTTACTAATAGAAATAGTTCAAATACGCCTTCATCGCAATCGCTTTTTCAGGACATGCTGTCTGAACTGATATCCGGTGATACACTAGACGGCACGTCACAAAGGTTGGGTTCCTTATTATCCACTGTGGAAACGGAAGCGACGTCCATCCTTCAATCAAGGAACACGGTGATGACGCCTGTCACCCCTGCCCCAACTAAAGGAGAAACGAGCGGAACCGGCACAAATTACGACGAAATCATCAGCCAGGCGGCCACTTTGTATAAGCTCCCGGAAAAACTGATAAAGTCGGTCATTAAACAGGAGTCGAACTTTGACCCTAAAGCGGTCAGTTATGCGGGAGCATCAGGTCTTATGCAATTAATGCCGGCCACCGCCAGAAGCCTTGGAGTGGATGATAGCACAGATCCGGAACAAAACATCATGGGCGGAAGTAAGTATTTAAGTCAGATGATGGCCCGTTATGACGGAGACATCCAACTAGCCCTTGCAGCTTACAATGCAGGAACGGGAAATGTAGATAAATATAACGGCATTCCCCCGTTTAAAGAAACGCGGAATTATGTTCAAAGTGTATACGGTACATTTTTATCCTGATGTTAACTGACCCTTCTATTTTTTGGGGTCAGTTTTTTATTTTCCATTACTCCTGCAGTGCATCCCCGATCAGGATTTTACCTTGCACCTCCTGTGTCATACTACAGATGTAATATTTTCTATAAGCTATATATTTGTTATATCAGGACGTCATTGTTAAAATATGATTAAATATCAACCATTTTTTTATTAAAGGAGTAATCAACATGATGCAAGGGAACCCTACACCATATGAAACAATTGGAGAAGGGCAATTACACAGGTTAATTGATGTGTTTTACTCCAACGTTAGTCAACACCCTGATTTGAAGCCGATTTTCCCTGACGATTTAACAGAAACGGTCCGTAAACAAAAACAATTCATGACTCAATATTTAGGCGGTCCGTCTTTATATACCGAAGAACATGGCCACCCCATGTTACGGGCTCGACATATACCTTTTGAAATTACACCTGAACGTGCGAAGGCCTGGCTTTCATGCATGTATGAAGCAATGGATGAAGTGGGCCTTACGGGTGAAATTAGGGATTTTTTCTATCACCGCCTCTATTTGACGGCACAGCATATGATCAATACATCCGGTACGGACGGGAAAGGAGAAGACACTTGAGCGCACATAAACCAGTTTTCAATATTTCCGATTGGATCAAAACACAGCATTGCTATGATATAGGAAAAAAGCCAATTGAGATTTACGTTTTTGTTGATCCGCTATGTCCCGAATGCTGGGGATTAGAACCAATTATTAGAAAATTACAGATAGAATATGGGCAGTTATTCAGTTTACGCCATGTTTTAAGCGGTAAAATTGATTCTCTTAATATGGGGAAAAATAAAAATTATGAAAACCTTGCTCAAGTTTGGGAAAAGACAGCCAGCCGATCAGGAATGTCCTGTGACGGTAGCCTTTGGTCTGAAAACCCAATCTCTTCTCCCTACACTGCTTCCATCGCCATAAAAGCAGCTGAGTTGCAGGGCCGAAAATTGGCCATTCGTTTTTTAAGGCAGCTTCAGGAGTATGTATTCATTGGGAAAAAGGATATTTCCGATATCGATGTATTGACGGAATGTGCCGAAATGGTTGGGTTGGATGTCGAGGAATTCCTCTACGACATCAATTCTTCAAGTGCAGCCAAAGGCTTTCAATGTGATATGAAAATCACAAGTGAAATGGAAGTGACGGAAATCCCCTCGCTTGTCTTCTTCAATCAAAATATTGAAGAAGAGGGAATCAAGGTTTCAGGTGTCTATTCTTACGAGGTATATGTTCAAATTCTAGAAGATATGCTGAATGGACTTCCGTCCCCTGCCAAACCGCCCTCTTTAGAAGATTTCTTAAGCTGCTTCAAACTGGTCGCGACCAAGGAAATCGAGACGGTTTACAATATGAACAGAACTAACGTCGAGCTGGAAATGAAAAAGCTTGTATTAAAACAGCTGGCAGAAAAAATCCCAGCAAAATATGGGACGTTTTGGCGATATACAAAGAAGCAGCCCTAAATTGGGCTGCTTCTTTGTTTCAGTGAAAGAGAAAACCATGCAATTCAAACGATTTGCATGGTTTTCATATAAGAAATAAGGGGATGGGAGAAATTTTTCACGATCAAACAAAGGGGTATAAGTTTGTATGTGATTTACTTCACAATAATTAATATAACAGATAATCGATTAATGCACCAACTGTTTGTGTAAAATTTCACAAATTGTTCACAAAATAGATGTCAAAAACCGCCAACCCCTTTGATGCATGGTACCCGCTAATTTTGTTCAACCTTTCTTAATCTTTACGATTAAGAAACCGCGCTCTATTAATATTGTGAAAACAATCACAATTTCACATAACCATTATCCTTAGCTTACCTAACTACCAGTGGTTTGTTTAGGGAATTTAAAAGAAAAACCCCGACAAATCGTGAAATCTGTCAGGGTTTTTTTCTATCTATTTATACGAACAAAGGGGATGGGAGAAATTTCACGACGTTCAAACAAAGGGGTATAAGTTTGGAATGTGAGAACTTCTATGTCTGTACTATAGCAGAATGTACATATTAATTGCAAGAACTTTGTGCTTCATTTCACAATATTGTCATATTCTTAGAATACTGCTTATTCCAAGGCATACTATCTAGTATAGGAGCAGAGAATCTTTTTTCTGCATCAGCTTGGAGGTGCCCATTTGAAAGGCGTTATTTTACTGATTCTCTTGATAGGTTCGCTTTTTGTTCAGCTACTCGGGATCATGGACCTCATCCCCCTCTATTTCTCCTCCCCCATTTTATTTTTTGTTTTTTTCATCATCCTTCATAGCAGAAATCAGAGGAATCGGTTTAAGGGATTATGACTGACATCCACAATAAAAAGGACCCGCAGCTGCCTGGGTCCTTTCTGTATCCTATTTATTCAACAGCTCTTCCAATTCGTTTAACTTCTCTTCGAATACATTCATGGCTTCTTGTACAGGCTCCGCTTTAGTCATATCGACACCAGCCTTTTTGAGTACTTCGATTGGATAATCGGAACTTCCCGATTTCAAGAACTCCAAATACCTTTTGACTGCTGGTTCGCCTTCTTCAAGGATTTGCTTGCTCAAAGCTGTTGCTGCACTGATTCCCGTCGCGTATTGATACACATAATAATTATAGTAGAAATGCGGGATCCGTGCCCATTCTAAACCAATTTCCTCATCCATGGTCACATTTTCGCCAAAGTACTTCTTATTCAGCTCAAAATATTCCTTCGTGAGCATATCAGCTGTCAACGCTTCTCCATTTTGCGCTTTTAAATGGATCGTATGTTCAAACTCTGCAAACATCGTTTGACGGAACAATGTTCCACGGAAGCCTTCTAGATAGTGATTCAATAAATAAATACGCTTCTTTTCATCTTCAATGGTATTTAGTAAATAATCATTCAACAGGTTTTCATTACAAGTGGATGCGACCTCAGCTACAAATATCGAGTAGTTCCCATAAGGATATGGCTGACTTTTGCGCGTATAGTAGCTATGGACCGAATGACCGAACTCATGCACGAGCGTGAATAAATTATTGATGTTATCTTGCCAATTCATTAAGATATATGGATTGGTGCCGTATGTACCTGAGGAATAGGCGCCGCTTCGTTTCCCCTTATTTTCATGTACATCGACCCAACGGTTTTCAAATCCTTCTTTCAACACATTGGAATAGTCCTCGCCTAGCGGGGCAAGTCCCTTGAGCACATAATCTTTAGCTTGATCATATGTCACTTCCATCTTCACTTCTTTTACGAGCGGAGTGAATAAATCATACATATGAAGTTCATCTAATTGAAGAACTTTTTTACGCAATTCAAGGTAACGGTGCAGCAAGGGTAGATTGTCGTTAACTGTTTTGACAAGATTATCGTATACGGTCTCCGGGATGTTATTGCCGCTTAAAGCCGCATGTCGTGCTGAATCATATTTTCGAACCGTCGCATTGAAGTTATGATTCTTGACCTCTCCTGACAGGGTAGAGGCAAAGGTATTGCGAAACTCTCCATACTTGCTGTATACCCCTTTGAACGCTTCCTCACGTACTCGGCGGTCTTCACTTTCTAGAAACCGGATATACCGCCCGTGAGTGATCTCCACTTCATTTCCCTCTTCATCCTTTATGGTCGGGAATTTCAAGTCGGCATTGTTAAGCATGCCGAACGTATTGCCTGATGCATCGAGAACCTCTGATGCCTGTGCCATTAATTCTTCCTGCTCCGCAGATAAGATATGGGGCCTCTGTAGGCTAATTTCCTCCAATGAATGTTTATAAAGATTCAATTCTTCTTTTTCTTCCAAAAATCCCGCCACTTTGCTTTCATCAACACTCAACAGTTCAGGAACCATATAAGAAAATGCCGCTGCTGCCTGTGCATATAAAGCTTTTGCCCGGTCTTCCATCCCCTGATAAAAAGGATTGGTCGTATCTTGATCATTGCGCATATGTGAATAAGAATACACTTTGCCTAGCTTTTCGAATACTTCATCTTGTAGTTGTAGGGCTGCAAATAACTTTTCTGCACTCTCCCCGAGCGTACCTTTATGTGCATCCGCTTTTTTCAGATCATCTTTCACCGCTTTGAAGGCAGCTTCCCAATCTTCCTCGGTTGCGAAAATATCCTCAAGTCTCCAAGTATCTTCAGCAGCTATTTCGTTTCTTGCCGGTAAAGTACTCACTTTTGTTTCCTGCACCATAAAAAAACCCTCTCCATTCTATAGAAAACTTGCCACTCAGCCAATCGCCATCAAACTGGATATAACGCTTCAATCGATACTAGGGCACTCATGCTTTGTCCGAGTTAAAATCCCCAGTCTTATTACTATTTCTCCATTAACAAAAATAATCCTGCCCTTTCTCGTCAATTCAAGGACAAATGATCATCACCCTTGATTATACTGGATATTCGCCTTTTCAATCATCCACTTATGCTCATGAAAAAAAATTCTTTCCACCATCCGACCTGCTTCACTGGCAGAAGGAACGGACATGCGTTTTTCAACTGTGAATTCCCCTTCTGCCATCTTAGATATATAGCCCATTTTCTCCAATAGTAGCAGATATTGCATTATTGGATATTCCACGGGCTTTACATGAAGCAATGGTAACGTCCTGAATTTTATTTTTCCTGTTTTTACATGCTTCCTAAAGTGACGGATTATATCCTTCATATAAATGGTTTCCCCTGTTTTTTTCTTTCCAAACACGTCCATGTAAAACCAGCCCTGCCATTCAATCGAGGCTGTCTTGATTAACAGCATCCCGCTAACAGGCAGGCCTATTTCAACAGGAATGGTTGCAGGTGCCATATGGTGCAAGTAGAGCCCTTCAAAAAAAGGGTCGCCTCTACGTGCCCTTTTCACAATATGCAGGCACCAGTTCTTACGTTTATGTCTCCAAGCAAGCAGAAAAGGGAAACTGGAGCATTTTTGTGGTGATAATCTATGTGGGGGCAGAAGTTTCAAAGGAGCGGTCGTCAATTCGGCAAAGACGGTTCTGGGGGAAAAAGGAGTAAGGTTCTTCAACACCGATAATTGGTTGGATTCCGGACAAAACATCCACAAGAACGGGTGCTGGCAGCTGCCAGTGACAAAGAGCCAGTGAAACGCGGATAAATGAAATTCATGATGATTTTTCCTTTTCAAGCATTTTGCAGCCAGTATCCAAATCGGCTTGATGCCTATGCTGCGATAGGCTTTTGTCCGTTCAATGAATTCAATCTCCGGGATGTTCGAGCATTGAAATTCGATTGCATAGCGATTGCCTCCTATCGTTGCCAAAACATCTGCCCTTTTCTTAATTTCTGGAAGATAGGCTTCCAGTTCGACTTGATAATCATGTGAGGAAAACCATTGAAACAATTTTCTTTTTCCCTTTAAATGATATTCGGATTCCGGTTCCGAAGATGTACGGCACGAATGATTATTTTTGTGGGCAAAATGGGGGATCTTGACGCTACCGGCTTTTATCGACATTTCCGTCTTGCAGCATGGGCAGTAATATTTCCCCGACCTCCTCAATCGTATCAACAGGTTAGGTGGCATCTTTTCAGGGAGAGTAATCCAAGTGCCATCTTGTTTCATCGCAGTTAGCATACTATCTCCTCCTCTCCCTAAAACATTCGCTTGAATCACCATTGATTCCTTTGATTCAAAAAAAAAAATGCCTAATCGGCACAAAATGGAAGAGCTAGCATTTAAAGAAGTGGTGAAAGTAATCGGCAGGTGGATTCAAGTACTTTCAAACCGATATTCCGCTTGGAAAATGCATCAATTTCCACCTCTTGAGATAACACTAAGTCCTCCTTAAAATCATTCACCAGCTGTAGGGCACTTTCCGTCCTGTAAAGAAAGGCATTAACTTCGAAATTCAAATGAAAACTTCTCATATCCATATTGGTTGTCCCAATTGAAGCCAATTGTTCATCAACAATGATGATTTTGCTATGCATGAACCCTTCATTATATTGGAAGATACGAACCCCCGAAGCAAGCATTTCAGGGAAATAGGTTCTCGAAGCATGGTATACAATCCGTTTATCCGGGTTCTTCGGTACGAGCAGCCTGACATCCAAACCACTTAAAGCTGCCACCTTCAGCGCTTGGAGGATATCGTCATCAGGAACGAAATAGGGAGATGCAATCCAGACTGACTTTTCTGCCGAAGTGATCATCTTGAAGAAAATGCTCTTAATGATCGTCCACTCACTATCCGGCCCTCCGCCAATCAATTGAACTCCGCCATCCCCTTTATGAAGCTCGCTTCCACTCATGAGATACTCATCCGTTAAAAAGCTTTGATTGGTGCTATAATACCAATCCTGCAAAAAAATGAGCTGTAGTGTCCTTACAGCTTCCCCTTTTACGATCAGGTGTGTGTCACGCCATGAACCGAATTTCGGATTCTTCCCCAAGTATTCATCCCCAATATTGAGGCCGCCCATGAAGCCGACAGAGCCGTCAATCACAATGATCTTTCGGTGGTTACGAAAATTAAATGTATTATTTAATAATGGGAGATGCAAAGGTCCGAAAGCGACCATCTCCACCCCGGCCTGCTTCAGGTCATTGATATAGGAACGTTCGAGCTTCCAGGAACCGACCGCATCATAGAGAAAACGGATTTCCACCCCTTCTCTTGCTTTTTCCATCAAGACATTCTTCAACACACAGCCAATGTCGTCATCCCTAACGATATAATATTCCAAATGGATGTGATGTCTCGCTTTATTTAATTGTTCAATGATATTGAAAAAAGTCTCCTGACCATTCCTTAAAACCCGCGTTTCCGTTGTAAAAGAAATGGGACTATTCCCCAACCTATTCGCAAGAGTGAATAACTGCTGTGAGCTTCCGCCCATTTCCTTTATTCGTTCGTGATGTTCCGCTTCGCCGCTTATTTTCACAAAAGATTGCTTATCCAAAAAATACTTCTTGTGAAATATTCTTTCTTTCCTAAAATTACGGCCAAACAAAAAGTAAAAAATGCAGCCTACGAATGGGAAAGCCCCAAAAACAACAAGCCATGCAATCGTTTGGACCGGGTTCCTATTTTCCAGAAAGATGACAAATCCGATTATCGTCAAGAAAAGGGTCAGTATGAGGCTTGAATAAAAAACAAACTCGCCGTTGGCCTCATTTATAAGGAAATACCAAGGGCCGATCAACAAGAGGAATAGCAGACTAATGCCAACTATATTCTTCACATAAGCTACCTCCAATTAACAAACGCAGGCACATAGGTCGAAAAGACCGATTTCTACTGAAATCGGCCTCAACAATTTATGCGAAATATTTATCGACCGTTGAGAATACGTCATTTTCTATAACTATTTTCCCGTACTCTTCAAGCATGTGCACTGTTATGGGTGATTCCTGGCTGTATTCCAATAATAGACTTAAAACATTATCGATTTCTTCCTCGTCAATTTCCGCTTCGGAAAATTCAATATAAAGATAATATTTATTTTGATAAACATAAAGTTTCGTCGTCCAGTCATCCAAGCCGTGACGTTTGCTTAACGAAATGACATCTTCGAAGTCCTCGAAAGTCGTAATGAAATCGATCATCCCGTCTTCGAATGTTAGTCCGCTTTCTTCATCCTTACCATGAAAGTGTTGATCAAGCAGCGTATCCATTTTATCCGATACGTTCAAATCCTTTAACTTATCATCTGAAAGAGGTAGCTCGAGTTTCTGACCATCTTTGGCAAGCTGGGCTTTTGTGACCAATACTTCCAAACCCTTTTCCAGAGCTTGAACTTGAATCCATAAAGGTCCTTCAATCATGAATTCTTCTTCTTGATGCACTTCATCCATCATTTCCCAAAAAAGTTCTTCACTTCGCTCACGGCTGTACCAAATTTCCTCGCGGTCGAAGCCTCTTTCCTCAATATCTATATAGGAAATATAAAATTTAACTGTATCGTCATTAATGCGTTCGATTTCCATGATTCCCCTCTCCCTTCCTTTCTCATTTTGAAGGGATAATAACCCCCAAGCGAAAATTGCCCTTAAAAGCTCTTTACCCGTAAGTGAATACTGTAAATCATGTTAGTCAGTAAAACAGACTATTTTACATCATTTTATGACAAAACCTTGAAGAAGGGAAATAAAAAACATTACTTATCTAAAAAACAATCGTTTGCCTAATATTCCATACATTCTATAAAAAAATTCATCCGTATGCAACTATCACCAAGCATCATGTCAATTTTATCTCACTACCTCATCATGCCCCATTATATGCTTGATGAAGGTGCGTCGCTTCTTTTTAAATCTTTAAATGAAGACTGATTAAAAGGATATGCCTAGGAATAACAAACATCCACTTCTGCCTAAGAATGAGTTAAATGTGCCCGATTATTAAGGGAAGAAGCAAAAAAACATACTATATGTATAAAGAAAAAGCCCTGCACAATTCCTGGCAGAGCTTGAAGTAGCTTTTATTAGTTGACCATGCGTTGCGCTTCTCGCAACTGGAAGGTACGAACCTTACGTGGTAAAAAGCGTCTTATCTCATCTTCGTTGTAACCAACTTGAAGCCTTTTTTCGTCAAGGATAATCGGACGTCTCAGCAACCCGGGATTTTCCTTGATCAATTTATATAATTCTTGAAGAGGCAGGCTCTCTAAATTAACATTTAACTTTTGGAAAGTTTTTGATCGTGTTGAAATGATCTCATCGGTGCCGTCTTCAGTCATTCGAAGTATTTCTTTAATCTCATCGATCGTTAACGGTTCTGAAAAGATATTTCGTTCTTTATATCCAATCTCATGTTCCTCTAACCATGCTTTTGCTTTTCTGCATGAAGTACAACTAGGTGATGTATATAATGTTACCATGTTTACTCACACTCCCTAAATATAGAATCGGTGATCTATGAGGGGAAATCTACTATTAGTATTCATAAGTACCACTCTAATTTGAAATAATTTTAATTAAGTATTTCATGAACCCTATTATACACTAATTTATTTAAAATGAATACCCTTTTTAATATTAGAAAGAATCCTTTAAAACTTCTTGTTTTGCCTGTACTATAGCTTTTTCTTATTTTTATGTAATACATTAACAATCACTTTTTCTAATTGAAAATACATGGCTATCATTCTCATTTAACTCTCAATTCGGCACTTATATTTCCTTGATTAGCGCGTTACTATCATGTACCCCCCTTCACTATAAATAAACAAAATCATGTACATATATTTTCTTTAATAAAAAACAAATTCCTGCATTTCAGGCAAAAACGATTCTTTTAGCACATACTCTTCCAAAAGTAAAAAAAAGAAAAACAAAAGCCCCAGAAGCAGGATACAATCCCCTCCAAGAGGTTATACATATTCAGTTTCCTGCAAAAAAATGACGGTTTTTCTACAAAAGAAAAAAATACTGTTGTTTTAAGACTGGATTATAACAATTTTTCTTCTGCTGTAGCATTTTTTCCGGCTTTCCTCTACTTTTTCAACATACGAAGCTGTTTTTTCGTCCGTCCACGATTTTATTCGACCTGTACCTCGATTTTTTCGACAAACGAAAGGGCCGGTTAATGACCGGCCCTTTCGTTTCACACTTCCATTTCTTTAAAAATATCCGTTTCCTGATTTTCATTCAGGCTCAGCACATCCTCGACATCTTGATATGACTTACCATATAGGGCGTCATCTTTGTACGTATGGATTTCGGAATAAATCTCCTTCATGAAATCGAATACGTCTTCTTCTCCAACTGAAGGATCTGACGGCCAATATAGAATTTCCAACGGGGTATTCTCTTTAGTCGCGAGGGATTTCCTACTGTAGGTGATAGATGAAGCATGATGGAATCCTTCCCTTTTATAAAACCGCAGCCTTTTAAAGGAATCAACATCATTTTCTTGAATTCGCTCCACTTCCAATAAGATCGTTTTTTGTTTCTTTTGCAATTTTCGAATCAATTTCCTTCCTAGTCCCTGGCCCCTCGAATTCTTGGAAACAAATAGATAATCGATGAATATAAACTCTTCTCCCTCCACATATAATAAAACATGGTCAGGCCCCTCATCTTTTATATATATTTCTTGCTTATCCTCCAGCAGGGCGTCTATATGCTCTTTGGACTTCATTTCTTCTATAGGGAAATATTGATTTAATTTTTCATACCAATTCATGATTCCATCTCCTTTTTCACTGGTTTTCACTTTCCATAATTTCACTTATCCACTACAATAGATATAACTATCTTGAAAATATTAGGAGGGGTCTGATGATCAATTACTTTACGGACTTCATTTTAGTCGCCGCTTGCGTTATTGGCATTACAGCCGTCAATGGCGTTGTGACGAATGCCATCGGCGAAAAATGGTTTGGCGGGAAACGTCACTCTCATATTTTCGATCAATCGGAACAAATTCAGTCAGGTTGGAATAAAGTTGGCGGAAATAAAAAGCGGTAATTCAGAGAGAAAAAGGATGACCGAAAGCATGTTCCTTTCGGTCATCCTTTTTCTCACGGGGTATAGTCGACTCCCTTTGTATAGCGATTTGCTGCATTCCACAATAAATATTCATCAATTCCGTTATCGTTTAACGCTTTTATTTGGGCTTCCACTTCTTCCTTGCCATACTTTTGATAATTTCCCTCTCCTAAATACGAAGCGGTGAAATCTTGAAGCCACGGTCTGGATGTTGGTGGGGTTTTCAATTCCTTCAGCTTGCCTTTTTCCAATTTCGCATATTCCTTAACGAGATCATAAGGCTCTAAATCAGGTTTATCGATACCAAAATAAGATGTCCAATGACTTGGATAGATCATAGACGAAATGACATCGACATTCTCAGAGATTTTCGTGAAGTTTTGGCCTATGCCAGGAGCTTCAGGCAACGTAGCCGTATAACCGAAAATATCCACCGACACCTTCACTCCATACGGCTCCAGACGCTTCTTGGCATAACTTACGAAATCCGTTACTGCCTGGACCCTCTTAGCTGTATGACTAACTTTCGCCTCATCATATTCACCCATATCATATTTCAGATCATCTTCTTTATTCTCGAAACCTTCAGGAAAACGGACGTAGTCAAATTGAATTTCCTTAAAGCCCATCTTTGCCGCTTCGATGGCAATGCCAACATTATAATCCCATACCTCTTTTAAGAAAGGATTAACGAAGGCCTCACCCCGGCCATTTTTCCAGACTTCTCCTCCATCTTGTTGAAAGGACCATTCGGGCTTCTCTTTAGCCAATAGGGAGTCTTTGAAGACAACGACCCTTGCAATTGGATATATTTCTTTATTTTCGAAGTTCTTCAGCATGGCCTTTGGATCTTTTATGTAGTCTTTACCAATCCCTGCATATGGAGAATCGGGATCCTTGGCCTTATACGTAATGTTGCCCAAGTCATCCTTAATATCAACGACCATTGCATTCAAATCGGTTTCATCCACATATTTAATAAGTTCGTTGAGTTTATTGCCACCCGCTGCGGGCCCAGTTACATAAATTCCGCGTACAGCATCCGGGTAATCGAATTTCAAACCCGAATCAAATACAAAACGCGGTGCGTTCTCAGGCATTTCTTTCGTTACTAATGCTACCTGCCTCGTTTCATTCATGCTTTGTGCATGAACGGGCTGCTGAACCAGGAATAGACAAACACCTGTCATCAACCATTTATTCATTGGTTTCATACCCTCCACCTCACTCGCCATCAGTCATCAATTTTCAACAAATTCCATAGACCCCTTTCTTTAATACCACTATGAACCAATATTACTCCTCTGTATTATAAAAAATAAATAAAAAACTGCACTGCAAAAGTTTAATCCTCTAAGCATAACCCTCAACGCGATGAAAAACTTCCCATGATAAGCGTTCTCTTGTGTGTAGCCTTCCCTAAAATCATCAGAGCATTGTGAAATATAGAAAACGGTTTCATTTTCCTTTCATTCACTATTTCAGCATAAAAGTGGAAAAAGAGAAGCCTGCACTCAATTCAGAATACTTTGCCATGAAGCTTCTTGCCGATTGGATTATACATTTAATATGAATAAATGCTAAAATACAAATATAGTGGACATTTCGTATTCTCTGAAATAGCATCGATTCAGGCCAACGAGGGCCCTCGACGAGATTAAAATGAGCGTTTATCTTCATAGACGGCCATTTCTTTCAAAGAAAAGTGGATTCATTTTCTATTTATCCTTACAATAATGAAGAGCGAATATCCATTGATCAATAATCGCATTTAGAGGAGTGACTAGCAGTTGAAAAGGATTTTCTCCGGCATTCAGCCATCCGGTTCCGTAACCTTAGGAAATTACATCGGAGCCATGAAACAATTCGTTAACCTACAAAATGAATATGAGTGTTTTTTTTGTATAGTTGACCAGCATGCAATAACCGTTCCACAAGATCGCCTGAAGTTGAGGAATAGCATTAAATCTTTAGCCGCCTTATATTTGGCCATTGGTCTTGACCCTGAAAAAAATACGATCTTCATTCAGTCAGAAGTTCCTGCCCATGCACAAGCAGGCTGGATATTACAAAGTATCTCCTATATCGGTGAACTAGAGAGAATGACACAATTTAAAGACAAATCCACCGGTAAGGAAGGGGTATCGGCTGCACTGCTTACATATCCGCCGCTAATGGCTGCCGACATTCTCCTTTATGGTACGGATGTGGTGCCTGTCGGAGAAGATCAAAGGCAGCATCTGGAATTGACACGGGATTTGGCTGAAAGATTCAACAAAAAGCATAACGACATTTTCAAAATTCCGGAAATCAGCCTTCCTAAAGCTGGCGCACGTATCATGTCTCTTCAAGAACCAACCAAGAAAATGAGCAAGTCCGATCCTAACAAAAAGGCGACAATTGCCTTATTGGATGATCCGAAACAAATTGAAAAAAACATCAAGAGTGCAGTTACCGATTCAGAAGGTATCGTTCGGTTTGATAAGGAAAACAAGGCCGGGGTTTCCAACTTGATGTCGATATACTCCATCTTCAGCGGGAAAAGCTATGCAGAGATTGAAGAGATGTATGAAGGCAAAGGGTATGGAGACTTCAAGAGTGATTTAGCTGAAGTGGTTCTCGGTGAAATCGTCCCTATCCAAGAACGTTATAATGAATTGATCAATTCGCCCGAATTAGATCAAATTTTGGATCGTGGTGCTGAAAAAGCGAACAAAGAAGCCAATAAAATGATCAAAAAAATGTATAATGGCATGGGACTTGGCAGAAAGAGATAAAAGAAATAAACAATCTTCAACCAACCATCCCTGTCTGTAGACAAAAAGGTTTCGGAATGATATCATTCCGAAACCTTTTTGTTATTTAGTGGAAATATGAATTTGACGCATCTACTCGTGAATTCCGTGCTTTTGCTCGCGAGTTCGGGTTTTGCCTCAAATTTGAGGCCGTCTCTCGCCAGCTACATGTGGACATTTTGAATTCAACTTTCGTCTTCACACATAGTGGAATGGAACGCAAGGCGTGACACTCCTGCGGGAAATGCGCGTCTTCGTTAGACCCTCAGGCCAAAAGCCGAGGAGGCTCACGGACCGCCCGCGGAAAGCGAGCAACTGCAGTGCAATGAAACGTTCATAGTTCTAACAAAAAAAGACGATCCACACCGGATCGTCTTCTCTTGAAATTATTTCTATAAAATCGATGGGCTATCGCCAGCCTCCACTTGCCAAAGCTTTTCAAAAAAAGGCTGCCCCTTCACCAAATTTTCACAAAGTTGCAGATGCTTATCTGACCAGCCTTCCTTCATTTCTTCATATAACTCAAGCCATGCTACTTGAAAATCCATCTCTTGGATGCTCTCATATCTTTCCGGAGCCCATTCTGTAAACCAATAACGGATTTCAGCCGTGTTTTTGGCCGTGAATAATTGATCCATCGCCATGAATAGTAATTGCTTCAGCTGTCTTTCCTTTCTAGTCAATCCATTCATGAATAAGGGCGATGGTGATAAAATATGATATTCTTTTTCAGATGATGGTTTTTCAGTAAACGTGTAATCCAGGACATCATGATTTTCTATCATGTCATAAACAATTTGTTCCTGGCGGGGAATAATTCTGCTTTTCCTAATCGGAATATGATAACCTATCGTATCAACAGCTAGAATTCCATTTCCATCGGTTACGATAAAACAATAGTCAAGCTGAATTCGTTCATGGTTTTTCCTCGCATATGCTTTTTGATACACATCATTCAGCAACGGCTTAGGCAATTCCGACAAGTCATTTTCTATGTAGTCGAACAATGTTGCAGACACTTTCAACAAAGGAACTTGATCTAATAGTTCAATCCCATCATCTTTCCTCCATTCGTGAAAATGGCAAATATTATAGCCGTTTTCTTCTCCTTCAAACCAGTTAACCCATACATCATGAAGATATAGCATCATTCATCCCTCACTTAAACAAATTTCTGTTTGTCACTCAGTATAGGCAGGAACCATACAATTTATTCCTATTCCAGAAAACAGATTAAGAAAAAAGAACGTATAGATTCGTTCTTTATAAGAACTCTTCTGATTGAATGATGAAAGACTTTTTTACAGAAATTTTTTCGGATTTTCCCACTAGATAAAAGCCACTGCAGTATCCTAGCATATGTGGAAATCCTTTTTGGCCAAGGAGTAGGACATCATGAAGGGGGTCCGTTCGCTTAATCATATGTTTCCCTTCCAAATGCTTGCTCCAAAACTCCTGCAGTTTATCTTCCTGATATAACTTGGTCCATCTAGCTAAATAGTTTGCACCTAAATATCTCTCCACTGTCCGTTCAGCCAATCCCTCCATGATCATCGTATCCAGAAGCGTAAATTCCTTCGGTTCCTTCTCTAAACGATGCAAGCGGCAGACATGATGATATTCATGAATCAGCAGGGCCTCCATTTCCTTGTCAGCTATTTCTTTGTCATAAAAAAGAAACAGTTTATCTTCAAATGCCAACCCCGATTTCGTTTCATTCGTTTTCTTCCATCCCCAGGAAGACATTAGCGGAAAAATATATATGGGCACATCTGGCCCTCCCCACAATTTCTTATAAGATGTAAATAGATTTTGTGTTTTTTTCCACGCATCATTTTCTTGTAAATACTCCCACGTCAGTTTCGTTCTTTGATTTGGAGAATACATGCCGTGCTTCAATAATTGCTGATATATCGCATCTCCATCCAAAGAATCGTGAAACGTGCTTTTAAGTTTCTCCATCATCTGGATCGGGCGGTTGAAATCTTTCTTCAGCCATTCATCGGTTGAAATAACTCCCATTTTCCTACACCCCGCTTTTTTGACCATCTTATGATTTCAGTAAAGCGGTTGACACATTTCATCCCTCTCGGAGTTGCGACTGCACACAAAAAAGAGCAGATCTAAAAAGATCTGCTCCACATCATTTATTGATATTTCTTGAAAAGAATCGTTGCGTTATGTCCACCGAATCCAAGGGAATTACTGATGGCGGCATTAATTTCGCCTTTCCTTGCTTCATTCGGGATATAATCCAAATCACATTCAGGATCTGGCGTTACAATATTGATGGTTGGCGGCAAGATGCTATCCCTGATCGCTTGAATGGTGAATATTGCCTCGACTCCACCTGCTGCCCCCAACATATGTCCCGTCATGGACTTTGTTGAGCTAATTGCAAGCTTATACGCGTGATCGCCAAAGACTTCCTTGACTGCCATCGTTTCATATTTATCATTATATGGCGTACTCGTTCCATGGGCATTTACATATTGGATATCCTCAGGGTTCAAACCGGCATCGCCAATCGCAATTTTCATCGCTCTTGCCCCGCCTTCTCCACCAGGCGCCGGTGCCGTAATGTGGAAGGCATCTCCGGTTGAGCCATAGCCCGCTATTTCGGCATAAATCTTCGCCCCTCTATTCAAGGCATGTTCCAGATCTTCGAGAACGATGATTCCGGCTCCTTCTCCGATTACGAATCCATCACGATCCGCATCAAATGGGCGGCTCGCCGTTTCTGGATCAGGATTAGTCGATAAGGCCGTGTTTGCACAGAAGCCTGCAACCGACATCTTTGTAATTGGCGCTTCCGCTCCACCAGTGATCATGACATCGGCATCGCCCCGTTGGATCGCCTTAAATGCGTCACCAATCGAATTCGTTCCGGTTGCACATGCCGTTACGGTACATGAATTGATTCCTTTAGCTCCAAGCAGGATAGATACTTGGCCAGCTGCCATATCAGGAATCATCATTGGTACGAAGAATGGGCTGACACGTTTATACCCTCTGTTTAAGAAGTTTTCATGCTGTGTTTCCAATGTCTCCAGTCCACCGATACCCGAACCGATCCAGACCCCTACGCGTGCTGCATTTTCATCCGTTATTTCTAGCTTACTATCATTATAAGCCATTACGGATGCTGCAATAGCATAGTGCGTGAACCGATCCATTTTGCGTGCTTCCTTACGGTTGATATAGGTCTCGATATCAAAGTCCTTGATTTCCGCTGCCACTTTAACGGGGAAATCATCAGCGTTCAAGCGTGTTAATGGCCCTATACCCGATTTTCCCTCAATTATATTCTTCCAACCTGTTTCTGCATCATTACCAACTGGAGAAATGGCTCCAATACCTGTTACTACTACACGACGATTTGTCATTCGAAATGGCTCCTTCCAATATTAAAAGTTCGTACGTTTATTTGCTCTTTTATTTCCCCCATCTTAGGGCAATTGCTCCCCAAGTGAGGCCTCCGCCAAAACCGACCATTATGATCAAGTCATTGTCCTTGATCCTTCCCGCTTCCATTTCTTCCACAAGGGCAACCGGAATGGACGCTGAAGAGTTATTTCCATATTTATGGACCGTTTTTGTCATTTTCTCCACCGGGAGGCCAAGGCGTTCCCTTGAAGCCTCCATAATACGGATGTTCGCTTGATGTGGGACAAGTAAATCGACATCCTCTTTTGTCAATCCCGCT
Organism: Peribacillus muralis; assembly: GCF_001439925.1. GTDB lineage: Bacteria > Bacillota > Bacilli > Bacillales > DSM-1321 > Peribacillus > Peribacillus muralis. The sequence continues at coordinate 200,198 of NZ_LMBV01000003.1, forward strand.
TTATCAAGTACATTCAGACTGGATTCCCCCATTTGACGGACAGCGAATTTGAACACTTCACGGCCATTCATGCTAAGGAAGTCTCCTTCCTGCAATAAGTACTTCCCACCAGATCCATCTGCCCCTAATTCGAATGAAAGGATTCCTTTGCCTTCTGACACAGGACCGATTACAGCTGCACCTGCTCCGTCACCGAACAGAACGGCCGTATTACGGTCTTCCCAATTAGTTATTTTTGAAAGCTTCTCCACGCCCACAATCAAAACATGCTTGTATGCACCTGTCTGAATGAATTGCTGTGCCGTAATCATAGCATACATAAAACCGGCGCATGCAGCACTTACATCCATGGCAGCTGCCTTTTTCGCTCCTAATTTCTCTTGTATCATGCAAGCGACAGTAGGAAACGATTGATCCGGTGTCACTGTAGCTACAAGAATCATATCTATGTCTTCAGCAGAAATTTGCGCATTTTCCAATGCAACTTTTGCCGCTTCGTAAGCCATATCAGAAGTATTGATATCATCACTGGCAATTCTTCTTTCCTCGATACCCGTTCTTGTCCGGATCCACTCGTCAGAAGTGTCCATCATTTTCTCTAAATCCGCATTTGTTAAGATTTTTTCGGGTAAGTAGCGGCCAAGCCCTAATATTCCAGCGTTCATATTGCCATCCCCTTATATTTAATGAGTTATTATAAGTATCTATTATTACCTGGTACTAATTTTATATAAAAAATCACCTCCTTGCAAGAGCCAACAGTTTGAAAGTATAAAAGAAACCGTTCCCGAATTCGGTTATGAGCCTATCCCAAGGCGATTTTAGGGACATACATTATTAATAAGAGTGAAAAGGAGGCAACGAATGTGGATATTTTCAACCGCAACAACCGCAGAACCGAGGATGATCATTTTTCGAATTTGATGTTTGGCAGCAGGAAAGCTGAAACGGAGAAAGCTGAATTGGAAGAAGATGAATCCAAAGTAGATTACATGAAATTGATGGAGAGCGTCGAAACATTGATGGGCCTATACGGTCAATACAAGCCAGCTATCGAGAAACTGAATATAAACCCACTAATCGACAAGTTCTTGAAAAAGAAATAGAGATACGATGATCGTTAATTTTTATGATGCTTTCAACACCCAAGGGCGGATAGGTTATTTTTAAATTTTTTAAGTAAAGAAAGATATTTGATGCTTACATTCTCATTTTAATTTTCGACTTTACCCCCATTTAATGACTATTGTGTAATTAAATAAGTTTTATTTGTTGTTATATTATCACTTTATTTGATCGGCTGTACTGGTGGCGATAAAAATAATGGCTCTACAGTTACTACTTCTAAAATTCCTTCACCTGAAGAAATTTTAAAACAGTATTCACATGCCGATATTTTTCAATTAAATGGCACTGTCTATCAAGCTAATATTGATTGGGTTGATAAACGTAAACTGACTAAGAAAACAGAAATCAGTGAAATTACAGCCATTTCATCGAATGATCTTAAACGCTTTCAAAACGAAATGGCCAACAAGCTGCCAAAAGGCACTAAAATATACTCTGTAAATGAACGTGACGATATTTTAATTACAGAAATCAATGGTAAGATCCAAAAATATTTAGCACTATTTGAAGGGTGAATATAAAAAGGCAGGCTGTTCGTAACTCCGGACAGCCTGCCTTTTTAATTAACGTTGGGCATCTTGTTTGCCAAGCTCATAGGCTTCTTGCATGACGCTTTTGAAAAGCTCCATGAACGGCTCTGCCATCTCCATTGAGAAGGGAATCCCGCTCGCTTCAAGTTTCGCTTTAGCCTCAGGGAAGTACTTCATTGCAATCCCCATAAATTCAAGTGTTTTGTCTGAGCTCATTTCATTTCCTCCTTACTATTAAATCTTTGTGAGACCTAAAGAATGCTCAATATTATCATAATTCGCCATGTCCCTTACGTAAAGGGCGTAAAATAAAAATCAGGTATTTACGTCAATGGATAACCTATTCATGAACTTCTATGTTACTAGACAAAAAGATGTGAGGCAACTCTACAGTTTTTGTCCTTTGTGAATAGCGAAAGACCTCCGTTATTCAATTCCCCGATAAAACCCCAATATTATAGGAAACATAGCCTTACTCTTTTCTCCACTTTTTAAGTAAGTTTAATCGTTTATTATGTTTTTTTTGTAAAGCCACGCCTTCTTGCGGATCCGTGTTACATTGCACCTCAACTATGGTGCCTTTATTGATTTTAGGCGTTGATTGGGAAAATGTTGAAGATAGTCCTTCGTCAAAAACATACTTGGCACATTTATTCCAGTGATCTTCTATATTGCTGGATAATTGTATGATCCTATCGGAAGAAGAGGCAAGAATTCCTTCCAAATTATTCACGAAGTCAGTAATGAAGAGAGCATCTCCCCTATATTCGTTAGCGATGGCCGCTTCGATATCAGACAATCCTTGTTTATTGATTCCAGCTTCATAACTCATTCCTTCCGATTGCCAAGGTCCATAAACCGTCGGTAAATATATGGTTTTTGCAGAATCCACGCCTTGGATTGAGGATATTATCGATTGAAACACACTTTCAGCTTTTTCTACTGGCATGAAAAGGACAAAATTTGGCGTTTTACTTAAGCCATTCCTTTTGCATTTCTCAATAAATGAAACGATTTCACTTAACACAATATCGGTTTTACCCATTTTTCCGTTATATATATCGTAACAACTTATGAACACAGTGTCTTGATGGGTTATATCCAATAATTTAAGTTTATTTAACGGAAAGGATAAATAATTGGCACTTCTTCCTATTTCAAGTTCTTTTTCTTCCATAATTTCAGGATTCGATTCCTTATCCGCCCACTCTATCCCGATAACCTCTTCACCTTGGTTCAAAAAATATTGAGTCACGTAGAAACCTATAAATTGATATGTGCCAATGACAATGTATGTTTGCATCAATACAGCCTCCTCGTATGCCATCAAGCCTGCTTCATCCGGCACGTCGTTTTTTTAGATGCTGTATCGTATGCAAACCATTGTGGAATTATATCCATTCTCACAAAGACTCTTCATTTTCATTAAAAAACTTCTGGATTTGATAGGGAATTTTATAACGTTTTTCGGGCAGTAAATACGTCAACTGTAAGTCGCCCTTTCTGGACAGCTGGATTTGTCTGTAAAGGGAAGCTTGCTCTTTCCGCATGCTTCCAAAAACCTGGATCACCTTCATCGGGATTTTCTCCGCGATTATCGGATCTTCCGATTCCAAAATGTATCGTTCACATTCTGCTGGCTCCAGCTCATAGGCAGCCGCCACCTCGGACAGCCATTTTTTATAGAAAAATTTATTTTCCTGTTCCTTCTCAAGCTGCGCTTTCAAGGAGAAAACCGGATCAATCAATACGACAGATCGTATTTTGTTGCCAAGTTCATTCATTAGCTTCAGGGCGAGGAACGCACCTGCCCCCTCTGCCAATATATGAACCCTTTTATTGACTATTTCCTTTTTCAAGAAGAGGATATATAGGTTAAGGGAAAGATCCATTGCTTTCGGACTGCCCCAGTTGGCTCCATATAAATTGGATGAAAATAACGTGTATCCGTAATCCTTTAAATATTCCAATATCCGCATCCTGCCGGGATGCTGAAGCCAAAAGCTACTGTCTTTTTCGACAAAATGACTGCGGTCGCCAATGACCATTACGGAAAAACCACTCGGCCGCTCTGGATAATAGATGATATTCCATTGGTCGTCAATTTGAAAAGTTCGTTGTTCCATCGGTCAAACTCCTTTAAGGAATATTACTACTACTATATTAATTTATGAAGAAAAATAGAAAGGGTCAGTGGGAACGCCTAACTTCTTATTAAATTAACCAAGCCGGGGTAATCTTTTCATCCAAGAACCGCAATGATTTTCGTTAGGACCTATAGCATCAGCTGTTTTCGTTGAAGTGTTGCTTAACTGTGAAATGATCGATTTATTTAATGGTTATTATGAAAAACCCGTTTTAACTGCATATTAATTATGGTAAGATAAAAAATGAATGTAGTGGAATGAGGTGAAATTCGATGCGTTATGCTTGGACAATTTTTTGGACATTCTTATTAGTTCATATGACTGTATATGTTGTTTCTTCCATGATGGGAGTTTCATACGATGCTGCACAGGGATCGATACTAGGAATCGCAGCTTCTATCCTGATTTTAATTATCCCTGCTGTTTTGCCTGCTGGGCCAACAGAAGACACCCATCAGCATTAAGAAGCAAAAGAGGACATCCTTTTGGAATGTCCTTTTTGTTATACCGTCCTTTACCTTCGTTTAAACAAAATTTTTACAGGAGGACCAATTGATCATGATCATGGTCAATCGTTATTGCTTCTTTTAGACCGTCCGTTCCAGCTATGATTTTACGGGCGATTTTTGTTTCCAGATGCTTTTGGATGAATCGTTTTAAGGGCCTTGCTCCATATACCGGATCATAACCTTGTTCGGCAATGAATTCCTTTGCGGCTTCAGTGACGTTCAAACGAATATTTTGCTCGGTTAACCTCTCTTGTAATTGCTGAACCATTTTTTCTACGATTTCAACGATTTCTTGTTTTGTAAGAGGTTTGAATAAAACGATGTCATCTACGCGATTCAAGAATTCTGGCCGGAAATGCCCTCTCAATTCTTTGAATACTTGATCTTTTATTTCTTCTTCAATGCCGCCATCATTCCTGCTAGACTCCAACAAGAAATGGGAACCAATATTTGAGGTCATGATGATTACGGTATTTTTACAGTTGATTGTTCTACCTTGGGAATCGGTAATCCTTCCATCATCCAGCAATTGCAGCAAGATATTGAAGACCTCGGGATGAGCCTTTTCAATTTCGTCCAACAATACGACTGAGTATGGATTTCTCCTAATCGCCTCGGTTAACTGGCCACCTTCTTCAAAACCAACATATCCAGGAGGAGCACCAACAAGGCGGGAAACGGAATGTTTCTCCATATATTCCGACATATCTATTCGAATCATATGTTCTTCACTATCAAATAACGTTTCTGCCAGCGCTTTTACCAATTCGGTTTTCCCCACACCCGTCGGTCCCAGGAAAATGAACGAACCAATTGGTCTGTTCGGATCCTTGATTCCTGCCCTAGCCCTTAGAACTGCATCAGAGACAAGTTCAACCGCTTCCTCTTGACCAATTACACGTTCATGAAGGATATCGGATAGTCGAAGCAGTTTCTCCCTTTCACTTTCCACCAGCTTGCTAACGGGAATTCCCGTCCACCTTGCCACAATCGAAGCAATTTCTTCTTCCGTTACCTCTTGGCGAAGTAATCGCGAATCCTGTTTTTCTTGTTCCAATTCGTCTTCCATCGCTTGCAGTTCTTTTTGAAGTTCGGGAATCCTTCCGTGCCGGAGCTCTGCTGCTCGATTAAGGTCATAATCATTCTCTGCCTGCTCCAATTCATGTCGCAGCTTCTCAAGTTCTTCACGCTGATCCTGAACCTTTTGAAGTGCTGACTTTTCCATTTGCCACTTGGATTTCATTCCATTCGCCTGATCTTGAAGTTCCGCGAGTTCTTTTTGTAGCACTTCAAGCCTTGCTATACTTTGAAGATCCTCTTCATTCTTCAAGGCTGCTTCTTCAATTTCAAGCTGCATGATCTTTCGCGTGATTTCATCCAACTCTGACGGCATTGAATCGATTTCCATCCTGATCATTGCACACGCTTCATCAACAAGATCTATCGCTTTATCCGGAAGAAATCGCTCCGTTATATACCGGTTGGAGAGGACAGAGGCAGCGACGATCGCCCGGTCATGAATCCTGACACCGTGGTGAATTTCAAACCGTTCCTTCAATCCGCGCAAAATCGAGATCGTATCTTCCACATCCGGCTCTGGCACCAGGACCTGCTGGAATCGACGCTCCAGAGCTGGATCCTTTTCAATATATTTTCGATATTCATCCAAGGTCGTTGCCCCGATACAATGAAGCTCACCCCGCGCAAGCATAGGCTTCAGCATATTTCCAGCATCCAATGCCCCATCCGTTCTGCCTGCACCTACGATGGTATGCAATTCATCAATGAATAACAGAATCTTACCATCACTTTTCTTAATTTCATTCAATACGGCTTTTAGACGCTCCTCAAATTCGCCGCGGAATTTTGCGCCTGCGACAAGCGCACTCATATCCAGGGAAAAAACGGTTTTGTCTTTTAATCCTTCCGGGACATCCTTTCTTACGATCCTTTGGGCGAGTCCCTCGACAATCGCGGTTTTCCCAACCCCAGGCTCTCCGATTAATACGGGATTATTTTTTGTTTTACGTGATAATATTCGAATGACGTTCCGGATTTCCGTATCACGTCCGATGACAGGATCGACCTTCCCCGTTTTAACTTCAGCAACGAGATCTCGGCCATATTTTTTCAATACTTCATATGTGCTTTCAGGATTTTGACTGGTCACTCGCTGGTTCCCCCTTATATCTTGTATGATTTTTTTTGCTTTATCGTAATCCATTCCAAATGATGAGAAAAGTTTGTTTATTTTACTGCCTTTCAATGACGCCAGCAGTATATGTTCGACAGACAAATATTCATCATCCCACATTTGCATTTCCTTTTCGGCGGCTGTCACGATTTGCTGCAACGACGGTGACATGTAAATCTGGGAACCACCCCCACGCACTTCAGGCAAACGATCAAGTTCCTTATTCAGCTCTATTTCAAATAGATCCAATGACTTATCGGATTCCGCTAAAATCCTGACCAATAAACTATCATCCTGTTTCAGTAAGTTTTTCAATAAATGAAGCTCCGTCAGCTCAGGATTCCCTCTATCGGAAGCTAGCTCTTGTCCGCCGATGAATGCCTGCTGAGTTCTCTCGGTCATTTTATTCATATCCATCCTAAAAACCTCCCATCTTCATGAACGATTAAAGTTTGACCAATTTTGACCTTTATGTTTTTATTATACTTCTAATTCTCCCCATGTAAAGAAAAGTTATCATAAATGCCCAATCTAATCCGGAAAAAGACAAAAAACCTTTCTTCATGAGGAAGAACGGTTGAGCCAGAATGACATAACATGATTGTCCAAATTTTCATATGTAGCAGAAATTCGATATACGGCACTTTGATGACCGTATTCCTGATATTTTACAAATTGTTTAGAGAGATGCTGTAGTGATGATTTACGCATTAAGAAAACTGCAGGGAAAGGAAGGCATTTCCTCCGTTTCCCTGCATTACGTTTCTTCAAGGCTTTCTCTGATAAGTCCATATCCGGTTATGATTGGATGTTTCTGGAAACGAATCTCCTACTTCGAGCTTTACCATCTTCGGATTGACTACTGTACTGCCCGTTTCACCGATTTCTACGTAAGTCCCGTTATTAGGTGCCTTCTGACCTGGCTTGAATTGACGATTTTGCCCCATAGATTTCACCCCTTTACATGCTTTCCTTGTTATTATTGCCCGTTTCTATTCTTTCATGACAGAAAATTAAAGGACAAAAAGGAAATTCGCATGTAAAAAAAGCGTCTGCTCAGTGAGCGGACGCCTCATTTGTTAAGACATTAAATCCACTAAAACCGCCTTCTGTGCATGAAGACGATTTCCAGCTTGATGGAAAACGACGGAATTAGGTCCATCAATGACGTCACCTGTTACCTCCTCTTCCCTATGCGCGGGAAGGCAATGCATGAATAAATAGTCGTCTTTAGCCTGTTTGACCAGCTCATTGTTGATTTGATAATCTTTAAACGCTTCTAATCGTATTCCATTCTCGATTTCATGGCCCATCGACGTCCAAACATCGGAATAGACGATGTCCGCATTCTGTATCGCTTCTTGAGCCGATGTTGTCACGACAATATTACTTCCAGTCGTTTCAGCTACTTTTTGCGCATATGTGACGACCTTTTCGTCAGGCTTGTAGGCCTCTGGACATCCAATCGAAAAGTCCATTCCCATCTTTGCACAGCCAACCATCAATGAATTCGCAACGTTATTGCCATCTCCGATATAACTCATCTTCAAACCTTTAAGCTGCCCTTTAATTTCAATGATGGTCAAGAAGTCAGCCAGTACCTGACACGGGTGTGCAAGATCTGTTAGTCCATTGATGACTGGAATGGAGGCATTCTCAGCCAGTTCCAAGATTTTTTCATGCTCGAAGGTACGAATCATGATGCCATCAATATATTCCGAAAGGACCTTTGCCGTATCGGAAATGGATTCCCCACGACCTATTTGCAGGTCATTTCCACTTAAGAACAAGGCGTGACCGCCAAGCTGCATCATACCCACTTCAAAGGACACACGAGTTCTGGTCGACGATTTTTCAAAGATCATCCCCAGTGTCTTTCCTTTTAACGGTTTATACTCCTCGCCAGCCTGTAATTTACCCTTAATCTCCTGAGCTAGCTTCAACAGATCTGCTATCGCTGTAGGTGTAGACTCTTTCATCGTCAAAAAATCTTTTCCATCTAAAATCTTCTCCTGTGCCGGCACTACCATTGCACTCATACGTATGACACTCCTTTCGAATATGTTGCAAGCCATTCCTGTAGCGAGGTAACTTTTAACTCATCATTATTCAATGATTGAAGATATGCCTTAAAGGTTTCTTCTTCCGTAAATGCAAGCAACCGATATTTTGCGGCCAGAAGCCTTAGCTTCTTATCTTCTTCCGCTGCTCCATATGCCAAAACGATCGCAGCATTTCCGTCCTTCAGCCATTTTTCAAAGCCTGAATCACAAAGCGTCAAACCGGCTTCATTGATTTGCGCCAGCAAATCTTCACTTAATCGGACTGATTCGGATTGGTAAACACCTGAAGCAGTTTTGGATTTTTGAGGATGAAATACTTTTGCCAAAGCTTCAGTTACCGTTTTTCCGACGGCGATTCCCTCACCTGTCGATTTCATTTCCGGACCTACCTTTGAATCAAGTCCGCTTAGGGCGAACGTTGAGAATACTGGGTATTTGACGACTGCATACGGAATGTCTTCCATCAATCCCGTCTTTTCGAACACATTCGACAATAAATATTTCCCAAGCAATATTTTTGTCGCGACTTGCACTAAGGATACATCGGTGACTTTACTGATGATCGGAATTGTCCTGCTGGCACGCGGATTTACTTCCAATACATATACGCTATTACCTTCAATTACGAATTGAAGGTTCATAAGTCCTTTATACCCTAGCTCTGTTACTAGCTTTTGCGCATAAAGGGTCATTTTAGCTTTCATATCATCATTTAAAGTTTGTGCTGGCAATAATGCCATGCTATCTCCTGAATGGACGCCTGCTTTTTCTACATGTTCAGCAATAATAGGGATATATATGTCTTTTCCATCCGCAATCAAATCGATTTCCGCTTCTTTTCCTGGAATATAGGAATCGATCAGCACTGGATAAACGAGTGCCGTCCCCTTTTGAATTCTATCGTTCAGGGCTTCCTTCGTACGGATGATTTCCATGCCCTGGCCGCCAATTACATACGAGGGACGCAATAAAACTGGAAAGCCGATTGCTTGGGAACACTCAAGTAGCTGCCGCTCACTATTTGCCATCGAACCTGGTACATGCGGGATATCCAATTTTTGCAGAAGTTGATAAAAACGATCGCGATCCTCCAATTGATCAAGAGTATCGAAGGTGGTGCCCAACAAATTCACACCGTAATCTTCAAGGTCCTTTGCCAAATTGATCGCCGTCTGTCCTCCGAATTGGACGATGACATCCTCGATATCCTCCGCTTCAATTACATTGAGAACATACTCCAATGTTAACGGCTCGAAATAGAGGCGATCTGCTGTGGCAAAATCAGTACTTACCGTTTCTGGATTATTGTTGATCATGATTGTTTCAACATTTTCGTCCTGAAGTGCATAAACGCCATGAACGGAACAGTAATCGAATTCGATTCCCTGTCCGATCCGGATAGGACCGCTACCAATCATCAATACCTTCTTTTTATTCGTTTTCTTCTGTTCATTCTCACCGAAATATGTCGAATAATGATAGTTCGTATGTGAGCTGAACTCGGCAGCACAAGTATCAACCGTTTTGTATACAGCAGTTATGCCGAGCGCTTTCCGGTGTGCCCTCACTTCAATCTCACTTACATTCCATGCGGACGCAAGGTAACGATCGGAGAAACCCTTTTCTTTGTATAACTGAAGTTCTTCTATTGTGACCGATTGAATTGAGTTGTTTGTGATTTCAGTTTCCTTTTCGATAAGCGAAGCGAAGGAATGAAGGAAGAAATAATCAATGATCGTCGCTTCATGGATTTCTTCAACTGACACTCCTTTACGAAGCATTTCAAATATGATGAAAATTCGTTCATCCGATTTTTCGGCAAGTTTTTCCCAAAGTTCTGGAACGGTTCGATCACTCAATGATAAAAGTTGCAGTCCATTCGTTTTCAATTCCAGTGAATCAACGGCCTTTTGGACCCCGCCCTCAAAGCTGCGGTGTAAAGCCATCACTTCACCTGTTGCCTTCATTTGTGTTCCCAATTTGCGGTTTGCGCCCGTGAATTTATCGAATGGCCACCTTGGGAACTTCACGGCTACATAGTCAAGTGCAGGCTCAAAGCTGGAATAGGTACTCTTCGTTACAGGATTGATGAGTTCAGATAAATGGTAGCCGACAGAGAGCTTTGCCGCGATGCGGGCAATGGGGTAACCCGTTGCCTTGGAAGCCAATGCCGATGAACGGCTGACGCGCGGATTCACTTCGATTAAATAATATTGTTTGCTATTCGGATCAAGTGCAAATTGGATATTACAGCCGCCAATGATACCTAAAGCAGAGATGATTTTGATCGAAGCAGCTCGCAGCATGTGAAATTCATCATCCGATAAGGTCTGTGATGGTGCCACGACGATGGAATCGCCTGTATGAATGCCAACCGGATCGATATTTTCCATATTACAAATCGTGATGCACGTATTGTTGCCATCACGCATGACCTCATATTCGACTTCCTTATATCCAGCTATGCTTCTTTCAATCAAGCATTGTGTAATCGGGCTCTCTTGAAGTCCGCCCCGAACGAGTTCCTTGAATGTCTCCAATGAATCAGCAATTCCGCCACCTGTACCGCCAAGTGTATAGGCAGGCCGAACGATGATGGGAAAGCCTATTTTGTCCGCGAAAGCTTGCGCCTCTTCCAATGTATGGACGATTGCACTATCCGGTACAGGCTCATCAATTTCAAACATCAGCTCACGGAATAGTTCACGATCTTCTCCTTTTTTGATTGAATCGATCGGTGTTCCTAATAGTTTCACATCATACTTTTGGAACACCCCTGCATCATCCAATTGATAAGCAAGATTCAAACCCGTTTGCCCGCCTAAAGTAGCGAGCAGGCCATCAGGCTTTTCTTTAGCAATGATTCTTTCCAGTACATCCACTGTTAAAGGTTCGAAATAGACAGCATCCGCATTCATATCATCCGTCATGATCGTTGCCGGATTATTGTTAACAAGAATGACCTTATATCCTTCTTCTTTTAAAGCAAGGCAGGCTTGTGTACCCGCATAATCAAATTCGGCAGCCTGCCCGATGACAATCGGCCCCGAACCAATCACTAAAATCGTCTGTATCGTGTTGTCCTTAGGCATAGGCTTTTTCTCTCCCGCTATAATCATTTATCATTTGTAAAAAGTCATTAAATAATTGTGAACTCTCGATGGGTCCTGGATTTGCCTCAGGGTGGTACTGGGTAGTGAAGATTGGCAGGTCTTTATGCATAAGGCCCTCGACCGTGCTATCATTCACATTTCTGAAGCGAACTTGAAGCGATGTCCCCTGCAAGCTTGGTTCATCCACCTCATAACTATGGTTTTGAGAACTCATATAAACCTTTTTCGTTTTCAAATCGACCACGGGCTGATTCGCACCGCGATGCCCAAACAGCATTTTTTTTGTATTCCCGCCTAGGGCTAAGGCCGTTAGTTGATGACCGAGACAGATGCCCATCGTCGGAAATTTTGTAATGATCTTTTTTAAGTTTCCTAAAAGATATTCCAGCTGCTTTGGATCCCCAGGCCCATTTGAAAGCAAAATGCCATCAGGCTGCATCTCTTTGATCTGCTCGTATCCAGTATCGAATGGCACAACCGAAACTTTGCAGCCTTGCTCAATCAATGAATCCAAAATCGATTTCTTATAACCAAAGTCCATCATCACTATGTGCTTGTCACCTTCACCAAAACTCTCTATCTCCTTTGTCGATACTTCGGCGACATGGGGTGTTAGACCATCCTGACTCGGTTTGACCGTGAATCCTTCTTCTGAAGTGATAACTGCCTGCATCGAGCCTTCCTGTCTAATCTTCTTAACGACCGCCCTGGTATCAACATGGCTTAACAAGGGAATGTTCCACTTGTCTAAATATTGTTCAAGTGAATATTTTGCCTGGTAATGAGAATGACTCATATTCCCTTCGTATACAATAACGCCAGCAACATGCGGCTTTTTACTTTCGAAATCCTCTTCATTTATCCCGTAATTTCCGATTAAGGGATATGTGAATACGATAATTTGGTCCTTATAGGAGGGATCAGTCAATACTTCCTGATATCCGGTCATTCCTGTAAAAAAGACAATCTCTCCACTGATTGCTTCTTCAGTCGATTTAGTGAGCAGTTCTCCGTTAAAGACGGAACCATTCTCTAAATATAGATAGTTTTTCATATTCTTCACCTCTGCAGAAGACGTATATTTATTTGAATGATAGCATAATTATACATTTCATTATATAAATATTCAATCAATTTAGATAACTTGCTTCATGGTCAATATTTTTTGTATTTTCATTACCGCCATATCGATCTCTGACTCAGTGACCGTAAGCGAAGGTAGTAACCGAAGTACTTTAGGTCCTGCGCTCAATACAAGTAAGCCTTCTTCTTGGAGCTCAGCCAGGAACTCCTGAACATCTTGTTCACATTCAATCCCGATCATCATTCCAAGCCCGCGAATCTCTTTTACTTCATCAGATTCCTTCAATGCTTTTGCCAATGCACGCTTAAGATATTCGGCCTTATTCTTCGTTTCTTTTAAAAAACTAGGTTTGAAAATTTCCTTTAGTACAGCCTCCGCTGCCGCAACACTTACGGGATTGCCGCCAAAAGTGGAGCCATGGCTTCCAGGATTGAAATGGTCCGAAAGCATATCACGTCCGATCATTGCGCCGATCGGCAGCCCATTTCCCAGTCCCTTTGCCGAGGTGATGATATCCGGCTGGACATTATAGTGCTGGAAGGCAAATGGTTTTCCAGTACGTCCTATTCCAGTCTGGATTTCATCAATAATTAGGAGAGCTCCATGTTTTTTGCAGTGCGTTTGAATCGTGTCCAAATACGATTGGTTTATGACATGGATCCCGCCCTCTCCCTGAACGATTTCAATCATGACAGCGGCCGTATTTTCATCAATGGCTGCTATCAATGCATCATTGTCATTGAACGGAACATATTCGAAGCACTCAAGCATCGGTCCGAACCCAGACTTGATTTTTTCCTGTCCAGTTGCTGCCATCGTTGCGAATGTCCGTCCGTGGAAAGATTGCTGACATGTGACGATTTTACTTTTCCCCGTAGCTTTCCGTGCCAGTTTGATGGCGGCCTCGTTCGCTTCAGCACCACTGTTGGCAAAAAACACCTGACTTAAATCGGAGGCATCAGCCAGCATTTTTGCTGTCCTCTCCTGAATGGAACTGTGAAACATATTCGATACATGCCAATATTTATTCAGCTGTTCCGTAACCGCCGTTTTTACCGACTCATGGCAATGTCCAAGATTCAAAACCCCGATTCCCGATGTAAAGTCCAGGTACTCTTTACCTGTCGTACTTGTAATTTTCATTCCTAAGGCTGTATCTGGCTCAATGTTCCACCTTGCATATGTAGGAAATAAATAACTCATTGAATGACCCCTTCTTCCTGAAGAAATCTCGTACCGATGAATTGTCCAGCTTGATAAAATTGATCTTTCCCGCTAACGATCATCACTTCTCCAACCCCTTTATCGAGTACCGACAACGCTGTATGGACCTTTGGAATCATTCCCCCATGGATACTTCCGTCCTTGATTAAGCTCAATGTTTCACTTTCGGTCAATTTGTCAAGGATTTGACCATCCTTTAAAACCCCTTTAACATCGGTCACAAATAAACACATATCTGCCGACAGTGCCCTAGCTACAGAGCCTGCAGCCATATCGGCATTCACATTCAGTTTAATGCCCGCTTCCGTTGTCGAAATGGGTGTCATTACAGGACAATACCCTTTTTCCAATAGGAGCCGAAGCAATTCCGTATTAACATGCTGTATCTCACCAACAGCTCCAAGTTTCTGTTCATCGATAAACTCGCCTGTAAGAATTCCAGCATCAGAACCACTTAACCCCACCGCCTTAATTCCATGTGCCTCCAATTGGTGCACCAGACTGCGGTTCGACTTGCCAGTCAGCATAAGCTCTACAATTCCCAACACTTCCGAGGTCGTCTTTCTTAAGCCGTCTTCGAAGACTGGCTCGATTTCGAGCTTCTCCATCATCGAATTGATATCAGGACCGCCGCCATGAACAAAGACAATATGGTATCCGCGGTTTTGCAGCTGATTAACACTATGAAAAAAAGACTTCGATAACTCATTAATGATGCTTCCGCCACACTTGATGACCAATATGTTCATCGTTATCCCCCCTTAAGAACGATAGCTTCCGTTTATTTTTACGTAATCATAGGTTAAGTCACAGCCCCACGCCGTTCCAGTTTCCTGCCCTTCCTTCAAATAAACATGAATGATGATACTTTCATTCTCAAGGTAAGCTTTAGCATCTTCCTCAGAAAATTGGATCGGCTCACCATCTTTAAGTACGAGGATATCACCAAACATAATCGTTGTATGATCAGGCTGGAATTCAACTCCGCTTCTTCCCATTGCAGCTATGATTCGTCCCCAGTTCGCATCAGCGCCAAATGCTGCCGTTTTCACTAGATTTGAACCGACGATCGTCTTCGCCATCATCTGAGATTCTTGCTTCGTATGCATACCGTGGACATTCACTTCTATCAGTTTCGTGGCTCCTTCCCCGTCTTTGGCGATTTGTTTGGCCAGATTTTCGGATGTTTGTTTCAATAATTTCAAGAAAATAGACCATTCTGGGTGGGCAGGAGTCAAAGGTTCATTATTCGCCTCTCCATTCGCCAGCACCAATACCATGTCATTCGTTGAACAATCACCGTCGACCGTGATTTGATTGAATGTATCATTGGTAATGGACGATAAGGCAAGATGTAAATCCGCAGATTCAATGACAGCATCCGTTGTTATGAAACCAAGCATGGTGGCCATATTCGGATGAATCATTCCCGAACCTTTCGCTGCTCCCCCCATCTTCACGGTTTTGCCGTCAATAACCGCTTCATACCCACAACTCTTCGTGACGATATCTGTTGTTAAAATGGCGGTGCCAAAATCCCGGGCTCCCTCAAGGGTATTTTCTGGCTCCAATGCCTCTATTCCTTTTTTGACTTTTTCCATTTCCATGTATTCTCCGATGACACCGGTAGAAGCAACAGCAAATGTATGATCCTCCAAGCCAAATTTTGTCGCTGCAAGCTTTCTCATTTCAATTGCATCCCTTAAACCCTGTTCTCCTGTACAAGCATTCGCACATGCACTATTGACGACGATGCCGTTAATTTTCCCTGTAACGGCGATGCTGTCCTTCGTTACATTGATTGGAGCCGCTTGAACTATATTTTGGGTATATACCGCGGCCGCTGAAGCCGGAGTTTCCGTATAAATGATGCCAACGTCTTTTTTCGAGTAACGCAATCCTGCATGAACACCTGATGCTTTGAAGCCTTGAGGCATTATGATGTTTCCGTCTTTAATCTGTTTGATTGCTTCAACTGTCTGTAGTGTATTCATTATTTCCCTCCAAGTTTTAAGGATATAGCGGACTGTGCCATAGCCCTGCCGTTTCTTCCAGTCCCATTAAAAGATTTGCATTTTGAATGGCCTGGCCTGCAGCGCCCTTCACTAAATTATCAATAACTGAAACCACCGTTACTTTACCTGTTCTTTCATCATAGGTAACGCCAATATCGCAAAAGTTCGACCCATACACTTGTTTCGTGGATGGAAAGTGACCGAGCGGCTGTACCCGTACAAATGGATGATCCTCGTAAGTTGTTTTGTATAAGTCGACCAATTCCGCAGATGAAGTTTGTCGATTCACCTTTATATAAATCGTTGCCATTATGCCCCTCGTCATCGGAACAAGATGGGTATTGAAGGTAATGGGCTGTATAGGCTGCATATCTTGAGACCATCCTCCCAGCTGTTGTTCAATTTCAGGTATATGTTGATGCTGGTTCACCTTATATATCTTAAAATTTTCATTCATTTCACTAAAATGAGTAATAGCTGAAGGAGATTTACCCGCCCCGGAAACTCCGGATTTTGCGTCGATGATCACTTCTGCAGTGGATCCGGCCAATCCTGCCGTGTACAAAGGAGCGAGGCCTAGAAGTGATGCGGTCGAATAGCACCCTGGATTCGCAATAATGGTCGCTTCCTTTATAGCTTTTCGATTCCATTCAGCCAGCCCGTATACCGCTTTTTCAATAATTGGCTTTGGTGCTGCCGGTTTTTTATACCAGTGCTCGTATTCACCTGGAGTTTGTAGCCTTAGATCACCGGATAAGTCGATCACTTTTATATCAAGGTTTGAAAATTGCGAAATTAATTGTGAGGAAACACCTGAAGGGGTAGCAAGAAAAACAATATCCGCATTTTTTGCAATCGCCTCTGGATCGATTTCTTCCAATTTATCTTTCATATGCATTAAATGTGCATTTTCTTCGTTTAAACTTCGACCATATTGAGATGAAGTGTGTAATGATTTTATTTTTAAATATGGATGATTATTCAAAAACCTGATTAATTCCAGCCCTCCATACCCTGTTGCGCCTACAATTGATACAAACACATTAACCATCTCCTATTTTTCAAGTCCCTGTCATTCTTTGATTCTATTATTATATGATTGAATAAAAATAAAATCAAATGTATTTTTATAAATTTACACACTTTCATTCAAACGATGGTTTTTCATTGAACAAAAGGTAGTAAATGGATAACCCCACAATAAAGTCGGGCTGTAACAAAAGTGATTTTTCGTCATTAAGTCGTTGGCACATCCTTTTAGATAATGAGCGGCACATTAAACTTATGGAAAAAGGGCGCTTCCTTTTTAAGAAAGCACCCCAGCATTTATAGTACATATTAAGCAGCAAGGTGGAGCTGAAACAAGGTTGCTCCGGACGGCCGAGATTTTACTTTGCGCATTTGTTCGGAGAAGGATCAGGTTAAAAAAAACGTCCTTTTTTTAAAGGTTGGTTCATTAATATCCTTTACACTATTTGATGCATAAAAATTGTATAAAAAAAAGATGAATGCTGTTGGCAATCATCCTCGTTTTTTACACGTATACAGATTAAATTCGGGACGGCGCTAAGGTTAGCCGCCAATGAATGACATCTCGATTTTTTCCTGTCCTTTCACCGTTCCCGCTGCCCGCTCATCTGAATATCGGTCATCTCTATTGTTCCACAATGAGATGATTAAATTGGTCAATTCCCCATCCGCCATGTCAGACCGGAGCATCGATTTCAAATCGTGGCCCTTTCCATTGAACAGGCATGTATATAGACTTCCATTGGCAGATAGACGTGCCCGAGTGCAACTGGAACAAAAAGACTCCGAAACGGATGTAATGAAGCCCACTTCTGTCATCGTCCCCTTGTAACGGTAGCGTTTTGCGACTTCTCCATAATAATCTTCTGCCACAGGCTCCAGATCGAATTCCGTTTGGAGCAACGCATGCAACTCTTTTTTTGTCATGACATTCTTCAACTGCCAGCCGTTTGTATGTCCAACGTCCATGAATTCTATAAACCGTAATGATATATCGGTTTCTTTACAAAAATGGGCCATAGGAAGAATCTGAGCTTCATTTGTTCCTTTTTTCACTACCATATTCACTTTAACGCCAAGGCCGGCCTCTTTGGCAGCTGTTATCCCTTCAATAACTGGCTTTATCCCAATATCCCTGCCATTCATCTGCTTAAACAAATTATCATCGAGGCTATCCAAGCTAATATTCACCCGCTGTAAACCAGCTGCCTTCAAATTCTTGGCATGTTTTTTCAAATATACGCCATTCGTCGTCAATCCAAGGTCCTCTATCCCTTCTATTTTGACGAGCTCTGCTATCAGTGTGGTAAGATTCTTCCGCAACAGTGGTTCTCCACCGGTCAATCTGAGCTTTTTAACCCCTAAGTCAGCAAATATCTTTGAAAGCCTTACGATTTCTTCATAAGACAAGAGCTCACTTTTAGGCAAGAACTGAAAATCTTCATCAAAAATTTCTGCCGGCATGCAATATTGACAGCGGAAGTTACACCGATCGATGACGGAAATCCTTAAATCCCTCAGTGGCCTGTCCAATGAATCTTTTATATGTCTGTTCAATTAACCACTCCTAACCGAGGCGTATCAGAAAAAACCAGACCACAAACATTTCGCCTTATAAAGGCTTCACTGTTGTGTGACTGGTTTCCCGTTATTCCTTGGTAATTATTTAATTCCCAATGCGATCTTGGCATATCTCGACATTCTGTCTTTGGACCATGGTGGACTCCAGACTATCTTCACATCTGTTTCCTTGACTTCTGGAATATCTTCCAGAACCAGTTTCACTTGATCTACAATCGTCCCAGCTAGCGGACAACCCATTGAAGTCAATGTCATTGTCACTGTAGTCAGACCTGCTTCGTCCATATCCACATCATACACCAAGCCTAAATTCACGATATCTATTCCAAGCTCCGGGTCAATGACCTGCTCCAAAGCTCCTAAAATAATGTCTTTTGTATCTTGATCCACTTCAATCGCTCCTTCTATGAAGAATTTTTTTATATAATCGGTTTCATCGTAATTTGTCCGATTTAGACTTTATACTATGTCTGTATTAGAATCATAACAGATTTTGCGTGAGTACTTAAGCTTTTTGCACAGTTGACAGCAAATGTTTCTCAAACCAGCCTGCCGTTTTAAGCACGCCTTCCCTGCTGACCTTATGGCCCGCCTTAGGATCGAGGATGAATTCGATTTTTTCATCTGCCTCATCGTATCCAGGTTTGACTCCTTCATAAAATCGATAGGCATTCTGATAAGGTACGATCGGATCTTTAGCTCCATGCCAAAAAAGAAGCGGACGATTGGCAAGCCTATCTTGATTCAGGCTTAAGTCATATGGTCTGAGTTGCTCAATCACTTTGCCGACTTCCTCATCCGTTACAGGAAAATGCAATTTCCTTTTCTTAATCTCTTCCATTTGCAACTCTGCATATGCGACATATGACGGATTTCCCATTAGACTGACTCCAGCCGTTATCCATTCATAAGCGGCAAGCGCCCCATTCGTCACGATTCCCCCCATAGATGTACCGGCTACGCCAATTCTGTCGGGATCAATTAATTTTCTTGATAATAAGTCATCCTTCAGCAAAGATAATTCCTTTATTGTCTGTAATACCATTTCCCAAAAAAGGGGCATCATTTCTCCATCACTTAAACGAGAATCCCTGTCCCCATGATGGATCACATCGGGAAGAAGCACACGGAACCCCTTTTCAGCCAATAAATAAGCATAGTGTAGATTATGTTCTTTTGCACTTTGAAAACCATGTATAAATATAACAAGCGGCAATTCCTGATGGAATGTGGTCTGATCACTCAAGTGTAAAACTGGAATTTGTCCTATTCGTTCTTTTTCAATTATTATCAAGTTAACCCCTCCGAATATTTTCCCTAAAATGATTCAAGATGTCACTAATAAATCCTGTACTTCGCTCTAAGTATTATAATCCTGGATATAGTAATATCATACAGCAATGCATAAAGAATGAAAAAGATTTACATTTGTTTTAAACTAGACTTAACAATATTTGCATATAATGAAATCTAAAAGAACAGAAGGTGTGTACATGGCTGAGAAACATTTGATCGTATTGGATCTTGATGGTACTTTACTTACTGATAAAAAAACCATTTCTACAAGGACTAAACAAACACTGCTCAACCTAAAAGAAGCTGGGCACGAAATCATGATCGCCACCGGTCGTCCGTTTCGTTCAAGCGAACTGTATTACCGTGAATTGGGCTTGACTACACCAATCGTCAATTTCAATGGGGCTTTCGTGCATCATCCATTACAGACAAGCTGGGGGGTGTATCACTCTCCGCTCGATATAAGTGTTGCAAAGGAAATAGTGGATGCTTGTGATAAATTTAAATACCATAACATCATTGCCGAAGTCCGTGATGACGTCTACGTCCATCACCATGATCAGAAATTAATGGACATGTTCAATATAGGGAATCCAAACATGAAGACTGGTGACTTGCGTAATTTCCTTCAGGATTCACCTACATCGATGCTCATTCATACAGATAGTGAATATGTGGGCCAAATTCGTCAGCATTTATCAGACGTTCATGCAGAATTGGTCGATCATCGCCGCTGGGCAGAGCCTTTCCATATCATCGAAATCATTAAGAGCGGATTAAGTAAAGCCGTCGGTCTAAAACGGGTATCCAACTATCTGGAAATCCCTCGAGACCGAATCATTGCATTCGGGGATGAAGATAATGATTTGGAAATGCTTGATTACGCAGGAACCGGAGTTGCTATGGGAAATGCCATCTCACCAGTAAAAACGGTGGCAAATATGACGACATTGTCGAATGAAGAGGATGGGATAGCTGTCTTTCTTGAAGAAAAATTTAATATAAAATCCTGATACGACATTTTTTACCTTCATAAAATCTCCTATCGAAGCCAAACTAATATCGACAACGAATTTGTTTCTGTTGTCGACAACGCTCAGAATCGGAGGAGATAAGCATGGGTAGTAAATCTAAACGATTTGTACAGCAGGGCAAAGAAAGTGTTGCCAAGCATGCCGAAAGAATTCCTTATCACACCACGTTTGAACAAGCTGAAAAAGACAGGTTGAGAATTATGTCTGAACAAAGCTATGGTGGCTTCTAATGGGAAACAAATTATTCCAGAAAGCTAGAGAATTTGTTGAAGAAGCCCTCCACTCTGAGCATGATGGTGACCAGCACAAAACCGAGGAAATCGCTAAAAATGCTCTTTCATCTGCCTTTGCAAACACGACCGAGGCCGAGAAAGAACAACTGCGTGAATTCCAGGAAGAGTTGGAAAACCACTCGAAATAAAGCAAAAGCCTCCAGGTTTACTGGAGGCTTTTGCTTTTACCTTTAATTATTAGTACTACGTGCCTTTCCGCCCTTTACTCCGATTTCCTGATAAAATTTCTTGCCATGCGATTCGGAAGTGGCTTCTCCACCCTTCTGGCCAATTTCCTGATAAAAGTGCTTATCATGATTATTGGATGTCGCTTTGCCGCCCTTTTGACCAATTTCCTTAAAAAAATCCTTGTCGTGATTTTTTGAAGTGGCTTCCCCGCCTTTACGTCCTGCTTCCTGTCTCGTCATTTTTTCATCGTTAGCCATTTTCATCACTCCTTCGGTAGATTGTTGAATTGGCGCTACACTATAAGAATTAACCGCTTTGTACAAGCAGTAAACGAGAAACGCCTATATATCCCCATTTGTAACAGAAGTGTAATGGTCTTAATGTTTGCCGTTACTTTTCATTCCCTTCTGAATGTGCCAACGATGCCTGAGGTTTCAATAATGTTTGTGAACGCATGTGGATCGACTTCTTTAATGATCCGTTCCAAGTCATACAGTTCATACCTTGTAATGACAATCAATAACATTTCTTTGTTTTCATTAGTAAATGCCCCTTTAGCTGGAACCCTTGTAATTCCGCGGACCAGCTTGGCGTGGATGGCCTGTTTAAGCTCTTCGCTTTTCTTTGTAATGATCATGGCTGTTAGCTTTTCATGGCGTGTATGTATCGCGTCCACAACACGAGTCGAAGTGTATAGAGTAACAAGTGTATACAAGGCTTTTTCAGGCCCGTATACAGCTCCCGCAGTCACGATGATCACACCATTAAGCAGGAATAAATATGTACCTACAGGTTTATCCTTCTTCCTTGATAAAAGCATGGCAATAATATCCATACCACCTGTCGATGCGCCGTACTTCAATGTGATCCCTACACCTACTGCAGCTATGACTCCGCCAAACACGGCGTTCAATAATATGTCAGGTGACCACCGGGTAATGGGGATCACTTCCATGAAGAGTGTCATCAAGGCAACACTGAGAAAACTATAAAAGGTAAATGACTTTCCAACTTTTCGCCAAGCGATGATGGTTACAGGAATATTCAATAATAGCAATAGTATCCCTGTCGAAACATTAAACGGAGCAAAGGAGCCTATCATACGTGATAGAAGCTGCGCCACCCCTGTAAAGCCACTTGCATAAACATTTGCCGGTATTAGAAAAAAGTTCATCGCAATTGCATTTAAAAATGCCCCGACCACAACTATGATGATTTTTTTGAATTCACCACTATACATCCTAAAAACCTCCATTTCACCCTTATCCTATTATCTTTGTACCCTTAATTTTTTATTCTAATTATGTAGAGATTGAAATTTTGTGGTTACGTGCTACACTAAAAAGTGAAGTGACCACTAATTCACTAAAAAATGTAAAAAGGAAGCAGGTGTATTATGGCTATCACAATACTTGCAGATAGTGCATGTGATTTGCCGTTGTCTTTCTATAAGGAAAACAATGTTTCATTAATCCCTTTACAAGTTCATCTTGACGGGGAAAATTATGAAGATTTGCTTACCATTGATTCTCACGAAGTCTATCAGGCGATGATTGACGGAAAAGCCCCGAAAACATCGCAAGCTTCCCCAGAATATTTAATAGAACTTTTTAGACAATTTGCCAAGGAGGACAAACAAGGGATTTATATTGCTTTTTCCTCTGAGTTATCCGGGACTTATCAAACCGCTGTGATGATTCTTAATCAGGTGAAAGAAGAATACCCCGACCTTGATATTGAAATCGTCAACACAAAATGCGCTTCGATGGGTGTCGGCTTAATCGTTAAAAAAGCGGCTGAATTAGCAGCAAGCGGCGCTTCTAAAGAAGCTATTTTAGCTGACATCGAATTCCGCACCCATCATATGGAGCATCTGTTCACGGTGGATAACCTTGAATATTTAGCACGTGGAGGGCGTATCTCCAAAACTTCTGCCCTTGTTGGTGGATTATTAAACATTAAACCGTTATTACACGTAGAAGATGGGAAACTGGTCCCACTTGAAAAGATTCGCGGCAAAAAGAAATTGATTAAACGTGTCATTGAAGTAATGCATGAAAGAGGCAAAAACTTAACAACCCAAACAATCGCCATCAGTCATGGCGATGATGAAGAAACGGCCTTGGAGTGGAAGGAAGCCATCCAAAATGAATTCGGGACGGTCAATTTCATGATCCACACGATCGGTTCCGTGATCGGGGCACATGCGGGTCCTGGTACAATTGCCCTCTTCTTCTTAAACGATACCCCTGAGAAATCATAAACATACATACTTCCTTCCATCATTGTGAACTATATATATGATCATGATTATGGAAGGGAGTTTTCATTATGTCCAAAACGAAAGATAACAATAAAAGACCGAAAGACAATCAAGCGATCAATGCGGAAAAAAATATCGCTTATGAGGAAAACCTCGCTGCAGGTAAACACACCTATTCGAAGAAAACGGACCATAAATGAAGCGAGGGGCTTGTCCTCTCGCTTTTTTATTCTGCAGTCACCTATTCACCATAGTGTTAATATGGTTGTCTTCCTTACACACTTTCTCTATAATAAAGGAAATAAACCCTGCTGGAGGTAAGTGATGGCAAAGGAAAATTCATTTGATATTGTATCCAAAGTAGACTTTTCAGAAGTAACGAATGCAGTGACCATGGCTATGAAAGAAATTCAGACCCGCTATGATTTTAAAGGTAGCATAAGCAGCGTCACCATTGAAAAAGAAGACCTCATTTTAGTGTCCGACGATGAGTATAAGCTGGAACAGCTGAAGGATGTCCTCATTAGTAAACTCATTAAACGTGACGTGCCCATCAAGAACCTGGACTATGGTAAGTTAGAAGGTGCTTCTGGCGGAACTGTTCGCCAACGGGCCAAGCTAATTCAAGGCATTGATAAAGAACAAGCCAAAAAAATCAACACGATCATCAAAAATAGCGGCCTTAAAGTAAAAAGCCAAATTCAAGATGACCAAATTCGTGTTACCGGAAAAAACAGGGATGACTTGCAAGGGATCATCTCCGCAATTAGAGGCGCCGATCTCTCGATTGACGTTCAATTTTTGAATTACCGATGATATACAGAAAGACCTTACCGGTTTAGGTGGGTCTTTTTTTTGTCCTCGCTTATACGCTTCGCCTTCTTCCCCCGGAATGAATCTGCTTCATTGAACATGGTAAGACTAAGGATGTGCAATCTTGAAATTCAGAAATCTACGCTAATCCCATTTTGGTTTATTTTACCATGTTTTCTTTTTGCAACAATAAGGAATAGAAATAGTGTAGATCATTAAACAGGAGGCGGTTTTACATTGACTAATCAAAGCGAAAGCAAACAAGGATTTCCCCCTCAACATCAGCAACACCAACCTGGCTTGGAAACAAAAATGGAACCAAACCCGGAATCGGTTAAATCCGCTTATAAAGGAAGCGGCAAATTGAAAGGGAAAACGGCAATCATTACAGGCGGTGATAGCGGTATCGGCAAATCAGTGGCCATCTACTATGCAAAAGAAGGAGCGAATGTCACAGTCGCGTACTTGGATGAACACGAGGATGCCGAACAAACGAAAAAGTTGATTGAAAATGAAGGACAGAAATGCTTACTCCTTGCCGGTGATATCGGCGATGAGGCATTCTGTCAGGATATCGTCAAAAAAACGGTAGCTGAATTCGGAGGTTTGGATATTCTCGTGAACAATGCCGCGGAGCAGCATGTACAAACAAGTATCCTTGAAATTTCTGCAGAGCAATTGGAAAAAACGTTCCGCACAAATATCTTTTCGATGTTCCATTTAACAAAGGCTGCGCTAAGGCATCTTAAAAAAGGCAGCAGCATCATCAATACAACCTCTATCACCGCCTATCAGGGCAATCCAAAATTAATCGATTACTCGTCTACAAAAGGTGCCATTTTAGCTTTTACAAGAGCTCTTTCAAACTCCATTTTAAAAGATGGCATCAGAGTGAACGGTGTTGCACCAGGGCCGATTTGGACGCCTCTGATTCCTGCCTCATTCGGTGAAGAAGATGTTGCCAAATTCGGGCAGGATACGCCAATGGGCCGTGCCGGACAGCCAGAGGAGTTAGCTCCAGCTTATGTCTATTTGGCAAGTGACGATTCATCCTATGTCAGTGGACAAGTCATTCATGTAAACGGCGGAACTGTTGTAAACGGGTAAAGCATGAACTTCAATTGCAGTGGATTTAAATCCACTGCTTTTTCTTTTTTATGCAGGATACTGTCTGTCTCCCCCTAGGAATTTAATTATGGCAAGGAGTGAAACGGATATGAACAACATTGTCGATCCTCCCTCGTTCACCGTTTAGGAAATGGACGTCAGCCCATTTGCCATAAGTGAATATGGACATTGGGAGAAGGTGCCCCTCCTTTTAATAATTCATGGCCGCCATCGCGCCTTGCTTGATCGATCTGCAAGAGTGCCTTTCTACGAATTGATGTGGAATGATGGCAGCCATCGGAGCATCTCCAGTTTGCAGCATTTGAACGATACCCTTGGCCGCCTGAAAGCCTAAAGCAAAAATATCAATATCCATAGATGTCAAGGCTGGTAAGGATAATTCAGAGAAAAGCACATTATTGAAGCTGACGATGGACATTTCTTCCGGGGTGCGAATACCAAATTCACGAAGAGATTGCACGACACCAAGTGCCATAAGGTCATCACTGACCACCAAAGCTGTTGGGGGTTCATCAATGGATAGCAGTTTTTTCGCCGCAGCTTGTCCACCTTCATGCAAAAACTCATCATGTAAGGTATATTCATTCCTGGGCGTGATACCAGCCCTATTCAGCGCTCTTTGGAATCCTGTTAATCGATCGAGTGTCATCACCAGGTTCAAATCTCCTCCGATGAATCCGATCTTTTCATGCCCATGCTGAATGAGGTAATTCGTTGCCTGATCGGCGGCTAGAACATTATCATTATCGACATACATGATTTCCTCAATAAAATCATACGGTTTCCCAATCATGACAAAGGGAAAGCCCCTTTCTCTCAAGTAGGTCAGAATATTATCGTTCACCCTTGAATACATCAAAATGATACCATCCACCATTCCGCCCTGCACCATTTTTACGACTCCATCGTAGATTTCGCCTTCAGTTTTCCCTGTACTCAGCAATAATGAATACTGATTTTCCTGGGCCCCTTCACTAAGTCCTTGCAAAATCCTCGAAAAAAAAGGGTTTTGATAACACCCAATCGAGGAACTTGGTAGGACCAAGCCAATAATTTTGGTTGACTGATTAGCCAGGCTACGTGCAATGAAGTTCGGATGGTATCCTAATTTTTCCATCGCCTTTCGTACCCGTAACTTTGTTTTTTCACTTATCCTAGGATTATTTGCAATCACCCGGGAAACTGTTGATGGAGCAACATTTGCCAGCTGTGCCACATCTTTTATCGTGATCGCCATGCATTCCCCTCTCCCCTCTTTAGCCATAATTGAATGAATACCATCCACATTCCATTTTTTATATTTATACATTTATATGTATCCATAATACACTCAGTCCAATAGTTATATCTATACTTTTTTTATCGTTTGTCCGTTTTTTTCAGAAAACATTAACTATTTGACCTTTTTATTTTTCACCTTAAAAAAGAAGCTGATAGGGATATCAGCTTCTCAAGGGACGAAAGGGATTATCCAAAGAAAGAAGTCAGACGACTAACCATAAAGGCGCTTTAAGCTTCTAATGTAAATTGATTTTGTTCAATAACGATAAACCCTTGTTTCATAAGGTCGCAAATCAATTACGGATTCTTCGGGACAATCTTCATAGTTGGCAAGTAAAAGTTCCATTTCTCCCCAATATGACAGATCGATTTGATGATGATTCGTACTGAAGTTACATATCACCTTGACTGAATCACCATTCATACTTCTTGTATAAATATAAAGATCGGGATGATCTTCCCATAATAGATCATATTGTCCATAAACAAGGACCTGATGTTTCTTTCTAAGCTCAATCATCTTTTTATAAAAATGGTAAATGGAAGATGGATCATTCTTCTGCTGTTCGACATTAATGGCCCGATAATTAGTGTTTACCTTCATCCAAGGTGTTCCACGAGTGAAACCTCCATTTTCGGCCTCATTCCATTGCATCGGAGTCCTTGAATTATCACGGCCGCTATGCCATATAATGTTCATGATTTCATCATGCGGTCGGCCTTTGGAGGTTTCGATTCGATAGAAGTTTTTCATTCCCACATCATCATAATCGTCAATCGAATCAAATTGGACATTCGTCATGCCTATTTCCTGACCTTGATAAATGAAAGGAGTCCCTTGCATGAAAAAGTATAGAGCCCCAATCATTTTAGCGCTCTCCAACCAATATTGATGATCATTTCCCCATGTGGATACGCTTCTCGGTTGATCATGGTTTTCAAAAAACAAAGCATTCCAGCCTTTGTCTTTCATTCCCGTTTGCCATTTGGTCATGGTACGCTTTAGCCCAATCACATCCACATGGTGATTGTGGCCTCGATTCCAAAGTCCAAGATGCTCAAATTGAAAAATCATATTGAACTTCCCAGTACGTTCCCCTACCCATTCTTCAGCCTGCTCGATCCTGACACCATTAGCCTCCCCGACCGTCATGATGTCATATTTAGAGAAAGTCTCTTCTTTCAGTTCCTGCAGGTAATCAAGGATACCATCCTGATTCGTATGCATTTCAAACGCAGGTACATATTGATGCCAATATGGGTTTGGCATATCCGGCAAGCCTTCTCGCTTATGAATGTGCGTGATTGCATCTATCCTGAAGCCGTCAATCCCTTTATCAAGCCACCAATTGACCATTTCATACAGTGCCTTCCGAACATCAGCATTTTTCCAGTTTAAGTCTGGCTGCTTTTCAGCAAATAGATGTAAATAGTATTGATGTGTACCTTCATCAAATTTCCAGGCACTTCCGGAAAAGATACTTTCCCAATTATTAGGTTCGCTACCGTCCTGTCCATCCCTCCATATATACCAATCACGTTTCGGATTATCGTGGGAAGACCGTGACTCAATGAACCATGGGTGCTCATCACTCGTATGGTTCAAAACAAGATCGAGGATTACCTTCATCCCGCGCTGGTGAGCATCTTTCAATAATAGTTCGATATCTTCGATGGATCCGAACTCCTCCGAAACTGCCTGATAATCACTAATGTCATAGCCATTATCAGCATTGGGAGACTTATAAAATGGACAAATCCAAATAACATCGATCCCTAAATCCTGCAGGTAATCGAGCTTGGAGATTACTCCCTTCAAATCTCCCACTCCATCACCGTTACTATCCATGAAGCTGCGCGGGTATATTTGATAACAAACGGCTTCCTTCCACCAAATCCTATTCATGATGTATCCCCCCGATCCTGTTTTCACATAGCCTTAGGGACAATGTTTTGCAGCCATCTACTATTCGAAAAGTATGTGTGATTATTTTTGTTCAATCCTTTTTGAACGTTTAATGACGAAAGCAATGAATATACCAAAAATGAGAAGAACCAATCCGATAACCAACAGGTAAGGAATATTAATAACTGACTTAGGTGACAGTTTATACACTTCTGTCGTCTCCCTGTCGATTACGATCGTGTAGCTGTTGTCCTTGCTGCGGACCAGATCGCCATTCAGCATCCCCCTCAGCTCGTTATTCTTTTCAAGTTTCTCAGCAGCAATGTTTATCGTTTTGGTTTCAGATGTATTGTTCATAACGACGACCATCGTCTCTTCACCATAAACTCGTTTAAAAACCGCGGTTGCGCCCTTTTCATATAAAAGTTCCATATTCCCCTTCGTCAAAGCCGGATACATGTCTCGAAGATCAGAAAGCTTCGTGATGTATTCCACCAGCTCCTGTTCTGTCTTAAAATTCATCAATTTATGATTGTCCGGGGCAAGATTGCCGTTCAAGGCAATTTCCGATCCGTAAAACACGATAGGCACTCCAGGCATCGTATAAAGATAGGACAACGCCATTTTCCATCTGGAGCCTGGGTTTTCGTTATGATCTGCTGCATCCTTTGTAAAACGGGGCATCTCCTGCGTATCCATGAACAATGCCTGAGGAGCATTGACTCCAAGTTCTGCTTCACTCTTCGCAAAGGCGTCAAACACGGGCTTCAATGCTTTGTCAGGAGCGGAAAAGGCTTCCCTTAACTCATCATTTTGGGGATAGGCCATAAAAGCATCGATGCCCGTCTTCTTGTAGCTTGAAATCAAACCGGCATCCCCCTGTACATCGCCAATTGTATAGAAATTTGATTTTTCTGATTTGACGGCATCCACAAATTCCTTCCAAAAGTCCTTTGCCACGTATTGAACTTTATTTAAACGGTATCCATCAATATCCGTTTCCGTTATCCACCATTTTGCAGCATCAAGTAAATACTGCCTTGTTTCCTCATTGTTTTGATTCAGGTCGGGAAGTCCGTCGACCCAGCTTGTTTCCAGGTCCATTTGATCGCCGTCATCGGAGATTTTCTTTTCTTCATGGAACCAAGCTTTTTTATCGGCTTCATTCAGCCAAGATGAATGAGGCCCCACATTATTGGCCTGAAAATCAAGGATTACTTTCATGTCAAGATTATGTGCCTCATTTACAAGCTTTTTAAATTCTTTCATTGTTCCATAGTGTTGATCCGTTTTATAATTATCCGTCACCCAATCCCCATGATACCCATTGTCTTCATTAGCGAAAATCGGTGAAAGAATGATAGCGGTATACCCCATGTCTTTTAAATAATTCAGTTTCTTCGTGACACCTTCAAAATCCCCACCATTAAACGCAGAAGGGTCATTAACATTCGCATCTCCATTATTATGGATATTGCCATCGAAAAATCGGTCGACCATTATTGAATATACGATTTCATCCGTCCAAGTTCGTTGTTCTTTTTCAGCTGCTCCTACTGGAAAGGCGTAAAAAAGAAGCAACGGAATTAAAGTGAGTAATAACACTCCTTTTCTCATATCCGCTCTCCTCCTAGCTATCTCTTTACGCCTTTAAGATTAGCCTTTTGCCCACTTGACGTCAAATCCAAATTATAAAAAACTTTACACTAAAGGAACAAATTGGAGGTAATGATGAAACAAATTGAAAATGAAACAGATAGGCTGGAAAATCATTCTTTTTTTATCGCCTTTACCGCTTCATCCAACGCCTTTTTTGGTTTAGCTTTTTTGAAGGCTATCTCATTCATGGCAGAATTCATCGGTCCCCAAACTTTTTTCATTTCCGGAATATTCGGCACAGGTTCGGCGTATTGTAATTGTATGCTTAAGGCTTGTGCCCCTTCATTTCCTTTGATTGCTTTATCATTTCTGATCGATTTGTTCGAAGGGAAATCCCCTGTTGCTTCATAGCGTTCGATGGCCTGTTCATCGTTTGTTAAATACTCGACTAATTTTGTAGACCAGTATGGATGTTTTGTGAATGCCGTTACATGCAAGCCGTTGACTTCCATGAACGATTTCACTGGCTTACCATTGGGCAATTTCGGCAATGGCGCCATACCTGTATCCTTTCCTTCTGAAAATGAGTTATCGTCACTCCAGTATGAAGCCAACTTTCCTTGCCTAAACATTTTCTCGATCCTAGCACTGTCGCCTTTGGGGATTAAATCGGCCTTATACCATTTTTGGATGTACGCAGCTGCTTTTCTAGCTCGCTTATCGTTTAATCCAATGTCTGAAGGATCTAAATTCCCATTTATATCCTTAAACACATAACTTCCCATTCCAGCCATCACACCATACGCATCATGGAAGCCACTCCATTCGGCATGGTATCCATAGACGTCACCATTTCTTATTTTCTTCGCGGTTTTATATAAGTCAGTCATCGTTTCAGGAGCCTTGGGCATCAATTTTTTATTGTAAATCAAAACGGACGTGTTAATTGATCTCGGTAATCCGAAGACCTTGTCTTGATACATTTCCGCCTTGATCGACGATTCATTAAAGGCTTTCAAAACATCTTTTTCCACCTTTACTTCCTGGATCAGGCCTTCTTTCACGAGCTTCCCGACTTTTTGATGAGAAAACGTTACGACATCCGGGGCTTTTCCGTTTCCAATTGGTCCATCATGGCGTAGGCGATCATACATTTCTTCCGCAATTCCCAGCTCTTCATACTCAACTTTGATATCATATTCTTTTTCAAACCGTTCAAGCGCCGTCTTTAAGGCCTCCGCTTTACCTTTCTCCTCCCAAATGACCAGTTTTTCCGGCTTCACTTCATTGCCGGCTTCATTGTCGACTTTCTTCTTTACGACTTTATTTTCCGGATCTGAACTGGTTCCACAAGCACTTACACTAACGATCAGGAACATGGACATGAACAAATGAAAAATCTGCTTCTTCACTTTCATTCTCCTTTTTAAAATGTTTATTCTATCATGTCCAAAAGCATCGAATTGTTTACCATCCTGTTTGCCAGTTTAGGAAACCAAATAAATCCCCCTTCGTGAAAGCGATACCAAAGCTATTGTTATCATTATATGAGCGCCTTTAGTTTTTACAACATTTTCCTCTGCGTATTTATTTACTTGTCGTGATGGATAATTTTTGTTATTTTTTAGTTAATAGGTGCTTTTTCACTAATAATTGGGTACATACCCATATTGAAACGAACAGTTAAACTAGGCTAATTTCAACTACTAGATCACTCCTCCAAACATACCCTGTAGTTCCTGTGTCAATTTCACATCCCCTAAATACATTTATAGAATTGGAGTGTTTTTTATGGAATTTTCGTCCGTATATCATAGACCTAATGACAATTTCGCCTATACCATCAACAACGAAACCATACATATACGCCTCCGTACGAAAAGACAAGATATCGCCTCAGTTGGATTGATTTATGGAGATCCTTACATTTCCGATAAGGGACAATGGCTCTATGAGGAAGAGCCGATGAGCTTATCCGGCCGTGATGCTCACCATGATTATTGGCATATTTATGTGAGCCCTCCCTACCGGAGAATCCGCTATGGCTTCAAGGTCAGTTCGGGAGATGAAACGGCCATTTATACCGAAAAGGGCTTTTTCAAAGAAGCTCCAACGGATCCAGGTAGCTATTTTGCCATTCCATATGTACATCACAATGAAGTATTCGGCGCACCCGATTGGGTCAAGGATACAATTTGGTACCAAATTTTCCCTGAACGATTTGCGAACGGCAACCGTGACAACGACCCGGAAGGTGCAAAGCCTTGGGGAAGCGAAGAACCGACGGTGGATAATTTTTTTGGCGGTGACTTTGAAGGGATCATTGAACATTTAGATTATTTGGAAAACTTGGGTATTAACGGGGTTTATTTCACTCCAATTTTCGAGGCCCACTCCAATCACAAGTACGATACGATCGATTACCGAAAAATCGATCCCCAATTCGGAACGAAGGAAACTTTGAAAACACTCGTACAGGAGTGCCACAAGCGTGGTATCCGCGTTATGCTGGATGCCGTTTTTAATCATAGTGGCTACTACTTTCCCCCTTTTCAGGATTTACTCGAGAAGGGAGAGGATTCAAAATATAAGAACTGGTTCCACCCTCACGGTTTTCCTCTTAAAGGAGGGGAGAGGCCCAATTATGAAACTTTCGGCTTTTTTGAATCGATGCCGAAATTGAATACAGCGAATCCGGAGGTGAAGCAATACCTGCTTGAGGTTTCTACCTATTGGATCAAGGAGTTTGACATAGATGCCTGGCGACTGGATGTGGCCAATGAAGTCGACCATCCCTTCTGGCGTGAATTCCGAACAACGGTCAAAGAAATCAAGCCAGACCTTTATATCCTTGGAGAAATCTGGCATGACTCCATGCCTTGGCTGCGCGGTGACGAGTTTGATGCGGTTATGAATTACCCGTTCACCAACCAAGTTTTTCGCCTGGTCGCTTCGCAAACCATCAATGCTCGTGAGTTCACTGAGGAAATGACAGCCATTTATCAAAGCTACCCGACCAATGTTTTTGATGTTACGTTCAATTTGCTCGGGAGTCATGATACACCGCGGATCTTCACCGATTGTGGGGAGGATCTGGACCGAGCCAAACTTATCCACGCCATCCTGCTGACCTTCAATGGCAGCCCCTGCATCTATTATGGAGATGAGATCGGCTTAACCGGCGGCATGGATCCAGGGTGCCGTAAATGCATGATCTGGGATGAAGAAAAACAAAATAGCGAGCTTTTAACCGAAATTAAAGCATTGATTCTGTTACGAAAAGAAGAACGGTTACTGGCCAATGACGGGATGTTCAAATTCCTTGATACGAGCGGAAACGAAAATATTGTTGCCTATATGAAATATAATCAAAGCCGTTCCGTGGTGATCCTCATTAATCCGACCGATGTTTCCCAATCCTTCATCCTCCCTTTTGATTTGAAAGATCGTACAATAACGGATATAAGAACCCAATCAACAATTTCGGGACGGCAAATTAATTTGGGTGGCTATCAATATAAAATTCTTGCCTTCGATCATTGAAGCAAGTAAAACGGGGCTAGGATTATATCCTGCCCCGTTCTTTCATTCAATGATTTGGATGTCATATTGTTTGAACCATACATGGGTTTGTGCCAAGTGGGCCAGTAACTGAGGACCTGACATCAATTGACCGAACCAAGGCACCTTAAATGCGGCACCTTTGGAATCAACAATATCCGTTAGTTTCTGTTTATCAAAGAATTCATGCAGCACCGAATTTTTGTCCTTCAGCAGTTCTTTCAGCCACCCCTGTACACGGTCTGTATATAGAGGGTTATGAGTTTTAGGGTAGGGACTTTTTTTGCGGTACAATACCTCATCAGGCAGCAAGCCTTCCAAAGCCTTTCTCAGTATCCCCTTCTCACGGTTGCCCTCCATTTTCATATCCCAAGGAATGTTCCACGCATATTCGACAAGGCGATGATCGGCAAATGGCACCCGGACCTCCAAGCTCGCTCCCATGCTCATCCGGTCCTTGCGGTCAAGAAGCGTGGTCATGAACCATAATAAATTTACATAAAATAGTTCCCGGCGCTTTGCGGCTACACCGTTTTCGCCATCCAATCTAGGTGTTTCGGCGAGGGTGGTCAAATAAGCTTCCTGTGCATATTCCTCCAGCTTCAGCTTCTCACGCCAGCCCGCCTTCAATAAGGACACTCGCTCATCCGTAGACCTCATCCATGGAAACCCTGCCCGATTCAAATCATCCTCGCGATGAAACCAAGGATAACCGCCGAAAATTTCATCGGCACACTCGCCTGATAGGCCTACAACAAAATCCTGCTTGATTTCCTTGCAAAACCAAAGTAAGGAAGAGTCAACGTCCGCCATGCCTGGGAGATCCCTTACAATCACAGCCTCCGTCAAATGATCCGTTAATTGTTCCTGGGTGATAATCGACGAATGATGAACCGTATTGAAGGTATCGGACATTTTTTTAATCCAATAGCCATCGGAGTTGGGCTGAAAATCATTCGCCTTGAAATAGCGGTCGTTATCTTCGTAATCAATCGAATACGTATGAAGCTGTCCTTTCCCTTCTTTTTGATAGGAGTTGGCTGCAATGGCCGTTATTGCACTTGAATCGAGCCCTCCTGACAGGAAGGTACAAAGCGGAACATCGGATACGAGCTGCCTTGTCACGGCATCCTCGACAAGGTAGCGGACCTTCTCGGCCGTTTCAGCTAAGGTATCTTGATGTTCTTCACTTTTCACATTCCAATAGCGCCAAATCCGGAGTCCCTTTCTTGATAAAGTAAGCGCATGGGCAGGCCTTAATTCGTGAATATTACGGAACACACCGGAACCGGGTTTTCGGGAAGGACCAACACCGAAAACTTCAGACAGTCCTTCGCGGTCAATCTCCGTCTTTACATCCGGGTGAGCTAAAATCGCCTTCAATTCCGACCCAAAAATGAACCCGCCGTTTCGTTCGGCGTAAAATAATGGTTTTACCCCCATCCGATCTCTTGCAACGAATAATTTTTGCTCCTTTTCATCCCATATTGCAAACGCAAAAATCCCATTGAACAAGTCAATGCATTTTTCTTTCCATTCTATATAAGAAGTTAGTAAAACTTCTGTATCAGAATGACCCTTAAAGGAATATCCTTTTAATAATAGCTGTTTACGAATATCTTCGGTATTATATAGCTCCCCATTATAGCTAAGCGTATATCTGCCGTCTTGTTGATTTTTCGTCATCGGCTGTTTTCCGCCTTCCGCATCAACAACCGTTAACCGTTTATGGCCAAAGGCAACATGGGCTTCGCTCCAGACATTATCCTCGTCAGGCCCCCGCTTTGCCAAAGTTTTCGTCATGCTTTCCAATGTTTTCGTTTCAGCCCGTAAATCTTTTTGAAAATGCACCCAGCCTGTTATCCCACACATTTTACACTTCATCCTTTCCATCGGGACTATTACAGAATATTGGCTCCTGTCTTAAAAAGATTTACCGTCCCTTATTTCCAAATTCGAAGACATGCACAGAAAAGTTTACGTATCGTTCTGCATCATTCGTAGGATCCCTGCCCTCAAACCGCCCCTGAGTGATTACGAAGCATTGAGCAAAGCATCCCGTGTTTAAACATAGCCTATGCAAAGACGGAGAGATGGTTATTTGTCCATAATATTTTAAAATATACCGTTATATTTTCATTGGATTTTGACTAAAAAGTAGGTGAGGATTCCACTATTGGAGGTATATGTATGAGTCAGCAACAACGAACCAAACTAATGAACAGGCAAACGAGAGCTTTTACCGAAGGAACAGTGGAAAATATCAATCAACAATGGATTTTTTTCGATGATGAAACAGATGAGGCCTGCTCCATCGAAGACCATGTTGATAGCGTCATCGAAGTATACAGGGGTGGGCGTTGGCAGCAAGGAGTCGTCGAGGAAGAAGGGAAAATCCTGCTTCACCGGGAAATCACCTTCTTAAGGGAAAATGAGCCCATTCGGATTCGCAAAAAGCTGCTCTACTCTTTTGAACGCTTATTGGAAGAATTGAACGACGATTCATTTTTCCAATTTGTAACGACATTGAATTCACTTGATTTTTCAATATATGATTGTATATATAGCTATAACCAGCTCACTTTTTTAAGGGCAGTCCCTAACCAGTCAGGCGTGAACTTCTTCACCTTCGATAACGAGAGCCAAATATGTCTCGTTCAGCATCACTTTTCTTATGGGAAAAAGGATCACGATCGTTTTGAATTCACCTTGAATACTGGAAAAAGAATCATCATTGAAAAAGTGAATTCACAATAGATAGTAAAAAAAGCGGGTAAATGAGATATCCTCACTTACCCGTTTTTCATTTATTTAAAAATATACAACCCTTGTGGCAGCGATAGTCCTAAATAAATGACGAAGACAAGCGCTACGATGAACAATATCCACATGGCACTTATGCTTTTTCCTTTTTTCGTACGAACCAACACCATTTCCATGGCCGCAATCACGATGATTCCAACAATCATTTTTACGGCGTAAGCACCAAAATCAGTGATCAGCATGCCGCCCGTAATGAAAATCAATAGATAAAACAACCGTGTTATCATATGTAGCATTTTCGCTTTCGGTTTTCCACCTTTAAGCATCGAATATGTGACGAAGAAAAGAATGATTCCGATAACCCAAGCCGTAATATGCATATGTGTCATTTTTTTGCCCCCTCGTTCAGTTTCCCTTTCATCATATCATAGGGTTTTACATAAAAACAAAGCTAAGGTTGCATTTACATTGGTTAAAATCAACAATTTGATGAACATCATTTATATTTTTTCTAAACTAATTCCTACCTCTTCATAACTGGTTTTTTCCCATATGTAACAACACGCCATACGTACTCAACCGGTCCGTATTTATACAGGCTCATCCATAAGATGGATAGCAGGATTTGCAGACAAAACAAAGCCTGCAGGAAAATGAACCCTGTCGTGTAAGAAACGGATCCGTATAAACCAAGGCCATATGAATAAAAAATCGTTGTAGAGACGATCGATTGGAATAAATAATTACTCATTGACATCCTGCCAACATAGGAAAGGGGCATTAACAGTCGACATGCTCCAATTTTTCCTGCAAGTAGCGTGATGGCTGTAATATAAAATACTGTCAGTAACGGTCCGCCAAAATAATCCTGCACGAACATCGTTCCAAAATCGAATGTCCCAACATATGGAAGACACTTTATCATCAGGCCCAATAGCAGGCTTACGATCATGATTACCTTCAATTTCTTCCTATATGGGATCGGGTTTTGCAAATACCCTTGTTTAGCGACCCCAGCCCCGATCAAGAAAAACGGAAATATGGATAAAAAAAGAATTCCGGCATTAACAAGGTTATTCACCATATACCAATCTAGTGCCCTCTGTTTCATGATTTCCAGGAAAGTGCCAGTTTGATAAACTTCAACAGAACGTTCCATCATCTTCGAATCTTTCGTTATCGCAATCCCCTCGTTATCGATGCTGCCCATAACCAGGAAAAGCGCACCCAATATGGCAAAGGGAAGAACATAACATACCAACCCTAGCAAAATTAACGTTTTACCCTTCATCTTATAAAAAAACAATAATGCAAACCCAAACATAGCATAATTAATAAGGATATCCCCATGCCAGATGAAAAAAGCATGCATGCATCCAAGTGCCAGCAGGAAAGATAGCCTTTTTGAAAACAGGAAAGGAAAGGCTATTCCCTTCTCTTCACTTCTGATAGCCAGGATGATCGCACCGAAGCCGAATAGAAACGCAAATAACGGATAAAAACTGGCTTGCGCCACAACATCACTGAACCTGTACAAAATCCCGTCCCAACCCCTGGACCATGGTCTAGCAGCGTCCATGTACAAGAGGGGGGAGTGGAAGGAAGGCATATTCACTAAAAAAATCCCTAGAATGGCCAACCCTCGTAATATGTCTATGCTTGCAAGCCGCCTATTATCCTGCAATGGTATCATCGTGCCTTTCATCGGTTCACCCTCTTTAATCCACAGGATTTCACACTGCTTTCATAGCCTCACTGCATCATCTTTAACTACTGAATCCGATTTTTGCCTTTTAATCAGGATGACGAACAAGCTACCCAATAAGCAAAAGATCCCTGCAAGGAAAAATGCCCATGTATAGGAATTGAAAATCTTGAAGATCAGCCCCCCGCCGTACGCCGCCACTGCTGCACCGGCCTGATGTGAAGAAAATATCCAACCGTGAACAATCCCGCTTTTTTCCACCCCAAAGACTTGCCTAGAAATGCTGATGGTCGGGGGAACCGTCGCTATCCAATCCAACCCGTAAAATACGGAGAAGATGATCAACAAGGTGATCGTACCTTCCTTCAGCGCAAAAGGAAGCAATACGAGGGAAGCTCCCCTTAGACCATAATACCAAAACAACAGCCAGCGATTATCAAAACGATCGGATAACCACCCGGATACAGTCGTCCCAATCAGATCAAAGATGCCCATGAAGGATAATAAAGACGCTGCCGTGACGACCGGCAAGCCAAAACTGATGCAGTAAGAAATGAAATGTGTCCCGATTAACCCATTCGTCGACAGTCCACATATGAAAAAGCTTCCAGCCAGTAACCAGAATTCCTTTACTCTCACCGCTTCATTCAGTGACCGAAAAGCCATGCCAATGGGGTTCTTCTTCTGAACTGCAGCCGACTCCTGGATTTCTTCTTCCGCTCCATACGGAAGGACGCCAACTTCCTTCGGTGTATTTTTCATGAATAACAGGATGATTATCAGCATGACAAAACTAAGGACCATGATTAAACCAATCGCCCATTTAAACGAGTAGTTCTCTATGATGATGGCTAAAACCGGAAGCAAAATAAGCTGACCTGTAGCCGTACTTGCTGTTAATATCCCTACTGCCAGCCCCCGCCGCTTATCGAACCAACGATTCGCCACATATGGGCTCAATACCGTCAAAAACACGCCACAACCCAATCCGATGATAATACCCCAGATTAGCATCAGCTGCCACTCATGCTTCATGAAAAAAGTGAGGAAAATACCTGCCAATAAAGTGGACATGCCCAATACCATCATTTTCTTTATTCCAAACACTTCAATCAAGGCAGCCATGAAGGGACCCGACAATCCATAAAGAAAAAGACTAATGGCAAATGCTAAAGAAATGACGGACCGGTCCCATCCAAACTCATTTTCCAATGGTACGATGAATACGCCGGATGATGACCTAACGATTCCCGCTACAATAATCGAAAAGAATGTGATAGCCAAAATGAACCAGCTATAATGAATTCGTCTCAATGCCCTCCCCCAATCCTAAAACGTTTCGCCATGAATAAAAAGAAAATTCCGGTAATATGAAACCTCTTATAATCGTAACACTTTATCGTCAAACCGGGAGCCCCTTATCGAAATCACTACTAAAAAAACTAAAATAGATCATTTCTCATATAAACCTGGTTTTATCAAAACACCTGATTATCTTTTTCCAGGGACAAAGGGAGCTACCAGATAAGTCCCCTTACCAGCTTACATTTCCCTAGACATATAGCTTCATAGCGTGCGGGCAAGCAACACCGTTAACGAGCCTTATTCGATGAACCCTTTCGGCCTTCCATCCGATTTGTACGACTTGCCATTCTTCCAATAAAATATTTCGTTTTTTTCATTTTTGATTACAACACTGAAATGAACCATTCTCTTTATTGCTTCAAATCCTACATGTATTAAAGTTATATCCTATTTATATGGAGTATTACCATTTTCACTTTATAACGAACAATCACATCGATCCTGGGTAAACATACAATACGGTGATACTCCCTTCAGGAGCAGGTAAATCACCTGTCCCAGGGAAAAACCGAATAAAAAGGGTGATTTTCTTGCCAGCCATAGTAGGAATCGTTCAAGTCATCAACGTCGGTAGCAGTGGAATTGTCCATATTGGTGACGTCTTTAAAATAAATCCATATTCCACTTCAAAAACGTTTGCAGGTGCTGGCTCGTTTAATACAGGTGAATCCATATCACTTTATAATGCCTACAGCACCACAAATACAAATGATACAGATGGTGTTGATCAGCCAATGGTCTTAAATCTCTAATGTGTTTAAGAAAGGAGTCAGCATGATTTTCAATATACACCAGACCATCCAAATCAATATGATAAAAATTGAAAGCATCGCCAATTCATCCGTTTTCCAAATCGGAAGTGCCGGAGTGATTAAACCCTATTCCACATTAGCCAATACCGGTGGATTCACTGAGCCTGCTCCGGAAATTGAAGCTGATGTAATTCCATTGACAAGCTTCGTCCCATTTACACCTCCTAGTTCATAGGCATTCACCTACCAAAAACTTTTTCATATACTGTCATATATGAAAATATCACTTGGTGAAGGTGAGGTGTTGAATCGTGAATCAGGATCTTTATTCGTACTCGTTACAAATGCAGCGTTTTCTAGAAGCCCAGAATAAGCGGATCATGAAACTTGAGCACGAACTCAAACGCCTGACAGACGAAGTTGCCGAGCTGAAAAATAAGCCGCCAATCCATGTTGATAAAATTGAATATAAATTTGATCAATTAAAAGTCGAGTCATTGGACGGTACGTTGAATATCGGTTTAAATCCCAATGATTTAAACAACATCGATGAATTCGCCGTTAATAACCAACCAGTTCAGCCTACTCCGAATTTATTCCCTGGCCGGGAAATCGTTGTCCAGGAAATTCATAACGATATTCTTTCAGACTTGGAAAGCATGATCGATGAGGCGGAAACCCAGCTAAAAATATCATTGGAGCCTTCTTATCATGACTTCGTTAAACAGGACGTCGAACGTCAGCTCCATCAACGGATCAATATGTATTACGATAACCTTTCTTACCCCGAACGTGCACCACAGCAGCGTGATAATGTAAAGGAAAAGGTCAGGGAAAAGGTCAAATCCGATATTCAAGCGGCCTTGTTTCAGTTCATCACCCACTCACAAGCCGAAACAGGAGGAAATGCAAATGGAGTTTAATGTAACGAATCACCAACTTTGTGTAGGTGATATAAAAATCACCGGTGTAGCCAGCTCTGCTTTATTTCTCATCGGGGATGTCCAAACGGTCCAATTATCTTCCGCATTCGATACCCCACCTGAATCCCTTATCATCGGACCATTCGTGCCGGTATCCCCGGAAGGGTAACCAACATGTTTTCTAGAATATCAAAAGTGAAATCTCTATTATCCGATACGGTCTCATTCTGTTCCACCATGCAAATCGGGGACACTTCCTATATAGACGGATATGCACTTGCATTAGCCGTTCAAAAGAAAAGTGAAACATTCGGTGCAGTGGACATCCAATTCAGAGACTATGACATTTTTAAAAGGCCCATTTATATCCCCAGATTGTATGAACCCGTTAACACAAGATTTTCAAATCCAAATCCCTTCATACATGTCGGCAATATCAATATAATCGGGATATCGTCCTCATCTGTTGTTGGCGTTGGCAATGTCGGCCATATACGTATGGAATCCAGAGTGAAACACATTCGGCAGGTCCCTAAACAGGCCGAAGACACATCCATTGAGGATTCAACTGAGGATTCAACAAACAATGCTTGATTTTTTTTAGAAGGAGGAGTCATATGCCAGCCATAGTCGGCCCAATTCAAATATTCAATGTAGGGTCAGGAAATCTATTATTCGGTGATGCAGCGGTCATTTCCCCAAAATCTTCCTCCAAATCGGTCACAGGATCAGGTTCAGGGAACACAGGTGCTATCGTCTTTACCGCCAATGGACTGAATGGAAGCAATGTGCTTGATATCAATGGGATTGACCAGCCTATTACGGGGAATAATTAACGAAGGAAATACCACCCGCTTTTAATATGTACCCTATAGAGTAGACATGAAAAAAGTCTATCCTGTAGGGTACATTTGTTTATAATTTTAAAAAAACATCGGATGAACCAGTGAAAAGTTAACGGTTTCTTCACTTTGTGTGTGAAAATGAAGATGAACTTTCTATTGCCTACAGTTTTTGGGATTTGTATCATGACCGTTTCATTGCACTGCAGGCGCTTGCGCCTGCGGGGTCTCACGTAGACACGCATTTCCCGCAGGAGTCTCGCTGCCTTCCGTTTCTTTCCACTCAGNAGTGAAAATGAAGCTAGACTTTCATCGCCCATAGTTTTCTAGAGTTGTACTAAGCCCTTTCCACTGCATGCAGCCGCTCCCTTATCCAGAGGCGGTCCGTGAGCCTCCTCGACGTTTCTGCCTGCGGGGTTTCACGTAGACGCACATTTCCCGCAGGAGTCTCGCTGCCTTCCGTTTCTTTCCACTCAGTGTGAATACAAAAGTTAGATTCTANTTGCCTACAGATTTCGTTGGTGTATTTGACGGTTCCGCTCCACCGTACGAGAAAATTAATTTGGTATTGTCAATGCCCACAATTGGAGAATTTGAACTTAGACTGTTGCTTTTCATTGCAGGCGCTCAGTCCATTCTGCATTGGAACGCACTTATAATTCTGTTGACCATACGAAATTTATCTTAAGAGCGATAAATTCACTTTGGATATTGCCTCACATAAGCCACATCAATTAAAACATAATCATTCGCATTTCGTGAAAGATGCATGTGTTCATTCGGATCAAGGAGTCCACTGTGACAATAGCCAGAACAATGAAAAAAAATGCCGCCTGTAAAATACAGACAGCATTTCCTTCGGGTAGTCCAGCTTTTTTTGAATGCCCAATGGCTACACTTTATTCCAGCTAGGCTTTCAAAGTTTTCCTAATTTCCCTGCATACTTGCTCGACTGTTCCTTCTTCTCGCTTACACTTCCAATAAATGCGATCCGTCAAAGAAAAACAAGTAGCGGCTGGTTACTTTTTTATTCAATATC
The DNA here is from genome assembly GCF_001439925.1 of Peribacillus muralis. Taxonomy (GTDB): domain Bacteria; phylum Bacillota; class Bacilli; order Bacillales; family DSM-1321; genus Peribacillus; species Peribacillus muralis. Next base: position 243,546 of record NZ_LMBV01000003.1, read on the forward strand.
CCTTCGACAGCCCTTGTATAAAGCTCGAGCTGCATCCGGTACCGGTCGGCAAGGATGTCTTTAGCTCCTTCAAACCCACTGGCAAATCTACCGGTAATTGTATCCGTTTTATAATCGAGAAGCACAAGACCTTGTTCATCCTCAAAGATACAATCAATTACACCTTGGATAAGGATTTCTTCTTCGCCAGTTGCCCAATCGCTGTATGCTTCTTTTGCCGGTAACGACATCGTGAATGGCACTTCCCGGCGAATGTTACTGGACTTTTGCATTCTTTGTCCGATTTCACTGTCAAAGAAATCGACGATTGCCCCGGGGTCCACAGCTTCTTTTTGTTCCTCCGTCAACAACTCGCGTTGAATCAAGTCAAGCATCAGTTTTTGAATGGATGGAATGGTGATCTCTTTACATAGATCGATATGCTGCATGACTAGATGGGTAATCGTACCCCTTTCAGCAGGCGTAAGTGATTTTTCCTGCATGAAGGTTGGGCGCTTCGTGATGGGACGCTTAAATTTCCGCAACAATTCCGTGGATCCAGCCTCATCCCTAAGTTCGTGTTGACGCTTCAGCTCAGAAACGGATTGCTTGGAACGATGCACGGACGCCTCATGCTCCGGATATTCCCATTCGAGCTGTCCTTTGATTTCATCGTAAAACTCGGAAGCCATCGCGACCTTCTCCGATTTTTGGACATGCTCGAGTAATTGCTCCTGTACAAGTGCATCTTCCTCATCCAGAACGGCAAGCTCTTCACTTGAAACGATCGTTATCGACCAGTTCGATGGATGCGACTCCATTTCAAATCCTTGACCTTCCACAAGCGAATCGCGATGACGAATAAACGCAGGGCCGATCCAATCAAGATAGCTTTTTGCACCTGCCCGTACATAGTCCTTCAATAGCCATTCTCCATGTGCTGCATTGCTTGCCCAGTTTTGCTGAGTTTTTTCCGCATCACTGATGCTGGCAATTAAATAAAGCTTTTCCTTAGCTCTTGTAAGGGCCACGTAGAGGACCCGCATCTCCTCGGCAATTAATTCAAGCTGCTTCTTTTTCTTAAATGCCAACTGAGGTAAGGAAGGATAAGTAATCCGTAATTCCGCATTTACATACTTTGCAGCGAATCCATAATCCTTATCAAGTAAATACGGTTTGCGTAAGTCCATCATATTGAATTGCTTGGAAAGACCGGCAATAAACACGATCGGGAATTCCAAGCCCTTTGAAGAGTGAATCGTCATTAGGCGGACCACATCTTCCTGTTCCCCTAACGCCCGAGCTGCCCCTAAATCATCTCCGCGCTCCTGCATCCTTTCGATGAAACGCAGGAAACGGAACAATCCGCGAAAGGAGCTTGCTTCATATTGCCTCGCCCTGTCATATAACGCCCTTAAATTGGCCTGACGCTGTTTGCCACCAGGCATCCCTCCTGCAAAATCGTAGAACTGGGTTTCTCGGTACAATAGCCAGATTAAATCTGACAAAGCTTCCTGTCTGGCAAGCTTCCTCCAGTTGACCAGTTTTTTATAAAAAGCCGAAGTTTTTTCATAAAGCCCTGGATATTCCTCCGGATCACTCTTTCTGTAAAAATCGGCTAATGCTTCGTAATAGCTCCCGGTATGGAATAAACGTACCTGTGACATTTCTTCTTCATCCAACCCGACGATGGGAGAACGAAGAACGGATGCCAAGGGAATATCCTGTTGCGGATTATCTATCACCTTTAATAGGGAAATCATGATCGCGACTTCTGTCGCTTCGAAATACCCTGTCGATAAGTTGGCATAAACCGGAATCCCCTGCTTTTTAAATTCCTCCATGATTTGCGGTGCCCATGGCATTGAACGAAGCAGGATGACCATATCACGATAAGTGGCCGATCGGTACTGTTTGGTTTTCGTATCATATATCGGATGCTTTTCGCTTATGGCCTTCTTGATGAGCTTGGCCATCTGCCTTGCTTCGAGCTGCGCTTTTTCAAGCTCCTCTGCCTCAAACCCTTCCTCCGTGTCCGCATCAGCATTTGGATCGGCTGCCCCATCAATTAAATGGAGTTCAATCGGGTTTGGGACATCTTCGGGATATGGCGCTCCTTTCTTCAATTGAGCATCCTCATCATACTCTATCTCACCGACTGTGATGCCCATCAACTGTTGAAACAAGAAATTCGTTCCATCAAGAACTTCCTTCCGGCTCCGGAAATTGCGGTTTAAATCAATTTTCAGTCCAGTTTCAATCCCCTCACGAGTAAAGCGGTTATACTTTCCAAGGAAGAGATTCGGTTCGGCAAGCCTGAACCGGTAAATGGACTGTTTGACATCACCCACCATGAAAAGATTCCCATTATATTCACCATCGGCCGTCACCAGTTTTAAAATTGATTCCTGAACCAAATTCGTATCCTGATACTCATCGACAAGCACCTCTTTGAACTGGTTTCGGTATTCGATCGCAGCCGCCGATGGTTTTCGCTCACCAGCCACGGTATCACCAGTCAATATTTGCAGGCAATAATGCTCCAAATCAGCGAAATCGACCAAGTTCTTCTCTGCTTTGGCCGCGAAGAAACGCACGTCAAACTGTTTAACAATCATGATGAGTGTATCGACATATCCCTTGAGCTCCCTTATATCACGCAGGTAGCTTTCCGGCTTACGCGAAAATAACTCTTCCTGCAACGCTTTTATGATTTTCTTCGCCTTATCACGATATTTGGTGGCCTCATCCGATATTTCCTTGATGAAATCTGCACCAGTGCAGCGTTTTGCCGTTTCAAATTTCACTTTTTGAATTTCTTCGTAAAGCGCATCCCAGGATTGCTCTTTGACTTCCCCAAGGTTGGCAACCATCGAAAGATCAGCTAAATAGTTCTCAGCCCTTGGCGCCGGTCCCCCTGGCACCTTTGTCAGCGCGAGCGACCGCTCCAATAGATCCCTTGCAGTGTCCAACTGTAAACCTATATCGAATTTCAATGAAGCAATGAACGAAAGGTCATCAATCCCCTCATCATCAGCCAGCTCATACATGCTGGCAGCGCCATCGAGCCATTGATCGGGATTGGGGTTCGATTGCGAAAAATCGTGCAGTGATCGAACGATATCCTGAAGTGCATCATCGTTTCGATCGCTCGTGAATGCATCAACCAATTGAAAGAACGCTTCATTATCACTTTGTCCGTACTGCTCCTCGAAAAGCTCTTCCATTACTTCATCTCGAAGCAGCTGGACTTCTGTAGAATCGGCAATCCTGAAAGCCGGGTCGATATCCGTCATGTAATAATACTTCCGGATCACCTCTAAACAAAAGGAATGAAGTGTGGATATGGAGGCCCGATTAATCAAGCTCAGCTGCTTACGCAGATGCTGTGACTGCGGATTATCGGAAATCGCTTTTTCCAATGCCTCCCCTACTCTATGACGCATCTCGGCAGCGGAAGCATTCGTGAATGTTACGACAAGCAGTTCATCCACATCGATCGGTTCTTCTTCCGATATCACTTTTTGAATGATCCGGTTGACCAGCACTGCCGTTTTTCCGGAACCGGCGGCGGCCGCAACCAAAATGTCCTGATCCTTGGCCCATATCGCCTTCCATTGATCTTCGGTCCAAGTCACATCTCCTGGGAGAGCAGGTATGTTCGTTTTACTCATCGCTCTCTCCCTCCCCTCTCAATAGTTCGAGTACATCATTTTGTTTCTTTTGTGCTAAATTCCTAAATTGATTTTCCTCCAGAGACTGGTCGAATTGGCATACCGATTTAAAGGAGCAGAAGGTACATGGCGTTTTTTCCTTTAATTTATATGGGGTTATATTCACGTCACCATCAACCATTCGATCACCAGCCTCCTGATATACGCGGCGTACATGGCGATTCAGCAATGAAAATTCTTCCCTGCTGGCAACTTTGGAAGCGGCAAGGAGCGATCCGTCCTTTTTGAATCCTGCCGGGATGATATCCGACTTCCCTGAACTTTCAGGATCAAGCGTTTGATCCATCATCTGGATGACATTCGAATGATCCAGCACAAGGCCATTCATTTTAAAGCTTTTATATATTTCTTCGTCAATTTTATCCAAGCTGAGCATTCCTTTTGATTTGACAACCGGATTATGCACATGAAAATACAAAACGCCGGCCGGAATCGCTTCCTTGCCGATAAGCGAATTCGAATGAGTAACGACGATATCAAGGTATGTCAGCATTTGCAGGGCAAGTCCATAATATACTTCACTCATGTTCAGTTCCTTTTCACTCGATTTATAATCGAGCACACGCAAATAGACCCCTTCCCCTTCTTCCGCTTTATCCACACGGTCTATCCGTCCGATCAATTCCATCTTCGTCCCGTTTTTCAATGTGAAAGTAAGTGGCGGCAGTTCTCCATTTTTACCGAACCCAAGCTCCAAACCAATCGGTGCAAAACCGCTCACCTTAGCATGCTCGCTTAATACCATCGAGGCACGTCCGATCACGTGCTCCAATTTCCTGCGTAAATAGTGATGCCGGTTCGTACTTAACAAAATTTGGTTTTGCAATTTGGGGGCGAGTCTTTCAACCGCAATCCTGGCAAGTTCCAAGCATTGTTCGTTCGTCAATGCAGACCAAGGAATATCATGCTCCTTCAAGTAATCCGAAATCATTTTCAACGCTCCATGGAACATCTCGCCGATATCCGGTGCATCCAAACGGAAAACTTGCCTTTCCCTCAATTTCAACCCATGAGCGGCATAATGGGAAAACGGGCAGCTATTGAACATTTCCATCCGCGATACACTTGTAAGGATACTTTCGCCATATAATTGCTTACTCGTTTCCTCGGATAATTTCTTCGTTTTGTTCTGGTAAAAAAGGCTTGATAACACCTTAGTTGCAAAAGATCCGACCAATTCATCCTCTATAATGACATTATATACATCCCACCATAGCGAATGGATGGGATAGTTCCTTTTTTTGAGCTGTAATTGGGCAGCCAGGTATGAGAGGGCCACATCATGATTCGTGGCATATTTCAGCTGTTCCTCAGCAGGCAGATCGGATGGGTCATTCATGTAATGCACATCGGAAACGTTAGGCAGCACATCTCTTACCCGCTTTAAGTAAGAGGATGGCAACAGCGCCTTTCCTTCCTCATCGGCAAGCGGATATGATAAATAAAGGGACTGTGCCGGTGTAGTGAAGGCTTTATAAGCGGTAAACTCCTCATCAAGTAGTCGAACCTTGGAGCTTGGGGCGACGTTAAGTCCACCAGACAAAAGAACCTCACGATCACTATCGGAAAAAACTCCCTCAGATACAGCCTTTCCTGGCAGCACCCCTTCATTCAGGCCGATAACAAAAGCCGTTTTTACATCGTCAAGACGTGATAAATCGAGATTAGCGACAAGGACTTGGTCAATGGCCGGTGGCACTAAAGAAAACTCAAGCGACTCCAGACCAGCTTCAATAATTACGGCGAACTGTTTCATGGAAAGCTGCTCCCCGCTTAAAAGCTCAACGAATTGATCCAATAGATCGACAACCGCATTCCATGTTTGTTCATGCTCTCTAGCCGATACCAAATCGCCAGCTTCTTCGGCCTCCTGTTTTTGCTTTTCCAATTTTTCCGGTACATGCAATTCTTCAAGATATAAATAAAGGGCCTCACATAATTCCCTGCCATTATCAGCCTTTTTAACTCGTTTTGAGAGCTTCAGGATAGGCTCGGTAAATAATTGCTTCAGCTCATTCAACTCTTGCTCAAGCTTCATTTCCTTATCCGTTTGGTTCCGATCCTCCAGTTCCAGACCACGGAAGCGCCTGTACGTCCAACGATCTTTGGACGTCCACCTGCTCCCCTTGATGCCACGGGACAGCACATAGTTCTCCAGCTTATCCACCTGCTCGCGCATCCTGTCATGATTTCTTTGCAGCGGAAAGAGCAGTTCCGTCTTGATGGCGCGAAATACCGGCTCATAACGCCAATAGCCATTAATGATCTCCAAAGTGGATCGAATCAGTTCAACTAAAGGATGATTCAGCATCGTCCGTTTTGAATCGACGAACAAAGGAATTTGATAATCCCGAAAAACGGTTTGTAAAATATCGGCATACGCTTCCCCGTTCCGAACTAAAATTGCAATATCACGGAACCGGTGCCCCTTCTGCCTCACAAGCGTCAAGATATCCCGGGCCACACCTTCAATTTCTGCCCTGCGATTAACAGCCTGGGCAATCGTTACATCAGGTGAGTGATCAAACGTCCTTACAGGGCGAATCGCAAAATAAGTTTCCAGATGAGCAAGCCCCGGACTCGTTACAAACCTTTCCGTTCCTTTTAAAATGCGATCCTCTGAAATTGGTATATCATTTCTCAATCCAGCTTGATACAGCTGATGATACAAGTTTCCCGTCTGTCTGAACAATTGCAAATCATCCGGGGCATATTGCTTGTAGGGACGATCCAAGGTCAAAGAAACCGTCACATTCTTGCACAGCTTCATCATTTCTTCGACAATCAATAATTCCTGTGGCGTTAAGCTATAAAAGCCATCAATGTAGATCTCCGCATTCCTTATATATGAAGACTCGGCCATTTTCTCGATCAATAAAGTGAAATAGTCTTCCGAATCCAGATATTTGCCGACCATTTCATCCTCAAAAGCCTGATAGACCAACTCAAGGTCATGCAGTTTATCCTGAATTCCGCTGCCGGACTGTGATGTATCAGTCAAATAGCTTTGAATGTCATCCGGTTGGATGCAATACTGCTTGAACTCAGCCAGCATTAATTCCATCTGAGCAACGAATCCCTGTTTATCGGCAGATCGACGAAACATCTTCAGCTCATCTTTTTTATCATCCATTATTTTCCGGATCAACATATTAACACCAACGCTGTCCAGATGCAGTCGGCTCATTCCCCCAGTTTCCTGAAGAACGCGCCAAGCCAGCCTGCTAAAACTGAAAACCTGTGTCCGGATCATTCCGGCAAGTCCTGGCGTTTTAATTAATTTATATTCAGATAGAAACGTCATCTGATCAGGAACGAGATAGATGATGGGATTGCCTCCGGGATCTTCTGCCAATTTGGAACGAATTTCGTCCAATATATTCGACGTCTTCCCTGCACCCGATCTTCCCAGTAAAAAACGGAGTGACATCTCTTTTCCCCCTTATATAACATATTATCTAGATCTATCATACCAGAAATACGCTTGTCTATTGATTTCCTTTCAATCATTTTACCGTTTTCCAGCTTAAAACACCAATCGTACGTTCGTGTTTTCCCCAAAAGAAAAAGCCCTTAAAATTTCCGGGCTTTGGCACTCATTCGCCTATAAATCTATAATTGAATTCTTTGATCGGCCAATATCGAACATCCACCTTACCGACGACATTTTCCACTGGTATAAAACCAAAGTGACGGCTATCCGCACTTTCAAGGCGATTGTCCCCCATAACAAAAAGCTTCCCCTCCGGAACGGTGGTCACGTCCGTCAATTCCTTTAAAGTGAAATCACCTGTAAAATCCTCCTCCGGGAATCCTTCTTTCCATTTCTCAAGATAAGGCTCATCCACTTTCTTGCCATTTACGTAAAGCCAATCATCCTTGTAACGGATGCGGTCACCTGCAGTCCCGATAACTCGTTTAACATAATCTTCTTGTGAATTCGCATGAAAAACAATAATGTCAAACCGGTGAATATCATGAATCTGGTAATTGATCTTATTCACGACCAGTTTGTTGCCATCTTCAAGGGTCGGTTGCATCGACTTCCCTTCCACATCATAGCTTGAAAAGAAAAATGTACGGATCAAGATGTAAATAACAAAAGCTATCATGGCTGCTTTTATCCAATCGGATAAAGAATTCTTGTTTGTTTTTCCCATCTCGTCAACCCCTACTACATTTATATTCTAACTTATTGTCCTTCTTCTCTCTTCATGCTTTTATTTAATCGGACCTCCAGTCTTTTCCCTACATACCATAAGACGAATATGACGATCCCGATAATGATTGTGCGTATAGGTTTATGTATTAAGGATACTAAATCGTAGCCTACGAAGCTAATCGTGAATATCATCACCGCTTTCCCGCCTACGACTGCCAGTCCATATTGCAACGGACTGACTTTTGAAAGTCCAGCCACAATATTCACGATGGCTGAAGGGGTAAAAGGGAAGCAAAGCAGGATGAACAAAGGGCCGAATCCATGACTTTCCACCCAAACCATTAATCGCTGAACCTGCTTATGTTTTTGCAAAAATCGAAAAAACCTCAATTGACCATACCTTCTAATGACTAAAAAGATCAAAAATGATCCCGCTACCGCACCAATCCAAGAAAATAAAAATCCCCACCAGAGACCAAAAGCGGTTGCATTGGCCAATACGAACACCACTAATGGTAAAAAGGGCAATAACGCTTCCAGCATCGGCAGTAAGATTCCTGGAATTGGTCCGAATGAGCGATATTGCTGTATAAGCCCTGATATATTTTCAAGTGTAAACCACTCACGTAATGTCTCCAAGTCCATAAAATATCTCCCTCGACATGCTGCCGTCAAAGCAGCATAAACTTATTAAAAAGCTGTTTATTTTAGATATATCACTTTCCTCTGAAAATGCAAGAATTATTATCCATATATCTTCATACTTTCCCTATCTCAGGAAAACATAATCTTGTTAACAAAAATTTCACCATTTATCAAAACATCTTGCATATCGATAGAAAATACATTAGGATAATTAAACAAGAACAAACGTTCTGTTTCTTATATAGATTACATATTTATAGTAAAACGTGCTTTATTAGAAAGGGGCGGTCATGATGACCCGCATTCCAGAGGATGACCGGAATATGATTGAAAAAGCCATCTACCTTCCAATGGTGATTACAGTCTTAAACCGGGATCTCAAAGTCATCGAAAACAGTCCGTTTAAATTAAGAAGGCCCTATTCAGAATTAGTCGAACATACCCTAAAAGTCGTTCAGAACGATTTTGCCGAGGTTCGTCGCTATTTGCGCAAGGAAAATATTAAGGTAAGTGAAATCAAACGCGATGAATCCTTCACGATGTACTGTTTTTTATATAAAGGATACGAAGAGCATCACAATTATTTCAATCCACGCCTTCGCAACAAAACCGAAGACCTGCTATGTTATTACTTTTTCGAAAGAAGTCACCGTTCAAGGAATTAGCCGGTTACAGACATCCTCCATACATGTTTGATGGTTGATGATGAAGTCTAGAGCCCATCAAGATGCGACCTTGATTGTAAGGAAGAAATTATCCCCCCTTATCTTACCTGTCATAAGGAAAAGGGGTTCATTTTTTTGATCAAATTCAATATAACTCACTTGCCTCCATTTGTCGGGTTAACAATGAAGCGTGAAAGAGAAGCTTGGACATAATAATTAATAGATCTTATTAATTATTTTTAACGAGATTAGAAGCATGAAGTTATTAATGATTTTAAAGGAAGATGAAATGAATCGTGATAATCTGAAGTGTAATTGAAAGGGAAAGCACATAATTTCGAAGCGTTTGAGGCAACAAAGTACAACCGAAATTCTTGTATCGAGAAATCGCCCATCTAATCCGCATTTACCTCTCTCCGGAAATTCCAATATTGTTGGAATATGAGCTTCTATTGGATTCTAATAATTTACCTACTTCCCATACCTTTTCTCCTTTTAAATTTAACGCTTTAAATGAGTACTTCCCTTAACTTCTTTCATTCCGGTAACAATGAAATTTGCCTTATTTTTTTACCCCAAGAATGCCACAGGAATTTTTCAGGCTTTAAAGCTTGAACTTCCTCGTCTATAAACCCTACGTTATTAGATGATCCACACTCTTTTCTTCTAGAGATAATATGCGGAGTAATAGTGGCATACCCTAAAAAAATCATAGAATGCCCCGAACCATAATCTCTATGATAAATGGATTGATAGGGTATGCCAAAAGAATAGCAAAACTGCTGTTTTTCTACGAAATTGAAGATTTATCTATTGTTCTACTTCAAAAAAAGCATTTATTTAGGATCTTTTTTTTGCTTTACTAGTAAGTTTTGCAGCTATTCTCTCCGCACTCAATGATAAAGACTGTGAGTTCACCAATCTTTAACTCGATTTTAGAGTCTATGAGACTGTTTAATACACTGCGAATTGATGCAACGTTTAAGCCGCCCTCTAGCATATCTCTTTGAATTAGGCATATCCTTTCCTCACATTCACTTCCCCACCTTTAACGTGGAATATACTTTGACTTCAGCTCTGAAGCCCTGTCCCCATTTGCATCGGTGAATAAATAAAAAGACTTTCTCTTGGTTTCCTCAATCCTTTGAAGCAGTTTCGTTTTTAAAAAGGATGTCCGGTGCAGCTGGTTTTCGAACGAGCTGTATGATACCTCCAATTCGATGGCTTGCTTGTTCCGGAATGTGACGGTTGTATGCTTGGAATCCAGACGCTCATAGGCAACCACATGCTCATGTGATAACCAGATGCAAGAAGGGCGCAGCGGAGATGTGGTTGGAAAGAAGAAAATTGAACTGGTCGGATCAATTGCGATCGGTGCTTTATGTGTGATGTTTATGAGCTGCCTTGTCCCCTGCCGACGACCTTCATAGCTTGACCCGAAGAACTCACAGCTTTTCTTGATAATTTCCAGAGGTTTGAAAGGAGATATGAACTCGTCCTCCATTTCTACAATACGGGCATAAATTTTACTGCCATAGTTAAGCGGTGCAACCATAAGTGTATGGGGCGTAATTTCATATTCTTCAATGAATCCTTGGTTATTTTGCATCAATGTTAACCCACCTCTTCCTCATTGCATTAAAATTTGACATATTCAACATAGGTACTTGTACCTCCACATTCACCGTAAAATGAGTGAAGATAGTTAGTCCATATAAGTAAATTTCCTCATTATAATAGCACAATAAATTATCGAATAAATAAAGTTCACATAAAATTAAAAATTCTCTCAAAAAGCGGTCATTCCGTCATCTTTACGACACATTCCCTACTAATATTTGAATTTTTTAAATTTTCAGTTGATTTTATCTCTACAAATCCATATACTAATAAAAAGGGTCAGGGGTGGTAACTTTGAAAAATGAAAAATCTTATTCAGAGTCAGTGAAGTCCTTATCAATGAGCGAAATGAAAAACGATGCCGTGGTTCAGGAAATGTTGATTGATATGATTATTCTGGAAGCCGTCCTTACTACCAAAAAGAATATCCTTGCGAAGCAAATCGATGAAGCGTTGGATATGAAAAACAAACCTTTATTCCTGAAACTTAGTTCTGAAATGAACGTGTTACTAAAACAGTTTGGAAATTAAATTGTGTGCTCAATAATATGAAAAGCCTCCCAATATGCTGGGAGGCTTTTCTATTTATAATCATTCCTTATGAAACATTCCCATGACTTCGGCAGTTTCGGTTATATTGACAAAGGCATTCGGATCCACTTCTTTTATCATCGTTTTGACATCGGTTAATTGGTAACGGGTGATGACTGTCATCATCACTTTACTCTTTTCTCCGGAGTATGCACCTTCACCGTCCATGACTGTAATCCCGCGATATAAGTTGGTCAGGAGCTTCGTTTTCATCTCATCACTCTTTTTCGTGACGATCATCAAGGTTAATTTAATGTGGTTGGAATGAATCGTATCAATCACTTTTCCTGCTGCATATATGGAAATCAGTGTATATAAAGCGGCATCCCAGCCAAAGATGAAGCCTGAAATGACCACCACGACCGCATTCATCACAGATAGCAATGAACCAAGTGGGAAGTCGCTCTTCTTAGCCAAAAGCATGGCGATGATATCAAACCCACCAGAGGAGCCGGAAGCACGAAAGATGATCCCGATGCCGAACCCGGAAATGATCCCGCCGAATAAAGAGGACAAAATCGGTTCAGTGGATACTCCATGAATTGGGATCACATATAAACTGACGGAAATTACGACAACTGACAATATTGTATAGGTGATGAACCGCCTTCCCAATTTCAAATATCCTAGAATCAGCAATGGCAGGTTCAACAGAAAATTCAATATTCCTGTGTTCACTGGAGTAATGATTCCCAGCATGATCGCTATTCCACTAAGTCCGCTGCTCAAAATTAAATGAGGTATCAAAAATAAATTATAGGCAACTGCAACAAGCACTGAGCCTAATGTGATGAAAAGTACATTATACATAACTGATCTCCTTAAACGAGCTGACAATTTAATTTATTATAGTGGAGAACAAGACAATTTATAAAATAAAAGTTTTTTCTGATAAATCCCCTCTGCTATCTACTACCCCCGATATGAAAAAAGAAAAAAACCAGCTGTTTTTCCGCTGGTTGTCAATCACCCTTAGTATTTGCCTTTTCAATCGTCGAGATCCTCTCGAGCATGGTTGGATGTGAATACCGAAGCCATTTCACTAAAAATGGCGGGTTCACCTGGCTTAACCCAGACCTCGTGAGTTCCTGAAATGTAGTGATTGCGGACTCTTTATCCCGAGTCAATTCGATGGCATACCGGTCAGCCCTTGTTTCTTCGTATCTGGACACATAATTCGAGAGGGGACTGGAAGCAAACAGCAGCATTGCCGTAATCAAAAGAAATAATGGCAGTGAAGAGATGCTGCCTACCGAATGCACCTTTAACAGCCGGCCCCAGCGCTTAATGATATGATTCATGATTTTCGATGTCAGCCACAGCCCGATCAAGGTCATTCCTAAATAACCGGCAATGCCGATATAGATGTGCTTTTCCACATAATGAGCCATTTCATGTGCCATGATAAAAAGGATTTCGTCTTCCTTCAGCTTGTTCAAGGTCGTATCCCAGAGAACGATCCTTGAGTTGGAACCTATCCCTGTCACATAGGCGTTCAAGGAATTCGTCTTCTCCGCCATATTAACTTCATAGACGTGTTCAGCTGGAATTTGCGCCTGTGAGGCAAGTGACAATATTTCCGTCTCCAACTCTTTATTTTTGAGCGGATAAAATTCATTATACAGAGGATCGATCACTACAGGCTGAACGAACATCATGAACAGCGTAAACGGGATCGACAGCATCCACGCATAGAGCCACCACTTCTTGACACTTTTTTTCATTAACCAATAAAGAACCGATACAATGATGAACATCATTCCGAAATTCACCCAGAATTCGATGACTCCATCCTTCATCCATGATGTGAAGCTTTGTGTACTGATATGGTAGCTTTTACTCAGCCGGTAGCCAATGAAGCTTATCGGGAAAAGCGCCAAGTATGAAATGATGGATAGCCAGAATAAGTAAATGCCCGTTTGAATCATTTTTCTTCTTGTAACAGCCAATGCCGACTTTTCAAACATCCTGGATATGCCAAATAATAAAACGAAAAAATACAACAGCCATTCATACGGTGTAGAAACGAAGAAAATAAAATTCCTCAACCGTGAATACTCTTCGCTAAGCTTTAATTCCCTTGCGTTCAAGAATGTAGCAGGATCTGCTGCAGTACCACGCAATCCGTCTGGAATGGCCGTATCTGCCCCATAAAAAATGTACCAATACATCACTGCTACATAAAGGATATATAATAGAATAGCTCTCCCAGCCCATTTTCTAACCATGATGACCCTCCTTAAACCGAATCTCCCTCATAATAGTTTAATCCAAAATGGACAGGTTAGAACCGTATTTCCAATTAATATGATCCACTCCTTTATACAAGGCATTTGCAGCTTACAGCTAACAAGCATCGAACAGACCATTGCTTATCGCAAGGTTTCAGTAGATCAAGAGAAGTGATGATGAACAGTCATCCCTTCATGCCCCTATTCTGGAATTTATACAATAGTGCCAAAAGTTCCGGGCGATTACTTACATTCATTTTTCTATAAAGCCGGCTAATATAATTCTTCACCGTTCCTATGGATAAATATAGTTTTTTGGAAATCTGCTGATTCGTTTTTCCTTCAGTGAGAAGGACAAGTAGTTCATACTCACGCTTGGAAAAGGATCCCACCTTTTCTATCACCTTATCCAAAGCTACATTCTCTTGCCCCATTCCTTCCTGGAGCTTCCTCATCAAAAAAGCTTTAACAGAGGCTGGATAGACGATTTGTCCGTTGGCGCATTGACGGATTGCCGCCACTACTTGTTCGATTCCTCCATTCTGTAATACGTAACCTGCAGCCCCATGGGATATCGCTTCAATGAGATAGTGATCCTCTGGATAGGCGGTACGGATGACTATCGGGATGGCAGGATGCTTTTCCTTTAGCATCAGCATCATTTCCTGTCCTTGCGTCCACGATGACCGGACATCAAAAAGAATGACATCAGGCGTGACTGCTGCTGAAACATCAAGGCTATGGATCTCCCTTTCGCTTTCGGTAGCCGCGATGACCGTAATGTCTTCCTCATTTTCGATGAATCCCTTAAGCCCCCCTTGCTTACTAACTATCAAAAGCTTAATCAACTTCATATATTCACCTGTTCTTTTCATTATTTGCTAAATTTCTTCATGTTTCCACCACATAGTTCATTTGAACTATATTTTACTTCTTATTTCACTTGATAACAATATAAGTGAATTATATGTAAAATCAAAATTCAAACTGTAAGAACACGTAAAAAAGGGTTTCCTGAATGCAAAAAATGCCATCAACCCGTTTGACATCAGGATGATAGCCTTTTTCTTTGTTCTTCATCAATGAGTTTATCAAGGTTCATGATGCTTTCCTTCGCCCGGGGAAAATCAATTTTGCGGTAATGGTGTTTTCCACCTTCTTCTTCATCTTTTTCGTCTGCCCATTTGACGACCTGCTGCAGTGGGGTCCGGATAATATCATTTGAAGGTAAAAATGAATCGGTGTGAAATAAAATGGCGAGGGAAATCGTCTTTGCCTTAATCGGATTTTCTCCTAGGCGAATTAACAGTTTATGTGCTCTTTCCGCACCTTTAATCGGATGGATATCATTTTGTTTGTACAGGTCATAATCCCATTTTCCATTGCGATACCAAGTGAAATGACCCATATCATGCAAAAGTCCAGCTTTGGCCGCTATATCGGGATCTATGTTATATTCGTTGGCTAGGTGAAACGAATGGTATGCTACCGCAATCGCATGGGCAAGGCCTGAGCGGTTCAAGTATTTTTGAGCAATGGGATGTGTAAAAACATCTAACAGCTTTACGTCTCTCATCTAACCCCTCCTTACAATTTTGTGGAAATTTTTAATGTCAATCATAACTCTTTTAGAATAAAGAATCAAGGCTTAAAGCTTACTTGATATATATTTTATGCAGCGGATTACGCTTTGTTTGTACAAAGACGACCATTGCAGTTTTGGCAATGGTCGTCTTCAGATCAATCATCTTTAGTTTTGGATTACATGGGTTTTTAAAGAGCGCCTTAAAATTTTTCCTGTTGTATTTTTCGGAAGTTCATCCAAAAACTCTATTTTTGCCGGAACTTTATATTTAGCCAAATGCTCCAAGCAATAGTCCAGGAGATCTTCCTCGGTCAATGCATCGTTTTTCTTGACAACGAAGCAATGGACCACCTCTCCCTGATTTGGATCTGGCATGCCTATCGCTGCTGCCTCAACTACTTCAGGGTGGGCATATAGGATTTCTTCGACTTCCCGTGGATATACGTTGTATCCACCGACAATGATTAGTTCCTTCTTGCGATCTACAATGAAAAAGTACCCTTCATCATCCATCCGGGCTAGATCACCTGTATATAACCAGCCATCTTTCAACACAGCTGCCGACTCTTCAGGCATTTTATAATACCCCTTCATGACATTAGGGCCTCTGACGATCAATTCGCCTACCCCATTCGTCGAAACCTCTTCTCCAAGCTCATTGACAATCTTGTTTTCCACCCTGAGAATCGATGTTCCGATCGATCCCGCCTTCCTTGGTCGATCAAGAGGATTGAAACATGTAACAGGAGATGCTTCGGAAAGGCCATATCCCTCTGAAACTCTAACATTGAATTTTTGCTCAAATGATTCCAGCAGAGATACCGGCATGGCGGATCCGCCTGAGATGCAGATACGCAATGTTCTTAAATCGTCTTTTTGTCCATCTGGATATTGGAACAGGAAATTATACATGGTTGGCACACCAGCAAAGACGGTGGCATCATATTTTTTGATTTGCCTGAAAATTTCCTTTGGACTGAATTGCGGAACAATTAAAAGCGTAGCTCCTTGCAGTAACGGTGCATTGACGACGACCGTCAAACTGAAAACATGGAACATCGGTAATGTGGTGACGACACGATCATTTTCCGTGATTTTCAAATATTCGCCAACATCGGTTGCATTGGAGTAGATATTGGTGTGAGAGAGCATCGCCCCTTTAGGTTTACCTGTTGTACCGGACGTATAGAGGATGATGGCCGTATCATCGGGTCCCAATTCTGGTCCTTCAAAACTGGCATTCCCATTTTCAATCATGTTTGTAAACGATTTCATTTTTGGGTAAATGCTCAATTTGCTACTATCCCTGGTATGGGGCTCTGTTTCACAAATAACATAGTAATCTACATGTGAAAGAATGGAGTTCATTTTCTCAAATAAGGGTACCAGCTTATCCAATGCTACGACGACCTTAACATCGCCGTTATTCAGGAGGTACCCAATCTCATCAGGTGTGTAAATCGGATTTACGGGTATTACGGTAGCTCCAGCTCGTATGGCTCCATACAATGAAATAATGAAATGTGGTGAATTTCCTAAAACCAGCGCAACATTATCACCTTTCGAAACACCAAGCTTATGTAGTTCATCGGCAAACTTTGTAACCGCTTTATCCAATTCTCCATACGAGGTGGATCGATCCATAAAATAATAAGCTGGCTTATCAGCCTGTCTTGACGCCGTATGATGAAGCTTTTCGGATAAATTCATCGTTCTCCCTCCCCTGTCTACACCATGAATGAATAGTCATTCATTTTTAAACGAAACTAAATACCTTTTTATTATAGTAAAAGAAACTGATTACAGCAACAATTTTATCCATATTCAAGCAATTACTGTCATTATTAGACACAAAAGCCGTCCTAACAAGTCCGGACGGCTTTTCAGGCTTAATAGATTAAAGTCAATATTTCTTCTTTTGTTACATTGCCAAAATAATGTCGCACGTCTATCTCATCTAAGACATTCATGATAGCGTCCTTATCATAGCGTATTCCGGTAAGTTTTCGTTCTATATCCGCAATCTCGCCGACCCCAAAAAAGTCACCGTAGATTTTACAATTCTCAATGATTCCCTTGTTCACCTCGAGACGGATATCAACTGATCCCACCGGAAATCTATGCGAATTTTGCAAGTTGAATTTGGGCGATTTTCCATAGTTCCATTCCCAGCTTTGATACCGTTCTTCAGAAATCTTGTGGATTTGCACCCAATCTTCCTCCGTTAAAACATACTCGGTTACACCGCCGCTATCCTTGAATATATTTTGCAGAAGGAATGAACGGAATTCCTCGACAGACATAGGTTCTTTAAGGAAATCAGCAATATTGGCGACCCGGCTTCTTATCGATTTAATTCCTTTAGACTCGATTTTGTCTTTTTTCACTTTTAAAGCGGATACAATATGGTCCATTTCTGATTGAAACAACAATGTCCCATGACTGAACATTCTTCCCTTAGTCGAAAACATCGCGTTACCCGAAATTTTCTTACCTTCAGCGAGGATGTCATTTCGTCCGCTTAATTCAGCATGAATTCCCAGTTTCTCAAGGGTTTCCACGACAGGCTGGGTGAATTTCTTAAAATTATGGAAACTTTCCCCATCATCTTTCGTGATGAAGCTGAAGTTGAGATTACCCAGGTCATGATATACCGCTCCGCCACCGGAAAGCCTCCGAACAACAGTAATGCCCTCTCCATCTACATAATCGGCATTGATTTCTTCAATCGTATTTTGATTTCTGCCGATGATGATTGAAGGGCGATTAATGTAGAATAAAAGATAGGTTTCATCAATATTTAACTGTTTAAGCGCATATTCTTCAATGGCAAGGTTAATTCTCGGATCGGTAATTCCCTTATTATCAATAAAAAGCACAGTTGCTCCTCCTTGTATGCTTCATTCGCATCAATTAATCCCATTATAGTTGGAATTCAAGATTGGTTTTCGCTACAGCTATTTCACGTTTGAATACCTCTGATGCTTCTTTTTTCAGTTGATTGATATCTCCATAATGAGGAAGATGGGTCAACAGCAACAGCTGTACGTCTGCCCTATCTGCTAGCATGCCCGCTTCCCTGGCCGTCATATGCCCCGCCTTTGAACCATCCATATCACTGTAAAAATTGCTTTCACACAATAAAACATTGGCATCTTTAGCGAAATCGGCCAGCTCCTCCATATAAGAACTGTCACCTGTGTATACAATTGAATGATTTTCAGCCTCTATCCTCATAGCAAAACAAGGGACTGGATGCTTCGTTTTCATGAATGTGAATGTGCACGGTCCAATGGTCAACGGTTCATCGGCAGAATAAGCGATCCCCTTTGTCACGTCTTTGTACGTTAACTTTCCAAATTCGGCTTCGTCTAAATCATGACCATAAATGGGAATGGTCCTTTTTTCGCTGCCTAATATCTGCTGAATGAACGCAGTGTGTTGCAGGACACCAACATCCGCTACATGATCGGGATGATAGTGGGATAATACGACTGCACCGAGGTCTTCTGGCTTCATATGGTTTTGCAGCTGTGATAGTACACCGCTTCCACAATCAAGCAGAATGCGAAAATCTTCATATTCAAGCAAATAGCCCGAGCTTGCCTCATTTTTAGCTGGATATCCGCCCCAGCAGCCAATTACGGTGATTTTCATGCTTAGGCACTCCTTTTTATCTATCATGGACTTCCCCATTAATATAAACTATTCTTTCCCTTATTTCATCTTTTTTACTTATGTTATAAAACATGGTTGACACAATATATCTGTTATAATACAATAAAGCCATAGAAAAGAGGATCCAAAAAATTGAGGAGATGATGTTCATGATTCAAAGCAGCGTCGAGTTCTTCAAAAACCTGCCTCCTAAACAATGTACGGAATGCGGAAAAAAAATGGATGAACAGCACGAATGCTATGGTAATCACTGTGACCATTGCCTTTCTGGTGAGTAATCAGGAAGGGTTATAACTCCATTTCCCAATTGTTCGGTTTCTCGGCAAAAAACATCCCACATAAAAAGAAGAGATACCGCTAATCGAGCGGTATCTCTTCTTTACATTCATTCAAATATGATTCACTGTATTTGTAGCTCATAATAAGAGAATGCTTACGGAGAGGATAATCCTTTGAACAAATATACCTTGAATAATTCAGCAATTTCTTCTTTCCCCAATGGATCATGATTCCTCTCCCAATCAAAAATTAGGGCAAGGTACATTTTCAGCATCAGAAAAGCTGTTATCTCTGGATCACAAGGCTGAATATAGTCCTTGTCAATCGCTATTTTTAGTTTTTCCTTAATGTAGGATACGATGGCCTCTTCCATTTCATTGACCATTTCCTGTACGGCTGGGGTACCGATCTCCCGCTCTTCCTGAAGCAGCTTTAAAGATAATTGATGTTCCTGTCTGAACTCCAGGATTCGATAAACGGCCCGGTGCAGATTTTCAAAAAAGGAAAGTTTCTCGTCCAAAGATTGTTCAGCCTCATATTTCATTTCCTCTATCATTCGCTGAACGATTTCCTTGAATAGCTCTTCCTTATTTTTGTAAAACGTATAAATCGTCCCTTTACCTACATTGGCAATTTTAGCGACTTGGTCCATCGTCGTCGCCTTGTAGCCAAAAAGTGAAAAAGACTTGGTCGCAGCTTCTAAAATTAATTTTTTGCGATCTACAGACATCTCCCACCTCAATTCTGACCAAACGGACAAAATAGTCAATAATATCTTACCAAAAATATTCAGTCTTTTCAATCATTTTTCGTTATCTGCAGAAAAAATGGCTGTCCAATATCGGGTCAGCCACCTTTTCGCAAAACACGTATTCAATTTAAGTGATTAAGCCCTGTTGTCGATATGAACAGGCTAATCAATTTTCCTTTAGGCGGTTCAAGATGATTGTCGCCATCGCATCGATGAATTCCGGTTTAACGTTAGGCATATCGGGACGGTAGTATGCCGCACCAATATCATCCGTCACTACCTTACATTCATAATCATTATCATAAAGAACTTCAAGATGCTCTGATACAAATCCTACAGGTATGTATATGAATGCTTTATAGCCTTTCGCTTGATGAAGGTCCCTCGTTAAATCCTGGACATCTGGTCCTAACCATGGTTCAGGTGTCTGTCCTGCGCTTTGCCAGCCAACTGCATAGTTTGTAACTCCTGCACCTTTTGCAATCATTTCAGCCGTTTTCTTCAGTTGCTCTGGATAAGGATCTCCCAATTGCAATATCTTTTCAGGAAGGCTGTGTGCCGACACGATCAAAGCATAATTATCGCGTTCTTCCGAATTCATCCTCCCGATTACTGCTTTTACTTGATCCACCCAATATTGAATGAATTTTGGCTCATCATACCAGCTCTCGACCGAAGTGATCTGCAAATCACCGAATTTAGCGGCCTCATCATGAGCACGCCCATTATAGGACTTGACACTGAAGGTTGAAAAATGAGGTGCCAATACAATACTGACAGCTTCCTTGATCCCATCATCATGCATCTGCTTCACAGCATCTTCAACAAAAGGTTCAATATGTTTCAACCCTAAGTATGCTTTGAATTCGATTTCTTCTTGAATCGAATTCAATTGCTTTTCAAGGGCTTGTGCTTGTCCTGCCGTTATTTTTGCAAGTGGGGACAATCCGCCAATAGCTTCGTAGCGCCCTTTTAGATCGGCAATCAATTCGTCACTTGGTCTTCTTCCATGACGAATATGTGTATAATACCTTTCAATATCCTCTTCTGTGTATGGAGTACCATATGCCATGACTAGAAGGCCCATTTTTTTTCTTGACATGAAAATTACACCTCATTTAAAAATTTTGTATTGTCCACCTTTACATGTCTTTATAGCAAAACCTTCACTCGTCACTACTTTTTCGATGAATATTCATGAATGAAGGAAGTTAACCTCTTCAGTGTTTCCGGTTTTACGGAAGGGAAAACCCCATGTCCAAGATTAAAGATGTAGCCATCCTGTTCCATGCCCTGATCAAGGATTCGCTTCGCCCGATCTTCTATTACATCCCATGATGATAATAGCAGGGCAGGATCAAGGTTACCTTGAACCGTCTTGTGGATACCCATCTGTCTTGCTTCAGTGATCGGAAGTCTCCAATCCAGTCCGACTACATCAATCGGCAGGTCATTCCATTCAAGTGCCAAGTGACTTGCACCGACACCGAACATAATTAATGGTACATTCTCTTCACGTAATGAGGAAAAGATGCGATTCATGACCGGCTTGATGAATACACGATAATCTTCAACATTCAATGCCCCTACCCATGAATCAAAGATTTGGATTGCCTTGACGCCTGCTTTGATTTGGGATTTAACATAAACAATGATCATATCGGCTAATTTATCCATCAATGCAAACCATGCAACAGGCTCGGAGTACATGAAGGCTTTTGTCCGATTGTAGTTTTTCGAAGGGCCACCTTCGATCATATATGAGGCGATCGTGAATGGTGCTCCAGAAAATCCAATCAAAGGCACGGACAATTGCTCCGTAGTCAATAATTTGATCGTGTCAAGTACGTATGGAATGTCCTCTTCCGGATTCAATTCCCCTAATTTCTCAACATCTTTGACTGATTGGATAGGATTCGAAATGACTGGGCCAATCCCAGATTTAATCTCTACATCGACACCGATGGCTGGTAGCGGTGTCATTATATCTTTATATAAAATCGCTGCATCCACATCATATTGCTCTACGGGCAATCTAGTTACATACGCGCATATTTCGGGTTGATGGGTAATTTCAAAAAGGGAGTACTTCTCTTTCAGTTTACGATATTCCGGCTGTGAACGGCCAGCCTGGCGCATATACCAAACAGGTACATGATCCGTTTTTTCTCCTCTCGCAGCTTTTAGAAATGTATCATTCGTAATTTCCTTAGACATTTATATCCACCTTTCAAGCAATCACGTTTCTATTTTTTATTCATTCCTTACATAGAATATCAGAAGGATGTTGAATTTCAAATTGAATCTCCTTCAACTATAGCTTTTTCTATAATAGAAGTATAGCCAACCTATATATTTGTCAGAAATTCGACGTTTTTAATTAGATGCCACACTGAATTTCCACCTTTTATGGATAAGTGGCATGAAAATATCTCAAAGATTGAAAATGGTAAAAGCGCTATTGATTGGGTAAAATGGGTATACAAGTACTATACAGAAATTGGAGGGGGAATTAATTAATGAATGTATTCATCACGTCCGGCACTTACGAATTTATGAAAAACAAGAAAGATAAGCATCCGAATGAAAACATATTACTAATGCAGAATGTAGATTCTGCCGTCCTTTTACATGAAACAACAGGCAAAACGCTCTTTAGCTCACCACGAAAATATGAAGTTGTCGATGGGAAGGGAAACCTACAGAATCATGGTTATGTTGTCATGAACAATATTCCTGTCAGCGAGGAAAAACAGCCCGTATTTGAGCATCGGTTCAAAAACAGGGCAGGACTCATTGAAAATGAACCAGGTTTCGTCGCACTGCGTATCCTGCGGCCACTAAATTCGCAAACGTATGTCATATTAACAATTTGGGAGAAACAAGCTGACTTTATGAGCTGGAAGGAGTCCGCTTCCTTCCAAAAGGCGCATGACAGCGGTGCTAAAGCTGCTGTTACGAACTCCAGTCAAAAGCTGTTTTCTGGTGAAGCCTATGTAACACAATATACATTAGTACAAGATTCAGAAGAATAGTTCATATCGATACAAAATAAGCCCGTTCTTTTAAGAACGCGCTTTATGCTGTAGACATTCTCGAGGAAAATCGAAGTTTGTCTGCAGTTTTTTTGGTTCTAGATTCGCTTTTGGACTTCAAGCGTTTCTTTCCACTACGGGCACTTCGCTTATCCAGAGGCGGTCCGCCCTCGGCATGCGCCTGGGAATCTCCCGTGACTCGCATTTCCCTCAGGAGTCTCGCCCCCTTCATTCCATGCCACTTTTTTTACCAATTAAGTTCATTATTTTAAAATAGAACGGTTAATACTTTGAGGTGAATGCACAGAAAAGGAGAATGATGCCCGTTGCTGGCATCACCTCATAACATTCCGACAAATTCCTTGTTTATTTCCGGGGAAATGCTGCGGATAGTTACAAATATTTTATCTTGACGCATCATTATTTTTTAGCCGAATTTCCCTAACACCTTGTATAAGTTAATCAAGAGTATAGTGAAAGAGCCCCCTAATGCATATCCTGCCAAGACATCTGTTGGAAAATGGACATTCATGTATATTCGGCTTAGCCCGATTAAAAGAATAAGGAAAGTGAATCCGATTCCCACTACCCATTTTAATGTGTTTCTCTTAACTTCTTTAATGATCAAATAAGCCAAGATACTGAAGAATACTAGGCCAACCATCGCATGTCCGCTTGGAAAACTGAAGCCTGATGCCTCCACAAGCTGATCGTCAGGCCGCTGTCTTTGGATTTGATTTTTTATCGTCCTTTTTAATAGATCGACTCCACCCATTCCAATCGAGAATACGGCCATCAATAAATAATCCTTCTTTACGATCCATAAATAGAGAATAATTAGTATGCTTCCAAAACCAATGACCACAGACTTCCCTAGGAGGGTGATGTACTTCAAAAACGAGAACGAAAATGTATGTTCATCAACCTTAAAGGCCAAGTATGTATCAAGTGCTAAAATTCGCTCACTACGGACTTCATGCACAAGCAAAAAGAATAGCATTAAGCAAAGCAAAACTGCTGCAATCCATGAATGTTTAATCATAACTTAACTCTCCTCGGCGACTAATAGACTCTGATTATTCAGAATATGATATACTATTTACAATTAAACCAATCATTGGGAGGCGCAATATGATACATCAATTACACGCTCTTCTAGAAGGTTCTTATGATGAAATGGTTTCCATCAGGAGGTTTCTTCATCAACATCCCGAGCTTTCGTTTCAAGAAACACAAACTGCGGCCTTCATCGCTGATTATTATGAAAAACTGGGGATCGAACACCAATCCAATATAGGCGGAAATGGTGTCATTGCCACGATCACAGGCAACAAACCCGGTAAAACGGTGGCATTGCGTGCTGATTTCGATGCCTTACCGATTCAAGATGAAAAGAAGGTTCCGTATAAATCTTCCGTACCAGGCGTCATGCATGCATGTGGACACGATGGACATACAGCGGCACTCCTTGTTCTAGCTAAGAAACTGAATGAGCTGAAGGATGAGCTCCAAGGTCGTTATCTCTTTATCCACCAGCATGCTGAAGAATATGCTCCAGGTGGTGCCAAGCCGATGATTGAGGCAGGCTGCCTTGACGGGGTGGATGTCATTTTGGGAACCCACTTATGGGCTACGGTCCCGACTGGTACTGTTCAATACACCTACGGACCATTAATGGCTGCTGCTGACCGATTTGAAATCATCATTCAAGGACAGGGCGGACATGGAGCACAGCCTCATAAAACCCGTGATGCAATCGTCACCGGCTCCCAGCTAGTCATGAATTTACAGCAAATCGTAAGCCGCCGCCTGAATCCGATAGATTCTGCAGTCATCTCCATCGGTTCATTTGTAGCTGATAATGCCTTTAATGTCATTGCTGATAAAGCTAGAATAATCGGGACAGTCCGCACCTTCAAGGACGATGTCCGCTCATTTATAAGCGAAGAGATAGAGCGGGTTGTTAAAGGAACCTGCATAGCTGCAAACTGTACCTATGATTATCAATACTTCCAAGGCTATCCGCCTGTTATCCCACATGACGAAGAAACGAAATTCCTTATCGAGAGCACCAAGATGATCAAGGAAGTTCAGGTTACGGAGGAGATTGATCCGGATATGACAGGAGAAGACTTTTCTTATTATTTACAAAAGGTGAAGGGAACATTCTTCTTTACAGGCGCCAAGCCAACTAATGAACAAGCATATCCCCACCATCACCCATTGTTTGATTTTGATGAAAAGGCCATGCTCATTGCAGCAAAAATTTTAGGTACGGCAGCGATAACTTATCATAATAAGGATCAATTATCGCAAAGGGCGAACGAATCTATAATACAGTAATGGAAAAGGGACGGGTTCCTCCCCGTCCCTTCACTCTTTAAGCAGCCTGACTCGGTAACAATTGACAGCCGTCTCCCCTAGCTGTTCCAGTAATTGATGGTTAGCATATGCACCGACAGCGGCCCCCAAACCCGGGACGAGCTGGAACAACTTAATGACATCGATGTGATCGCGATATTCCTGCTGAAATTCCTGCCAGTCAATCTCAGGCACATCCGTGGTATCCCATTCTTCTATCACCTTTAATGTCGCCAGCCTTTTCTCCTCGCTTGAGAACGCCATCTGGAAAATATGGAGGATAAAAAGACGTTCCTCATACTTGTTTGGATCGAACCCGTATAATCTTGAGATTTCAAATAATAACTTCATCTTGATGCTTAGCAGTAAAGGGAAATCAGCCAGACCAATCAAAAGCCCTGCCGCCCCTGTCCCCACCCCCTCCAAAATAGCTGTCTTGCGATAGGTCGCTACCGTTTCCGCAACCCATTCCTCTTTTTGCTGGAAGGAAAGAAGCATTACGTTTTTCTCTTTGGACATATATTTAGATCCTGATAATACTGTCTCAATCATCGCTTTAATGCTATCGGTGATCATTTTATGCACACGGTCCGGAATGTAGCCATTCACTTTCGTTTGCGCCTTTTTGGACATCCGCTCAAACCTGCCCGATTTCTTCGCCACCTTCTTTTTCCATGTTATTAGCTCCGCCAATGCCATTTGTTCATATTCATTCATTTACGCACCCCCGTTATATATGTATATACTTCCATCAAGGCTTTTATTGTTCATTTTCATTTCTGAAAAGAAAAAGCTGATTTTATGAAAAAATCAGCTTTTCGTTCAAAAGTTTTTTATTTTTTTTGTTGCATAAACTTTAAAGCCAGTTAAGAAGACTAGCCCCAGCAACAAAGTGGCCAAAGCTGACATCCATTCCCCTTTCACAAGCAGGACGATACAAAAGACGAAGTCCTCAAAGAATAAGAAATATGAAATAAGCTTAATGACTGCAGATTCTCTCATCTTTGCCGACAATGGATACAGAGAGACCCAAACTTTCCATTCATGAATCTTCCACACCGGCAGCAGCTGCAGGGCTGTCATGAATAAGAACAAAAAAGTCACGATCAAATGAGCCCACAGATTAGTGAATGCACTTAAGATGACGGATCCTATGATGGTTAAACGCAAACAAAGTCCCACATAATCATTGGACCGCAGCAAAGTCCGAGCATATAGGAAGGTATAAGTGGATTTTTCACCATATGTAATGAATGATAGAAGCCAGTCCATCCATTTCCTTCTTGCCACCTTCCCTTTTAAATGTGGAACATCTGTAAACATGTTCGCAACTCGATAGAACGAATTCATCCGCTTATTTTCCAATTCAACAAGGCGCTCCCACTTCAAAACAAAATCTTTGACTGCACTTCGGTAATACAGGCATAGCCCTATTAATATGAACAACGTAATTATGGCAAAGAGGATATTTGCCCCTGAACAGATGAAATAGAGCATCACTCCATTAAGTATAAAGCGGATGAGGGAATCCCAATGGCTGACTGAAGGATCCTGATATTTCAATACGTTCCAGCGCATGATTAAATTCACAAACTTCAATATCAACAACACAGCAAGAATCATTCCGAAATCCCTACCGCCAGCATCCGTGACCTTCGTATACATCGGTATGAATGCAATTAGGACAACAAGCAAGATAAAGCCTTGCATAACCCAACTCAGCAGCAGCGAATTGTTAAAGTAACTTTTCAGCTTTGTTTCAAGCGGAAGCAAAAATACAGTATCGGCTTCTTTCAAAAAGGTATTTATCGGACTCCTCGTTACAAGGAGAGATAAAACAACGGCCATGATCCATTCGGCCGGAAAATCACCATCCAGCGTCTTCACCCAATCGCTGTAATAATAAGCCAGACCACCAAGAACTAATACCATTACAAAAACCAGATGTCCATTAAAAATATACCGAAGGTATTTCTGAGTTTCATTTATATAGCCCAAATATCTTTCCTTCCAGAGATTTTGACTATTCATGTCCAATTTCTTCTTTCGTCAATTGAATATACAAATCGTCCAGCGTCGCTCCCGGCATGGCAAATTGCTCGCGAAGCTGCTCAAGATTGCCCTTTGCACGGATTTCGCCATTATGCAGGATGATGAAGGAGTCACAATACCGCTCCGCCGTAGCCAATATGTGGGTGGACATTAAAATCCCCGCTCCGCTCTCCTTCATTTTTCTCATTAAGTCCAGCAACGATTGGATGCCCAATGGATCTAAACCGACGAACGGTTCATCCACGATATATAACGAGGGCTGCACCAAAAAGGCGCACATGATCATGACCTTTTGCTTCATCCCTTTTGAAAAATGGGCCGGAAACCATTTAAGTCTCTTCTCCATATGGAACTCCTTAAGCAAAGCATCCATTCTTTCTTTATATGTGGCTTCAGCCAATCCATGCGCCATTGCCGTCAGCTTTAAATGCTCCTCAAGTGTCAGTTCATCATATAAGATGGGCGTTTCAGGAACATATGTGAATTGTTTTCGATATGTATCAGGGTCCTGTGCAAGCGTCTTACCGTGTATCGATACACTCCCGCCCTTTGGTTCCATCAATCCGATGATATGCTTGATCGTCGTACTTTTTCCAGCACCGTTGAGCCCAATCAACCCCACCAGCTCATTTGGTTGAATGTCAAAACTTATTCCTTTTAAAACGGGCGTTTTCGTGTATCCTCCGACTAATTGCTTTATTTCCAATAAGGACATATAAACGATCCTTTCTATATATAGGGTTCTTATTTCCATTTTAGCAAATTCTCCTGCATTTATATAGTCGAGTGTTCCCGGAGATAAATTTCCATAAATAACTAATTATATTTTTCCGGCTAAGTGGCTATCATAAATAAGGAAGAAGGGGTTAGTCATTACAAGTGATTCACATCATATTGTAAATGAGGTGTCAGTTAAAGACGTATTACACTGAAATGCCCAAATGTTTTATTACAAATGATTCATATCATATTGTAAATGAGGTGTCAGTTAAAGACGTATAACTGAATTAAACCAGAAGCTTCATTAAAAAAAATCGTTTCGAGCAAGGAGATGGTTCTCTTGCACGTAAAAGCAGAAAACTCATTCAATCATTATCAATTATGCTTTATAAGTTGATGAAACTTTAAAGATATAGGAGATGGTTGCTTTGAATGGAAAAACTCTAACCAGATAACCATATTTTACTTTAATGTAGATGAGGTGTTTGTCGCAGAGAATTTATGCTAATGCGAATTTTGAAGCAAATCCCCCTTTTTCTAGGACAGGGTGCAACTTAATGTTGCATCCTGTTTTTATGGTTTTTTCTTTTCGCAACGATTGCTGCTATGGTACGATTAACCATATACACTAACTTCTAAAGGAGCGGGTTTTAATGAGTGATTGCATTTTTTGCAAAATTATCGATGGAGAAATTCCTAGCACCAAAGTTTTTGAAAATGAACATGTACTGGCCTTCCTTGATATCAGTCAAGTAACTAAAGGTCATACGCTCGTAATTCCTAAAGTACATAAAGAAAATCTTTATGAGTTAACACCGGAAATCGCAAAGAGTTTATTTGAAGTCGTCCCGGAAATTTCCCGCGCTATGAAACAGGAATTCAATCCCGTAGGACTTAACCTTCTGAATAACAACGGCGAAGCAGCAGGACAATCCGTTTTCCATTTTCATATGCATTTAATTCCGCGACATGGAGAAGGTGACGGATTTGGGGCTGTTTGGAAAACGAATGCCAGCGCTTATACCCCTGATGATCTGAAGCAGATTGCCGATTCCATTGCCCAGCATATCAATAAAGACTAAGGGTAGCCTGTAATCATTGTGTTTGCCTCATTCGTCAGGCTATAAAAAATTGCAAATTTAGAAATCAGTTAAAAATCTAAAACACACATTCCAATTTGGTCCTCACTCAAAGTGCAGGACCTTTTATTTTGACGTTTCATCCTGCAGGTTATCCACGTAAAATTCTAAATTTTCCTCCTATTGAATTTAGTTTTCTGGTAGGATATATAAATAGTCTTAAATACTTTAACACTTTGTCGTATAGGAGGAAAAAAAATGAAACGTGCACGCAACTTCAACGCTGGGCCAGCTGCCCTTCCTTTAGAGGTTTTACAAAGAGCCCAAAACGAATGGTTGAATATTGAGGATTCCGGTATGTCCGTGATGGAATTAAGCCATCGAAGTGCTGAATTCGAAAAAATTCATAACCATGCCATCCAATCATTAACAGAGCTTATGGAAATCCCCGAAAATTATGAAGTACTTCTTCTGCAAGGAGGAGCAAGTCTTCAATTTTCCATGATTCCGATGAACATTTTACATGATGGAAAAAGGGCAGATTATGTTCTCACTGGATCTTGGTCGGAAAAAGCACTAAAAGAAGCCAAAAAAGTTGGTGAAACGTCAGTAGTTGCTTCATCCAAAGAGGATAAATATACGTTCATACCTAAAGTTGAAGACATTGAACTGAGTGGAGATGCCGCTTATCTTCATATTACGAGCAATAATACGATTTACGGAACGCAATGGAAAGAGTTTCCCGAAACCGGTGACGTACCTTTAATAGCGGATATGTCGAGTGATATACTCAGCAAGAAAATTGATGTAAGTAAATTCGGCATCATTTATGCAGGAGCACAAAAAAACCTAGGTCCTTCGGGAATCACGGTTGTTATCATCCGTAAAGATTTGATAACGGACAGCGACAGCATTCCGACGATGTTGAACTATTCTATCCACTCAAAAAATAATTCTTTATACAATACGCCTCCGACACTGGCTATTTATTTACTGTCCCTTGTATTGGATTGGGCAAAAGAACAAGGTGGAGTCGAGAAGATCGCTGAAAATAACGAAGAAAAAGCAAAAGTCATTTACGACGTCATCGACGCAAGCGATGGTTTTTATAAAGGCCATGCCCAATCTGACAGCCGCTCTTTCATGAACATAACGTTCACGCTCCCGTCAGAAGAAGCTGAAGCACAATTCCTTAAAGAAGTGACGCAGGCTGGATTCGTTGGACTGAACGGCCACCGTTCCATCGGTGGGTGCAGGGCATCGATCTATAACGCTGTCCCTCTATCCCATTGCCAAGACCTTGCCGATTTCATGAAAAAATTCCAGGAAGCTTATAAAGCGAAGGAAGCTCAAATTTCTTAATTTCAAAAAAAAACCACTTCTAAAAAAATAGGTCTTATGATATAATATTTTAACCTTCTTGCAACAAGCAATAGTGCATTGTTGAAGAAAAGATGTTAGTTGAGATGAGAATAGGAGAGATGAGTAAATGAAAACGAAAACCCTTGTATCGCTGTCCCTATTAATCGGGATTGGAGCTGCCCTGCATTTCATCGTTCCAGGTTTCTTCCTGGGAATGAAACCGGATATGATGCTGTTGATGATGTTTTTGGCGATTACCTTGTTTCCTGAGAAAAAGAATGTCTTCATTGTCGCCTTGGCTGCTGGAGCCATCTCTGCGATGACAACTACATTTCCTGGAGGACAGATTCCAAATATCATAGACAAATTGGCAACTGCCTTTCTGTTTTACCTTTTATTCATCGGTCTTAAGAAGTTTTCAACATCCGTAGTGACGGTAAGTATCTTGACTGCCGTAGGAACAATCATCTCCGGTGCTGTCTTCCTTGGATCGGCATATTATATCGTATCCCTTCCAGGTCCTTTCGTTGCCCTTTTCGGAGCTGTTGTGCTTCCTGCCGTACTGCTAAATACAGTTGCGATGGTCATCATTTATCCAATTGTGAACGGCATCGTCAGAAAATCAAATGTATCCATTAATGCTTAAACCAGCTAGATCATCATACTTGAAAAGCACCGGCATGCCCGGTGCTTTTTTTTTCACTCTTATGAATCTGGAGTCAGCCAGAGTCAACCTCTACCATCAATGAATGAACAGCCACATCAACCAAATGAAAAGCAACAAGCCACCGGGCAGGCCAAAAGCGTAGGCTCTAGCCTGGAGCACCCTCTTAGTCGGATAAATGCCTGGAGTTTTTGCTTTTCTTAGAAAATAACCCATCCCGCACAAGCATATCAGGCCAAATAAAAAAATGATTTCCATTCATAACCCACCAGTGCCATCCATGTTGCGACAGCTTGTTTTTTACTATCTATATGCTCCTCTTTCCTTTATATGAAGCGTTTTCGCTAAATTTTCAAGTTATTTTTAAATATTATATATTCACAATCTAAGTTTAAGAAAATATTTTTGTGATATAAAGATAAAATGGTAGATACTCTTCCATAGAGAAGAAAATTATGGTATTTTGTTATCAATAGCATTTCCATCCCTATTTATTTAAATTTCCAATTGAGTTTTTTTTCAGCAGGGAATCAGACCATGTAACGCGAAAACAATATTATTAAATGAGGTGATCCTAATGAAAGCAAAATCATTGCTAATTGGCTTTTTAACTGGAACAGTCGTAGCGGGTGCCGCAACCTTGCTTGCAGCACCAAGCACAGGCAAGGACTTACGCAATCGCATCAAAACGAATGCGGAAGAAATGAAGGCTACCATTGAGGAACTGAAGGTAAAAATGCAAAATATTAAAGATGATTCGTTGGAAGCCACGCAAATCAGCAAAGAAACGGTAAAAACGTTTATTTCGGACGTTCAGGTAGTCATCGAGAACTGGAAGCAGGAAATCGAACCGAATAAGAATGAATTATTGAAGAACGTACAAGACATTGAGACTTCATTAAAACAATTGGAAACGGCCATTCCGTCTTCTAAAAATGATGGTTAACATGGATGCATAAGCCGGATTCTCCATTTTTCCCAACAAATAACATTTAAAACAAGAGAAAAATGGAGAATCCCTTAAAAAAACTAAAATTTTCTAAAAATTTCGCAAATATTATCTTTATTAATTTTTATTTTATTGTCATAATAAATATACAGAATCTTATAAGTAGGTGAGCTCATAATATGCAGAATAAAAATTATTCTATGAAAGAAGCAATGATTTTTAGTCAACGAATTGCACAATTAAGCAAAGCATTATGGAAATCGATTGAAAAAGATTGGCAGCAATGGATTAAACCCTATGATCTAAATATCAATGAGCACCATATTCTTTGGATTGCCTACCACCTTAATGGCTCTTCCATTTCAGACGTTGCAAAATTTGGGGTTATGCATGTTTCCACTGCATTTAACTTTTCGAAGAAATTAGAGGAACGCGGGTTTTTAACATTTTCGAAGAAAGAAAATGACAAAAGGAATACGTATATTGAAATTACCCCTGAAGGTGAAAAGATCCTCCTAGATTTAATGGAGACTTACGATCCTAGTAAAAATTCCGCTTTCTCAGGTGCGCTTCCACTTCGCGAGCTTTATGGTAAGTTCCCCGATATGATTGAAATGATGGCCGTCATCCGGAATATATACGGTGAAGATTTCATGCAAATCTTTGAACGATCTTTCGATAATATTGATCAGGAGTTTACTGATGTGGAGGGTAAAATCACCAAAAAAAAGATAGAGAAAGAAACTGAGCCAGTATAGCCTCACACTCTATCCATTTCCCTCATGAAGGCTATATATAAACCTTGTGAGAGGCATGCATCGATGCATTCCTTTGTAGTTATTTTTGGATTCACCCTTCTTGCAAATTGGTTAAAAAGCGGTCGAAAGTTCATGTATCCTTCCGCTTTTTCTATTTCGTAGCGTTTGCTCAAATTATCACATACTTCGAATAAATCTTCCGCTTCCTTCTTCGAGAAATTTTTTTCGACAAACAAATAGTCCAACTTTGCCTCTGGATTGCGAATCAGGTTCAATAATAGCCCCTGATGAAAACGGAGTATGTCTATTTCTTCATTCATATTTCTCATACATCATAATCCCCATTCCATCATTCATATTTAACATAAACCGTAAAACCTTAGGGATTTCACGATATAAATTTGACCGTCTTAATGGATAAACGCCTGTAGACCTTGTCCATAATGCGGTAATGATAATCTACTAACTAAATCAACTAATTTTAATCATTCAACGTATTGTATGTAAGTAAATTCAACAGTCTTTAGAGAGCAACTCGTGGAAAATGGCTGACGTGGTAAAGCAATAAGGAAGTTGCCGTCTGTTCTTTTTTCAGTTTATTTAATCTATAAGTTCCGTTTCATCCCGGGTTGTTTTGTATGATGACCAACCTTTGTTATTCTTTAGCCTACTAGTCTTATTATATCCTGTTCACAAACTATTACACTATTTACCTTAACGATTTTTATGTAAAAAAGTGAAAACTTATGCTTACATGCAATGTATACGTCACTTATCCGATTCGAAAGCATCTATATTTCTTCTCCCTTGTTTTACCTTTCTTCATTGTGTCAGTGATTTTACTTGGGGGCGGACTTGGTTTTCGGCATTACATTCATTATTTCACCATGTTATTATCCCTGCATACCGGATTATATGGAGAAACATCAAGAAGGATATGACATGACAGTTCTTTTCATAAAGGTGCCAGAAAAGATTTTTAAGTATCTTTTTTGATTATAATTTGGTATCGTATTTATACATGATGTTTTGCAAGGAGGGATTTTAGGTTTTGATCTCGTTCTGGTTTATTATTGTTGCCATTTTGATTCTTTATAATATTAATAGAATGACGAACTCTTTATGTATCCAAAAGGAAATTGCTGAAGACCGGCAGCCTAAAGTATTCAGGACCATTAATGTATTGATTACTATTATGTTATTATCCTCCTATATTGAAATTTTATATACGTAGAGATGAGCAACGAATGATTACTAATCATTTGTTACATACATTGGTGATACCCGGAGCATTTTTCAAAATAAAGAAAAAGGGCGAAGCGATCTGCTTCGCCTTTTGATTATGCATTTATAACCAAGAAGCCCCAATGATGACTAACAGGATGAAAAGAACGACAATTAGAGCAAAGCCTCCACCTATTCCTCCAGACATTGATCTTCCTCCTTTCCATTCTTAAGTAATAGCAGTTTCTTGCACACTCTTATATCCGCCAAAAGGAATTCATCCCTTTCGTAGCTTGATAAACATTTCAGTCTTATTCTGTTGAGCGGCTACCCTATCCTATTCAACTCCATGGCAAAAGGAGTGGGCACTTCCCATTATTAATTTTGCAATTGGTCAGCAATAGGCTGCGCCTACAATTATTAATAAAATGAATAACACTACTAACAAAGCGAAACCTCCGTTAAATCCATTACTCATTATGCTACCTCCTTTTGATGTCCTCGATTTATCATATGTAGAGGTTTATGATCTGGGTAGGCATCCACCCATTTTCTCAAAAATTCTTATTCATACATCAATATATTATTTTTTGTAAAGTAACCAGAATATGTTATAGTTAATTTTGTGGAATTACAAAGAAGTGCAAACCAGAAACTTAAAACTAGGAGTTGTTTTTAATGAAGAAGTGGGCATTATCGATTGCTGTTACTGCAGGGCTGATCGGACTTACAGCATGCAACAGCGACAAAGAAGCAGTCGTGGAAACGAAAGCGGGAGATATATCCAAAGAAGAATTTTATAATGTCATGAAAGACCGTTATGGTGACGCCGTTCTTCAAGAACTTGTTTATGAAAAAGTACTTTCTGAAAAATATACAGTAACAGATAAAGAAGTGAAGGCTAAAACGGCCGAGCTTAAAGCGCAAATGGGTGATAATTTCCAAACAGCCTTAGCATCTTCCGGATATAAGAGTGAAGATGATCTTAAACGTGCACTTAAAATTGGCATGCTTCAAGAAAAAGCAGCCGTTGCTGATATTACCGTAAAAGAAGCTGATGTGAAAAAAGCTTATGAAGATTATAAACCACAAATCAAAGCGAGACATATTCTTGTAAAAGACCAAAAAACAGCTGACGAAGTGAAGGCTAAATTGGACAAAGGCGAAGACTTCGCTAAACTTGCAAAAGAATATTCAACAGACACAGGTTCAGCTGAAAAAGGCGGGGAACTTGGCTGGTTCGGTAAAGGTGAAATGGTGCCTGCCTTCGAAGAGCAAGCATACAAGATGAAGAAAGATGAAATCAGCAAACCGGTTAAATCCGATTATGGCTACCACATCATCCAACTTCAAGATATAAAAGAAAAAAAATCGTACAAGGATATGAAAAAAGATCTAGAATATGATTTGAAAGTGGCACAAATTGACCAAACCAAGGTTCAAGATATTTTGAATGCCGAAGTGAAAAAAGCGGATGTGAAGATTAAAGATAAAGATCTAAAAGATGCGATTACTTCTGGTGATGCAGCTAAAGCTGAAAAATAATTGGATCGTTAAAGGCGACAGGACGAAGTCCTGTCGCCTTTATTAGCTATGCTCCCTGATTTATATCCTTTTTACGCCTCTCACGCTCTTCTTCCATACGTTCAATGTACTTCTGGCCTTCCTTTTCTATCCATGCATCATCTATGAGGCGCTCCTGCCTAGCTGTCCAAATTGACATGACTGCACTTACAATTATTCCGAAAAACACAAACCATATCCAAATCGGCATGTCCATTCCCTCCCAAAAAATCTACTAATCATTTACTAGAGAATATGCGTGAACAAAAAAAATATGCTTCTTTCTCCAACGGAAAGAAGCATATTTCTTCAAAATGTAGGTTTATAAAATGAACGATTATCGAGCGCAAAGACTCTTTCCGTGAATTCACCCGGTTTCACTTTCTCCAAGGCCCGGTCCATCATATTTATCTTGGCATCCATGTTATCGATGTAATGCAGCACTTCGGCTTCCCTCACCATTGGAGGTTTGGGGCTGCCCCATTCCGCTTTGCCATGATGGCTTAATATCAAATGCTTGAGGATCATGATTTCTTCTGCCTCAATCCCCAATTCCTCTGCTGCCTTACCCACTTCATTAACCATGATGGTTATATGCCCCAATAAGTTCCCTTCCACCGTGTAAACGGTTGAGACAGGTCCAGATAGCTCATGCACCTTCCCAAGGTCATGCAGGATGACGCCTGCATACAAAAGGTCGCGATCAAGCGATGGATAAAGAGTTGATACCGCTTTAGCCAGACCTAACATCGATACTACGTGATAAGCGAGGCCCGACATATACTCATGATGGTTCTTGGTCGCAGCAGGAAACGTCAGAAACTCATTCTGATATTTTTTTATAAGGTGCCTGGTCACTCTTTGGATATTCGGATTCCTCATTTCAAAAATGAATTGAGTGATCGTTTCCATCATTTCTTCCTGACTTATAGGTGCCGTTTGAATTAAATCGGCCTTTGTTATCCCATCAGCATCTGATGTGAGTCTTATATTACGGATCTTCAATTGGCTTCGGCCTCGATAATTCTGGACTTCCCCTTGAACTTTGACCGTGGCTTCGGCACAGTACGTTTTCTCATCAGCCTCGGAAACATCCCAAAGTTTTGCCTCGATCTCTCCGGTTTTATCACACAAGATCAATGTTAAAAATGGCTTTCCATTACTTGCAACCGCCTTTGTACTCGTTTTTATATACATATATATATCTACAATTTCACCAATTCCATAGTGAATGATCCCATTTCCCATGCGAGTGCCCCCGTTCGATTAAATAACAACATTATAACATATGAACCATGTTAGTGCGTTTAGATTTGTCAATAAGGGCTGGACATATTGTAAGGAAAGGACTCTGCGTTGTCACTTTTTCACCCGCAAAAAGGCCAGGCTCTAAACCTAGCCTAGCTTTTAATTCTATTTGATTAACAGTTTTTGTTCGGACAATACGTGCACTTTTCCTGTCCTTCAATTCGATAATATAAACAGCATGTCATTCGTTTATAAGGATTCATCGACTCGGGGACCGTTTTGCCCCCTATGAATCGCTTAAATGGTGAACGCCTTTCAATATTCAGCCATACTTCATCTTCAAGCAAGCATTTTATGTCCGTTTCAACTCTGGTCTTTTTATCAGTCTGTTTCAGTAACTCGCTATACATCCATACCACATAGCTCCAAATCGTTTCCCACAGTACAAGCTTCGATATTTTAGTGGTTTTGGAAAGCGGGCCAATAACATCTCCACCAAACCTGCTTAATATCGAATGAAGGGCAGCGGAACTTTCCTTCTCCGTGACATTTCTCCACCGATTTTTTTTCAATAAAAAAACCGGCTGCCAATGTATATCATCCGGATCATCCAAAACGTCAATGTCCCCCAGCTTACCCTCCCAGGCAAGCCGGTGTTTGCTGACCATATACAATTGTGCCGTAATAAAAAAAGCATACCGTCTGAACCACATGGATATGGCTATTTTTGACGTCTCCGCCCCTGTCCGGGCTTGTGCATACAAAATCAGCTCATCGAAATCGCTAAAGGTTTTGGAAGATTTGCCTTCATCGACAACTGATACGCGAAAACCTTGGAGCTCTGTTTCAATGGCTGGTGTGAGTTTAACCATTTGCCCTCATTTTTACCCGACTTTGAGCGTAACGGCCCTTCCCAAACGGGATGCACATCGGACTGCCGAATACCGGATCAAAGGAAATTTGGCATTCCATCCCGAATACTTGCTGTACCAACCTAGGTGTGATGATTTCCTCAGGCCTTCCCTCTGCATGTATCGCCCCATCTTTAATCGCAACCAGATTATCCGCATAACGGCATGCCAAATTCAAATCATGAAGCACCATAACGATCGTTCGATTCTCAAGCTCATTCAAGTCGAACAGTAAGTCAAGAATCTCAATTTGATGGGTCATATCAAGATATGTAGTCGGTTCATCCAGCAATATGATGTCCGTATCCTGGGCCAGTGTCATCGCAATCCATGCCCGCTGCCTCTGACCTCCCGATAACTCATCGACCGCGCGATCCTTCAATTCTGACAGGTTCGTAGCTTCAATTGCCTTTTGAACCTTCTCTTCATCCTCGGAGCTCCACTGTTTCAACCAACTTTGGTACGGATACCTTCCTTGTTTCACGAGCTGGTAGACGGTAAGACCTTCAGGAGCTGTCGGCGATTGTGGAAGAATCGCCATTTTTCTCGCTACATCCTTCGATGACATCGAAGAAATCGCCTTGCCTTCAAGGATAATAGAACCAGCTTGCGGCTTCAGCAAACGGGCGACCGATCGCAGCAATGTTGATTTCCCACAACCATTGGCACCAATGAAAACGGTGATCTCCCCTTTGGGTACTTTTAAATTCATATCATTTATTATTAATTTATCACCATAACCGAGCGATAAAGACTGTGTATTAATAACTGGTCGCATAAAAATACTCCCCTTATTATTCTAATAATACAAGTTTAATGAAAATGATTATCACTGTCAATCTTTATAAGCATAATGAACCAAAAATATCGAGATCCATCATCCTGCGATTGATTGATTAAAGTGGGCATTCAATTATAGATATGAG
Organism: Peribacillus muralis; assembly: GCF_001439925.1. Lineage (GTDB taxonomy): Bacteria > Bacillota > Bacilli > Bacillales > DSM-1321 > Peribacillus > Peribacillus muralis. The sequence continues at coordinate 282,318 of NZ_LMBV01000003.1, forward strand.
CCATTCCGGAACATTAATATTTAAAATTTTCCACCCTTCACCTTGGATAAATCGTCCGTTCATGAAGCAAATCGCGATAATCTGTATTTCAGTGGAATGCTACGGAAGGCTCGAGACTCCTGCGGGAAATATGGGTATGGGGAGCCCTCACAGACGCAGGTAAATTCACTCTAGTAGTAAAGCATCAGGCCATATAACGTTTTTTGAATGATTTAGTAAGTTATCGAGAGTTAGCTAAAGAGGTTGGAGTAGATCACTCCGTTCNATGTTGTTAAACACCATGGTGATTCAAGCATTCTCCTTACCCCTATACAAAATAAAGGCCAGCCTTTAAAATGAATAAAAGAAACGAATTACTCTGTTCAAGAGGCATCGGCCATTTTCCACATACCAGACCCTCTATGGTCCGTAGGTGGAGAAGATGCCCTTAAAATAAAGGAAAAGGGGGCATCTACCATGTCATCTCATGATCAAAAGAAAAGGAATGAGAAAGAAAATTCCTCTACTCAATCAATAGAAGAAATGAAAAAAGAAATCGACCACCTGCGTATGGAGAATGCGTATTTAAAAAGGCTGAGAGCCTTAGTTCAGGAAGAATCACGAAAATAATCAAGGCGAAAGTAGTATATGAACTAAGACATGAATTTCCTGTTAACCAATTGGTGAAGATAGCTGATTTGCCGAAAAGTACCTACTATTACCACGTTCAATCATGGAAACAGCCGATCCCGACCGTAAGTGGAAAAGGAGAATTCGCTTCATTTACCGTAAGCACCAAGGACGCCTTGGTTATCTGCGTATCACAGACACTCTTCAATCCAGAGGCTATGTGATAAACAAGAAGAAAGTACTTCGTATTATGAAAGAACTAGGGCTTCAATGCATCGCATAACTCGAAAAGGAAATTGTTACGACAACGCCGTTATAGAAATTTCTTCGGAATATTGAAATCAGAATTTCTGTCCTTACAACAATTCGAGAGTATAGACCACTTCAAGAAAGAACTTGAAGTGTNNGTCAAGATTAAGACGAAAAAGTCCAGTGTCTTATAGAACTAGTTTTGGGCATGCTGCTTAGTAAAAAGGTGTCCAAATTATAGGAGGCAGTGCACTACCCGACCGCCTCTGAATAAGAGAGTCCCTGAAGTGCAAACAACAGTCTAAGTCTAACTATAAACCTCAATACTGTGAACAAAGATGTTCTTCTATCTGATAATTCTGAGTGGATTGGAACGGAAGGCAACGACACTCCTGCGGGAAATGCGCGTCTACGTAAGCTTCTTGATAAACAGGCGCCTGCAGTGCAATGAAACGGACTACGTACAAATCCTCCAAAACCGCAGACAATCTCATTAATATTCAATGCCTCCACTCTCTTTAATCATTATTTCAACCCGATTATAATCCACGGATAATCAAATCATTATCTTTGTTCAATATAAGATCGGAGAGATGGATTACTTGCTCTTCTGCGAAATTCTCCATTACATGTCGATGGCATGTAAAAAAGAAGATTTGCCGTTTTCGTGAAGTTTTTTTCAATAACTCAAGCATCCGTTTTGTCCTTATTGCATCAAAATTGACAAAACCATCATCGATGATGAGCGGAAAAGAATCATCCTCAAAAGTATGTTCAGCAAGGGCAAACCTTAGGGAAACATAAATTTGCTCGGCTGTACCGCGACTGACCTCTTCCACCCCGAATCTCAAGCCGTCACTGCGCTGTACCATGATTCCTTCTCCCAAATGATCAACAATGATTTTCGTATAACGTCCATTCGTTAAAAAGGAAAAGTGTCGCTCGGCATCAGCGATGACCTTCGGAAGACGTTCCCTTTTATATCGGTCCAACGTTTTATTCAATAAGCTTTTTGCAATTGCCAATTTGGCCCATTCTTTCGCTTCTTCGTTAAATGCCGCTTTTTCTTCATAAAACCGATGAAGCAAATCATCATAAACACCTGATGCCTCAAGGCGCTTAATTCTATGCTTCGTGTCAGTCAGTTTTTCTAATAATGCAGATTTCAGTTTTGCAGTATCCTTTTGTTTCCGCTCCAAACCTTCAAATGTATAGGAGGTGACCCCTTTGTTTACATACATTTGTATTCGTTCCGGAAGCATCCTGGATTGCTCAACTTGAATGGTAAGCAAATCAAGTTGATTTTGCAAAGCTCCTTTTTTTTCGAATAATGCCGCGTTATGTCTATATTCTTCCTCATCATTGACCATCGCTAACTCAAAAAGCTGTTCCATTTCCGCATCAAGATAGTCTTTTTCAATCAAAAGCTGCTCGGTTTCATCCCGCAAACGGATTCGTTCCTGTAACCATTGCGTTCGTTGGATGGATAACTCTACAGCATTGTTCAATTCCCGCTTCAAAAGGGTAATTGCTGCACGCCAAGTGGATGGGTCAAAATCAAGGCGGTGAGCAAAGTGAAGTAAAATATTCGCTTTACCTTCGAATTCTTCATGTAGATAATCGTGCCGCTTGATTGTTTCATATTTCCTTTCAACCGCCTCCTTCCAATCTCCAAGCATGTCAAATACAGATTCAAGATTGATTTCCATGCCGGGAAAGGACATGCCCCATTCGCTTAAGATGCTTTTCATTTCTTTAGCCAATCTGTCCCTTGCAGCTTCCCAAGCCGCGTACTCCTGAATGGTCGATTCAAATGCTTCCTCCCGTTCCCCATATTTGACTCTTTCCGTTTCAAGCTGTCTTTGGAGGCGGTCGTCCAGTCCCAGTAATTCTCCCATCGACTCTCCATCATGATCCTGATTGGTTTCACTGCCAAGTGCTGCCCTTTTTCGTTTCGCATCATCCAATTGCCGTATATGCCCTGATAATGGATCTTCTCCTTTGAAAAGATACCTGGAAACCGCAAACAAAGCGGCCGCGGCCAGAAGTATCATTGAAAGCAACAGCTGATCACTGAAATAACAACTGATAGCACCTAACCCTAGTAGCGCTATTATACTTCCATTCATGATTCGTGAACGTTTGCGAGCCTGCGCCTTCTTGTTCTTCTTTAGAGCCAATTGTTTTTCAAGTTCGAGTATTTGCTCATCAAGAATGAGCCTTTTGACTGCTTTAAATTCACTGTTATGTTGCTTGTTGTATAAGGATTCCAGCTTGCTTCGTTTTTCCTCTGGCATTATCTGGGCTTCTATCTCCTTCAGGCGGACTTCTGCCGTCTCCAGACTTACCTTTTGCAGCCCATATTTGTCATCGAGCTGTTTTTTATTATTTTGCAGTTGATGCTTATCCCTCTCCGTCCGTTTAACCTTTTCCTTCATATATGTACTGATATCAAGTTTGTTAATTTCATCATCAGGTTGATCGAGGAATAGTTCCCGCTTCACCTTTTCAATATACTTTTCTTCCATCAGCCTTTCGTGTTCCGCCCTACGAATGTCCAGCTCTAGTTTTTCCAGTAAAGTACCTTGGTCGACTGCCTGCTCAAGCTGCTCTTTGTGCTCCTTGATGAACGGATTGATTTCGCTTTCAACGAGATTCTCTTCAATTTTGTTCAGTTTCTCTGTCAATGCGTCTAGCTGGGCCTTCATTGGCCTCCCAATTGCTTGCAACTGCTCAAGTCTTTTTAAACCATCTACAGGAAATCTAACATCCTTTACTTTACTTAGTTCCGCTTCAATTTTCGCTTGCTCCTCGATCAAGGGCTTAATGCGCAGGAAAGTGCCCACATTCACAAGCTCTTCTTCTACCTCTTGGATAGCTTCCGTAATTTCAGCAATCCTCTCCTTAAATTCTGTTTCTTCTTGCAAAAGTGTCGTATAAGATCGCTGCTCCTCTTCTGATGCTTTTACCTTTTTCTGCAGTTCCTTAAGTTCTTTTATTCTCACATTCAAAAGCGGTTTCTGTCCTGATGGCTTGAATAGCCGATCAAGCTCTTTTTGCAATTTCGTTTCTGCCTCAAGAAGCTTATCATTCCCGACCAGACCAGCTGACAGCAAATATTTACTCATGGTTCCTTCACTTAGCGTATGTAAGCCTTGAAGTCCTTGAAGGTCGAAAGAAAAAATGGCTTGATAATAGTTTTTATCAACACCATGAAGAATCTCATTCAGTTCTTCCTCACCTCCTGCCCTCCCATTTTCAAAGGTGATCGATACATCGCCAGTCGCTTTTCCCTTCACTCGTTCAATAACGATTTCCCCATGTTTTTTTGTTATAAGGGTGAGCCTTCCCCCATATTTGGCATGCATTTTAGGCTCGTAGCGCGGTTCGTTTTGAACTTTTGTCGGAAACCCAAATAAAATACTATGCATGAAAGACATGATGGTGGACTTGCCTGATTCATTTTCGCCAAAGAATACCTGCAGCTGACTTAGTTCAGGAAAACGCTGGTTTTCGAGTTTTCCATAGCCATAAACATGGAGGTCTTTAATGATCACCGCTTCTCCTCCTCCCTCATTATTTGTTCGTTTCAAACAGATGCAAAAGCCACCTGTCCGCTTCATCCAAAAGTGACTTCTGCTCTGTTGGTTCCATCGAATCAAGAAATCTTCTTGCAGCCGGGTGATGATAAAGCGGGACCAGAGCATCCTCCGTATCCTCAAATTCAGAAGCAAGCTGTGAGACCTCAGCCATAAATGGTGATAAGCTCTCACCTGGCCTAGCCATTGGCTTGGTCTGGATAAGCTTGATTTTATACACCCAGACAAATGCCTCACCTTGCTCTTCTTCCTGTAATATCCGGATCAATTCGTCAAGATATTCCCCGACCTTCCCCGGATATCCCCCGGCATCCAACTTTATTTCCAAAAGATGGTTTCTGCCATCGGAGCTTTTTTGCTCGATGAGTTCCTTGCACCGCTTGAAGATATCATCGAATCCCCTATCTGTGGATACTTCAATTGTTTCACTATCCCATATCACCTCGGCGGTACATATAAACGAATGTCGTCTTATGTCTCCATCGAGTTCGATTAGCAAGCATCCTTTTTCCCCTGTTTCCTTGCGGTTCCTGCCTTGAATATTGCCTGAGTAAATAACGAGCGGGTCCTCTGAAACCACCTGATGCTTATGAATATGACCGAGCGCCCAATAATCGAAATCCCTGTCAGCCAGCTCCTTTAGGGAAAAAGGGGAGTAAGGGCTATGCTCCACATTGCCTTCCAAATTCCCATGAAGCAGCCCTATATGATAATCGGCCCCTTCAGACTTCTTGTAGGTTTCAATCATCCTCTCCTTTACATGCCGGCGAGGGTAACTGAATCCATATAAGTGGACGCTTGTCCCATCCGCTTTTTCAAACAATTTCACTTCCGTTTGCCCTGAGAAAACGTTGACATTATCGGGGAGCTCCACAGTAATCCAAGTTCCGCTAAGATGATCATGATTTCCGTGAATGATATAAACAGGGATTTGTTGTTGCTGTAGTTTTATCATTTCGGTCCGAAAGCGCACCTGCGTCCGCAGACTCCGATTTTCCCCATCAAACAAATCGCCGGACAACACGATAAAATCAACTTGATGGAAAATGGCCTCGTTTATGACCTTTTGAAAGGCTTTGAATGGGCTTTCCCTTAATTCCTTTAATATCGTTGACGGCAAATCCTTCAGCCCTGAATAGGGACTATCCAGATGAAGATCCGCCGCATGAATGAATTTCACACTGCTCATTACCTCACCTCTGTATACCTGTCATTTCTTTTACTTTATCACAACCAGAACGTACTTTCCCATCATTTAATGAACAGTATCGCCACATTGTTAAATAAAAAGACCGAACGCGGTACATTGTCACTTGCACCGCGTTCGGTCTTTACTAGCTATTGAAAAATATCCATGCTTAAATAACGTTCACCATTATCCGGGGCAATGCACAGGACACGTTTACCTGCACCAAGGCGACGTGCCTCCTTGAGCGCAGCCCAAACAGAAGCACCGCTTGATGGTCCAATTAGTATCCCTTCCTTCGCCGCCATATCTTTCATCGTTGAAATCGCATCCTCATCAGCCGCTTGGACAATTTCATCGAACACATTCGTGTTTAAAATGCTAGGCACAAAACCGGGACTTGTTCCGACCAGCTTATGCGGACCAGGCTTCCCGCCTGAAAGAACCGGCGAGCCTTTAGGCTCGACAACGACAACCCTTAAATGTGGCAGCTGCTCTTTTAACGCTTCACCCGTTCCTGTAATCGTCCCGCCTGTACCGGCCGTTGCCACAAACACATCCAGCTTTTTATCCATCTGTTCCAAAATCTCGACAGCTGTCGTCACTCTATGAATATCAGGATTGGCTTTATTCTCGAATTGCTGGGGGATAAAGCTATTCGGAATCTCTGCAGCAAGTTCCTGAGCTTTACGAATCGCACCTGGCATCCGTTCCGCAGCCGGGGTGAGGACAACTTCCGCTCCATATGCCTTAAGAATATTGATTCTTTCCTTTGACATATTATCCGGCATGACCATGATGGCTCTGTAGCCTTTCGCCGCTGCATTCATCGCAAGTCCGATACCTGTATTGCCGGAAGTAGGCTCGATGATCGTGGCACCAGATTGGATGACCCCATCAAGCTCCGCTTGCTTAATCAAGTTAAATGCAGCCCGGTCTTTCACACTCCTGCTCGGATTGAAATATTCAAGCTTTACAAAGACTTCCGCGTCATCCCGCCCTGTTAAATGGTTAATCCTTACAATTGGTGTATTCCCTATCAATTCCGTTATATTATTCACGATTTTCACCGTCATATCATCTAACTCCCTTCAACCTATACACATACTCCATACACTTTTCTTCTAGACTATTATATCATTTATGATTTTTAATTTTAAAGATAGAATACCGCTTGCATAAATAGGCTTCGTTCACATCCACTCTAAATAAACGAGCAGAGAAAGTTTGTTTAATATAATTATTTCACATCAATTTTGTTACTATTTTGCTATTATTCAATATCCTTCGTTTTCATATATTTCTTTCAAATAATAATAGTCAAAATTGACAGATAATGATAGAATTTTCATAACCGTTCGGTTCATCAGAAAACGTATACAAATTCGAAAAGGGAGTTTTTGAAAATGACCATACTATATAAGCTAACCGTTTTTGAACCTTCAGGAGAAAAACTATTGGATGAATCTTTTACTGCAGAGAATGATGGGCAAGCAAAAGAAATAGGACAAAATCTTCTAAATGAAAAAAACTACCAAGATCAAACACACCGCTGCGTATCTCCAGCAGGCAAGCTCTTGCTTTTTCACCGCTGACAGTAATGGAAGCGCACTCATTTAATATACGCAAGAGGCCGTCACACTAACGTGACGGCCTCTTCCGATTGATATTTTTCATTTACCGGTGAAGTTCGGTTTTCTTTTCTCGACGAAAGCTTTTATTCCTTCTTGGTGATCGGCCGTTTGACGCATTTTCATTTGAGCCGCTTTTTCTATCTCAAGCATTTTAATTAATAAGGGACGATTTTTTTCACTAAGGATTTTCTTCGTTTTGATCATGGCAGAAATCGGGCTTTGCAGCCAAGCTTGCACCTTTTTCTCCACCGCCTGTTCCAATGTTCCGTCTGCCACATTATGAATGAGGCCCTTGTCTATGGCCTCGAGCGCTGTAAGCACTTTTCCCTCCCAGATCAATTCTTTTGCACCCACCTCACCAAGTCGGCGCTCAAGGAAGAAATGTCCACCGCCATCTGGAATCAGTCCAATCCCGATAAAATTCATCGCAATCTTACTTTCCGAATCCGCAATGAGGTGATCCGTTGCAAGAGCTATACTCAAGCCAAGCCCTGCGGCAGCTCCATGAATGGCGCTAATGGTCAATTTAGGCATGAAATATAAAGTGGTCACCAATTCACTGATGCCATCCATCAAGTCATCGAAAGCGTTTTCTTTTCCGGGAGAGAGCATCATCTTAATATCTCCGCCCGCGGAAAAAGCTTTTCCATTTCCTTTTAAAATGACGACGTCCACTTCTTCATTATCACTTACTTCTTTAAGCGCATTAATGAAATCATGCAGCATTTCCGGATTTAAAGCATTCATCGCCTCTGGGCGATTCATAGCAACGGTAGCTGTCCGATCGGAATATGTGACTAATACAGTACCTGCAGTTGATGTCGATTCGATACTCAATTTTTTCTTCCTCCTTCTCATTCGATGAATTAATTATATATTCCCGATCATTAACAGAATAGGGGGAAAAGTTATAATTAATAAAATCATTCCGTTATTTCTTGATGTATTTATCCTGAAGCTGATCTCGCAAGGCCCTTTTCAAAAACTTCCCAACCCCCGTTTTCGGAATCTCATCCAAAAACACCACTTCATCCGGCAGCCACCATTTTGCAAACTGCGGCTTTAAAAATTCGATGATGTTTTCCTCGGACACTTGCCCTTTATATGCATCCTTCAAAACAACGCATGCTATCGGGCGCTCCTGCCATTTTTCGTGAGGCACTGCAATGACTGCCGCCTCAAAGATCCCTTCATGGGCCATTAACGCATTCTCCAGATCTACAGAAGAAATCCATTCCCCGCCGCTTTTGATCAGGTCCTTGGTCCGGTCGACGATCTTCACGAATCCCTCCTCATCTATCGTGACGACATCGCCTGTATACAGCCATCCGTCCTTAAACGTATCCTCTGTCCGTTCATCTTGATAATATTCATTCGCAATCCAAGGTCCTCTTATCAGTAATTCGCCCATTTCTTTCCCATCAGGTGAAACTTCACCGTCCGGGCCAATCACTTTAATCTCGATCATTGGCGCAACAAGACCTTGCTTTGCCTTCAATTCATAAAGTTCTTCTTCAGGAAGGCCTTCCTGATAGCTTTTTGGTTTGGAAATAAAAACGAGCGGACTTGTTTCAGTCATCCCATAAGCATGCAAAAACGGTATTCCATGCCTTTGTTCAAATGCCTTAATCATGCTTTTTGGTGCAGCCGACCCTCCGCATAATACAGCGCGGATGCTGCTCGTATCATGGCTGGTTTCTTCAAGCTCCTTTAATAATCCAAGCCAAATCGTCGGAACCCCTGCAGCAATGGTGACCTTCTCCGCTTCTATTAGCTCCGCCAATATTTTCGGTGTGAAATACGGTCCGGGCAAAACCATCTTGGTCCCGAACCAAACGCTGGCAAAAGGCATCCCCCAAGCATTGACATGAAACATAGGCACGACGGGAAGGGCTACATCCCTTTCGCTAATTGCGGTGGAATCGGCAAGACCAAGTGCAATCGCATGCAACAATATCCCGCGATGCGAATAAACCACACCTTTTGGGTTCCCTGTCGTAGCAGAGGTGTAACATATGCCTGCCGGAGCGTTTTCATCTAAACCTTGAATGAATGGCTGTTTTGGATTCCCCTCGGCCAATAACGTTTCATAATGGTATAGAGGTGACAGGGACGTTTCAGGAAGCTCCGCTTTATCGGTCATAACGATATACCCTTCCACTGTAGGCAGCTCATCTTTAATCGCCTCCAATAGAGGAATTACATCTGGATCAATTAATAATAAGCGATCTTTTGCACTATTAACGATATAAGAAACGTGTTGAGGGGAAAGACGCATATTGATGGTGTGCAGGACTGCTCCAGAGCAAGGAATTGCAAAGTAGGCTTCAAGATGCCTATGATGGTTCCAGGCAAGCGTTCCAACACGGTCACCCGTCTTAATTCCTAATTTCGCCAACACACTCGCAAGTCTTCTTGTGCGTTCTGCAATCTCCGCATATGTAAAAGTGTGGATTCCACCATCCGTACGCGAAACTACTTCTTTTTTCGAAAAATACTTTTCCGCTCTTTCAATGATTTGAGTCATGATCAACGGAGTATCGATCATTACTATCTCCCCCTTATATTGAAAACGCCTTCATTATATATTCGACCAGAAAAAAAATAATCCTTTTTTCCTAGTGTTTTATTTTGAATGAATTTTCAAGTAGTGAAATGTCATGAAGATGAACGAAGAATCTTTTTGAGACAACTTAATTTTCATGTTTCTTTGTAGAAAAAAAAGGTAATAGTAAAGATACAATTATATTTAGAGGGAGCTCACTAATGGTAAATAAGATAAACGAAGAATTAGAGGCGTATTGCGCGAGTGAATATTCAAAGCTATCACGGGTGATCGTCTGTGAACCCCGCTATATGGAAATTCGTGAAATCATCAATGAAACGCAAAAAGAGTTCAAAGAAGAAAATATAAATCAAGCACTCGCCTTGGAGCAGCACGCCCACTTTACCGAGACACTTGAACGAGAAGGTATTGAGGTAATTAAATTACCGCCTGAAATTACATATCCAGAACAAGTCTTTACAAGAGATATCGGCTTCACTCTCGGAAACACAGTTTATGTAGCAGAGATGGCAACAAACATTAGGCAGGGTGAAGAACTTATCTTGAAATCGTGGCTCGAGACGAATGATATTCCGTTTTTCAACCTTCACAAAAATCACATAGAAGGCGGCGATGTCATCATTGACGGCAAAACGATCTATATCGGGGTAAGTGATCGGACGGATGAAACATCTATCCAGCACCTTCAGGCGTTATTACCGCAATATGCTATTATCGCGATTCCCTTCGTTGAAAAGTTTCTTCACCTAGACTGCGTTTTCAATGTAATTTCACCAACAGAGGCACTTCTATTTCCTGAAGCACTTGCAAAAAAAGAGCAGGATTTATTAGCGTCCCGCTATGACATAATTGAAGTGACCAAAGAAGAACAATTTACATTGGGAACCAACGTACTTTCCATTGGTAATAAAAAATTATTCAGTCTGCCTTGTAACGAACAAGTCAATCGTCAGCTACGTCTACGAGGCTATGAAGTCATTGAAGTCGATATAAGTGAAATCATCAAGTCAGGAGGCTCTTTCCGATGCTGTACGATGCCTCTTTTGCGGACAACGAAAAAAATGACTGGGCTTGCCTAATAAAAAAAACGCAGCCATTCACGGACCTACCCTTTTGGAGGTCCGTTTTACTTTTGTAGGCCAGGACACAAGTTTTTTATCATTCATTCAACAGCCTTAATATAATTGTTGAATCCTTACGATTCAATTGAACATGCTTTTTATGCTGATCCCTCGTCAATTCGATTACATGCTCATCGTCATTGACCCAAACATAATACACCGCAATTTTTCCTTCACTTTTATCGTCATTGAAATAAAAGATATAATCCGCCTTAGGATGATCTTTCTCCATTACGAATTGATGCCATTCCGCATTCTTTAAGATTTCCTTCGCTTTTTCTGTACCTCCCGCTTCTATTTCCTGTTTATAGGCCTCGAATTGGTAGGTTTTGTTTTTAAGTTTTTGAATCGAAATATGTTCTTGCTTTGTTGAACAACCTGCCACTAACGCTATGGACAATAAGCCAAGTGCTAGTAAAAATGGCTTCTTCTTCATTCATGTCATCTCCCTATAAGACCATGGATTAATTATCCATATTTTCTTCATTATACTATTCCTCAAAAAAGAGAATAGGGAAAGTTATCGCTGAACGGCACTTGAATTCATTGTGTAACACAAAAATCATAGGAATAGTTCACTGACTTACAGTTGCTGGCATGTTTCCGAGGAGACCAAATTTGATAATATAGAAATAACCTTGTTATACTTTTATAAGTTACCTAGAAAAAGGATCGAAAGGGGAATGTAAAATGAATTATGTAAAAAATCAACTGACAATGATGCGCAAAAATCTCTTGAAGGAAATTGAGGGAGTCACTCCAGAACTTATGGATGTACAGCCTGAAGGTTTTAATAATACCATCCATTGGCATTTAGGACACGTTCTTACCGCAGCGGAAAAGTTCTTATTGGATGATAGCAGCACTTTGCCTGCCAATTACAGCCAGCTATTCGGATATGGCTCAAAACCTGCCGCCTGGACCGGCGAAGTACCTTCCGTGGATACACTGACACAGCAATTGCAAGAACAACTTGGTCGCCTGCTTGAAATTCCCGAAGAACGCCTTACAGAAAAAGCAGCACAACCGTTCATGGGAATGGAAACAATTGGCGAATTCGTCAATTTCGTAGTCTTACACGAAGCGAATCATATTGGCCAAATTCACGCAATGAAACTCATCATTCAAAACTAAACAATAACACGACCAGCTGTCACTCATTTATCTCAAAATGAATGACAGCTTTTTTATATAAAAAATGGTACGATTCAACTCGCGAGTTGGTGCGCTATCCGTAGGTTGGCCCTTTTTTAAGCAGATCAAAAACAGCCCCTCCAAGAAAGGAGGGGGCTGTTTTTGTTCAGTCATTACATTAAGTCAACTGATCCTGGTTTTCGATAAAATCATTATAAGCTTGTTCGGCAGCGGCTTCCGAGGAAAACAAGGCATCATCATCCTCAATCGTATGGAATGTATCGTTTAAGAATAAAGCGACTGCATTGGGATCCTTCGGATGGGGAACGATCTCCGCTGCCCTAATATTTGAAACGGTAGGAACATGTGGATTATTATAAATCACAAATACCTCATCTCCGACTTGTACCTCTTTCGCATTGATAACTCCCATTGGATTCTTCCTTTCCTTAGCTGATTTTCTATAGTTTATGGAAAGGTGAGGAGAATTATTTATGAAATAATACTAAATGCTTTTTGAGATAAATATATGAATGAGGCTCCTTCTTTTATGAAGGGGCCTCAAGTTTCATTTGAGCATATTCATCTTCTGCAGAAATTCGATTGGATGCTGCTTACGGAAGAATTCCTTTAACATATAAGCAACACCATCTTGGTCGTTGGAGCGAGTGACCCATTTGGCCACTTTCCTCACTTCCGCATCGGCATTGCCCATGGCAACTCCGAGTCCGGAACCGGCAATCATCTCCATATCATCCAATCCATCGCCAATCGAGACGATTTCCGTTCTTTTCACCTCTAAATGGTCGGCCAGATATAGCACACCCCTCCATTTTGAAACACCCTTTGGAACAATGGTCATCTTATGGCCTGGATATAACATCACGTCCACCTCGGGGAACATTTCTCTTATCAATTTCAGCATATCATTTCGATCGCTTTGCTCTGAGAATATAATATCCATTTTTGTAGGGGCCATAGGCTTAGCCATCAGCTCTTCACTGATATCATCGACATAGTTTTGAGCATAGATATTTTGTTCATTCAAATACATGACCGTTTTGCCAAGCAGATTCTCCGGAAGGTTCACTCGATTGCCAAGCGAGTATTTTTCATGAATGAGCAAAATTTGGCATACGGTCTTTTCAAGCATTTGCACAATCTCAAGCGTCAGTTCTTCTGAAATTCTTTTTACCATCATGGGCTTCTCGATGGAAGCTCCCACAAAAGCTCCTTGCTGGGCAACGATCATCGGATTTATTTTTAAGGCTTTGGCCACTTTTTTTGCTGAGTGATAGTTTCTTGATGTCACAAGTGCAACATGGACACCTTTTTGGTGCACATAATCGATTGCTTCTTTAGTCGATTTATTTAAACGGCCATTAGTCTGGAGCAATGTCCCGTCGATATTGACCGCAAGTAGACGATATACCATGCTGATCTCTCCCCCATCTGTAATATCCTCTTTCAAATTTATGACTAAAATTTAAAGAGTAGAACAAATAGTGGTGCACATAAAAAAACTCCCAACCTTAATTAAAGGTTGGAAGCTACTGGAATATTATTGCTGTTGTTCAGGCAAGCCGTATAAATCTTCAAGCGGCTTCATGATAATTTTATTAAGGTCTGCGATGACCATGCTCATTCGTTGCTCGGCTTCCATCAATTGAGAAATGGTTGGGTTTTGTTGAACAAGCTGTACCGTTTTTTGTGCTTGTTCCACTTCTTCAGGAGCGATCTCCTCGCCCATCATTTGTTTTTGCTGCAATGACATTTGCAGATTACGGAAGTTCTCAAACATTCCTTTTGTTGCTTCATCGGAATTGACAAGATCATATAATCGTTGCAAGTCAGCATATTCATTACTTGCCCGAATCGCCTTTTCCATTTCATACGCCGCATCATATACGTTACTCATGTATTTTCCCTCCCGGTATCGTTGTATTCCTTACACCTTTTCCACTATAACAAATCCGCATGTGAATTAAAACAGTTTATGATTCAAAGAAATTCGCCATATGTAGCAGCAACCGTTTGAACATTCTATAACAAGTTTTTCGTGAACGAACGAAAAGGAAACGATATCAGGCAGAATCTCTTCTCGATTCAGGGCACCGATTCAATCTACAATGACATTTAAGCGGTAATATTTTCTGATGGAAACGCTTCTTTACTTCTGTCTCAACGGTTTTTTTCATATTCTGTAAAGAAGCATCGCATACCTTGCTGGAGGACATCAGCGGGCACTGACATGTGATTTTTAGCTTTTATTGTATGAAACGATGGCCTAATGACACCTTCTATTAACAAAAACATAGAATGTGTTATCCACTTTTGCCCATCATTTAATTGAAAAACGATTACAATCTTAGTGCAAACGGGGAATGAATATGAACATGAACCATCAGAGAGTTTTCATTACGGTTAACCCTGCAGAGACTAGAAAGAAGGCTCTCCTGTTTATTGAAGAAAACCTATTTGGGGAATGGGGCCTGCATTTCGGAGAGCCCGTTAGGATCATCGCTGGATGTCGTTCCATCCCAGTCCTTGTCCAACCATTTCCTGCATCAAATCCTACATTGAAACTTTCATATGACATGAATCAATTTTTATCCCTGCCTGCCTTTTCCGATTCAATTTCCGTTTCTTTTCATCCGGAAGGAAGAACTATTCAAATAGGCCCTTTCTTCGCTGCACTGACGAATCAAACTCCGTTGCAAGATGGGACACTAGGAGAGATGGAAAGGTTTTATCAGGAAATGACATCTTACTGCAATCAGCAAGGCATCCCCTTTTACTTAGTGAAACTGCAGTCTCTTCAAGAAGGGATTATCGAAGGCTTGATGACAGGACAAAATGGTTGGGAAACAGTAACTCTCCCCATTCCTGATGTACTATATAACCGGATACATTCACGAAAGCTTGAAGCTTCGCATTCATTCGAGCTGTTTAAAATTGAACTCGAGGCTCGAGCGATACCGATGTTCAATGGAAGGTTCCTTTCCAAATATGGTGTTCATCAGCTACTGAACCAAGAATATGAGTTACTGCCAAGTTTGCCTGATACGATACTTTTCGGCGAAAGGGAAGCATTCCTTCCCTTCATAGAAAAGCATTCAATTATATATTTTAAACCTGCTTCAGGCAGTCAAGGTAAAAATATATGCAGGTTAACCCAAGTAGCTGGAAAATGGAAAATCGAGCCCTCGGGGAAAAAACAGGAACTTTATTTTGCTGACTCAGTTGAGGAGTTGTTCAATACTTTAAAAAGATTTTCCAAAAAACAAGTCTTCATTCTGCAACAAGGTATTTCCTTGTTCGAAACCGACCAAAGGAAAGTTGATTTCCGCATACTCCTTCACCAAAATGATCAGCTTAAATGGAAAATTTCTTCAATGGTTGCCCGGATTGGAGAGCAAGGTGCCATCGTTTCCAATCTTGCTCAAGGTGGTTTGATGAAAAATGGCTCGGATTTCCTCAAGGAAGTATTTGATTACCCTGAGGCTGGCCGCTTGTATCAAAAGCTGATCCGGCTTGCTAAAAACACAGCGAGAGCAATCATTGAACACCATGACGAATCCTTCGGGGAGCTGGGAATAGATGTAGCACTTGATGAAGATGGCCATCCATGGATCATCGAGGTAAATTCCAAACCTTCGAAAAAATTTCAAGGCAATTATGAAACCTTTCGCCCATCAGTAAAATCCATCATAGATTTCATGCTGACCCTTAACTACGAAAAACATCAATAAAAGGAGTTGCTAGCACGTGTTAATTGGATTAATGGCAACGGCGGATACACATGAAAACCACTATTTCACCGATTTAGCCAAAACGGCAAAATCTTTCAATATGAACGTTTGTAAATTCACACCGGAAAATATCGATCGTGACCTTAAGAAAGTACGGGGCGAACGATTTGATTCCGAAAGGGAAATGTGGATTGCTTCATCTTTTGATATACCTGAATTTATATATGATCGTTGTTTCCATGGACTTTCTCGGCAACAATCGGAAACCCGAATTAAAATTAATTGGTTAAAAGATCATTCTACCTTCTTGGGACTTGGACTTCCTGGAAAGTGGGAAGTTTATCAATCCCTGAAAAAACACCCCCTTCTTCAAGCGTTTTTTCCAGAGACCCATCAAGTATCGGCATCCGAAGATATTATCGGTCATTTGGAGCGCCTGAATAAAATCATCATCAAGCCTGAATTCGGTGCAGGCGGTACGGGCATTTACCTTCTTTGCAAAAACGATGAGGGCACTTTAGTATCCATGACAAAAAAAGGAACTAAATACGATCGTCAATTCACCTCAACATCACAGCTGAACAAATGGCTGCAGCATTTATTAAATCGATACAAATACCTTTGTCAGCCATATTTGGAACTTTGCACCTTAGAAAATGAACCATTCGATTTGCGCATCCTGCTGCAAAAAAACGAGAAGAACCAATGGATGGAACGGGGCCGCGGGATTCGCACTGGCCAAAAGGCTGGAATCACCTCGAATTTAGCAACAGGCGGGGAAGCCGTTACATTGGATGCCTTCATCAAAAAGAACCCGGAAACCATATCGATTGCTGTCGAACAAAAGATCCAGCATATTCTCCGTTCCCTCCCTGCCGAAACGGAGGCTGTCTTTGATAGGCTATTCGAGTTGGGCATCGATCTAGGCATCGATAAAAAGGGACAGTTATGGATCATGGACATTAATTCAAAACCCGGCAGGAAAATCATCCAGGTACTGCACCCGGAGACCATGAGGGACATTCACCGAGCACCGTTTCAATATAGTCAATATTTAGCCGATCATCTTCAAAAGGCAGGTGAATGAAAATGAGAAAGACTTATCCTGCCGAGATTGCCGTCATCCCTGGCAATGCTCTCTTTTATCCTTCAGAACTTGGAGATTTGGGAGAAATCGAATTAATCTATTTCGGGCAGCATTCATGTCCTGCCAGTGTGAAACAAAACCCGGCCATCAATCAATCCATTGTCCTATCGGAGAGTCTCGCGGAATCGCTGAAATTCGATCCCACCGATATCCCCCTCCATTTATTCATATACGGCAAGACCATCCATATCGGCCCGTTAGTAGGCATTTTTTCTTCAGGTTTCACTGGCTTGTCAAACAAACCATTAGGTGAAAGGTCGCCATTTTTTTCAAAGCTTCTATCCCTTAGCGGCACAACAGGCTGCATCCCCTTCGTTTTCGGAGAAAATGTCATCAACTGGGATGAAGAAACAATCAAGGGATATGTGTTCGAGGACGATGATTGGCACATTCATGAATTTCCGTTTCCAAACGTCATCTATGACCGGCTGCCCAATCGGTTGACCGAAAACCGCGACGGCCCTAAGGAAGTGAAACAGAAATTCCAAAAAGACTATACCATTCCATGGTTCAATCCGGGTTTTTTCAATAAATGGGACGTAAACGAAAGGTTATGTGCAGATGAGCGGGCCCTGCCATATCTACCTGAAACCTATCCATTTCAATCCATATCTGTCATAGAGACGCTTCTTTCCCATTATCGTCAAGTTTATATCAAACCCATCCATGGCAGCCTTGGGCTAGGCATTCACCAAATTCTTTATGATAAGCATGAAAATGTTTACTATTGCCGCTATAAAAATGAAGCAAGGGAGAATAAATTACAAAAATTCTCCACACTCGAATCGATCGTTAAACACCTTTTTCATGATCGACCGCTAGAAAATCTCATTGTCCAGCAGGGCATCTCGCTCATTCGCTCCGAAAAGCGACCAGTCGACTTCCGGGTGCATACGAACAAGGACAGTAATGGAGTTTGGCAGGTAACCGCGATTGCCGCAAAAATAGCCGGAGCAGGCAGTGTCACGACCCATATTAAAAGTGGCGGAGTCATCAAAACCGTTGCCGAATTGTTTGGAGATGACGATGAGGCAAAAGAAGTCGAACGCAAGCTATCTGAAGCAGCACTGATATTAAGCGATAGCATCGAAAAGCATCTCGATGGCATTATTGCAGAAATCGGTTTTGATTTCGGATTGGATAAAAAAGGTCAGGTCTGGATGTTTGAAGCAAATTCCAAGCCAGGACGCTCAATCTTCTCTCATCCTAAACTTAAGGAATTCGAATTGTTAACAAGAAAGCTGAGCCTCGATTATGCCATTTATTTGACAGAACAGACGATTACAAATTCAATCAGTGTGCAGCGATGAATATTTTTTATGATAGCGCTTCGGAAACGTGGTGCCATGATCAAAAGGATGCTGTACTTTTTGCAGGAGCCGAAGAAGAAGAGCTAAGCTATAACAAAGAGCTTTCAGATCAAATTCTATGCCCAATCACTAAATTCCCAGGCAACCGTGTGCTTGTTGTTGGAATATTGACTTCGTTCAATCATAAAAAAGAAGCAGGTTTGGGCGGTAACGTGTCCCTGTTTCGGGATTTATCATTGTATCTTTTTCAACATGGAATCCTAGCTTATGCATTCACGGGAAAGGAACTTACTTCTGGTTCAATGAAAGGTTATGTTTTTTCATCCGATGCAAACGAGTGGATTGAGTGTAAGATGCCGCTTCCTGACATTGTCTATAATCGTATCCCCTCAAGGGGCTATGAGGCTTCTGCAGAATATCAATCGCTCACGAAACACTTTAATGAGCACAATGTGACCATATTCAACCCGGGTTTTTTGGATAAATATGAAATGCATGAAACTTTGCTGGAAGATGGTTCCCTTGCCAAGCACCTGCCGGCAACAACGATCCTGCAGAACCGAGCTTGCCTTGAGTCGTTCCTTGATACACATCGGCACATCTACTTAAAACCTTGTAAAGGAAGCCAAGGAAAAGGCATTTACACCATCTGCAAAAATCCTGATGATACCCTTTTGTTTAGCAGCCTGATACGTAGTGAGACATTCTCGAATTTCGATTCTTTTTGGGAAACAAAAAAAAAGGACTTATTAAAAAGAAATTACCTCGCTCAGCGGGCGGTCATTCCAAAAAAACTGCTTGGTCATCGATACGATTACAGGATTCTCGTCCATTATGAAAAAGGTTTTTATAAAGTGACCGGCAATGCTGTAAGGATGTCACAAACACAGGAAATCACTACACACACTCCACGAGGTGGTAAGCTTTACCCTTATCAAAACCTGCAAACACGAAGACTGAATCTAACATTGGCGAAGATTGCCCAAAAATGCGGGGAAATCCTTTCAAAAAAATCGGGCTTTTTCGGAGAGTTTTCCATGGATATCGGTGAAGACGAATCTGGCTCGTTATTCATATACGAAGTGAACTCCAAGCCTATGCAGTTTGACGAAAAGGAAATAGAGGCTAATCGACTTTTACATTTAAAAAATCTTTTCATTGAATTAACTTTTTCCAACAGGATAATAAAATAACACCTCCTGCTGCCGTTTTCCATTATAATGTAATGTGAGACAGCATATATGGAGGTAATACATATGATCAGTCACTTTCAATGGGCACCACTGCATAAGAATTTGCCAGGATGGAAAATTTCCTTTTATTTCAACAAGCAGGCTATCCAAGGCTTATACCATAAAGATGGAACCATCGAATGGACAGCCAACCCACCTGCAAAAGAAGATGAACCGAAGCTCAAAACCATGATACATGACTTAATGGTCTATCATGTTTATGAATAAACCTTATCGTCAAATATCTTTTTGGAATACCTGAAAAAGAATAAAAATCCCTTCTTTGCCTAAACTATAGAAAAGGCTAGGAGGGATTTATTTTGGACAAAGATAAAATGACTTTTTTAAAGGATAGCGAGTATGATGGAAGGGACTCCGCCTTCCTCGATATTGACCGCTATATCAATGAAGGATTGGCAGGCGGGAATGTATATGAGACCGTTGACCTTCGAAACATTGAAGAAGCACATGATTTGTATGACGAGACAGATCCTAACATCAATAAATAGACGACCGCATGTCTAGAGCTCTCTTGTAAGGGAGCTCTTTTTGGAACACGCTTCCCCTGTTTCCCCGAACATTTCTTAAGTCACCCTTTCATAGACATTTTTTCTTTAAATATTGCTTCCCTTCAAAACATTTTCATTCAAAATCGATGTAATGATATGCTCCGAATCCCATTCATGCTCCGAGATCTCGATAAGAGGGTACCGATTGGGTAAAACGAGCTGCTGGATTTCATGAACCGTCCGCCCTTGTCCATGCAAAAGCAAAATTTCACCACGGAGGTTTTCCAAATAATCGAGTTTTTTTCTGAACATTTCCTTTCCATTCCTAACATGCCCTGAATGGCAACAAAAGATCTCACCAAAGTCATATTGAAGCAAGCTTTTTATGGAATTAATCATTACGGGAACGGACTCTTCCCGCAGAACAAGTTTTGTTTTTGGTGTGACGTAAAGATCACCTGAAAAAAGCATGCCGGTACTGCGATTCAAATACACCATATGGTCATGCGCATGACCGGGGGTGTAAATCGGCTCCCATGTCTGGCTGCGGGAATGAACGGCCTCTCCAAGCGGCTCAGCTTTGAAAGCATCCCTCCTTCCCCAAAACATTTTACGATAAGCGGGATAATCAGCATCCTTAGCACAAGCCTCAACCGACATCGGATGAATGAATAGCGGGACGCCTTTATGTTGCTGGATCCAGGACGCGCCTCCCGTATGGTCCTCATGATAATGCGTAAGGACCACTGAATCGAAGTCGGCGGACTCATAAAATGGAGTAAGTTCGTCCAATAAGATCTGTGCGCCCGTATCAATCAAAAGACCGTCCGTTAAAAAAACATAAACGCTCATCCCCGACCTGACTCCCCCCGGAGTTCCGTGCACACAAACCACATCATTTACCTTCTTAACCTCTATCATGAAGCTGCACACCCTTCATTGTATAAGATAGTCATAATCCGTCATTTCTAGTTATTACAATAAATGTAATACCATTCCCCTCGTTTGACAAGGTAAAATGAAATAAGCAAAAAAAATATATTCCTAAATTACAGAATTCATTGACAATAATCCCAATGACAAATAGTATCGCCATTACTCGTGAATTGGAGCGTTTACTTATGACTATTTACAAATTCATACGTGTTCCAAGACTACTGCTAATAGTCCCAAACCATCGTTATCTCTAACTAAATTATATTAACAACAAAGGACAGCACCTCAAACTAAATGTGCTGTCCTTCTTTATTCGTTTCATCCAACTGTCTGATTCCATAACCGAAGAAGATCATGCTCATATTTTATGTGCATACCAGCCTTTCTGTTAGCAGATTCGGGACGACCTTTTTCCCAATTCCAAGTATCTTCAAGGGTTTCTGAAAGGGGACGGAAAGTCAGTCCATTATTGATGGCTTTTTTGTTAGCAACAGCCAAAAAACCATTCAAAGGTTCCTTACCTCCCGCTAAAGGAAAATCTTCTGGTATCCATAAAGGCATCTCTCCCCACGGCTCGACTTTATTGTCCAGTAAAAACTTTTCAGATACCCATGTAAAATCAGCATTACTTCTGGTTATCTTTTTGCAGTTTTCAAGTAATTGCCCCATAGTAAGTGTGTAATCTGGTCCAGTTGCATTAAATACACCTGTTATATTTTTTTCAATCATTTGGATGATCCATTGCGCTAAATCTCTTGCATCGATAATCTGGATTGGACGGTCAGGGCGGCCAGGGGATAAGATTTCTCCCCCTTCCGCTATTCTTTTGATCCAATACGGCAATCGATCTGTGTAATCATATGGACCTACTATTTGGCCCGCACGAATTGACAAGACTTTTCCTGGTAGTTCTTTTTCAGCTGCTCTTTCACCCAATGATTTTAATGGACCATAATATTCACCATATATTGGTCCAGCTGTGCCCCGGGTTACCTCTTCTACATCTTCATCTTTTAGGGTTTGAACCTCCCCATTTTCATCTATACCGGGGTTAATTGGATCCTTATAAACTGAGATACTTGAAATATATGTATAATGGTTAACCTGTTTTAGCAACCTGCTCGATTTTGATACAGTTCGAGGGATAAAACCCGACGTGTCAATGACTGCATCCCACTGTCTTCCCTCCAACGTTTCCAGACCTCCATCACGGTCCCCTCTTATCTGTTCTATTTCGCGAAAAATATCTGGATCGCTTCCACGATTAAAGAGTGTGACATCATGTCCTTTCTCTATCGCAGCTTTTACTAAAAAGCGCCCCAAAAACCGTGTCCCGCCCAATATTAAAATCTTCATAAAATCTCCTCCTCTTTTTATCAATCTATTCCATAAAGCATACGCAGTATCCTTTCCTAAAATTAACAATACATGCATCTTTTTCCATTATTTAACGATGAATATCATTTAGCGTTTTTTTCTGAAATTCAGTATGATACTTGTTCTTTTCCACTTTATTCTTTTTCGCTATAATGATAGGTAGAGAGAGAAAGAAGGTGGAAACCGTGCTTGAAAAGCTTAAACAGAAATTCCCGAACGCTCTTTCCAATAAGATGGAAAATGGTGAAGATTATAAATATATATGGTTCGAGGACTTCATGGGAAGTACAATTGGTATTCCCCGTTCAGATATAACGGCAGAAGAAATTCGTTTATTGGAGTTGCTTTTTGCTCCTTTAAATAACCAAGATATCCTCAAAACACAGGCAGAACCATCCTGGAAAACTTTTTTATCCGAACCGAATACACCCTTGCCTTTAACAAGCTGGGAGAATATTCGCTTCATTCATTTCAAACTGTCTCATGCGGATTTTTCCATCACCGATTTTGAAGACGCTTTCCTTGCCTTCGTACCAGCTGAGGCAGCCTTCGTCTGGGAAAATGAAACGTCAGGAATCTTAATGGAAACCGACAAGGAAGAATCTTTATCAAAAAAAGACCTGATCGCCATATCAACCACGCTGGAAAGTGATTTTTATGTAAAGACGCGTATGTTCACCGGGCGCTTTCATCCTGTAAATCTAGACCTTCATCATCACAGGAACCAGGAGAAAAAATGTTTTGATTTGGCACAGGTGCATCTGCCGGATTTAAAGGTGTCTGATTTGGCAGACATCCTCCCTCACTCACTATTACATGACAAATCTTTTCTGAATAAAAAGTGGTATATCAATGAGATCCTCGGCCAGACACAGCAGGATACCGAACTTATCAAAACGATTAAAACGTATATCGAGTGCAACTCCAATGCCACATATGCGGCCAAGCAGCTTTATATCCATCGGAACAGCTTACAATACAGAATAGATAAATTCAGCGAAAGAACAGGTCTCGATATAAGAAACTTTCGTCATGCCTTGACATCTTATTTGATTCTATTACTGAATGATTAATTTAATTTTTCGGAATTATCATCCTTTTTTGTGCAATGTGCCTATACTTTTTTCTAAACTGATAGCTTAGACTATAGTTAATTAGTACAAGCAATCAAGTTTAAAAGGGGGATTTTTTCATGGCAGAGTTAGTATTAGATCATATTTTCAAGATTTATGATAAAAAGGTGACAGCTGTTAAAGATTTTAACCTTCGTGTTGACGATAAGGAATTCATTGTTTTCGTTGGCCCATCCGGCTGCGGAAAATCGACGACATTACGGATGATTGCCGGTCTCGAAGACATTTCACAAGGGGATTTATTTATAGACGGCAAGCGCGTCAATGATGTTCCTCCTAAAGATCGAGACATTGCAATGGTTTTCCAGAACTACGCTTTATATCCTCATATGTCCGTCTATGACAATATGGCCTTTGGATTGAAGCTTCGGAAAACGCCAAAAGCGGAAATCAAGCAAAGAGTCACTGAAGCAGCGAAGATCCTCGGACTTGAAGAGTATTTAAACAGAAAACCTAAAGCGCTTTCAGGTGGTCAGCGCCAGCGTGTCGCTCTTGGCCGTGCCATTGTAAGGGACGCAAAAGTGTTTTTGATGGATGAACCATTATCGAATCTCGACGCCAAATTACGGGTACAAATGCGCGCCGAAATCGCTAAACTTCATAAACGGCTTGATACAACAACGATCTATGTCACACATGATCAAACAGAAGCAATGACCATGGCGACACGCCTTGTCGTAATGAAGGATGGTATCATCCAGCAGGTGGGGGCACCAAAAGACGTGTACGAGAAACCTGTAAACGTTTTCGTCGGTGGCTTTATCGGATCACCTGCCATGAACTTCTTCACCGGAACATTGAAAGAAGACAGCATCAAAATCGGGCAGCAAACGCTTGAAATACCGGCAATGAAGATGAAAATGCTGCGTGACCAAGGCTATGTCGGAAAAGACATCATCCTTGGCATCCGTCCCGAAGATTTCCATAATGAAGGAGCTTACTTCACGCAGTCACCTAATACTATGTTCAAAACCCAAGTTGATGTATCCGAACTCATGGGCGCGGAGATCATGCTTTACTCCACACTAGAGGGACAGAACTTCGTTGCACGGGTCGATGCGAAAAATATTATCCAAGCGGGCGAAATCATCGACCTTGCCGTCGACATGAATAAAGCACACTTCTTTGATAAAGGCACCGAACATCGCATTCTAATTGAACAAGATGAAATGATTGCTGAAGACTTGAAGTTGTCTGCAAATTAAACGCAAAAAAGACCCGTTTTTTAAATGGGTCTTTTTTTGCATGTATGCCCCGTTCTATTCCTGCACTAACACCACTTCATCATGACCGCATGCAGAACATTTCATCAGGTGCGGGCATTGGCCTTTTTTTAGGGATTGCGGGTATCCGTCATTGAGCTTAAGCGTATCGATATCCATATAAGCACTATATTCATCAGCGTAATCCATGAATTTCCCTTTATCATCAAGATCACTGCCACATTTGGGGCAATTGACATGGATTTTTCTCAGACCGTTGCAAAGCGGGCATAAAGACATTATGTTTCCTCCATTTCCAGCCTATGATCCTTAGTATTGGTTGTTTCAACCATTTTAACACATTGAAACACCCTCCCAAAAAACATTGGAAGGGCACTCTTATGGAATTATTTATTAACCATGTTAGCAGGGTCGACCCATGCTTTGAATTCATCTTCAGTCAGGAATCCCAATTTCAAAGCGGCTTCTTTTAATGTAGAGTTATCCTTGAATGCAGTTTTGGCAATCTTGGCCGCTTTTTCATAACCAATATGCGGGTTTAATGCCGTTACCAGCATAAGGGAACGATCCACATTTTCTTTGATTTTTTCTTCATTGGCGGTGATTCCAACTGCACAATTATCGTTGAAAGAGTGAATGCCATCCGTCAATAGTTTAACCGTTTGCAAGAAGTTATAGATGATGACCGGCTTGAATACGTTTAATTCGAAGTTCCCTTGACTGGCTGCAAAGCCAATAGTGGCATCATTACCGACGATTTGTGTAGCAATCATGGTAAGCGCTTCGCTTTGGGTTGGATTGACTTTCCCTGGCATGATGGAGCTGCCGGGCTCGTTTTCCGGAATGGCTATTTCACCGATTCCGCTTCTAGGTCCGCTTGCCAACCATCTAACATCGTTCGCAATTTTCATTAAATCCGCTGCCAATGCTTTCAATGCTCCATGGGCATATACAATTTCATTATGGCTTGTCAGTGCATGGAACTTATTATCCGATGTGATAAAAGGATGTCCAGTGTCCGCTGCGATTTGTTTTGCAGAAAGCTCCGGGAATTCTTTTTTTGTATTGATTCCGGTTCCTACTGCCGTTCCGCCAAGAGCTAGGTTCAATAATTTTTGGCTGCTTTCCTCAATCATCGCCAAATCTTTATCAAGCATCGCTTTCCAACCGGATATTTCTTGTCCTAACGTTAACGGAGTTGCATCTTGAAGATGCGTCCGACCAATTTTCACGACATCCCAAAATTCTTTTTCTTTCACATCCAACGTATCTCTAAGGACCTTGATGGCAGGGACCAACTTTTCAGCAACTTCCATGAAGGCTGCAATATGCATGGCAGTCGGGAATGTATCATTGGAGCTTTGGGCCTTGTTAACGTCATCATTCGGATGAAGGGCTTCCGATTCCCCAATTTCTTGCAACCATTCATTCCCTTTGTTAGCGACCACTTCGTTCACGTTCATATTGCTTTGCGTGCCGCTTCCCGTTTGCCAAACCACAAGCGGGAAATGTTCATCAAGCGTACCTTCCAGGACTTCGCCACAAATCTTTACGATAGCATCTTTTTTCACTTCCGAGAGATCACCAAGATCATAGTTCACCTTTGCCGCAGCTTGTTTAACATAAGCAAATGCACGTACCAATTCAAGCGGCATTTTTTCGTTTCCGATTTTGAAATTGTTACGGCTTCTCTCCGTTTGCGCTCCCCAATATTTATCAGCAGGCACTTTCACTTCACCCATCGTATCTCGTTCTACTCTGTAATCCATGTGTTCTCCTCCTATATTTGCACTATTCATCGAAGACCTTATGTATTTGAAATGAATAATGTCGTATTATTCTTTCTCTCCACTCATTGTACAAATTTTATGATTTTAAAGCAAAAATAACCGGCCAGCACTTCCTCTTTTTCCTAATTGGTCACATGGCTATGATCGGCTAATACAGTTTTAAATTTTTTTATGAAAACGCAAATTGCTGACACGCTGGGCTATAACAAGATAATCCCTTTCCTAACCAAGCAATATCTTTCCAACTAGTCCTTGACAGTTTTTTGTATATATAGTAAATTCAAAAGAAATTGAATAATCTAAACTCTTATCGAGAGAGGTAGAGGGAATGGCCCGATGACACCTCAGCAACCTTCATTTGTTTAAAACCAATGAAAAGGTGCTAATTCCACAAGTTTCAGAACTTGGAAGATAAGAAGAATGACTCATCCTCACTTAATCAAAAGTCTTCTTCTTACAAGAAGGCTTTTTTTATTTTAATAACGAAAAGGAGCAGTGGAAAATTATGTATAAAACTGAAACATATCTTGCGCAATTAGGAAATCGCAGTGAAACAACGACAGGAGCGGTCAATCCTCCCGTCTACTTCTCTACAGCTTTTCGTCACGAAGGAATTGGCCAATCAACTGGATTCGATTATATAAGGACAGGTAATCCGACACGCCAATTATTGGAACGATCGATTGCCGATCTCGAAAAAGGCGACCAAGGATATGCCTGCAGTTCAGGAATGGCCGCCATTTCCACGATATTGGCATTATTCAAATCTGGTGATGCATGGATAGTCAGTGAAGATCTTTATGGCGGTACATATCGTCTGCTGGAACAAGGCTTTAAGAAATGGGGATTACACTGTGACTATGTAAACACTTGTTGTTTGGAGGATATTGAAAATGCCATCACTCCTCACACGAAAGCCATCTTCATCGAAACTCCCACTAACCCTCTTATGCAGCAAACGGACATTGCCGCCGTTGCCGCACTGGCAAAACGATTCAATGTATTGTTAATTGTTGATAACACTTTTTATACGCCTCTTATTCAGCAACCCATCCTGCTTGGCGCGGATATCGTGATTCACAGTGCAACCAAGTATCTTGGTGGTCATAATGATGTACTCGCCGGACTGATTGTGGCTAGTGGGCATGAATTATGTGAATCTCTCGCCTTTCATCATAATGGCACTGGCGCTGTGTTGAGTCCCTTCGATTCTTGGCTGTTGATGAGGGGCATGAAGACTCTGGCACTTCGGATGGAACGCCATGAAAAGAATGCGAAGATACTTGTAGATTACTTATTGGAACATGATTGTGTTACGGATGTATTATATCCCGGAAGGGGCGGCATGATTTCATTCCGTATCATTGATGAAGCGGCGGTCAACCCATTTTTACAATCGCTCTCATTAATCTCTTTTGCGGAAAGCCTTGGCGGAGTTGAAAGCTTCATCACCTATCCCGCCACACAAACACATGCCGATATTCCGCTTGAAGTCAGGACGGCAAACGGGGTTTGTAATCGCCTGCTCCGCTTCTCCGTTGGCATCGAGGATAGCGGTGATTTGATTTCTGACTTGCAGCAAGCATTCGCACAGGTAAAAAGGGAGGCGCTACGATGACGGAACATGATTTTAGCTTCGAAACCAAATTACTTCATAATCAGCATAAATTCGATCCGGCAACGGGCGGTGTGTGCGTACCCATTCAACATGCATCGACTTTCCATCAATCCGATATCGATCAATTCGGCAAATATGATTACAGCCGAAGCGGAAATCCGACTCGCGAGGCCTTGGAAGAGATCATTGCCGAACTTGAAGAAGGCACACATGGCTTTGCCTTTTCTTCAGGTATGGCAGCCATTTCAACTGCTTTTCTGCTGTTATCTGCCGGGGACCATATCATCATTTCCGAAGATGTGTACGGGGGAACGTTCAGGATGGTCACCACTGTACTGAGCCGTTTCAATATTGAGCATACTTTCGTTGATATGACGGACCTTGAAAGCATTGAGGCTGCCGTTCAGCCAAATACGAGGGCCATTTACATCGAAACGCCTTCAAATCCATTGCTGAAAGTGACGGATATTTCTGCCGTATGTGATATCGCCAAAAAAATTGGTGCCTTAAGCTTTGTCGATAATACATTCTTGACACCGGCACTGCAAAAGCCTTTGAAACTTGGGGCTGATATCGTCCTTCATAGTGCGACGAAATTCTTATCCGGACATAGTGATGTAGTAGCGGGGCTTGCAGTGGTGAAGGATCCTGAATTGGCGCAAAGACTCGGTGCCCTCCAAAACTCCTTTGGAGCTGTACTTGGCGTTCAGGACGCCTGGCTTGTCATGAGAGGACTGAAAACCTTGTCGGTAAGAATGGAGCACTCCCAAAAAGGAGCAGAAAAAATTGCTGCCTACTTGGAGAACCATCACTTAGTGAAAAAGGTTTATTATCCTGGACTCGCCGATCATCCACAGCATGCCATCCAGAAAGGTCAATCGCTTGGTGCAGGCGCGGTCCTGTCATTTGAATTGGCAAGCGAGGAAATTTTCCGCTCCTTCGTGAACACTGTTGAACTTCCTGTTTTTGCTGTAAGTCTTGGAGCTGTCGAATCAATCTTATCGTACCCGGCTAAAATGTCACATGCTGCGATGCCTGCAGATGAAAGGGAAAAGCGGGGCATATCCAACAGCCTGCTTCGTCTCTCGGTCGGACTTGAAAACCCGGACGATTTGATCAAGGATTTCGATGCCGCCCTTATAACCATTCCCAAAGGGGAAGTTCTTGCTGCAAAATAATGAAAGAATGGTTGGCACCTATTTTCATGGAAGCCCTTTGTTTCATTCCAATACAAGTAATAAGGACCATCGAGTGATCGATGGTCCTGCTATCATTTCTTCCTATTATATTTTTCCAGAAAGCGATCCACTCGTCCGCCTTTTTCAGCGAACTTTTGTTTCCCTGTATAAAAAGGATGCGTATCTGAACTTATCTCGACTTTTAATAATGGATACGTTTGACCGTCTTCCCACTGAATCGATTCGTTTGACGTTTTCGTGGACCCAGTAAAAAATTTATATCCGCTGTTCGTATCCATAAATACTACTTGTTGATAATCAGGATGAATATTTTGTTTCACTATTATCACCTCATTGTTAGGATAACACTATCTTAAACGTAATGATTACTATTATCAACAAAAATGCTTGGGTGGTCAAAATTGGCCCACCCAAGCATTTTTTCATCTCAATGATTACGCTTATTCATTTCAACCTGTCATCCCTTTTTGCGGACCAATCTGCAGTTCATACATTTGGTAGTACTTCCCTCTTAATTCCATTAACTCCTCGTGTGTGCCTTTCTCGGTGATCCTTCCTTTATCAAGGACAAGAATTTGATCGGCATTTTTGATCGTGGAAAGTCGATGTGCAATGATGAAGGTCGTTCTTCCCCTTTTCAGCACGTCCATCCCCCGCTGAATTATTGCCTCCGTTTCAGTGTCAATGCTTGCTGTCGCCTCATCCAAAATCAATATCGCCGGATTGAATGCTAGAGCACGGGCAAAAGAGATTAGCTGCCGCTGTCCGGAAGACAGCGTTCCCCCTTTTTCAATAACCGGTTCATCCAACCCTAAAGGAAGATGCTTCAGCACTTTGTCCCCGCCAACATCCTTTAATGACTTTTCAACCATTTCCCTCGTAATGCCGTTATGATCGAGGCTAATATTGGATGCGATGGTGCCAGTGAATAAATAGGGATCTTGAAGGACGATTCCCATATGCTCCCTGAGTGTTTGATGAGGGATATCCAATATATCTCTTCCATCTATTTTGATTTTCCCTTCACTGCTATCATAAAAACGGAACAATAAATTCATTATCGAACTTTTACCTGAGCCTGTATGCCCGACCAAGGCGACCGTTTCCCCTTGCTTAGCTGAGAAGGTAATGTCTTTTAACACATATTCATTTTCCTTATAACCAAAAGAAACATGTTCGAATTCTACATTTCCCTTGTATCTGGTTATGCTTTCATCACTGACTGCCACCCCCTGCTCATCCATTAAGCTGAATGCCCGCTCCCCTGCAACAAGTGCCTGTTCGAGGTTGGCGAATTGATTAACGATTCCGTGAAGTGGATGGAGCAGCCGGCTGATCAAATCGACGATGGCATACATCATCCCTAAAGAAATGGCGGAGCTCGCGGTTAGGGACATCCCACCGAAATACCAGACAAATGCAATTAACGCCAAAACCTTAATGACACCGATCAAGTTTCCGCCTGTCAATGAATTTAAATGCAGCATTTTATTTTGATAGGAATAATGCTCCCGGTTCAAATTCTCAAAGGATTGCTTCGTCTCCTTTTCACGTCCAAATGCCTGGATGATGCTCATTCCAGAAATCGATTCATTAATCATGCCATTGATGTCACTTATCCGTTCCCGTATGATGTGATTGTACTTCGAGGCGAATTTACGATAAACTTTCGTCCAGATAACGATGATTGGAATAAGTAAAAGGCCCATCATTCCTGCACGTGCATCCAGAATGAACAAAGCGATGAGAACCCCGAAGATATTGATCGTGCTCGAAAAGAAGTTGGCGAGCACCGTTACATACAATTCCCTGATCGCCTCTGTATCGTTAGTGACCCGGGCTACCACTTTCCCCGCTGGCATATTATCGAAATACCGGATCGGTAAACGGGAAATATGCGTGAAAATATCGTTTCGCATTCTTTGAATGATCCGGTTTGCCGCTTTCTGTAGATAGAAACTTTGCCCATATTGAAAGATCGAAGAAATGATCACAAGCCCAAAGTAAAAAGCGACTAGCTTTATGATGCGTGGAATTTCAGGCTGGTAAAATCCCATCACTTCCTGACTCGTCAATTTCACTATTTGAGCTTGGTGCTCATCCCCGTCTTTGTTGATGATTAACGTTTGGTTTTCCAAAGTTCTGCGCCCATCCGTAGGTACAGCTTCATTAACGAAAACAAATTGATTGCCCACCTGGAACACGTGGACTTCCCTGCCTTTCTTCTCCCCTTCCGTAAAGTAATCCGCACGTTTATACCAATTTTCATTATACTTAACCGCATCTTTTCCTTTTTCCGTTTCATACCAGGACGTTTCGATGCCGAGGATATGTGAATCGATGATTTTTTTTGCAACGAACGGGCCCGTCAAATCGGCTGCTACCGAAAGCGCCAGCATGATCAAGGCGCAAATGATCAATTTTTTATAAAGGGCAGCATAATGAAATAGTTTCTTCACGACCGTCATGCCCTCACCTCCGTTCCTTCGTCAACCTGCTGCCGCTCATATTGCTCCCTATACCAGCCATCATTCTGAAGTAAGTCCGCATGAGTACCCTCTTCGATGATCTTTCCGCTGTCCAAAACGATAATTGTATCCGCGTGCTGCACGGCTGATAAGCGATGCGTCGTGATGATGGTTGTTTTCCCTGCCCGTTCATTTTGGATGTTTTCGATGATCGTCGTTTCGGTTTTGGCATCCACGGCTGATAAGGAATCATCCAAGATAAGAATCTGCGGATTTTTGATCAAGGCCCTTGCAATCGATATCCTCTGCTTTTGACCTCCAGAAAGGGCAACACCCTTTTCACCAACGAGCGTCTCAAGCCGATCAGGCAGCATCATGACGTCCTTCTCAAAATCGGCAAGCCTGATTGCTTCAGCCAGTTCTTCTTCAGAAGCATTCATTTTTCCGAATAAAATATTTTCCCGCACAGACCGTGAGAATAAAAAATGGTCTTGAGGAACATAACCGATCATCGAGCGAATTTGTTCAAGATCCAATTGCTCCAACGGTATGCCGGCAAAAGAGATCTTCCCTTTACCTAAAGGATATTCCCTGAGCAATTGCTTCACAAAGGTCGTTTTTCCACTTCCCGTTTTTCCAACGATCCCTAGCGTTTGCCCACGTTCAAGGTGCACGGATATATTGGATAGATTCACTACTGATGAAGATGGATATGTAAAAAACACTTGTTGAAAAGAGATATCTTCCGGGTTCGGAATACTCTCCAGCCCCAATGGGTTTTTTACATCCCTTTCATATGAAAGCGTATCTTGAACTCGGTCAAGCGAAGCATTTCCCCTTTGCATGACATTGATCAGCTCACCCACCGCGATCATCGGCCAAATTAACATGCCAAGGTACACATTGAACGACACAAGGCCGCCAAGAGTTATCGACTGCTGGAAAACAAGATAGGCCCCATAGCCTAACCCGATTAAATAGCTGATGCCGATGATGATTGAAATCGTTGGATCAAAGAGGGCATCAATTCTTGCCACAGCAAGGTTTTTGCGATAGACATCCTCTGTCATTTCATCAAATCTTTTTTCATCCTCCCGCTCCTGGACATAGGCGCGGATGACACGGACACCGGAAATCGATTCCAGGACCTTGTCATTTAACGTACCGAATGCTTCCTGTGCATCCGTAAAGCGCTTATATATTTTCTTCACGTAGATTTGCATCATTACTGCCATGATCGGCAGCGGCAGAACCGCCGCAATCGTCAACTCCCAGCTGATGGTTACACCCATCATGACCACGACCGTAATGGTGAACAGCACCGAGTCAACAAGGGTCAATATCCCAAAACCAGCTGTAAGCGAAATTGCTTTTAAATCATTGGTAGCCCTCGCCATTAAATCCCCTGTCCGGTTTTTCTCATAAAATGTCGGCGTCATCTTCAGTAAATGACCCATGAACCCTGACCTTAATTTTCGTTCAACCAAGTTTCCGCCGCCGAATAACAGATAACTCCATATATACCCAAACAGGTAGCTACCACACAGCACCAGCAGCAAATACATAACATATTTCATGATTGCATCCTGAGACATGTTGCCATTGTTCATATCATCGATGGCGTTCCCGACGAGCTTTGGCGGAATAACCTCCAAAATATTCACCAGGCATAGAAATAAAATCGCCCAGGTATAACGCTGCCACTGTTCTTTAAAGAACCAGGACAGCTTCTTGAAAATTGCAAACATCGATTCCCCTCCCTTTTGTTCAAATCTGTTTTCTCTTCGCTAACCGCTTTCTGGATCTCCTGGCTGCTGGATGACTCCGAAATTATTTTGTCTCATTCATATTTCCCCCTATCTATCATATGGAAAGGATGCTAATGCTCCTCAAATCCCCAATGCCAAAGAGCCTCCGCCAATTAGCGGAAGCTTTTTTTAGATGCGTAAGAGAACACATATAAAGGCGCAGGCCGCAAAAAATCCACAACCTGCGCTTGAAAATGATTAATGAGCTTCATTTTGATCATGTGTCTAGAAAGACGTATAATCAGGGCAGGCGGACGCATGAAAATATTCAATTTTAGCTTTTATTTGCTTATTTGATTTAGTCATGACGTTCGCCTCCTTCCTCATTAATAATGGTAATTTTTAACTCGTGTTTAAAGATTACTACGTGAGTATATTTTTGTCAATTGTGACTTTTCTAGATTATTGCTGACTAATCCTTTATTCTTATAAGAATGACATTACATAAGGAGGTTTTAGTATGGATTGGAGAAAATATATACTCCTGGCGGTTCCGTTCCTATTTCTGGCCATTTTCATCTTATTCGCCGTACCGCTTCAATATAGGCCGTTATCTTTCATTCCCGTGTTACTTTTCTGGATAGTTTATTATATTTTATTGAACAGGGAAAAGAAGAAGAAAAATAAAAGATGAAGAAAAAATTTTCATAAGCAATCAATTTTAGGGCGTTGCAAATGCAAAGCCCCTTTCTTGACCGCGCTGCATATAATGATCGAAAAAACACTCGTGGTGATCCGTATGTTCTCCCAATTTGTACAGAAGCTGTTAGCAACATCCCCTGTCAAAACGAAACCAATCATTGATTCTGAAAAATTCCGCCTGCTAAAAACTCAATTACAAAAAGAACTTTTTCAGCCTGACGAAGAGTCAAAGGTATTTTTTCCAGAGGAAGCCGCTCTTGTAAAAAGCATTCGGACCGAAACGGCTGCCTTGAACCGTAATAATATAACGAGAACGCAAGCATATTTTGACTTTTACCATCGTAACCCAGAGGTTCATTGGGCGTTTTTGGCACATATGGTTTCGAGAAATGGGGGATACCATATGACCGACCTGAAAAGCTCGTCCATGACCCAGCTGCTTAGCCAAGCGGAACGGCAGAAGTTTTTCCTTTTCCTGGAACGTGCCAATTCAGCGATATTTGCCGATGCCTTTCCTCAGCTCCTTCTATATGAACAAACTAAACAAAAGGAGCTTCGATTAAAAAAGTATTTCCCCCTCTTCCATATATCAAGGTTCATGGCCCCTATTTGGGAATACTTCATAAATGAACCCCATTCGCCCCTTTTGACGACAGCCCTTATCATAAATGAGCAAAGAATGATTCAAGAACGGATATTAAATCGTACCCGTCATGGTGAAATCCTTTTAAGGCTCGATTTTCAGCTTCAAGAATTTCTAGGCTTCACAAATGTGATCTTCCCTTACGTAAATAAGCAAGACGGACTCCGTTCCTTAACTGGCCTTACCGTGGAACGCTTTGCCAATCCCCGACAGCGAATTGAAACGGGTAAATTCCTATATGAGCTTCTTTTTCAGCACCCGTCTGTTTTTCATGGTGTTGAAGAATTTACAAACGATGTTTCACACACTGGCTCGAGAATGGATTACTGGGAAAGCATTTATTCCTCCGATGCATTTGCAAAAGATGATAAAGTCTATAGCCCTCTCCTTCAAGATGCATGGGCAGATCATACTTTCTTTCCTACCCCATCGATTGATTGGTATAAAAAAGAAAGCTTTATCGAGGATTTACAAAGCAAACCAATCATAAAAAAGGTGGATTTGACCAACAAGGTGCTCGAAAATGTCAAACAACTCAAAGCCATCAACGAGCTGAAAGCCCTTTTCTAGCAGAATCAAGCCTCTTACTTTGAATATCCCACCCTTCATTTGGCAAGAATGGTTAGCAAAAAGAATGGGTGAAGCAAATGAGAGGCATCGTATTATTGAATCCGAACTATACGATCGGAGAATTACATATGACGGAAAGCTTTGCAATCCAAAAGATTGTGACAGACAGATATTTGGAAGAAAACAATATTTCCCCGGTCATACTAAATCCTTATCAGCTCCATCTCTATTACACGATCCCGCATGAGCTGCTATCCAACTTACAGAATAAAAAAACCGATCAAATCGATTGCCTTGTGCTGCACTCTATCGAAACGATGGAACGTTTCATCTATATTTACCCAGAAAAATGGCTTGAGCTAAGAAGATATTTCAAAGAGATCATCAGTGTTTCCACTCCATCCCCCATCAAGAAATATGAAGCCAACTAATTATCAATTTTGTTGGAGCTTATGGTTCGCCATTTACCAAAGCTCTCCCGCTTGCTTTCCACGTGAGCCATTCCATATAGCACCTCCTCCGCTTTCCCTTCTATCAGAATCTTCACTCTAGTAATTTTCCCAATCTTAAGATTATGAGGAATTATATAACTATATAACATTGTTTTGGAAATATAGATAAATTTACGGATAAAGCATAGAAAAATAAGTTAATTTTATATATCATTAGAGATAGGAATTTTCTTATTTTTTACTTTTACTAGAAAGGAATGTTACTGATGGCCAAAGAAAAAAAGAAAAAAAACCCAATTCCTTTCCGACTGAACTTCTTGTTCTTTTTAATATTCATTTTATTTTCAAGCTTAATAATCCGGCTTGGCATCGTCCAAATCGTGTATGGGGATGACTACCTTCGTGAAGTTGACCGAACGGAAAACGATGTGGCCAATACCCCTGTACCGCGTGGAAAGATGTATGACCGTAACTTTAATCCGGTCGTTGATAATGAGCCGCGCAATGCCATCACTTATACGAAATACCCGAATACGAAAACCGCCGATATGGTGAAAACGGCTGAGGTTCTTGCTACCTTGATCGAAAAAGATACGAAAAAGGTAACGACACCGGATAAAAAGGATTTTTGGATCTTAAAGCATCCGAAAGAAGCCGAGGCGCTGATCACCAAGGCCGAGAACAAGAAAGTTACCGAAAAGAAATTAGAGCAAAAGGATTTATACAAGCTCCAGTTAGAGCGTGTCACCGAAGAGAATATCAACGAATTCACCAAGGATGAATTGGAAGTGATAGCCATATTCCGGGAATTCAATAGCGGCTATGCCCTCACACCTTCCATCGTGAAGAATAAAGATGTCTCCACAAAAGAATACGCCAGGGTTAGTGAGCATTTGGACGAAATGCCAGGCGTGGACGTAACGACGGACTGGGAAAGGACCTATAAGTATGACGAGACCCTTCGCTCGGTCCTTGGCAAGGTCTCTTCTTCCGAAGAGGGCATTCCGAGTGAGAATATCGACTATTATCTGGCACGTGACTACACCAGGAATGACCGGGTCGGAAAAAGTTATATCGAAAAACAATATGAAGATGTCCTGCGTGGTCAAAAGACGCGAATAGAAAATGTGATGAGCAAAGGGGAAGTCATCCAAACGAATACCCTCACGGAAGGGCAAAGCGGAAAAGACTTGATCCTGTCCATTGATATGGAGCTTCAGCAAAAGGTCGAAAAAATCATCGAAAGCGAACTGTGGAGGGCGAAAGCCAGAGGAAATACCTACTTATTGGATCGCGCCTTCGTCGTCTTGATGGACCCGAACACTGGCGAGGTGCTCACGATGGCCGGCCGGCAATATGGACGTAACAGTGAAACCGGCTTGACGGAAATGAATGATTTTGCCCTTGGGAACATTACGACCTCGTACACGATAGGGTCATCCGTTAAAGGGGCTACCGTATACACGGGCTTTCAGACGGGAGCCATTTCACCGGGGTCAGCGTTTTTTGACCATCCACTTTTATTAGCTGGTGCCAAACCCAAGAAATCTTATAGCCCTTTAGGATATGTAACCGATGTCTCCGCGTTAAAGAAATCGTCGAATGTCTATATGTTCATGACGGCAATCAAAATTGCCGGCGGTCATTATATTCCAAATCAACCGCTAGGTATCAACCGGGAAGCTTATGCGATTATGCGCAATCATTATGCCCAATTCGGATTGGGTGTCCGTACAGGCATCGACCTGCCGAATGAATCGGTCGGGTTTAAAGGAGTCGATACGTCAACGGACGGGTTGCTGCTGGATTTATCAATCGGGCAGTATGATACATATACACCGATGCAATTGGCACAATACGCATCAACGATTGCAAATGGCGGCAAAAGGCTGGAACCGCGGATGGTCAGGGAAATCAGGAACCCATCCGATGAACACAGCGAATTGGGCAGCGTTTTTAAATCGATGAGCCCCAAAGTGCTGAACGAATTAGGCGGGAAGGATGTTTGGATTCAGCGTGTCCAGGAAGGTTTCCGGCAGGTTGCCCAGGAGCCTGGCGGGACGGCGTATAATTATTTCGGCGGCAAATCCTACCGTGCTGCAGCGAAAACGGGGACCGCGGAAGCCTTTTACGACGGACCGCGGAGGAGTCAATATAGTGCTCCCGTCCCGACCATCAATCTGACGCTTGCAGGGTATGCACCTAACAATAATCCGGAAGTGGCATTCTCTGTCGTCGTGCCATGGGTATATCAAGGCAAACCAGCTGACGATATCAACAAACGGATCGGTGAGCAAGTAATGGACACCTACTTTAAATTAAAGGAAGATCGATCAAAAGGTAAGTCCGATTCAGACAAGATAGCGGAAAACACTCAATAATACTAGCTGGGCCTGCTCGATTTCGAGTAGGCCTTTTCATGCCACTATTCCAGTTTTTGAACGAATTCCTTATATAGGGCCCTTAGTGCATCTCCCCTGCTGATGATTCCGACAACTTTATCATTTTTGTCCACGACGGGAATTTTCTTGAAATGATGCTTGGAAAGCACCTTTATCAATTCATCTAAATGATCTTCTGGAGATAGCTTAGCAATTCTTTTATTTCTTATGATTTGTGAAACTTTGTCGTTCATTTTGGATGTGACCTTTTCATCCAATTCCTCACCGGGAAGGATTGTGATGTATGTGAAATATCCGATGATGGCTTCTTCCGCAGGTGTCAAATAACGAAGAATATCCCCGTCCGTCACCATTCCCAATAGTTTATCGTTTTCATCGACAACCGGGACCCCACCCACTTTATTTTCTATCAAGATTCGCAAAATTTCCTTTAAGGTAAATTCAGGACGGGCAACGTAAACTTCGCGTATCATCAAGTCCTTCACTAACATAATCAACCACCCCTTTTTATACATTCGACGTTCTTATTCCATACCCTAACTTATTCTATTTAAAAACCCTTGCTGTCTGAACTGCCTTTTTCCAGACTTGATAAGAATTCGGCTAAATGTCTCCCGAATAAGAGACAGGCAGCTTGAAAAATATTGGCAGGTTGAAAGATTTTCTTTTACAATGAAACAAGAATGATGGGAGGAATGGCAAATGAATAATCATGAAATCGATTTTAAAATATATGGTGATGACATGCAGTTTGTCGAGGTGGAATTGGATCCACAGGAAACGGTGGTGGCCGAAGCTGGAAGCTTGATGATGATGGAAGATCAAATCAAGATGGAAACCATTTTTGGTGACGGTTCACATAATAGTGACGGCGGAATGATGGGCAAATTATTTGGTGCAGGCAAAAGGCTTCTTACCGGGGAGAGCCTGTTCATGACGGCGTTCACGAATGAAGGAAGAGATAAACGGCATGCCTCCTTCGCCTCACCTTATCCCGGAAAAATCATTCCATTGGACTTAAGCGAGCTCGGCGGCAAAGTCATTTGCCAAAAGGATGCCTTTCTGGCTGCTGCCAAAGGAGTTTCGATTGGAATCGAGTTTCAGAGAAAAATAGGAACAGGTTTTTTTGGCGGCGAGGGTTTCATCATGCAAAAGCTCGAAGGTGACGGAATGACCTTTGTCCATGCTGGCGGCACGATCCACAAAAAAGAATTGGCTGCAGGTGAGATTCTACGTGTGGATACAGGGTGTTTAGTCGCAATGACTGGCGGGGTAGATTATAATATCGAATTCGTAAAAGGCGTGAAAACCGCTTTATTCGGAGGCGAAGGTTTATTCTTCGCCACATTGAAAGGTCCTGGAACCGTCTGGGTGCAATCTTTACCTTTCAGCCGCCTTGCAAGCCGTGTATTTGCGGCAGCGCCGCAGAACGGGGGATCTTCTGAAGAAGGCAGTGTTGCTAAGGGTTTATTCAATTTATTCAACGATAAATAAGGAAAAGATCAATGGCTGCACCAGGGCAGCCATTGATCTCTTTGAAAAGGATGGGTAGCTACATGCAGCTTGTTAAGTGGTCCTACATGCGACGCTATAATATTAGGGCAATTTTTGATTCATTCCCGAATTCTCCTGTTATTTTCCGAAAAATAAGAGATTACTATTTTGTTTATACCATCCACTGGACAGCAGCCGATGCTCCAATCGGCATTGAAGAGCTCGAAGAAATGGAACGACTGCTCAACAGGGAGCTTGGAACTGAACTGCAATATCTTTATCGAAAAAAATGAACTCACTCTTCGTACATCATTTTTCTAGTCATCCTCCATCGACGATAAAGTTAACACCCGTAACGAAATCATTTTCCGCGTCCATCAAATAGGATATCTCCCGGTTTTCCGTCCCGTTTAGAAAATGCTGTCAACTATCCCATAACGCTTCATACTCTCCCGTTTCAACCCATATCGAATGAACGGTAATGTTCGCTTTGCTTAGTTACGCGGCAAGTGCATGTCAAGGTAACGATGCTCCACCCAACTCGGTATGTTGCCGTTGTTCAGGAGCGAAGAAAAACACTGTTTTATCTACGAATTTGGAGATTTATCTATCAATTCTTTTGTTTTTTCTACGAATTTGGAGATTTATCTATCAAACTTTCTATTTTATCTACGAATTTGGAGATTTATCCATCAATTCTTCTGTTTTTTCTACGAATTTGGAGATTCATCATCCAATCTTTCTGCTTAGTCTACGAATTTGGAGATTTATCCATCAATTCTTCTACTTTATCTACGAATTTGGAGATTTATCCATCAATTCTTCTGTTTTTTCTACGAATTTGGAGATTTATCTATCAATTCTTTTGTTTTTTCTACGAATTTGGAGATTTATCTATCAATTCTTCTGCTTTATCTACGAATTTGGAGATTTATCTATCAATTCTTTTGTTTTATCTACGAATTTGGAGATTTATCTATCAATTCTTCTGTTTTATCTACGAATTTGGAGATTTATCCATCATCCCTTACTCCTCACTTCAAACTCGGTCAGTAGAACCCATTATATTTTTGCAGTGGGCTTCAATGATGTATGATAATGGTAACTACATGAATGAACCCGGGTGAAGGTAGCCCACATAGTAAACAATGTATGGAGGGATGAACAATGGACTTATTAAAAAATGTGTTCTCTTTAGGATTAGGTGCTGCCGCTGCTACAAAGGAACAAATTGAAAAAGCAGTGGACTCGCTTGTAAAAAAGGGCGATATCAGTAAAGAAGACTCCAAGGTTCTGGTTAAGCAGTGGGTGGAAAAAGGGGAGCAAGCGCAAAAACAACTGGATGAGTCCGTCAAGCTCAAAGTCACTCAAGCACTCAACAACTTAAATTTGGCAACGAAAGAAGAAGTTCGGGAGTTGGAGCGGCGAATCGCCATTTTAGAGCAACAAAACCAACACACACAACCATGATCTGGAGGTACTATAATGTTTGGAAAACGACTCAAACACGCACATCGTTACCAAGAAATCATTAATGCCTTTTTGAAAAATGGTTTTGGATACTTCATCTATCGTCTCGGGTTATCGGAAAGCAAGGCAGCATCGAACCTCCAGCCCGATGAAAACTTGAACCTCCGCTCGATCGGAGAGAGGCTGCAAACGATATTACAAAGCCTGGGCCCTACTTTCATTAAGCTTGGACAAATTGCAAGTACTCGGCGTGATTTCGTTCCGGAAGAAATTGTCCGGGAACTGGAAAAACTGCAGGACCAGGTCGCCCCCTTTCCTTTTGATAAGGTTCGCAAAATAGTTGAAGCAGAATTGGGTGACTCTTTGGAAAACCTTTTTCTCGAATTTCAACAAAAACCGCTTGCAACCGCTTCGATTGGACAGGTCCATGCTGCACGGCTTCCATCACAGGAAGTTGTAGCGATCAAAGTCCAGCGTCCCGATATTATGCCGACAGTGGAAACGGATTTGGAAATCCTCGATGATCTGGCTAGACTGATGGAAGCGCGCATTTCCTGGGCAAGGCGCTACCAAATCAGGAAAATGATTGATGAATTCGCTAAATCTCTTCGCGCAGAACTCGATTATAATTCAGAGGGCCGCAATGGGGAGAGGATAGCCAAGCAATTCATTCATGATCAGGGGCTGAAGATACCGAGAATTCATTGGGAGTATTCGACCAAAAGAATCTTGACGATGGATTTCATCCAAGGAATAAAGATCAATCACTATAAACAGCTTGATGAACAAGGTTATGATCGAAGAATAATCGCCGAAAGATTAACGAATTCGATGCTTCAGCAAATTTTGATCGATGGCTTTTACCACGGCGACCCCCATCCTGGCAATATCATCATTTTGCCGGGGAATGTCGTTACACTCATGGATTTCGGTATGGTGGGACGATTGGAGGACGAAATGAAGTATCAGTTTGCCTCGCTTGTCATCAATCTGAAACGCGGAAGTACCAATGGCCTGATCAAAACGCTTTCCGATATGGGGCTTCTGACGGACGAAACCGATATGGCTGCATTGAGGGGTGATATTGATGATTTGCGAAATAAATATTATGATATCCCATTAAGTCAAATCAGCTTAGGCGGAGCGGTCAATGATCTGTTCACGGTGGCCAATCGGCATCATATTCAAATTCCCCCGGAATTCACCATGCTCGGTAAAGCTTTGCTTACGATGGAGGCAATAGTCGAGGAGCTGGATCCTCATTTTTGCATCATGAAGGCCGCCGAACCTTTTGGGGAAAGGCTTTTCAAGGAACGCTACAATCCGAAAAACATTGCAAGGAACACGTGGAGCCAATTTATCGAGTCGGCTGAAGCCATCGCTGAACTTCCGAAGGATATCAGGGAAGTAACAGGCATCATCAAAAAAGGGAAATTACGCTTGGATATCAACATTCCCGAACTTCAAGTTTTTTTACATAAGCTTGATCAAATCTCGAACCGCCTTTCCTTCAGTATCATCCTGCTTGCCTTCAGCATTATCATGGTCGGTCTCATTATCGGCTCGGCGATAGGCGGGGAAACGCTGCTGCTATGGAAAATCCCGGTGATCGAAATTGGATTTGTCGTTGCCACCCTGATGTTTTTGTTCATGCTTTACACCATTTTCAGATCGGGGAAAATGTAAACGTACAAAAGAAAGAGCAAAACCCTTGATTTTGGGCTTTGCTCTTTGTCATTCATTGGCCATGTGTGCGACGCTCATATGAAACGGCATATGCGCGATGTCGAAAATGCAGGATTGGATCATTCGAGCACTCAATTCCTTGAGGGATATTGGTGGGATCAAACAGCAGGTGATCTACAGAAGATTCCACTCTATCAGTAATCATTAAATGACCGACGGTAATTACCTGTTTGTCTTCCGACCAAGCGATGGTCGGATCGTCAGTCGGGTCATTTTCTCCTCCTATTTGAATGTTCAATTTAAAGCCTACTGGTCCTTGCTTGAGCCTTTCTTCCATTTCTTCTTTCAAATAATCCGCCGGATGCTCCGCTGCCTCCTTCTTAGCCAGCATGCTAAGGCCTGCATCAGGTACCCATTCATACTTGATCGCCTGACGCCTTCCTTGTGCGTTCATGAAGTAGAAAGCATGTATAGAGTAATATTGACACGTTGCGAAACTGGCTGGAGAACGCATTTCTTTAAGCATTTCCAAGCCTGCCTTGCTCTCAGGGTATTCCAACAGAATTTTCCCCAGCTCCTTCAGATTAGGGAAACCGTCTTTTGCAGATTTGATAAAGTGAGCAATATCAACAAAGGCTTCAGGCGTTTTCGCAAAAAAGAGCGGAATGGTCACCGTAATGAGATCTGTTTCCTCCCCACCTGGCAATTGAAACTTGACGGCCATGCCTTTTACAGGTGAATGGGCATCAGTATGACTTGGGACCGGTGAGCTATTGGAAAACCGAATGACCGCAGGCACGGCTTCATCCTGAAGATGGGCAGCCACCGTTAACGGCGATGCTTTTCCGTTCGGCGTAAAAACCCCCTTAAACATATATCCCCTCGCATGTGCCCGACGGTAGCCCGGATATGTTCCAACTACTTTTTCAATCGCATCAACCGCCTCACTGGCTAGTTCTGGTTTTAAGTTGTCCTTTCCCTCCATTGCATCTCACCCCATCTATTCAAATTCACTATTACCTGTACCCATTATTCCATTAGCCTATTCAAGGTAAACTTGCATTCGAATAATTTTTACAAGTACAATCTAAATTAACCCTGGAATCTATTCGGACATCAGTTTGTTAGAAAAAACGCGTCTAGGGAGAACCCCGCAGGTGCCTAGTAGGCTCCCTGACCGCCTCTGGAAAGTTCAGTACCTGCAGTGGAAGGTAATAACGCTTCAAGTTCAAATTCTCCAACTGTGTGCAAGCAGTCTACAAACTTAGTTTTCACTCAAAGTGGAATGCAATGCAAGGCGCGAGACTCCTGCGGGAATTGCGCGTCACGGGAGACCATTATTATTCTTTGAGTTGGTCGAATTATTTCCGCACAGGTCGAATTATCCTTTAAGTTGGATAGAAAACAGCTAAAAAACGAGTCGAGCACTCAATTCGCGAGTAAAGCAGCGAAATTCATGAGTAAGGAAACAATCTCAACATCAACAGACGCAAGGCTCCCTGACCGCCTCTGGAAAGCTAAGCACCTGCAGTGCAATGAAACGGGCTAAGTACAAATCTTCCAAAACTGCGGGCAATTTTAAACCCAAAAAACCCGTACATGTTAGTTTTGTGTCTAACATGTACGGGGCAGTTCAAGTTTATCTACACCCTGCCGACCAATTATATTCAGATCAAATTACGTATCAAGACCTAAAGAAGCTTTTCAATATCACTTTCCATTTCGAAAGGGGCTTCGACCGATTCAAAACGCTTCACGACATTTCCATCACGATCAATTAAAAACTTGGTGAAATTCCACTTAATTGAATCATCTTTCATAAATTCCGGATGATGCTCTTGCAACATTGCTTGCATCAT
The DNA here is from genome assembly GCF_001439925.1 of Peribacillus muralis. Taxonomy (GTDB): domain Bacteria; phylum Bacillota; class Bacilli; order Bacillales; family DSM-1321; genus Peribacillus; species Peribacillus muralis. The sequence goes on from NZ_LMBV01000003.1 coordinate 327,136, forward strand.
TTTTCCGTCGCCTTGTTTTTTGTCAAGTCCAGTAAACGGGGCTTGATCGGTTAAATATTGGAATAAAGGGTGTGCTTGGGTTCCTCTTACATCGACTTTATTGAATAATGGGAAGCTAACGCCGTAATTCAATTGGCAAAACGTCTCTACTTCTTCATTTTTTCCAGGCTCTTGACCACCGAATTGATTGCAGGGAAAGCCTAAAATATTAAGTCCTTTATCTTTATATCGATCATAAAGCTTTTGAAGATCTTCGTATTGCGGAGTGAATCCACACTCGCTTGCCGTATTGACAATAATGAGGACGTCTCCTTTATATTCCTCCAAAGAAACTTCCTTCCCATTGATACGTGTTGCTGAAAATTCATAAATACCCACTCTTCATTCCTCCTCTTATGAGTTTAAGGATATACGATACATAGCAAAAAGAACAAAAGAAAGTATCTTAGTGGACCTATATTTTTTGTCATATCACATGAACGGCAGTGCCATAAGCGATGATTTCACAAGTGTTTTGCATGATGGCTGAAGTTTCCAAACGCATGGCAACGATGGCGTTCGCTCCTCTTTCTTTCGCTTCTTCCACCATCCTGCCAATTGCTTTTTGCCTGGCCTCTTTCGTCATTTCGGTATACTCATTGATTTCACCACCGACTATTGTTCTTAATCCAGCAAGGATATCTTTTCCGATATGTTTGGATTGAACACAGTTCCCCTTAACAAGCCCCTTTAAATCTTTGATTTCTTTACCAGGAACAGTATTAGTAGTCACGATAATCATATAATTCATCCTCTTCCTTTTTTCTGATTTTCTTAACGATCATATAAAAAATTATCGGGACCGGGGCTTGAATCAACCCAAGAATCCCCCACATCCATTGGTTGAATCCATTCTTCCTGGCATCGGTGAATAGAAAAATGCTTTGGGTTAGTAAAATCAGCCCACAGACAACTAAAGCAAATATCTCAAGATTACTCATGACTCATCTTCACCTTCCTTTTCACATGTACCGTATAACAACAAATGAACACCACGGTCAGCACCTGGAGCAATAGGAACATTTCCGGCTGAAGATATAGCGCAAAAAACAGGAAAGATAGAATGACTGCAGCAGTTACTGTAAAGATAAGCAGCTCTCGCAACCGCTTTTTTTTAGACTCTGCACGCTGAATTTTAATTTTCTCTTTAAAATGCGACGGATGTGGGGTCTCAAAAGAAATCGCCACATCAAATTTCTCCAGGCTCTGATTCAATTGGTCGACTACATCCTGATCATTCTTGGCTGAGCGTTTTGGATATCCTGACTGATCCTTCATCAATCGGTGTCAACTCCTTTCTTATGACTTTGATGCCCTTATGGACACGGGATTTTACCGTCCCTTCCGGAATGCTGATTATTGCCGCTATTTCTTCGTAAGAAAAACCATAGTAATGCTTCAATATGACCGGCACCCGCAAACCATCATTCAACTGTCCTAACGCCTCCAACACATCATCCCATACTTGGTTATTGCTTTGTGCCTCCCATTTCAGCTTGCGCACTGACTGCTCTTGTTTCATCCAGTTGAATTCGCGTTTCCGCTTCCGTTCTTGATCCAAATATAGCCGTGTTGCAATGGAAATCAACCAAGTGGAAAATTTTGAAGTCCCCTTGAATCTTGAAAGATTTTCGATGGCCTTCGAATAGGTCTCCTGAGCCAAGTCCTCCGCATTCTGGAGATTAAAGGTCAATTTCAATAAATATTTAAGCAGGAAAGGATAGGAACTTTGAAACAATTCCGCCAAAGCTCCGTCATCCCCCTTTTTTGCCGCTTTAATTAGATTTTTCTCGTCCACCTAGAATCACCCACTCTCATTTCCCTACCCGTTATATTAATTTGACGTTTGGGAAGAAGGATTCGTTCACGAAAGATGAAAAAAATCATCATTCATGTTTCCGCTCAACTTCCGAAAGGATCACATGCGTCACCGTTGCCGCAAAGTGAATGGTTTGATTGATGAATTCCTCGACTTTTTCCAGGCTCTCACTGCGAATTTTTAGCATAAAGCAAGCCTGCCCGGCAATCCGATAGCAAAAGTCAACGTTCGGCAGCGTGGAAATATACTTTTTGAATTTCTCATATTCCCCATTTTTTATTGTTGCTTCCACGATACACTCAATCGGAAAACCAATCTTCTTATGGTCAATCTCGGCAACGTATCCTTTAATGATGCCGAACGACTCCATTTGCCGGACCCGTTCGGTAACAGTGGGAGCAGAAAGTCCTATCTTCTTTGCCAATTCCCTCATTGAGACCCGGCTATTCAACGTTAATTCAGCAAGGATGTGCCTATCTTTTTCATCGATTTTCATTTGAATAACATTCCCTTTCTTTTCTTTACAATCTATTATATTTATGCAAAATAACATTACAAACGAAATTAAAATGACGATATTTTTATATTAAGATTATCTCAAAGGAGAGATGTTCATGACAAGAATAATAAATTCAGAACTTGGGACCAGTCCGTTTCAACGATTATTTCATTCCGAAGGTATTTTGCAAAAATGGTCAGACCTTTCAGAGTGTGTATCTGTAGATGGGAAGCTCTCGAAGGAATTGAAGGAAAGTGTCAGGAGGGTGCTGGCATTCGGTAACGGCTGCTCTTACTGTCAGGCAAAAGGAACGCCACTAAAGCCAAGCGAGGTAAAAGAAAGCCATGCTCTTGGGTTTGCAGAAGTATTCCTAACCCAGCGTGAAAAAACGGAGGATAAATTTTTCCAAGTGTTGAAAGAAGCGCTTACGGATGAAGAAATTTCGGAACTATTGGCTTTTATTTGCTTTACAACCGCCCAACAATATTTCGGGGCACTGATGGAGCTAAAATAACACCAAAAAGGAACAGTGGTCTAACCCTGTTCCATTCTGATGTCATCCTTTCATTGACTGATTTTTGGAAGTATGGAACGTGAAGGTACAGGGGATGTCAAGACTATGGAAGTATTCAGGTGCCCATAGGGAATTAAACGATCTATCAGTAACCTCATGCTATCCATATCAGTTAATGCCGCCTTCAGGAAATAGCCTACTGTCCCCGTTACCCGATGGCATTCAATTATATCAAAATCATTTATCACTAATTGCTCAAAGTCGGAAACGGAAACCTTAAGTTCACTCACTTGAATGAACACAAGCACCCCTCTTCCGATTGCGGGTGGGGAGACCCTTGCACTGAAGCCCTCGATGATTCCCTTTTCTTGCAGGCGATACATACGTTCAGAAATGCTAGGTCGACTTAAGGCCAATTTCTTTGATAGTTCACTTATCGTCATCCGTCCATTCATTTGTAAAAGTTCTAGTAAACTGACATCTATTTCATCCATGAAACAAACCGCCTTTCATAATGAAGGAATATAAGGCTATATTTCTTTAAAATGGTGGATGGTAAGCAGTAAATACGTTCTTTTTTGTATATAATTTTGACAGTTAATATTCTATCATTAAAATTACCAAAATAGAAAAAGAAAATTCTGAATTTAAAAAAGGAGGAACATGCATTGACCTTTGGCAAAATCCCGGTTCGAAAAAAAATTGAGGAATTAAGCCCTTATGTTTCCGGTAAACCCATCGAAGAAGTGCAACGCGAATTAGGTCTGGAAACGATCGTCAAATTGGCGTCCAATGAGAATCCATACGGCTGCTCACCTCTAGCAAAAGAAGCCATGATTGCCGAAATGGAGCAAGCATCACTTTACCCTGAAAGTACGGCTCCGTCATTAGCGGCAAAACTAGCAAGGAAATTATCCATTAAACAAGATCAAATCATCTTGGGGAATGGATCGGATGAAGTGATTCGCCTGTTAACAAGAACGTATATCCAACAAAAAGATGAGGTCATCATGGCTGATGTTACCTTTCCGCGCTATGAAACGAATGTTTTGATCGACGGCGGTACGCCTGTCAAGATTCCTCTCATGAATGGCGCGCATGACCTTCAGGCGATGTACGGTGCCATAACGGAAAATACGAGAATGATTTTTATCTGTAATCCCAATAATCCGACAGGAACGATCGTTGAAAAGGAAAGGTTAAGAGCCTTTATCGAAAACGTACCGAAACATATTTTACTGATTGTTGACGAAGCTTACTATGAGTATGTCAATGATGAAGACTATTTGGAAACCTTGCCCCTTTTAGCTAATCATGAAAATCTTGTCATCTTACGTACGTTTTCAAAAATCCATGGCTTGGCTGCATTAAGGATCGGATACGGTATAATGGACGCCTCCATCATCCAAGAGCTCAATAAAGTGAAAGAACCATTCAATACGAACCGGCTTGCTCAAGCTGCAGCGTTCGCCTCGTTGGACGACGATGCTTTCGTTGAGCAATGCGCCCGCAGGAACGAGGAAGGAAGAAAATATTTGGAAACCGAACTGAGCAGGATGGGGTTGGCATTCTTTCCTTCACATGCCAATTTCTTAATGATTAAGCTGAACCAGCCTGGCAAGAGTGTATTCGAGAAGCTATTGACTTCCGGTGTCATAACCCGCTCCGGTCATTTGCTTGGTTATGCCGATACTATTCGTGTGACCATCGGCACTCCGCTTGGAAATGAGAAGTTCATAACATGCTTGCAAAATGCAACCAATGAAACGGCTAGTGTTTGATCTAAAAAAAGATACGTCATGGACGTTCGTCGTCCATGACGTATCTTTTACATAGATTCATTTAATGGAATCCTTTTTTAAGATGGTTGGTTACCATCCACTCTTTTAAATTTAAAGATTGAAATAACGGTTAAGACAGCCAAGACTAAAAGACAAGTAATGATACTGATCCGATTCTGTTCACTAAACACGAAGCTGAGGCTAATGATGCTTAAGGTGATGGCTGCAAATGAGGTTACATATGGGAACCCCCACACTTTAAAGCTCGGAATTTTAGTATATGAACGGCGAAGTTTTAGCTGCGCTAAACAAATGCTAATCCATACTAGTGAAACGACAAAGCCCGGTATCGCCATTAATAAAATAAATGCTTTGTCCTGTGCAACGTAGGTGATCATCGAACCAGCCACCAAAACAACGGCACTTAGCACCAAACTATACATGGGAACGCCATTTTCAGAAACATATGAGAACGCTTTGGGCGCTTCCCCTTCTGCAGCCAATGAATGCAACATCCGGGTACACCCATATATTCCGGAATTAGCGGCAGATAAGACAGCCGTTATTAGGATGAAGTTCATGATGTGGGCAGACCCTTGAAAGCCGGACATCGATAGAACTTGGACAAAAGGACTTGATTGGTCGGTAATCTCGTTCCATGGGATCAACCCGCAGATTACAAGTATCGGCAAGGTGAAGAATAAAATGATTCTCCAAATATAGCTTTTGATGACCTTCGGCAAGATGCGCTCTGCATCCTTTGCTTCCGTTACCGTCAATCCGATTAACTCGGAACCGCCATATGAGAACATTACGATCAGTAAGGCCGAAAGGATGGACAGCCACCCATTAGGGAAGAAACCGCCATGTCCTGTAAAATTGTGCAGATAATTAGATCCGCCGCTTGGGATGATTCCAAATAAAATACAAGCTCCCAAAATAATGAATAAGATGATCATTGCAATTTTTATGCCGGCAAACCAAAATTCGAATTCACCATAGTTTTTCACATTCATCATGTTGACCCCAATGATCAAGGCTGTACACGCCAAGCTTAATACCCATAGCGGGATTCCCGGGAGCCAGTATTGCAAGAAGCTTCCTGCCACCACTACCTCGATGACACACACGGACAGCCACATGAAACAATACATCCAGCCGATAATGAAGGAACTGCGCTTGCCGAATGCTTTTTGAATGAAGCCTTTCATATTCGTATTTGGGTAGGCGATTGCCATTTCCGCTATGGCTCCCATAACGACAAGAAGTAATAGTCCTGCAAAAATATAAGTAAAAATAACGCCTGGTCCTGCTAATGATATGGTTTCGGCACTTCCTTGAAAAATCCCTGTACCGATTGCCCCTCCCATAGCCATCATGCTAATATGTCGCGGCAGCAATCTCTTTTGAAGTGACCCACCATTTGATTCCATTTGCATCTGCCTCCTTCATTCCATAATGTTACGTATAAAAAGTCAAAATCCCCATGCAACAAGCGAATGGCGACTTGATAGGTTAGATTCTCATCAACCGTTATGGAAAAAGCGTGGAAGCAGGCACTGCTTGCTTGAAAACCACTTCTTCACCAAGATAAAAATATATCAATATGCAGGTAGTTTTACAAGAGGAAACATTGTAAGCTTTTACAGTTCCTGTATGCACAAACATCGTTTTTTCGTGGTTAATTCGCCAAAAAACAGGGTCAAAATGCTGATTTCACTAGTCTTGCAGGGGACTACAGTGGTAATCCCCATGTATTAAGAATATTTTAATTATTTATGATATGAATCGCATGACCTAACGTAGCCTCCGCCGCTTCCATCCATACTTCCGATAAAGTTGGATGCGGATGGATGCTAAGGGCTATGTCCTCGACCCGTGCTGCCAATTCAAGGGCAAGAACACCTTCTCCTATCAGGTTGGAGGCATCGGGACCAACCATATGCATGCCAAGCAATATGTGGCTATCCTCATCCACGATCACTTCAGCAAACCCCTTCATTTCATTCGTTGCAAGTGCCCTGCCATTCGCACTGAAAGGGAATTTGCCGGTCTTGACGCTGTAGCCCTGTCGCTCGGCTTCTTCACGAGTGATACCGACTCCTGCTATTTGCGGCTCCGAGAAGATGACATATGGTACATAGGGTGAATCATTAGCACTAGGCATCCCACAGATCACTTCCGCTGCCACCACTCCCTGTTTGGAAGCCCGATGAGCAAGGGCCGGACCAGGCGTAATGTCTCCGATGGCAAAGATGTGCGGCACATTAGTCCGGCATTCCATATCTACTGTAATATGGCCTTTTCCACCTACATTGACCCCTGCACGATTCAGGCCTAACTCTTCCGTATTAGGAATTCTCCCGATTGTAACAAGCGACTTTTCACTGACGATCATTTCCGTACCCAGTTTTTCAGAGTGAATATGAAGATAAACCTGACCATCGACTACACTCGCCTTTTCTACCCTGGCTGATGTTTTTATATTCATACCAAGCTTCTGCGCATTATGGATAACCTCCTTGACCAGGTGTTGGGCAACCTGCGGGAGGATGCGGTCAGCCATCTCGATGATGGTCACTTTAGTTCCTAGCTTTGCAAAGGCCATGCCCAATTCGATTCCGATATAGCCCCCGCCGATGATCGACAAGCTAGCTGGAACTTCCTGCAGCTGCAAGGAGGCTGTCGAATCCAGTATATACTCTCCATCCACTTCGATGAATGAAGGAATGAAGGGCCTCGACCCCGTCGCAATGATTGCGTGTTCAAACTTGTAGGTTTCAAAATCGCCCTCAGTTTCCACACTAACACGGTCATCGGATAAAAAGGTCGCTTGACCTTGAACCACGGTTACACCATTTTCTTTACACAAATGGGCTATCCCCTGAGTCAACTGGGAAATAACTCCACCCTTCCAACCCTGCCACGCATTAAGATCCATCGTGATGCTTTCCTCGGGAAGCTTGATTCCCATCTTTCCTAAATCGGTAAGCTTGTGGAATTGGTCAGCCGTGTGTATCAAAGCCTTCGAAGGGATGCACCCCCTATTGAGACAAACTCCGCCGAGCTTATCCTTTTCAACCAATACGACCGTTTTCCCTAACTGTCCGAGACGGATTGCCGCAGCATATCCCCCCGGACCACCTCCTATGATTAAAACATCGGTTTCCACAGCAACTTCCCCTACTACCATTATCTCATCTCCACAACTAAACGAATTGGATTCTCCAGCAGTTCCTTGATCCGATTGGTAAACTGTACAGCTATAACACCATCAATCAAGCGGTGATCGAAGGATAAAGACATATTCATCATCAAGCGGATCACCCCCTCCAAATCCCGAACGACCATGCGCGGCTCCATTTTATGCAGCGCTAATATCGCCGCTTCCGGATAGTTGATGATCGGGGTCGCATGTATCCCTCCGATCGGTCCTACATTGCTTATCGTAAAGGTACTTCCTGTAATTTGCTCCAGGCTCAGCTTTCCCTCCCTGGCATCGGTTGCCAGCTGCCTGATTTCATCCGCCAATTCAAAAATCGTTTTCTGATCTGCATGTTTAATGACTGGTACCATGAGACCCTCATTCGTATTCGTGGCAATTCCTATATGATAATAGTGTTTCAAGATGATTTCCTTAGTCTTTTCATCTATTGAAGCGTTTAAAGTGCGGAACTCCTTTAAGGCAATGACGATGGCCTTGACGAAAAACGGTAAAAAAGTCAATTTAATCTCTTTGTCTTCGGAATAGGCCTTTAATTGATCCTTAAATTCCTTCAATGCATTCATTTCCAATTCATCGACATGGGTGACATGAGGAATGGTGGAAACCGACTTTACCATATGTTCAGCGATTTTCTTACGGATCCCCTTGAGCAGGATGCGCTCCTCCGGCTCAGCTACCGCATTCTTAGCCTGATTGGCATCCTTTATTGGGTCCCGTTTCCGAAGAAGCGTGTCATTGCCGTGATTGTGGTGTTCCTGCAAAACCGAATTTGTTTCTACAAATTGCTTTAGGTCACTTTCGATTATTCGCCCAGCAGGTCCCGTACCTGAAACCTGCTGAATATCAACCTTCATTTCCCTCGCCATTTGACGCACGAATGGTGTAGCCAATACACGTCCTGCTTCAAGTTGCCGTTTACTCATTCGATCTGTTCCTATTCCATCACCAGGTTCCTCGAGGCTGTTATCACCTTCATCACTGACCGCTTCCGGTAAAGACATTTCGTTCTCTTCTTGAATGGTGAATATGGTCGTTCCCACCTCCACGGTATCGCCTGCCGAAAAAAGGATTTTCTTGACGACTCCGGTTATAGGGGCCGTCAATTCGGCATTGACCTTATCCGTTTGCACTTCAACGATCGGTTGGTCCTGCGTCACCGCATCCCCTTCTTTGATTAGCCATTGGATGATTTCCCCTTCATGCATGCCTTCCCCTACATCAGGAAGTTTGAATTCAATCATGCATCTTCCTCTCCTTCCTAATCTCAATTAGAATGAAATCGTTTCGACAATCCCTTGTTTAACACGTTCGACAGTTGGCAGATAATGATCTTCTATTGAAAACGGTGGCACCGGTACATCGAACCCAGTAACACGCTTAATCGGTGCTTTCAGGTAAATAAGTGCTTCATCATTAATGATCGAGATGATTTCTGCACCTAATCCAGCTGTCTTATGGGCTTCATGAACTATCAGTGCACGACCTGTTTTTTTAATGGATTGTACGATCGTATCCCGATCCAAAGGGTACAATGTCCGCAGATCGACAACTTCACACTTCCAGCCCTTTTCTTTTTCAATTTTTTTCGCGGCATTCAACGCTTCCCTTAACATGGCCCCCCAGGCAAAAATGGTCAGGTCACTTCCCTCCTGGACGACTTTTGCCTGACCAATTGGTATTCGGTACATTTCTTCCGGTACTTGTTCCTTAAAGGCCCGATACAATTTAGTCGGTTCCAAGAAGATGACCGGATCGGGATCTTCAATGGCAGAAATGAGCAGCCCCTTCGCGTCGTATGGATTGCTTGGTGCAACCACCTTTAATCCAGGGGTATGGGCAAAGAAGGTTTCCACACTCTCGGAATGAAGTTCCGGACCTCTTATTCCCGCTCCATATGGCGTACGAATCACCAGCGGCACCGAGAATTGCCCGCGGGTCCGATATCTCATACGGGCTGCATGTGAAACGAGCTGTTCGAATCCAGGATAAATAAAGGCAAGAAACTGAATCTCCACTATCGGCAGCATTCCATTAAGGGATAACCCAATGGCAGAACCGATGATTCCGGACTCAGCCAATGGAGTATCGACAACGCGATCCTTCCCATACTTCTCATAAAGCCCTTCCGTCGATCTAAAAACCCCACCGTTCACCCCAATATCCTCACCCAAAATCATTACACGATCATCTTGATCAAGCTTTTGATTCATCGCTTCCGTAATGGCCTGGAGCATCGTTAAGCTTTTGCCCATCATTTCCTCACACCTTTCTTCAGGATTTGCCTCAATTCTTGCTGCTGCTCCTTTAGATGCCATGACTCCCCTGCATATACATGATTGAACATTTCAAGAGGGTCCGATTTCGGATATGCTTCCGCTTTTTGTAGATGGGCTTCTATTTGTTCATTGAACTGCTTGATGATCTTTTCTTCCTGTTCCTCATTCCAGTGACCTTCTTTACACAAAAACTTTTTAAGACGGGTTATTGGATCACGGTTTTCCCTCCAAAATGCTGAGATTTCGTCCTGATTCCGGTATATGTTCGGGTTATCTGCCGTAGTATGGGCCCCATAGCGAAAGGTAATCGCTTCAATCAGAGTGGGTCCGTCGCCTTTGAGGGCTCTTTCGACAGCCGCCTTCACCGTCAGCCAAACGGCGATAACATCATTCCCATCCACTCGAACCCCATGAATGTCATATGCGGAAGCCCTCTGGGAAATTGTTTTAGAGGCGGATTGCTTTTCAAACGGCACACTGATCGCGTAGCCATTGTTTTGGCAAAAAAAGATCGTCGGGGTTTTATAGACTCCTGCAAAATTCAGCGCCTCATGAAAGTCCCCTTCAGAAGTGGCTCCATCACCAAAATAAGCAATGCTTACATTTTCTTCCCCTTTAAGCTTACTTGCCCAAGCTGTTCCTACCGCATGAACCATTTGAGTGGCAATGGGAACACTAGGGGGCAGTATCCTCTTTCCTTCCGGGCAGACCGATCCCTCCAAGTGCGCCATCCAGTATAAGAAAACGCGATACAATTCCTGTCCGTGGATGATTGCCGCCCCATGATCACGGTATGTGGGAAACATCCAATCCCCTGCCGACAACGCTAATGCACTCCCTACTTGGGCTGCCTCCTGTCCTTCGAATGGCGCATACGTCCCCATTCTTCCTTGTCGCTGGAGATTAACTGATTTACGGTCAAAGGTTCTGAGCAAAAGCATGCTTTCGTACATCTTCAGCATCAGTGATTTATCGATTTTTTCATCAATGGTTTCCATGAATTCTCCGTCGGGAGTCAAAACACGATACATTTCTGGCTCGTCACCATTTGAATGCGCTTTCATTATTGGATTTCCCGTCTTTTCCATATCATTTCTCCCCTTAAGATAGATTTGTTTCGCAACCTTACCAAGGATTTGAACAGTCATGAAATAACAGCCCAAAACGGTTTCATTGGCCTTTATGCTGTAAATGAATGCTTTTTCGAAAATTGCATTTCCTTATATAAAAGGATAATACATCGGTCGTTTTAATAATATGTAAAATAGCATGAATTTTCCGTTTTTTGCCTTTTTTTAGCATGTCTTTTCTGCCGCTTCGCCTTCATTTTGAAAATATGCCAAATCAACAGGAAAACTTCAAGAAATCTCAATCCATACTTAAGTGTATCTTTGGCGTTATAGGGACCTTAACTTGCTCCAATACACTGTCTGTCCATGGGTGGAACAAGCATATCTCCAAATATCCTCGTTCGTTTCCAACCTAAAAAGACCCATCATATAATGGGTCTTTTTAGGCTTGTAGAATTTTACTGTTTCATTACAATCTTAATGAAAACGTAGCTGAAACCTCGATTGACCTACAGCTTTATCCGTATTCTCGCTATAACTGCATCATATCCAATATTCGGAATTGAGACATTACGAAACTTTTTCAACAACCTGAAACTTAATATACTAGATTTCTTCATAATGGAAGAAAACTATTTTTCGAATGTTCCTTTCACGACCGCGGCTCCCTCTTTAACCATGATTTGCCCCATCGCGATAACGGTATCGATTTCAAACGTCTGCTTATCCATTATGATCAAGTCTGCGTCATTCCCAGCCTTAAGCCGCCCCTTGTTTGCGAGTTTTAAGATATTTGCCGGATTTTCCGTCACGACTTGTATCGCATCAGCCGTGGCCACATCATCCTCCAGGATTGCCTCGACCACGGATTCATAAAGCGACTTGCATGTACCTATGCCCAATCCTCGCAGTTTCCCGTCATCATCAAAGTCGGGGAGGCTTGCTTGACCATCTGAAGTTAAGGTGATCTGCTTGATATCAACGCCTGCTTCGAGTGCCATTTTTATTGCTGTACTTGCTTTCACTTCGCCTTCTTCCAGGAATTTCTTGACCGTACTTGTCGTAAAATCGATATAGCCGCCTCTTTTTGCATATAACAACCCTGCTTTGAAAACGTGCGGATTTCGATTAATATGTGTCGGGTAAAACTGAGTTATCGGTATATCGGTGGTTTCGACGACTTCTTCTATAACCTTCAATAGATTTTGACTGTCGCCCACATGAATGTTCACGATTCCGCCTTTCCCGGAAAGCAGACCTCCATTTCGAGCCTGTGAAGCAAGTTTGGCAAGTTCTGCAGCAGTCGGCTGCGATGAACGATGGTCCGCTATGGCAATTTCTCCGACACCGATGATTTTATCGACAAGAATCAAATCGTCCTCGACACCCCCGGTTAACGTCTTGACTGGAAGTTGATAAGAACCGGTCTGAACGAAGCAGCTTATCCCTTCCTCTTCAAGCGCTCTCGCTTTAGCAATCAATGCTGGCATCGTCCTTGTCGTTCCATCCGTTCCGATCACTCCGACCAATGTCGTAATCCCTGCCAGCGTCACATCCGTCAATTGGATTTCCGGTGTCCTCGTCTTGAAGCCTCCTTCCCCGCCTCCACCGATGATATGTACATGTGCATCTATAAACCCCGGAACTACGATTTGGCCGCTCGCATCAATCACTTTCAATTCAACGAAATTTGCAGGTGCATCAATATTATCCTTTATGAAGCCGATTTGCCTTCCAACCAAGAGGATGTCTTTATGCCCCATATATTCCGGGCCATAAACCTCCCCATTTTTTATAAGCGTTAGCATCATTTCTTCTCCCTTCAAAAATGTTCATGCCAAATAGGTTTCAAATCCGTTTACACGGGTAAATATACAACATAACACGCTAACAATTACATAAAAAAATGGTAGCTGAACCGACATCTTGATTATGCTTTTTTTTGAAAGTATAAAAACTAAAGGAGTAAACGACATGAATAAAGTGATTTCTTCTGACATTAAAACGAATAAAAGATTATCGATGCGTCAAATCATGAACTTATATCAAGTTACTAAAGAATTTAAAGGGAATATATATTTTATCTGCAACCATAAATTGGTCGATGCCAAGAAGCTTTCGACATTTGTATCTTTTGTGCTCATCCTTCAGGAATGTGCAAACATGAAGGTCATTCTTGAAGGCGAGAATGTACATGCTATGCTCGAAAAAGTACAGGATATTTGTAAAGAGAATGATGAAAGTTCATTCGCTTTTCATTCGAACCAAACTGTTAATATATAAATGATTCGAACTACATTACGTATGGAAGAGGTGTTTAGTATGAGAACCATTTTAATGGTGATTGGCGCGATCGTCGTGATCGGCATAATTGTAAATTTCATTTTTTAATGCTGATGAAGAGCCTGTAGGTAAACTCGATAAAGATCGAGCTTGCCTACAGGCTTTTTGTTGTTTACTTTCATCGAGGTCAAGCATGCAAACGATCCACCTTGCCAGGAAATTACCACGGTACCTCCCAGTCCCTCCATTTGTTCAAGCCATCTCTTATTTCATTTCCTTTATCTATCCAATATTGCTTTCGTTTATCTTCTTTTTCTTTTGCTTCTTCTTTTTCCTTTTGCTCCGTTATGATCGCCTGCTGCTCAGCTATGAACGGCCCGATGTCTTGTGCTTTAAAAGATTGCGCAGCTTGGTTTTGGAGCGCTTTTGCCATTATCCTTTGAAAAATGAGCGCACTTCCCTCGCTGCTATGTGTCGTTAAATAATGATTTTCATCTGTCTTATCGTATCCAGCCCACACGGCACCGACCAACGATGGTGTATACCCTATGAACCATTGATCTTTAACCCCCGATACTCCTTCTATCGGAACTTGCGTCGACCCTGTTTTCCCAGCGATTTCATGACCAAAAACCGCCGCGTTTTTCCCTGTGCCATATTCCACTGTACCGAGCAGCATCGCATTCATTTTATCGACAACATCTTTAGAGGTTACTTTCGTGCTGTTCTCCTTCAGAGAGGCAGTCTTTTTTCCCTCGTGATTTTCAATTTTCACTATAACATGCGGCTCGATCCTTTCACCGTTGTTGGCGAATGCGGAAAAGGCATCAGCCATCTGCAACGGTGACACTCCCTTCCTCATTCCGCCCAAAGCGAGCGTTAAATTCCGATCTTCCTTTTCGTACGGTATTCCAAACCGTTTAAGTGAATCAAGACCCTTATCGATGCCGATCTCATTCAATAGCCAAACGGTTGGTACATTCAAGGAGTCCATCACCGCTTCATACATCGGTACCTCCCCTTTATATTGACCGTTCAAGTTGGTTGGCTCATATTCACCGAAGCTCATTTTTTCATCCTTTAAAGGAGAGTTTATATCATAACCCGCTTCAACTGCCGGCGTGTACACAACAAGTGGTTTAATGGCTGAACCTGGAGACCTGCTCAGCTGGGTAGCACGATTATATCCCATGAATTGATGCTTTCCTCTCCCGCCGACAAGTGCGTTTATTCCTCCTGTTTTCGGATCCATAAGGACGGAACCGCTTTGTACCATTTCTTCCGTACTCGTTCCGCTGGGGAAATTGGCATCATTCTCATATACGGATTCCGTCGCCTGCTGCATGGATTGATCCAATGTCGTATAAATTTTATAGCCTTTAGTAAGTAAATCCTCAAGCTTGATTCCGTATTTAGTGGATGCTTCCGTTAAAACATGATCGACAAAATAAGGGTACCTCCCCTTAAGTGGATCCGTTTCCTTTTCCCCCATTATGAGTGTCACTGTATCTTTTTTAGCGGCTGCCTCTTCATCTTTCGTCAAATAACCATGTTCCGCCATTCTTGAAAGAACTAGATCTCTCCGTTTCATTGCCCCATCCATATTCTTGTATGGATCAAGTTTGGAAGGCAGGTTAATGACGCCTGCCAGTAAAGCACTCTCGGAAACGCTCAATTCGGAAACTTCTTTGGAAAAATAAACATTGGCTGCTTTTTTGATGCCCCAAGCCCCATGGCCAAAATATACTTGATTCAAATACATTTCCAAGATTTCATCTTTTGTATATTCATCCTCGACTTCCTGCGCGAGAAAGAATTCTTCCATCTTCCTTTTCAGTGTTCGATTCGACTCAAGCATCGTAATCTTCACAAGCTGCTGCGTAAGCGTGCTCCCTCCTTCAACTACGCTGCCTGCCTTCGCATTTATGACCAAGGCTCTCAAAATGCCTTGGTAATCTACGCCGTGATGTTCATAAAAACGGTGATCCTCAATGGAAACCACCGCCTGTTTCATATGTTCAGGGATTTCATTTATCGCAACACCCTCAGATTTATTGGCAGTCACCGTGCTAGCTAAATTCCCATCCAAGTCATAAATTCCCGTAGGCTGCTGAAGGTGATTTTCAAGCTGGCTTATATCTGCACCCTGCCTGAAGTAAATTAGAAAACCGGCACCCACAACCACTGCTGCCACTATAATCAGTAGACCTAATTTCAATAACCCTCTCATTTGGACCCCCATTTTCCCGTCTGCGTCATAATTCATTAAAAATATTTTACCCTTTTTATGAAAGAAAACTCATTGATTATTCATTTTGCTATGTATCCAGGATCCGGCAAGCGAAAAAAAGAATGTTCGTACCTATCCTTTACCCACCTTTGTCAATCATTATTCCGGTGAAAAGGCTTAATGGTTCTGAAAGTGGGTATAACACTTTAAAGACATCCAAATGGGGAGAGTTGATATCGATGAAAAACTTCAAGCATATTGTCGTCGCTTTTGATGGTAACGAGGAGAGTAAACGGGCTGTTGAGTATGGGGCAACATTGAAAAAGGCCTTTCCGGAAACTGAGCTTACCGTAGTTCACGTCTTAAATAATAAGGTGGAACAGCGCATCATGGGAAATGCATCGGCTCCAGGCTTCGTCCCTACAGCTGGATTTTATGTCGATCCCCTCCAAACTCATCCCGTCGTTGAAGTTGAACAACCGGAACGACATAAAGAAACCGTGTCCCACTCTACCGTCGATAATAGTGTCCAAAATGCTGAAAGCAATACATTGAGGCTGCTAAGTGAATACCAAGTGCAGGGGAAGTTTGAAATATTGGAAGGACATGCGCCAGATAGCATCTGTGACTACGCTCAAAGAATTGGAGCTGACCTCATCATCGTCGGCAATAGCGACAAAAGCGGGCTGGAAAAATTCTTTCTTGGCAGCACAAGCAGTTCCATTGCAAAAAACGCCCCTTGTTCGGTATTCATTGCAAAATGAACAACTCATTTTGCCTTTTTCCGATAAAGCTGGATTCCATAGAGAATCCGGTTTTTTTATTGGTATTTTTTGTATTGACTATTAAGCTGTCGAACAAAGGCATCTTCGTTAGTCCCATTAATCAATGGACCGTTAAGCCTGTCCCTTTTCTGACCCTTATGAGCAAGCAAAAAATTTCTTGTAACCAAAACCGCGTCTGAACGAAGAACCGTTCACTCGCAGCCTTTTTGGCAACACAACTCGAAGTATTTAATTTTCGATCCTCGGTTAGAATATACTATTAGTTTCCATAAAGGAATGAAAGCAACACATGATTGCAACAGTTTGGATATACCCTTTCATCCAACCAACTTTTCAATACCATGTTTGTATAGCTGAATAAGGTTTGTTGTAGCATCTTGATAATCCTAATTACATCCGGAAGGGGATAGACATGGATAAACATTCGATTTCGGCGGAAAAAGGCGCCTACATAAGCATTGCCGCTTACATATTCTTGTCGGCTCTTAAATTGTCGTTTGGCTATTTCGGTGATTCAAAAGGCCTATGGGCTGATGGTTTAAATAATACGACCGACATCATCGCCTCGATTGGGGTATTGATCGGTTTGAAAATTTCAAAGCGACCACCTGATAATAATCATTCATACGGACATTTAAGGGCGGAAACGATAGCATCGCTAGTGGCTGCCTTCATCATGATAACCGTGGGGCTGCAGGTTGTATTCAGTGCGATTAAATCCTTCTTCCAGTCAGATCCAACAGCCGTCCCCAATATGCTGACCGCATATGTCGCCCTTTTTTCTGCCATTTTCATGTACGGTATCTATCGTTTCAATTTAGCGTTAAGTAAAAAAATAAACAGCTCTTCCATTTACGCGGTTGCACAGGATAACCGCTCTGATGCCCTTGTCAGTATCGGTGCGTTTATTGGAATCCTCGGTACTAAGCTGGGGGTTGCTTGGTTAGATGCGGTAGCAGCTGCAGTTGTGGGTATCATCATCTGCAAAACGGCATGGGGTATATTTCGTGATGCCTCGATTTCTTTAACCGATGGCTTCGACGATCAACTCCTGCAAAAGATTGGTCAAACCATTTTATTGACAGAGGGTGTTAAAGAAATGAGTCAAATTAAGGCTCGTATGCACGGAAACGAAATCCTACTCGAAACCACCGTTCACGTCAACCCTCTTTTGACCGTCATCCAAGGTCATGATATTACGGTAAAAATTGAAGAGAACCTTTTAAAAGAATATAACATCCAGCATGTAATCGTACACACCGAACCGTTTGCCTTTCACAAAAAAGGTAACCGCCATTGACTTACAAAGCTTTCTCAAAAGCTTTGTCCTTTTGTTTACCTTTGGTGGTTATAGTAAAAACGGCAGCATGGGATCGTTTTAAGGAAGGATATAGCCTTTAGTTGAATTTCTCAAGCTTTGTTTAGGACCATTGGGTTCCCCTTCCCCCTCATAGGTAGTAACTGCCAAACAACTTACGTTTCCTGGCATCCCCTCTGGCTTATGACAACCACCATCCATCTCCCCTTGCCGTCATGCTCTCTCACTTCAGGCACTTGAAGAAGAGGTATTCTGACGGGAAATGATAAAACCAGCTCAAAAGAAGGTATTCTTCGATTAATTGCCGAATATTTATCCAATTGACACATGTATAACCCTCACTAATCTGTTATCATAAACAAATAATGTAATTATTTTGATATTTTGTAATTTCTAAAAAAATGGCTCTTTTCGTAAGGATTATTGTTTTTAAACCGAAACGATATAAGGTTGATTGGAGCAGATTGCGAGACTCAGCGGGACAGGTGGGACCTTAACAGGCGTCGAGGAGGCTCACGGCTCCCTCTAAATAAGCTTGAGCATCGGAGGGAAATCAACCACACAGCATTACTTCGTGAATAGCAAAAGTATGCGAAAACAGCCAAAAAATACATTACTGGGTTAAAAGTAAATTCATTTTCCTACAGTATGGAGGGCAAAATGGTATCTAATCGAGAAATGACCATTCACTTTTTATCTTCTCAAAGAATCACGATCATTTCCAAATGGAAAGATGAGCTGATGCATTTACCGGATGGATATATAGGTTACTTCAAGGGAGAAGTTGAAAATATTTTTAATTTACTGATGGATCAACTTGGAAAATCAGATACTGACATAGAAGATGTATTGAAGGTAATTGGGAAAAAAATTGCGTACGACCGAGTTACTAAGCAGTTAAATATGGAAATCTTTTTCTCCTCAGTAACCATCGGGAGATCGCTTATCATTGAACACGTCTTAAATTCCAAGGTACCTAAAGAAGAAATATCCGACCTCATCAAACAAATCAACATTTACTTCGATCAACTCATTCAGTTTGCATTATCCCATTATACCGAGTTGAAAACGCAGGAGCTTGATGAACGATATAAATTCATCAGCCCAAATCATAAAGACCGTCTGACGCTACTAGGCCAAATGACTTCAAGCTTTGTCCATGAGTTCCGTAATCCTTTGACTTCCATCATGGGTTTCATTCAATTGTTACAGGCGGAACAATCTGAAATTAAATACCTTGATATCATTTCAAAGGAGTTGGATCAGCTCAATTACCGGATTACACAATTCCTCAATATGTCCAAAAAGGAAACTTCAGAATCGCCATTTGAACTGTTTTCCATTTCTCAACTGGTTAATGAGGTTATTGAATTTTTATATCCCAGCATTTTGGAAGTGAACGCTGCCATCACATGTAATGTTGCCGATGATGCCGTCATCACCGGTTCTGAAGAGGAATTCCGACAAGTTTTGTTGAATATCATTTTAAATGCTCTTGATGTAGTTGCCGGGATGCCTTCCCCATCCATATATATATCCGGCTCTGAATCACCACCCGGCATTCTCACCTTAAATATTTCCAACAATGGTCCGAAAATACCTAAAGAGGTCCTCCCGAATATTTTTGAACCATTCATCACCACAAAAAAAAGGGGGACGGGATTGGGTCTATTCGTCTGTAAAGAAATCGTTTTAAAACATAAAGGAACCTTATCTTGTCACTCAACCGATTTCCTAACGACCTTTTCAATACAACTGCAAACTAAATAATGAATAATTATCCTTATTTTCCTTGGTTTTTCGTGTGAAATTTTTGACTGATTGATGTCAGTTTACTTATACTAATAGATAGGCTCCACTACTGGCTGAGGTGAATGTCCTACTAGATTAAAAATTTCCATACAGATAACCCGGTACTTATCATCAATCATAAAAGACAATTATTTCATTCATTATTGGTTTTGGGAGGTGACTGGGATAATTAAGTCGTCCGGCTAAAAGGACGATTCAACGGAATCCCACACTATTTGGACATATTAAGTCTTATATTAGTCATTATTTTAATCGCTTTAACTGCCTTTTTTGTAGCTTCGGAATTCTCGATCATTAGGGTTCGCAGCTCGCGGATCGATCAGTTGATCGAGGAAGGAAACAAAAAAGCCATTGCGGCCAAGAAGGTTACATCCGATCTTGATGAATACCTTTCCGCGACCCAGCTCGGCATTACTGTGACTGCGCTAGGATTGGGGTGGCTTGGACAACCGACCGTTCTCACATTGGTGGGACCTTTATTCAAAGCCTTACATTTACCACAAGAAGTTACAAGCATTCTGACATTTGTCATTTCATTTTCCCTGATAACATTCCTGAATGTCGTTGTAGGTGAATTGGCTCCAAAGACAGTCGCCATCCAAAAGGCGGAACAGGTTGCCCTGAATATTGCCAGCCCGCTGATTTTTTTCCATAAGATTGCTTTTCCCTTCATCTGGGTCTTGAATCATTCTTCTCGTTTCGTTGTCGGGTTATTTGGCTTCAAGCCCGCCTCCGAAAGTGAAATAGCCCATACAGAAGAAGAATTGCGTTTCATCCTCTCCGATAGTTATAAAAGCGGAGAAATTAATCAATCGGAATTTAAATATGTAAGCAACATTTTTGACTTCGATGACCGTGTTGCCAAAGAAATCATGGTTCCAAGGACAGAAATCATGACCATATCCAAAGATGAAACGGTACAGGAATTCGTCGATGTAGCAAAATTGGAGAAGTATACACGATATCCTGTTGTCGAAGGAGATAAGGATCATGTTATCGGGTTAGTGAACTTGAAGGAAGTTTTTTCGGATCTTATTCGCCATCCCGAAATCCAATCCAAAGCGATAGAAAATTACTCACGTCCCATCATTCGCGTCATGGAGAATATACCTATACATGATCTGCTGTTGAAGCTGCAAAAGGAACGCATCCATATGGCTATCTTGATGGATGAATACGGCGGCACCTCCGGCCTTGTCACAGTCGAGGATATACTCGAGGAAATCGTTGGTGAAATTCGTGATGAATTCGATATCGATGAAGTTGCATCCGTTAGGAAAATTAAAGATGGACACTATATTTTAGATTCGAAGCTTCTTGTAAAGGAAGTGAATGATTTGCTTGGCATTCACCTGGAAGAAGACGACGTCGATACTATAGGCGGATGGGTACTTACAGAAAATTACGATGTGAATGTCGGGGATATCATGGAGAAGGACGGGTTTTGCTTTAAGGTGATTAAAATGGAAGATCGCGCCATTCGTTCTATCGAGGTGACAAGAAAGATCGTTAAGCTTCCACTCGAAGAAAACCTACCCCAAGCATAGATGAAAAACAGCCTCGTGAAAAATACGAGGCTGTTTTTTTGTATTCATTTATCGGGAAACCTGCCTATTTTTTTGACCGATACGATCGGAGGGGGGCTCTTCTTTTTCCATATGATATAAAGCATGATGAGAACAAAGGAACAACCGACTGCCGGAATTACATATGGGGCAGTAATTTCCCTGATTTGATGCCAATTCTCGCCTAGTATCCTGCCCAAGGATAAAAACGAAATGGTCCAGGGTATCACTGCCGCAATCGTATAAAAGATGAACTTCCATACAGACATCCGCGCTATTCCGGCTGGGATGGAAATGGCATGACGAACGACCGGAATGAATCGGGCCGTGAAAATGACCCCTACCCCATAACGTTGAAACCATCCTTCGGCCATAAAAATATGATTTTCCTTAATTAAAATATATTTTCCATACTTCAAAAGAAAAGGTCGTCCGCCATAGTACCCAGCCCAATAGAGAAATAATTGTGCCATCGTCCCACCTGCTACTCCTGCAAGGACGGCTCCCCAAAAATTCATTTTTCCCAGGCCTACCAAATATCCGCCGTATCCGAGAACAAGCTCACTTGGAATGACTTCAACCATCAGCCCCAGTAATATCCCCATATACCCCATTTCAGCAAACCAATCCAATATCGTCATTATAAGCTGTGATACCATGCAATCGGACTCCCCTTAGCGCCAATTTCAAAATGTTTGTCCTTATATCCTATTCAGCTCATAACGATCTATTCGATTTTTCATATTCTGCCCCATCTACTTCCTTGTCTAAGGTACAAAAAAAAGACCAGCAAATATGTGCTCCGGTCTCTTATTGCATCAATATTCCTTTAGCACCCGTTTTGGGGGAGAATTGTGAAAAAGCAACTGTGGTGAGTAAGGATGAATCTGTTTGCGAAACATTGGTGAATATCTCCTGACGTGATTTCGTTTTTTCAATATGAATCCCGAGATCTCGATACTTATTGATGATTCGGTTCTTCATGCTCACCCTCCTTTTCTTCATATCGTCGTTATCCTTTACCTTCCCATATTAAATATGGATAAAACCTATTTATATCGATTTTTTCAACAAAAGCATTTTATTCCAATTTCTTTGTCAATTCACTTGAATCGTTTGCAACTGATGTTCATGAACCTCGTCTTTCTCTACATGCACCTGCACCTTATAGGTACCCGCTTCAACGAATGATACCTTATTTTCGTATCTCCCATTTCCATCGTCCTCAGCCTTGGTGAAATGGCTTTCCTCACTGCCATCCTTCCACACTTCGAAATTCACGTCTGCATTTGTCAGTGGCTTCCCATCCAATTCTACGGTCGCCGCAAACATCGAACTGCTTCCGGCTTTTACAGGATTGCTTTGGAATTCAATCGATACATCCGTACTTGGATGAACCGATGCACCTTGTGCTTCATGTTCTGGGATGACAACTTCTTTTTCAGGCATCACATGAAGGCCTTTGGCCGTTACATGAGCAACTACAATATATTTCCCTTGCTCCGTAAACGTATGCATCACTTGATACTTGCCACTCCCCGTATTCTTTGCTTCAAGCATATCCCGTTTATCATGTCCAGACTTTCTCACTTCAAACAAAACCTCATCAGCTTCATTGACTAATTGGCTTCCTTGTTTTACTGTCGTTTCAAGTATAACTTCTTTTCCCTCATCCAAGGTCCCTTTAATGGCGATCGATGCTTCCATGGATTCCGGAACGGCACTGTTCACTTCTTTATCCTCTTGCATTTCTGTCTGTTGACAGCCAGCCAACATAAATAACAAAGCAGAACACATATAGATTTTTTTCATGAGTCCTTCCCCTTAGCAATTATTAGACTAAAACTACGTCCTATTCATATTGCCCATCCTTTCCCTTATTCAAATTTTTATACATGACTTAACTTTAAGTCGTTCGCATGACTGTGACTGAAGTCAGCATGGCTACCGTAATGATCGTTAAAAATGAATAAAAAAAGACAGAAGTATCTACAACACTCAGTCCGAAAAGCAGAACGCACCCATCAATGAAGAAAATCAGCAAGCCGACGTTAATTCCACTCTTCCTTGAAATGATCTGTGCCAGCATATCCGTTCCGCCTGTAGAGGTTCCATATCGAAGCATCAAGCCAATCCCAAGTCCGATCAATGCTCCACCAATTACAGCACTAACATATATGGGTAAATTCCATCCTGTGATGGCATCGGAAAAAATATCAATGCATAATGAGGAAAATAGCAAGCCATGCAAGCTGTTCAAAAATAGTTTCTTCTCAAAGTGCCAAGCATACAGATAGAGTGGAATACTGCTCAGGATTATCCCCAACCCTGTCGGAAGTCCGATATAGTAATGAAAAATCAGACCAATCCCGATCATGCCTCCATCCATTAATTGATATGGTATCAGAAAGAAGTTGATACCCACGCCTACAAGCATGCTGCCGGCAAGAACCGCCGCCACCCTTTCCATTATTATCATCACTGTCCCCCTATTATGCGGCATAAAACCTGTCCCGTTTCTAAAGAATATGATTATAAGGTCAAAAAAATAATGAAAACAACAATTATTTATGAATAAGCCCATTAATTTTCAGAATATTCAACCATATAATGCAATAAAGTAGAGAAAACAGTCAAAAACCGCTAATTATTAGCTCAAAATGACTCTTTACAAGCAATTTACCTGTTTTAAGGAGCTGTAAGCTGTTTGACTGAATGATTATCTCTTTTTATAATGAAAGTATTTAAATTAATTAATTGAGGTGATTTGATGGGGCATTAAAGAATGTTCGTTTTGACGGACGGACGCTATTTTGCGTAACGGACATGTGCATACTTCTGATAAATGGATGCAAGCCTTTATGCAGGAATTCTTCTATTTCCCGTCTACGCATCGCTACCCGGCATATACTATTATTTTCTTCATCAATCAAATGGAAATTGGGCCTCAAGCTGGCCCCAAAAAATTCGGCAAGACAAAAAAAATATACTTGTATATTTTAAAAATGTAGGAGGTGGACTCCTTATTCGTCTCGAAGACGATGTAAGGGAGACTATTTGGACATAATAAACTTGGTTCTTATTGCCATTTTAATTGCTTTAACAGCATTTTTTGTAGCTTCGGAGTTTGCGATTGTTAAAGTGAGAAGCACGAGGGTCGATCAATTAATTGAAGAAGGGAAACCGAATGCTCTTTCAGCAAGGAAGGTCATATCCAATCTGGATGAATACCTTTCAACTTGCCAGCTCGGAATTACCGTTACCGCCTTAGGGCTTGGGGTGCTTGGAGAACCGACGGTTGAAAACATTTTGCGGCCACTTTTCATTCAATTAAACCTTCATTCGGCTTCACATGTACTTTCAGTTGCAATTGCCTTTACTTCCATAACGTTCATCCATGTCGTCATTGGGGAACTGGCACCGAAAACGTTGGCGATTCAAAAAGCCGAGCAGGTCACATTATTGGTTTCCAAACCTTTAATAGGTTTTAACAAAATCATGTATCCTTTCATCTGGGTACTGAATGGCTCTGCAAGGACGCTGACAAAAATGCTGGGATTAAAAGCAGTTTCCGAACATGATTTGGCTCATACAGAAGAAGAGCTGCGCATCATTGTTTCCGAAAGCTATAAAAGTGGCGAAATTAACCAATCTGAGTTTAAATACGTGAATAAAATCTTTGAATTCGATGATCGAATTGCAAAAGAAATCATGGTTCCGCGTACTGAAATCGCAACGGTATCCAAGGATGATACGATCAAGCAGTTTTTCACCGTCATGGCGGAAGATAACTTCACCCGTTATCCTGTCATTGATGGCGATAAGGATCACGTCATCGGAATGGTCAATATCAAGGAACTATTCACTGAAATGATAGACAAGAGCAATCACGCGGCTGCAACGATCAACCGATATGTTCGTCCGATCATCCGCGTCATTGACAGCATCCCGATTCACGATTTGCTTTTAAAAATGCAAAAGGAGCGTATTCACATGGCTATCCTCATGGATGAATACGGCGGAACATCAGGTTTGGTAACCGTTGAAGATATCCTTGAAGAAATCGTCGGTGATATCCGGGATGAATTTGACCTGGATGAAGTGCCTGATGTACGCAAACTAAAAGAAGATCACTATATTATCGATGCGAAGGTATTGGTCAGTGAAGTGAATGACTTACTCGGTTTGGATATAAATGATGAAGATATCGATACGATGGGTGGATGGATCCTTACCGAGAATTACGAGGCAAAGCAAGGTGATGTCCTCACTTTTGGACCATATAATTTTAGGATAAAAGAAATGGAAGATCACCATATTTGCTATATTGAAATATATAAGCCAGCAAAAATGGTAAGCGAAGTTAAAGAATTCCCAATGATCTCTCAAACTGAAATCGTTTCATGATAATCCCCCCCGCTCCTCATCTTACTTGAGAGGCGGAGGGGATTTTTTTATTATAATCGGTTCACATGATTCATAATATAAAAAACCATCGCATGTAGATTGATTGATAACAACGAGTATAGTTCAACCTTTATTGTTTCATACTGTTAAAAAAGCAATATTTATGAAGGAGTGAAGAATTATGAAACTCATAACCATTTGCCAGCACTGCAAAGGGAAAGGGAGAACCCGCTATCTGCAATTCTTTTCCCGGGACTGTTCTCATTGCCAAGGCCAAGGCAAAGCGGTAAAAGATATGTCCAATATTAGAAACCATGCGAAAAACCTCTAACCAGTACTTTATAATTTAAAATTGGATTTGATGACACCTGCCTTCTTTAACGTATCATATACAATCAGTATCGAAGGTCCAAGGAAAAGCCCAACGAAGCCAAGCATTTTAAATCCTAAATAAAGACTGACCAACGAAGCCAATGGGGACAACCCCATATTTGCTGCATAGATTTTTGGTTCGATTGTCCTTCTAATAATCGTAATGACCAGGAACAGGATAACCAGACCAATCCCTAAATGATGATTTCCTTGCGCCCAAACGATGGCTGCCCAAGGAACGAGGACAGATCCCGTACCCAAAATGGGAAGAATGTCCACTACTACTATTAACAGAGCCAATGGGATTGCATATCTCACATTCAACAACCATAACCCGCCATATGCCATGGAGAACGTAATTAGGCTCAACAAGATTTGTGCTTTGATGAAGCCAATTGCTGCCATGCTTAAATCTTGATAAACTAGCGATATCTTTTGAAAGGTGGAAGTCTTTAAGTATTGAACTGCCTTTTTCCTTAACTTAGGCAATTCCAGACTAATTAAGAATAACGCGATTAAATAAACGAGAAAATCAATGAATAAACCCGGAATTAGTGTAACGAATTGGACCATATCCTGAACAAAGCCCTCCGTGAACCCTTCAAGAGCCTTGACGCCCTTTTCCATCGTTTGTTCTACAGATTGAATGAGATTTGGCGGCAGCGTTTGGGAATATTGCTCCCATTGCCTTATGACAGGCAATAATGCCGTCAAATACATTTCGCGTATCAATCCAGGAAGTTCCTCGGAATAAACAATGATTTTTTTGATTAAAACCGAAAAGGCAAAATAAGTGATGCCTATTAGTCCGCCTACATATATAACGAATGAAATCAAGACGGCCCATAAGCGATGCAGCTTTGCCGTTTCACTGATGAATCGGACTGATCCGTCCAAAAGAATCGCAGTGAGTAACGCCAAAACTAAAGCCCATGAATACGGAATAACGATTATTATACCCAAGAGGAAAATACCTCTCCAAAACCAGCGAAAAAAAACAGCAACATTCACGGAACAAACCCTCCTTGCACTTTCTTGTTCTCCTTATATTTATGAAACGGGATCACATATATTTCGCCTACACGTTTTATTTTCTAATTTAAGGGAAAAAGAATTAAAACGAGATGGAGGGATTGGCTATGGATAACAAAGATAAGGAAAAGTATCTTGTAGAGCGTAACGATAAATCCAAGGCATTCAAAGAAAATAAAGAAAAGCAGCTAGAACGTGACCAAGTCGTCATGCCCATCGAAGATTTACCAATCGATGAAATTAAATATGAACGACAAGAAGAACGAAACAAAAAGGAAACGAAGCATCGCTCCACCAGTGAGAAATTCTAATACGTCACCAAAACCAGCCGATTACAGGCTGGTTTTGATTTTACCGTAATTCTGCTGCCACGGTATGTCCATGCCAATTCCAACAGCCTTCTCGCTGCCTTTTTTCCTTGAAGGAAATAAACCATTCTAAGGCCCGGTCTAGGAGCTTGTCATAGTCTCTCCATCCCATTAGCCCTTTTCGTGCCATTCGCTTTTCATTGACACGCAAAAATAAATATTCGCCAGCTATTTTTCCAGTTCTCATTTTGTTAAGCGCCATTTCGAAATGATTCAGGAGATTGAATTCCCAGCAAATTCAATGATCCCATAAATCCCCTCTCCTTTGCTTGCCTTTATTCCAAAAATAAACATTGACTGATATGAATGATTCTTTACAATAGACTTTTAAGAATTAAAGAATATAATGGATTGGTCGACCATTATAAAGGAGAATCATATGAACCCTACTCAATTATTTCATCAATATTTACAAGTTTCCCGCTCATTAGTCAGCAAAATGAATGAGCAAATTACATCTCTTGAAATTTATCATAATCAGTGGACAATATTGAATTACTTAAAGAACTGTGGATATTCCACCATACCCGATATATGCAATTACTTGGATGTTGACAGTGTTATCATCACGCGTTCGGTCAACAGTATGGAACAGAATAATATGATTAAGCAAGTACCTGGAAAAGATGAACAGGAAAAAAGAATTGAACTGACTTCCCGGGGCAAGGAAGTACATACAAAATGCCTTAAAATCGCAGAAAAGATTGAAGGAAAAGCCTTAGAGGGCATTACGGAAGAAGAACAGGAACTATTTTTCCAGACCGTTCTTAAAATACTCAACAATATAAGAAACTGAAACCTAGGATTTATATTTGCTTCTTTGAAAGATAAAACGGAATTCACAAGTCCTGCCCGCAACAATGCAGTCATATGAATGCCCCTGACTCACTGCTGCTGTCGGATACGCCTAACAAAATGTGTAAGCCTTAACCATTTCAAGCTGCACGATGATGCTAGCTCACTGCAACACTTAATTCTCTTAACGATAAATCGTACGTATTTTTATTCAGATGGCGCTCCTCATGTCATTTGCCATAAAAAGAAAGACAGTTCCAGAGTTACTCCAGAAACCGTCTGTTTGTATCCGTTTACCTGATAAATGCGCCAGCTTTTTGAATAAATACCATATATCATACGCTAATTTGGTTATATGAATGGTTTTCAATAAGTTGAGGAGTAGATTGGCTGTCCATCATTTGCATCCAAATGAGCAGCGTGACGGAACCCCCCCTCGTCGATTTTCGTTAAAGAGTCTTATCCCTCCTCATTTAACAACCCCCCTGCTAATGGACAACCATGCCGGAAGTGTATCTAAGTTTTTTTGCCTTCACATTTAGACAGTAACCGTTCATCGAATTCTTCGTGATAAGCGAATCCTATCCTGGCACTGAATCCCATTTTCGAATATTGCCTCCGAATAATGGTTTGTAAAAAAATCAACATCGACGCCAACTATTCTGAATCCGCATTTTTGATATAGTGCAAGCTGTCCAATGCTCGAGTTCCCGGTGCCGATTTCCAGCAATTCAGACCCTTGGTCCCTTGCATAGCCAACGGCATGTCCTATCAATTGCCTTCCAATTCCTTTTCGATGATGGTTTTCATCCACTGCAATGTTTTTTATCTCCATCATATCCGGTCCTTTTTGCATTAAAACATATACCCCGAGGATTTGCCTATCTCGCTCCGCAACAAAGCATGTTCCTTTTTCCAAGTATTCCTCCACCATTTCCCTTGAAGGATCTGCCAAAAGCAACAAATGCAATGGCGGGGATTCACCAATGAATAACTTCCTTATCTCCATTCCCATCCACTCCTCCCCATTTCAGTTCTTCCATAAGAAGCTCGACCAATTCAGCTGCAGGAATCTCCCTGCTAAGCTTATACCCTTGTCCTGCCCACAAAGCCATCAAGTCAGGATTGCCTTTTTGCGCTGCCGCTTTTCGCACATGCTTCGTCATGTGATGGACATATGGGTAGGCGGCTGGAGCAGCGTGATCATTTTCCTTCATGAAATGGTTCACCAGCCCGCGTGCCCTCCTGCCGCTGAATGCCCGGGTGATGGCAGTTTGGTTAAACTGGGGATTATTGAGGGCTGCCTTATGGACGGGACTTGCCCCGCTTTCTGGACAGCGAAGGAATGCCGTCCCCAATTGTGCCGCCACTGCTCCCGCAGCAAGCACCGCTGCGATATCCTTGCCATGCATCAATCCTCCTGCGGCAATGATCGGTAACTTCAGTTCCGTTTCAATCATCCTTATTAATACTAACAGGCCATAATCGTCCTCCGTCCTGTTTTCAAAGCTGGCTCGATGACCCCCGGCCTCAATCCCTTGAACACATAAAGCATCGGCACCTGCACCTGCAGCCTTTTTTGCTTCCTGAAGGTTGGTCACTGTCACGGCAATGAGCGATCCCGCGCTTCGAAGGTCCTTTATTACACTTGATTCAGGACACCCAAATGTAAAACTGACGAGATCAACCTGAGCCACTTTCAATACAGTCAATTTATTTTCCCAATCGTCATCATCCATTTCTGCTTCCCCAATCGAAACCCCTAAACCCTTGGCCTCTTTTTCAATTTTTTCACGATAGGCAAATAATAATGTTTCATCCACCTCCTCATTACCCGGGACAAACAGATTTACACCAAATGGGTGCTTTGTCATTTGCTGAGTCTGTTCTATCTCGTCCTTCATCTCTTTTGCCGTCTTATAGCCAGCTGCAAGAAACCCCACCCCTCCCGCATTCGATACTGCAGCCGCAAGCCTAGGATTCGATGCTCCTCCTGCCATCGGTGCTTGGATGATGGGAGATCTCAATAAAGCTTTGAACATTCCACACAACTCCTTTTGATTTTTCTTCATGCTCTTATCATTTTTACGTTTTCTTGGTATAATGATTGTCTGTAAGAGAAAAGTGTCTAGATGATCACCCTTTATATCTTGCAAATATAAATCATAGGTGGTAAATAAAAATGGAAACAAAACCATATAGAGTATTACTTTACTATTTGTATGTACCTATCGAGAATCACGAACAATTCGCAGTCGAGCATCTTGCGGCTTGTAAAGCCCTTGAACTAAAGGGCCGGATTCTCGTGGCATCGGAAGGAATCAACGGTACTGTTTCAGGTACGCTTGAACAAACCAACCAATATATCGACATGATGAAAAGCGATTCCCGCTTTGCCGATATCGTGTTCAAAATAGATGAAGCGGACGGCCACGCATTCAGAAAAATGCATGTTCGCCCACGTAATGAACTTGTCACGCTTCGCTTGGAAGATGACATCAACCCGACTGAGACGACGGGCAAGTACTTAAGTCCAAAGGAATTTTTCGAACAAATGCAAGATGAAGATACAATCGTCCTTGATGCCAGAAATGACTATGAATATGATTTAGGCCATTTCAGGGGAGCAATCAAGCCAGAAATCACGAATTTCCGCGAACTTCCTGAATGGGTCAGGGAAAATAAACAAATGTTCGAAGGTAAAAAGATCCTAACGTATTGTACAGGCGGCATCCGCTGTGAAAAATTCTCCGGCTGGCTAGTCGAAGAAGGCTTTGAGGATGTAGGCCAGCTGCATGGCGGCATCGCAACATACGGCAAGGACCCTGAGGTTCAAGGTGATCTTTGGGATGGCCAAATGTATGTATTCGATGAAAGAATCGCCGTTCCCATCAATCAAAAAGAACATGTCATTGTCGGACGTGATATTTATTCCGGCGAACCGTGCGAACGCTATGTCAATTGTGCCAATCCTGAATGCAACAAGAAAATCCTTTGCAGTGAAGAGAACGAGCACAAACATATGCGCAGTTGTACCCACGAATGCCGAGTGCACCCGCGTAACCGCTATATAGTCGAGCATAACCTTTCTAAAGAAGAAGTCGCTGAAAGATTACAGCGAATCGAAGACGCGATTACGACAAGGTGATTAAGCAAACCCGAATTAGTGGACATGATCCCTATTCGGGTTTTTTAATAAGACAATGGCGTATTTTTCATTCAGTTTGGTGCATTATCTCGTGAATTTTTTCAGATCAGACACTACTCTCTTACTTCTATATCAATATAGAAAAAACCTGCTTTACATCAAAAAGGCTTCGGAATGGGAACTTTCCGAAGCCTTTTTGTCAAACCTTGCTTCAAACAATGGTTATTTCTCTTCTGCGCTCACAATAATTCCGCAAGCTTGCCTATCGCCAGCATCCCCGGTTTTCATTGTATCTTCATCCGGCCCTTTTTCTCCATTTGCTTCATAACGGTCAGAGATATTGGCAAAGTTGTCTGGATTTGCATGAACGATGACAGCCAACTCTTCCTTCTTCAGTTGATCTACCGTCATGTTATCCAATGTTGCCGTATATTTTGCCGTCCCATCTGCTTTTACATATAATGGGGGCATGTCTCCTGCATGTTTTGAGTGCGTTTCATCAGTGGGATTGAAATGGCCTCCCGCTGTTGTGAAAGGACCATCCTTCGCATCCACCTCACATGTTGCGTTTTCGTGAACATGGAATCCATGATAGCCTGGCTCAAGGCCTTCCAAAGCTGTTTCGATCACTACAGTATTGTCTTCAGCCGTGAAGTTTACAGTGCCTAGTGTTTTACCTTCTACATCTTTAACTTCCGCTTTAACCTGCGGATCTACCTCTGTTTCTGTTCCTTGTCCAACCGTATTCATATCCTCGGCAGCGTTTTCGGCCTGATTTGAATCATCCGCAGAACTACATCCATACAGTAAAAAGGAAGCACACATAGGCAGTATAAGTTTTCGTTTATAGTTCATGATCAGTCCCTCTCTTTCCGTTATGTTTCTTTCTCTATTACTTTCCACTATTATGGAAGAATAAACAAAAAGAGGGATAAATAGTAAAATCGATTGTGCAGGTTAGTCTAAATGCCTTACTAAATTCTCAGTAGAGCTTTTGCATCATAGCTTAATGTGCTCACAATGGGATGACACCAAAGGTAATGGCTGCGATTGTCATGATGATGGTTGTCCCAAACGCCCATTTAAACAGGAATTTTTGATGATCGGAAAAATCCACGCCAACAAGGCCAATCAATATGAAGGTTGCAGGAACCAACGGGGATAATGGGAACCCTGTGGTTGAATGACCTAGCAAAGCCGCCCTTCCTATTTCTGCAGGAGCAATGCCAAAGTTCAAGGCCGTTTCACTGATGATGGGCAGTATCCCAAAATAATAGGCATCAGGTGAAAAAATGAACCCCATTGGGATGCCCGTCAGCGCTACCACCAATGGCAAATGTGCCCCAAGCCAATCAGGGATGACGGTTACGATGGAAGCCGCCATTGAGTCCATCATCTTAGTTTCAGTGAATACGCCTGTAAAGATCCCTGCAGCGAAAATGAGTGTACAAATCATTACGAAACTATTTGCATGACTTAAAATCCTTTCCTGCTGTTCTTGCGGATTTGGGAAATTAACGAATAAAGCAATCGCAAACGCCGAGGCAAATAAGATTTGGATTGGCAGCACTTCCATCACCAAAAATGCCATCAATATAATCGTCAAGACCCAGTTAAACCAAAATAACCTGGCTTGTCTTAGGGAACTGGTTTCGACGGATGCAGCCTGCTCACTCACTCCCGGTGGCATGTCCGCCTCCAACGTACCAACTCCCCGCCTCTCCCTTTCCTTCTTACCTAAAATATACGCCGAAAAAAGTGTCCATAATAGTCCGCAAATCATAACCGGAATGAGCGGTATGAATAGATCCATTACTTCAACATGGAGGCTGGCTGCCGCTCTTACCAAGGGACCTCCCCAAGGTATCATATTCATGACACCCGCTCCTAAGCCGACGACACAGGCTAATACAAGCCTATTCATCCCTAGTTTCATATAAAGCGGCAGCAAGGCGGAAACGGTTATCATGAATGTGGAGGACCCGTCTCCATCCAAACCTACCAACATGGTAATAATGGCTGTTGCCATGACTACCTTAAGCGGATCGCCTTTTACAAAACTCAGTATTCTGGCAATCATGGGCTCGAATAAACCTACATCAATCATTAAACCGAAATATAAAATAGCAAAAACGATCATGACAGCCGTTGGTGCGACCTTTAAAATCCCTGCCGCCATCATATCTCCCATCTCGGATGCAAACCCGCCTATCACACCAAAAATGATTGCCGTGAAAATAAACGCGACGACTACGGATAGGCGTTTCGTGATAACTAAAACAAGGAACGTTAAAATCATGCAAAATCCTAAAATCGTTAACATACTACACCTCCTGTTTTTAACTGACTTTTCTGAAAATAATATATCACATTATACCATTTGCACTTTTATTAAATAACCATTTTTTAACAACAAAATCAAAATTGTTTATTAAATTAGTTAAATTCTGTATACTATTATTTAGGAACCCGAAGTATTTTTCGGAGGAAAGAAGTGTTGATTGTAAATGAAACAACATCAAATAGCTAAACGAAACCTGTCCATCATGTGGTTTGCCAACTTCTTCATCGGCGGCAGCATGACGATGGTTCTTCCTTTCATATCTTTATACATCGGTACATTCGGAGATTATTCGACCCAATATATCCAGCATTGGTCCGGTTGGACATTCGGAATCACTTTTGTGACTGCCTTTTTATTTTCTCCTGTTTGGGGACGGATAGGTGACCGTTATGGAAGAAAGAAAATCTTGATCGCCTGTGCCTTTGGTATGGGCCTGTCCATTTTCTTGATGGGATTTGTTGAAAATGTTTGGCAGCTATTCATCTTAAGGATGTTCATGGGGATATTCACCGGCTTCATTTCGATGTCACAGGCCTTCATATCAACCCAGACCCCAAAAGAAATTGCAGGGCGCGTTCTCGGAACACTGCAAACGGGAAATATAACTGGTTCACTGTTTGGACCATTGCTTGGTGGCATACTAGCAGACACACTAGGCTATTCAACGGCCTTTAAATTCACCTCAATCACCATTTTCATTTCTGGTCTGCTCGTTTTTGCAACCAAGGAATACCAAATGGAACGGCAAAAAGGAACAAAATCGAGCTATACCAGCAAAGAGGTTCTCACCCATATTGTCCGGAATCCCATCCTGGTGAATGTCATGCTCATTTCCACACTCGTTCAAGTTGCCCACTTTAGCATCCAGCCCATTCTTTCTTTATATGTTGCCGAGTTGCATGGTACCTCCAACCTTGGATTGTATTCCGGCATCGCTTTTTCTGCAGCAGGACTAGGAAATTTATTGATGGCCCGTCATTGGGGCAAGATAGGGGATAAGCATGGACATGTGAAGATTCTTGTGCTGCTTCTTTTTCTAACTGCACTTGTTTACTTGCCTGGTGCCTTCATCAATCATTTCTGGCAGCTTGTTTTTGTCCGATTCATTCTAGGAATAGCCATAGGCGGGATCATCCCCGTAAGGATTGCCTACATTCGCCAAGAAGCACCCGTTGCCATGCAGGGTGAAGTACTTGGTTACAATACGAGTCTACGCTTTTTAGGCAATATCATCGGACCGGCAATGGGCGGAATGATTGCTGGCTTCTATGGATTCTCAAGCGTTTTCATCACGACCAGCACCTTGCTTCTCATCGCCGGACTTGTCCTTTATTTCGCGATGAACCGAAATCCAGAATTGGCACGTTCCCATTAATACCACTATAAAGGCCTGTTTCCCATTTAAAGCGGGACCTTAAAGAAAGCTAGGCAACTTGAAGGAGATGCTGTCTGTATTTTGCAGGCGGCATCTTCTTTAGGTTTCACTACCCTCGATAAAGAGTTGATATAATTCTTTCTTCGCGTTTCACATCTTTAAAATCCAGTATGTAAAGTAACCTTATCAGATACTTCATAGGCAAAAATGCAGAAATTCTCTTTGAATCTGGGCGCCTTAGCCGTGAATTTAGTTACTTTACTCCTTAATGATCACTCATCAAATGCTTTCGTGAACTCACCTGTGAAAATGTTTAGTTATTCATATACGATCATCAGCTTCACCGGTTTTTGCAATCCTGAATAAATGATGATTCTTTCCTCAAATTACGTTCTCTCTTCACTCCTATTCATGGAAGCAACCCCTGCTTGCAAAAAAACAAGTTTCTATTGGCGAAATTGGATCAATCATCCAGAGAATACTCCCATTTAAATCCATCATTTTTTTGTTCCATTAGTGGAGCTTCTTACACCCCTTTGTTAATGTCCTTCTTAAGTCATTAGGTTTAATACGCTCAGAATAACCCTAGACCCTGATCCGGATTAATAATCAATAGATAGAAAGATATACTCATGCTATAATTTAGTGCGTGAAAAAATAATAACCATTTATAAAGCAAAAGGAGCGTTTCAGTGAATATATCTGCATACAAACAGGAATGGTTCGGCAACGTTCGCGGAGATGTTCTTTCGGGTATTGTCGTTGCCCTGGCATTGATTCCAGAGGCAATTGCGTTTTCGATCATTGCTGGTGTTGACCCAATGGTTGGTCTATACGCCTCATTCTGCATTGCCATCGTCATCTCTTTTGTCGGCGGTAGGCCGGGAATGATATCGGCTGCCACTGGAGCAATGGCACTTGTCATGGTCAATCTTGTTAAAGATCACGGCCTTGACTATTTACTTGCTGCAACCATATTGACTGGTTTGCTGCAAATTGTATTAGGTGTCCTTAAAATTGGGAAATTAATGAAATTTATCCCTAAGCCAGTAATGACTGGCTTTGTAAATTCTTTAGCCATTTTGATATTCACTGCACAGCTCACCCATTTCGTGGGTGAATCTTGGATCATGTATGTCATGACCGCCGTTTCATTAGCGATCATTTATCTTTTTCCGCTGATAACAAAGGCCATCCCTTCTCCGCTCGTTGCCATCGTTTTAATGACGATTGCCGCCATTTCCACCGGGGCGACGGTACGTACGGTTGGGGATATGGGGCAATTGACCGAAGCACTCCCGATATTCATGCTTCCAGACATCCCTTTGACCTTTGAAACACTGGCTATCATTTTCCCTTATTCAATAGCACTTGCATTTGTAGGGCTGCTTGAATCTTTATTGACGGCCCAAATAGTCGATGAGCTGACTGACACTTCTAGCAATAAAAATCAGGAAGCTAAAGGCCAGGGCATAGGCAATATCATAGCCGGATGTTTTGGAGGAATGGCTGGATGTGCAATGATCGGACAATCAGGAATCAACATCAAGTCAGGTGGCAGAGGCAGACTTTCCACATTTGTGGCTGGCGCTTTCCTTATGGTATTGATTGTTGCATTGAATGACGTCCTTATAAAAATACCCATGGCTGCACTTGTCGCTGTCATGATCATGGTTTCCATCGGCACATTTGACTGGTCTTCGTTAAAGAGGCTCAAGGTAGCTCCAAAGACGGATGCAGCCGTCATGATCGTGACGGTCATCATCGTCCTTTATACGCATGATTTGTCGAAAGGGGTTTTTGCCGGGGTGATATTGAGTATGATTTTCTTCTCGGCCAAGATATCCAAGGTGACAGTTGAAAAAAAGACAGACATAACGAATAAGAAAATGGTTTATGAGGTCCGAGGACAAGTCTTTTTCGCTTCGGTGCAAGACTTTGTTTCAAGATTCGATGTTAATGATGAAGCAGAGACGATCATCATTGATTTTTCCCGTTCCAAAATATGGGATACATCTGCAGTCGGAGCTGTCGATAAGGTAGTCCTTAAATACCATCATCAAGGCATAGCCGTCCATGTACAAGGCCTCGATCTGGAAAGCTCTATATTGCTTGATACTCTTGCCACTTCTAAAAGTAAAATACTCTGATGAAGGTTCTTTCTGCTGAATAGAAACTGTTCAAACCGACAAAATAAATAACAGGAAATATGTCGTTTTGGAAGGGAGCGAAAAAACATGATACCCGAGCAGGATTATACGGCAGCGAATCTGTCACCAGATTTATTGAATGAATTGAAAAGCTTTGAAAGTAAACTTGGCGAGGAAGCGAATAAAGAGCTCATTGTCATCGCTTATGAAAAAGAGAAGGAAGCCTTGAATTAAGCAAAAAAGACGCAAACATTATCACTCGTAATGTTTGCGTCTTTTTGTGTGCATGTAAAAAGGGAGCAAAAGCACCCTTTTTACATACTTATTTACTGAATACGTCCGTTAAGACTGGCACGATTTGTTTTTTACGCGATACAATACCTTCTAATACGGCAATGTTATTGTTTAATGAAACGTTATAGGCTTTTTCGACGGCATTCGCTGCGCTTCCAAGTGCCAAGGCTACGGAATCATTTGTCAGGATATCCGTAACGACGAATAGGAATAAATCCAATTCCTTCACAGTGATAACCGCTTCAATGGCCGCTTCCAATTCAGCTTGCTTAGCAAGAACTTCATTCGGGTCTACAGCATTGACCTGGGCGATCTCCACTTTAGCCAGTCCCATGCTGAATTCTTTAGCATCAAGCGTGATTAATTGGGTGATCGTTTTGTCGCTCAAATCAGCTCCTGCCTTCAGCATTTCCAATCCATAGGTTTCAGCGTTGACTCCGGCAATATCAGCCAGCTCCATAGCTGCTGCAACGTCTTGTTCCGTACAGGTCGGGGATTTGAACAATAAAGAATCGGAAATGATGGCAGATAACATAAGTCCTGCGATCGCTTTCGGGATTTCAATTCCATTTTCTTTATAGATTTTATTTAAAATAGTTGCCGTACAGCCAACTGGTTCAGCACGGTAATATAAAGGCTCGCTTGTTTCAAAGTTAGCGATGCGGTGATGGTCGATTACTTCGAGCACACGGACTTGGTCGATATCATCAGCACTTTGCTGGAATTCGTTGTGATCGACAAGGATTACGCCGTCCGCTTCTCCTGCCACTGTTTCGACAAGGCGAGGAGCTTCGAATTTGAATTGATCCAACGCATATTGAGTTTCACCATTCACTTCACCCAGACGAACGGGCTCAGCATTGATACCAAGTTGCTTTTTCAGGTCTGCATAAGCAATTGCTGAACAGATTGTGTCTGTATCCGGGTTTTTATGTCCAAAAACTAATACTTTTTCCAAGATTTTATCCCCTTTTTCATAAATATTTTTCCGGGAATCCCCTCATCGCATGAAGGGGAAGCCACCTTAACTCTACACTTTATTTTAACACAGAATTGGTTAATTTCAGTGCTTGAATTGCCACTTCCCGTAGAAAATCTTTCGTTCTTCTTCCCCCTAGCTTCACTTTGTCAATAGATAAGGGTTGGTTTTTCTCAAATATATTAGTTGAATTATCACCGCAGATGGCTTACGATAATATAAGCAGAAATACTAGATATTGATTATTAATTCAACACAAATAACTATATATAGAATATTTTATAATCCAAGGTGCCAGTGATGGCTGAAAAGGGAATCCGGTGTAAACCCGGAACTGTCCCCGCAACTGTGAATGTGACGAAATGAGGAACCACTGTATAGCTCTCTATACGGGAAGGACTCAAAAGTAGGATGATCATGAGTCAGGAGACCTGCCTTGAATTTTTCACGTTTCTTATTCTTCGGGGATTGAGATGATGAAACGATAGTATAACGCCTATTTTTTCATGGCTCCTTTATGCTGTCGTTTGATCCGCTCAACTCGTTGGGCGGTTTTTTTTATTACCGGAAGTTTACAAGGAGGAATATTAATGACTCAAACATATAACTCTACCATTAGCGAAAGTGACACTGAAACGAATTCCCTTCAGCTTGAGATGCTATCGAAGGAATTCGAGGGCCGCCTCGATATGGAGAAGTTCAAAAAGCGTTTTACGAAATGGCTTGATCGCAAAAGTGATTCATCCGACGAACAAGCTTCAAAAAAACTGATTCAGCTCGCTCTTGAAAGTGTGGACATCGATGCTCCTGATTGGACATTCGTTGCTTCGGCAGAGCTATTGAATACCATGTATCGGGATGCACAAGCCAATCGAGGCTATGAAGGCATGAGTTATGGCCCATTCTATGAACTGATAGAGAAGCTGTCGCAACTGCAAGAAGGTCAACGCTATCCAATTTATAAATCTGAACTGCTAGCTTCTTATACTAAAGCCGAAATCCAAGAACTGGGTTCCGTGATCGATCCTGAAAAAGATAAACTATTTTCTTACATAGGCATCTACTTACTAAACGATCGCTACCTGGCCCGCCCCAAAAAGGACAAGGTCTATGAACTGCCCCAAGAGCGCTTCATGATCATCGCAATGGAAATCATGCGCTTGGAAGAAACGGAGCATCGCCTGCAACTTATAAAAGAAGCTTACTGGGCCATGTCCAATCTTTATATGACCGTTGCCACCCCTACATTATCAAATGCCGGTAAAACGCATGGTCAATTAAGCTCTTGCTTTATCGACGCCATTGAAGATTCCATCGACGGCATCTATCTAGCTAACTACGATGCCGCAAAAGTATCTAAATTCGGCGGTGGTGTCGGCCTATACGTTGGGAAGATCCGCTCGCTTGGCTCCGATATCCGCGGCTTCTCGGGAAATAGTTCAGGCACGACTCCCTGGATACGACTATTCAACCAGACAGCCGTCAGTGTCGATCAATTAGGTCAGCGTAAAGGTGCGATAGCGATATACTTAGATGCTTGGCATAAAGATATTATGAGCTTTCTTGACTTAAAGACGCAGAACGGGGATGACAGATTAAAAGCCCATGATATTTTTACAGGCGTGTGCATTCCTGACTTGTTCATGGAGGCTGTACGCGACAGAAAAGAATGGTATCTTTTCGATCCTCATACCGTCAAGCAAACCCTTGGCTTCTCACTTGAAGATTTTTATGACGAGAAGAAAGGCGAAGGAAGCTTCAGGGATCATTATGCACTTGCTGTCGAGGCTGCAGAAAATGGTATGCTGCCAAACTATAGCTTTGAAAAAATTAATGCGATGGACATCATGAAAAGCATCATGATTTCTCAATTAGAAGAAGGCGTTCCATATATGTTCTATCGCGATGAAGTGAACCGGAAAAACTCGAATAAGCATAAAGGCATGATTTATTGCTCTAACCTTTGCACAGAGATTGCTCAAAACCTAAGTCCTTCGACGATCACGGATGAATACGAAACAGAAGATGGCGATGTCGTCGTCGTCCGTAAAAGCGGTGATTTCGTTGTCTGCAACCTTTCATCCATTAACTTGCCCCGTGCAGTTAGCAGCAATGTTTTGGAAAGATTGATTCCGATTCAGGTCCGCATGCTAGATAACGTCATTGATGTGAATAATCTTCCGGTCAAGCAGGCATCGATTTCGAATAAACGGTACCGGGCAATTGGTTTAGGAACGTTTGGATGGCATCATTTACTTGCCACAGAAAATATTTATTGGGAATCCGACGAGGCCGTTCACTATGCCGATGCTTTGTACGAAAAGATCGCTTATTTAACAATCAAGGCATCCAACGAGTTGGCAAAGGAAAAAGGATCATACCCATATTTTGAAGGATCGGATTGGCATACAGGTGAATATTTCGAGCTGCGTGACTATACGGATCAAAAATGGCTCGACTTAAAAGCAAACGTGCAGGAGCATGGAACTCGTAATGGTTATTTAATGGCCATTGCCCCTAATTCATCAACCGCTAAAATCGGTAATTCCACCGATGGAATCGATCCATTGTACGAAATCGAATTTTATGAAGAAAAGAAAAACTTCAAATTCAAGGTGACGGCACCGGGATTGACGCCCAATACGTATGAATATTATAAAAAGACGCGTTTTAATTTGGATCAACTGGAAAGCATTAGGCAAAATGCGGCCCGTCAACGGCATATTGACCAAGCGATCAGCTTTAATCTGTATGTTCACAACACGATCAAGGCGAAGGTTCTATTGGATATCCATTTAACGGCTTGG
Source organism: Peribacillus muralis (assembly GCF_001439925.1). GTDB lineage: Bacteria > Bacillota > Bacilli > Bacillales > DSM-1321 > Peribacillus > Peribacillus muralis. The sequence continues at coordinate 368,424 of NZ_LMBV01000003.1, forward strand.
GAAAGCGGTTTGAAATCAACGTATTACGTTCGTTCGACTTCTTCCGAATATGACAATGCTTGCGAAAGCTGCTCAAGTTAACATTCAATCTAATCCAGTAATCTATTTTTAAAGGAGTTTTCACGAATGGCCAACCATATAAAAAAAATCCGGATGCTCGAACCTACGCATCCAACTAAAGCGACCGGTGTATTCAAAGGAGAAGCTTCAGGCTTTCTCCTTTGGAATGACATTCAGTATGAAAAATTCTATGATACTTACACACAGCTCATCAATAACTTTTGGAAGCCTTCGAGCGTCAACATGATTCAGGATAAAAAACAGTGGGGAGAAATGGATGAGGATATCCAGGATGCTTTTCTCGATATCTTGACGATGATTGCCGGTATGGACAGCCTGCAAACACCTACCTTGGTAGAGATCCTTCGATACATCAAGGACCCTGCGGCAAAGGCAATCCTGGCCAATATGGCCCAGCAGGAATCGATCCATAATGAATCTTATTCGTATATCCTTGCTTCCTTGATCCCGGTAGGCAAGCAAAAACAGCTTTTTGACCGCATTAAAGAGCATCCGGAAGTGATAAAGCGTAATCAGCCGATTGTGGATGCCTATCAAACATTCGTGGACGATCCAAGCCCTCAGCATCTTTTCGAGGCACTGATCCATTCAACAAACCTCGAGGGGATTTATTTCTACTTGGCATTCGCCTTTTATTATAATTTAGGAAGGCAAAACATCATGACCGGGTCTGCTACGATGATTTCGTACATCCATCGTGATGAAATGGTCCATTTCGATTTCATTGGCATGCTCATTCAAATTCTGATGTATGAATACCCTGAATTGAATAATGAAGAAAACAAGAAATTCATCTATACAACGATTGAAAAAGCCGTCGAGCTTGAAAAGGAATGGTCTGAATATATGCTTGAGGACATCCAAACGAAAGCTGATCTCGACTTGGAAGAATTCAATGAGTACATCGAATATATCGCCAACAAACGGCTGCGCATGCTAGGACTGGATAATCTATACAAAGAGTATGACGAAAACCCGATGCCATGGATCAAAACATTCGATGATGAATCCATCGGCCTTACGAAAACCGATTTCTTCGAGCAGAAGTCCAGGACATATAGCCAAGTAAATGCCAGCAATGGGTTCGATGAGCTATAGGATTGCCATTGTCTATCATTCTGCTGGCGGCAATACAAAAGCGCTTGCTGAAGCCATCGCTTCCCTACTACCTGAAGCTGACCTATATCGGATGAATGAATTCGATATAGTAACCTTGCCGGATTACGATGCCTTGATCGTCGGCACCTATACATGGGGAAATGGCGAGCTTCCGGCTAAATCGGCCGCCCTTTATGAACAACTCGAACAGCTCCCGATTGCTTCCCTAAAAACAGGGGTCTTTGGAACTGGCGAAACGAACTACAATCATTTTTGTGGGGCGGTCGATCATTTTCGGGACATGTTATTTGCCAAGAGCCAGTTATTGGTTACATTGAAGATAGAACAAATGTATCAAGAATCGGACTTGCTCAGATTACGAAAGTTCGCCTCATTATTCCTAAATTGAATGAAAGGGGACATGCGTTTTGCATGCCCCCTTTCATTTGGTAATACTTAGGGCAATCTCATGTATAATGAAAGGAAAAAGGAGATTTTATGGCTGCCAATATTGTTCAGTTTTTGCCGATCGTTTTTATGCTAATTTTGGTTGTATTCGTTATATTCATCGTGTTTTACCTGTCCGGACATTTTAATCTCCAAACGAATTGAAGAAAAACTGGATAAAGTATTAAAGGAAATGTCGAGGAATAAAGAAGATTGAACATGGAAAAAAAATAAAAAGACTCCAGTATCGGAGTCTTTTTTATAGGCGTTCAATTATTTTTGAACGTTAGCTGCTTGTGGTCCACGAGCGCCTTGCTCGATTTCGAAGGAAACTTCTTGGCCTTCTTCAAGAGTTTTGAAGCCTTCGCCTTGGATAGCTGAGAAATGTACGAATACATCGTCTTGGCCTTCAACTTCGATGAAACCGAATCCTTTTTCTGCGTTAAACCATTTTACTTTACCTTGTACCATGATAGTTCCTCCTGTGTTTGGAAAAATCCATTTTATTACTATTTTTGGTTCTGGATATGTTTCAATAGGAATCCTATAACAGTAAATCCATCTATCAAACTTATTCCGAACAAACAAAAATAATTACCCATATTATATCATGGAAATTCCTAAAAAAACAAGATTATCGCCGTAATTCAAGCGACAAATTATCCTAATTTTCTACATTTTTCGCTTCCTGCTTTGACGGAAGCCTTCGTCGAGCAAGTAGCGCTCTGCCTCGATCGGGCTCTCAAAACACTCCTCTAAATTCGAACCAGAGTACACGTTCCAGAGTTGATCTTCCCTAATAAGCGTAAGCTCCTGTTTGTCCTTGCCAATCCATGTTCCTTCAAGCCTAGCGAACTCGTTTTCTTCTTCTGGGATTTCAACCGCAGGTTCAGAAAGGTAGTCCATGCTTTTCTGGATCAACTCTTTTAATTCCGCTTCATCATAGTCACGTATATTGATAAACCCTTTACGGTCTGTGTCTTTTTTTCTCATATGTCCTGCGTAAACGAAACCATTTCCATTGGGATGCAAGTGCTGAACGACAATCTTTTTCTCCTGGACGCTTTCTGGATAATGGAAGTTCACACGCCCCAATGAAACGTCTTTTCGCTGTAATTCCGGGAAAGTTTCGATAATGCTTAATTTTTCTTCAAATGTTAACAAATTTCTTCCTCATTTCATTAGTTCATCTTGTTTGTCGATTATAACACAGACTGATAAGAAACAATAATCTCCCTCCAGGTAAGCGTAAGCGGGAACTTTAATTCCGGATACTGACAGCCTCTTTCTAGTTAAGCTTAGGAAAAATTCGTCTCATTTAATGTACGTCACGACAAAAAGCATAATGAAGGAAATGACAATGATCATGGCTACCCACAGCCAAGCTAATATCATATTCCCGGAATCCATGGCGATATATATCGCGGTAGGAATCGTTTGTGTCTGTCCGGGGATGTTTCCGGCAAACATCAACGTCGCCCCGAATTCCCCCAATGCTCGTGCAGAACTCAATATCATTCCTGTAACGATCGATCTGACCGTCATGGGAAGTGTCACGAACAGGAACAACGTCAACTGCCCTGCCCCGTCAACCATTGCTGCATGTTCAATTTCTTCATCTATACCTTCAAACCCTGTTTTTGCGGATTGGTACATAAGTGGAAAAGCAACCACCGAAGAGGCAATGACCGCCGCCCACCACGTGAACATTAAAGGCTGATTGAAGATGGTTTCAATGAATTTGCCTGGGAGTCCATTTTTGCCAAAGACGACGATCAGTAAAAAACCAACGACAGAGGGCGGCAAAACAAGCGGAAGTAAAAATACGGTTTCCAGCAGGACCTTCCCCCTGAACTTCTTTCTAGCCATGATTCGAGCCAGGATAATCCCTAAAATGAAAACAAGGATACCAGAGAGACCCGTCACCTGTATCGATAGCTGAACAGGTGACCAAAATTCCTTTGTCATGCTTCTATCCACGCTTTGATATCAATGATTAACAGCTTATGTAAGTCCTTATACGCCATTCCCGACCATTCGGAATTCTGTTCTGTAAGAGCAGATTTCATTTCAAGTTCTCCCTTTCTTTTTGAAATAACTTTTAAGTTTATTTTCCTTGACATCTTACTGACACATAGGAACGTTAAAGTAAGAGTATCACAAATACAAAAATAATTTTTAACCAATACACTTTGAAACCTTGAAGGAGTCGATTTTATATGGTAACAATTTATACTACTCCAAGCAGTTTAGCCTGTCGTAAAGCAAAAGCTTGGCTTAAGAAAAACGAAATTTCCTACAATGAACGCAACCTATATTCTCAACCTCTTTCTATAGAAGAAATTAAAGAGATTTTACGTAAGACGGAGGGCGGAACAGATGAAATCATTTCGACCCGGTCCAAAAAATTCAAAAGCTTGAATATCGATATAAATAATACTCCACTAAATGATCTTTGCAAGCTCATTCAAGATAACCCGGATTTACTTCGCCGTCCGATCATCTTCGACCATAAGAACCTGCACGCAGGTTATAACGAAGAAGAAATGGGGCGCTTCCTCCCAAGGAAGGTCAGACATGTACAATTATGGAGGGCAATCAGCCAGCTGGCATAAGCAACACACCACAACCATAACTTAACTAAAAGGGTTGTCCATTGAATTGGACAACCCTTTTTTATCCTTGATCCGCCTTCTCAAGGATGATCGTAAAGGTGGTACCCAGTTGGTTGCTATCCTTCAGTATGAGATCACCTTTTTGTGCCTTGGCTAACATCTTACTGAATGGCAGTCCCAAGCCTAAACCACGCACCTTCAACTTTTTGTTTTCACCTCGGTAAAAAGGTTCAAACACATACTGCTGTTCATGTTCCGGGATTCCTCGACCACTATCCTGTACATCCATACAAATTCGGTTGTCATCTTTTTCATAAAGGTCTATCGTTATTTTTCCGTTGCCATCAAGTGCATGTCTCGCATTATTCAAAAGGTTAATGACGATCTGCTGCATTCGTAATGAATCTATTTGACCAAAGAGAGGTTCATCAGGAACTTTTATATCAAGCGAGAAGGCCTGCTCATCATCCTGAGTCACCTTCCAGCGATAGGCGATTTCCTGAACGAATATATTTATGTTTTCTTTTTGCACCCGAATTTTAAATGCGCCTGCCGAGATGGCATTATAATTAAGCAAATCTTCAATCATACCTTGGAGGCGTTGGGTTTCCTTTAAGGAAATATCCAAGAACTCCTTACTCTGCTCTCCCGTGACGACGTCATCCTTAACCGCTTGTATAAGCCCGCTGATGGAGGTGACCGGGGTTTTTAAATCATGGGTTACACCTGCAAGCAATTCTGCCCGCAACTTCTCCATCACCTTCAATCGATTCGTCATTTCCCTGAAAGATTTTATGAGTTCATAGATTTCTTCTTCCTTGATTTCCTCTTCCTCTTTGAAGTGGATATCATAGTTGCCTTCACGGACTTGGACGGCTGCGTTCGCTACATCTTGGATAGGTCTTGAAATCTGCCGCGAAAGATAATAAATGACTCCCGTCCCCAAAATTAACAACCCCCCAATCATGATTGCCAATAAGCCATGATCTTGGTTAATTTCCTTTAAAGCTCCTTCTTCCTGGGCAATGACCACCCAACCTCTCGTTTCATCATCAAAGGTGATCGGAGATTTGACGACATACACTTTATTGTCGGAAATCTTGACCTTCTGAATAAGTTCCCTGTTTTTCATGATGACGTCAGGAAGTTTATTTTCATCTGGATCGATATACAATTGAGGCATCGTATAAATGATGCTGCCATCAGGGTCGACGATATAGATGATTGGCTGCTGGTTCAAGTGAAGGATTTTCTCCCTTTCCTCAACAATCTCCGAAAGGACCGGACCCACGACGATTTGGCCATTTTCCTTTATCGCCCTGTCGGATGTTTCATCAGCTAAATACTTAAGGAGGCTAAGCCTATATTCCAATGCTGTTTTTTCCATCCACCACAAGGAAAAAACAGACAATAATATCAAACCTGAAATCAAGGTCAATACGTATCTTTTCGTCCAATAGCGTTGTAAAGTCGTTCTTTTTTTAGTTTTCATAGACACTTAATTGATACCCCAATCCACGCAACGTTTTGATTTCCCCCTCCGTTGCAGGCCATGCATCGATGGCTTTTCTGATTCGTTTGATCGCAAGGTCGACGGCACGGTCACTGCCATCATAATCCATCCCCCATACTTGATCGAGCAACTGCTCTCTCGTGAAGATTTGATTGGGATGTTTAGCGAAAAAAATGAGTAGCGACAAATCACGTGGCGTCAAGTTTATCTCTTCCTGATTCAATTGCACCGTATAAGACTGATCATCGATGGTTAAACTCCCAAATTCATGTACATGCTGGACATGTCCAGCATCCTCTGCGACCATATGCGATCTTCTTAAAACGGCATGCACCCGTGCAACTACTTCCTCTGCTACAAAGGGCTTGGAGATATAATCATCCGCACCTGACTTGAATCCTGATAATCGGTAATCAACATCGTTAAGTGCCGTCAACATGATAACCGGGCATGTATCATCCTCGCGAATTTCCTTCAATATATCCCAGCCTTCCTTTCCTGGCAGCATGACATCAAGCAGAACAAGATCTGGATCACTTTCCTCAAAAACCGGTATCGCCTTAAGCCCATCGTACACCTGGATCACAGTAAAGCCTTCACGCTCTAAATATGCTTTCAACACCATTGAAATGGATATTTCATCTTCTACAATCAGAATTTTCTTCACTTAAGGATTCCTCCTTCCTGAATTATAGTGGAATCGTTTTATTTATAGTAACGATTGCGCTTTTTTCCTCCATCCTATCCTTTTAATGTGTCAGGAATATGTTCGTGGCAAAATTTATTGAATAAACACAAATCGTACAAGGTGACTCCATGTCCCATTACTTAAGACAACTTTAAGAGACCGGCTCAGGTTAGAGCCAGCCACCCGTTTAATTGCAAGTCTCGTGTGGATTCGGACAGCCCGCTTCCTGCCTTTCCACTTGTATCGTGCTATGTTCAATTCCAAACTGATCGTGAAGCAGCTTTTGCGCTTCCGCTAAAACTGTATCGTGATTGCCGCTCTTATCTATGACAACATGACAGCTCATTGTCAAAAAACCCGAGGTAATCGTCCAAATATGGAGGTCATGGACATTTGTTACACTGCCCAATCCAAGCAAGGATGTTTTTACATCATCAACATCAACTTGATAGGGTGTACCCTCCATCAAAATATGGAAGGAATCCCTCACTACCCGACAACCGCTAATAATAATTAAAAATGCAACGATGATGCTGGCAATCGGATCTGCCACTCCCCAATCGAATAAATATATCAACAGTGCAGCAGCGATGGCGCCGACAGATCCAAGCATATCACCAATCACATGTAAAAAGGCACTTCGTACATTTAAATTATCTTCTTTATCCCCGCTCATCAAAATCCATGCGGCAATGACGTTAACGAGTAAACCAATAATTGAAATCATCAGCATTCCCAGGCTTTGCACCTCAGGTGGATTCACGAACCTCTTGATCGCCTCCACAAAAATGAATACGGAAATCACGATCAGGGTCAATCCATTTAAGCAGGCAGCGATGATTTCAAACCGTTTATATCCATATGATTTGGATGATGTCGCTTTTCTCTCACCAAGCCTTATGGCTGTATAACTCAGCCCTAAAGCTGCGGCATCGCTAAGCATGTGACCTGCATCCGACAATAATGCCAGACTATTTGTCAGGAATCCGCCAATAACCTCCACTACCATAAATGTGGAGATCAATATGAAGGATGCCAACAATGCTTTTTTATTATTTGAATGATGATGGTGGTGACCGTGCCCATGCTCATGAGAGTGCCCATGATGTTGTCCCATCCCATCCCTCCTCCCGGATTTAAAACTTATATATAGTATGGGATAAATTCAGAAGTGTTTCAAATGATTACTTTGCCTCCAACCGTTCAAAAGTTAAAAATAAACGCTACAGACATTTCCTGCAGCGTTGTCTACCCATTTATTCTTCCTCTTTCATCGTATCATCGACTATGGCATACAAATCTTTATTGAACAATTCATTATTGCAGACAAGACTATGCTGTTCCATCTCTTCTTGCTCTGAATTTCTTACCGATCCTTTTTCCTTCATGACCTACCTCCAGCATAACAATGTTTTGCCTATTATCGTATCCACAGGCATGTACCTTTATGCTTTAACAATTGCCCCTATCCGATGGTAATGCTTAAAGGCATCACACCTTCTGCCCTCCATGGAAGGCTTGAATAATGAAGTCTCGCTCTGGAACTTGCATGCTTTTATATGACAACAGGAACGATGAATTATCATAGGAAACCTTTTCAAGATCTATCTGAATCCCTGTTTTTTCAATCGTGACAATCGCGTACGGAGCCATTGGTTCAACCGTACAGCCTAGCGATCCTGGATTGAGGAATATTGTACGATCATTTTTGAAATGATGTGTAGGGTGATGATGTCCAAATCCGATTAGTTCGTGATGTTGATCTTTAAAAAGTTTTTCTAAATTGTGTAATGAGGGTTCAACGATTTTACTAAATGGGTTCTTACTTATATGCTCAGCCATGTTATTAGATTCCATGTGATAATGAGTGAGGTAAACGGAGTGATCATGAATGATATGCTCAATTGTGCGGGGCAACTCTTCAAGCTTGGTTATGAAATTTGGATGCATTCTTTTCGCTATCCACTCATGATGCTCCCTGACATGAATGTGTCCGTCAGGATGTGGCTCCCCTTTAATGATGGCCAGCACAGCTTCATCGTGATTTCCAGTGAGCATCGATAGATCGTTCCTTGAAAATAAAAGCTCAAGGACTTCATTTGTATCCGGGCCAATGCCCACCATATCCCCTAAGCAATAGATATGATCTATTTCATCCATTTGATCTATTTCATTAAGGACGGCATTCAACGCCGAGGCATTCCCGTGGACATCCGTAATAATCGCAACTTTCATAACTAATGTCATCCCCTTCCCCCATCATCCGTATGGTATATTATAACATTTAAACCGGAATCAAAAAAATATTCGGGCTTATTTCCCCTGATCTGCACACGCCCATTTTTAAAGAATCAGCAAACACTTCGGCCTAGAATACATAGTATGAAGTATTCCCGGTGAAGATGTTTTGCTAGGTATGTAAGTTATAAAATGTATGAGGAGGAAATTAAATGGGTGGAAATGGTAATGATTGTGGCGGCTACGGCGGCTTCGATAACGGATTTGCTTTACTGATCGTATTATTCATTTTGTTAATCATCATTGGATGCAGTTGGGGATTCGGTGGCGGTGGCAGCGGCGGCGGCTACGGTGGCTTCTGCTAATTAAACATAAATGAAAAAGGCGCCTTCTCAGGGCGCCTTCTTTGTTATTGATTGACCTTCAGTTTTTGTTTTTGCTTTTGTTTTTGAGCCTTCATAACGAACCAAATAACGATAAGTGCAATCGGGATAAGCAGGAAATTCGCGTATTGGGAAAAGATAGCTCCTGCCTGTTCCCATCTAGGACCCAACTTATATCCTAAATAAACATAGACGCTTGTAACAGGAAGCATCGCCAAATAGGTAAATAATATGAATTTCCAAACACTCATTTTCAGCATTCCGCATGGAAGCGATACCGCCGTACGGATTCCAGGTACAAACCGTCCAAAGAAGGCGATTCCCCCACCATACCTTTCAAAGAATCGATCCGCTTTATTCAACTGCTCGTCATTAACCAGAAAGTATTTACCAAACTTCAACACTAGCGGTCTACCGCCATATTTCCCTAAAGCATAAAGCGTAAGCGGCCCCGTTACCCCGCCAATCGAGCCGGCGAGAATGGTCAAGTAAATATTCATATCACCTTGATAAACCCAGTAACCTGCCAAGGGCAGGACTATTTCAGCAGGAATGAATTCAAAGGTCAATGCCAGCATCACACCGAAATAAGATAACGATTTAAATGCTTCAATCATATCCATTATTAAAGTTTCCATTGATTTCTCCGTTTCAGTCTTTTTACATATTATAAGGCTCCGCCTATACAAGAATTGGCGAAGTCCTTGATTTCAAAAAGGACATTTTCCATTGTATCACAAGTTCAATCGCAAGTTTTCATAATCTAATGGAGGAATTGGACTTTGGTCGTTTCATTCAACTGCACTTCTGCATTAGTCTTAATATAATCGTATCGACTATACAAAGAAAACGAGTCAAACACCCAATTGACGAGTATATTGCAGGAAAGAGTTATATCAACTATTTTATCGAGGACAGTAACCTAAAAAAGATGCCGTCTGCAAACTACAGACAGCATCTCGTTCATGTTCCTAGTTTTTTTAATAATCCTTTAGATTGGTACACCTTGGATCGTCTCTGCTAAGTCGGCATCCTCCTCCAAAAGTTAAATCATGAAGGGCGTGGAAAACCTGGCTAATCCTTCCTCGATTTGTTTTTTGGCATCGGTCATCATGCCATCAAGCAATTCCTGAACCGTGGGGATGTCATCAATCAACCCTGCTACCTGGCCGCTATTCATAAACCCATCGTGAATATCCCCATACATTGCACCATTTATATGATGCACTTCAGATGTCATTTCACGATATGTCATTGGCGACAGACCTTGTTTTTCCAAATCAAGGATTTTTTCCGGATATGGGGCCTTCAATACTCTTCTAACCTGGCCAACCGACCTGCCCAATATACACGTATCATTGCCAAAAGCTTCAATTAGTTTCTGTTTGTAGGATGGATGGAAAGGGGCTTCCTTCGTGGCGATAAGCCTCGTTCCTAACTGGACTCCTGAGGCACCCAGCATCAAGGCTGCTGCCACTCCTTGTCCGTTGCCAATCCCTCCAGCCGCCAATACCGGCAGCTTCACATGTTTGCTAATTTGCGGAATGAGGGTAAAGGTCGTCAATTCCAGACTTGAATTAATTCCGGCAGCCTCAAACCCTTCTGCAACCAAAACATCAGCCCCGGCAGCCTCTGCTTTTTGGGCATGCTTGACAGATGCCACGATAGCAATCACCTTTACCTTCTTTTTTTGAAAGGACGGAATGTAAGGGGCAGGATTTCCTGCCGACAAGGAAACGACAGGTATATCATATTTTAGGACAAGATCGATTAGCTCTTCTGTATAGGGATTAACATTTATCGGAATGTTCAGCGCAAAATTTTTATTCGTCTTCTCCTTCGTTTCCAAAATGATGGCTTCCACCTGTCCAGGGGTCATCGTACCGCAGCCGATCGTCCCAAGGCCCCCTGCGTTGGATACTGCAGCCGCTAGATCTGCATTGCTTATATTCCCCATGCCGCCTTGAATAATTGGATATTTAATCGAAAAAAGCTCGCAAATATATTTCACTTTTTCCCCTCCCTGTCCATTTAATGTTATACTATAATCATTAGAAAAACAATTCTGACTTTTCAAAAAGGAGCGAGACTATGATCATTCCATACGATAATAAGAAGCCTAGCATTGATGAAACCGTTTTTGTTGCACCTGGCGCCTATTTAATTGGTGATATTTCGATTGGGAAAGAATCGACCGTTTGGTTCAACTCGGTTTTGCGCGGTGATGAGGATTCAATTACGATAGGGGAAAAGTGCAGCATTCAAGACAACTCCACCATTCATTTGTTCGAAGGCTGCCCTGTTGTCATCGAAGACGAAGTGACGGTTGGTCATAACGTGATCCTGCATGGCTGTAAAATAGGTAAACGCTCCATTATCGGGATGGGTTCAACGATATTGGATAATGTTGAAATCGGCGAAGAATGCATTATCGGCGCCAATACTTTAATAGCAGCCGGCAAAATCATTCCTCCGCGTTCGCTCGTAATTGGTTCACCAGGGAAAGTGGTTCGCAGATTGAATGATAAGGATCTTGAATTGATCCAGCTTTCAATTGATACCTATGTGCAAAAAGGAAAGGAATTTAAAGCGTTACTCGATTGAATGTGAGATTGATTGTTTTATCATTTGGAAAAGAGCTTCGGCCAGTAATCAATAGCGACTGGCTAAAGCTCTTTTCTTCACTTAATGATCAGCGGATGATCCTTAGCATCATAGGCATCATCTTTCCGCCATAAATCATTATTTTCCTGAAATACGCTTTCGAAGAAGCGGCTTGCCGGTTCGGCCAAAACTTGATAATACTGGCTAAACAAAAGAGCGGCATGGTTCCCGTTCCATTTTGGGGGCAAAAGTTCCTCTGGCAGGCCCGGATCGATAAATAAAAACTTACGATATTCATGCACCAAATTCGTTCGTTCCACAAAGCAATCCGCATCAGACATTTCGCCCCTGCCGATGATGCTTTGGTGAACGATGAATTGTTTACTGTATTTCTCGATGAATTGTTCGTATTTATTTTCAATCTCTTCTAAATGCCAGCTCTTCTGGACAAGTGAATGATTTTCCTTAGGACCCTTGTATTCGGAAATAAAAAAATCAACATATTCATTTATTTCATATTTCTCGATTAAAAAGCCGATTTCCTTCTCCAAATCATTAGGGGAAATCCAGCACCCATTGCAAAAGCTGCCAAACCCACTCCATAATAATTCTTTTCGAAGATCATCCCGTAATTGCCGTTTATCTTCAGGAATCGTGTACATTAAAATGCGCCATTTACCGTCCCAATCATTTGGTTTCATTTTATATATGCGATTGGCCGCTTCATCCATCCGCTGTATACCGCGATCAGTCAAAAAGTAATAGCTTTTATTTCCTTGTTTTTCGGATTGAATCCACCCTTGCTTAACCATACGTGAAACGGCTACACGTACGCCTTGCTCATTATGGCCGAATTCCTTTAATAGACGGATTAAACTGCCTATCCAGATTTTTCTTCCATAGTTACGGATATAATCACCATAAATGGTAAAAATCATGGACTGCGTATTAGTCGCTATATTTCTCACCTCTTTCATTGTTACCATTTCCACACGCTCCACATAATTATTATTATATCCCTTAAAATAGAAACCGCAATATCATTTACCGGTAAATTTCGTTTTTCTTCGTTCGTTAAATGCAAGGAGTGCTTCCAACCTGTCTTGAGTCGGAATGGTCATTTCATAGGCTTTTCCTTCTATCGCCATTCCCGTTTGTATATCTGTGTTCATTCCTTGGGTAATTGCGTATTTAGCTTGCTTGATTGCTATAGGCGCATTACTCATGATTTCTGCAGCTAACCCTTCACAGGCTGAGCGCAGCTGCTCCCTCGGCACGACCTTTAAAAGAATCCCTAAGTGAAAAGCTTCTTCTGCGGTCAGTTTTTTAGCAGTAAAGATTAATTCCTTCGCCTTCATTTCGCCAATCAATCTTGGCAGCCGTTGTGTACCGCCTGCCCCGGGAATGATTGCCCAGCTAGTTTCGGTGAGACCCAAAGAAGCACCTTCAGCAGCAATAGCGAAATCGCATGACAGCAGCCATTCAAAGCCGCCCCCCAATGCATAACCATTGACGGCCGCGATTGTTGGCTGTGGTAGCTCTGCAATGCTAGTAAAAACATCACGGATCAATTTAACGTTCCTTCTTACTTCCGCATCATTCATAGTCTTTCTTTCTTTTAAATCCGCCCCTGCGCTAAAAGCTTTTTCCCCTGCTCCCGTGAATATGATTACATGAATATCACTATCCAGATGAACCCCAGCGATGACCTTCTGCAGCTCAGAAAGTGTTTCATAGTCGAAGCAATTCAAGACCTCAGGTCGATTCACCGTTATATAGCCGATTTGATTGTTCACTTCATATATGACATTAGACATGCTTCCTCTCCCCCTTCATAAGGAAATGGCCAACAGCGTCAATCCTCTTCCATATTTTCTATAATTGCCGAAATACCCTGCCCAACACCGACACACATCGTCGCAAGGCCGTAACGTACGTTCCGCTTTTTCATTTCGTGGACAAGTGTTGTTAATATACGTGCCCCGCTAGCACCTAGTGGGTGGCCCAATGCTATCGCCCCGCCGTTGACGTTGACTATCTCCTGATCCAATTTCAATTGGCGGATGCACTCCAACGATTGGGATGCGAATGCTTCATTCAATTCAACTAGCCCGATATCTTCAATGGATACATTCGCCCTCTCCAGCGCCTTTTTCGTAGCATGAACCGGACCAAGGCCCATAATGGAAGGTTCTAACCCTGCAACTGCTCCTATAACATATTTGGCCAGGGGTTTCAGCCCAAGCTCCCGTGCTTTTTCCGCACTCATTAATAGCAAGGCCGCTGCTCCATCATTTACACCTGAGGCATTACCAGCCGTTACAGTGCCGCCTTTAAAGATCGGTTTGAGTTTTTCCAACTTTTCGATGGTCGTGTCGGGACGAGGGTGTTCATCCTTCTCGATAATGACCGCATTCCCTTTGCGATCTCTATATCGAACAGGTACGATTTCATTAATGAAACGCTCATTGTCCACTGCTTTTTTCGCTCTTTGCTGGCTTTGAAACGCGAACTGATCTTGATCCTTCCTTGAAACCGAAAAACGCTGCGCCACGTTTTCGGCTGTTCGAGGCATAGGATCCGCGCCATACATTTCTTCAAGTTTCTCATTCGTAAAACGCCAGCCGATCGTTGTGTCCAAAAGCTCCATTGACCCCCGCGGGAATTCACTCTCCGGTTTGGACATGACATATGGCGCCCTTGTCATGCTTTCGGTACCGCCTGCGATATAAATATCCCCTTCTCCTGCTGCTATCGAGCGGGCAGCATACATAACCGCATCCAGCCCGGATCCGCACAAGCGATTAATGGTCGTTCCGGCCACAGTTACAGGAAGACCCGCTAATAGCGCAGACATTCTCGCCACATTGCGATTATCCTCTCCTGCTTGATTCGCATTCCCGAAGATGACATCCTCAATTTGTTCTAGAGGCAGCTCTGGATTACGATCGGTCAATGCCTTGATGACAATGGCACCGAGGTCATCGGGGCGAACACTTTTCAACGCGCCTTTATATCTTCCGATTGGTGTTCTTACAGCATCAATGATCACAACATCCTTCATTTTCTCACCAGCTCCCCATCTTTCGTATAATCATAGACGCCCCTGCCAGACTTGCGGCCGAGCCTTCCCGCTTTAACATATTGTTCAAGGAGGGGGGCAGGGCGGTATTTCTCACCTAGTTTACTATGTAAATATTTTAAATTATTCAACCGGGCATCCAATCCCACCAAGTCCCCTAACTCAAATGGACCCATCGGATAATTCAACCCTAATTTTATTGCCTTATCGATTTCTTCTGGTGTTCCTAAACCTTCTTGAAGCATAAAGAATGCTTCATTACCTACCAAACAGCTGATCCTACTCGTAACGAACCCAGGGAATTCATTAATGACCACAGTCTCTTTCCCCATTTTTTCGGCAACCTCTTTTATAACCGCTGCCGTTTCATCGCTAGTTTCAAGGCCGCGTACAATTTCCACAAGCGGCATCTTTTGTACAGGATTGAAAAAATGCATCGCTATCGTTTTTTCGGGACGTTTTCCATAAGAACCTAATTCCGTCGGGCTCATCGTGGACGTATTCGTTGCAAAGTAGCACCCTTCTTTTGCATGTTCCTCAATTGTTTCGAATACGGCTTTCTTAATTTCCGCCTTTTCCGGAACTGCTTCTATGATCAAGTCGGCATATGTTGCCGACTCTTGCAGATTGGAAGAATACGATAATCTATTTTTTGCAGGTGCGGCTTCCTCCTGGGTGATTTTCTGATAGCGCACGCCTTTTTCAAAGATTGTATCGATTTCTTTTTTTGCACTTTCCAATACATCTGGATTCACGTCCACCACTGTTACGTCATAGCCCCCGGTTGCTCCCACATAGGCAATACCCCTACCCATGACACCAGAACCTACGATCACTAAATTTCTAATCATTAAAATCTCCTCCTTCAAAATAAATAGGGCTGACAGCGAAGAATCAGATCAGCATTCATCCATACCTGAATTACTTCTCCGACAATCGTTTTGCCAGCCAACTATTTTATGTTTGATTAAATGCCAAACGGATTCAAGGGACGGCTTCCATGATAGGAAATGATGCTTTTCGTTTCTGTATAAAGATCAAGTGTCTCAATACAAAGTTCGCGTCCGAATCCTGATTGCTTATACCCTCCGAAAGGTGTTCCAGGAAATGCAGAGAATGGGCAATTCACCATGACGATCCCCGCTTCGATTTGGTTGGCGACTCTAGTCGCACGGCCTCCGTCTTTTGTCCAGAGGGCTGAACCCAAGCCGAATTCCGTATCATTCGCGAGTCTCACGGCTTCTTTTTCATCTTTGAATTTCATTATGACAACGACCGGTCCGAATATTTCCTCTTTCACGACATCCATATCATGATTGACGTTCGCTATGACCGTCGGCTCATACCAATAACCGTTTTCGAAACCATCGATGACCGCTGGCTTTCCTCCCGTGAGGATTTTCGCTCCTTCAGTAATGGCAGATTGTACATAATTGTCGATGACATCCAGTTGTCCTTGATCTATGACTGCACCGACGTGCGTTTCTTTATCGAGCGGATTGCCCAATTTCAATTTCTTCGTTTTTTCTACGAATCGGGTTACGAATTCATCGTAAATGTCTTCGTGTACGTATAAACGGGATCTTGCTTCGCAAGACTGCCCAGTATTGTAGAAAATTCCATATAATGATCCATCGATAGCCGCTTCAAGATCTGCATCCTCAAAAACAATATTAGGGGACTTACCGCCAAGCTCCAATGTCACCCTTTTTAATGTTTGTGAAGCTCTGCCCATGAGATCCCTGCCGATTGGCGTAGAACCCGTAAAGGCCACCTTATTCACGTTCGGATGTTCGACAAGGTAATTCCCTACGTCAGATCCAGGTCCTGGAATGATATTGACCACGCCGGAGGGAACACCGGCTTCTAAACAGATTTCCCCTAAGACGATGGCCGTCAGCGGCGTTAACGAAGCTGGTTTGACAATGACTGAACAGCCAACTGCAATTGCAGGTGCAATTTTCCAAGCTGCCATCATCATTGGATAATTCCAAGGGATGATTTGAGCACAAACCCCTACTGGCTCTTTTTCCGTATAGTTATGGAATTGACCAGGTACATTATTGACAGATCCGCGGTGTGCAACTAAAGCACCTGCATAAAACTCAAAATCTTCAATTGCCTGCATGACTTGGCCTTGTGCTGCAGAAATGGATTTGCCGCTGTTCAACACTTCCAATTCAACCAGTTCATTGAAGCGGGAACGCATGATCGCTGCAATTTTGTTCAATACCCGAGACCGTTTATTGATCGGAGTTTTCTTCCATTTCCCATTATCAAATGCTTCACGTGCAGCTTGAACGGCTTTTTCTGCATCTTCTTTAGTGGCCTTTGCAACCTTGGCAATGATTTCACCCGTCGCAGGATTACAAGCATGGATAGTGGATCCGTTAGAGCTTTCCACTCTTTCTCCATTAATGATCATATGATAATAATCACGTTTCGTTTCCGCTTTTTCAAATGCTGTCTCTTGAACTTTAACCATGTAGTAGTCCACTCCCTTTTTATATTACTTGCCTATGAATAGGGCTTTCCTTTTTTCCGTGAATGCTGCCACCCCTTCAGCATAGTCCATCGTTAAGCCAGCAATGCGCTGACCCTCCGCTTCCTCTTTTAAGTATTCTTCCAATGAAAGGTGGTAGGACGCCTCTAAGTATCTTTTGATTAAACCGATCGCTTTCGTTGGTTTGTTTGCGATATTCTCTGCAAAGGCTTTCAATTCCTCGTGCCATTCCTCCAAACCGATCACTTTTGTAGCAAGTCCGATACTTTTCGCCTCGATAGCCGTAACCTTTTCCCCCAACAAAGACAATTCCAAGGCTTTCGCATGACCGACAATTCGCGCAAGGTAATACAAATTTCCGGAATCGGGAATCAACCCGATATTGACAAAAGCATTTAAAAAACTGGCTTTTTCGGAAACAAGCCGGAAATCGCATGCAAGAGCCAAGCTGAAACCAGCACCTGCAGCCACTCCATTGACTGCTGCAATGATCGGTTTTTCACAGTTTGCTAGCTGCTGCATCATCGGACCATAGTCTTCGCGAAGCACCTGACCTAAATTCATGCTTTCTTCCAAATCGGATAAATCCTGTCCCGAACAAAAGGCCCTGCCTTCCCCTGTAATGATAATGGCCCGAACTTCATCGGACCCCGCAGATGTTTTAATTGCTTTTTGTATTTCCTTGTTCATTTGGGACGTAAAGGCATTTAGTTTATCAGGACGGTTCAAAGTAAGCCAAGCCACTCCGTTTTCAACCCTATAAGTGATTGTTTCGTACATGGAGCACCCCTTATCCGCCTGTAAAATCCGGCTCTCTTTTTTCAACAAATGCTTTCATGCCTTCTTTTTGGTCCTCTGATGCAAAAAGAAGATAGAAGTTCTTCCGTTCAAATTGCATGCCTTCATTTAAGGAGTAATCTACGGCTTTATTGACGGATTCTTTAATAAGCCTTACAGCTAACGGAGGTTGTTTTGCTATCTTTCTAGCAAAATCAACCGTTTCTTCCATTAACAATTCAGGGGCAACGATCTTGTTAATGAAACCATATTGCAGAGCTGTGTTTGCCTTGATCCTTTCAGCCGTCAATATCCATTCAAGCGCCTTCGTTTTGCCTACCAATTTCGTCAGCCTTTGCGTACCACCTGCGCCAGGCATCACTCCTAGAGTCACTTCCGGGAATGAAAACTGTGTGTCGCTAGCCGCAATCAATAAATCGCAGGATAAAGCGAGTTCAAAGCCACCGCCGAAAACAAAACTTTTCACTGCACCAATCACAGGCTTCTTGACTAGATTTATTCGGTCCCAATCGGCAAATTGGTTTCTTAACTCCATGCTGATTGGATTGTCACTAACCATCTCATCTATATCAGCGCCAGCGGAAAATGCTTTTCCATTGCCCGATAGCAAGATCACCTTCACTTGCGGGTCCCGATCATACTCTTCCATGGTTGAAACTATTTCCCAAACCATTTTCCTGTTAAGGGCATTCAGTTGCTTCGGCCGGTTTAAAAAGATAAACCCAATCCCGTCCTCGATTGACGTTTCAATGAATTGAAGCGCCTTCATTTTATTTCTTCACCAATCATCATCGTTACAAGTTTCCCGGCAAAGCCCATTAAATCTTTCCCTGATGCTTTTCCTTCGGGCGAACGCATCCCTTTTTGCAGGGCATCATGGTCTTCATAATACATTTCACATAGAATATGATATTCAGAGTCTTTGCCCATTGGAGTTCCGACTATTTTAGTTATTTCCATTTTTTGAAGACCAGGAATTTTTTCCGTTATCGGACCATGTACATTGAAGTAGTGCTCATCGAATTCTTCCTTGTTTTCAGGTTGTTTGTATAAGGCGATTAGTTTTACCATTTTAGAAAACCTCCATTTTATTAGATCATTTTTATCATCGGTTTCATCGCTTCGAACGGATTTTTACACGATTTGCAGTATAAAATGCTGCGGCAAGCAGTTGGGCCGAATATATTTTCCATCGTGACATAGGTTGATTCACAATACGGGCAATCTATATGCCATGATCCATCACTTTTCAATTGTCTGGGAGGGGGGGAGATTCCGAACACCTTCAATCCAGCGTTCCCCTTTTCCGTAATTCGATCGGATGTCCAGGAGGGGGAACGTAAAAATTCGACACTTACATTTTTTACGGCAGGATGATGTTTAACGGCGGTCTCCACATTTTTCTGAATGATTGGCAATGCCGGGCACCCTAGGAAAGTTGGCAGCATTTTTACCGAAACATCCTGACTTGATACCGTCACCTTTTCAACCATCCCTAAATCCAGAATACTGACTGTATCAATTTCGGGATCTTTTACGTCTTCCAGAAGCATATATATTTCATCTACGTTTATCAGCACGGTCGACATGTTACCCCTCCCCTTCTTTAATCATTCACCATGAAGCTGCTTTATCGGATGCATACACTTCGCTTAACGTTTCAAGCGCCGCTTCCAAATCCTCCGTATGCACGCCGTTACGTCCATCCCCCTTAGCCATTCCAATTTTAAATGTTGTCGCTAAGCCTACACTTTCAAAAATCGGAGTGACAGCCTCGACCCATTTTTTCTGTATGCCGCCGTCTATCAAGCCAAGCTCCACCATTTCCTCGCCATATTGCCCAAGTGAAAACACGCCGGCGAAATCCGGTAAGGTTTTATCAATCGCTGCCTTCATTCTCGAAACCGCATCCGCGTGATGGGAACCAAGTAATTGGACGAACCACATTTTCCAGTGCATCAAATGATAGTAAAGTTCCATCTGTACCTTTTGTGCCACTTCAGCCAGCGGTTCATATGAACTTGATTGCAGAGATTGAATCTTAATCGCTTTGGCTTCGGTATAAAAATAATTTCGCACCACCGCAAAAGCCCAATCATAATCAGGATCTTTCATATAATATCCAGGACCATTGGCAGCTTCGAGAATGATCGCATTGCGACGCTCTTTGGCGGGACGATCATGGGCGAGCCGATCTGCATCCCCTTCACCGAGCTCTTCCAATAATTTATAAAATATAGCTGCATGCCCCATCGTGTCTTGAGATATCGAGGCGGATGCAACATCTTCTTCAATATGCGGAGCGAGTCCCAGCCATTCTGCACCACGGTATGAGTGGATGAAGTCATCGTCTGCCAGTTGAAGCAACAATTCCTTGATTGAGATGTTCTTCAATGCTTCATTCTTCATTTGTCACACCTCCACCCCAAGACATTATCTCTTTTTCATCGAGCATGCCCTGCTCATACTTCCGCCATTTTTTCTTTAAATAACCGTACCCTTTTGTGGTCCTGTAATCTTTATTATCCATACGTTGAAGCGTTTTCTTCTCCTCGACCGTCATTTTCCGTATATTCTGTCTTTTAACAACCCAGATATCATCAACAGCTTCACGTCTCATGAAATTTTCTTGTGCCATCATGATCGCAATATCCTCATTAGGGGCCAGCAGGCTAAAATGATATTGAACGGGCGAGGATTGTGTTTTCCGGCTAAATACTTCGAATTCTTCAAAGTAAGTTTCTTGTCTAGTTACCAAATCGTCCTTCCCCCTCCTTACATGACCTTTGGCGCTAAAGCTTCGCGTACCCATTTATTATTTTCATAGGAAATTCTTCGAAGACTTAGGCGACCCTGTGAACGAGGTCCTTCATTCCGTGCATACACCTTCAATTTCCCCCAATCGGGTTGTCGGTAAATCCAGGTTTCCGATTCTTTATCAAAGCGTAGTGTCTGATCGGGAATGGTATAGCCAAGCGAAAGGATCCGCTTCACATACTTGGAAAAGAAGGCTTGGCGAAGCTCTTCATTCGTACTCGTTCTAATTCTGTACTTAATCGTTATATCCTGTTTGGATGAGCCCACTTCTTTCTTACTTGGAGGTCCAAAGAAGAGCAGCAGTGATTCCCACCAATAATCTATTGAGTCCTGGACCAATTTCCTTTGCTGTTCCGTGCCTTCAGCCAAGGCCATGATGATCGCCTCGCCATGCTGGGCGTGAAAAACTTCTTCGGCACAAATGCGGTGTAACGCACGGGAATATGGTCCATATGAAGATCCTAGCATGTTCGTTTGGGAAATGATCGCTGCCCCATCAACAAGCCAGCCAATCAATCCTGCATCTCCCCAGGTTTTAGCCTCCATATGGAAGACGTTATGAAACTTTAAATCTCCATTAAACAAATCCTGCATAAGATCATCCCGTTTTTTGCCGCAAGGCTTTAGCAAATCCTCGGCGACCCGAAGCAATATTTGTCCATGTCCCATTTCATCCTGCACCTTTGCCATGATTCCAAGTTTTCGATTCAAGGTCGGAGCTTTAGGCACCCATTCCTTCTCTGGTAGCGCACCCATGATTTCACTGATGCCATGCATGGAAATTAACTTGATGAGCGTCCCTCGGTAATCTTCAGGCATCCAATCATCAGCTTCTATCTTTTCCCCGGCTTCAATCCTGGCGATAAAATGATTCAGCTTTTCTTGTTCTGTCATCTCATTAAAAAGAACATTCATCCAAATCACCTCTCACTATTTATTATATAACGAACGTTTAACGTTATTATATTTTAATGTTATATTAAACACAAGACTATTCCTTATTTTCGAATTAAAGTAATTTAACGGAATTCATCCAATCTGTTTCCACGAAAATTTTTAAATGGCGGCGTTTCCGCTTTGATTGATTCGGTTGGACAGCCTTCTGGCGCATTCTCAAATAATTCATCGAATACTTCTGCGGTTCCTGCATTTTCATCAAGGATGACGAATGCAGCCCACTCCTTATCGTAATCAAAGATACCTACCTTGCATGCACCGCAACCAAGGCAAGTTTCTTGATCAATCATTCTTTCTTTGTCCACCAACCGCCCAAAGTACCCTCCACTGCATATTCTTTTTCGTACACCCGTTTACCCACTACCCCAATCATACGCTAATGATTTCATCATTCCGTTTATCTACGACACGAATCGCTTTACCTTCTGAACGCGGAATGCTTTTCGGAATGTTGACAACGATATCCATCGTTACTAGACATGTCGATTTCATTTGCTGCAGGAGTCTTCTCTTTAATTCCCCGACATGGTCATGGGCTAAATCTCCGCCAATTTCCTGATAGAGACCGCTTTCCAATTCAATATGCAGTTCGACACTATCCATTTGCCCTTTCTTCACGCGGTGAATCTGATAATGTGGAACAATCCCTTCCATTTGGAATAACACCCGCTCGATTTCAGAAGGAAATACATTGACTCCTCTTACTATGATCATATCATCGGTCCTGCCTTTAACACGGGTCATCCTTGTAGTCGTCCTCCCGCATGTACATGGCTCACGGGTAATCGAGGCGATATCGCCCGTACGATAACGAATAATTGGAAGCGCTTCCTTTGTAAGGCTTGTAAAAACAAGTTCGCCATCCTCGCCGTCCTCTACACGTTCAAGCGTGTTTGGATTAATGACTTCAACGAGGAAATGGTCTTCTGCAATATGAAGCCCATTCTGCGCTTCATGACATTCAATCGCAACACCTGGCCCCATGATTTCACTAAGTCCGTATATGTCGACCGCTTTCAACTTCAATTTCTTCTCAAGTGTCGCTCTCATTTCCTCTGACCACGGCTCAGCTCCAAAAATTCCATATTCAAGCCCATTATTATCCGGATCAATCCCCATCTCTTCCATTTTTTCTGCAATATTCAAGATATAAGAAGGGGTTCCGCAAATGCCACGGGGTTTGAAATCATTGATGATCGTAATTTGACGATCGGTATTTCCACCTGAAATAGGAACGGTAGCAACCCCTAACTTCTCTGCACCGCCGTGAAGACCAAGTCCCCCAGTGAACAACCCGTATCCATATGCATTATGAAAAATATCTGACTTCCTTCCTCCGGCTGCTACAATCCCGCGAGCCACGATCGTTGCCCAGTTTTCTAAATCGTTTTTCGTATACCCAACTACGGTAGGTTTCCCGCTTGTGCCGGATGAACCATGAATCCGCGTTACTTCTTCCATTGGAACGGCGAACAACCCAAATGGATACTGATCGCGGAGAGTTTGTTTTTTTGTAAAAGGTAGTTTCGTCACATCGTTTAGTGTTTGAATATCTGCCGGATTAAGACCAATTTCCGAAAATTGCTCTCTGTAATATGGTACCTTTTCAAAAACATAACGTATCGTTTTTTTTAGACGTGCCAGTTGGATACTCTCCATTTCAGCACGGGTTGCCGTTTCAACCTCGGGATTGTACATCGTTTCAGTCCCCCTCTTTTTTGATCGCTTTCCGGCCGTTCCTCGTTCATAACGATATTTTAACGAAAAATAGATTACCGTTATATTTAAGTATAAGATTAATACGCCATTTCTGCCCTGTCAATATCGTTTTTTAAATTTAAAGAAAATTCAAATTATAATTTGGGTAATTTTCTGAATATCTTCCCTTTATATTATCGTTTTAAAATCATTCTATGATAATAAGCGGATCACGATGAAAATTCATATCGTCAATTACTTGAAACAACAGAGTTCAAGAAATACCTTCAAAAGAAAAAGGCGTTCATCACCACTCACTTTATTTTTCCTGGTTTATTATTTTGTTTTTGCCGATACTGGCTGCTTAACGTGTCCATGACCTGTCTAGTTTCGAGAAAAAGCCACTCGCTCAAAAAAATCATCAAGCAAAGGGGGATCCCGATTTCGGAACCCCCCTTCCCTACTTGTACCACCATTCTTGCTAGTTATTGGCCGCAATGCAGGAATCGATTACCTTAATCCATTCCCCATGTACACTTTTGAATGGCTCCCCATTCCGATAAACCATTTTCCCTCTACTGAATGTAGCAGTGATTTGACAAGGAAAAGTATGGCCGATGTATATGCTTTGCTTATGTTTTGCAAAAAAATTCGATTCCACAGCTTCGTGATTGCCATCAAGAGATACGATCGCAAGGTCCGCATCCAGCCCCTCCATGATTTTTCCCTTTCTCGAGGAAAGCCCAAATCGTTCAGCCGGCCTTAAAGCTGTCCATTCAGCTACTTTGTGGAGCGGAATTCCATATGATTGAGCCAATTCTATCATCGACATCAGTGAAAATTGGCCCCCGCTTATTCCGCCCCATGCCTCAAAAAGATTATGTATCGCTGGATCCTTCAACTCATAGGGACATGGCGAGTGGTCGGAGGAAATCATATCGAACTTCCCTTCTATCAAACAACTTATCAATTTTTCTTGTTCTTCACTCGCCCTTAGTGGAGGAGCGCATTTTGCAACCGCCCCTTTTTCGACTAGATCATCTTGACTGAATAATAAATAATGCGGACACGTTTCAAGCGTTACATCCATCCCCCGTTTTTTGGCTGCTTCTATTTTGTCGAGGGCCGAGCAACTGCTAATATGGACAAAGTGCAACGGGCAGCCCGTCAACTCCGCATATGCAATCGCACGTTCAACAGCTTCCGCTTCTGCCTGCACAGGTCTTGTAGCCGCATAATCGTCAGCACTGAATAGACCATCCTTCTCTTTTTCCTGCTTCAGCCATCGAGTGATCGGGTCACTTTCCGCATGTAGAGCCAAGACTTTGCCCAACTCTGCAATCTTCTTCATTCCATGTAAAAGGGTGAAATCATCGGCACGCTCAAATTCTTCGTTACCCGTTGCCGAGAGAAAAGCTTTAAACCCGATGACTCCCGACTTTGCGAGTGCTTCTAAATCATCGACATTGCCCGGGACCAAGCCTCCCCACAAGCCAAAATCAATGATTGATTTTCCTTCGCCGATCTTCCCCTTTTCAAGAAGGGACTCACGGTGAATGGTTGAAGGGATACCATTCAAAGGCATATCGAAATATGTCGTGCACCCACCCGCTGCCATCATTTGCGAGCCTGTTTCAAAGCCTTCCCAATGAACGCGTCCAGGTTCGCTGAAATGGACATGAACATCAATCATTCCAGGAAAAACATACTGACCGTCCGCTTCATACTCTTGAATGGCCTTGCCATCTAGGCGATATTCAATCTTTACAATCACCCCATCTCGGATTGCAAGATCCGCTTTCCTCACTTCACCCGGGAAAACAACAAGCCCATTGCGGATAATTAGATCATAAACTGACATGAAGACCACTCCCCTTAACTGGTTTCATAAACTTAAAACGATCCCCTGGATACCGTAGCTTGCTCCGTCTTCCCTACATACACATCAAGCGCGGCTTGCAAGGCCTCTCCCCGATTCACTTGGAATCCTTGACGCAACAGGACCGCTTCCAAAGAGGCGAGAACAAAGAGGATGTTTTCTTTTCTGCAGCTGAATCCCATCGTGCCAATTCTCCATATCTTCCCTTGAAGGGGTCCAAATGAGGAGGCGATCTCGATACCAAATTCATTCAGCAGCATCGACCTGACAGCTTCCCCATCGATTCCAGCCGGAATTTCAATACAAGTTACGCAAGGGAGTTTGTTTTGGTTATTCCCGAATAGCGTCAGCCCCATCGCTTTAATTCCTTCCACCAATGCCGCCTCGTGGAGTTCATGACGGGCAAACCGAGCTTCCAGACCTTCTTCAAGCACAAGGCGCAAGCCTTCCCGTAACGCATAAATCATGGACGTCGCTTCTGTATGATGATTCAAGCGCCGCGGTCCCCAATAATCCTGGAGCATGCTTAAATCAAAATAATTGCTGGTAATGGTACGGCCGCTAGATACCCTTTGATTGTCTTCGGCGGTCGCAATGCCACGCTCCACCTTTTTGCGGGATTGGATGATTTTTTCTATGCGCTCATTATACGTGATCGGGGCCATCCCTGAAGGAACGGACAAGCATTTTTGTGTTCCTCCTATCAATCCATCAATGCACCATTCATCCACCTTCACATCGGTTCCTCCAATTGATGCAACGGCATCGACGACAAGCAGGACATCCAATTCGCGGCAGGCCAACCCAATATCCTTCAATGGCTGCATACAGCCCGTCGAAGTCTCTCCATGTACAATTGCCGTTATTTTAGGTGAAACCTTCTTGATTTCCGCAATGATGACTTGCGGATCGAACACTTCTCCCCAAGGGCATTCAATCGTATGGACGTCAGCTCCGTATCGTTCACAAATTTCGACCAGCAAATGACCAAATCTCCCAAAAATAGGAACAAGGACTTTATCACCCGGTTCAATTATGCTGCACAGGACCGCCTCATTCCCTGATCTTGATGTGCCGTCTATCGGGAACGCCCATTTATTTTTCGTCTGAAAAACTAGACGCAGCATCTCCATCACTTCATTCATGATCGAAGTGAATGCAGGATCGAATTGTCCTAAAATCGGTGTGCTCATCGCTCTTAAGACACGTGGATCCACTTCGACCGGACCCGGCGTCATGATCGTTCTCATCGGTGTATTTAATTCTGAATATGCCATTATTCCCAGCTCCTTTTAATAGGCTAATTTATAGAGGACTTCGCTTAAAACATCGATTCCCCTTTCTAAATCCGGAACACTCGTAAACTCTTTAGGTGAGTGGCTGATTCCCCCCTGACTCGGCACGAACAATAGGCAGGTCGGACAAAAAGAACCAAACACTTGTGCATCATGGCCTGCTCCACTGATAATATTCTGGTAAGGTATATGTTTATCCTCAGCAATCCGGCTTGCAAGCTCGTTCATTTCCATATCCATCGCAACAGGTTTGACATCCATCCACTGCGAAACCTCCAGCTTCATTCCCGCTTCTTTCGCCAAACCATCAAATGACGAGAAGATTTCCTTACAAAACAAATCAAGAATCACTTCTTCATGATGCCTGATATCCAGACTGAATTCCACTTCACCAGCAATGACATTGGGAACATTAGGAAAAACATCCAACCTGCCCACCGTCGCCACTAAATGTGGATCCATCCCCTTCGCTTTTTTCGTTAAGAATGAGATGAATTCCGACGCAGTACTGACTGCATCCTTCCGGTAGAACATAGGGGTGGTTCCCGCGTGGTCGCTTTCACCAACCACTTTTACCGTATAACGGCGCTGTCCGACAATATGACTGACGATCCCTAACGGATTTTGGTTCTTCTCCAGGACCATCCCCTGTTCGATATGAATTTCGACGAACCTGTCAATATCCTCACGTGCAGGCGATATATAAGTATCAGGGTCGAATCCCGCTTGCTTCATTGCTTCCAAGAAAGAGATTCCCTCTGTATCTTCGATATCCTTTACACAATCAAGATCATAGACTCCCTGGATATTCCTCGATCCCCAAAACGTTATCGGAAATCTACTTCCCTCTTCTTCACAAAAGGAGACAACCTCTATCGTTTTCCGAGGCCGTCCATATGCTCTATCCAATTTTTTAACCGCAAGGAAACTGGCAATGACACCATAAGCCCCATCGTATTTCCCTCCATCCGTAACTGTA
This sequence comes from Peribacillus muralis, assembly GCF_001439925.1. Taxonomy (GTDB): domain Bacteria; phylum Bacillota; class Bacilli; order Bacillales; family DSM-1321; genus Peribacillus; species Peribacillus muralis. Next base: position 396,099 of record NZ_LMBV01000003.1, read on the forward strand.
TCGATGTGGGAGCCGGTCAGGATCGTTCCACTTGTCGAATCCGTCCCCTCAAGCCTGCCAAACAAGTTACCGACACTATCAAAATATGTAATAAGGCCTTCCTTATCCATCTCAGCCTTCATTGCAAGCTGAGCGCTCAGCCATTCCTTGGAATACAATAAACGGGTCACCCCTTTATTTTCCGTTGCTCCAAAAGAGGCCAACCATTCAATCAACTCAGCAACATCACCCTTTTCATCCAAGGATTTTTCCATTTGAATTTCCAACACATCGCTTCCCTTCCAAGAATCCAGTCATGTTATGAATATTCACAAACATGTGTTATCTATTATTTTACTTTCTTTCCCCTTCAACTTCATTGACGATTCTGTTAGGATTTTGATGTTTTTTTGTGCAAAACAACCAACAAAATTTAGAATAGTCCTCCTTACTGGATATAAATTACTTCAGAATGGACTTTACTCTTTACTACTTGCTACAATCTATCATCCTCGCATTCACTTTACCAACCTCGCCTATAGATGCATTTTGCAGAAAATAACAAACTTCGTATTTTTTACAACTGATAATGTCATAACTACTTACAAGCATATTAACGCTCGATAAGCCATCAAATTCGTAAGTTATGTCATAGGGTATGTATGATATGATAATGAAAATCCACTTAACAAGAGCAACTGCATATACTACATATATCAGAATGAGGTGTTCCAGATGAAGGTAACAGAACTTTTGACATTGCCAGCATTGGCGGGGATGAATTTAATTGCGGGAGAAACAGGAATAAATCGTGAGGTCTACACAGTCAATATGATGGATGCTCCAGATATCATCCACTTTTTAAAGCCAAATGAACTCCTTGTCACTACAGCTTATCACGTAAAGGATAAGCCACACCTTTTGTCAACCCTTGTCGAGGCAATGGCCAATCAAGGCTGCGCTGCACTTGGAATAAAGACAGGAAGGTTCCTAGCGGAAATCCCTGAAGCTGTATTGGTTCTCGCTAACGAATTATCCCTCCCAATCATCAACCTCCCTCATGAATTGTCGCTTGGGGAAATCATTAACCATACATTACGTGGGATTTTGGACCAACGAGCAGCAGAACTGACATTTGCCATGGAGACACATAAGCAATTCACCGATTTAATCATGCGCGGCAAAGGAATCGAGAAATTACTTGATCATTTATCTGACATGATTGGATATCGCATCCTATTAATTGACCAATACCTTAAACCGCTATCCCGTCCAGTCTCGACGACCGGAATTATTCCAATTATCAAAAAGATGCGTGAAGCTGGCTTCCGATTTCAGAAAACAAAGGCTTCTTCCTTTTCCTTTACATCTCTTTCCAACCAACAAACCTATACGATTTTCCCCATTTACATGGATGAAAAAAAGTTTGGGTATTTGACGATAGCGGGAGAAATCAAGTCGAGCGATAACCTTGTAACACTAACGATCGAGCAAGCCACAAATGTCATCTCGTTCGCTTTAATGAAGGAACACGCACTTAAACAGCATGATCGGAACATCCAGAATGATTTTTTCCTTCAGTTTCTTGATGGCAATTTCTCCTCACAAGAGGAAATCATAAACCGGGCCAAAGAGTTTTCCTTACATAATGAACAAGCATATATTTGTGCAGTCGGCAAGATCGACGGACCCGAATCGACAAAAAGCTATACACAACTGCAAAGGCGGGCTGATACGATTTATCAATTCCTGAAAGATGAACTTCAACTATCACCTAACCCTATTCATCTCTTTACAAAAGGAAAAAAGTGCATCCTCTTATACGAAGTGAATGAAGTATCCGTGGATGTGCTCCAGTATGTTGAAACCTCACTAAAATCATTGCAAATGATTACCGCCAACCAGTTCAATTGCACGATTTCTTTCGGAGTAAGCACCAGGAGCCCGAGTTTTTTACAAACGAAGACCTCCTATAAAGAAGCGAATGACTCTCTTCTTGAAGGAGGTCTTGCTAGAAAGACCGAATACATCCAATCATTCAGGACGAAGGACATTATGGAATTATTAAGAATCATCCCTGAGGAAGACTTAAAGAATTTTTACCTTTTCGCCCTACAAGGATTTTCCAAAATCGTCACAGAGGAGGAGCAAACCTTATTGCAAACATTGTCCGTCTACCTTGAAACACATTGCCAAATATCGGAAACCGCCAAACGATTATTCGTTCACAGGAACACCGTTGTGTACAGACTGGAGAAATGTGAAGAACTGCTCGGCAAAAGCTTAAAAGATCCGGAGACGACACTCCAAATACGCCTTGCCATACGTATTAAATCGTTGCTTGATAGATAAGCCTGCAAGCTCACTTCCGCACTTAATGAAGATTTTCTGCATAAACTCCAGATATGTATTTTCATATTATAATAAAAAGACAAGTCACTCCAATGATCTGAAAGAACCCCACCTGTTTCAATAACAACTGGTGGGGTTTCTAATTTGCTTCTGCGTCTACATCAACCTGAAGATCCATCTTGTGCAAGCACGCCCTTTCATTTAAACGGCTAATTTGCTGTATTCATCCAACTGATCTTTGGTTAAATTTTTGATAAAATCGTCGAAGTTTAACGTCTCGATTTCATACCTTTCACAAATCTTCAAATAACTTTGAAAGGCTTTAACATACATGTTCATCATCTCGACACCCCTTTTCTGTTATATAACAAATAATTAAACTTATTAATAATATAGAACAACAGTAATTCCTCGTCAACTAATTTTTCCGAAAATCCCGCAATGTTCACACATTCACTAGTATCTCCCGCATTCTACATCGCTAACCGTCTCAATTAAAAAAACGTACACAGATAGTAGCCAAAGCTGAATGAACAGAATTAAGTCCAAGGCAATGCCGGTAGTAAATCCAAAATACAATATTCATGTTCATTTTTATCCGCCCTGTTATATGTAAAGCACCTTATATATTTACGTAATCGTTATCATCCTATCATGTACAATGCGAAAGTTTATTTGTTATCATAAGTTCATGATCTTGGAAAAGAATGTTAAGTTTTTAAGGAGGAACCGTTTTGAAAAATCCATATTCGGAATTAACGGTCGGGATGTTGAGGACCGGGATTTTAGGTTTTGGCGGCGGACCATCTGTCATCCCGCTCATCCGTCATGAAGCCGTATCCCGATATCGTTGGCTTGATGATGATGAATTTGGTGACACGCTGGCGATCGCCAATACTCTCCCCGGACCGATCGCCACTAAGATGGCAGCATATCTTGGTTATCAATTAAAGGGCTGGCCGGGAGCTCTAGTGAGTGTGGCCGCTCACATCTTGCCTTCATGCCTTGCCATGGTTTTCCTGATTGGATTCATTAATGTGCTAAGCAATTCCGCAATGATCGGCAATATGATTGCTGCTGTCATGCCAGTTGTTGCCGTCATGCTTGGTCAAATGGCTTATGAGTTTGGCGAAAAGGCGGTTAGGGGGTTAGGGAAGGTTCTCGGCATCACCTTTTTTGTGATTTCCTTTATACTGCTCCAGACGATTTCCCTTCACCCAGGTATCGTCATCATGATTTTCCTTTTATATGGAGCCTTCCACTTTAAATTAAAAGAACGATTGAAAAGTAAAAAGGTGAATAGGAAGGAGGGATCGGCTTAATGGGCTTTATCATCCCGATGGGGGTAGCTGTTTTTCTTGCGTTCTTCATTGCCAATCTTCTTGGATATGGCGGAGGTCCAGCTTCCATCCCGCTTATGTACGATCAAATCGTAACCCGCTACGGCTGGCTTAATAATACCGAATTTTCACAAATGCTCGCCCTAGGAAATTCCCTTCCAGGCCCGATTGCCACCAAAATTGCCGCATATGTCGGATATGATGTGTATGGCTGGCCAGGGTTTTTAGCTGCATTGGCCGGCACCATCATCCCATCCGCTGTAGCTTTGATCTATTTATTGAAAATCCTGCGCAAATACAAGCAATCACCGATCGTAAAAGGCATGTCATTACTTGTACAGCCCGTGATCGCAATCATGATGTTGTTGCTTACCTGGAACATGGCTGCAGATGCCGTCGGTTCCATAGGTTACATCCATTCAATCATCATCGCCGGATTGGCCTTGTTGGCTCTAGGTAAATTCAAGATACACCCAGCATTCGTAATCGTCCTTGCCTTTGCGTACGGCGGCTTTATCATTCCGCTCTCATAAATATAAAAATCCCACCCAGTGGGATTTTTCACGTTTAAAGTATGCCCACCCGGCTTATATAATGTTTAGGAAAACATGTATACGCAGGATTTAGCGAACTAACTAAGTCATTTTCCATGTTTGATGACGCAGCGGCATTGAACGAAATAAGTAGCTCTCAGCTTCATATTAAAATGTATTTTCGAGAAAGAACTTGGAAACACAAATCAAATTATCATAGTATTGAGACGTTCAGGGATGAACCAGCTTTTGGGTGGTGTTCGGTATACTAAAAAACGCTCAGAGCATTTTTACTCTAAGTGCGATAATACAAATGATCCGCTTCACCATTAAAGAATTAAAAAGAATAAGTGTGAGTGTTAGGAAGCGATTATGCATGAACAGGCTGTCACCCCCTCATTGAGATAACGATGACGGGGGTTTTACAGCCTGCTTAATATGGAAAAAACGCTTATGATTATGCACTGTTTCCTTCCTCAACTCTTTGCTTGAAAGGTCTTCGCAATCGCATTGTATTCTTCTTCATTGATGATGCCAATTTTTTTGAATAAAACCGAATAAGCCATTATTTTTTTTTGGGTACGGTTTGTACAATTCATCTCGACCAGCTCCTTTTTTACATCATATTCACTGGCGACAAAATGTTTCCATAACGCAACAAATTTTGTATCGCTAAAACAATTAAATTAGGCCTCCGGCAGTTTAAAGATTCATGTGACAAATTGATACCGCTCCATTAAACCCGCCAGAGATTTCTTGAAAATACTGCAGCCCTTCCTGTAACCCGTCTTCATTCAGATTATGTTTTAAATAAATAGGAAGGAAATTAACAAACCTGCATAACTCCTTCATATTTTTTCGCTATAATGACTTTAATAGAAAAGAAGGTGAACATCCTGAAAATCTCCATGAAGCTAGGACTTTATATATTTGTAAGCATTTTGCTGTTAGAAACAATTTCCATGCTTTACTTACATAATCACGTCATCCAGTCCCGGATCAATCAGGAATTGGAATCATTGAAATCCCGTGGCAACAGTCACCGTGATGTATTGGAACTTACGTATTCCGACGCAACCCTTGAGCATATCGGCCTGATGGAATCCCATACCGATACAGATGTGGTGATAACGAATGAAGCAGGCGATATTATTCTATCTTCGGAAAATGTAAATTCAGGGATGAAAAAAATTTTACAGAAGGAGCTCCCTCAAGTGCCTCGAAAAGGTTCGATCATCCAAGCAAGCTGGAAGGATGAACGGTATATCGCCACTGTCACATCATTTAACAGTGAACATGCAATTGAAGGCTATATCTACATGTTCAAAAATACAAGAGAAGTAGAAGAATTAATCTCCCAATTGAATAAGCACTTCCTCTTTGCGACGATTTTGCTACTTTTCTTCATGCTTATCATTATTTATTTCCTCTCAAAAGCCTTGACCAGACCACTTATTGTCATGAAGGAGGCGACCACTAAATTGAGCGAAGGGAATTTCTCCGTGACTGTACCAGTACGATCACATGATGAACTTGGTGAACTCGCTCAATCGATCCAAAGCTTGGCTGACGAACTGAATTATTTAAAGAAGGAGCGCAATGAATTCTTGGCAAGCATCTCCCATGAACTGCGCACGCCTCTCACTTATATCAAGGGATATGCTGATATTGTCCGCCGAAAAGACTTGGATGCTTCTGAAAGATCATCTTATTTAGAGATTATCCATGATGAATCACAACGATTAAACGGATTGTTGAACGAACTATTCAATATGGCTAAAATGGATTTGCATACCTTCACCATTTCAAAAGAAACCGTACGGCTTTCTTCACTCCTGCAATCCATTCAAGAAAAAGTGCTGCCGTCCTTCAATAATAAAAAGATGCAATTGCACCTCGAGTGCAGCGAAGATTTATTTATTAAAATAGATCCTGCTCGGTTTGAGCAAATTATGCTTAATCTGCTGGATAATGCATTAAAATACTCGAACGAAAACACAGTCACCACCATCAAAGCAAAACGATTTCCTGGAAGTATCTCCATCTCCATCATCGATCAAGGGATGGGCATCCCCGCTGAAGACGTCCCGCATATATTTGACCGTTTATTTCGTGTCGAGAAATCACGCGCTAGAGATACGGGCGGATTCGGATTGGGGCTCTCCATCGTCAAACAGCTAGTGGAGGTTCAAGGAGGATCCATTTCAGTTACTAGCAAGCTGGACCAAGGTACATGCTTCACGATCATATTTAAAGGAGATAGGTAAATGAAGACAGCAGTTCTGGTAGATGATGAACAAAGAATGACGGATCTGATCGAGTTATATCTTGCACCTCACGGATATAGGTGCATAAAGAAGGACTCCGCCCGCGAAGCGGTACTTTTCTTGAAACATAGTCATGCTGACATCGTCATTCTTGATATAATGATGCCTGAGATGGATGGGTGGGAAGCGTGCGAAAGAATCCGGTCATTTTCTGCCATTCCCATTATCATGCTCACCGCCCGGGATGCAGCGGAAGAAATGGTGAGAGGGCTGAAAAGTGGTGCCGATGATTATATAACGAAGCCCTTTAATGAAGATGTTTTACTGGCTCGAATCGATGCTGTGACACGACGGATACCCCAATACGAAGTCGATGGGGTATCCTTTAAGGGGTTAAAACTAAATGAATCCGCTTATGAAGCGCATTATCGATCCAAGGCCATTTCATTAACGCCAAAAGAATTCTCCATGTTGTCCTTGTTTTTAAAATCACCTGATCAAGTATACTCAAGGGATCACCTGCTCTCGACCATCTGGGATTTTAGAACGAATACGGAAGATCGGACAATCGATTCCCATATTCGAAATATCAGAGAAAAATTGCGTTGCACCGGTTTTCCTGCAGATGTTCATTTGAAAACGGTTTGGGGCGTCGGCTATAAATGGAGTTCTTCTTGATGGATATGCATTTCATTTCTGAGGCGATAGCATCAAGCGGCCCCTTGGCCATTGTTGTCAGTTTAATCATGAACGTTATTATTAGCGTGCTCAGTTTTATTCCGAGCGTATTCATCACTGCGGCAAATATCACCGTGTTTGGATTCCAAAACGGATTGATCGTTTCTTACATCGGGGAAATTATAGGAGCCGCAGTGAGCTTTTGGTTATATCGGAGAGGAATTCAATCAATCCCACCAAAGTTCATGAATAACCGTTGGATCATGCGACTGCAAAAGTCACAAGGATTTCCTGCATTTTGGATGATTCTCTTGCTAAGGCTCCTTCCTTTCATCCCTTCCGGCGTGATTAACCTTGCTGCAGCATTAAGTAGGGCGAGCATGATGATTTTCTTCACCGCCACATCAATTGGTAAGCTGCCCGCCCTCCTCATCGAGGCATACTCGGTGACACAAGTAATGAAGGCTTCATACGAAGTAAGGATTGGTTTAGTGCTATTGATTAGCATTATCGCCCTCCTTTATTACGTTAAAAAAACAAGAATAAAAAACTAAAAGGCTTTTCTATTTACTGATTTTTAATTATTTCCTTTTTCTTTCCTTCAGGCGTGAGGCTCCCTCCTTCCATTTAAGAGTTGTGACCATTGGTTTCCAAGGGTCCGACTCTCCGATGCCGGTGCCTTGCTTTCCTGATACACATCATATTCTTTCGCAAAAACTACTAAAACGGGCGGTTTTGGTTCACTCTCCATAACCTTCATACTAACAATATATTGATAGTAAAGTTTTACCTTTCTTTTTCAATAACCTATGTTTCAATGAAAGTGCCATCCATAACCCTCTCCCTGTATTCCAGCGTTATTTATCTAGGTTAAATGCACTACATTCGAATAATAAGGGATATAATAATCCTTAATGAAGTGGTTACTACTTCATTAATTTGATTGGTTGCGTCATCTTTCATAAGCTCCTTTTATCGTCGTAGAATGTAGGGTAAATTGATTCAGTTTAAAGAGATTTGCATCTATGTACTGAGAGGATGCCTATACTTTCTTCCTGTTTTATGGAAAAAAGAATGATTTTATTGTGTTTTAAAGGGCAGTTCCTATATAATGCGCATTAGATGATTTTTTTTAGTACTAAATACGAGAGGAGACATAACATGAAGAAACTATTGTACCCTATCGTTATCGGATTATTGGCTGTTGTTCTAACGGCTTGTGGTTCGAACGATGAAGCGGATAAAAAAACGGACGAGAAAGACACTAAAACAACCGAGGCTAAGCAAAGCAAAGAAACGGCTAAAGCAGCTGAGGAACAGCAAAAAAAGATGGAAGAAATGCAAAAGAAATTAGACAAGCAAAAAGTGGATGAAAAGAAAACGGTAGCCACCGTCAATGACGAAGAAATCACCGGTGCGGAATACAATACCGTGTTATCGACGACACAAATGCAAATGCAACAGTTTGGACAAGACCCAACATCCAAGGAGGGTGCCAAGCAAATTAAAGAGCAAACGATCAATTCGTTAGTGGGGCAAACATTACTGCTTCAAGCTGCTGACAAAAAGGGCTACACCGCCTCCAAGGCTGAAATCGAAAAACAACTTGCCAAAATTAAAGAACAATATGAAACTGAGGAAAAATTCAAGGCAGCGATGAAACAAGCAGGTCTTAATTCAGAAACGCTGAATACTCAGATCGCCGAGAATATTCCCTATACGAAGTACGTAGAAAAAGAGATTAAAGTAGAAGAACCAACGGATGAAGAAATCCAGAAATATTACGACCAGATTGCCGAGCAATCGAAGGCAAGTGGACAAAAGGTAAAGAAACTGGAAGAAATGAAGCCACAAATCAAAGAACAACTAGAACAGCAAAAGAAACAAGAAAAGCTTGTGAAGCATGTGGAAGAACTTAAGAAAGATGCTAAGGTAGAAGTTAAAATCTAACCAAGAACGCTCAGTATATAGACAAAAAGGTTTCGGAGGGATTCCCTTCCGAAACCTTTTTGATTTTCATTGGATTTAAAGCAGTTATTATAGGCTTTACTATGATATTTGTTTAAAGAACGTCTTATATAATATCAGTAGAAATTATTCCATTTTATACCATATATTTCTTTATAAAGAGTTCTCATGTCATTTTCGAAAAGAGAACTTCCTTATCTTTCCTGCCGTGAAGAAGATAATAAATTGGAATGCCCATCATAATTAGACCCGCCAGAGATAAATACATCCCCCTGTATCCGATCAAAGGTACTAAGCAACCTAAAATGAAGGGGCCAAAGCCTATCCCTAATTCGAGAAATACAAGATATGTAGATGTTGCCAATCCGATCCTTTCCCTAGGGGTTACTTTAATGGCAAGTGATTGTGTACAAGATTGAAAGTTCCCGTAACCTAGTCCGATAAATGCCGATGCAATTAAAAAGACGAAACTCGTATGCGCCTGACTAATTAGAAACATCCCAATCGCAAATAAAATCAAACCGGGGTAAGCTACACTATTGCCGCCTTTCAAATCAACCAGTTTCCCTGTAAATGGCCGTGAAATCATAATAGCCAGTGCATAGACGAGAAAGTAAAAACTGCCTGCCTCCACTAAATCAATTTCGGCAGTGTACGCGGTGATAAATGACAGAATGCTTGAATATCCAAGAGCTATTACGAATATCGAGATTGAAATTGGCAACGCCTTTGGTTCAATGAAGCTGGAAAATGTGAATCGTTTATTTGAAGACATTAGCTCCTTTGCTGGTGAATCCACAAGAATGGAAATGATTAAACTTACAATCCCCACCACTAAAGAAAACACAAAAATGCTAGTGTAATTAATATGTTCTATTAAAGCGACACCAATTAAAGGTCCGATAGCTGCCGCCAACACTGCGCTTAAACTAAAATAACCGATTCCTTCCCCATATTTATGGGGTGGGATGATCTTGCCTACTATCGTGCCAGTTGCAGTAGTTGCCATGCCCACTCCGATCCCTTGTAAAAAGCGAATAGCCATGAGGGCAAAAACATTAGTAGGAATAAAGTAAAAAAAGGTCATCAAGATATAGATGGCGATCCCTATCATCAACATTTTTTTATTGCCTACACTTTCTATTTGCCGACCAGCAAATAAGCGACTCATTAAAGCTCCAATGATGAAGATACTGGCAACTAATCCAGCAGTACTGACCGAAACACTATATTTTTCAATAGCATATGGTGCCATCGTTACTAATAGTAAATACATCGACAACATTAATCCGAAGTTGACCACTGATATAGAAATAAAATCTTTCGTCCATAATCCTTCTTTTTTCATAGTTCACAACCTTTATAAGTTTACACGATCCCTCAAGCCTTTTTCTGGCCTCCGCTCGATAGTAATACATCGTTCCATATAGCTTTTGTCGCAATTTTCCGTTAGTTGCATCCAAAACCATCCAACTTATCAACCTACCAAATAAAAAAACCATCATTTCCAAGTGCTAATAAGCAACTTAATTGATAACAATTTTCATTATCAATTGATTCAGGGTAAATGTCAATATAATGTGTGCATACAAAGGATGATTGAGTTTCAGTTTCTATCAAGTAATTACGCTTATCCAATCAAGGGGAATCCATCCTAAGTATATAAAAAAGCAGGTGACAAAGATATACAGTGATCATAATTTGATAGAGAGCTTAGACGCGTCGTGCGGTCCCGCATTGCACTCAAAACGTCATGATTTAAGAAGGCATTCATTGCCTTTCGATTGGGTTCAATCCCCTTCTCTGCAATATGAAAGAGCTGGCAGCTACCATCTTAGAGATACATTGCTCCAATCCTACGACCACTCCTTTTTTTGAGGACATTTATTGCAAAACAAAAACTGCCGAATGACCGGCAGTTTCAGGTTTATAAATATTTTTTGGTGAATTGTTTTATACGCCCGTTTTAGAGAAACGTTCAACTCTTTCTCCAATTTCATCACGAACACGTTGAAAGGTAGCCCATTTTTCCTCATCTGTTCCTTCCGCTTTGGCTGGGTCATCAAAACCCCAATGCTCACGTCTTATATGCGGTGGCGTCATGGGACATTTGTCTGCCGCATCGCCACATAATGTGACCACAAAATCGGCATTATTTAAAATGTCAGAATCAATGATATCGGAAGTTTGATTGGCAATATCCAGTCCAACCTCGTTCATCGCTTTAACAGCAGTCGGATTCAAGCCATGTGCTTCAATTCCTGCACTTAGCACTTGCCATTCGTCCCCAAGATATTTCTTACCCCATGCTTCAGCCATTTGGCTTCTGCAAGAGTTACCTGTACATAAGAAGTAAAGTGTTTTTTTAGCCATGTTGTTTCTCTCCTTTATGAGTNCTGATATGTTTAGTGAATGATGTTCAACCATATATACAAGCCAACCAATGTAATGAACAATGTTGGGATGGTTAAGATGATACCCGTTTTAAAGTAGGTTCCCCATGAGATTTTCACGCCTTTTAATGAAAGGACATGTAACCACAATAAGGTAGCCAAAGAACCGATCGGTGTAATTTTTGGTCCCAAGTCCGACCCGATGACATTGGCATAAACCAGGGCTTCTCTTATTGCCCCAGTTGTATTCGTATCTGATATCGCCAGTGCATCGATCATTACGGTCGGCATGTTATTCATAAGCGATGAAAGAATAGCTGCGGTGAATCCCATCCCAATTGTTGCTACAAATAATCCTTGATCGGCGGTAACTTGGATTAAATCCGTCAATATATTCGTCAATCCAACA
>NZ_LMBV01000003.1:408079-413756 GCF_001439925.1 Peribacillus muralis
CGGACTCCTTCCGGCCATCATGAGGAAGAAAATAGCGACAATGCCTGCAATGAAGGATACAGGAATGTGGAAAAATTCACTGATAAAATAGCCTATCAACAGAACGGCTAAAACAATCCCAGACAGGCGAAACATTTTCACATCCCGAATGGCATCGACTGGCTTCTTCAATTGAGCCATATCATAATTCTTTGGAATGCTCTTTCTGAAGTACAAATATAAGACCAGGATGCTAGCTGCTAATGAAAACAGATTGGGGACGATCATTCTAGATGCGAACTCAATAAACCCGATATTAAAAAAGTCAGCAGAAACGATGTTGACCAGATTGCTTACCACAAGCGGTAAGGATGTAGTGTCCGCAATAAACCCACTCGCGATGATAAATGGGAAGATCATTCTTTCTTCTAACTTCAAGTTTCGAACCATCGCCAATACAATCGGAGTTAAGATGAGCGCGGCTCCGTCATTTGCAAAGAACGCAGCGACTAGCGCTCCGAGAATGCTCACATACACAAACATCCTTACTCCATTTCCCTTGGCCGCTCTCGCCATATGAAGGGCTGCCCATTCAAAGAAACCAATCTCATCTAAAATCAAAGAAATAATGATAATAGCAATGAACGCCAACGTCGCGTTCCATACAATCCCTGTAACGGTAATTACATCGTTGAAGTCAACAACCCCAACGAGTAAGGCAAGCATCGCACCCCCGCATGCCGACCAGCCGATTGACAATCCCTTAGGTTGCCAAATGACGAATGTCAATGTCAGCAAAAAGATGATGCTCGCTAATATACCTGTACCCACTGATGTTTCCCTCCTCGTTAATCACAGCAAATTCTTTTTCCTTGTGCCGTTAATTCTTCCACTTTAAAGTTTTGACTTGGCAATTCCTTGATAACAGTTAGAATATATGAGTAATATAGAGAGGTTTGGTTTAACGAGTAAAATATCCATTGCCCCCTTCTCGCTTCATTCACTAATCCGCTATCTTTCAGCTTTCGCAAATGTTGGCTAATAGCAGGTTGGCTCATATCAAAAACATCTACAAATTCACAGACACAACACTCATGTTCAGACATTATTTTTACCATAGTCAAACGTGTTTTATCACCTAACAGTTTAAGAACGTTTGCCGTACCTTCTATATTAAACGCTTCATTCGTTTGCATGTTATCCCTCCTAGCCTAATCGAATATATAATCAAATGCTTATTTGGTTATTTAATATCATTGTATAAGCATATTCTTATTTAGTCCACCTTTGACTATTCTGCACATATATTTTCCAAAATTGAATGAAGCGAAAGCTACGCCCCCTACCTAACTTAAAATAATATTATTTTAAGACCAGCCTGACTTCGGACTGGTCTTGAGGTTTATCGATAATAGAATTATTTTCACTTTCCAATCTTGCTATGAAAGGATTGTCACAGCAAGAACTCTCCTTTATCGCAGTTGCAGGAATATCAGATTCCCAGAAACTAGATGACAGATTTCACACTGCATTTTGTAGCTTCTATGCTACTGAATGGATTCTTATTTCGCCGCCAGTACAGAGGCAGCATCTTCCGCTTCCTTATATGCTTTTTCTAACACTTCATCTCCGCCCATCAAGGCAGTTCCTTGTACTCGCAACATTTCATAATCTTCAATGCCAAAAAAATTGAACATTGATTTCAAGTATTTATGGGAGTATTCCACTTCTGCATACCAATCATTGTTTGTGTAAATAGATCCACTTCCTTGTATGACAAGCATGCTTCGCCCATCTTTCAATAGACCCACTGATCCGTTTTCTGTGTATTTATATAATTCCCTTGGAATCATAATATTGTCCATATAGTCTTTTAACTTTGATGGAATATTAAAGTTATGCAGAGGTAACACAATCACATATTTATTGGCAGTTTTAAATTGTTGTAAGACTTCTGTCATGCGGTCTGTCACTCTTTTTTCTTCAACTGTCAGCTCTTGGCCCTTCGCGGTTTTTTCCCAGGCGGTCAATATCATTTCATTTATCATCGGTACTTCATCTCTGTACAAATTTATTTGTTCAATCACTTCTTCATCACCATGTAGTTCTTTATACCGTTTTAAAAAATGATTGAACACTTTCAGACTAAAAGAAGAGTCAGAATCGACTCTCGGATGTGCATTGATAATTAGCAGTTTACTCATAGGTTTTGTCTCCTTCAGATATGCGTTTAATTAAAGACTAAATCAATCGACGATTAACTCGATCAATAATATACCTTCGATTGGATCGTTTGTCAAACAAAAATTAATCCTTGCTTGATGGATCGCTTGCATGATTGACAAAACTATATATTACTTCTAATATACATTTGATTATCTTTTGAATGAAAAGTAGGTGAACCTAATATGTCATATAGTGTTGGAGTCGAATATGCATTGCACTGTCTTGTATACTTAATTGATGTACCAGAGAAGACGAGTGTTGGCATCAAAGAGCTATCAGAATTTCAGGGTCTTTCGGAGACGTTCCTTTCAAAAGTGTTTGGTAAATTATCTAAGGCAGGCATCGTATGTTCTGTCCCAGGAGTCAAAGGTGGTTATAAGTTGGCAAGATCCCCTGAAGAAATTTCTTTTTGGGATGTAGTCGAAGCGGTTGAAGGGGTAAAACCGATCTTTCAGTGTAAAAATATTTTACAAAATGGTCTGCCATACAAGGATAAAGAAGAATTTAGCTGTTCTTCTTGTCCTTCTGGAAATCTGTCTTGTCCCATTAATTTGACCATGTTACAAGCAGAAGAGCATATGCGCGCGTTTCTCCGCCAGAAGACCCTTGCCCAGTTACAGGCTGAACTGGATGAAACCTTACCGAAGGAAGTTCGTTCTTTTACTAAAGAGTATTTTACTAAGGACAAATGATTCATTCTCTATAGGATCTACTTTATACATGAAGAAACCACACACTGACATAACTGGATATGTCAGTGTGTGGTTTTTTTTCTTTTTCAATCAGGACCAAGAAACGTAAGGGAGTCGAAATGTTGACAGGAAAACAGAATCGAAGTATATTATTAACGATATAATCAATCGTCGATTACTATAGTCTTTAATTAAAGGTATAACTTGTTTCAATATCGTATGTAAATGAGATGATATGTATACAACCCGTAAATTTGAAAAATATAAAGAGATATCCATTTTATCAAAATAGTTTCTAGGGGGCACAGTGATGCAACAAGTCATGATATTGGGAACAGGCCCAGCTGGTTTAACAGCGGCTATCTATTTAGCGCGAGCAAACATGAAACCGATCATTATTGAAGGATCACAACCAGGAGGACAACTGACCACGACAACGGAAGTGGAAAACTTTCCTGGTTTCGCTGATGGAATTATGGGTCCGGAACTCATGGATCAGATGCGAAAGCAAGCAGAACGTTTTGGTGCCGTTTTTATAAGCGGTTGGGTAGAAAGTGTCGATCTTTCCACGCGACCATTTAAAGTGCATGTGAAAGGGATGGAAACGTACGAGACAGAATCCGTAATTATTTCGACAGGAGCAACAGCGAAACTCCTAGGCATTCCTGGGGAACGGGAACATATGGGAAGAGGTGTGGGAACCTGTGCGACTTGTGATGGATTCTTTTACCGAGGGAAAAAAGTCATTGTCATCGGTGGTGGTGATTCCGCGATGGAGGAAGCAAATTTCCTGACGAGATTCGCTACGGAAGTCCGGATTGTCCATCGCAGAAATGAACTTCGTGCATCCAGCATCATGCAAGATCGTGCGAGACAAAACAAAAAGATTACATGGAGCTTGAACCAAACGCCTGTTGAAGTTGTAGCGGATGGGAAAGTGACAGGTTTAAAAGTCCATGATAATGACACGGGTGAGGAGCAGACATTGGAATCCGATGGCATCTTTGTCGCTATAGGACATCTTCCAAACACTGCTTTTCTCAGCAAACAAGTCCATACAGATGAAATTGGTTATATAATCGTAAAACCAGGGACGACGGAAACAAATATACCAGGCGTTTTCGCATGTGGAGATGTGCAAGATCCTATCTATCGCCAAGCTGTTACGGCTGCAGGCACTGGCTGTATGGCAGCGCTAGATGCAGAACGCTTCCTACAAAAAAATGCCATACATGACTGGAGCCAGTCACTTTAACAGAAGCGTACAAACATTAAATAATCTAAAAAATATAGGAGGGTTATTTTATGAGTGAAAGATTTGCTTATTATACTGTAGCTGCTGATTCTATGAAAATTATGATGGAGATGGAAAAGTACACAAAATCCACTGAAATTGATGGAAAGCTTCGTGAATTGATTAAAATCCGTGCTTCCCAAATGAACGGTTGTGCGTATTGTATCAACATGCATACAGCTGATGCCCGGAAAATGGGAGAAACAGAACAACGTATTTATTGTTTGAGTGTGTGGGATGAATGTGAATTTTATACGGACGCGGAGAAAGTCGCCCTTGAATTGACAGAACATATTACGTTCATTCCGACGAAAAGAGTACCAGATGAACTATACAAGCGTGTCCGCTCACATTATGATGAAAAACAATATATGGATCTTATCATTATCATCAACCAAATCAATAGCTGGAACCGCATCTCCATCGCAATGGGGAATACAGCCAAGTAAGAATCCGCACTGAATCCTGAAATTATGAATCTGTGAATGAGTGATGTGATGCACAACGAGTGTCCACCATTTCGGACTTCAAGTTGAAAAACGGATAGAAGACAAAGCACGGGTACTTCCCAAACTGACTAATACTGGAGCTTGAAACAAAAAAACTGCCGTATGACCGGCAGTTTTTTCAGCTTAATTTATACGCCCGTTTTCGAGAAACGTTCGATTCTTTCTCCGATTTCATCCCGTACACGTTGGAAGGTCGCCCATTTTTCTTCATCCGTTCCTTCCGCTTTGGCTGGGTCATCAAAGCCCCAATGTTCACGTCTCACATGCGGTGGCGTCATGGGACATTTGTCTGCCGCATCGCCACATAATGTGACTACAAAATCGGCATTATTTAAAATGTCAGAATCAATGATATCGGAAGTTTGATTGGTAATATCCATACCAACCTCGTTCATCGCTTTAACAGCATTTGGATTCAAGCCATGTGCTTCAATTCCTGCACTTAGCACTTGCCATTCGTCTCCTAGATATTTCTTACCCCATGCTTCAGCCATTTGACTCCTGCAAGAGTTACCTGTACATAAGAAGTAAAGTGTTTTTTTAGCCATGTTGTTTCTCTCCTTTATGAGTNATGATATGTTTAGTGAATGATGTTCAACCATATATATAAGCCAACTAATGTGATGAACAATGTTGGGATGGTTAAGATGATTCCCGTTTTAAAGTAGGTTCCCCATGAGATTTTCACGCCTTTTAATGAAAGGACATGCAGCCATAATAAGGTAGCCAGAGAACCAATCGGTGTAATTTTCGGGCCCAAGTCCGAACCGATGACATTGGCATAAATCAAGGCTTCTCTGATGGCCCCAGTAGTATTCGTATCTGATATCGCCAGTGCATCAATCATTACGGTTGGCATGTTGTTCATAAGCGATGAGAGGATAGCGGCTATGAAACCCATTCCAATCGTTGCTACAAATAATCCTTGATCGGCGGTAACTTGGATTAAATCCGTCAATATATTCGTCAATCCAACA
>NZ_LMBV01000003.1:413817-426001 GCF_001439925.1 Peribacillus muralis
TGGACTCCTTCTAGCCATCATGAGGAAGAAAATAGCGACAATGCCTGCAATGATGGATACAGGTACTCCAATAAATTCACTGGCAAAATAACCAACCAGCAATATTCCTAATACAATCCAAGACAGCCGAAACATTCTTTGGTCTTGAATGGCTTCCACTGGTTTTTTAAGTTGTGATACATCATAATTTTTCGGTATGCTTTTACGGAAAAACAGATATAAAACCAAGATACTGGCGACCAATGCAAAGAGGTCTGGTACAATCATTCTTGAGGCAAACTCGGAAAAACTGATATTGAAAAAGTCCGCGGAAACAATGTTTACAAGATTACTCACCACTAAAGGTAGTGAGGTTGTATCAGCAATAAACCCACTGGCTATGATAAAGGGGAAAATCATTTTATCATTAAACTTTAGGGCACGGACCATTGCTAATACAATCGGTGTAAGGATAAGAGCAGCTCCGTCGTTTGCAAAAAATGCAGCCACAAGGGCACCAAGAATACTTACATAGACAAACATCCTTACTCCATTTCCCTTGGCCGCTCTAGCCATATGAAGGGCTGCCCATTCAAAGAAACCAATTTCATCTAAAATCAAAGAAATAATGATAATAGCAATGAACGCCAACGTCGCGTTCCATACAATACCGGTAACGGTAATTACATCGTTGAAGTCAACAACCCCAACAAGTAAGGCAAGTACCGCCCCCCCGCATGCTGACCAGCCAATTGACAATCCCTTGGGTTGCCAGATGACGAAAGTCAACGTCAGCAAAAAGATAATACTCGCTAATATAACTGTACCCAATGATGTTCTCCTCCTCGTTAGTCACAACAAATTCGTTTTCCTTGTGCTGTTAATTCTTCTACTTTAAATGCTTGACTTGGCAAATCCTTGATAACTGTTTGTATAAATGAGTGATACGGAGATGTTTGGTTTAACGAGTAAAATATCCATTGCCCCCTTCTCGCTTCATTCACTATTCCGCTATCTTTCAACTTTCGTAAATGTTGGCTAATAGCAGGTTGGCTCATATCAAACAGGTCTACAAATTCACAGACACAACATTCATGTTCAGACATAATTTTCACCATCGTCAAACGTGTTTTATCACCTAAAAGTTTAAGAACGTTTGCAGTACCTTCTATATCCAAAGCTTCATTCGTTTGCATATTATCCCTCCTAGCCTGACCCAACATATAACCAAATGCTTATGTGTTTATCCAATATCATTGTATAAGCATATTCTTATTTAATCAAGTGATAAATATTCAACAATATAATTTTTAATTTAGTCTGGCTTAAAAGAGTTGATTACTTTTTCTCTAGGTGCAGGTAAAATTTACTTAATACATTATGTTTAGGAAAAGAGGAGCTATATGGGGACCAAA
The DNA here is from genome assembly GCF_001439925.1 of Peribacillus muralis. Taxonomy (GTDB): domain Bacteria; phylum Bacillota; class Bacilli; order Bacillales; family DSM-1321; genus Peribacillus; species Peribacillus muralis. Next base: position 415,212 of record NZ_LMBV01000003.1, read on the forward strand.
TCTGAGAAATTTAAACAGATTTTTATGATTGTTTCTTTGAGTTTATTGATTGTTTTTCCCCTTATTTTACATCCACTCATTACAGCTAAACTAGAAGAACGGAACGTATATCAGGAGGCTCTTTTGGCTTTAGAGAAGCCTGATTATGCGGTAGCTCTGCGTTCTTTTGAAAAGATTGCTGATTATAAGGATTCTGAAAACAAAAGGGATGAGATTTATCTCGAAATGTCTAAACTTGTTCCAGAAATGATTGAAAAAGAAATGTTTTACGAGGGATATTATTTAGATGAGTATATAGAAATCCTATTGAAAGTACCGAAATATGCAAAACAAGCTGAGGAAATGAAGGAAGCTGCGGCACTGGCCGAAGCAAAACATTTAAATAAAGTACGAGGTAAATTGAGTGTGACGGTTCCTTACGAAGGGATGTCTGAAACCGATATTCGATTTTCTTCCTGGGGAGAACCGACAGAAATAACTAAAGAGTTAAACTATGATTCTTTAAGGGATGATAGAAGAGTTAAACATTATAAATGGGTTGAGAAAGATGAGTTGGGAAGGACCCGTACCATAAAAACGCTAATGGTTAAGGAAGGAGCAGTATGGGGAGAACCAGTGGTTAGTCGTTATTATCAGAATAACTAGGATTGAAATCGACAAAGCTCCGCACGAATAAATTCTGCGGGGCTTTGTCATTATAAGATTTTAAGAGTTTTCTCTTAGTTTTTCTAACTTTCTTTCTTCATTTTCTTCATGTAAGAATTCTAATAAGGTGTATTCCTTTTCATTTTTCCAGTCACAGATAAAACCATCATCTTCAAAGGATTCATCGAAATCCTTGCATAGTGTAACCTCGGTAGGAGATTTTTGATCGTAAAAACTAATATAACCCATTAAAGAAGTCGCTGTTCTTATGATCATTAATAGATGTGATTGTTCAGGAAAAGAAATGGGTCCAAATTGTATCCTTTGATTTTCCATTATCGCAGCAAAGTCATTTTCTCCGCCATTTACAATCCAATTACGGAGAGGATCAAAACGATTTTCCAGTACAAAATATTGTCCTTTTTTATGTGCAAGTAGTTGAAAATGATTTTTGCACAGATTCTAAAATAACTGTCGTTCATTTGTATGGATTGGTGGACAGTTGTTTGAGTGGACCCATAGCTTGGAGTTTTATTTTCAAAAGATTTTTGATCTATAAGTTTTGAACAAATTCATTAACGCTTGGTAGGAGTTCCTTATTACTCAAACCCACATGCCACTTCTTGTCATGTATCCCTAGAATAAATTCTTCTTCATCGAATTGATCGTCTTCATGAAGTATATAAGTATCGTTGAAACTTTCTAGTTTTCTAGCAAAATCACTTACTTGATTATTTGCATCCCCAAAGGACTCGTCTGAACTAAAATGAATGGTACCATTCGTTTTAACCCTTATTTGAGCAATGTTGAAAGGTTTGCCTAAACTAATGTAGCCAAATCCGATAGAAGTGGGATCATTTACGTCAGTCATAATCGATATATTGGATTTTGAGGCTTTGCTTGGTGTTAATTTCCCTCGTTCCCTGGACCATAAAATTGACGAGGTATGGAAATGATGGAATTCCTCATGAACTCTAATTCCATACTGGAAAAAGCATTATTACAATCGTGACTTACATATTCTTGCGGAAGTTTTTTCTTACCGCCAATTCCAGCTGGAAATATGTGTTCTTCTGAAAGAAAAGTAGCTTCAGGTTCAGTTTTTTTAAAATAAATACAATGTTTCATACAAACTGCCTCCAAACGTTAGGGGATTATTAACTTTTGGTTCACTATCCATTAAATCCCTTTAGTGGGGATTACACAAGCTATTTTTTTAGCATTCAGAATTAAGTTTCGCATTTCTATTCGTTTTATTAAACGGATCATCAACAATAATGTTTAACATAAAAAGACCAGACTGGTTACAGTCTGGTCTTTTGGTTTATTCGCAACAAGAATTATTTTTAATTTCCAATCTCCCTAGAACGGGACTGCCACAGCAAGAACCATCCTTTGTTTCAGTAGCTGGAAGATCAGAATCACAGGAATTAGATGTCAGATTCACACTGCAAACCCCTGTTTCAGGGAGTTCCAAGTGTACTTCTTTTGCCCCTTCTACATCCCCTGTGAGATAAGCCACCACGGAACGGACTTGTTCGTAGCCTGTCGCCAGTAAGAATGTAGGTGCTCTTCCATAACTCTTCATGCCAACAATGTAGAAGTCCTTTTCAGGGTGTCGTAATTCTTGTTCACCATGCGGCCGCACGGTTCCACAGCTATGAATATTGGGATCAATTAGCGGAGCAAGCGCTTCTATGCTTTCCACAGCTGAATCAAGGTTTATCCTTACTTCATTTAAAAAGGATGTATCGGGTCTAAAACCCGTACTCACAACGATTTCATCGATATCACCAAGTGTGAATTCTTCCCCGTCTAATTCTCCCACCACAGTGATTTGACCGTTAGTTGGATAAACTCCGTTAATATGAAAGGGAGTAAGAATATTGATTCGTCCAGACTCCACTAATTGCTGAATTCTTATGCCCAATTCTCCACGAGCCGCCAACCCGTCGTTTTCTTGCCCTCCGTACACTTCATGGATCTGTTTTTTACGAAGAACCCAGTAGATCTTTGTATCCGTAAATTTCTGCTGTAAAGTGGCCAGATCCAATAGGGCATTGATGGCTGAATGGCCGCTTCCGATCACCACGGTGGATTTATTTTGATATTTGTTTTCCAGTTGTTCGACGTTAGGGATGCCATAGTGGATTTGATTGTGTAATTTTTTCTCGGCATTCGTCCAGATACCATTTGAAAGGATGGGGTTTGGATTGGTCCAAGTACCTGATGAATCAATCACTGCTTTCGCTTCAATGACTTTTGTGTCACCATTCACTTCTACATACAGTTGAAAGGGAACCGTGTCCCGTTTTCCTGTTTTTAACTTATCGTGAGCCTTTTTGGCAACACCGACTACTTTTGCCTGTAACATAATCCGTTCTTTTATTTCTGGAAGGTTACTTAGCGGCAGAAGATACTCTTCTACCAATTCGCGACCTGTCGGCAAAGCTTCTTTGTTGGGTGAAGCCCAACCAGCGTTCTCCAGTAATTCCTTTGCTGCTTTATCGATGTTATACTGCCACGGAGAAAACATTCGAACGTGTCCCCACTCCAGCATGCTTGAACCCACCGAGTCCCCCGCTTCCAATACGATAAACTTCTCCCCTTTTTTTAGTAAATGAGCGGCCGCGGCCAGCCCCACAGCACCTCCTCCTATAATTGCTACTGGTAATGCACTTTTATCAAATTGACCCATCATTATTCCTCCTATATTTTCATTCCTTAAAAAAGTTGTAGTTTGCAAGTATTGTCGAAAAATTATACTACTCCCAAGGAGTAGTACAACATACCGAAGACTTTAACATTCGATCATTAAGCAGTTGCAGAGAACGCACGACTGATTCCTTTTCAAACTCATTCATCGTCTTGAAAATCTCATTTAAGTAATCATTCATTTGCTGATCGATGGTTTGATTGATTTTCACGCCTTCATCGGTCAGAGAAAGGATAGAAATTCTCCGATCTTCTGCATCAGGCGTTTTTGTGACCAAATTCAATTTTATCAGGGATTGGATTTGTCGGCTGAACGTCGTAATATCCGTCCCCAGGGTTTCTGCAATTTGCTGGATGGAAGCCTTGCTTTGTCGATGTATTTCATACAAGATATGGCTTTGAACGAGGGATATCTCAATTCCATCAGCGCTGCAACAATTTTTATTCAATAATCCAAAACGTCTTGTTAAGAGTTGGAAGAGACCTCTAAGGTTTTCATTTTCCATTACTTTCACCTCACTTTATTTATACGCTAACTATTTGCATTTTGCAACCATTTGATTTAATTATTTTTTATTTATCCTTTTAGCTTGTTAAAAGCCGTCATGAAATTTCGGTGAGTTTGCTCGCCATAATAACACGCTTCGCCTTTAAAAAAGTTGGTTTCAATGAATTCTTTTGCTTTTTCCACCACAGGTTCACGAGAAGCTAAAACCAGTTTGAAATAGGCATCAAAATAACAAACAGACAATACGCTTGAATGGTTCACTGTCATAACCCTCCTACCCCCTAATTGTTTAAAGTAATTTCTCCATAGCCATCACATCGACAAATTCCCCGTCTAAAATTCCCTGGTTCTTAAACACGCCTACTTCGCGATACCCCCGTTTTTTGTACAATCCTTGACCAATTTGGTTAAAGGGAAATGTGAATAACACAATTTTATTGAAATCATTTTCTTTTGCGAGCTTTTCGATTGATTGCAGCAATAAACCGCCAATCCCTTTTCCTCGATGATCTCTTGAGGTATAAACAGATAAATCAGCAACCCCTTTATAAGCATCGCGGCTGTTATATTGATTCAAGGAAGCCCAACCAACGATTTCCCCTTCTTGGTCAGCGACAATTACCTTATATCGGCCAATGTGATTGGCAAACCATTCTTCCATGTAAGTTTGGTCCTTCATCTCTGTTTCTAACGTGGCAACCCGATCCTCAATCCCTTGATTGTAAATCTCTTTGATGGAGTCTATGTCCGCTTCCATCGCTTCACGAATGATCATAACTTCCCCTACTCCTTTCGCTCTCCTTAAACGATATTTTGATAACAAAAATTCTAGATTTAATTATTAACACTAATACTTGTAAATCACAAGTATTATTCATGAAACTATCATTTTTTTAGGAACACAAGTAAAAGAAAACTGCTGATTGCTCAGCAGTTTTCTTTTACAAATATTTCCGGTGAATCCCTTTTCCATCATAGGAAAACAGGACTTCTTTACCTTCCATTATTGATTCCATATGCACGGATCGTCCCCAGAGCTGATGGATATAGGGCATGACTTTCTCGAGATATTTCAGGTCCAGTTCAATATCCTCGTACCAATGTTTTAAATATAACTCACCATTACGCATATAGTCGCCATCATTTACGGTGATATAAGGGAACCCGCCATTCACCCTCATGCTGACGAGCTGATCGCGGACCTGTTCCCATGCCTTATCGACGATTTTATAATCTTTGCCCTGCTTTTGAAATAAATACATATCCTCCCGCATGACCAGGTCCTTCGTCAAATAATTGCGGAGAAAGGAAATATCCGATTCAATTTCCCTGACCTCGAACATCTTTTCCCGACCTGAACCCGGCTTGACGCCAAGCCTAATCATTTCTTCGGTTGGATTATCATAGCGCTCTTCAATGTCCTCAAACACTTTCAATCCAAGATAATAAGGATTGATGCTCGTGCGTGATGGTTGAACGACGCCAGCATTAAGTTTCGCGAACTCTATCGCTTCCCCAGAGGATAAATCCAATTCCCGGATGATGCGCTGATGCCAGTAGGATGCCCAGCCTTCGTTCATGATTTTTGTTTCAAGCTGAGGCCAAAAATACAGCATTTCCTCCCGGATCATCGTCATGATATCCCGTTGCCAATCGGCTAAATCCCTGCTGTACTGTTCAATGAAAAGCATAATATCCTTTTCAGGTCTTGGCGGAAATTTTTTTCTTTTGTTTCTGTTGGATGTCTTCGGTTTATCCTTATTATCAAGATTCCATAAATCATCGTATTGAGTCGCTGACGGTTTTATCTCTTCTTCCTCTTCCTCGTCTTCCATCGTCCAGGCTAGCTTCGGCCTCATAAGCGATGGATCGATGTGTTCTTCGATGGCTAAAAGTGCATCAAGAAACGTTTCCACTTCCTTTTTGCCATGCAGGATTTCATAGTCCCGGATTCTTTCCGCAGTGGCTGACATGCTTTCCACCATATCCCGCTTCGTATTATTGAAGCGCATATTATTCTTAAAGAAATCACAATGCGCCAATACGTGGGCAACAATCAATTTATTTTGTACAAGTGAATTGGAGTCCAGCAGGAAAGCGTAACAAGGATCAGAGTTAATGACAAGTTCATAGATTTTGCTTAATCCAAAGTCATACTGCAGTTTCATCTTATGAAATTGTTTTCCAAAGCTCCAGTGAGAAAAACGGGTCGGCATCCCATAGGCACCAAATGTATAAATGATTTCCGAAGGGCAAATCTCATAACGCATCGGATAAAAATCCAATCCGAATCCAGTTGCAATTTCTGTAATCTCACTAATGGCATACTCCAGAGCCTTTTGCTCCGCTCCATTCATCCGATATCCCCCTTGTCTTCCGCCTTTACACTAATGTATGAAAAAAAGGCGGAAAAATGCCGTGATCATGTGTAAAGGCCCAGATAAAAGAAAAAACAGTCACTTCGAAGATCCAGAAATCACTTTCTGTTAGTCGATATTCAAATTCGACTTCACATTTTCCACTGGTTCATCTGTCCCATGATCCACCAAATTCGAACAAGTCCGCCATTGTAAACTGCGGCAAGTGTCTGATTGGTTTCCATTCAAACCGCTACATTTCCTGTAGATTTTCTAAGTAATGATAGCCATTTAATATGGTTAATTCATTTTGTCATTTCAAGGCTTCTCCCTCTCCATACTTCTCAAACGTAAGTATGATGGCTTTGGTCAGGATTTCAATTCCTGATAACAACGCCTCTTTGTTGAAGGTCATGTCCGGATGATGGAGCCCTGGTGCTAAATCACACCCCAACCCTAGCATCGTCGCTTTGATGTCTGGTTTTTTTAGCGTATAAAAATGAAAATCTTCCCCTCCGGTTGTTACGACAGGCGCTACCAGATTCTCTTCCCCGAGTGTGTCTGCAATCGCTTCAGCCATTATTTCCTTTGCTTGATCGTTTACAATTGCTGCAGCTACATTAGATCGTGGCTTGAGGGTTATTTCAACATCGTGAGCAATCGCCAACGACTCTGCAACTTTCCTCACCTTTTTAGTAAGCACCTTCATCACTTCATTATCTTGAGCCCGTAAATCCAATGAGAAAATGGCTTTTCCAGGAATGATATTGGAACTTTCACCACCAGCAGCAAATTGCGTCATTTTCACTGAATAAGGAATTGAAGGATTGAGGTGAATGCCATTTAACAACGTGACGAGTGCCGCTCCTATTTCAATCGCATTTTGCCCTTGATGCGGCCTTGCCCCATGAGCATCCGTCCCCACTATTTCGCCTTTCATGAACTGGGCGGCACCATGGATAATGGCTGGCGCCGCCTGTCCGTCCCTCACTTCCTCCACCGGTCTTAAATGCACCCCATAAAGGAACTCGATATCATCCATTACATTTTCTTCAATCATCTTCAAAGCACCCGTACCTTTTTCCTCAGCTGGCTGAAAAATGAATCTGAGCTTACCGCCCGGCCTATAGTTCATCTCCTTCAATACCAGTAACACTCCAAGTGCCAAGGTCATATGTCCATCATGTCCACAGGAATGATTAGCCTGAAACGCCCCACGCACCTCCTGCCATAAAGCATCAATATCCGATCGCAACCCGACCGTGAAAGCCCCGCCTCCCATTTCCCCAATCACTCCTGTGCAGCTATTGAAGGTTTGCACCTTACAGAGGTTTTCTCTTAAAATATTGGAAATGAAGGCTGTTGTATTCACTTCATTCCAACTCGTTTCAGGATGAGCGTGTAGATGGTCGAATATAGTAAAGATGCGCGGCCTTAATGTTTCAATCGTCTGTGTAATATCCATAGCTTTATTTATCCTCCTTAATCGGCTTGGATCTTCATAAGAAATATTCATCATCTTGTTGGAAAGCAACATACATAGCTTTTCTTTCTTTGAAACGTTGTTCATCTTTAATTAATACACCAACTACTAAACTATTTAATACAGAGAATAACATGCGCGATGCTGAAGGTACTAGGTGTTGAAATGGTCAATAAAATGTGAGCGATTAGTGCCTGCTCACAATCCGTAACGCCGATTACAAAAACAACAATGACCTGTTTAGCCATTTCCGTTATCTTCACCGTCTCTTTTACTGAAAACGGAATTTCCATTCATTTTGTTCGGTTGTAAAAACAAATCTTCCGTATCCGGTCTAAATAACTGAACTTCTTCCCTAACAAGCCAGAGCGTAATAAGTCTGCCTAGAATAATAAACGATGTCCATATATCAATATATTACCAGCTTCGGACAATTTGCCGACCGCTTTTGGAGAAATGATTATTGGATAGTTTTTTTATCGTCTTTGCGATACTGCGTATCCTCCCCCATCACTTGAGCGTGAAATTTCGCTGAATGCCAGCTTCTAGTTTATAAGTATGAATTCATTCAAGCCGATTCCCTCGATATATTCCGCAAATCCACGTAAACCCAATGAACGTGGCTTCACTGACGTCACTTTCCTTCCCAAGCTTTTGGGCTGAAGCAGCAGAAAATGTGTGTGAACCACTAACAAAATTTTTGCTCCCTTTTTTTGAGCAGGTGATAAACCAAGGAACACTTCATCTACTCTTTGCTGTAAATCCAGAAAACATCCCTTACAAACCATATTATGAATAACAAACTTTTTAATATGATATTATGAAGTAATAACTTCTTTTAACATGGCCTAATTAAAAGGTGCATTACACTCCCTAAAAAAATCACGAAGCTGAGTAAAATATCCCCTTTGCAAAGGACATTACTTAAAAAGCTCGCCTACTTGAAAGGAAAGCGATTTGTATTTTGCAGGCGGCATCTTGCTCTAAATACTCCCCTATTTCACATCTTAAAAATAAACAAAGAATGACTCTTGTGATGCATGCTCACAACCGTTTCCCCGGCGTGACCTGCATTTTCCTCATTTCATTTTTTTCGACAACTTCTGTAACAGTAATCGGTAAGTTGAATACTTAATCCGAACAATTAATAAATACAAGCGTCTTTCTCTAAATCCAAATAATTGCGTTTTAATCGAGATGCGTTCGTAAGGAAATATGTAAGATAATCTTATCCGATTCTTAAGAGACTAAACTTAATCGTATATTCAACAGAACCAGTGCAATGCAAAGCAACAGATAAAGTGCAGTTCCTAAAACTGTACACAATCGCAATTCTAACTTATTTTTCACACACAGTGGAATGGAAGGCGGCGACACTCCTGCGGGAAATGCGCGTCTACGTGAGACACAGCAGGCTGAAAGCCGAGAAGGCTCACGTACCGTCTCTGGAAAGCTAGGCGCCCTCAATGAAACGAAACGGTCATTGAACAAAGCATCAAAACTGTGCGCAATCGCAATTCTAACTTATTTTTCACACAGAGTGGAGTGGAATGGAGGGCGCGAGACTCCTGCGGGAAATGCGTGTCTACGTGAGACACCGCAGGCTGAAAGCCTAGGAGGCTCACGGACCGCCCGCGGAAAGGGAGCGCCCGCAATGAAACGAAACGGTCTAGATACAGATTCTCCAGTACTATGGGCAATCAGGATTCTATTTAAATTGTCACCTGAGTGGAATGGAACAGGAAGATACGAGACTGCTGCTTAGAAATGCGCGTCTACGTGAGACACCTCAGGCTAAAATCTAAGAAGGCTCACGGACCGCCCGCGGAAAGTTAAGCGCCTGCAGTGCAATGAAACGGTTCATGTACACGCAACGTTGAGTCGAACGATCAAAATTTCAACTTCTTATTAGAAACAAAAGTACCCTACAAAATAGACTTTTTTCAAAGTTTCTATTCCATAGGGTACTTTCTAGAGCTCCATAAGTGTCTTACCTTTATCTTTTATGACGTTTCGCATAGCCGCAACGCTTACACAACTCTTCAACGGCACATCTTCTCGAAAAACCATCATACATATTTCTAGCACGTTCACCATTGAGGATGTCTTCAAGGGACGTTTCGAAAATATTCCCAAGAGGGATTTTCCCTTCACTATCCAAACAACAAGGCACAACCGTACCATCCACCAAGATTCCCAACTGATCTCTTAGCGCATAACAGAATATATTCTCATCAATAATGTCACGGTCCAACTCTGGCCATTCAAATTTTTCGGCCATGTTTATATAAACCCGATCCTTCAACTTAATATTATTCTTTTGCTGAAGTACTTCACTAAGACGAATGTCCAACGAAAGCTTTTCCTCCAACATGCTAAGAATATCGTCGTTCAGACCATTACTCGCTTTCAGTTCATCCGTATCCATATTCCATAATCGGATGGCACAAATCACTTCACTCGTTTCATTGGCCTCATTAATGAAATCAGCAATATTACTGACATAAGAATCCAGACTATTGGTTGTATCATTCGCTTCAAAACTATGAAGTGATATATTGATTTGACGAAGGGCCTTTTTTGAAAGGAGCTTTTCCTTGACCTTCTGAATCAAAGTGCCATTCGTTGTAATGTTCACCTTTAGATCATTATCAGCACTGATATCCAGAAATGTACCCAAATTTTTATTTAAAAATGGTTCACCCATTAAATGGAAATAAATATGATCGGTGTGTGGTTTGATTTTCTCAATGACGTGTGAAAACCCTTCGGGATCCATGAACTTCAGGGTCCTTTGCAAACTGGAGCTAGGACAAAAATTACACTTTAAATTACATATATTAGTAATTTCTACATAAACTTTTTTAAACTTTCTCATGATATGATACCCCTAAAATCTAGCTATATTGTTTCAATCCATACTAACTATACTGGTTTTCAGCTCATAAAAGCAATCAAAAGTTCATGGCAGCGCATATGGACGATAATTTCATCTCATTCCCCATTGATAAAGAATCGAGTAGAGGGAAAATAAATGTATTATTTTCGCCCCTCTCACAACACCGTACGTACGGTTCGCGTA
>NZ_LMBV01000040.1:0-201 GCF_001439925.1 Peribacillus muralis
TAGATCGAGGACTTAACCAACGCTTTGTAAAAAAATGAAATACCTTCTTATTATCTAGTTTTGAAGGAATGAAAATTTCTTCTTGCATTTCAAAATCATATGTGTTATGATAAGTAATGTACTGAAAAAAGATTATATGTTTGGTGACGATAGCGAAGAGGTCACACCCGTTCCCATTCCGAACACGGCAGTTAAGCTCTT
>NZ_LMBV01000040.1:237-333 GCF_001439925.1 Peribacillus muralis
GTAATTAATTTCATAAAGCATCATTTATACCGTCGCGGGGTGGAGCAGTCCGGTAGCTCGTCGGGCTCATAACCCGAAGGTCGCAGGTTCAAATCC
>NZ_LMBV01000040.1:348-16986 GCF_001439925.1 Peribacillus muralis
ATAAAAAAAACGAAACTTATGTTTCGTTTTTTTGTTTTATCCGGAATTCGATTAATAATGATCTTAACTTATTTGTTTCTTCTTTTAAAACAAGGTAAACTACATATAGAGCTCTTTGACTACCGTATTAAATATATCGTTTTTGGTTCACGTCAAGAACTGGGGAACGATTTTGCTAATAATGATAAAGGTGATTGATATATGCAGCAAGTTGAATGGATTTCTCAAAATGAAGAAGAAACGGCTCTTTTTGCACAGAAGCTGGCTCAAAGGCTCTCAAGCAGTGATGTACTGGCTTTGGAAGGAGACTTGGGTGCAGGGAAAACGGCATTTACGAAAGGGTTGGCGAAAGGGTTAGGCGTTTCGAGAACAGTAAACAGCCCAACTTTTACGATAATAAAGGAATACATGGGTCGAATGCCACTATATCATATGGATGTATACCGGGTAAGTGAATCCGAAGAAGATTTAGGCTTCGATGAATATTTTGAAGGTGATGGCGTGACTGTCGTTGAATGGGCCCACCTGATAAAGGATCAGCTTCCTGATGAAATCTTGACCATCTATATTTATCGTCTCGGTGATTCCAGCAGGCGAATTGTCCTGGAACCTAAAGGCGAACGATATGTAACGTTATGTAAGGAGATTATTTGATGAAAGTTTTAGCGATAGATACATCGAACTTCACATTAGGGGTAGCTCTTGTGGATGGGAGTCAGGTCATTGGCGAGTATACGACAAATCTAAAGAAGAATCATTCAGTTCGGGTCATGCCGGCTATCGAGACGCTGCTTAAGGATTGTGATACGGCTCCAAAGGAATTGACCAAAATAGTGGTCGCCCAGGGACCAGGCTCTTATACAGGCGTAAGGATTGGTGTGACAATAGCCAAAACGCTGGCCTGGACGCTCCAAATTCCGTTATCAGGCGTTTCGAGCCTGGAAGTGTTAGCAGCCAATGGACGCCATTTTAACGGGCTGGTCTCTCCCTTGTTCGATGCAAGAAGAGGGCAGGTTTACACAGGATTATATGAGATGGAGAATAATCTGTTAAAGACGGTGCTGGAAGATTGTAATATCCTATCCTCTGAATGGGCGATAAGATTGAAGGAATATAATCGCCCCATTTTATTTGTTGGCCAAGATGTAACGATCCATCGCGATGCGATTACGGAAGCATTGGGTGATTTAGCCGTATTTGCCCCGATACAGTCCTTCAATTCAAGACCAAGCGAACTGGCCTTCATTGGCCTTAACAAGGCCGAAGAGGATATTCACCAGTTTGTTCCGAACTATATACGCATGGCCGAAGCAGAAGCTAAGTGGCTTGAACAGCAGGGGAAATAAAAAGGAAAGCGACCGATTAATATGAGTAAAACATTGACGTTCCGAAAGATGAAAACGGAAGATATCGACCAAGTGCTGCACGTGGAAACACAGTCCTTTACTTTGCCATGGAGCCGGGAAGCTTTCTTTAATGAATTGAATCATAATCAATATGCCGTATACATGGTAATAGAGGACGAAGGGAAAATTGCCGGTTATTGCGGTGCGTGGATCGTCATCGATGAATCGCACATCACCAATATTGCCATTCTGCCAGAATATCGCGGGCAAAAGCTTGGAGAAGCCTTGCTAAGGAAGATGATTGAAATCTCCATGGCCATGGGTGTGGTGAGGATGACGCTTGAAGTTCGCGTCAGTAATGAAGTGGCCATTTCCCTTTATGAAAAGCTAGGCTTTCAAAAGGGTGGAATACGTAAAAATTATTATACCGATAATCTAGAAGATGCTTATGTTATGTGGGTGAATTTAGCATGAAAACAGATCAATATATATTAGGAATTGAAACGAGCTGCGATGAAACCGCGGCTGCCGTCATTAAAAATGGAACGGAGATACTGAGCAATGTCGTGGCTTCCCAAATAGAAAGCCATAAACGATTTGGCGGTGTCGTCCCAGAAATTGCTTCCCGCCATCATGTAGAACAAATTACGATTGTTCTTGAAGAAGCACTGCTTCAGGCAGGTGTGACATATGAAGATTTGGATGCCATTGCCGTTACAGAAGGCCCCGGCCTTGTAGGGGCACTATTAATAGGTGTGAATGCGGCAAAAGCAGTCGCTTTCGCACATGGAATACCGATTGTCGGTACGCATCATATCGCCGGTCATATTTATGCTAATCGGCTTATACAGGAAATTGAATACCCTGCACTATCATTAGTCGTTTCAGGCGGACATACCGAATTGGTCCTTTTGGAAGAACCAGGATCCTTCAAGGTGATCGGGGAGACGCGTGATGATGCAGCAGGAGAGGCTTATGATAAAGTGGCCCGCACGTTGGGGCTTCCTTATCCGGGTGGGCCCCATATCGATAGGCTCGCCCAATTGGGTTCACCTTCCTTGAAGCTACCCCGGGCGTGGCTGGATGGAAGCTATGACTTTTCCTTCAGTGGATTGAAATCAGCCGTAATCAATACTTTGCATAATGCCGAACAGCGCGGGGAAAAGATTGAACCTGAGGATTTGGCTGCCAGTTTTCAGGCAAGTGTTATAGAAGTGCTCGTAATGAAGGCTGTAAAGGCTGCCAAGGAATATGATGTGAAGCAAGTATTGCTTGCTGGAGGAGTTGCGGCGAATAAAGGACTGAGAGAAGCATTAACGGAGGCCTTTTTGGAGCTGCCTATCAACCTATCCATCCCGCCCCTTTATCTTTGCACGGACAATGCGGCCATGATTGGTGCTGCCGGCAGTGTGATGTTCGAAAAAGGAAAGCGCTCTGGAATGGATTTGAACGGAAATCCAGGATTGGATATAGAAACGTTTTAAAGAATGAAAAGACAGGATTCCTCAATCGGGATTCTGTCTTTTTGCCCTGTATTTTTAAAAATAGAATATTCTGTGGATAAAGTTTTTCAAGAAATCAAACTACATGTGTATAAACAGACGTTTGTGTGGATAAGTGGATATGTTTCTGTGGATAATGTGCATAACTCAAATTAATCGCTTCTAAAAGGCAATTGTTTTGTTCATAAGTATGTGGATAACCTAGTTTGCATTCCAGTAAAAAAGAAAAAGACCGAGTCATCAGACTCTGGTCTTTTGTCACACATCCAATTCTGCCCATTCCTCGAGCAGCTGATCCAATGTTTCCTGTGCTTGATCAAGCTTTGTTTGGACCTCCATCACTTTTTCGTGGTCCTGGAAGACATTTGGGTCGCATAGGAGTTCGTTGTATTCGTTTATTTCAACTTCAAGCTGCTCCATGGCCGCTTCGATTTCCTCTATCCGCCGCTTTCTCTGGCGTTCAGCCTTTTTTGCTTCCTTATCGATCTTGTAATTTGTTTTTTCGACAGCCACATCTACGGATTTCGCTTGATTATCCTGTTCAAGTGCTTTGATCTCCGCTTGCTCCTGTTTTTTCTCTACATAGTAATCATAGTCACCGAGGAATTCCTCATTGCCTTCCTTGGAAAGCTCGATGACCTTCGTGGCAATCCGATTTATGAAATACCGGTCATGTGAGACGAAGAGAATCGTTCCAGGATAATCGATCAGTGCATTCTCAAGCACCAATTTACTGTCAAGATCCAAATGGTTTGTCGGCTCATCCAGAATTAAAAAGTTCCCTTTTTCCATCATCATCTTGGCAAGCGCCAGCCGAGCCTTCTCCCCGCCGCTTAAAGTGGACACGGTTTTCAGAACATCGTCTCCGCTAAATAGGAAATTACCGAGAACCGTACGTATATCCTTTTCCGGTTTAAGGGGATAGTCATCCCATAATTCATTGAGTACGCGTTTATTGGAAATCAGATTGGCTTGTTCCTGATCGTAGTAGCTGACCTCGACGTTCGTTCCGAAACGGAAAGACCCAGCACGTGCAGGCAATTTAGAAATGATCGTTTTCAATAATGTCGATTTTCCAACGCCGTTTGGACCGACTAGCGCAATGCTTTCACCTTTCGTCATTCGCGAGTCGATCTTTTTTGAAACCGTTTCATCCTCATAACCGATCGCCAAGTCCTGAAGGTGGAGCACTTCGTTACCGCTTTGCCTCTCAATCTGGAATGAAAAATTGGCGGATTTCTCATCTCCTTGCGGCTTGTCCAGCACGTCCATCTTTTCAAGCTGCTTGCGCCTGCTTTGAGCCCTTTTCGTGGTTGAGGCCCTAGTGATGTTCCGTTGGACAAAGTCGCGGAGCTTTTCGATTTCCCCCTGTTGTTTCTCGAACAGCTTCATATCCCGCTCATAATCCTCGGCTTTTCCCTCTAGGTAAGAACTATAATTGCCATAGTACTTTTTCATACTATTCCGGGAAATCTCATAAACCTGATTGACCACTTTATCGAGAAAATATCGGTCATGGGAAACGATAAGGACAGCTCCTTGATAGCTTTGTAAATATTGTTCAAGCCATGAGAGGGTTTCGATGTCCAAATGGTTCGTCGGCTCATCGAGAATCAATATATCCGGCTTCCTTAACAACAGCTTCCCTAACGCAAGTCTCGTTTTTTGCCCACCGCTTAAAGTGGAAATGAGGGTAGAGTAATCAAAGTCAGCAAACTGAAGACCATGCAATACGGAACGGATATCCGCTTCATACTGATAACCGCCCTTTTCTTTAAAGGCGACCATCAGCGCGTCATATTCATTGAGGACTTTTTGGTAAATGACCTCTTCCTCAAAGATATCTGGCCTGGCCATATCGGCCTCAAGGCGGCGCAATTCCTGCTCTTGATCCATAAGATCCTTGAAAACGGTAAGCATCTCATCCCATATGGACAGCTCGGATTCGAGGCCGGTATCTTGTGCCATGTAACCGATAGTGACACCTTTTGGCTTGATGATTTCACCGCCATCATAAGATAGCTGCCCGGCTATGATTTTTAGCAACGTCGATTTACCCGCGCCGTTCCGCCCGACAAGTGCAATTCGATCTTTATTTTGAATTTCGAGCTTCATGTTTGATAAAATAAGTTCAGCACCGTAATATTTTGATAGTTGATTGATTTGTAATAAAATCATAATTTCACCTCAATTGATTATTGTTAGTGTAACGTATTATAGTTATTATCGGCAATAGCTTGGTTCCGGGTCGAAACAAGCTGTTACATAAAGTGGAATAATAGTGTATTATTTAGGAGGGGTTATTTAATGGCAGACTTGACGCACTTCAATGATCAAGGCAGGGCAAAAATGGTTGATGTGAGTGCTAAGCCGGAAACGACCCGTACGGCAACGGCTCGATCGAGCATTTTAGTGAACGATGAAATATATGAAGCGATTACTAACCAGAAAATGAAAAAGGGGGATGTATTGGCTGTCGCACAAGTTGCGGGAATCATGGCCAGCAAGAATACGTCCAACATCATCCCGATGTGCCATCCCATTGCACTGCAAGGAGTCGATATAGGCTTTGATTGGGTAAAGGAAGCGCAAGGATATAGACTTGTGATTGAAACGGAAGCTAAGACAAAAGGAAGTACAGGTGTGGAAATGGAAGCGTTAACAGCTTCATCCGTGACTGCCCTTACTGTATATGACATGTGTAAGGCCTTGGATAAGGGTATGGTAATCGGGCCTACATTCTTAGTGGAGAAAACAGGTGGAGTATCCAGCAACGATTATAGTAGACAAGTAAATCAAACAAATAGAGATTGAAAAGTGGGGAAGAATGATGAACCATGACCCAAAGATACCACAGGCTACTGCCAAAAGGTTGCCATTGTACTATCGATTTTTAAAGAACTTACACTCGTCAGGAAAACAGAGAGTTTCCTCGGCGGAGCTAAGCGAAGCTGTAAAGGTGGATTCTGCTACCATTCGTCGCGATTTTTCCTACTTTGGCGCGCTTGGGAAAAAAGGCTACGGCTACAATGTCAATTATTTATTATCCTTCTTTAGAAAAACACTCGACCAAGATGAACTGACGAAGGTCGCTTTAATTGGGGTAGGGAATTTAGGGACCGCGTTCTTGAATTACAACTTCATAAAAAATAATAATACAAAGATTGAAATGGCATTTGAAGTTTCCGAAGATAAGGTTGGAAAGCAAATAGCCGATGTACCGATCTACCATATGGATCAAATCGATACACTATTGCAGGAAAATAATATTACCGCTGCTATCCTGACAGTCCCTGCACAAGTGGCCCAAACGATCACCGATCGCCTGGTCAAAGCCGACATTAAAGGAATATTGAACTTCACACCTGCACGACTGACGGTACCCCCATCCATAAGGGTGCACCACATTGACCTTGCGGTGGAGCTACAATCGCTCATCTACTTTTTGAAGCATTATCCGGTAGTCGAAGAAGCGGCATTGGAAGAATGAAAGAAAAACGCTGCATCTTTGCAGCGTTTTTTTTATTTTTTCTTATTTTTTTGCGCTGCCTTGATCTTAAAGTGGACCATGATCATCCGTAAACCCGATCCGAAGTCAAGCGTCGCGATAAGGACAAGTATGTAGGCGAAGATTCCCCATCCAGACGAATTGACGGTTTGAATCGCGATGCCCGTAAAAAGGGCCCCTAAGCCTGCATAAATGATTCCCATGAATAATGGTGATTGTCGTTTCATAATAAACCTCCGATGAAGGCCTGTGCAGTATCCAGCATCTTCTCAATTTGCTCACGATTCACGACTTGAAAGATGACAACAAGCGTATTCATCGCAATATGGGCGCTCATGGACACGAGGATGCGGCCTGTTTTCGCATAAAGAAAAGCAAAGGTGAAGCCCATTGCCGTATATAAAAGAAGATGCTCCAATTCACCATGCGCCAAGCCGAAAATTACCGAGCTGAGTACAGCAGAAATGAAGAAGTTAAAGCGTTTATGAAGAGATCCGAAAATGATTTTCCGGAAAATGATTTCTTCCATTATTGGTCCAATTACGGAAGTGACGAAAATGACCATGGGGACTTTGGAAATGATTTCAATCAGTTGCTGCGTATTTTCGGATTCAGGCTTTACACCAAGACTTTGTTCAATGATTCCAGCAACCGTTTGAGCAGTTAATGCCAGGAACACTCCGGCTATCGCCCACAAAATGGATGTGCGAACGGAGGCTTGGTTGCTTGTGTCCATCTTTTCCTTCATATCTTTTCTCATTAAAAAAAGAATCAAGGCTAATGCAACGAAAAAGCTGAATACGATCCAGTATGCTGCAGACTTTTGCTCAAGTTCATCTGCAGGCATTCCTATTGAAGTCCCGATCAGCATGAAAATGGGTATCCCGACAATACTGGAAAATTGCATGGCAATGTAAGTGATGATGACGAACCAATATTCTTTTTTCAAAAATGAAAACTCCTTTTATTTAGTCGCCCATTTCGCCTAAAAACGTTCCTGACAGGGGGACAATCTATAAACGCATACTCCAAAATGGTATCAAATAATGAGGCAGAACACCACTTAAAGGTACCCCTGTAAAAACATTTCCGTATCTAATCATTATGTTAATGTAGTATACCCGGAATTTATCAGAAATTAATAAAAAATTTTCGATAAGATACTTGCAAAAAAGGCTCGGTTTATTTAATATTATAAATGTGTTAGCACTCGATGGTGATGAGTGCTAATAAACATGAAACAAATTATCAAGAGAATATGAGGAGGTTGTTTCACTTGTTAAAACCATTAGGTGATCGCGTTATTATTGAACTAGTTCAATCTGAAGAAAAAACTGCTAGCGGTATTGTTCTTCCTGATACTGCAAAAGAAAAGCCACAAGAAGGTAAGGTAGTAGCAGTCGGTACTGGCCGTATCCTTGAAAATGGCGAACGTGTTGCTTTAGAGGTAGCCCAAGGCGATCTAATTATCTTCTCAAAATATGCAGGTACTGAAGTTAAATACGAAAATGCTGAATACTTAATTTTACGTGAAAGCGACATTCTAGCTGTTATCGGCTAACTATACATCATACTTAACTGAACGAAAAATTTTCTTAAAATTTTAGGGAGGTAATTATAAATGGCTAAAGAAATCAAATTTAGTGAAGAAGCTCGCCGCTCCATGCTTCGTGGTGTGGACGCACTTGCAGACGCAGTTAAAGTAACGCTTGGACCAAAAGGTCGTAACGTGGTTCTTGAGAAAAAATTCGGTTCACCGCTAATCACGAATGACGGTGTGACGATCGCTAAAGAAATCGAATTGGAAGATGCATTCGAAAACATGGGTGCGAAATTGGTTGCTGAAGTAGCAAGCAAAACAAACGACGTAGCTGGTGACGGTACAACGACTGCAACGGTTCTAGCGCAAGCGATGATCCGTGAAGGTCTGAAAAACGTTACAGCTGGTGCGAACCCAATGGGTATCCGCAAAGGGATCGAGAAAGCGGTCAATACTGCCATTGCAGAATTGAAAGCCATTTCCCAACCTGTCGAAAACAAAGAATCGATTGCACAAGTTGCTGCCATCTCTTCAGCTGATGAAGAAGTGGGCCAACTGATTGCTGAAGCAATGGAACGCGTTGGTAACGACGGCGTCATCACGATTGAAGAGTCCAAAGGTTTCACAACAGAATTGGACGTAGTAGAAGGTATGCAGTTCGATCGCGGATATGCCTCTCCTTACATGGTTACTGATTCAGATAAAATGGAAGCAGTCCTTGAAAATCCATATATCTTGATCACTGACAAAAAAATCACGAATATCCAAGAAATCCTTCCTGTACTTGAGCAAGTCGTACAACAAGGAAAACCGCTATTATTGATTGCTGAAGATGTAGAAGGCGAAGCGCTTGCAACTCTTGTTGTAAATAAACTTCGTGGAACATTCAATGCAGTTGCGGTTAAAGCTCCTGGTTTCGGTGACCGTCGTAAAGCAATGCTTGAAGACATCGCAGCTCTTACAGGCGGCGAAGTAATCACTGAAGAAATCGGACTTGACCTTAAATCTGCAACAATCGAATCTTTAGGACGTGCGTCTAAAGTGGTTGTTACAAAAGAAAACACAACGATCGTCGAAGGATCTGGAGATACAGCGCAAATTCAAGCTCGTGTAAACCAAATCCGTGTTCAATTAGAAGAAACGACTTCTGAATTCGATCGCGAAAAATTACAAGAACGCCTTGCTAAATTAGCTGGCGGTGTAGCGGTAATCAAAGTCGGTGCAGCTACTGAAACAGAATTAAAAGAACGTAAACTTCGTATTGAAGATGCTTTGAACTCCACTCGTGCCGCTGTTGAAGAAGGTATCGTAGCCGGTGGTGGTACAGCACTTCTTAACGTATACAATAAAATCGCTGAAATCCAAGCGGAAGGCGACGTAGCAACAGGCGTTAAAATCGTTCTTCGTGCAATCGAAGAGCCTGTACGCCAAATCGCTCACAACGCTGGACTTGAAGGCTCTGTAATCGTAGAACGCCTAAAAGGCGAAGCAGTAGGCACTGGCTTCAACGCAGCTACTGGCGAATGGGTCAACATGATCGCATCCGGCATCGTCGATCCAACCAAAGTAACTCGTTCAGCTCTACAAAACGCTGGATCAGTTGCGGCCATGTTCTTAACAACAGAAGCTGTTGTTGCTGACAAACCAGAACCAGCAGGCGCTGGCGGCATGGGCATGCCTGACATGGGCGGCATGGGTGGAATGGGCGGCATGATGTAATAGGTTTTTAAATCCCTTTGATATAGGGGTTTAAAGAGTATTTAGAAATAAATGCTCACCTATTTGCTCACCTAACATGTAAATATCTCTTAAAGTTGAAGGTCTTCCATCAGTTTACTGAACTGAAGGGAGGCCTTTTCTTCCATGTTGTCAGTCATATGAGCATAGATATTCATCGTTGTTTGAATATCAGTATGTCCTAATCGTTGTTGAATTTCTTTCAACCCCACTCCTGCTTCGATCAGTAAGGATGTATGCGTATGCCTGAATGAATGCAACGTTATTTCCTTGTTGATATGCGGTAACTTCTTAAGAAGACGTTGTAATCGTATTGCAGGGAGTTTTTGAACCAATGGAAATCCCTCTGGTGAAGTGAAGACAAAGTTTTCATCTAAGTACTGATGCCTGTTTTGGATTTTCATTTTATTTTGCTGTAGCAGATGCTTTTTTAGTAACTTCATGACCTGATCGTCCATTTTAATCGTACGTATAGATCCTTTTGTTTTTGGTGTAAGCAATGTGTAATTTATCTTGTTGTTCGTGGGATTATATAAAGTCTTGGATATTCTTATAGATCCACTCTTAAAATTGATATCAGGCCACTTGAGAGCTAAAGATTCACCTATCCGAATGCCTGAATAGGCTAATAGCGAAAACAGCGTATAATCATTACTAAGTCCTTCAGTACGAGCGAGGGATAAGAATTCTATGAGCTCGTTCTTTTCTAGGAATTTTTTTCTGAGATTCTCTTTTTCAACTTCCTCAATAGTAGCTTGTTGTTTAGGAAGGCTATAATTTTCTGTCGGATTCTGTTGTAACCATTCCGACTCAACGGCAAATTTGAAGATCATTCTGCCTGTTGTATGAATACCATCCATATAGTTCTGTGAATACATTCTGCTTAGCTCATTTAAATATTCTCTATAAACAGACTTACTAATACTTTTTATTGGTGTGTTTGTCCACTGTTTAAGTAATACGTTAGATTCCTTCGTTCTAGCACGAACACTACTTACTTTAGATTGGGTAGAATAACTTTCAATCCACTTTTCTGCTAACGTATGAAAGTTCATATTAGAGTCTTGTACGAATTCTCCTCTAGAAACTTTGAATTCCATCTCTTTAGCTGCATCTTTAGCTGCTGTTTTAGAAGAAAAACCTGATTTAGTAAGCTGTTTTCGCTTTTTTGTAATAGAGTCTATGCCTAAGTTGACGGTGTAACTCCACTTATTTCCCCGTTTACGAAAGTAAGCCATTATGAGCCTCCTTTATTAGTCATCTTCCAATAACAATTTCAGCATCGCCTTTACTTTTTCTATTTCAGATTTTGTTAACACTTTATCTTTATATAAAACATCATGTTCCTTTTGATTGAGTAAGTTATCGAGGTTGAAAAAGTTTCCTTCTAATTCTTCATAAGTGTAAGTTACGTAATACTCGACTCCATTTTCATCTGTCTTTTTATGCACTGACTTTACACTGAAAGATATGGTTTCAGTGTCGCTTTCACCGTAATCCCTGATATAGCTTTCTAGAGTCTTGCTCCTTACTACATCTCTAAACCATGCTCCAAAGTTTCCTACACCTAATATCTCTCCTATTTTTTCTCCATATTCTTTAAGAAGAGATGAAGAATTTTTGAGGTTCTTTTCAAGTGTCTGATAAGTCTTACTATCCATATTTAAATGATTTGCCATTTCTTCAATGTCTACATTCCTGTGTATTCTTAGTATTTTTAGAAAGTCACCAGCAGTAGCACTAGTTGAAAGGAAAGCTTCGAAAGATTCATTAATCTCGTCTATGTCTATGTCATCGTAATGAGACTTTTCTATGGGTACCATTTTATTGGTAGCTTGAGCCCAAAGTTTATCAATTTTGGTTTTCGGATTATCAAACTTGGGGAAAGAATTAAACTGGCGAATGCGATAATCATAAAGAATTTTCTTTTTGTCCTCGATGGGAAAAGTTTTTATTAGTTCCGGTATGTTAACTGACTCTTTTTCAACTTCAAGGTTCATGAAACCCGCAATTCTCATTAAAAAAAAGTAATTGACTCCTAACCCATTTGCAATTTTTTTAATTAATTCAGGTTGTGGTACGTCTCTATTACCATTCTCAATCTGAGAGATATAAGAATGAGATACCCCAGATTGTTCGCTTAGAGATCTAATAGACATTCCTTTTGACTTTCTAATTCGCTTAATTTCTTCACCAAAAGGACTCACTTTTTTCATACAACACCTTCTTCCTTATTAATCCCCTTAACTTTATCACAATTGTGAACAAATGTGTAAAATTGGTTGCAAAATTATAGGTAATGATTTACACTTTTTGTGTACACAGTTGCAACCATGTTAGTTTCTACTGTAATCGAAATAGTTAGGGGGAGAATATATGATTAGCTTTGAAATTGATCAAGAGTTGTTGAAGGCACTTTACATTCAGAAGGTAGAGGAACACCTAAGGGAGATTGAACAAGAGGTATTTTTCATGGATTCAAAACAGTTGGCAACTTATTTAAACATGTCCTGGAATACCATCGTCTCGAACCTTTTATATGATGAAGATTTTCCCAAAGTCAGATTAGGTTCAAAATGGTTGTTTAATAGAAAGGAAGTTCAAGAGTTTATGAAGGCATATTACGTTGAAGTTCGAAATAATGGCGGTGATATTTTGAAGTATAAACGGAAGCTATAATTTTTGGATGGATGTGTTTGTGATGGATGAAAGACTACAAAAAAACCCACTAACTCATAGGCGTGAGTTAATAGGCGTAAAAAAACATTACACTCTTATTTTATATTCGAATTAAGGAATAAGCAAATGCAAAAATATAAGGGGGAAGTGCTATGGCTAATTGGGAATCTGTCACTCAAAATGTAGAAAAAGTTCTCCCAGGTGCGAAAATTATTAAATGTCTAGGTTATTTAAATGGGAATACCAACTATAGTGCAGCTAAAAGGCCGTTTGAGTCATATAAACATAAAGAAAGTTTAACTGAAGAGGAAATACAAAAACATCTATCAAAGGGTGGATGGATTGGAGCATTAATTCCAAGAGGATTAATTGTAATCGATGTAGATATTCTAGAGCATGCTTCTTATCTTGTAGAGTTGCTCAGAGGAGAAAAGATCCATCATCATCTAATCAAAACACCTAGAGGCTTTCAATTTATTTTTAAGGCAACTTCTGATGAGAACATGCAAGTGAAAATGATTAGTCACTTCTTTTCATCCTTAGGGATTGTAGTAGACACTCGCGTTGGCACAACTAATAGTTTAATAGTGTTTCCGACTTATAACACAGAAGGTAGGTTCATATCTCAAATAACGAGTCACCCCGCTGAACTGCCTTGGTTCTTAAGACCAGTTTGGAATGCTGAAAGAACAAAAGGTTATGAGTTTTCAATCCCTATGCAAAACGGATCACGTAATCAATCTCTCTATGATTTTGGAAGAAGGTTGAAATCAACGGGAGTAGCGATGGAGCAAGTTGAGAAATGCATGCTATTAATCTATCAGTATTTCTGTATAGATAAAGACGCTAGCTACACTATAAATGATGTAAAGGCTTCTATTGCTAGTATTGGAAAACTAGAGTCTACTACAAGAAAAAAGCAGTTGGAACAATCAGAGCCAAGCAACAATGAAATTAGTAAAGTATCAGGATTTGTCATACCTGACCCATATCGTATAAAGCATAATTCACTTTATAGAGTGGAAGTGAAAAAGGTCAACGGAGAATTACAAGACATTGAAGTCTTTGTGAGCAGGAATGTTCCATTCATAACTAAGTACTTGGAACATATTGAAAAAAGCGAGATACATTATGAAATTAGTTGGCGTAACAAAGGAAAGGACTATAAGGAAACTGTTCCTGCCGGTATGTTAGCTTCGAGGCGTGAATTATTGGCTCTTGCAGATAAAGGGCTAAGTTGCAATGATTCAAACTCTAAACATTTAATTGAATACTTTGATTTGTTCATAGGATTAAATGAAATACCGACAGTCAAAATGGTAAATCGGCTAGGGGATGTAAAGGGAAACTTTATACATCCAATTTCAACTAAAGACATACATATTGTTCCGAGTGATGGGGGCGAACATCAAATATTAGAGTCCATTCGAGTGAAAGGAACTGTTGAAAGTTGGATTAAAAATGTATTTAACTTAGTGAAGGATCATCCAAAGGCTGTGTTTCCTTTACTAGCATCTTTTGCTTCGGTTATTTTACATGAGTTCGATATGAAGCCCATAGTTGTTGATGTATCAGGAGAATCCAGTAGTGGTAAAAGTGGTTTACTTCTACTCTGTTCATCTGTATGGGGGAACCCTAAAGAGTATATTGGATCCTTTAACACAACCAAAGTGGCGGTTGAAAGAAGATCCGCATTCCTGAATTCTTATCCTCAAATACTTGATGATTCAAATGGAGTAAACGACACCAAAATGATTCAAACGATGATCTATCAATTTGTAAATAACATAGGAAAGCTAAGAGGAAGTATTACGGGCAGTCAACACACCGCATCATGGAGATCAATTATGTTAACATCCGGTGAAAATGAAATCTTGGCTTATGCAGAAGCTCAAGGAGTAGCTGCAAGAGTAATTCCTATTACTAAGTTCTCGTTTGAAGGTGAAGACGAAGACTTTTCAGGAAAACTTTACACCTCATTTACTGACAATCATGGTGCAATTGGAATTGAGTTCTTAAATCGTTGGAAAGATAAGCGAACTATTTATTCACGGGAATTTGAAGAGTACAGAAAAATGTATTTGAAAAAATCAGTTGAGAATGATGTTGCGAGAAGAATTTCTCTTCATTACTCTTTTATAGTGTTTACTGGAAAGGTGCTAAATGACCTTTTTATTCGTGAAGGATTAGATGTGGATTTAAAAGCTCTTGAGGAACTTTTCTACAATATATCAAATGAAAACAAGGCGGTTGATAGGCCTTTATTAGAGCTGGAACAGTTACTTGAAGAGATTGATTCAAATCGTAATAGATTATACGTAGATTATGAACCTACACAAACTATTAGTGCTCTATATCACAATGGGGAATTGTATTTAACTCCTGCGTACATTAAAGAGAGTTTAGGGGTAAATGCAAAACAAATTCGAAGTGCTTGGTTGAAGAGAAATGTCACAAACACTTTTAAAAACAAGGACTTGGATGTTGATTACACAACTATTAATAAAAGAGGAAGGGCACATAAAGGAATTTTAATTAATAAAGATATTATCAAAAAGTTGGGATTTGACTTCAGCACAAAAGAGTATTGAAATAAATCAAGGGTTACATGAGGATACATGATTTGTATTCTTTTGTAACCCTTAAAACGTTGATAGAGTGTTTTTTTAAAGATATAAATACAATAATACAAAAATTACAAGTAGTATTATATATTTATATGGAATTTTGTTTTTATTAGTGCAGGCTAAATTATAGTATACTACTGTTTCTTTTTTTTCTTGTATTTTTGTAATTTCAACTAAATACAGCAAAAATAGCGTTGATACATCTATGTTTTAAATGAATACAAAGTAGTGAATTATAGTCTATTTTAATGTAACTGCAAGTATCAGCCTCCCGTAATTTGTATCCACATGTCAAAAATTTTGGATTAAAAGATAACTAGCTGTTAAGTTAACCTGAATTGGGAAACGAGTAAAAGAACTAAGACAAGAATTCGTGTTTTTAGTAGACATATCACAAACCCGTTCTTTTCTCCGAATTCAAGAACAGAACATGTAAGCAAGCAGTTTAAATGTATATTTTCTTTTACATGATAAGGAAGACGTATGTGTTTTAGAGGAATACACCTTTTAGGACTCATATAAATAATAAAGAGGCGAATGAGGCCCAACCTACGATAGTACAGAAGGCAGCTGAATCTCAGCGAGTAGCGACCTATGCTCTCTTGGACATCACAACTACATGGCAAGGAGAACAAGGCTAGGCCCGAGGATAAAGAGAGGAACCCAAAAAGGCCAGGAAAGCAATTCTCGTGGCGAGGCCAAGCCCGCGCATGGCCCAAGAATCATGGAAGAAGATAGATCCCCACGAGTAGCAACCTATGCTAGCCGATAAGTACTGTACAATCTTACGGGTACGTTGATACATCCTTTATATATTATGGGAGAACAGCAAAAGAGCGAAAGCAGAGGAAGCGGCAAAATTCCAGAAGAAAAAGCGGCTGAAGCCAAAGCTAAAGCTAAAGAAGCTGCAGAGAAAGCTGAATGCGTTTTGACGAGATCCGTGCATACCCTATTTTTTTACCTTTTCCCATAACTAACTCTTCCTTTCAATCTACTTATCTACTTCATTTATTATACAACTTAAATTTGACAAACAAAATCCACTTAAATTAGCATTTTTAATTGTCTACTATGAGTGTACTTAAAATCAACTGCCACTGTTGAACACTTGCTAAATCCGTACCTTCTACTAGTTTCAGCCCAACCCTATTAAGCAGTGTAGATACACGAAGTAAGTTCATGATAATTTTTTACTTTTGAATCCACAATAAGCCTCCTTTAAAATGGTTAATATATTGACTATCTGTAATAATCAAAAGTACATACGTCATCACAGAATTCCATTGAAAACTGCTTCCTCCAGCAAGAATGAGATAAAGTATGCTTCTAAAAGGAGCTACGATTAACAGGTAGGCGTTTCAACAGACTCAGTATCACATGTATCTTCTCATTCTCTTGCAGCAGGAATTCATGNNNGTTATCAGTTTGGTTATTACGCCCGGGTTCCTAAAAAGAAAAAAGAAGAACAAGCAGATGACTTAATTATTTGATGCCCCACGATTAGGCCCTTCATTTATTAGGATGCTCCTAATCGGTGTATCAATATAACACACCAGAAATAACAAACTTCACCAAAATCAAGATACTAAAGGAGAGAGAAAAGATGAATAAAAAAGTAGCTATCGTAACGGGAGCCAGTCGAGGAATTGGTGCTGCAACAGCTAAACTGTTAGCTGAACGTGGAGCTAAAGTAGTTGTT
>NZ_LMBV01000041.1:0-376 GCF_001439925.1 Peribacillus muralis
CCAAGGTCCGCAAGGATTCCAAGGAGCGCAAGGGTTCCAAGGTCCGCAAGGGTTCCAAGGTCCGCAAGGGTTCCAAGGTCCGCAAGGTGCTCAAGGATTCCAAGGACCACAAGGTGCTCAAGGGCCACAAGGTGCTCAAGGACCACAAGGATTCCAAGGAGCGCAAGGGTTCCAAGGTCCGCAAGGGTTCCAAGGTCCGCAAGGATTCCAANNNCCACAAGGTGTTCAAGGACCACAAGGGTTCCAAGGAGCACAAGGATTCCAAGGCCCGCAAGGTGTTCAAGGTCCACAAGGGTTCCAAGGTGCTCAAGGATTCCAAGGTCCGCAAGGCGTTCAAGGTCCACAAGGTGCGCAAGGATTCCAAGGTCCACAAGGG
>NZ_LMBV01000041.1:403-782 GCF_001439925.1 Peribacillus muralis
GTTCCAAGGACCACAAGGGTTCCAAGGGCCACAAGGTGCACAAGGATTCCAAGGTCCACAAGGGGTTCAAGGACCGCAAGGATTCCAAGGTCCGCAAGGCGTTCAAGGTCCGCAAGGGTTCCAAGGTCCGCAAGGGTTCCAAGGTCCACAAGGTGTTCAAGGACCACAAGGGTTCCAAGGCCCACAAGGTGCCGAAGGTGCTCAAGGATTCCAAGGTCCACAAGGGTTCCAAGGATTTCAAGGACCACAAGGATTTCAAGGACCACAAGGATTCCAAGGACCACAAGGATTCCAAGGAGCGCAAGGGTTCCAAGGACCACAAGGATTCCAAGGTCCGCAAGGATTCCAAGGACCACAAGGATTCCAAGGTCCGCAAGGC
>NZ_LMBV01000041.1:853-1677 GCF_001439925.1 Peribacillus muralis
ATTCCAAGGAGCGCAAGGGTTCCAAGGTCCACAAGGGTTCCAAGGTGCTCAAGGATTCCAAGGTCCGCAAGGCGTTCAAGGTGCGCAAGGATTCCAAGGTTCACAAGGGTTCCAAGGTCCACAAGGATTCCAAGGTCCACAAGGGGTTCAAGGTCCACAAGGATTCCAAGGAGCGCAAGGGTTCCAAGGACCACAAGGATTCCAAGGTCCACAAGGGTTCCAAGGTCCACAAGGATTCCAAGGTCCACAAGGTGCACAAGGGCCACAAGGATTCCAAGGAGCGCAAGGGTTCCAAGGTCCACAAGGATTCCAAGGTCCCCAAGGGTTCCAAGGTCCGCAAGGTGCTCAAGGATTCCAAGGACCACAAGGGTTCCAAGGTCCGCAAGGGTTCCAAGGTCCACAAGGGTTCCAAGGTGCTCAAGGATTCCAAGGTCCACAAGGATTCCAAGGTCCGCAAGGCGTTCAAGGTCCACAAGGATTCCAAGGTCCGCAAGGGTTCCAAGGTCCGCAAGGGTTCCAAGGTCCGCAAGGGTTCCAAGNACAAGGATTCCAAGGAGCGCAAGGGTTCCAAGGACCACAAGGTGTTCAAGGTCCACAAGGATTCCAAGGAGCGCAAGGGTTCCAAGGACCACAAGGTGCGCAAGGTCCGCAAGGGTTCCAAGGTCCACAAGGGTTCCAAGGTCCACAAGGGTTCCAAGGTCCGCAAGGCGTTCAAGGCCCACAAGGTGCACAAGGGCCACAAGGATTCCAAGGATCACAAGGATTCCAAGGTCCGCAAGGGTTCCAAGGTCCGCAAGGGTTCCAAGGTCCGCAAGGGTTCCAAG
>NZ_LMBV01000041.1:1686-10028 GCF_001439925.1 Peribacillus muralis
GTTCCAAGGTCCGCAANATTCCAAGGTCCGCGAGGATTCCAAGGTCCGCAAGGGTTCCAAGGTCCGCAAGGATTCCAAGGTCCGCAAGGCGCAGGTCCTCAATTATTTTTTGCAGACGTGGCTGGCCCAATTGTCCTCACAACTATTGGAACTGAAACGACAGTGGCTACATTGAATGTACCAACTATTGTTGGTCAAAACATCAAAGTGGACTATGCGGTATCAATTGATGTGGTCACAGTTGCCAACTCAAATTTCACCTTTCAAACTAGGCTATATCGTAATGGAATTTTAATTGATACACGTGCCGTTCAAAGAAGTATAAGTAGTGCGGGTACAGCAAGATTTCCTGTTGCATCTACTAATGTGAATACTGCTGCTCTCAATGGAACTACAACATATGAAGTTAGAATCGCTTTTACAGTAGCATTAAATGTAGTTTCCTCAAGCGCTTTAAATATCGATATTAACGCAATACGATTTTCATAAAGAAAGTATTCCTATAAATAATCCAAACAACTAAAAGAAACATGTAAAATTGAGCTAGGGAGTATTTATGACAAGATATAGTTAGGGATAACATTCCAACTCAAATTATTTGATTATAAAGTCAAAAAAATAAAGGGCGATACATTTAGACATGACTAATATGTTTCGCCATGTTACCTCTTTTTCCACAATTGCGGTTTAATCGAATCTTCTATTTCAACTAATAATACAGTTGTGAGCTAGAACTTATATGCTACAAGAAAAAGAAAAACTTCAAATATTCAATTGTCTTTCACGTACATTAAAGGCCTTTTTACTTCCGATTTAACTTGTTGGATAATATATACATTCGAAAACTTTCAACTAATGCTCCTAATTTATATTTGGGAAAAGCATGTGAAATGTGATTTATGTGTTTCATTAACTATAAATGCTAAATGTTTTTTTGCCGTTTAACGAACATAAATAACTGGGTATAGAATGGAATATTAAAATGTTATGTTAATTAGTTAACTAAGTTAAAGGCAAATTAAACAGGAAGGAATGGGATGGATGAGCGAAGAACAATACACAGTAAAACGAATATCAAGGGCTAACTGATTTAAAAGGTATTATGATTGCTTTGTTAGGCACTATCCTTACAGCTATTGGTGATGCCAGTTCAGCAAGAAATGCTAAGCTTAAGGTTGACCCTATCTATGCTAATGCCATTGGTTTTACAGTAGGCAGCCTTTTAATGGGATCAATTGTACTGTTTCAAGGACAAAAAATCATACTTCCAACAACCGTTACCTATTTATCTGCTTTGCTATATTTAACTTTGATTGCTTCTTTTATGGCTTGGCTATTTTATTTAAAACTTGTAGAAAAAATTGGCGGAGCAAAAAGCGGGTATATGGTAGCGCTATTCCCAGCAATTGGAGGGATTGCTTCCGTTTTCATTGGTGAATCAACACCATCCATTTATCTCGTAGTAGGTTGCCTATCTAGCTGCATTGGAGCTGCAATTGCTTTAGGGTTCGGAATTCGAGGCCGGAATGATAAGCATCCTGTACATGTAAATTAAGGGTGAACTAACAGAACTTGATTTTATTCAGGAGCTGATCAGCAGCTCCTTTTCTAATGCATCTATAGGAGTTGCTGGGGCAACTCCTTTAACGAGTGCGTAAGCTGGAAATTGGAGGTGTCTTAAGGCAGTTTTTCTTCTTAAACTAATAGGTATGATCTTAACTGATTATGGGGTTACAGTTAAGCAAATCCAATTTATCGAGAATAACGCGATAGTATATCCATTAGTTCTTGCTTGGCTGTTTCTACACTTTCTTGTTGGAAATGTTTGTATTGCACGCGGATCTTGGATTCATCCATTCCTGCTGCACTTTCCAAAAACCCAGAAAGTCCTCTTGCTTTTCTATCCACTTCGATGAATAAATCTACGGATTGAGCGTCCGCGACAAATCCAATTTCAACCTCATCAAGGCTTCTTTGGAATGGACCACCATTTGGCTTGTATTCGAATTCCTGAAAGACTCCCGTTTTGCTACGTTTGAAGGGTACATTTTTAACTTTGTTCAAGTAAAATCCTAATGATTCGATTGCTTTTAGGAAGCTACTGACTGTTGCATTTTCAACTACGTTTATATAATCCTTATCTTTAGGGTCCAATGCGAACGTCACATCCATTTCCGTCTTCATCCACACAGACACGTCCTCTATCGTGATTGGCGTTTCGTACGGAAGTTGCAAGGAAAACGGAATCACCTTTTCTTCGCCTTTTTCAATGACGAATGCATCCGAAACCTTAATTTTGTAAAGGGTAACATCATCTAAATACTTACGGTCATCCTGTTCCCTCAAAACCTGTGTCATCAAATGGATGTACAGACCATTGACTTCCTGTTGGGTGTTTCCGCCAAGGACAAACACGTTCCCTTTTACCGTTTCCCCTTGTTTGTATGAATCTTTTTCTAATTTTGTATCCACTTTCGCCGCACCGATTCCGATGCTTGCTTTCATCTTATCAAAAAATGACATGTACATAATTCCCCCTTTGTAAGTCTATAAATAGCATAGCATAATAGGTTCATGAGCACCTCAAGAAGTGGTCAAAGTTTAATGGGCCATAAAAAAGTGAAACCACAAAATCTTATGCATATCTAAGTGGTGCAATGCTGGGAGACTTGTAAAGAAAGTATAACGGGGCAGTTTAGTTCAACAAGAATGTTATAATAATTTTCATTGTGTACTATTAGGGGTGATTAGTTTGAAGATTAGAAAAGCAAGTGAAGAAGATATAAAAGGCGTAGCAAGAGTTTATGTTGATGGTTGGAGGACTACTTATCGTGGTCTAGTACCTGACGATTATCTGGACGAATTATCGTACGAAGAAGCAGAAAAAAGATTGATTGATTTTTTGAATAACGAAAATGAATCTTTTATTTATGTTGCAATTAATGATACAGGGAAAATTATAGGTTTTGCATCAGGTAAAAGTATTGATGAAAAGAATTTTGATGGAGAGCTATATTCGCTTTATCTCTTACAGGAATGTAGAGGATTAGGTGTTGGTAGGCAGCTTGTGTCAGCTATTGCTAAGCATTTTAAAGAAAAAGGTATTTATTCTATGATGGTTTGGGTAATGAAACAAAATAAATCTGGACTTGGTTTTTATGAACGTATGGGAGGAAAAGAATATTCTCATAGGAAGAGTGAGTTTGGAGGAACGGTAGTAGATGATGTTGCTTATGGCTGGAAAGATGTCTCAGTATTATGTGTTGAAGAAAAATAGAACGTATATCTTGTTGCACTAACAAGTGCTTTAGCGCCATAAGAAGGCTGCCAATTGGCGGCCTTTTGAACGTGCGATTCTTCTACTCCTATTCAACTTTAGGGCTGTATTCCTGTAAGATCAAATCAAGTATTTTTAGTGAATGAACGATAACGGAGGAAGAAACAACGAGCCAAACCCCTGATAGTTATGGGGTTTGGCTCGTTTACTACCTTCATATGTAAACTAGATTTCATAAGGTATTCATTGTTAATACCTTATTTTTCACGTATTTCGGCCGTACTCCTAGTGAATATTGATTCATTCATCATTTAAGTTGCGGATTACTTTACAGGGATTACCGACAGCCAAACTGTTTGATGGAATATCCTTAGTGACAACACTACCCGCGCCAATAACACTGTTCGCGCCGATCGTCACGCCCGGCAATACAATAACGCCAGCGCAAATCCAGACGTTATCACCGATATTGACCGGATTTGTATATTCCAACCCTTTCAGCCGTTGTTCCACATTCATGGCATGTTCTTCCGTTATAATGCAAACATTGGGTGCTATAAATACATTGTTTCCAATCGTGATTTTCCCACTGTCCATAAGCTTGCAGTTGACATTAAGAAAGAAATTATCGCCCACTGTGGTATTATACCCGTAAGTGCAAAAAAGTGGCTGCTCCACAACGCAGTTATCTCCGGTCTTGCCCAACAACTCGCCTATTGCGGCCTGCCTTACGTCGCGATCAAGTGGGTGTATGTTGTTATAATCGTGTAGTTTTTTTATCGTAATATCGCGGTCTGCTACAAGCTCAGGATCTCCGGGTTGATATAACATGCCGGCATGTGATTTTTCCTTTTCCGTCATATAATCTACTCCTTCGGTATATTAACTTGAGTGTTGCAAAAACATGTCGTCGATAATGAGTCTTTAATTCAGTGAATGTCCCAACTCTATTGTATCTCTCTACCTGCCCGCATACCAGTTATTTGTGAAAATAGGAAAATCAAACTAAAAGTCTTTAAGGACATAAATTAAAAGGTTAAAACATTGGACTATTACCTGTTATAAATTACGCTTTACTTTTGAAAAAATAAGGGTATTTGGGTGCTCAGAATACTGTAATCTACATTACACCGAGTCGACTTGATACTTCGTTACATCCCTTATAGACTTGAGAACATAAGGAAGTTCTTCAAAGAAAAAGAATAAATCTTGCTCCTTCACAAGTGATTATTGCGGTAGTGTATATAACTCAAGAAGATTTTAAATAATGTACTTATACTAAGGGGGCTAAAGATAAGATGGAATTTTGGGAAACGAGTTTTATAGAAAAACAAACGATGTGGGGATTTGAGCCTACAGAATCCGCAATCTTAACAAAGGACTTTTTCCTTGAAAAGAATGTTAAGGATATACTAATACCAGGTATTGGATATGGTAGAAATGCGAAGGTTTTTATTGAAAATGGAATAAATGTTACAGGTATTGAGATTTCAAAAACAGCAATTGATTTAGCGAGGCAAAATGGGCTTGATAGTAGAATTTTTCATGGTTCAGTAAGTGACATGCCTTTTACTAACAAACTTTACGATGGTATATTCTCCCATGCCCTTATTCACTTATTGAATAAGCATGAAAGAGAGAAGTTTATTAAAGATTGTTATAATCAGCTAAAGCCAAATGGATATATGATTTTTACAACTGTTTCAAAAAAGGCCCCAATGTTTGGCAAGGGAAAACAATTGGATAAAGACTATTTTGAGATAATGGAAGGTGTAAAAATGTTTTTTTATGATTCTGTCTCCACAAAACAAGAATTTGGAGAATATGGCCTTACAGAATTCTCAGAGATTGACGAGCCAAGTAAGGACATGAAAAATAAGCCTCCCATAAATTTTATAATGGTTAGATGTAAGAAAGGAATATAAACATAATCAAAATGAGATGAGGAAATGCTAGTGGCAGCATTCCTGTAATAAATGGTGAAAAGACTTAAACAAACGGGTGCGTTATCTGAGTAACTGTAAAGAAAGGGGATTAGAAATGAAGGAGAAAGTTTTTTACGAAAGAGGGACGGAGGAACTCAGAATGAAAAATATCCGTGCCCATATACTTGTTCAAGAATTTAACAATTGTCTTATCGAAGATTCAAAAAAAAAAGAAGAAATTATCAATGAATTGTTTGGAAGCGTAGGAGTCACTCCAAGTATTGAACATAACTTCCATTGTGACTTAGGATACAATATTCACATTGGGGATAATTTCTATGCGGGATATAACTGTACGATATTAGATATGGCACAAGTAAGGATTGGTGATAACTGTATGATTGGTCCTAATGTTGGACTATATACGGCAGGTCATTCAATCGAACCCAAGGAGAGGAACAAGAGTGGCTATGCCATTCCAATAACGATTGGTAATGATGTCTGGATTGGTGGTAGTTGTGTTATCTTACCTGGAATCACAATTGGTGATAATTCAATTATTGCTGCTGGTTCTGTTGTTACGAAAGATGTACCTGCTAATGCAATAGTAGCCGGAAACCCAGCAAGGGTAATGAAAAATATATAAATTCTCTCATAGAAATTTTGTACTTAAACATACGGGTGCTTTACTTCAAAAAGGCTGGTTACTGAGTCAGCCTTTTTCTTATGCCATTAAAGGGTAAAAGTATGCTAAAGAGCCAAACTCAGTCACAAGATTTGGCCAAACGCTGTTTTTATTTTGAAACGTAATGGTTGGGACTACTTTCTGCGCATGATAAATTTTTTTATAGTTCGATTGTACGAGCCATATCCTCCAAGGGGACAGGGTTTACCAAATGATATCCGCGTTTTTCTTTCGTGATGTATCCATTTTGCAAAAAAGTAGAAAACGTTTGCAATAAGTGTCGGTATGAGACACCAAGATATTCCGCCGTATGCGTATGCGGTTCCTTATAATACCCATCGGCGGAAGCGTATAAAAGAAAAGCCGCCAATCGATTGGCCAGAGGGAAAGCCTGATTTTGAGAAAGAGCTGCCACGTTTCGGCTATTCTTGGTTCCTAAATAAATACACAACTTCCTTAGAAATAAAGCATCATTGAGCAGTTGCTCTTTGCATTTGCTGACCGGCAATGCTAAACAATAGCAATCTCCAAGCGCCTGTATCGCACGTGATTCCCTTTGCACGCCGATTAATTCCATTTCTCCTATAAAGCATGGAGCTTCAAAAAAATCGATTAAAGAAACCTTGCCGTTAGATAAAGTAAGGTATAGCTTCACTCGGCCAGTATGAAGGTAATACAAATAAGCAGGCACTTCCCCTTCATGCATGAGGTAATCACCTGCCTTGGCGTGAAATAACTGGGCGTATTGCGCTGCCTGAAAAGAAAAGTACTGTTCAAAATCCGAATGGGACAAGTAGTCTTTGAGAATCATTCCGTCATTAATCCGTTTCATATACATTCCTCCATGTGAGAAATCTCATATTCAGTATATGACTGAACAAGCTATAATTCAATTGCTGTTAAGTGAAAATATTCGAAGGAAAGAAAGGACGATGACAACATGGAAAAGCAGAAAATCATTCTCGATTGTGATCCTGGCCATGATGATGCGATCGCCATAATGATGGCCGCACGACATCCGAAGATTAATCTTTTAGGAATTACGATTGTTGCGGGAAACCAAACGTTGGACAAGACACTTGTAAATGGCCTGAATGTCTGTCAGCACCTTGGAATAAAGACTCCGGTATATGCCGGTATGGATAGACCCATGCTGCGAAAACAGATAGTGGCTGACGCCATTCATGGTGAAACCGGATTGGACGGCCCCGTGTTCCCACCGTTGGTTCGGGAAGCAGAAAAGACACATGCTGTTCAGTATTTGATTGAAACCTTGATGGCTTCGGATGGCGACATCATCTTGGTTCCGGTAGGGCCATTATCCAATATCGGTATGGCGATGCGTTTGGAGCCTCGTATTATTGGAAAAATTAAAGAAATTGTGTTGATGGGCGGAGCCTATGGTCTTGGCAATTTGACTCCGGCCGCGGAGTTCAATATTTTGGCCGATCCGGAAGCCGCGCATGTGGTATTTACGTCAGGAGTTCCAATCGTCATGATGGGTTTGGATTTGACGAATCAGACGGTATGTACGCTTGATATCATAGAAAGAATGGAGAACATTGGAAACCGCGCAAGCGAACTGTTCGGAGATATCATGCGTTTCACGCTGAAAACGCAAAATGAAGTATTTGGCCTTGAGGGAGGACCTGTTCACGATGTAACTTGTGTTGCCTATTTAATTGATCCTGAGATTTTTACCCTGCAGGAGATGTACACTGTAATAGACATCACAGGTGGACCAAGTTATGGCCGCACAGTATGCGATTATTATGGAACCAGCAAAATGCCTACTAATTGTAAAGTAGGTATAACACTTAACCAAGACCATTTCTGGAATCTCGTTGAGCAGAGTTGTTCCGTGTATAATGATTGATCTATTCATCCTACCTTTATGGGGGAATAGCTATTAATCTTGAATAAAGAATAAGCAGAGGCAGTCTAAGGCTTTTTCTCGTTCATGACTGTAGCTGGAAGAGGATTGCAGCTTATGAAAAATAAGTAAGATAATAAAAATATATATCTAATAAAGACTTAATATTTAAATAATTTCTTTACATGGCAATCGACTTTTTGATTGGCTTGTTTCACTAAAGCTACCTGTTTAAGTACATTAATTTACAAGCTTCGATGATCAAATAAAAAAGCAGCCCGATTTGTTTTTTAAATCGACTGCTTTTTTAATTTATACGTAACAATTTAAGATATCCTCCTTCTCCATAGTGCCAATCTGATCAAGGCAATAAAAATTAATGCTATTATCAGTATAATCATCCAAGAGAAGGGATCCTGAACACCAATAGGTAAGGTAACGTTCATACCAAAAAAACTGAATACAAGTGTAGGAAGTGTTAAAAAGACTGTCATTAACGTAAGAGTTTTCATGGTATTATTCAATTCATTCGATATTAGCGAAGAATATGACCCCGTTATACTGTTCAAAATTCTTGTATAT
>NZ_LMBV01000041.1:10093-16008 GCF_001439925.1 Peribacillus muralis
TACGAAATAATTTGGTTATGATATCCCCATTACCCTTCAATGATGTGAGAAAATAAACCAAACTTTTTTCAATCTCCATTAGGTCAAAGAGTTGCTTGTTCGTTAATGAATCACGCAAATTATTCTCGATCTTAAGACGTTGTTTGTTGAGCTGTTTTAATTTTTCGATATACTGAGTTGAAATTGAAAATAATATCTCTAATGCAAAACGACTTTTCATTGAAGTGTTAACATTTTTCTTGATTACATTTTCTAAAGAGTTAGTCGCTTGGTTGCAAACCGTAACAATGTAATCTGTTCCTAAGATGATTCCAATAGGAATGGTAATATAGGAATCGAATTGACCGTGATTCATATCAATAGTTGGAACATCATTAATAATTAACGTACATTTCGTTTCTTCATCATATTGAATTCGAGCACTTTCTTCTAAATCTAACGGATCTCTTAAGAATTCCATTGGGATATTACAAAGTTGAGATACCNTTGTCAATTCTTCTTTTGACGGTGCGGTCATATTGATCCAGCAATTCTTTTCGAAGTTATCCATTATTTCTAGAATTTCATCACGAGAGGATTTATAGGTAATAATCACGATTATTCCCCCTTCTATCTTTAATCTAAAGTCTTACATAAGTAAAGGTATCAAAAATTAATCATCATACCAAACCAACCATTCAACTCATGGAAGTCAGATCTTCATCGCCATTTTCTGTGAGACATTCCTTCACCTCTTGAAGTGATACCGTCAACATGGTAACGAAAATATACGCTAAGCCTTCGGATATGACCGGCTTAGCGCATTTTCAACTTAAATCCAAGGAGGATTTCACTGAAACGGCCAGCGAAATTTACATCTATTGACGGTACTCGGTCCTTCACTGTTCTCTCTTAGGAATCACCGGTACCAGAAGGAATGAATCGTACTCCTCGCAGGTGTAAACAAATGATTTCCTTTGTCGGACTCGCTCCCGGCCGATTGCCGGAAAGAAGCTCCTGCATCAACGTAACATTTACCCTTTTTCGACGGTTTTGATGGGCAACTGCAGGTAGGATGCGTGATCGCCTCCGGTGTGTACGATGTGGGTGCCGGTATTCGGCGAGGTGTATTCAAGATTCCCCGGCATCATCGTACCCAGAAGGCTTCGCCCACTGATAACCAACCGCAATTGTTCGCCGGGATAGAACACGAGCCCAACAGGTAACATATCAATCTCCAGGTTTACGACTTCACCCGGAGAGAGTTTCTCAATACGATCAAACGAATGGGCAGGCACAGAGTCTGTTGATAGCACCGGGTCCAGGTTTCGCAACGAGGCCCGGAGGCGTCCATCGGAACCCTTGTAGCGCAGAATGGAAGCACCGCGCTCGGTGATGTCCTGCATCAAACCACCCTGATTGGGTGACGTGAACTGCTGTAATGGCGTTCCGTAGGCATCAAGTTTCTGAACAAGAACAAACAGATCCATGTCGTCGTCTCCCCGAGCTTCAACCCAGAGATTCACTTTTGGGTAACCAACCAGCACGGTTTCCTTCTCGAATCGCGTCACAAACGAGACCTGATCCGGGTTAGATTTGATAACATATTCGGCTGTGGATGACTGTTTCGGCGCATGAGTGCAGAGTGTTCGCGTAAGGCCATCAAGGAAGTATTTCGTCGATGTGACATCCTGCGGAGGGAATTCGTCGGCTGGGATATCAACCTGGTCGCCGCCCTGCAGGTCAAGCAGTGAATACCGGACCTTAGGCGTCTGATCCCATCCATTGTCTTCACTCTTTAGGAAGTGATCGAAGAAGCGTCGTAGATCTTCCCTGTTCGCTTCATCGTAGTAGTCAGGCCATTCCTGGCTGTTGTGTATTCGCAGCCATTTCTGTTCAGAGGCCATCCGGCGCCATGCTCGGAACGTTCCGGCTGTATGCAAAGTGTTTGAAAAACTGGCAACGACGTAAGCCGGCACATTGATCTGTTCGAAGCGTGGTATTTTGTTTTCCCATAATTCGTTTACCAGCGGATAGCGTTCAGCCTCGGCTATGATGTCCTCTTTCTGACCATTGCCCCAAAAACTGTTATCCCTAAGCATTCTGGCGAAACCAGTGTCAGGCATGCCGCCTCGCATAACCAGGTCACGATATACGTCACTGACGCCTTCCCACGGGTTGATCGCAGCAAGATGCGGCGGTTGTTCTGCGGCAGTGAACCACTGCGAAACAGCTAGGTAGGAGGTGCCACTCATGGCGACTTTGCCACTGCACCACTCCTGCTCGGCCAGCCATTCAATCAGGTCGTAGCAGTCACGTCCTTCCTGACGATCCCACAGCACGCTGTCTCCCTCGCAATTAGCAACGCCACGGATATCCGGGTTGCAAATCGCATACCCCTGAGCGCACCAGTATGCCGGGTCCGGACCCTCAAACTTCTCCAGTCCCGACACTATCTTATTGTCCAGACCAACCATACCGAATACCCCCATGACACTCCCGGAAGTTCCCTGGCCCTTGCCATACGGACTCCAGGCGATGATAACCGGAACTTTTTCCTCTCCGACCGGACGGAACACATCAACGTAGATAGTCACGCCGTCCCGTAATGTCACGGCTACATCCTTTTCGAATACGATGTCGACCGGCAGAGAACAGAAAGGCGGCGCTACCTGATAACCAGCCTTGAGGACGCGGGTGCCGGGATCGAAGTTACTTAAAACCCCATATCTTGGGCCCTGCTCCAATGGCTTGGAGGGAATAAATACTTTTTGATTTTCGCTCATGATAAAACTACATCCTCTCATTTTAGAAATTATTTTCTGTGACCTCTAGGCATCCTTAAACTTAAAAACAGTATTCCCCACTTTGGAGTGAAAAGATTATCTGATGTGGCAATTGTTGACTGTATCCCTCCTGGAAATTAAGTTATAATAACGAAATAACAAACAACCTGTTGTTTATTACATATCGAATTTTACAATTGAACCCTAATCTGTTCAATAATCAAAAGTGGCAGATGTGTTGGTTACGGAACACCTTTTATATTTGTGTTGGATAAAATGAAGGAGGAATTTGCTTGCGTAATGGTAATCCTGATTTACGTGTCATTCGAACAAAAGAATCAATTCGACATGCACTCGTGGAATTAATAGAAGAAAAAGGCTTCGAAGCAATTACGGTTAAGGATCTAACAACTAGGGCAAAAATTAATAGAGGGACATTTTATGCTCACTATCAAGACAAATTTGATTTAATGATGAAATGTGAAGAGGAAATTATGCTTGATATGTCCAGAATTACAAAACAAAACTTCCCAAGTGTTATTGCTGCACTTAAAACGGACCCTCTCACTGAAACACCCTTTCACCTTACAGTTTCAATATTTGAATATTTGAACGGAAATAGTGACTTTATGAAAGCTGTGTTAGGCCCAAAAGGAGATTTATCATTTCAAACAAGACTGAAAAAATTCATGTGGGAAACACTTTATGGGAATAATCCAAACGCACTTGCAAAGGAAGAAAATTTCCTTGTTCCAGGACAATATTTAGGTTCTTTTACTGGATCTGCAATTACAGGAGTCATTCATCAATGGCTAGATAGTGGCAGGAAAGAATCTCCACAAGAAATGGCTCGTATCCTAACGACCATTATGGTTAATGGTCCCTTATTTGCAGCGGGTTTAAAGAAATAATTCTCAGAATAAAAGGGGCGAGGTATTAGAAAAAATGCTGTCGGGGATCGGGTAGGGGAACTTGTAACCAGAAGGGCGTGGAAGTAGTCTTGCTAAATCGGGAATATTGGATTACCACAATGTGCAAATAAGGGATTTTTGTGGTAATATTGTCATAGATATGTAAGAAGGTAGATTTAGTATTGAAAAAAGGTAAGTTCATATAAAACATCTATTAATTAGACTTGAAAGTGTCTTTAGTTTATTTCCGATGCAATTTATAGGCTTATAAGGAGAAGTGGTTATGCGTAAGGTTACTGTTGGAATACCCTGTTACAATGAAAGTGAAAATATTTTAAAATGTTTGGATAGTATAACATCTCAGACAGATATATTTCAGGAAATCGAAGTCCTAATAGTAGATGACGGGTCAACGGATGATACAGTGAAAATCATTGAGGATTATAAAAAACAGAACAAGAAAAAAGGCAGTATAAAGATATTAACTCAAGAAAATACTGGCGGCCCATCAACCGCTAGAAATCGAATTATCGATGAAGCCAAAGGGGAATATATTTTCTTTGTGGATGCAGACGACTATCTTGGTGAAAATTCGATTTCAAATATGTATACATTAGGTAAAGACAACGATTCGGATGTTATTATCGGAAAATATGAGGGCGTCAATCGTAGAGTGCCTGTATATGTCTTTAAAAGTACGCAAATAAACACGAACTTTTTTGATTCGCTAGTAAAAGACACGATGTCAGTATTGAAAATGTTTAAAACTGAATATCTCCGTTCTTTAGATGTTCGTTTTAAAAAAGATATTAGAATGGCAGAAGATCACCCTATTGCGATGAGTGCTTATTTACACACTAAAAAAATTAGTATATATGCAGATTCTCCATGTTATTATTGGGTCAGGCATGTCAATAATGAGCATAGAACTCATTTAACCGGCGGCGTCATTGCTGTAGATGAATTTTATAAATATCTTTTTGAAACTTTTGAAGTAATAAAAAATGCCCGAATCACGGAAAAAGAAAGAACAGAGGCGTATAGAATATATTGGGACAGGTTACTTTCGCTTGATATAGTTAATGAGTTTAAACGCAACAGAACTGAACCGGAGAGACATCATTCATTTGCGATTCTACTTCGTTTGTTTAATAAGTATGAAGGAGCGGTAATAACACCTTTATTAACTGGATATAAACGTTATACTGCCCTGCTACTGTGCAATGAGGATTATCTTTTATTCACTGAATATCTGAAAATAAAATGAGAACAATAGAAAAACACTCTCAATATATAACTGATAAAAATATCGGAAATTTTACATGCCTTTTGACTAACGGGAGTTGCTTTGGCAGTTCTTTTTTCTTATGGAGTATTAATAACAGGCTTCATTGCAGCATCAATAAGGCATTACACAGATAAAATGACAGCAAAGATGTAGGAAATCTAACAATTCCACAAACAAGTGCATAGTAGGAATTAGGGGCCGCTAAGTTGGTGGCCTTGTTTTTTTACGGAGTGATCATGCAGATTAAGGTGAGGGGGAAATGATGAAGAATTATCTTTCGTTTAATGTAATTTTGTTTATGGCATTTTTGCTAGGAACGATACTTACGATATTTATCATAGTTAAAGATATCGATAACTCGCTATCCATTACATTTGTTATAGGCTATGTAATTTTTCTTTTTCTATATGTTTTGTTCTCGATTATGTTAATTTTTGTGAATATAAGGAAGTTAAATTGGATTCAGATAAGAAAAAGATTGTTAACGTTTATAATATATTTTGTTTCTTTAAATGCTTTGCACTTTCTTTTTTCTTATTTTTTAAAACGTTCGGAAATGGATATTTGGGATATCGCAGGTCCTTTAGGAGTATCAATTGGCTTGGCCTTTTCAGATTTAATGACTTGGAAAAGGAAGGCATAAAGCACTGGAGTTTTGTTGAAGATTAATTGCTTTTACACCACCAATTGAAAAGAATTTATTGTATCGTACTCTTTATTCGAATGAATATGTAAGCTGATTTTGTTGAAAATACTGCTGGTCAACTTTTTTATGGGAAAGAAAAATCATTTTGAGGTGATAACAAATGGTGGATAAAAAATTATTTACACCAATTTATATAGCAGAGACTCCTTTTGTAAATGGGCAACTTAAACCCAAGAAATGGATTTGAGTCAATATTTTGGACACTAAAAGGTTAAATCTTAAGCTGTATTCCTAATTCGATCTTC
>NZ_LMBV01000042.1:0-13085 GCF_001439925.1 Peribacillus muralis
CCGTATACCGAACGGTACGTACGGTGGTGTGAGAGGTCGGAGGCTAGGCGCCTCCTCCTACTCGATTTAGGGAACTAAAGGGGCAGGATAGTTCCATAAGATTTTCGTCCATAATTAAATTCCCGTAACTAAACCCCAAACTGTTTTAAATGATGGTCAAGATGCTTATAAATTCCATGTCCCCATTGCTCGGAAGAAAGTTTTCCGAAAAAAGGATGTGGGTGACTTGTACAAGCCTCTGGTCCATTCTTTTGGAAGGTGGTAATTTTTTCTTTCAATCTTCCTCTTTCTATTTCAAAATCTTTTTTATCGGTTATTAAAATGGTTGGAATAGTAGACATATTATGTGGAAGGGGCTTGTCATTATAAAACATGGTTTTTGCAAACCGACCTACTAATAGCCCTAACCAACCTCTTGGAGGCATAGAATAGCCCATAGCAATGTCTTGGAAGGATGAGCAATGAGCTAACATTTGTGCAACATCCATTTTTCCCCATAATGGTTTTGAATTTGTGCTTAAGTTGTCGATACGTTTCAAAATTTCTTCTGTAAATAAGACCTCAAAAATATTATTCATTAGAATAACTCCTCTAATTTTGTTGATTTAAAACAGTATTTGATTATTTAATGTATATTCAACGTCAATATAATTTTATCCTTCTAAGCTAAAAAGGGGGACTGTTCCAGGAGGGATTGAAGTCCTGTTGGTTGAGCTAGTATGAAGAGGTAGCATTCCTGTGATAATAGAAAAGGCAAATGACAAGTTTTGTGAAGGAATGTACTTAAACTAACGGGTGCGTTAGCTTAAGATTTGGGCTGTCTTCAAGCAACTGTTTCTTTATTAAACTATCAGGTTATATGTTAAAATTTGGATAAAAGATAGTGAAGGGATGGTGTAAGCTTGAAAAAGAGTATCTTAATCTTATTACTCTTGATTAATGTTATCTACATAGCGAATTATCTTATCAATTTTGAAACTTTCACATTAAACAATCTATGGATTGCCTTTTTTATCATCAGTTTATGCTTATCTATTCTTTATTTGTTTCAGTCGAGAAAGAAATCTGGTTATAATTCTT
Source organism: Peribacillus muralis (assembly GCF_001439925.1). Classification (GTDB taxonomy): domain Bacteria; phylum Bacillota; class Bacilli; order Bacillales; family DSM-1321; genus Peribacillus; species Peribacillus muralis. The sequence goes on from NZ_LMBV01000042.1 coordinate 1,081, forward strand.
ATTTATCAATTGCAGTTATATTTGCAAGTATTAGTTCTTTAGGGGCTTATGGTTTTCTATACTTTATAACTCACCTTATGGAATAACGGATATTTAACTAACTGATGCTTTACTTCAATTAAAGTATTCCTTATAGAACTAACAGGTGCTTTAGCAGAAGATCGGAGCTGTCTTTAAGGCCGCTCTTTTCTTATTTACTTGAATTAATATCAATTCATTTACACACAATTCCTAAATAATTATTTAAAAGTTATTTAATCATGACAACAGATGTCATCATTATATATTATACTGGGTTTCTGTTTAGGTATGGAACTTATATACGCAATAAGTATTAACGGACATAAAAGCGATTTTTATGCTCACCGGTTTACTGATATTAATTAAGGGACATGATCACGATAGGTAATGGAGGTGAAGTGAAAATTTCCCTTTGTATGTGGGAGTCCCGGCAGAAAAAATGGATGTTCAATATTACTTTTTCTCGTTTTTTATGTCTGCTAATGAATAACGTAATATTTGGTTACATTAATAGACACAGACATATCTATTTTATTTTAAAGGGAGGAGAAATTATGAAAAACTTAGGACTAAGAAAAATAATATTAGATTTAGCAGTAACTTTGGATGGTTTAATTGAGGGGAAAAATGGTGAAGTTGATTGGTGTATCATGGACTCTGAGATGGGTTTTATTAATTTCTTAAATCAAATTGATACTATTTTATATGGTAGGAAAAGTTACGACGAATGGGGTCAATATATCCCGAAACCTGAAGAGCCTGATAGCGACAAGGAAATGTGGGATCTGGTTCATAGTAAAGAAAAATATGTGTTTTCCAAAACCCAAAAAGGGGCAGATGATAAAGCAGTATTCATAAATGATAATATTCTTGAAGAAGTAAATAAATTAAAGAATAAGCCTGGTAAAGACATTTGGCTATATGGTGGAGCAAGTCTTATAACAACTTTTATCAATTTAGGGCTTGTTGATGAATTTAGACTATCCGTTCACCCTGTTATTTTGGGTGAAGGGAAACCGATGTTTATTGATATTAATCAAAGAATTAATTTGAAAATGGTTAGTACAAGAACGTTCTCTTCTGGCGTAGTGCAACTAATCTATCATTGGAATAGGAATCAATAATATTGCACATTTCAAAGATAAATTACATTAAATCACTAGGAAAAACTCGATAGTAATTTTCACTTCTACCATAATCGGGCGCATTAATGAAGTAACTAAAGCCTAATTTCTCACTTATCACCGAGAAATTAGGTTTTTAAAATTTAGATTTCCTTAACGTTGTAAATTCGCATTATCCTGACACTACCCCTTTATAGAAATATATAAAAGAAAGAGAAATAAATTGGATTGAAAGTTAAAATGAAGAAACAATACATTAAGAAAAATACAGCTGAAGATTGGAGCTGTCTTTAAGGCAGCTCTTTTCGTTTTGTAAAAGTTGCTTCAAAAGTCTTTTTCTTATGGCACTAAAAGGGCAGGTTAGTACAAGAAGGAATATTAAAAGGTTAGGTTGAAATAGGAATAGTGTAGTCAGTTTTATTTTATTGTCAGAATATTATACTTTCGGTTAAGGAATTCACGAATTTATGGAGGGGTTTCATTGCAAACGTTTTTTCGGTATAACTGGATGGTCAGAGAAGAGTGGTATCGGTGGTGTGAGGAGTTAAGTGAAGAAGATCTCACACAAAACCGAACTGGCGGTGTAGGTAGTATTTTACATACGCTTTTCCATATAGTTGATGTCGAATGGAGCTGGATACGCCTGTTACAAGGTAAAACAGACTTTGTGGAGAACTTTGATGGTTATAAGAGCTTGAACCAGGTTCGAAAATTAGATGCTGAATTTCGAACGGAAGTGGAGAACTTTGTGAATAACTGGGATGGGAGCATGGAAAATCATTTGTTTTACGATACTCTACCAGATGGAAGAACTGTAACTGATACTTGGGGCGAGGTTATACGACATGTAATTGCCCACGAAATTCACCATATAGGACAATTATCAATTTGGGCAAGAGAAGTAGGGAAAAAGCCTGTGTCTGCAAATCTTATTGGTCAAGGTCTTTCCTCTTCTTCAACTAAAGGGGCAGGATTGTTCAACAAGGAATCCCTTTAAAAACGTTGAATTATATACTTGTGTATCAAAAAAAGTGGTAGGTAATTTATTTGCTATTATTAAATGTGGCATTGAACAAAAATTAAACTAGAATTTATTAAGAGGGGGTATAAATATTGAATGTAATTAATCTGTTACTTTACGAATTAGAACATACTTATAGTCAAGATGATTGGTACTCACCATTAAAACTAATATTAAATGACCTGACTGTTGAGCAGGCAGTATGGAAGCCTCAAAGCAAGACGATAAATTCGATATGGGAAATTACTGCTCACTTGCTATATTACAAAGAGCGGTTGTTATTGAGGTTACAAGAAAAGAATGCTGAGTATGCTTCAAATAACCAAGATACATTTACATTTGAAGGAAATTCTCAAGAAGATTGGGATGCTTTAGTAAGAAAGATGAATCAAGTCAATCAAGAAATATATGAGCAAATACAAAAATTGAGTATAACAGATTTAGAAAAAGACACATCTAAACACCCCCTATGGAAACATATTAATGGTGTAATCCGCCATGACGCTCATCATGCTGGGCAAATTATAGTAAATAGAAAATTACAAGGTGCATGGCCAGCTTATGAGGATAAGGACTTGTAGTAATGTAATTAAACATTACTGATGTTCGACTAACGGGTGCGTTAGCTGCTGATCGGAGCTGTCTTTAAGGCAGCTTTTTTCGTATGGAACTAAAGGGGCAGGATAGTTGAAAAGTGTGTTTGATCTTTGTTCAACTATTGGGCCAGAATCTTGAGGATTTCTTTCAAAGGGGGAGCGTTTAGTTATGTTAAAATATTGCAAGTGAAATACAGAGACAAGAAGGGAGGGGGCAAACATGGATAACGAATCAAATGTAGATAAATTGGAATTAATAAAGTCCTTTCAATCGACAATTAGAAAACTTGAAAACTCCTTGGATACGATGACTAAAAAAGGCGCAAATATTACGTTAGTAAAGAAACGACTCAAAGCTAATTATATCGGCTTGGCCATACTAGAAAACGTTTGGAATCAAAGACCCCATCAATACACCCAGGAAGATTTAGTAGGAGCTCGCAATGTTCTTACTGGTTTACTTCCATCAATTGAGAACAGTTATGCCAAGTTAAAGGCGGGTAGTAGTCCCCAAAGAACGCTTTTGGAACGAAGAATTAAAGCGTTGGAACTGGCTGTTCAAGCGATTGACGAACTTTCCAATGAATAACTGATCTAGCTAAAAGAAACTAAGAATCGATTTTTCTTAATGAACTAGCGGGTGCGTTAGTTCATTAAAATTTGTGAGGTAGATTATGTTAATTAAAATAAAAAATACAAAATCAATTGCTTCATTTGAATAGAAGCTGAGCCCAAACCTAACATACCTTTTACCAGTTAAAAACACCTGTTTTTTTAAAAATTAATGCTGAGAAACGCTCTACAACGAAATTAACTACATTTAGACTTAAATTACCTATTCGATTCAAATAAATAGGGTCATACATTCCATAACAGAGGTCCTGAAAATGGGGGTTTCTAACGTTAAGAAAGTTTCAACCCAAAAAAAAGATCAATCTCCTGTAGAAATCGACCTTTTTTCTAATAATTATACAAAAATATTAGTTTCTTGGATCTACATAATCTGGATAATCCGTAATAATTGCGTCAACTCCCATATCTAATAGGAAATCTGCTGCCTCTTGACTACGTACTGTCCATGATCCAATTTTCATATCAAGAGAGTGAACTTGATTTACTAATTCTTCAGTAACAATTCCATAGCTTGGATTAAAATAGTCGGCAAATGTTGAAAATTCCTGTAAGGCTAGTTCTGTTGTATCAGCTCTTGAAGATGTTAACACACCGATTGGAACTTTAGGAACGAGATTATTCATTTTTTCCATTGATTTATGGTTAAATGATTGGATAATGATTTTTTCATTTTGTGGTTTATCAAGATTTCGTTCTTTTAATTCTTCAGCTACACTTTCTTCAATCCCAGGATAAAGCTCTGATGCCTTTAATTCTATTAATATTCCAATTTTCCCGTGGTAACGATCAAGAATCTCATCAAATGTTGGGATTTGTTCACCAGCAAATTGCTCACCTTTCCAGCTGCCTGCATCAAGGCTTCTTAGTTCTTCAAACATGAAATCACCAACTTTTCCAGTTCCATCAGTTGTACGATCAACTGTCGTATCATGGATAAGTACTAATTCTCCATCCTTGGTTCTTTGAACATCGATTTCAATATAATCTGCCTTCATTTCTACTGCTTTATCAAAAGCAGCAATCGTATTTTCAGGTGCATATGCCGATGCCCCACGATGGGCAACATTATCAACCTTTCTTAAGTCTCCTATTGTTTCTGATGCAAAAGCTTGACTTAGTGGACTGAATAACAACGTAAATAACAACGTAAACGCAACCCCGGCACCTGCTAATAATTTTTTATTCATGTTCTCCATCTCCAATCTAAAATATGTATACAACTATAATTATAGAAAAGAAATGTTGAAGAAATATGTTTATAATGTATTGTTTTTATATGTCTAATATCCTTTTTAATCAATTGTATATTTACGGTTAAGATTCCCTATCAAGAAGAAGTATGGGACGGTACTTTTCTTAATGAACTAACGGGGGCACTGTCGCCAAAGGGAATAATTATTAAAAATACCACCAAGCTGAGTGCACTGGTGGTAATAAACTTTCAACGTAACCTCTGCCTTTTGAGCTTTAACGACTATAAATCCAGTAGCATAGCCTAGTTGCATTACTCTCGGATATACGTCACTCCGGTTTATTTTTTCTTTGTTTCAAGAACTCTTCATACTCTTTTTCATGCTTTGTCGAAACAGCAAGATTAGATAGCGCCTGGTGAAATAATTGGTGGTCCAGTTTAAATAAAAAGAGGTTTTCGAAACCACTTGCAGTAAGCACTCCAAAATCCCAAATGGCTTTATAGTCACGTGTATTAAGGGACTTAGCCATTAAAGCTAACACTTTTAAAATTTCAGTTGCCACTATTACATTATCTTTAGCATAATGTCTGATATAACCAAAACCATGATAAAGATAATGATTAAAATCCCTTTCCTGTAAGATCACTCGCAGATTATTACTTTCATCTATTAGATAATTAGAAAAATTGGATTTGCGTGAAATGGAAGCAAGTACCTCACCAATTTGATAGATGGCATTTGTAGCTGTTTTGGGATCATAATTTCCTATGGACCTAATCGCAACTTCGACCAGCTTGTTTATACTGAATTCAATATCTTGAACTTCAGATTGCCTCCTTTTAATACTAAAATAAGAAAGATACTTTAGTTCATCTATTTCCTTCGCGTTTTTTTTCCAATATGATACGATTGGTGTTGATTCAAAGACATAACTTCCGATTGTATATTCCAACCGAATAACGATGCCATCTTTTTGAGCTTCAGTAACCATACTAATATAATCCACGAGTTGAATATAACCAGATTTCCTTGACGTAATTGTAAATTCCTTACTCTCGAAAATTTGGCCAGTAATAGGACTTATATCTTTAACTTTATATGGATCTAGTTCATCTTCTAACGTATTTTTTACGATATATAACGCTTCTTTTTTCATGTCATAAGTCATTTGGTTAACTTGCAGCCAATTGACCGCATGATTAATGAAAAAGACAAACGTCAGTATAGATAATGCGGCTATTATTGTGGCTAAAACAGGTACTGCAAAATAATATTGTGCAAGTTCCTTATTGAGGAATAGATAACATAATAGCATATAGAAAAAACTTGCTGTAAAGATCCCGAGCACACGTTGGGTGGCTTTACTTGCAATGAAATTTTTCAACATTCGTGGCGAAAATTGTCCGGAAAATGTCGTGAAAACCACCAGAACCAAGTTAAATGTAAACGTAGTTAATGTCAAAGTGGCTGCTGTAAGCGTACCGACAATTGCTTGAGTAAGACTATAATCCACCGCAAAAAAAGTCCTCATATTTTTTCCTAACTCAAATTGAAAGTCTGCGGTTAATGCAACACCTACTAAAAGAAAGGAGATAAATACATATATAACAGGCGTATACCATAAATTGGATTGTATGATATGAGATAATTCCCTATTTGACATCCTTCTAAATATTTTTATCTTATCAAAAGAATTAATTTTACCCAAATTCATATATCTCCTTTTTCCGTAAAAAATCAAAAGCATGGAGCTTATTTTGGAACACTATCTATGTATTACCTAATCCTCCCCATCTTTAAACCGTTTATGCCAAAACGACCTTAAAACTTAATCAATCTGAAAATACGGATTCATAAGATGTCTTATTAAATTGATCATAGAAACGGATATTCTTAATTGCTTCTTAATGAGTATCGGGGCAGGATGGTTCAAGGATTATACTAATAAGCAGCGGAAGCAACGGTTTCACGTGGTACTTTTAAAAAATAAACGATTCGAACCTTTAAGTGAGGTGATAAAAATGAAGGTCGAAATAAGCTATTTCCCTCCCGAAAAAATAATAACTGTGCCAAGGGAAGAAGCGACTTATCCTTTTGAGATTAACGGTGAGTTCCAATATATTGTAAATTTTTACACAGATTCCCATGAAGAATTCTTTTGTAATTGGATGGATAGGGCAGATTATTATCCTATTTATTCACTTGCGGAAATCTATGATTTTGAACAAGCAGAGTACGAAGATCTGTTTAAGATGCAAAACATAGAGTTTAATTATATGAAGGGGAGTCGTAAAGACACGTTCTTTGTAAAGGCAATTATACGCATCCCGCAGCAATTTAAAGAATATTATCCTTATTTGTACGGGAATGGAAGCATGTTGAACTTATCATTATGGTCCTTAAAACAGGATGTATTCAGATTAGAGGAAAGGGAATATGAGTCACCTTATCCTGTAAAAAGGACTAAAAATAACCGAACCAGACTAGTTAAATTAAAGTGGATAGCCAATACCCCGATAGCAACTTTAACTGAAAGTTCAACCATGTTTTGGGTAGGATATGATGGTGACTATATTACCGCGTTCTCAAACGATGAACACTTTTCAACAATAGACTCTCTTCAAAAAATAATACCAGAAAAGGTCGAGCCGGTAACTGATGATGTTGATGAGGAGTAGTGTTCTCCCTCCTCCCATTCCATAAGACAAAGAGTTGCTTTGGGAGCTCTTTGTCTTATGGAACTATCGGGGCAGGTTAGTTCAACAAGAAATATATATAGAATGAATAAGATAAAAATGTGTCAATAAAAGGAGGAACGATAAATTAATAACATACCTCGATTCATATTAACGTCATAAGTGAGCCACCAATAGCTCCGGTTATTACTATAGCCCAAGGCGGCAATTTCCAGTACACAAGCATACTGAATAAGATCGCAGCAAAAGCAAAGTCTATAGGAGCTAAGATGGAGCTGGTCCAAATGGGGTTATAAAATGCCGCAATCAAGATGCCTACAACTGCTGCATTTACTCCCATTAATGCCCCTTTTACTTTAGAATTACGGCGTAATGTGTCCCAAAATGGCAATGTCCCTAAAATAAGAAGAAATGCAGGTAAGAAAATAGCTATTGTCGCTAATAAACCACCTTGCCATCCATTTATCACGGCACCTATGTATGCTGCAAACGTAAATAATGGTCCTGGAACAGCTTGTGTTGCACCATACCCAGCAAGAAATGTCTCTTTGTCTAGCCATCCAGTAGGGACAAATTCACGTTCAAGCAAAGGTAATACTACGTGTCCACCACCAAACACTAAAGAACCAGACCTATAAAAGCTATCAAACAGAGCAATCCAATTTGATGAAGTAACTTCCCGTAAAATTGGAAGTAGAAACAGTAATCCGAAAAATAATGCTAAACTAACAAATCCAACACCCCGCGAAATCGGAAAATGAATTTTAGATTCATAACTTTCGTCGTGTTGTTTATAAATTAGAAAACCAATCAAAGCGGCCAGTATAATAATACCTACTTGCACATAGGCAGTCTGCCACATCAAGGTCCCAACTAAGGCTATTAATGCAATTGTTTTTCTCTTTATATCTGGAGTTAAATTTTTTGACATCCCCAAAATGGCGTGTGCAACTATGGCTACGGCTACTATTTTTAATCCATGGATCCAGCCTGCATTTGAAACATCCATGCCTTGGAGAAATAATGCTAATATTATTAACGCTATAACCGAAGGCATTGTAAAACCAAGGAAAGCTAAAATACCACCGATGAAACCTCCTCGCATAACCCCGACTCCAATCCCAACCTGACTGCTAGCTGGACCAGGCAAGAATTGACACAAAGCAACTAAATCAGCATAGCTTTTTTCATCCACCCATTTTCTTTGTCTAACATACTCATTATGAAAGTAACCTAAATGTGCGATTGGTCCACCAAACGATGTTAAACCAAGCCTTGTTGAAACACATAGTATTTCAATTAGTGACTTAAAACTTCTATTCGTTTTGTTTTGATCCACTACATTATTCCTCCTATTCTTTAATTTCTTAGAAAAGTACAAAAACTTTCTTTCTAGCGTCCATATCCTAGATGATCTTTATTGAAGTATAATATTTAGAAATGTTTAATTTTAAATTCTAACAATGAATTTACACACTCTTAATATATTTGATCATTTAAAAAATAATCCTTGTTGAACTAACATGTACTTTAGCTGAAGATCGGAGCTGTCTTTAAGGCAGCTTTTTCTTATTGAACAAACGGGACAGAATTGTGTGAAAGAATGATTGTTAAACAATGTTACGGAAAATTGTTATAAGAGGTGATTTTATGGATACTTCAAGTTACATATTTTTAGCAATTTATTGGGTCGGCATTATTATATGGTCGCTTAAAAATAAGGAAAAGGCTAAGAAGGAATTACTTCAAATAAAAAATAATTGGAAGACAGGAGTATCAATATTCCTAATTGTTTTATTTCCATTTTTAGTTATGGCTTCTATGGTATTTGTATTGTAGTTTGTTTTCATTGTTAAGCTAACGTTGCAGGTTATCAAGATTAAAGGGGAAGCTTAAATAAAAACAGAAAGGAAGCATGCTTATGATAGAAATGTCACCCATTACATCGGAGAATTTAGAGCAATGTATTGAGCTTTATAAGAACGTTTTTAATGGTGATCCATGGAATGAAAGTTGGACATATGAAACTGCTAAAGAGAGACTTACTGACTTATTACATACTCCTAAGTTTCTTGGTTTTTTATTTCATATTGATAACAATTTAGTTGGTTTTATTGCTGGAAATAGTAAAGTGTCTTATCAAGGATTAACTTTTTATTTGGCAGAGCTTTGTGTAAATAATGAAATACAAGGTAAAGGTTATGGCTCAAAAATACTTCATTCTTTAGAGGATGAACTACAGAAGATAGATATTAAAAGTCTTTATTTATTAACTGCTAACGGCGGGCTTGCAGAAGCATTTTATCGAAAGAATGATTATGTAGTAAATGAACATAGGTTAGTTATGAAGAAAAAATTATAAAAGAAAGAATCTTATAGAACCAACGGGGCAGGTTAGTTTTGAATTCATATGGACTGTTTCTTTGCTAGTTAGCGATGTGCTACATCCCAGAGGTGAGGCGTATAAAATTTGGAGGCAAGAGTAAGCTAACAAACGTATATAAGCTGCTACGGGAGGTGAATAAGTATGAGTAATGCTGCAAGGGGATCAAAAAAAAATAAACCAACTGATGCAAACCATGTGAATGCTGAGACGAAAGCCAATCAAAGACGAGTTTCAGAAAAAAATAACCAAGAACATAATGATAAGAAAGAATAATGGGAAAGTTGAGTAGGTACTGATTTTTGATACCACTAAAATCTCTTAACTAGAGGACTGATATATCAATATCAGTCCTCTTTAATGATTTATTAATTAAAAAGGAAGGTGATAATTAAGCCTTGTTAGAATATATAATGTAGTAATAACAGGTTTGACTACCCCACACTGTTTGTCTACAACCACAAGAATGAGTGGGAATTTAGGTTTTAATACATACCTTCAGATGCGACAGCAGCATTTGGAGTAAAACGATGAAAACAAGATACAATTCACTAATGACCATTGAAATAACTTTACTATTTATTGCTTAGCTTTTTCTTGGACATGTAGCATAAATGAGATTTAACTACGTAGCAATACCAGAAAGAGAACAAAGATGAACTGCGTCAGCGCATCAGAACAAGGAAATAGCAACCACAAGCTGCATAGGAAAGGAGGAAATAAGAATGAAACATAATTCTACGCATCAAGGGCATAAAGAGCATAATAAACGGGTAGCAGAATTTCACAAAAAACACGCTGCTCAAGTAGCTAATGGAGAAAACGGAAGCGGTTGGTTAGCCAAGCTCGAAACGTCTTTTTTTAATAAAGTGCTTGTTCCTCTTAAAGTTGTGAAATAACATCTTTTGTCTGCTCCTGCTCTATGAGGAGCAGTTATTTTTGATTTTAAATAAATACTTTACTTCAATAACAGGGATTGCTGCGGCAGTCTTTTTTTTTGGCGCTGACGGGGCAGGATAGTTGAAGCACCGATTGGATTATTAGGAAATATGATTTTGCAGATTGAAATTTTCTTGAAGGTGAGGATGCAGAATTGGAGAATAGACTTTGGTTATTAGATCACATTCGTTCAATTGCACAGCTTGGACTCCGATATGCAAATAACCCCTACGATATTGAAAGATATGAAAAATTGCTGGATTTGGCTTGTGAAGAATATTCAATGCTAAGCGAAATTAAGCAACCTATAATTATTGAATAGTTTAAGAGTGAACTCGGACATAAACGCCAAAAGTTGGCGTAGGCGGTGTCATTCTTTCTTCAGACGGAAAGATGCTTTTAGAACGTCGTGAAGATGATGGAATTTGGGGTATTATAGGTGGATGGAGTGTTCCTAGTGAAAAGGTTAATTTACGGGCGTTTCTTATTAGAGGAGACAGATTAGGATATTCGAAACATCGTAGTAACGACTGTGCTTGTCATTTTAATAAATAAGGACTTGAATTATTGAGTGTGTTAGCAAGAAAAGAAGGCCGCCATTTGGTGGCCTTCTTAATGTATGTAAGATTCTTGGAATATTCATACATTTCAATTAGAAAAGTATTTTTTTGGTAATGGAACACGGAACTCATTTTATACCATTTGTTACATGTCCAACCCACCCAATCCAAATTATTTCAGTTCCATAAGATAGATATAATGCCTTGAAAAAGGGGTGCGGAAATTGGGTAAAGATAAAAAGAATAAAAAATGTGAAGAATGTGGACACCAAAAATGTCAATGTAAATCTAAACTAAAACAAAAACAAAAGAATGAGCAAATTGTTGAAGTGAATGTAAACGTATCTGCTAAAGATTATATAGGTCCACAAGGTGTTCAAGGACCACAAGGTACTCAAGGGCCACAAGGATTCCAAGGGCCACAAGGTGTTCAAGGACCACAGGGTATTCAGGGACCACAAGGATTTCAGGGAGCGCAAGGGTTCCAAGGGCCACAAGGTATTCAAGGATCACAAGGTGTTCAAGGTCCACAAGGTTTCCAAGGGGCACAAGGTGTTCAAGGGCCACAAGGGCCACAAGGATTCCAAGGAGCGCAAGGGGTTCAAGGGGAACAAGGGTTTCAAGGACCACAAGGTGCTCAAGGGGAGCAAGGGTTCCAAGGACCACAAGGTGTTCAGGGACCACAAGGTATTCAAGGAGCGCAAGGTGTTCAAGGGCCACAAGGATTTCAAGGAGCGCAAGGGGAACAAGGGGAACAAGGGTTCCAAGGACCACAAGGTTTCCAAGGGGCACAAGGTGTTCAAGGGCCACAAGGATTCCAAGGAGAGCAAGGGGTTCAA
>NZ_LMBV01000042.1:13095-13165 GCF_001439925.1 Peribacillus muralis
GCCACAAGGTTTCCAAGGGGCACAAGGTGTTCAAGGGCCACAAGGATTCCAAGGAGAGCAAGGGGTTCAA
>NZ_LMBV01000042.1:13173-13846 GCF_001439925.1 Peribacillus muralis
TCCACAAGGTGCACAAGGGGAGCAAGGATTCCAAGGATCACAAGGGGTTCAAGGAGCGCAAGGGTTCCAAGGTCCACAAGGTGCTCAAGGACCACAAGGATTCCAAGGACCGCAAGGGGTTCAAGGTCCACAAGGATTTCAAGGACCACAAGGGTTCCAAGGTCCGCAAGGGTTCCAAGGTCCGCAAGGGTTCCAAGGTCCGCAAGGGTTCCAAGGACCACAAGGATTCCAAGGTCCACAAGGATTCCAAGGTCCACAAGGGTTCCAAGGTGCTCAAGGATTCCAAGGTTCACAAGGGTTCCAAGGTCCACAAGGCGTTCAAGGATTCCAAGGACCACAAGGGTTCCAAGGACCACAAGGATTCCAAGGAGAGCAAGGGGTTCAAGGACCACAAGGATTCCAAGGTCCACAAGGTGCTCAAGGACCACAAGGATTCCAAGGGCCACAAGGATTCCAAGGACCACAAGGATTCCAAGGTCCACAAGGTGTTCAAGGACCACAAGGTTTCCAAGGGGCACAAGGTGTTCAAGGACCACAAGGTTTCCAAGGAGCGCAAGGTGCTCAAGGGCCACAAGGATTTCAAGGACCACAAGGTGCTCAAGGCCCACAAGGGTTCCAAGGAGCGCAAGGGTTCCAAGGACCACAAGGTGCTCAAGGACCACAAGGTGCTCAA
>NZ_LMBV01000042.1:13979-14099 GCF_001439925.1 Peribacillus muralis
GGACCCCAAGGATTTCAAGGCCCACAAGGTTCTCAAGGTCCACAAGGATTCCAAGGATTCCAAGGATCACAAGGATTCCAAGGTCCGCAAGGTGTTCAAGGTCCACAAGGATTCCAAGGT
>NZ_LMBV01000042.1:14141-14215 GCF_001439925.1 Peribacillus muralis
CCACAAGGTGCTCAAGGTCCACAAGGTGTTCAAGGTCCACAAGGTATTCAGGGACCACAAGGGTTCCAAGGACC
>NZ_LMBV01000042.1:14293-14399 GCF_001439925.1 Peribacillus muralis
CCAAGGATTTCAAGGCCCACAAGGTTCTCAAGGTCCACAAGGATTCCAAGGATCACAAGGATTCCAAGGTCCGCAAGGTGTTCAAGGTCCACAAGGATTCCAAGGT
>NZ_LMBV01000042.1:14464-14542 GCF_001439925.1 Peribacillus muralis
GCTCAAGGGCCACAAGGTGTTCAAGGTCCACAAGGTATTCAGGGACCACAAGGGTTCCAAGGACCACAAGGATTCCAA
>NZ_LMBV01000042.1:14626-14715 GCF_001439925.1 Peribacillus muralis
CCCACCAGGATTCCAAGGTCCGCAAGGGTTCCAAGGTCCGCAAGGATTCCAAGGCCCACAAGGATTCCAAGGTCCGCAAGGATTCCAAG
>NZ_LMBV01000042.1:14790-15106 GCF_001439925.1 Peribacillus muralis
TCCGCAAGGGTTCCAAGGTCCGCAAGGATTCCAAGGACCGCAAGGATTCCAAGGTCCGCAAGGTGCACAAGGTGCACAAGGTGCTCAAGGTCCACAAGGGTTTCAAGGTCCGCAAGGCGTTCAAGGTCCACAAGGGTTCCAAGGAGCTCAAGGGTTCCAAGGAGCACAAGGATTCCAAGGACCACAAGGTTTCCAAGGTCCACAAGGATTCCAAGGACCACAAGGGGTTCAAGGACCACAAGGGGTTCAAGGACCACAAGGATTCCAAGGTCCGCAAGGATTCCAAGGACCACAAGGATTCCAAGGTCCGCAAGGC
>NZ_LMBV01000044.1 GCF_001439925.1 Peribacillus muralis
GGCAGTTAAGCTCTTCAGCGCCGATGGTAGTTGGGGGTCTCCCCCTGTGAGAGTAGGACGTCGCCAAGCCATTATAAAAAAGATCAGCCAATCTGGCTGGTCTTTTTTCGCATTGGCGGACCGTTGCTAATTAGCCTGCATGATCAACAACCGATTCGTTCGGATTTCAACCATTCGAATATTAGCGATGGTACCTTAGCTTGGCTTATTTTAAGGAATTGCGCAATGCAGGGGTAATCATCATTAGGCATGGTTTTCAGCAGTTCTGCCCACCATTCAGTTTCATAACGAGCTATTATACTAAGATTATAAGAGATTAAATAATGTATCAAAATTTCAGGTAATGAAAAGGCCGGCGAATCCTTATTGAGCGATAGCATAAACCTTCCTTCTTGAAGGTTATAACGAATTGGAGAAGAGGCATTATGCATTAAACTGCTAGCAGGTTTTAGTAGGATGATTCCAGAACCGTCGCTAATATGGTACATTTGATTTGTTTTGGATTTTAAAAATTCCTCCAATCGGCTGCTGGACATTCGGTATTTATCCAATACGGATTGCGGTAATTGAAATCCATCTGCAGTTTGCAAGAGTGCGATGAAGTTTTTCTGGGGGGTAACCCATGAAGCATTATGCATATCTGGGATTTCCTTTAAGAGCGTCCCCATTGAATATTTTTCTCCTTCGAGATGCCTGATCCGGAACATTTTCTCGGAAATACAGGTGAAAAGGCCATTTTTTTGGGTTTTCACTTCGTCTTTTAAAAACTCGTATTGCTGTTTTTTTCTTTTTCTTGTCGTGACTCCATGCGCAAGTAACGAAGTCGATTCAGGATAGTTAGGATCAATCGTGAGCAGGCATGCCTTTAGCAGCTGAGCAAACCCATAAAAGCAGAGAATTGGCTGTATCGATAGCGGAGCTATGGCAGCCTGATTATAATAAGTTTTGGCATGTTCCAGGTGATATATGAATGGATAACAATTTTCGTAACTCTTCATTTCTGCATCTGCAATTTTTTCATGATTGTAACATTTTCGTAAAAAAAGTTGTGAGGAAGATGCGGAAAAAAAAGGTGTATATTTATCGAAATTATCATTGTTTTCAGGCATTGCAGCCTCTCCTTCAAATTAATAGAATAATCTAACATTTAATTGCCTTCTTGACAGTAGTATGTCCTATTGATAACCTACAAATAATATTTTTAAGCAGGAGGGGAAAATAATGTGGGAAAATAAATTTGCAAAAGAGGGTTTAACCTTTGATGATGTCCTATTAATTCCAGCGAAATCAGAGGTTTTACCGAAAGATGTTAATCTTCAAGTCAGTTTAGCCGAAAATTTAAAGCTTAACCTTCCTATCATCAGTGCAGGAATGGATACCGTGACGGAGGCTGAGATGGCCATTGCCATGGCTCGTCAGGGCGGACTGGGCATCATTCATAAAAATATGTCGATTGAAGCACAGGCTGAGCTAGTCGATAAAGTAAAGCGTTCGGAAAGCGGCGTTATTAACGACCCGTTTTTCTTAACTCCAGATCATCAAGTCTTTGATGCAGAGCATTTAATGGGCAAATATCGAATTTCCGGTGTACCGGTCGTTAACAATTTTGAAGATCGAAAGCTTGTTGGTATCATTACTAACCGTGACTTGCGATTTATTTCCGATTTCTCCTTGAAGATTTCCAGTGTCATGACGGTAGAAAATCTTGTGACAGCGCCTGTGGGAACTAACCTGGAACAAGCAGAGAAAATTCTTCAAAAATATAAAATCGAAAAGCTTCCTCTTGTAGATGACCATGGTGTTCTTAAAGGTCTCATTACGATCAAGGATATCGAGAAGGTCATCGAGTTCCCTAACTCGGCTAAAGATAAGCAAGGAAGATTACTTGCAGGTGCTGCTGTCGGCGTGACCAAAGATACGATGAAGCGTGTAGAAATGCTTGTTAAATCCCACGTCGATGCAATTGTCCTTGATACTGCCCACGGTCACTCAGCTGGTGTCCTGGATGTGGTGAAGGAGATTCGTGAGACATTTCCTGAATTAACGATCATTGCCGGTAACGTGGCAACTGCGGAAGGAACGAAAGCATTGATCGAAGCGGGAGCCGACGTTGTGAAGGTTGGAATCGGACCTGGGTCAATCTGTACGACTAGGGTTGTAGCCGGAGTAGGTGTCCCTCAAATCACGGCAGTCTTCGATTGTGCGACGGAAGCAAGAAAATATGGTAAAACGATCATCGCCGATGGCGGGATAAAATACTCTGGAGATATCGTTAAAGCGCTAGCGGCAGGCGGACATGCAGTCATGCTCGGCAGCATGCTTGCCGGTGTAACTGAAAGCCCTGGTGAAACGGAGATCTTCCAAGGTCGTCGCTTTAAAGTATATCGCGGCATGGGATCTGTAGCGGCCATGGAAAAGGGTTCTAAAGATCGTTATTTCCAAGAAGATAACAAGAAATTCGTTCCTGAAGGCATAGAAGGTCGCCTTCCATATAAAGGACCATTATCCGATACCATCTTCCAACTGCTAGGTGGCATTCGCTCTGGTATGGGATATTGCGGGACAGGTTCATTGGAAGAGTTGAGGGAAAACTCCCAATTCGTGAAAATGACTGGTGCCGGATTAAGAGAGAGCCATCCTCATGATGTCCAAATAACTAAAGAAGCACCGAACTATTCCTTGTAATACATTTAACATCTAATCGTCATTGAAATTTATTGTGAAAATAGACAGAGTCCTCGATTACTCTGTCTATTTTTTTTATTTTTTCTGTGATAAACTAGACAAGGTGTCAAGGGAATTACATAAAGATTCTTCTTTGTTATAGAGATTAGCTTAAAAGTTGGAGGTATTTGAAATTGAAAAAAATCAGCAAGATTACCCTCATTTTCACTTTTGTTTTTGTTCTTGTTATGTCGCAATTTGCCTATCAACCGGGGGAAGCTGCTGCTGAATCTGATAATTTAGGTTTAAAAGCTGAAGCAGCCATCATAATTGATGGAAAAACGGGTCAAATCGTGTACGAAAAAAATGCCGATAAAGTATTGGGTATTGCTTCCATGTCAAAAATGATGACTGAGTACATCATAATGGAATCAATCAAAAACGGGAAAATCAGTTGGGATCAAAAAGTAAAAATCAATAAGTATGTGCACGATCTATCAAAAGCACCGAATCTGTCGAATGTTGGTTTGACGGAAGGTGAGGATTATACAGTTAAGGAACTCTATCAAGCTATGGCTGTCTATTCGGGAAATGCAGCGACAGTGGCTTTGGCACAGTTAGTTTCCGGAAGTGAAAAGAGTTTCGTTAAATTAATGAACGAAAAAGCTAAAAAATTAGGCTTGAAAAACCATAGATTCGTCAATGCCAGCGGATTGAATAATACCGATCTATTAGGTGAATACCCTACTGGCGGTGCAGATGATGAAAATGTCATGACAGCAAAGGATACGGCTCTACTTGCTTATCGTTTAATCAACGATTATCCTGAAGTTTTAAAAATCGCCAGTATTTCTAAATTGAAGTTTCGTGATGGAAAAGAATATCCGAACTTCAACTGGATGCTGCCAGGCCTGATATTTGAATACAAAGGTGTGGATGGGCTGAAAACGGGATCGACTGAATATGCTGGTTATGGCCATACAGGAACGGTTATACAGAATGGTCAACGCTATATCACGGTCGTCATGAAGTCCACTAATAAAAATGAACGTTTTGCCGATAGCACCAAGCTGATGAACTATGCGTATTCAACCTTCAAAAAGGAAAAAGTCCTTCCAGCGAAGTATCAGGTGAAAGGGAAAGAAACCCTTTCAGTTGTTAAAGGGAAGGAAAAAAGCATCAAGATCGAATCAGAAAAAGCAATCGAGCTGCTAGTTGAAAATGGCGGCAAAGATAACTATAAAACCGATCTAGTTATTGATAAAAACAAATTGGACGAAGCTGGTAAGCTAACGGCACCAATCAAAAAAGGTGAGAAGCTCGGCTACATCACGGTCACTCCCAAAAAGGGTGAGGATTACGGATACATTACCGGCAATTCAACGAAAGTTAATGTTGTAGCTGCCGAAACGGTAGAAAAAGCAAATTGGTTCGTATTATCGATGCGGGCAGTTGGCGGATTCTTCGGGGATGTCTGGAGCAGTGTAGCTTCTACTGTAAAAGGCTGGTTTTAATAATCGTGTATAAAAGTGTTGCGTAATGTATAAAATTATAGTACATTATGGAAAACAATCTGATATAAAGAAAAGCAATGACAGGAATCAGTAACAACTATTTCTTTCTGAAGAGAGCCGGTGGTTGGTGGAAATCGGTGTGAGAATTTTGTGAATCCCTCCTGGAGCAGAGTATGGAAAGCCTTTTTAGGTCAGTAATTACTCTCGGTTAAAAGCCGTTATCTTGGTAAGTGGTAGGCGATTTTCATATGCCTTCAACTAGGGTGGCAACGCGGGTTAACTCTCGTCCCTTCTTTAGGGGACGGGAGTTTTTTGCGTTCTTTTATAGATCATAAAAGTAATAAGGAGGAACTAAAAGATGTTGGATTTAAAATATGTCAGAAATAATTTTGAAGAAGTAAAACGAGTATTGCAATTCAGAGGAGAAGATTTAACCGATTTAGGTAAATTCGAGGAGCTTGATGTGAAGCGCCGCACGCTAATTGCCGAAACAGAAAAATTGAAAAGCAAAAGAAATGAAGTGTCACAGCAGGTGGCCGTGCTAAAAAGGGAGAAAAAAGATGCGGATCAGTTGATTGCCGAGATGCGTGAAGTTGGCGATCAAATCAAAGGGTTCGATGATGAGCTTCGTGGAGTGGAAGACCAATTAGGCACGTTATTGCTGTCCATCCCGAATATCCCTCATGAAAGTGTGCCGGTGGGCGAGACGGAAGATGACAATGTCGAAATCCGCAAATGGGGCGAAGTGCCGGAATTTAAGTTCGAACCTAAACCGCATTGGGATGTAGCTGGAGATCTAGGCATCCTGGATTTTGAACGGGCAGCAAAGGTAACTGGGAGCCGATTTGTTTTTTACAGGGGCCTAGGTGCTCGATTGGAGCGTGCGTTAATTAGCTTCATGCTTGATCTTCATGTCGAAGAACACGGATACGAGGAAATGCTGCCACCATATATGGTTAACCGTGCAAGCATGACCGGAACTGGTCAATTGCCTAAATTCGAGGAAGATGCTTTTCGGATTGAAAGCGAAGATTACTTCTTGATTCCTACAGCTGAAGTACCAGTGACGAATTATCACCGTGATGAAATCATGAGTAGCGACGATCTGCCAATCAGCTATGCGGCATACAGCGCATCTTTCCGCTCTGAAGCAGGATCTGCCGGACGAGATACCCGCGGGCTGATTCGTCAGCATCAGTTCAACAAGGTTGAATTAGTGAAATTCGTGAAGCCGGAAGATTCTTATGCAGCGTTGGAGACCCTTACCGGTCATGCAGAAAAAGTCCTGCAATTGCTGGGTCTACCATATCGAGTGCTGAGCATGTGCACAGGCGATCTTGGTTTCACGGCTGCCAAGAAGTATGATCTCGAGGTTTGGATCCCGAGCTATGGTACGTATCGTGAAATCTCCTCTTGCAGTAACTTTGAGGCATTCCAGGCTAGACGGGCCAATATTCGCTTCAGACGTGATGCAAAAGGAAAACCGGAGCATGTCCATACTTTAAATGGCTCTGGTTTGGCGATTGGGCGTACAGTGGCAGCTCTTTTGGAGAATTATCAGCAGGAAGATGGCAGTGTAATCATTCCTGAAGTATTACGTCCATATATGCGCGGTGTGGAAGTCATTAAACCGTAAACTTCTCCCAACCAAAGGAATCAGCCTCTTTTTTTAGAGGCTGATCATCCTTTTATTTCCGCTTAAAATTATTTCAAAAAAATGTTCGAGAATTCTTGACTTTGATTTTATTTCGATGTATTATAATAAATGTTGATACGGAGGTATACCCAAGTTCGGCTGAAGGGATCGGTCTTGAAAACCGACAGGGGAGTCAAATCCCGCGGGGNNAACTTATTAATAACCACAGCGCATAAATTGGATATCGATGAATCCCGTTACAGAAATGTAACGGGATTTTTGTTTTCTACTATATTATTTGCCTGCCCTTATGAATAGTCATTATTGACTTGAAAATGGGTGGTGCTTAAGTCTTCCTACGAACCGACCTATGACTCGCAGCCAAAAAAGCACCTCGTTATCATTAGGTTTCATCTAATGATAACGAGGTGCCATTCAATTATCTATTTCGCAATAACCTGGTTTGCTCCATATATTCGGCAATTCGCTTTATCAGCGGTTCAATGCTTGCTTCATCCTGCATGAGGTCATATTCATTTATGTTCAAGCGAAGGACAGGGCATGCATTGAATTGATCGATCCATTCTTCATATCGGCCATGCATCTCTTGCCAATATTCAATGGGCGTATGCTGCTCCATCGGTCTTCCCCGTTCTTGGATCCGTTCAAGGATATCGTCCAGTGAGCCTTCAAGATAAATCAGCAAGTCAGGATGTGGGAAGTAGGGAGTCATTACCATCGCATTGAAAAGGCTTGTGTAAGTCTCATAGTCCACTTCGTTCATTGTTCCTTTTTCATAATGCATTTTTGCAAATATCCCAGTGTCTTCATAGATGGATCGGTCTTGGATGAAACCTCCCCCATATTCAAAGATTTTTTTCTGCTCTTTAAAACGTTCAGCGAGGAAATAGATTTGCAGGTGGAAACTCCAACGATTAAAATCATCGTAAAACTTATCGAGGTAGGGGTTCGTATCAACCTTTTCAAAGGATGTCCTGAATTGCAGGGCATCTGCCAATGCATTTGTCATGGTCGATTTTCCTACGCCAACCGTCCCTGCTATCGTAATGACGGCGTTGTTTGGAATATTATATTTCTTTCGTAAGTTCATTTGACTTTACTCCTTTTTGCAGGGCATTCTCAATTTGTTTGATTATCGTGTTCAAATCATCCTTGTTCCCGACGAAATCCAGTTCATCGCCGTTAAAGGTAAGAACAGGTATGTCAGGGTGTTTTCTCTCGAATGTTTCCATGAATGTCTGATAATCGGCAGATAACTGCTCTAAATAAATGGACGAGATGTTTTTTTCGACTTCACGACCCCTTTTATCGATTCGAGAAAGAAGTGTATCGAGGCTTGCGTGTAAATAAATAACCATATTAGGTTTGGGCATATCCCGTGTTAAAATATTGAATATTTCAAGGTATTTATCATATTGTCCGTTTTTTAACGTTTGCTCAGCAAATATCAAGTTCTTGAATATATGGTAATCAGCTACCACGGCTTGGTCATCCGTAAGGTACATTTTTTCGATATCTTCCAATTGTTTATATCGGTTACAGAGAAAAAACATTTCTGTTTGAAAGCTCCACTCATCAATATTGTCATAGAATTTCCCTAGAAATGGATTTTCATCTACAATTTCCTTCAATAACGAAATGTGAAAGTGATTTGCTATAAATTTTGCCAGTGACGTTTTTCCCACGCCGATTGGACCTTCGACTGTGATAAATGGGGTGGATTTCATCCAATCTGTCCTCCTTCGATGAGGTATCAACTGCAATTCCCAGTTTATTAGGTTTTTCAGCCAAGAGATATTGTATCACAGACTCGGGACTTTAGTGATATTTTTGTCAGGTTAATAATGAAGGAGAATGCAAGAGTGTTTAACGGGGGCTTCGGAAGGTGGGATTACTACCTTTCCTTATTCGTCCCCGCACCTTCTGATGGAAGCCTTGAGGACGTGGTCCATCATCTTTAAGGCGTAATTGTTATCTTCTTTTGATGCTGATGCGATGCAATCTTCGGGTATCCATAATTGATATTCCCGCATATAGGCATCATTGGCCGTAAATAGCACGCAAATGTTGCCGGCGATGCCTGTGATGATCAAGGTCTTTACCTTCAAGCGTGTGAGCAGTGTGTTGAGAGCTGTCCCATAAAATGCAGAATGCTTCGGTTTGATGAGAAAAAACTCATCCTGCTGTGGCTTTATCCTTTCGATTAATGGCGCGTTGCCATCATTTTTACATCTTTCGATTATTTTATCGAAATCGGCCTGCCATAAATCATAATGATCATTAATATAGATGATCGGGCAGCCTTTTTCTTTCATCTGCTTTTTCAACTTCAAGATCGGATCGATGATAAGCTCGGTATGTTCAAGGAGCATATCTCCGTGCTTGAACTGAAAATCATTGATCATATCAATGATGAGCAAGGCGAAGGACGATGATTTGTGTCGATTCATGTTATATCCTCCTTATATTGTGAGAATTTACTTGCGGCTCGTATGCAGCTTGCGTTACTATTCATTAGAATAAGTAGTATGACCTTTATTTTGTCTTTTATTTGTCTGTTTACTCCTACTTAATATGAGGGGGTTTTTTTATCAAGGATGATGTGTATTACATGAATTTAGCCTTAGACGAAGCGAAAAAGGCACAGGCGTTGAATGAAGTCCCGATTGGTGCCTTAATCGTAATAAATGATCAAGTCGTTTCGACGGGTCATAACCTGAGGGAAACGGAACAGAATGCAACGGCGCATGCGGAGCTGCTTGCGATTAATGAAGCGTGCCGAAACACTGGCAGCTGGCGTCTTGAGGACGCAACTTTGTATGTAACTCTCGAACCATGTCCCATGTGTGCAGGGGCAATTCTACAGTCCAGAGTAAGGCGGGTCGTTTTTGGTGCATTTGATCCAAAGGCAGGCTGTGCCGGTACGTTCATGGATTTGCTCCAGGATCAACGGTTCAATCATCAATGTGAGGTAACGAGCGGTGTATTAGGAGAAGAATGCGGTGGGATATTGACTGCTTTTTTTAAAGAGCTCAGGAATCGCAAGAAGGCTATGAAAAAGGAAAAGGCATTTAAGAGTATCGAATAAAATAAATGTACCCGCCTTTTCCATTTGGACTTAACCGATCAATGAAGAACACTTGCGTTTTTTTTGTTACCTTAGTATAATGAATTATGCGTCGTTAAGACGCTTGAAAATTGGTATTACATTTGCCGTGCTAGACGGGGAGGTAGCGGTGCCCTGTACTCGCAATCCGCTCTAGCGAGGTTGAATTCCTTCTCGAGGTTAGCATTCTGTAGGGCCTGCCTTAAGTAAGTGGTGTTGACGCCCGGGTCCTGCGCAATGGGACTCCATGAACCATGTCAGGTCCGGAAGGAAGCAGCATTAAGTGGAAGTTCTCATGTGCCGCAGGGTTGCCTGGGCCGAGCTAACTGCTTAAGTAACGCTTATGGCTGCTAATCGACAGAAGGTGCACGGCAGTTATTTTACATAATCAAAAAACTCATTCGTAGCGAGTGGGTTTTTTTTTGCGCCAAGAAAGTACACGGATTGGCGTTTCTTAAAAAAAGAGTCGTTCCATAATTTTCGATATAGACTTTGAAATTAAGGAAATCAGTAATGTATAATGTAAAAGATGGAGAAAACAAGGAGGGATTTCCGTGGGGTATCAAGCATTATACCGGGTGTGGCGGCCACAACAATTCATTGATGTAGTCGGGCAGGAACATGTAACCAAAACGTTGCAGAATGCCTTGCTCTCCCAGAAGGTTTCGCACGCCTATTTATTCTCCGGTCCACGAGGAACAGGGAAAACAAGTGCTGCCAAAATTCTCGCCAAAACAGTGAATTGTGAGCAAGCCCCGACGAGTGAGCCCTGTAACGAATGTGCTACCTGCCGCGGAATCACTGATGGCTCCATATCAGATGTGATAGAAATTGATGCAGCATCCAATAATGGTGTCGAAGAAATCCGTGACATTCGTGATAAAGTAAAATATGCACCGAATGCGGTCACATTTAAAGTTTATATCATTGATGAGGTACATATGCTTTCGCAAGGGGCCTTCAATGCGCTGCTAAAGACATTGGAAGAGCCTCCAAAGCACGTTATTTTCATTTTGGCGACGACAGAGCCGCATAAAATTCCGCTGACGATCATTTCACGTTGCCAACGATTCGATTTTAAAAGGATCCAGCCGCAGGATATAGTCGGCAGGATGTCACAGATCATTGCGGAAACAGGCGTTTCATGTGATGAACAAGCCTTGCATATCATAGCCAGGGCAGCTGAAGGCGGAATGCGTGATGCACTAAGCCTGCTTGATCAAGCGATTTCCTTCAGTTCAGAGACTGTAACGGTGGAAGATGCATTGACGGTCACCGGTTCCGTTTCGCAGGCGTTTTTAAGTCGGCTGGCAAAAGCGATATATGATAAAGAAGTGGCAGTGGCCCTTGAGGTTCTTGAGGAATTGCAGGCAATGGGAAAAGACCCGGCCAGGTTCATCGAAGACATGATTTATTACTTCCGTGACATGCTTTTGTATCAAACTGCACCAGCTCTGGCAGAGTCCTTCGAGCGAGTATTGATAGATCCAAAATTTAAAGAATTGGCAGAATTGATAGCTTCGGAAACGATTTACTCCATTATTGAGAGTTTCAATCAAACTCAGCAGGATATGAAATGGACAAACCATCCAAGAATTTTCCTTGAGGTGGCGCTGGTAAAGCTATGCAATGAGCAGCGAACGAATCCATTCGATAATGGCCAGCTTCAGCAATTGCAGCTGAAAATTGAGGAGCTGGAGTCGAAATTACTGGAAATGCAGAAAAATGGCATCCCCGCGGCCATGACTGATAAACCTGCAGAACAGCCGAAAACGCAAAGGTCCGTAAAAAAAGCGTATAAAGCACCTGCCGGCAAGATCAATCAAGTTTTGAAACAGGCTACGAAGCAGGACCTTAATACCGTCAAAAGCAAGTGGGGGGAAGTGCTCGAACAGTTAGGCATACAAAACCAAAAGTCTTTGGCAGCTTTATTGTCTGAGGCGGAACCTGTTGCTGCGTCAACTGAAGCTTTTGTGGTAAAATTCAAATATGATATCCACTGCCAAATGGCAATGGAAAATAACCGTTTCGTAGAAGTGATTGCCTCGATCATGCAGCAGTTGACAGGTCACCGAATGGAGATAGCCGGTGTTCCCGAGAGTCAGTGGCAAGGGTTGCGGGAGGACTTCATTTCAACACAGCAGCTTGACGGTCCAGAAGAAACGGATTCAAAAGAAGAAGACCCTTTTATCGCAGAGGCTAGAAAATTAGTTGGCGATGATTTACTCGAAATTAAAGAATAATTGGAGGTTTGGAAAATGGGTATGCGTGGCGGTAATATGCAAAATATGATGAAACAAATGCAAAAGATGCAAAAGAAGATGGCGGAAGCACAAGAAGAACTAGGTGAAAAAAAGATTGAAGGCACTGCAGGCGGCGGAATGGTAACGGTATTCGTGACAGGCCATAAGGAAATAGTCGATGTCATCATCAAGCCGGAAGTTGTCGATCCTGATGATATCGATATGCTTCAAGACTTAGTGCTGGCTGCAACTAACGATGCCCTTAAAAAGGCTGATGAACTGACAAACCAAACGATGGGACAATTCACTAAAGGGATGAACCTTCCAGGTATGTTTTAAGCAAGTTTAAAAGAAACTTCCTTTCAGGAAGTTTCTTTTGAAATTTTTAGGAGGAATTCGATGCATTATCCAGAACCAATTTCCAAGCTCATTGATAGTTTTATGAAATTGCCGGGGATTGGGCCAAAGACGGCTGCGCGCTTAGCCTTTCATGTACTGAGCATGAAGGAAGATACTGTTTTGGATTTTGCAAAAGCACTCGTGAACGCTAAGCGGAATCTCATGTATTGTTCAGTCTGCGGCCATATTACAGATCAAGATCCCTGTTATATCTGTGAAGATCAAAAAAGGGATAGAAGCCTGATTTGTGTTGTTCAGGACCCAAAAGACGTAATAGCAATGGAAAAGATGAGAGAATTCAATGGTTTATATCATGTACTGCATGGCAGTATTTCACCGATGGACGGAATCGGTCCGGAAGATATAAATATTCCTGATTTATTGAAGCGGCTGCAAGATGAAACGGTGCTGGAGGTCATTTTGGCGACGAACCCTAACATTGAAGGTGAAGCGACCGCCATGTATATTTCGCGGCTGCTTCGGCCATCGGGGATCAAAGTAACCCGCATAGCCCATGGTCTCCCTGTTGGCGGGGATTTGGAGTATGCGGATGAAGTGACGCTATCAAAAGCAATAGAAGGAAGAAGAGAAATATAAGATAGCTGGGAGGACTTCACTTGTTCTTTCGAAAAAAAAAGAGGCTTCGAAATGAATTCAATGAGTCATTGATGAAAGAGCTGGAACAATTGAAATGGAATTGGCATAACCAAAAGTCACTGCTTGAAAAAAGCGTGGATCCATCCGAGGAAGTAGTCGCTCAGGCGAGACTCGCGGAAGTGAAATATTTCTATTTGTTTAGGGAAGTAAAAAGAAGGAACGTCCGCATTAAAAGATGATGCGGGGATGGCTATGAAAGCTTGTGCTTCATAGCCATTTTTTTTGGATTAAGTTCTTATTCCATTCATCTCTTCATATAAGTGTAGTACAAGCTTGCGGGGAGGAATGGAATTGGAACCTGTTGTCTTTGTTGCCATCATTGGCGGCCTGATCTTAATGTTGCTCATTATCGGGGCGCCGCTAAGACCTGTCCGGTTGATCGGACAGGTAATGATTAAAATCATTATTGGGGCAGCCTTTTTGTTCTTCTTGAATACCCTTGGGAATCAAGCGGGCATTCATGTACCCATCAACCCAGTTACCTCGGCAGTGGCGGGCCTGTTAGGAATTCCGGGAGTTGCAGCGTTGGCCGCCATTGAGTATTGGGTCATTTAATAGGTTTGCTTCGGTACCATTTCAATGAAAACCTCAGGGACATTCCCATGGGGTTTTTACCTATGTTTTTCATACAATAAATGTTTTTTAAAAAAACATAATATAATCATTGACGGAATCAAATCAAGCTGATAATATATTAGGAGTCGCCAACAACGACAGCATTACATAAACTACTGATCGAAAAACAATGTTGAAATAAACGTTGACATTAGATTCGATAGATGATAAGATAACAAAGTCGCTTACGAAGTAACGACAAAAATTGCTCTTTGAAAACTGAACAAAACAAAGCGCCAACGTTAAATTTTAAGTGAGCACACACTATTAA
>NZ_LMBV01000046.1:0-290 GCF_001439925.1 Peribacillus muralis
CCCTTCATGAAATTAGTTCATTACTATGGCTTCTGCTGACTTCTTGCGATAAACCTTTTTCGACTGTACATCCGTACATCCGCAAGACCTCCCAGGGTAAGACACCTATCTTTCCTCTTTTACTCGCCTGATTTACTCTACAAAGTTACGCACATCTTTTGGACTTTAACTTGTTTAGGAGTTTAATCCCTTTATAGAGCCTTAGTATCAGATTCCTGTTTGTCGAGCCAAGATTTTATTCCACGCTTCCTCCAGCCCTTACCTCACGATAAGTACCTTGCGCTTCCTTA
>NZ_LMBV01000046.1:303-12736 GCF_001439925.1 Peribacillus muralis
CCTAGATAGATGCCATGCCTGGCACACTAAGAAAAAGCCGTCTTATAGACAGCTCCGATCTTAAGCTAATACACCCGTTTGTGAAATAAACCTTAGAGAAAAATCACAATAAATAATAATCCTACACCAATAAGAACGCCACCAATCAACTCATAGTTATCCCATAAGAAGAACAAATTACTTTTACTTTTAAAATCGAATGAAAGAATCCTTTTCCTTAACCAAAATCCAAAAATTACAATAAATAGAAAAGCAAAAAGAAGTAACATTGGATTATTTTTAATATATAGTCACTCCCATTTTTTACACCTAGCAGTAATTGTTAAATAATACTGATTGATTTTGTACTTATTCTTCACTGGAATAACTATACAAGTACATTCTTTCACAATCTCAAAGGTGTAGAGCCTTTTTAGACACAATCCAATCACCTACAAAATAGAGTTGATAATGGGGTACAAGATATTCGTATGGTACTTTATCCTGTACAAAGAACTTCCAACCATTACTTTTGCATTATGTTATTGTATAATTTAGGTATTACATAAAATGAGGTGGCATGCATGGAAACTATCCAAACAGAATTAGTAGACGGCTGGAAACTTATAGCACATCCGGATTATACGGTTTTCTCTAATGAAAAAAGCTATATTGTAGTGCAGAAAGACGATATGAACGAAATGATTATAGCCTTTTCTATCAACAACAACACATTTAGTGTAACTAGTTGTAATTGGGGATTAAAATTCGATTTCCGTAGCGATGAAAAAACAATTGCCATAACCACCGATCCAAATGAATATGAAGAAGATGAAGATTGAAAAGTAAAGCATCCTTTCGAGGGTGCTTTCTTTTTATCTAAAGCACAACAGGGTAAGATGGGGTGAAACTTTAGAAACCCTATGTTTCTTTACTTTTATATTCCTACTTTTAGGGGTACCTCCAACATTTCGAAAATTTTGTACGCTAAGCAAATATCAACCTAAAAAAGTCGATTTCCTGTATTGATAAGGAATCGAATCGACTTTTTTGTTCGCTTGTTAGACTAACGCACCCGTTAGTTCATTAAGGGTACTTGAACTAAAGTTCTCACTCTAATCACCAATTCACATTAGTGTCGATGACTATATTATCATGAGATGCCTGGAACTAAATAGCCGTAGTCATAACCCTTATTCAATATTTTTTAGAAAGTCTTCAATCGTTTGTAACAACTTTTCAGGGTACTCCCCATTGATAGCATGAGAGGCGTCTTCAAATAACACCATATTACTGTATGAATTTCTTAAATTTTCTACACCGATTTGAAACGACTTTTCGGAATGATGCATAGTCGATTGACCAGCCAAAATTCCGAGCACTGGCATCTTAAGTTTCTTCAAATGTTCAGTTTTAACCTTTTCTGGCATTGGCAATTTACTTTTGAATGTTCGCATTCCTGTTTCAATCAATTTGGCAGTCGGCTCACTCTCATCAATTTCAGCACCACCAGAGATATAACTAAGCATTCTTTCCCTTATTGATTTTGGCACTGCTGGTACGGAAGCTGGAATCGAAACTAGAATCATTTTTAGTGGAATAGGACCAAAAACATAAACTGGTTCTACTAATATGAGTGTTTGAATTTTTTCTGGGTGCTTAATTGCTAAATTTGCCGCACTCCATCCACCAAATGACAATCCTAATAAGTTGATTTCCTCTTCTGGCAATTGTTCTAGCACTTGTTTTAACCAAATAGCTTGATCCATATTAGTTTTGATACGTTTTGTCTCTATACTTAACCCTGGCTCACCTATCAAATCAATTGTGTAAACCGGACGGTGTTTTAGAAAATCATTGAGATTTGCTTCCCACATTGGTGTAGCAGACCCCTTTCCAGGAAGTAACAATAACGGTGTTTTGTCTGGTGTTTCCTCTTCTTGAAATTTGTATAGCTTCACTTTACCAAAATCGGTATTGAGCATTTTTGACTCAAAAGGTTGTGGTAAATAACTCATCGCCTCATGATAAGAATTTATGTATTCTTGCTTACCTTCATTTGTAATGAAACCACTCATTGAACCATCATCTTTGAAAAGACCTGATTATGTAAAATAGTTTGAATATAGCGAAAAAAACAATAACTAAAGTGATCCATCTTTTTTTTCGTATACATACAAACCTCCTTCTATTCTTACTATAGACTATGACGTAACATTATAAGAAATGCATAAATTGAAGTAATAAACGATATAACCACAGTACCTATTTCGAGAAAATGTGTTGAATATCAGATAACAACCTTCTTTTGATAAATTGAACGTTATTCAACAATCCTGCCCCTTTAGTTCCATAAGAAAAGGAGCTGCTGATCAACTCCTGGTAAAGAAGTAAAGCACCCGTTAGTTGAAGTAAGTCTTTTATTTTTTTTTGATAAATATTCTTTTTAAAATACCAATGACAAAAATTGAAAATATAAAAATTAAAGTAGAGATTATGGCAGATGGATTATCAAATCGAGATTCATAATTAGCTATCAATATAAGATAAATTAATAATCCTGCTAAATATATAAGAATTGTTTTCATAATTAGCTTAGATATCCTTTCGAATTCTTCTTCCTTTAATTTTAATAAAAATCCCTATTCAATCTCTAGAATAATCTAAGTTCTTGTTAAACTAAACTGCCCCGATAGTTGCATAAAGAATAAGTTGCCTTAAAGATAGCTCCGATCTTCAGCTAAAGCACCAGTTAGCTCAATAACATTCGAATCTGTATTTCTAAACAAGATTATCCTCTACTTTGATTGTTTGCTCTCGGTGATTATCAAGCATTTGTTTTAAATGTTCTTCAGATTTCCCCTTTGGAATACTGAGGCTTTCCCATTTTTTATTTTTTACTTGTTTACCAATATAAACAATTTGTCCCACATGATAAGCATAATGTGCCATTTGCCTCTCAATAGCCTCTATTACCGAATGACCTTCTCCACGAATATATATTTTTTTTAATAAATCTTGTTCACTTAAACCAGTTAAAGTATCAATTAGGGTTTGCCAACCCTTTTCCCAAACAATAGTGAGCTCTGATTTTGAAGATATATCATCTAAAAATTCTTCGTCACGATTTCTATATTCCTTCTCTCCGTCTGAAGTTAAAAAGTTAGTCCACCTTGAAACCATATTTCCACTCAAGTGCTTTACTATTATTGCAACACTATTTGACTCGTCATTATAAGTCCAATAGATTTCCTCTTCAGATAATTGGTTTATCGTTTTACCTCCAAGACTTTTTACACTTTTAAATCTTTCAATTACAATTTTCAAATATTCGTCTCCAATATTCATAATTCCGCCCCCACAAATTAAACATTTTTCTACGTAATTCTATTTATAAAATTTTACCATGTACAGTGAAAATAATAGAGCTTTCTGCAACTAAACTTCCACGTTAGCTCCATAAGAAAAAGAGCTGCCAAAGCAACTCCCTTAATGAAGTAAAGCACCTGTTAGTTTATGTACAATCCTTCACATACTACTTTGGAATAAGTAAAAGAGGTGCCGCAGCTACCTCCATTGTTCAAATCAACTTCTCTATAGTTTAAGTACAAATCCACCATTTTTATTAATGTATTATTTATTAATAACAATAGATAATTTATAGTTTGCATACTTATTTAACTCTAATAAAAATTGATTTAACGCTTCATTACTTGGAAACCTGCACTCCAAAAGATAACAGCCATCTCCACTGATTT
The DNA here is from genome assembly GCF_001439925.1 of Peribacillus muralis. Classification (GTDB taxonomy): domain Bacteria; phylum Bacillota; class Bacilli; order Bacillales; family DSM-1321; genus Peribacillus; species Peribacillus muralis. The sequence continues at coordinate 4,041 of NZ_LMBV01000046.1, forward strand.
TATAATTATTGATGACATACCCCTCCTTTGTTTTGATAAATGAGAGATAAGGTTGATGGTGTGTACCTTCTATATAAATATTGATGAAGGCATACGTATAGCACCCTAATTTCGCTTGATTTACTTTAATACTATACCCCTCAATGACCCCATTATCCTTTAACTTCTCCACTCTTGCTGCAGCTGCCGGTCCTGTTAAGTGAACTCTCTCCCCTAATTCTTTCATCGTAATCCGGCTATTACTACATAACTCATCTATAATTCGTTTATCTGTTTGATCCATCTGAACGTCAACTCCTTTCAAATTTAAAGTCAAACGGCTAAAACACTTTATTTTATCTGTGTATTTGAATGCTGCTCATATTATACACTTAACACTGTTAGGAAACACACATGAAAAGAAAGGGAGTTGTAAAGATGAAGATTACACAAATTCGAAATGCAACGATAGTTGTAGAATATGCAAATAAAAAGTTTTTAATTGATCCTATGTTAGCAGAGAAAGGTACGTACCCATCTTTCCCTGGTACGATTAGGCAAGATCAAAACAATCCTTCAGTGAGTTTACCAACCTCTGTTGACGATATTATCAGTGGTGTTGAGGCAGTCATTATCACTCACTTACATTTAGACCATTTTGACGAGGCAGCGCAAAGACTATTACCAAAAGATATTAAAATGTTCGTTCAAAATGAAGAAGATGCAAAGGAAGTTCAAAATACCGGGTTCCAAAATGTAGAGGTATTAACAAAGGACACTGTCTTTGAAGGCATCCAATTAGTTAAAACAAGAGGCGAGCATGGAAGAGGAGAAGAACTATTAAAGCTTATGGGGGAAGTATGTGGCGTTGTCTTTAAACATCCAAATGAAAAAACATTTTACGTAGCTGGTGATACAGTCTGGTATGAAGGTGTACAGGAAGAATTAGATACCCATAAACCAGATATTATTGTCGTCAATGGCGGAGATAATCAATTTATAGAATATGGTTCTCTCATTATGGGAAAAGAAGACATCTATGAAGTACACAAGGCGGCTCCTAATGCTAAGGTTATTTCTGTTCATATGGAAGCTGTTAACCATTGGACACTTTCTAGAGAAGAATTAAAAAACTTTAGTAAAGAAAAAGGATTCTCAAGTAATATTTTAGTACCAGAAGATGGTGAATCCTATAAATTTTAATATGAACACCGACAAATAGTGTCACGTTCCTATTTAAAAATAAGAAATAGAAGAAGCTCATAATTATTGAAAATTTAATTATGAGCTTCTTTTAATGACGATATGAATGAAATGTTCCAAGGATGACAAAACAAACATGAAAAGCTACAAGGATATTTCGTTAGGAGGGTAAGGTTCATGTCAATGTCAGCAAAAGATACAAATACCTCAACACAGCAGCCTATATGGTTGCAAGAATATATTGATTCACCAGAAAGACAAATACAGCTTTATAAAAAAACATTAAGAATTTTGATTCTTTCACAAATCTTTGGGGGAGCAGGACTTGGAGCCGGTATAACAGTAGGAGCGCTTCTTGCACAAGACATGCTAGGGACTGAAAATGCGGCAGGAATTCCAACTGCCCTATTTACTTTAGGTTCTGCAGGAGCTGCCCTACTTATAGGCCGGTCTTCACAACGTTTTGGCCGTAGAGCAGGACTTGCAGGTGGTTTCCTTGCAGGTGGGTTAGGTGCTATTGGTGTTATAATTGCAGCTTTAACCAACAGCATCCCACTTTTATTTATTTCTCTTTTTATTTATGGAGCTGGTACGGCGTCTAATCTACAAGCGCGATATGCAGGGACAGACCTTGCAACAGATAAACAAAGGGCAACTGCTGCAAGCATGGCCATGGTTTCCACTACCCTGGGTGCTGTAGTTGGTCCTAACTTGGTCAATAGAATGGGAGAATTTGCGGATTCAATTGGTGTTCCAACCTTGGCTGGCCCCTTTATCTTGTCAGCAGCTGCTTTTATTATTGCCGGATTATTTATCTTAATTTTTCTTCGTCCAGACCCTTTAGTTGTGTCTACAGCTATTGCGAATGCTAAGAAAAAAGAAGATACCGCACAGAACGGGACAAATTTAAAGAATGCTACCATAAACAAAAAAGGTGTTGTTGTAGGGGCAGTAATTATGATTTTGACTCAATTTGTCATGGCAGCCATTATGACAATGACACCAATTCATATGGGACATCATGGTCATGGTTTGGGAGAAGTAGGATTAGTTATAGGTTTCCATATAGCAGCTATGTACCTTCCTTCACCATTGACAGGTATACTGGTAGATAAGCTTGGCCGTATTACTATGGCTGTTGCTTCTGGTGCTACACTCCTAGCCTCTGGATTGGTGGCAGCTTTTGCACCGGTAGATTCAATGCCAATGCTTACCCTGGCGTTAGTGCTACTGGGTTTGGGCTGGAACTTTGGTTTAATAAGTGGGACTGCTCTCATTATAGATTCAACACACCCATCTGTGCGTGCAAAAACACAAGGATCAGTCGATGTCCTATTTGCACTGTCAGGAGCTGCTGGTGGGGGGGTTTCAGGAATGGTAGTCGCTCATTCTAGTTTTGCAGCATTATCACTTTCTGGAGCCATTCTGTCACTAGTGCTTATTCCTGTAGTTGTATGGTCTCGGAAAAGTCCAAGCAAAGAGCTATGATAGAAAATTTTTTAAGACCTTATTTCTTGAATAGTTAGATTAATGTAGATATATCCCTATATAGTAAATTACAATTAAAACATAATTAACAAGGCAGCTTTCAGCGAGAAATTGAAAGCTGCCTTTATTCATATAGGAGGTAACTTATATAAAACAAAACCCCTTGGCTTCCAAAGCGTTTCACATGGATTTTATACATCCTTGATAAATCAACGTTTCCGGCTTATAAAGAAGCCTAGCGGCTGAAAAAAAAAAATGAGGTTTTATGGAATCTCTTGTTGGACTAAAACTGCCCCGTTAGTTCATTAAATTTTAAAAATCTTCTGAATGTGCGATATTGTGAAGAACCGCACGTTTAAAAGGCTGCCAATTGGTAGGCTTCTTATGGCGCTAACGCACCCGTTATTTCCTCTGTGAAAACGCATGCGTTTTGGCTTGTGAAATCTTTATTCACAGTAATACAAGAGAAAAACTTAGGCAGTTATTATTCATTGAGAGGAACTGTATTTTCCCATATTTACTTTATTTTTGCTTAATGCTAACGGTCATCCAATTCCAATGTTTCTCTTGCCATCTGCTTATACTCTTCCAAGCCTGAGATGATGGCAAACTCAGCAATTGCAACAGAATATGCCACAGTAAGTTCAATAATGTGCTCCTTCATTGCTGGCCAGTAAATCCCTCCTGCTTTCCTGTAGTAATCGATCAGTTTCTCCAGGCCTGTTTCCCCGAATACGAGGTAATGAGAAACAAAATCATTTGATATATCTGTTACTTTTGCTTCAGTCCAGTCGATTAAACCGGTTACGTTGGCATCCTTATCAATCATCGTATGCCCAGCATGAACATCTCCGTGAATCAAACCTGTCTCCTGAGGCCACAAATCCTCATTTTTCACCCAGGTCTGCCAACGTCTCCATAGGGATTCACCTACGCCAAATTCTGCTTTTACCTTTTCCATACGCTCAATCATTGATTTTCTTGCCTCCTCTGCTGTATGGACAATCAGTCCTACTTTAATAGCTTCTGCTTTCGGCACTTTATGCAGCGAAGCCAGAGCTTTTGCTAATGTCTGATGAAACTGCTCAGGAACATTTTCATAGTCCATCTCCCACACATAGTTTTGAATCTCTTGATTGATCGTGCCTGCCGGTACTCCAGTTAACTTTTTATACGCTATCAGATCATCTTCATAAATCGACCAGACTGGAGTCTGAAAAGTAACATATCTTTTGACAAGATCCAATGCTTTCTTCTCGATTGAGGTCCTAGTCATCACATCTTTTCGTCTCGGAAACCTTAGCACCCATTCCTCGCATTTATCATCTTCTGCATAGACAACTAGAAAGTCCAAACCTGATTGGTTGAATACAAGAGACTCCTCTTTCACTTTCAAACCATACTTTCTTGCTATTTCTGCTGCTTGCTGTTTCTTCAAAGCAATCACTTCCTTCTCCTGTTCTTTTTGTAAAAAAAGCCGAGTTTATTATGAATAACCTGTTTTTCAAAATAACAATAAATCTCAATTAATACATTTTTATAATATATTATATAATTTATCTTCTCCAGCATAAAATACGTTGATGAATGTTTTAAATCTATCGAAGACACAAAGATAAATACATTGGGGACATTAATTTGAGTACATTGAGTTATTAATCCACTCAAAACCGCACCAATTCATTCTCTAAACTGTTTTGAGATACAAAATCGAGTACATTATAACAATACAGTCATACAAATTAATCTTCTTGATTATTTTATAAAAAAGATTGATTATTTTTGTGATCCTTAATGAACTAACGCACCCGTTAGTTCAACAAGGATGGTTTATGAAATCCCTTTCAACTCAGAGAAAATATCCATGCTGCTATTATTAATATAAAAAGAATTATAGCAACAATCATCATTTCTAAATTAGTCTCTTTATTTTTTGTTTCTTCTCTCATTTTGGGGTAGCGTCAGGAAAATGCGAATTTACAACGTTAAGCAAATTAGAGCATAGAAAAATCGGTTCCCTACAACGTTTAGAAACCGATTTAATAATATAGCTTCTTATCTAAAGCCCCCGTGGGAGAAACCCCCGACAACTAAACTGTTCACCCTCTACTTATAGAAACATGATTGAGGCTGGTTGGGGCAAAAGTGATTCCCTATAACAAGCCAAGCTGTGACACTATAAGGAGTCCTAGAGGTTATCGGTTAGATTTAGATTTAATTCAAGGAAGAAGATAAGAATGAATCCAGTGGTTGGTCTGGATATCGCCAGAGGAGAAAGTCAGATCCAATTATAACCTTCCTTATTTGTTTTCATTTAAACAAGAGCACCTATAATAGGTGCTCTCGCATAATAAATCTATTCTTATTTGACCGTTTCTAATGCATCAACTATGCTACTGTCACCTTGCTTAATATAGAAGCTCTTTTTAAATAAATGCTCTTTACCTAGAGTTTCCACAAGGACATGAGCAACATCTTGCCTTGTAATAAGGTAATCGTTGAAATGGTCTTGGCGTGTTGTTTGATGTAGCTCAATCTTGCCGTTAGCATTATCATTATTCATCGGACCCGGTCTTACGATGGTATAGTCTAAATTACTTTGCTCAATGTAGTAATCAGACATATTTTTTGCCACCGCATAAGGTTTCATCTTTTCACTCTCATCATCAACGTCTAAACTGTCAGCCGCACTAAGTTGAACAAAATGTTTAATGTCAGATTGATTCGCATAATCAACAGCTTTTTTAGCCCCCCATAAATCAATAAGCAATGTCTTATCTACTCCAGTAGAGCCACCAGAACCCGCAGCAAATATCACTGAATCAATACCCTTAAAGGCATGTGAAAAGTCTTCTTCTAAATCGCCTAACACTACATGGTCGGCACCTAAGTTCCTTAGCTCTTGTACTTGTTCCTCTTTGCGTACTAAAGCCGTTGCGTTGTGTTTAGTATCTTTTAATTTCTTAATGATTTCTTTACCTACTTGACCATTTGCACCTATCACTAATACGTTCATATCCAGACCTCCCATTAACTTGCATGCGTCTGCATGTTTATTTGTGTTACACACTTTATTTCAAGCAATTAAACTTGAAATGAAATTTACCATTCTTGCTTAGTCGGAGTTACAAAAATGTCATTAACCATTACATTACTAGGTTTGTTGACTGCAAATGCAATCGTTTAAGCCACATGTTCAGGAGCAATAGCAACCTCATTTAATTCTCCTAATACCTCACTCATATCTTTATCAGTTACCTTATCTTGCCAATTTGTCGCAATTACACCTGGAGAAACATATACAGCTTGAATGTTATGGTGAACAGACATTTCTTTTCGAAGACTTTCTGTAATGGCTCTAGTAGCATACTTCGTAGCACTATACACACCATGCCCTTCTCCTACCGCATGACCTGCAACTGATCCTACATTAATAATTTGTCCTTTTCCTTGTTTTTTCATTTGAGGAAGGACTTCTGCAATGCCATATAAGACACCCTTTAGGTTTAAATCAATCATTTTCTCCCATTCGTCGACATGAGCATTATCCCATTTTGAAAATAACATTAAGCCCGCATTATTGATAATAGTGTCAATCCGTTTGTATTTCTCGACGGTATAATACCCCTTTTTTTAAAATCCTGTTTCGTATTGTACTGGGACAATTGTATTTGTATCTTTTCTTAACTGTTTTGCCGCTTCTAACGCCCAATAAGGATTACGTAACATCCCTCTTCCAACAGCAACCATATCCGCATCTCCAGTTCCAACAACCGCATTAGCAAGAGCAGGTTCATCTAAGCGACCAACTGCAATGACAGGTACATTTAAAGCTTTTTTAATTTCTCTAGCTAACGGAACTTGATATGCAGCGTGTGTGCCTGGTTTTCCCCATGCAGCAATTTGCCCTTCGCCACCTGAAGAAATATCAAAGATTTCTGCTCCTGCTTCTTTGTAAGCTTTTGCTAACTCAATAGCACCCTCAATATCATAGCCACCATCTACATATTCTTTTGCAGATATCCGCATCATTAAGGGCATATCTTTAGGAATTTCTTCTTTTGCTGCTTTAAGAATGTCTGAACCGAATTTAGTTAAGTCTTGACCAAACTCGTCAGTTCGTTTGTTGGTTAAAGGCGAATGGAATTGATGAATAAGATATCCATGTGCTCCATGAATTTCAATTACATCAAACCCTGCTTGAACAGCTAATTGAACTGATTTACGAAATTTCTCAATCATCCCGTAAACTTCTTCTGTAGTTAATTCTCTAGGTGTTTTTGAAGCCTCATCAAATGGGATAGCAGATGGAGCGACAGGTATTTCCGCATCTTCCGCTTTACGACCAGCATGCGCAATTTGAATAGCTGCTTTTGCTCCATGTTGATGAATTCCATCTACAATCCGCTTTAGTGCTGGTACTTGTTCTACAGACCATAAACCTAAATCATAATCAGATATACGACCGTCAGGTTCAACGTCCGTCATTTCTACCATGACAAGCCCTGCACCACCTATGGCACGACTGACGTAGTGAATATAGTGCCAATCCGTAGCAATTCCATCTTTTTTCTCTACACTATACTGACACATTGGTGACATCATAATACGATTTCTTAGTTCAAGTCCTTTGTAGGAAAATGTATCAAAAATATTAGGTTCGTTCATGTTATACAGCTCCTTGATATATTTTAAATGCATGCGTCTGCATGTAATTGCTAAGTTATCACCTGCAAAAACAAAAGTCAATTAACATGATTTGAGAGAAAGTCTCATGACTTTCTCTCTTTGATACCCATACTATTATTTCTTAAAACACTAGAAATTATGCTTTTATCTACATCTAAATCATCAATAACTGAATTAAACGTCTTAAGTGCACGCTCAAATTTAATTAACCCTAGAGGAGTAAGTGACGTATAAATACCACGCTTGTCATCCTCACAAATAGAACGTTCCAATGCACCACATGTCTTAGCTTCAAGCCTTCCGACAAGTCTCGACATGGCACTCTGACTTAATCCAATTAATTCTTGGAGTTGTTGTAATCTAAGCTTTCGGTTAGTTTCTTGTGATAAGTAGTACATAACATAAAACTCTTTAAGTGAAATATCATTGTTTTTCTTTAATGCTGTTTCTAATTCAGTTGCAATTTTATCCTTTATGGTAGTGAATTCTAACCAATTAGTTAAGAACTCCATTTGACCGTTATCATTCATAGCAAACACCTTCTTTCAAAGCACAAAATACATATTCCAGTTCTCTACATTCTACCCAATATAAAATAATAGGTATCAATAAAGCTTATCATTAATGCCTTAACGTATCATAGTTTTTTTATAGAATAATCGATTTAAGTTAGAAAAAAATATTAATTATAAAAATAAGTTAACTAACTAGAACCTATAAAGCTGACCTGCCCCTTTAGTTCCATAAGAAAAAGCTACCTTAGAGACAACTCCGATCGTCAGCTAACGCACCCGTTAGTTCATTAACTCAATCTTTATTACCTTTTCTTTCTTTTGTCATATGTAAAACTAATGCTACAAATAATGAGATAAAGAAATAGCGTAAATCAATTTTTAGACAACCAATACATCCAGTTAAGTAATCATAGCAGGCGAAAAGAAAAAGAAATATTGATATTGCAAAGAATAGTTTAGCAGCACTTTTGTTTCTTGTGTTCATAAATCCTCTCCCAACAGCTAAGATAGCAATATTAATCTTGAAGTATAGCTCCTGTTAGTTTAACAAGGTTTACATTATCCCTCACGTAATATTTTTTGAAACATTTTTGGTTGATATTTTTCAAAAACCTTTATCAATTATTAAAGAATCGCGCCATTTAATTGAAGAGCTTACAACAATAATTTATAATTTTGCACATGGACACACGTTTAGTTCAATTACAAAGTTTAGTACAATTTAATTTCTATCCAAGTTTGTATGCATACTATAATGGATTTGAGTCAATATTTTGGACACTAAAAGGTTAAATCTTAAGCTGTATTCCTAATTCGATCTTC
>NZ_LMBV01000048.1:0-148 GCF_001439925.1 Peribacillus muralis
TCATAGACTGATATGAAGAGAGGACAAGACGGGTTGAAAAAAGCAGCAGCGATTGGTTGCAGACTGGATTTTGTCTAAAATGAAAAGCAAATAATAATCTCAAACAAGAAAAAATCAAGGCCTCTTCGTTAAGCTAACGAAGAAAGAG
>NZ_LMBV01000048.1:188-11581 GCF_001439925.1 Peribacillus muralis
GTCTTTTCTTATAGAACTAACAGGTGCGTTAGCTGAAGATCGGAGCTGTTTTTAAGATAGCTTTTTTCTTATGGAACTAACGGGGCAGGTTAGTTTAACAAGAATTTCTCTCTTTTGACGTCAAGTTTTTGTATTGATGTATTATAAAGGAAAGTCTATTTAATTCGTTAAAGGAGATAAAATTACAATGAAAATTGATACAAATTTAATATTAGAAGGAATTACAATCACTCTTGTTCCTCTTGAGATGAAATATAAGGAACAAGTATATGAAGCTATAAAAAGCCCTGATGTATGGAAATATACTTGGAGGGAAGTTAAAACATTTGATGATATAGAACAAATTTTATCGATAGCTGTACAAAGCAAAAATGATGGCAAGCAATTACCTTTTATAATAAAGGATAAATTGTCAGGTGAAGTAATAGGGACAACTCGTATTGGTGACATAGATACAGCAAATCGAAATGTTGAAATAGGATGGACTTGGCTTTCTCCATCAGTTTGGAGAACGAAGGTGAACACAGAATGTAAATTTTTATTACTTCAATATTGTTTCGAAGAACTGAAGGTACTACGTGTTCAATTTTCGATTAGTGGACAAAATGTACCCTCTCAAAAAGCAGTTGAACGAATAGGTGCAGTAAAAGAAGGAATATTTCGTAAACATAGGATTAAGGCAGATGGGACTATTCACGACAATATATTTTACAGTATTGTTGATACCGAATGGATTGATGTAAAGGGAAAATTGATTAACTTACTGGAGAAGAAATACTGATTTAATTCACAACCAATGGATTGATTTTTGTTTTAATATATGATTTCTTCGTGATCTTCGGCTGGAAGATCATTTTAGCTGCTTGTTTAATTAAAGCGCCCGATTATGGAATACACATAAAGCAATTGTATAACTATTTTTATCCCAAAAAGATAAACCGCCAGGATAAGTTATAAAAGGGATGGTGTTTGAAAGAAAAGGTCTATGTTCTTATTTAGAATACAGGTAAAGTCCGTAATCTTGCATAACAGAGGTTTGCCCCATTTGCCGCAACATGGTAGCTATATTGCCACGGTGATATGATCCGTGAGTAACAACGTGTAGTACTGATTCTGAAACAGAAGTTTCAAGCTCCCCGGCCCATGGATTATTAACTACAATTACCTTTTCAATATCTTTTATGCTGTTTAGAAGTGCTTTGTATCGCTCAGATAAGTCTAAAAATATCTTTTCCATTTCACTAATACTTTTTGTTTCCACCTGTTCTCTTAATTGATTCGCAGACGCCAATGCTTCATTCATACTTTTACCCGTTATAATATCAAACCATCCGTAGTCTACGAGGTAAATGTGAGACAACACCTTCGATACCGAAGAAAAACCACTCTGAATTTCCTTATGATAAATCTCCTCCGGAAGTTCTTTTAAACGATCAATGATAACCCCATTTGCCCATGCATGGTAGTTGTACATTTCTAATGTAGGATGCGTCATTCTTTATTTCCTCCTTTTTCCCTTTCAATGATAACCAGTGCAGCAACAAGCAAACTATCTTTTTGATTCTGGACAAAATCAATCCTCTGGATTTTAACCTACGAGTTAATTGAATAACACAAGCATAATATTAACTTCAACGACCTTCCCAAATTTCCTGCTGATCTTCAACAATTTGGCCCTTTAGTTGAACAAGATTTCTAAGGAAAACATGAATACTTTATACAAAACTGCAGGAAGTGGACTCTCATGGATATTCGCTATCTATGGAATAATTCTTATTTTTGTGTTTGCTNGCTTATTGGTCTTCATTGTTCCTTTACTATGACATAAATTCTTTTTGAAATACCAATTTTATTCTTTACTGGTAGCCAAGAGAACGGACATAAAAAAAGCATTCACCCCACCTGCTTTGACATAGTTACGCTACAAATTTATTGAATAATGGAACACCTCTAGAAGTAATTCATTATTAAATGGGTCATGAAAAAAGTGAAACAACAAAAATTTACGCATTTCTAAGTGGTGCAATTCGGAGAGACCTGTATGGAAAGTATTTTTAAGGGGCCAAGAGTCCTTTTTATTTTGTTCTTAATAAACTATCGGGGCAGGTTAGTCGAATAAGAATTATAACAGGACAATTAATATACTATGTAGAATATACAAATTGCACACCATTATTTTAGCGGTGTAGGGAAAAATAATAATCATATTAATATAAGGAGTGTGAAAGTATGTTTCATGCAAAAGATGTTTTATCTGATCAGTTGTTAGCAAATGCTAATGACCCTAGCTGGTACATACCATTTTCAGATTCAGTGGAAAATTTGCCTGAGGAACAAGCATTTTGGAAGCCAAACGAAGATAGTAATAGTATAGCTGAAATTGTGCAGCATCTATTATATTGGAATCAAACATGGCAAACAAGGTACCAAAAATCTCACGTCAATGCTGTGCCGTCCATAGGCAATAATAATAAAAGCTTTATAATTCCTGAAAACCATACATTTAATGACTTAAAAAAACTACTATTAGAAGTGCTGTTACGATGGCAAGGTTTATTAACTGAAGAAAAAGTTGAAAGTGATGTTAATGGTTTCCCTGAACAAGTGAAGTGGTGGGAAATACTCGGAAATGTATCTACTCATAACGCATATCACATTGGTCAAATCATTTATATTCGGAAGTTGCAAAATAGCTGGAAAATAGATGCTGGAGAATAGGAATAAATAAAAGTGCACTACATAACTAGGTTTCTTCTTCAACTAACGGGTACTTTAGCGCCATAAGAAGGCCGCCAATTGGCGGCCTTTTGAACGTATGATTCTTAGCATTATCATACATTCAAAACCAAGTGAAAAAACCTTAATGAACTAACGGGTTCTTTAGTTCATTTTAACAATAAGGTTATTTTCATTAACAGGTGCGAAAGGGATTAGACCCTGCATAATTGTGCACAGAATGTCGGATGATTCGTTTCAATTCCTGCTATTCTATTGATATAAGGGAGGTCATTGAATGGATTTGCTCAAAAATATGAATGGTGCCATTAAATTCATTGAAGACAATCTAACGAACGAAATTGACTTTAAAGAAGTTGCAAGGCTAGCTTATTGCTCGGAATATCATTTTAAAAGGATGTTTTCCTTCCTTGCAGGTATTTCACTTTCTGAGTATATCCGCCGAAGACGACTTACACTTGCGGCGTTTGAGCTAAAAGATAACAACATAAAGGTTATTGATATAGCGATAAAGTACGGGTACAGCTCACCTGACTCTTTTGGAAGAGCGTTTCAACATTTGCACGGCATCCCACCATCAGAAGCGAGAAGTAATGGCCATTCACTTAAAGCCTATCCACCGATGTCCTTCCAATTATCCATTAAAGGAGGCAGTGAAATGAACTATCGAATTGAAGAAAAAGAGGCATTTCACATTATTGGAATTAAAAAAAGAGTTCCAATTATTTTTAAAGGGGTTAATCCAGAGATTGCATCTATGTGGAAAAGTTTAGACGAAAAAACGATAAATGAACTTAAAGACTTATCGAATGTCGAGCCATTAGGGCTGCTTAGTGCATCTGCGAACTTTTCCGAAGGTCGGTTGGAGGAAAAAGGGGAGCTTGATCATTATATCGGCTCAGCAACAACGAGGGAATGTCCAGATAACTTAACACAGCTGAAAGTTGATGCGTCTACATGGGTGGTATTCGAAGCAGTCGGACCCTTTCCTGAAACACTGCAAAATGTATGGGGACGTATTTATTCCGAATGGTTTCCATCCTCTAACTATGAACAAAGAGAAGGTCCAGAAATCCTTTGGAACGAAAATAAAGATATAACCTCACCAACATTTAGAAGTGAAATATGGATCCCCGTTATGAAAAAGTAAGTATAGTATGCGAAGGAATTATCCAAAGAGCTGCATTTAAGGCAGCTCTTTCTTATGACACTAACGGGACAGGTTAGCTCATTAACGTAGTTTCCAAAGCTACGCCTGTACGGTGTGAAGTGGGGGAAAAGCTGGCGATAACTTCAAAGGCTACCTATCACTATAATAACACCTTAAATGATAATAATTGGTGAACCTTAGTGGTAAGTCTTATCGGTATCGCCCGATTACTTGCTCATGAGGCCCCTTTTTAATGACCGACAGGAATTTTACAGCTTGCCGCCGAAAGTAATATGGAGAAAATAATTATATTACTGTCTATCTGGTTAAGTTTAATTCGTTGTATATATAGAAGCTGACTTACCCAACGGTTTTACATCGGTTAAGAAACTTCACGGAATAATAGGAGGTATACAATATGAGATTTATGATGATTGTCAAAGCTACAACAGATTCAGAGGCAGGGGTATTGCCTAGTCAGGAGCAATTTGATGCCATGCAGAAGTATAATGAGGAGTTGGTTAAGGCAGGGGTATTGCTAGCAGCTGATGGTCTGATGTCCAGCTCAAATGGAATTAGGATTTCTTACCCGAAAGCTGGTGGAAAACCAAAGATTATGGATGGTCCGTTTACGGAGGCAAAAGAAATGATTGCAGGATATACATTGATAGAAGTCAAATCAAGAGAGGAAGCAATTGAATGGGCACTTCGTATGCCTGACCCCCATGGGTTTGGCCAGGGCGAGATTGAGTTGAGACAGGTGTTTGAGGTTGAAGAATTAACGAATAATGCCGAATTGTTGGCGAAAGAAACAGTCCTTCGCAAACAAGTTAAGGAGCAGAAACAAGCGTGAGTTTGTCAAATACACATCGAACCATCGATGCAATATGGCGAATAGAGTCCGCAAAGCTTATTGCGGGGTTAACTCGAATAGTTCAGGATGTCGGTCTCGCAGAGGATCTTGCCCACGATGCATTAGTGATTGCCCTTGAAAAATGGCCGCATGCCGGGATACCAGACAATCCTGGCGCATGGCTGATGACAACGGCGAAGCGGCGTGCGATTGATCTTTTGCGAAGAACGAAGATACGTGATCAAAAGTATGTTGAGATTGCTAAAAATACGGATTTATATACTGTGGAAGATGTGGATCAAGTATTGGATGGGGAGATTGGTGACGATCTCCTTCGTCTAATTTTTATGACCTGTCATCCAGTATTATCCCAAGAAGCCAGAGTTGCCTTAACACTACGACTGTTATGCGGACTTACCGCGGAAGAAATTTCGCGTTCATTCCTCGTCGCGGAATCAACCATTGCTCAGAGAATTGTCCGTGCTAAGAGGACCCTTAACGAAAAAAACATTCCTTTTGAGGTACCTCTTGGAGAGGAACTTAATGATCGCCTGTCTACCGTACTTGAAGTGATTTACCTTATGTTTAATGAAGGATATTCAGCAACTTCTGGGGAACACTGGATCCGTCCTTTACTATGCCAAGAGGCACTGAGGCTGGGACGTGTCCTTGCCCAAATCGCATCTAATGAACCGGAAGTTCATGGACTAGTTGCTTTAATGGAAATTCAATTTTCCCGGTTCAAAACTCGAGTTAATTCGAAAGGAGAGCCTGTTCTTCTTATGGATCAAAACCGGGCACAGTGGGATCAATTATTGATTCGCCGTGGTTTGGCAGCACTGGAGCGCAGCCGGAAGTTAGGGCGTTCACTTGGACCATATTCATTGCAAGCAGCCATCTCTGCTTGCCATACTCAGGCACCGACTCCGGAGGAGACAGATTGGCCCCGAATTGCTGCTCTTTACGAAGCGCTTTCGATTGTAATGCCCTCGCCAATCGTAGAATTAAACAGGGCAGTTGCTATATCCATGGCATTTGGTCCGGACATTGGCATTCAGATTGTAAACGAGTTGAATGCTGACCCGTCCTTAAAGAAATATCATCTATTGCCGAGTGTTCGCGGGGATCTCTTGGTGAAGCTAGGGCGTTACGATGAAGCTCGGACAGAATTTAAACTTGCTGCATCACTAACCCAGAATGAACGTGAACAAACTCTTCTACTAAATCGCGCAATGGAATGTGGAGAAGGAACATCTACATAGAATTTTTCCCAGCCTTGTCGATTATCTCATTCCTTATTCGTCGTGTTGGTAAAGGAATAGTTGAGCAGTCTATTCTACTCTTCATTTCTTCCAACTTAAACAAGGAGATTTTTATTGATTATCAAAGCCACAGAGTACTCGGAGGCAGGACTAGCCGACGGAAAGGATTACCGCGAGGCAATGATTCCGTATAAGAAGTCACTGGCTAAAAAAGGTGTACTTCTTGCCGATGAAGAGCTTCAGCCAAGTTCAACCGGTTTAAGAATTACATATCCAAAGAAAGGTGGAAAACCACAGGTATTGGCTGGCCCGTTTCCGGTAAATCAAGACCTTATCATAGAATATATGGTGATTAATGCAAGTGCAGAGGACGAGGCGCTAAACTTGGCGCTAAGAATGCCGGTTCCAAAGGCGAGAGGCAAGTACGAGATAGAATTGCGAAGACTAAAAGAGAAACTAGAGTCCATACAAGACCCCGGAATAAAGGCGATAGAAGCCTCTTTACAAGATCACCTTAATATGTTGAAAAAAATTTAAAAAAGTTTTTTCCTTTGTCGATTTCACCAATGTATATTCGTCGTATTTATAGAAGAACAAATTAAACTGGAAAGGTTGTTAAAAAAATGGGAGCACAATTAAACTCTTATCTAATGTCGGAGGATGCAAGAAGTCAGGCGGATTTTTACGTAGATTCACTCGGTGGAGAAATTCTATCACTTAAAACATTCGGTGAGGCACCAGGAACTCCAGAAGCGGTAAAGGATAAAGTTATGCATCTGTCCTTGATGGTAGCCGGAAGGAATATGCTTATGATCTCCGATTCCTTTGAACCGGTATCCAGCAACCGTAGCATCAGTCTTGCTTTAACCTATGACAATGAGTCTGAAGCTAGAGACGCATATGACAAGCTTGGTGAGGGTGGAGAATACAAGTACCCCTTTGTATTGCAGCCATGGGGCGCATACTATGGAGAAGTTATAGATAAATTCGGTGTTACGTGGATGATTACCAAACCGTAACCCATCCCAAATTCAAAAAAATCACTATAAACAAAAAAGAGAGTTTGTATAATGCGTCAGGAAGTAACCGATTTTATTGATACATGATAGCTGGTTTTTTAAAGTTGGATGTGCAAAGTAACACTTAAAATATATGCAAATTATCATTCAAGTGACACTTTATTAGACGTCTGCTTTTAATAATAAGGATCTGTTAAAGGGTGTTGTTGATTTATTTTATGAACTAAAGGGGCAGGATAGTTTCAGCTGGGACATATACTTAGATAGCAGCTATAAAGTTCTCCGAATATCTTTTTTATAATTCGGCTTGTGTAACTATTCTAATTCCAGAGTAGTTACCTTTTTTATGTGGTTTATTCGTGCTGTGNATTTGTATGAATGAATTAATATCATTTCAGTTACACACAATAAGAATATCTGTAGTAAAGGGAGTGTTACCACTGGATATTCTAATTTCTTTACTTTACATACTCTTGGCTGTCTTATTTCTCGTAACCGCAGTATTTATCTTTTATAAGCTGTTTAAAACTACAGGAAGTGGACTCTCATGGATATTCGCTATCTATGGAATAATTCTTATTTTTGTGTTTGCTCTTTTGTNAATTGGACTTCGTAGTTCCTTTACTATGACATAAATTCTTTTTGAATTACCAATTTTATTCTTTCAATAATAGGCTTCTTTTTTTTATATATAAGGTTCTTATACCTTTAGGGATTATTGCCCGAATTCCTTATAGAATTCGGGTTGTTGTGCTGCGCAGTTTGTGTCAACTGTACAATACTCCTTAATGAACTAACGGGTGCCTTAGCCGGGATCAGCGCTGTCTATAGGGCAGCTCTTTTCTTATACAACTATAGGGGCAGTTTAGTTGAATTAGTTGAGAAAGACTTGATTTTTCAATTAATTTTTATCTGAATTACATTTTTAATACATTGCACTGTATTAAAAATTCAAATACTCTTATAAAAGGATAATAAAATTGTAAATTCATTTTAAGGTACGAAAAGAAAGGATAAACAAATGAAAAAAAGAAAAGGTAAAAGGAAATATATTATTTTGGGGGTATTAACCCTTGTTGTTGCTATGGTTTGGATGAATAATACGAGCCTTTTTTATTCGAAAGATACAAATTATAAGATTCTAGCTCATAGAGGGTTGGCTCAAACCTTTGATATTTCAAAGGTAGAGAATGATACGAATACAGCTGAAATCATTTATCCGCCTGAGCATCCTTATTTAGAAAATACAATTCCTTCTATGAAGACAGCATTTGATAATGGTGCTGACGTAGTGGAATTAGATATTCAGTTAACGAAGGATCATCAATTAGCTGTTTTTCATGATTTCACTTTAGAGTATAGAACAAATGGGAAAGGTGAAGTCAAAGATTATACGATGAACGAATTGAAACAACTAGATGTCGGCTATGGTTATACGGCTGATAATGGAGAGAGTTATCCGTTTCGTGGCAAAGGCATTGGTATGATGCCAAGCTTAGATGAGGTGTTTGCAGCTTTTCCTAATAAAGAGTTTTTAATTCATGACAAAGATGGAGATATGGAAACAACAAAAGTATTGTGGGATACATATTTAAGTAAAATGTCTAAGGCTCAATTGAATAAAATAACCGTTTATGGTGATGGAGACGGTAAAGGATTTGATTATTTAAGATCAAAACATAAAGAGTTGAAACTGTTAACGAAAACAATGATGAAAAATGTACTATTAAAATATGAATTATTAGGTTGGACGGGATATATTCCGAAAGAATTGCATAATATGGAGCTACATTTACCTTTAAATTATGCGAAGTACTTATGGGGATGGCCCAATAAATTTATTGATAGAATGGAGTCGGTCAATACGCGAGTCGTAATCGTAGAAGGAAATGGGAAATGGTCAGAAGGGTTTGATACAAAAGAAAGCCTTGAAAAAATTCCAGAAGGATATCAGGGGTATATATGGACAAATCGGGTTGATAAGGTTACTAAATGATTTCTCAGAATGTAATTCATCAAAAATAGACGATTCTTCATTATAAGGAATCGTCTTTCTTATGTTATTAAAGGGCAACATTCCTGCGATGAATAGACTAAATTTTTATGCAAGACCAATTAAGTTTGTGAATAAATATACTTAAACTATCGGGTGCTTTAGCTTGGGAACAGGGGCTGCCATTTGGTGGCCTTTTTGCTTAATGAACTAAAGGGGCAGGTTAGTTGAATAATAAAGTCAATATATTGACTTTATTAGATATTCCTTTAAAATAGTCAATATATTAACCATTTTAAAGGAGTCTTATTGTGAAATCAAAAGTAAAAATTATCATGAACTTACTTCGTGTATCTACACTGCTTAATAGGGTTGGGCTGAAACTAGTTGAAGGTACGGATTTAGCAAGTGTTCAACAGTGGCAGTTATTAGGAATTATTGATAGAAATGAGGGGGGTTCCTTGGCTAAATTATGCGAGGAAACGCTTGTGACTAAACAAAATATTACGGGGTTGGTTGAGCGTTTACGTAAAGCAGGATTAATTATGACATGGACCGACTCAAATGATAAACGTATAACAAGGGTCGGAATTACGGCCAAAGGCAAGGAAACAATGGAGGAGATGAAACCTCGAACAAAAATGAGCAATAACACAACCTTTGCAAATTTTAGTGAAGAAGAACTCGATAAGTTTGATAATATGCTTGAGTGTTTAGTCACTTCCTTGCTTCTAGAATCCAACGTAAAGGAGGAAAAAAAAGATTGAACGCGTATCAACGTAAAATTACCAGTGCCTTACTTATCGCCACGTTCTTAACTGCGATAGAAGCAACCATCGTTAGTACAGCAACACCAGCTATTGTAAAAAAATTAGGTGGAATTGATCTTATTAGTTGGGTAGTTGCTTTATATTTACTTACTTCCGCCGTTACAACCCCTATCTTTGGAAAATTAGCCGATCTTTTTGGGCGAAAAAAAGTCTTTATAGTAGGGACTTCCATATTTTTAGTTGGATCCTTATTATGTGGAATTTCACAAAATATGGGGCAACTGATTTTATTTCGCGCGATCCAGGGAATTGGAGCTGGCGCTGTTATTCCTATTACCTTCACGATTATCGGAGACATTTTCACCTTTGAACAACGGGCGAAGGTTCAGGGGTTATTTAGCGCACTTTGTGGAATCGCTGGACTCTTTGGACCATTAGTTGGAGGGTTTTTAGTCGATTATGTCAGCTGGCATTGGATCTTTTTTCTCAATCTTCCTTTTGGCTTGATATCTATGTGGATTATTGGAAAATATTTAGAGGGAAATGTAGGAAATCAAGAACGGAAAATTGATTATGGTGGAGCGATCACGTTTACAATTGGAACCACAGCCATACTTTATCTCCTTCTTGCTGGAGGAAGCAGTTTTCAATGGAATTCTGTGATGACGTATGTACTTTTGATTATTACAGTTATTTTTCTTGTGGTTTTTATACGTATTCAGATTAAGCATCCTGAACCAATCATACCGATTAAGCTGTTGTACTATCGGGAAATTTTAATTGCTAATCTAGTCTCTTTTTTAGCTAGTGCCATTTTGATTGGATTGACAACTTACATTCCTTTGTGGGTTCAAAGTGTGCTTCTAAAAGGAGCTACGTTTTCAGGCTTTGTTTTACTCCCAATGTCTATTGGATGACCACTTGGAGCAACAGTTGGAAGCCGATTGTTAATTAAAGTAGGCCCTAAACCTGTTACTCTTATAGGGATATGTCTTGTTACACTTGGGTCATTTGCTTTACCGTTTATCACGATCTCATCCCCTATCTGGATGATGCTTTGTATCATCTTTGTAATGGGATTAGGATTTGGTTTGTCGATCACTACGTTTACAATCGTTGTACAATCCGCAGTTGGATGGAATCTTAGAGGAGTAGCTACTTCTTCTAATACATTTGTTCGTACATTAGGACAGACATTAGGGGTAGCCGTACTAGGAAAATTCTTAAATCAACAGGTAGGCGTTTCAACAGACTCAGTATCACATGTATCTTCTCATTCTCTTGCAGCAGGAATTCATGNATATCTTTCTTATTATGGCTGGAATAGCTNATTATCAGTTTGGTTATTACGCTCTGGGTTCCTAAAAAGAAAAAAGAAGAACAAGCAGCATGACTTAATTATTTGTGGCACCATGATTAGAATCTTCATTAAAGGATGATTCTAATCGTTGTATCAATATAACACACAAGAAATAACAAACTTCATCAAAATCAAAATACTAAAGGAGAGAGGAAAGATGAATAAAGTAGTTATCGTAACAGGAGCCAGTCGAGGAATTGGTGCTGCAACAGCTAAACTGTTAGCTGAACGTGGAGCTAAAGTAGTTGTT
>NZ_LMBV01000050.1 GCF_001439925.1 Peribacillus muralis
GTGAGGGTTTACCGTTACTACCTCAATTCCTTGTTTAAATAGCCATTTCGAAAGATTAATCCAGTAATGGCCTGTAGGTTCCATTCCCACGATGGCTACCTCAAGTTTATTTAATCTTTGAAGCTTATCTATCCATTTTAATAAACTAGCAAACCCATCTTCACTATTTTCAAATGTAAGTGGATCTCCGACTNTGTTGGGCAATATCCACTCCAACGACAAGGTGTTTTTCAGAAATTCTCTCTATTAGTTGATTTTGTTTATCTTGCATTTTAAACTTCATATTAGGGTTCCTCCTAAGGTTTTGAGTTAGAGTGGTGTCTTACTCACATCTTACTGAGGATCCCTATTTTTTTCAAAGCTGAAAAATAACGAACTACAGGAATGCTAACCTGCCCCGTTAGTGCCATAAGGGGTCCCGGTAGCAAAACGCGGAAAACATACGCTAAGCAAAATTCGACATGCAAAAAGCCGAGTTTTCCTACTCTAAGGAAATTCGGCTCGCAAAATACAAAAGATAATAGTCTTCACCTTTCCTTTCCAATGCCTTTAAAATCCTTAAAATTCGTATTTAAGAAGGAATCTAATACCTTTTCCGTCCTATACTTGACTCTTATTCAATTCCTGATATTGACATTCCATCTTCTACATTAATCCATTTCCTAGTAATAATTTCATTTTATCAGGATACTATTTTCGATATCTCTTTTTTGATATGAAAACAATTATTTCTGATCTGAAATTTTATGGAATAGGTATCCATACATCATAAAAGTCTCCTTTATTAGGAATATATAATTCTCATCAAAATATCTTGATTGTGATCTCCAAATCCTTTTCCAAATAAGTTAATCCCTCCAACATTCACTGCATTCGATTTAACTCCAACTTTTAATATGAGAAACTTTTGTTTATGAATTTCAATATCACTCAAGGTAACTGAAGAAACTTTTACGGCATCTAAATAGCTACCTGTATTGTCTATTTTCCAATTTTTTAACAATCCGTACTGAGTATGATTATCACGCAACCAAGTTGGATTTAATTTTCCTCTTCGATCACCAAAGTCGCCCGGGCAAGTCCACGTGCATATCTCTTTTCCATTAATCCACACTGTAATATCAGAAGGCCAATTATGATCATAGTGCGGAGCCTCAGAACAGAGCTCCATCGAGAACTGAACTGACTCTATTTTTGCATTTCCCGAAATTGACACAGGAAAGCGATATTCAAGAAACCCCTGACGTAACCAAATCAATTGGGCTGAAATGCGTTCAGGATGGTAAAATAATGATGTATCATCCTCAGGTTGCACTACACCATTTTGGTTGATGATTCCGCAAGTCGGTGTTATTTCACAGTCAACATAATGACCGATTGGCATTTCTAATTCATAACAATTTTTTGGATCATTATGTCTAATATTTAAATTAAGTAGCATATAAATATCATCAAAATTTCTTGAGCAAACTTTCATCTTCCCTCTAGTAGCTGGCTGTAATTCAGTATTAATGAGACCCGAAACTTCTAAAACTTTTATATTAGAAGCGATTGTTGATACAGGGAGATCTAGCTTTTCTGCAATCTCAATAATATTCATCTTTTGATAATTTAGTAATTTTAAAATAGAAATTCGGATCTCTGATGCCAAAGCATGTGCTACTGTAATAAGTCTATCTGACTCATCGATTGTTAACTCTAGCACTTTTTTGACCTCCAATCATATTTTTTAAATATTATACCTTTTTTATTTTTTAAACAACACTGTTTACTTACATGAAGCGTAATAAAGCAATAACCTCTTTTCTAACTTGCTCCCATATACTAATATACGCGAAGGAAGCTTATTCAACATGCAAGAATAATACCCTTTGGGGGAAGTAGTGAAATAAAAAGAGTGCGAAGTAATTATATTAGAATAACTTCAGTGAAAACATTACATCTTATTGTAAAAAGTATTGACCTTTTAAAAGGAAGATATTATCATTTAATTACAGTAAGTTTGTTCTAAACAAAAAAACTGTAATAAAAACTGGATGATAGTTACAAGAAGTTTTTTTAACCATTAATGTAAACGCTTTTATGGTTTATGAGAGGTCTTTTTATGGGGGTGGGTTTTTTTAGTTTGTTAATTCAGAATATTCTTTGAAATAGAATTGAAAGTTTGGTCGTCACGGTAAATTCTGTACCCTTTTGATATTGTTGCAAGTTCAATTGTAAAAATATAATTCTTGGAGGAATTCTTTATGAAAATAACTAAAAATTCAGAGTTTTCGACAGTGCAATATGAAACCGCTAACATTCAAGGAGCACTTTATGGCCCTGGCATTTCTGGCTTGAAAGGAGCCTTTGACCGTAAATGGGTTGAGGAGCTAGGTAAGGACATTGACGTGCTTTACAAAGATGCTCTCCAAAGACCGGGAGGAGCAGTAGGACGAGGCACAAAACGTCACTATGTAGAAATCCATCCAGAAAATATCCGCGGCTTCGTAGAGCTAGTTACGCATCCTTGGGTGAAAGCAGTCTGTGAAGCTGTACTCGGTCCCGAATACAAATTTGTGGAGATTGGTTTTGATGTACCGAACCCAGGTGCTGTGAATCAACCTTGGCATCGGGATTTCCCTGCACCAGAAGATACAGTCAAAGGTAGAAGGATAAACTCTCTTGCTTTTAATTTGACAACAGTGGATGTGGAAGAAGATATGGGGCCTTTTGAGATCGCTCCTGGTACTCAGTGGGACGATGGCACTGAGTTTGAACATGAGATGTTCCCTAAAAAAGAGTTGTATTCGCGATACGAAAGTAAAGCTGAACAGAAAATGCCCAAAATGGGTGATATCTCCGTACGTTCAGCACTAACGATTCACCGCGGAACAAAAAACCATTCAAACAAATCTAGACCTGTTTTAGTATTAGGGGTGGATGCACCTGGGGCAAACAACCATGAACGACATGACCTTCAAATCACTAAGAAATTTTATAATACGTTGCCAGAGGATTTGAAGAGTCATTTGATGTGCCGAATTGTAGATGAACTTGAAGTGATTGTTCAAGGGCACACAATTGAAGGTCTTATGATGGGGGACGCTTAAAGGATAGAATGACAGCAAGCCTTAACTATTTTGAAGTTGATTCTGGTATCTCAACACTAAACTGGACAATTTTTATAAGGATTGTTGCTTAAAAGGGGACTTATTAAATTGTCGATGCAGGCGATGCTTACTTCGCTGCAATGAATCTGAATAAGAAAGCCAATTGGATTTGGCAAGGTCCAAAAAGAACATAAATATATGAGTAGATAGGGACTACTTTAGTTAAATGTTATTAAAATTCGGATGAAATCGCAAAAGGGTTTCGGAATAAGATCATTCCGAAACCCTTTGTCAATTTCACAGAAAATTTGAGCATTATAGTCGATTTTCATAGACCATTTATTATTATGAGTTATTTTAAGAAACTACAGCTATTTATAATGTAGTAATGACTCACAGCTAGAAAGCTCGTAATGTAGTGGTACAACACGAATAGCTGTATATTTCGTAATAAGAATTATGTCAGGAACAAGGGAGAGATATAATTGCAAAATTCTCTAAAAAAAAGTTCTAATATTCCAACTCAGAAAGATGATTTTCCCGGAGAGAAAAAAAATCTAAATGTAGCTTTTGTTACATTTGTCTCTATTATCGTAGCGATTGGAGGCCTAATGTTTGGATATGACACAGCTGTCATTTCAGGAGCAATCGGGTTTTTAGATGACCGTTATAATTTAAGTCCCAGTATGTCGGGCTGGGTAGTTTCAAGTATCCTAGTCGGTGCTGTAATTGGTACAGCTCTGGGAGGATTACTAAGTGATCGTTTTGGACGCAAAAAGACTCTCATTCTCTCTGGAATCCTATTCGGTATAGGTACAATTGGTACTGCTATACCAAATAGTGTGTCTGTACTGGTTATTGCACGTATTATTGGTGGGATTGGAGTAGGGATGTCTGTCTTTTTATCACCATTATACATTGCTGAAATAGCTCCAGCTCATCTACGTGGGCGTTTAGGTTCCATGTCTCAATTAGCGATAAGCATAGGACAGTCATCGGTATTTTTAATCAATTATTATGTAGCACAGAGTGGAAGTTATGAGTGGAATGTTGCTGTAGGGTGGCGTTGGATGTTTGCTATCGGGGCTATTCCAGCTATAGCCTATGTCATTTTAATGTTGTTTGTAACGGACACACCAAGATGGCTCGCATCAAAAGGACGAAAAGCAGAAGCGTTAGTGGTTCTTAATAAGGTAAATCTTGATATGAATGTGGCACAACGAGAACTTAAGGAAATAGAAGCTTCATTAGCATCTGGAAGTGGTGGAACGATCGGTAATATGTTTAAGGGTACGAACAAAAAACCCCTATTCATTGGTGTGGTCATTGCGTTTTTGACTCAATGGGCAGGAATTAACGCCATTATGTATTATGCACCAGAAATATTTAAGCAAAGTGGGGCAAGTTTAGGATCAGCTTTTTTAAACACAGTGTTCATGGGGATAGTAGTTGTACTCTTTACACTTCTGGGCTTATGGCTTATGGATAAAGCAGGGAGAAGAAAACTCTTTTTAATAGGTTCCCTCGGTATGGCACTTGCTTTGTTTATGATCGGTCTAACCTTCAATCTAGATATCAATAATGGTGTTTGGTTGCTCGTTTACATGCTTTTCTATTTAGCAGTATTTATGACCACAGTAGGTCCTGGTATGTGGGTTCTATTATCTGAAATATTTCCAACACGAATCCGTGGGCAAGCGATGGCTCTTTCTACTATATCATTATGGATTGGTGACTATCTCATTTCTCATAGTTTTCCGGTTTTATTAAGGGAATTCGGTGGGGATATAACGTTTTGGTTCTTTGCAGTAGGTTCAATAGTAATGTTCTTTTTCACGTATAAGTTCATTCCAGAAACCCGTAACAAAACGCTGGAAGAAATTGAACAAATGTTTAATTTTAAACAATAATTATCGTTACTTTAACTATTCAGCATAAGATTCCAGCGCTAGTTTAAATAAGTGCTTTAACAATCGTCGATAATCGTTCGTTGTAAACGTGGTAAATCCATTTTCCTCGCGTATTTCTTTCAGATGATCCCATAGCGTGTTTTCCCTTAGGGCATACAAGGGAAATACGCTTGGCTCAATATTAAGCTGTTTGGGATAGTTAAGCAAAAAGTCGGGGACTTCCTTTATATCTGTTAAGCTCCACCCTGGATAACGGAGTATTGCTAATTGGGGTCCTACCACATTGCCATCAAGTTAAAGTTTTGTAGTGCCCCCAGAACGAAATTTTGTACTTTCTTGTATAACTTATAAGCTCAATATATCGTTTTGGGGGTGACCTATTTTCTTGGCTTGATGGGCATGTGGTGCTACCACATATATATAAATATAAAGCCTGTATGAGGACGCTGCATTGTCAATAATGGGATTCTTTTTCGGAGATATACTTCCTGTGGATATTATTTACAATTTTTTATAATTAAAGTAATAAAATACATAACTCCTTGCGTTATAATGAATGGGCTCCAAGGAAAATGTCAGAAACCTGCAGGAGTGATCATATGAATGGAGGTTATATGTGTTGAAGAAAAAATTATTGGTCATGATTCCAACAGTTGCCTTGATGTTGGCCCCTTTAGGAACGGGGACTTCAATTACCGAAGCGGCATCAAAGGGAAGTCAAATCCAGAAAATCGAAACGAAGGCGGAAACACGCCCGACCCTCAAGAAAGGCTCACGTTCGAGTTATGTAAGAGACTTACAGCAAAGCCTTAAAGATGTTAAATATCATGTAGGTGTTGATGGGATTTTCGGCACCCAAACACAAAATGTGTTAAGGGAGTTCCAAGTGGATCATAACTTAGCTTCAGATGGTATCGTCGGACCGAAGACATGGGCTGCTTTAGATAAAAATAAGGTGGAAAGAAGACAGTTCACGGAGAAAGACGCGATCGTGATAGGGAAGAAGAAGCTGGGTAACAACATCGTATTCAGCGGGGATGGCAGATTGCTGAAAGATGGCATAGGAAAATCATATTACAACTATAAAGCAGCTAATAAAGATTGGATGGACGAAGGCGGCACAGGAACGATTGGGTGGTTCCACATTTATAAAGATGGCCGTGTAGTGGAACAATAAAGGAATATACATGCAAAGAATGTTCTCACTTTAAGTGGGATTTTAATATAGGAAGTATTCTTCGTGGAACGAATCAATACAAAAATTATTAAGGAAAATTATGATGACGTATTACGAGTAGCCCACCCTATTCGTGAGGGTAAAGTGTCTATTAATAAATTATACAAAAATGCACATTTTAAAAGCTTCTTCATGATAAAAAGCTACCCATTAAGAGTGGGTAGCTAGTATTACATGTTATTTGAAAAAGATTTCTAGTTTTCCAGATACTCTTCCAGAAGAGTATCCATCTTTCACATCTACATAAAATTTACCAATTCTCATATTTGTGAATAATGTCTTTCCACCAGCTAAGCTATGATAGCCTGTGCACTTGCCAGTACTGGCATTGCAGAGACGGGACCATAGGTTACTATAATTAGTCAACAACTTACTTCCAGAAGAAGTCTTTAAATAGATTGGGGAAACCAGTTCAACCTGTAAGTCACTACCTCTGTTAGTATTTTGAATTTCATCCTCCAATTTTATCCATTTAATAATATTAGAATAAACTGATTATTAAAATGGTTAAAAAATACTATAACTTCTTAGCTTCCATCTTTTGGTTGCCCTTCAAAAATGAAAAAACGCTATGCTTATCGTAAGAAGTTTACGAGAAAGGATGGTGTTTTTTTATGAATCCTATCGTCTCCAGTGAACTGACACTTTTCGCAAAAGAATTACAACTTTTTCTATCCCCAATAGTCCTACAAGAAACTGCCAAACAGGTGGGCTTTGTACAACGATCTAGTAAGTATCAAGCAAATGGACTTATCGCCCTGTGCGTTTGGTTCAGCCAAGAAGTTGCTAGTACATAACTTACGCAATTATGTAGTCGTTTGGAGGCTTCCATGGGTGTACTAATAAGCCCAGAAGGGCTGAATCAGCGCTTTAATCCAGCAGCTGTCGCATTCCTCCGAGAAGTCTTTACTTCACTCCTAACACAAAATCTCTGTTTAAATCATTCGCTTTCTTCACACATGATTTCTGCTTTCGAACGTATTCGGATTTTAGATGCGACTGTATTTCATCTACCTGATTCCTTCGTCACAAATTATCAAGGCTCTGGAGGGAGTAGTAATACTGCAGGGGTGAAAATCCAATTGGAATACGATTTATTAAGTGGCCAATTTNAGTTAGGAACAGGGAAAAACAATGATAAAACATACGGTACAATCTGCCTTGAAACTGTAGAGAAAGGCGATTTATGTTTACGTGATCTTGGTTACTTTGATTTAGGAGACTTACAAGCCATTCATGATAAAGAGGCATATTATATTTCTCGGTTGAAGTTAAATACACGTATTTATATCAAGAACCCTGATCCAGAATTTTTCAACAATGGCACGTTAAAAAAACAAACCGAATACATCCAGCTTGATATGACACAAATGATGTCCAGTTTAACCTCTGGTGAAACACTGGAAATCACTGAAGCACACATTGGTCAAAATCAGAAGCTTCCAGCACGTGTCATTATCCATCGTTTAACCGATGATCAAACGCAAACACGCCTAAAAAACCAAGCGATTCGAGAAAAGAAGAAAGGCATTGTCATGAAGGAGAAAAGTAAGCACTTGATGGGTATGAATGTCTACATAACGAATACATCACCAGAAGAAGTTCCCACTGACTATGTTCATTCCCTCTATTCCCTGCGTTGGCAAATCGAAATTTTGTTTAAAACATGGAAGTCATTCTTTGAAATCGATGAATGCAAAACAATCAAAAAAGAACGCCTTGAGTGCCATTTATATGGCCAACTCATTGGCATTCTCCTCTGTTCTTCTACCATGTTTCAAATGCGACAGTTACTTCTTGAAAATAAAAAGAAGGAATTGAGTGAATACAAAGCAATTTATATGATTAAAGATTACTTCCCGTTACTGTTTCAAGCGATGCCAGTTGGCAAAGAAGAACTTTTGAAAATTCTGCATCGCCTTTATCAGCTGCTCAAAAAGAATGGTCGTAAATGTCATCGTTATAAGAAGATGACTGTCTTGGATATTCTTGGAGTTGTATATGGAAAAACGGTGAAGGATAGACAAGCTGCCTAGCAAAAAAATAGCATTTTAATAGGCTTTTTTATCATGTCAATTTTTTCATTACTCGTTTGTTTAAAACAATGATCAACTCGTATCTTGTAATTTATGTTGTTAGCTTGATGGGCATGCGGTAGGACCCCCATAAGAAAAGAGCTGCCTTAAAGACAGCTCCGATCTTCAGCTAACGCACCCGTTAGCCAACCATGCAGCGCACGACCAGCGCTGCACCACAGAGAATGAAAATGGTGGAAAACCGTC
>NZ_LMBV01000053.1:0-282 GCF_001439925.1 Peribacillus muralis
TCCTCTTAAAGCCCTCTTGTTCGATTGTCTCTTGAATTAATTGATAAGCCTTACTTGGACTTAGGTTTTTTCTTGAGTTTAGCAGCCTCCTTTCTGTCGATTCTAGCTTTTTTAACAGCTCCACCTGTCCTTCCAAAAGCTTAATTCGTGCATTCTGCCTCTCGATTACTTAAGAAGGTGTAAGCTCACGTTTTAAGGTTCTACCAGATTCCGTTTTCCTTGTATCTGTAAGTCCGATTAACCCATTTTTCTCATAAGCCTTCTTCCACCTACAAGCTGATT
>NZ_LMBV01000053.1:311-1320 GCF_001439925.1 Peribacillus muralis
ATAAAAATTTGTCGAGGTGTTTTACCGGTTAAATACTCATCCNCTAAATCTATTTTTATAGGCGTCAGTATAGGTGATCGATTTCTGACTGACACGCTGTACATGTGAATTCTTTTGGAGTGCTTTGATCTCTTTAGCTGAAAATGTTATTTTACTCATGACGTCTCCTTGTCCCGTATTGTGAAATGTAAGTATATAAAAAAATACCTGTAGATAAAACACTCTTTTTCAAGTGTCCTAACTACAGGTACCAGTTTAAGTAAACCGTGGGAGGCCTCAACTTTAAAGATTTTCTCATGTTTGGTGAGCTTTCATTTCTGAACCCTCGTTAAATCCTTTATAAGAGGATTTAAGCGATGATTACATCATGCCGCCCATAGATTGTGGAGTTTTACATGAGCACATCATACAATCTAACCTTAATTAAAGCACACAACAAAACATTTGTTCTCCACTAAAATATTCACTCAACAATATAAAATAATATTGTTTTCGGCACCCATTCGGCACCTTTTTGGTGCCCAGGTTTTTTTTCTAATAAACGGATCGTTAGCAAGAAGCTATTGAGCTTATTCCACAAACGCGCCCTTTAATTGAATAACTTAGATTTATCCTAGAACCTAAAAAACACTTATTTCTAGTTTAACTAAAGCCCTTTACTTTAAGCACAAGCTTTATTGTTGAAGCCAGATCAAATAAAGCAGCCCGATTTATTTTTGAATCGACTGCCTTTTTTAATTTATACGTAACAAATTAGGATATCCTCCTTCCCCATAGTGCCAATCTGATCAAGGCAATAAAAATTAATGCTAATATCAGTATTATCATCCAAGAGAAGGGATTCTGATCAGCAATAGGTAAGGTAACATTCATACCAAAAAAACTAAATACAAGTGTAGGAAGTGTTAAAAAGACTGTCAATAACGTAAGAGTTTTCATTGTATTATTCAATTCATTCGATATTAGCGAAGAATATGACCCCGTTATACTGTTCAAAATTCTTGTATAT
>NZ_LMBV01000053.1:1367-7137 GCF_001439925.1 Peribacillus muralis
CACGAAATAATTTGGTGATGATATCCCCATTACCCTTCAATGATGTGAGAAAATAAACCAAACTTTTTTCAATCTCCATTAGGTCATACAGTTGCTTGTTCGTTAATGAATCACGCAAATTATTCTCTATTTTAAGACGTTGTTTGTTGAGCTGTTTTAACTTTTCTATATACTGAGTTGAAATTGAAAATAATATCTCTAATGCAAAACGACTCTTCATTGAAGTGTTAACATTTTTCTTGATTACATTTTCTAAAGAGTTAGTCGATTGGTTGCAAACCGTAACAATGTAATCTGTTCCTAAGATGATTCCAATAGGAATGGTAATATAGGAATCAAATTGACCGTGATTCATATCAATAGTTGGAAAATCATTAATAATTAACGTACAATTCGTCTCTTCATCATATTGAATCCGAGCACTTTCTTCTAAATCTAACGGATCTCTTAAGAATTCCATTGGGATATTACAAAGTTGAGATACCNCTGCCAATTCTTCTTTTGACGGTGCGGTCATAGATAGGTTAGGTTTTATGCAAGCAAGGTTATTTGATGTCTTCGCATTGTCAATACATCACTACACTGAATACGTTGAATACATTGTTTACTGAGTAAAGATATCAAGTATAAAGTAACTTTTCACTCAATTATTCTTCTTAGAATACTTTAAATACTCCTGATTTTCATAGTATAGATAAACGCGTTTTGCTAAAGGTACCCCTAATCGTGCTTTATTCTTTCTCCGATGTTTTCTGTGTCCAAAATTTATTACAAAAAACACGAACAGCCCACTCTCTAGTAGAGAAAGGACGTTCATAGACGCGGAGGTAGATCAAATGTTGTGCGTAAATCTTTTCATTCAAATGTAGTCTGCTAAAGTGCCGTCGTGATTAATCACTTGTCCATTATGATTTTCATCATCCAAAACAAAGCTCACGATTAATTCCGCAGCCTGAGCAGGTGTTATTACAAAATCTCCCGTTATATGTCCATTCAAATCCGTCGAAACCGCCCCTGGCATCACCGCAAAAATCTCCACAGGTATACTCTCCTGTTCAAAACTCATTGCCCAAGACTTTGTCATAACATTCAAAGGTGCCTTGGCTGTTTGGTAGGCAAACGCATTGAAGATAGGATGTGGCTCAATAGGTATACTGATATTTTCAATAGTGCCCTTATTGGCGATCAATAGTGGCAGCAAGCCTTTTGAAAGTGCAAAAGGACCGATAAAGTCAACTTGATGAGTTGCCTGTAGCTCTTCAACCGTAAACTTCCATCCAGGTTTATGCATATCGCCTGGAATACCCGCATTGTTAACCAAGAGCGTCAACTCTGGGTAATTCTGCTTAATTATTGTCACTGCATTATCAATACTCTCCAGGTCGGAAACGTCTAACAGCACCAACTTTGCATCACCAAATTTCCGGAGGGAAGTTACTGCCGTTTCTCCTCGCTTCTGATCACGTGCCCCGACTAAAACACGATACCCCACTTCTAACAACTGCTTCGCAATCTCAAATCCAATCCCTTTATTCGCACCAGTTACTAACGCTGTCTTTGTCATCTTTCATTCTCCTTTTTTACAATTTGATAAATTTTAAACAACATATAAAATACAAGTAAATGAGAAATCTGACAGTTACCATCAGGCTTTTTGAACACTCTTTTCTTATCTCTATTTTTAGTTGTAGAATGTTACACGATATTCAACAGGCTGAAATTCTTTCTCACCCGGCTGTGCAGTTGGATTACCAAAAGGCATTTGGACAATTACCGGCGCTCCCTTTAAGTCAACTCCATTATCGCCCAACATTAACGATCTTCCTAACCCAGTTTGGCTCACTCGTCGCTGCTCTTACGAGGCAGTCAGCACAGTCTGAGAAGGAAAGTGGCAGGAGCGGAGCGATACGGGCCGAGGGACCTGCCGTATATTTCGAAGTGGCGGCAGCATCACGAAGTCCGACTGGTCGAACAATAACCCAATCTAGGTCGCTCCGTTGCACCGCACGCTCGGCAATAGATTTGTCCTCGAAAGCTTTTAAGTAGATGTTTTGCAGAATGCGTATTGTCCAGCGATTGAGCGGGGAAAGCTCTTTTCCATTGCTTAGAGTGATGCCGCTCTGCATGACGAAACGTTTGATTCCAGCACGCTCACAGGCGGCCAGGATGTTCGGGATGCCTTCCGACATGACGGTGCCGGGCGAAAAGTTTTTGGTCGGACCTATGCAACTGATTACCGCATCTGTGTCGGTAATGGATTTAACAATGCTCTGCACATCCAGGACATCTCCTTGACGGACGTTGAGACGTGAAGTGGGGGTGATGGGCTTCTGGCCGGCGAGCTACGGCGATAACCTCGTGTCCCAACTCAAGAGCTCGCTCTACCACTTTCCTTCCAGTCGCACCTGTTGCTCCAATAACTGTGATTTTCATTGAGGTGTTCTCCCATCAATTGATGTTGAGATAATAGGGTAAATAGTTAATTTGGTTCTGGTGCAAAGCTCGGATTTTTTCAAAGTATGAACAAAAATATAAGATTAATTCCGAACTTTCAAGCTTTATATACTGTTAATGTTCGGGGTTGAATTTTTATTCCGAATATTAATTGTTCGTAGGATAGCTAATATTCATGTTGAGTTAGTTATCTAATTCTTTTTGCACCAGAGCCCTTAATTTATATTCCGTTACCAGGGCATTTCACCGTTACGATTGGTAAAGGTTCCTGTCGGTCCTTCCTTACCAATGGTAGCCATTCTAACGATGGCATCCGTTCCCTCCTCGACCGTTTGATGTCCATGCCCGGTGAGATCGGTCTTTGTAGGTCCCGGATCTACAGCATTGATCCGGATGTTAGGCAGTCCTTTCGCGTATTGAACAGTGAGCATCGTTACGGCTGACTTAGATGAAGTATAAGCGAGAGAATTCACCTTCGACTCCAGCGTTTCAGGGTTTGTCACCATTCCGAAAGATCCTAGTCCGCTACTGACATTGACAATAACAGGAGCCTCTGACTTACGCAGCAAGGGAAGAAAAGCTTGCGTCACACGAACAATACCAAAGACATTCGTCTCGTAACTCTGACGAACTTCGTCTGCCGTAACATCTTGGGGCTTCGAAAAACCGCCGACGATCCCTGCATTGTTGATAAGGACGTCAAGATGTCCCTCTTTTTTCATGATTTCAGCTGCGGCGGTATTGACGGAGTCATTATCCGTCACATCGAGAAGGACAAACTGGGCGCCAAGTTCGTTGGCTGCTTTCTTGCCGTTTTCTGCGTTGCGTGCGCCGATATAAACGGTATGTCCGAGTCCTATTAGGCGACGGGCAGTTTCAAATCCGAGTCCTTTGTTACCGCCTGTTATTAAAGTAAGGGTCATTTTAATCCATCTCCTTTAAATTTTTTAGTAATGTGAGAATGTACTTAAAATATGCAAAGTTAGTTTATATAAAACATGATTAAAGGAAGTAATAAAAGAGCAAACTTTTGTCTAAGGTTTATAAATCTATCAGTAGCCATGTTCGCATTCGTTACCTTTTATATCTTCAATCGATTAACCATTATTTATATCTATACCAGATATTTGTTTTCAGTATGGAATAAGGATGTGGCTCTTTTCCTTGCTCTTTTATTTTTTCCTCCAAATAATCACGCAGCATCCAGACTGCTTCTCCCTGAGAAGAAGGACCAATGTTTAGTGTCTCTTCCAACTGCTTAACACTGAAACCTAAATCAGCTTGAATATCTTCGGATGTTAACCCTGAAATTTCGTAATTTACTTTTAATTCTTCACTCGTTTGCTTTCGCTGTGCATGGTTTAAGCTCATCTTTTTACCTCCAGTTCAAGGCACATTCTTTATAGTAAACAATTTATGACTCTAGTGGGTTCCAGCCTGAAGTGTTTATCCAGTCCTGTAAATTCAGCAAGTCGGGATGTATCTTACGTAATGCAGGGATGTCAGCCTGATAGCCTTCTTTCTCAAGCCATTCTCTACCTGGGAACTGCCCCTTAGGAGATTCTAAGATGTTACATGGCACATTAAATATCTGACTGAACAATTCTTTTATTTGTGAAAGTGATATTTCGTCTCCTGCAATTTCAATAGCTTTTCCTTTATACTTCTCCGGATAGTTAAAAGCAATGGCAGCAAATGTTGCAATGTCTTTTGCCGAAATCATTTGAAATTTGGTTTCTTCACTCACAAATTCTGGTATGATTAATTGTTGATCCTGAACTTGGACCAGTCTCTTAAAGTTGTCCATGAAAAAAGCTGGACGAAGCACCGTACATGGAAGATCAATGGCTCGAATATATTGCTCGATTTGCCACATGATATCAAAATGTGCACCGCCTCTATTTCTATCTACACCACCTGCAGAACTGTAAACAAAGTGAGCAATACCAACTTGTTTGGCAACATCAGCCACTTTCTTTCCTTGTTGTAGCTCTTTTTCAGGTTCTTCCCCATATATAGGTTGTACAACATAAATACCATACACGCTTTTCATTGCGTCTAATAGCGATTGACGATCATCTAAATCCGCCTTAATAACGGTTGCCCCCTGTTGCTGCAGATCCTGTACAACCGGTCTATCCAAATTACGTGAAATAGCGTGAACTTGCCATCCATCATCCAACAACTTCTCTACTACAGCACTTCCTTGTTTTCCAGTTGCTCCTATTACTAAAATTGTTTCACTTAGAATTGGCATAAAGAATGCCCCCTTAAATGTAATCATCTTGTATTAATTTTTTGTTCTCACAAAACCTAAGATAAAGTAGGTTAAATAGTCATTTTCACGATTAGTTAATCATTACTATATAAAGGTTTCTGACCACTTCTTCCATTACTGTAATAAGCAAAGCATTCCCTATATTGTAATCTCTATGTTATTAGAGTAACATTAAGTGGAGAACCGTCTCACTTATAATAAACGGAGAGTTCTCCATTTGTCAATGTATCTGTTATTGCATTTTAGGAGTGATGAAATAATATGAATCAGGAAAAAAGTTCACATAAACGGATTGAACGTCGTGACGCTGCCGAGAATCGTCAACGCATATTGGATGCTGCACTTAGTCTATTTGAGCAAAATGATGTTGAACAAGTGAGTATGAATCAGATTGCCAAAGAAGCCGGAATAGGACCTGGTACGCTCTATCGTCGTTATAGCAACAAGGGTGAATTATGTCTTGACTTAATCAAAGGTAACCTTGATCTTTTTTTTAAGGAGATTAAAGCCTATTTAGAAGAAAACTATAATGAGCCGCCAAGTAAACGATTGAAGGAAGTTATGAGGATATTTCTTCAATTCAAAGAAGCGAAAGTACAATTACTTAAAGGGGTTGAGGACGCTACACCAAAATATAAATCCATAGTGACGAGTCCTCTGTATAATCAATTACACCAAATATTTGTCACACTTTTTGAAGAGATAAATGAAAAGGAATTCCTGGTAACTAACAGTGTATTTAGAACGGACATGTTGCTTACAGCTTGCACTAGTGATTCTTACTTATTCCAAAGAGAAGTGCGTGGTTATTCGCCCGAAATGATTTTAGAACAAATCTATTCCACGTTATGTTCAACTCATTAAACATATCAATTTTTCAACAAAGAAAGGTTCGCTTATAAGCGAACCTTCAGACTGTATACAAACTCGATGAAAATCGAGTTTGTATACTTTTTTTATGGCTTGTATATTTTGGACGTTGATTTCCACTCCAGGCACTCGCTTTCCGCGGGCGATCCGGGAGCCTCCTCGGCTTTT
>NZ_LMBV01000054.1:0-3634 GCF_001439925.1 Peribacillus muralis
AATATCGAGAAAAGGCCGCAGCTTAAAAAACACTCTTTTTTTATTGTCTACTTGACAGGGTTATGTGCAGTTTCCTTCTCTTTTTTAAATAACAATTAATAAAATAGGGGGACACAAAGGGGACATCACCTCTAAAAAAGGGGACGTAAAGGGGACATTAGTGGATTTTTCATGTACCCACAAAAACACTAGGCTTTGCCTAGTTCCGCAACGTAGTTGGGGACAGTTTTTCCTTATGCTCTTTCTCTCCTTTTTCACTCTCCCCAGAACTTCATGGCTTTTTTATCATTGGTATAGACAGTGACGTGTTTTTGTTTCATTAAGTGTTGATAAGGTTCGCCTTCGCCAGTTATTTTACGAAGCTCTTCATGTTGTTTTTCAATCCGATTTAAGAGCTCATTAACTTCAAGAAAATCAGTTTTTTCTTTCTTCATATTTTCGCTCCCTTTTCATCTTTTCATAGAAATTCATCTTACTTTATTTTTAAAAATTATTGTTGCTTTAGAACAAAGTTTGATCAAAAAAGTTCAGCAAACCCATATTCTATGGCACAAAAAAAGAATCCATTTTGAAAAGGGTTGATCAAAATGGATTCTTATCTTTTAATGAATTAATCAAAAAAGATTAAATGCATATTACTGTCAGTCCTTGATTTCGCAAAAAATTCTGCTTCATTTCCTCCATCAACAAAGTTACCAATACCCCAGAAATACGCACATTTGCCTCGTTCTATATATCTTGTTCCTACAAAATCATTATAACTATCAGGATCGTACTCATATAAATCAACTTTTAACTTACCAGCTGGACCCACGTAAGAATCCCTACAAATCTTATAATCTCCACCAGTAGAGGCAAACACATCACTTTCAGCACCATTAGAATAAAGAGATTGTTCTCCTAAGTAATCCCAGCCACTTGCAAATGTAGAAGAAGGGAACCACAACGCAGCTACCAATGCCACGACACTCATTATAAATTTTTTCATGCTCATTCTTCCTTCCCGTTTTGACTTTAAAAAATCATGCTCCCTATAATATGTTGCTTTGAAAAAAGTTTGACTAAAATGGATTCTCTTCTTTTTGAATGAACATTCCAATTAAAAGAGCATAAGGGAAAACTGTCCCCAACTACGTTGTGGAACTAGGCAAAGCCTAGGGTTTTAATGGGTACATGAATTCTTTACAGATGGGCTGATGTGGGACACCTGATTTACATAGGTGGGCTGACATGGGACTGACTATTTTTCTTAAAGTAACGCTCTTGCTACATCAAAATGAATAAAATTACTTGAAGAAAATAAAGAGGTTGAATTAGTGAAAAACGCTAAAATTTTTCCAATACGTTATTTGTTTCTTCTTCCGTAATGCCGATATAACGGAGGGGAACGGAAGGATGGGAGTGATGCAGGATCCGTTGCAACATGGAGGTATCCTTCGTGACTTTGAAAACCAATAGCCAAACGTAACTATTCAAAAAGATAAGAATCCATTTTGATTAACCTTTTTTCAAAACGGATTCTTTTTTTGAGTCATAGAATATGGGTTTGATGACCGTTTTTGATTAAACTTTATTTAAAGATACAACAAACATTAAATTGTAACATTCCTTATTTACCAAGGGTTCAAGCCATCATACTCACTTGTGAGTTAAATAAAAGAACACCCAGTGAGGTGCTAAAAGTGTAATGCGGTATTTACTGTACTTGCCATATTTAAAAACTGTGGAGATAAATAAATGAGAAAAAAGAATTTCTATCAAGGATTTTTGGATGAAGTAAACCTAAAAGAAATCTTTTGTTCAAATAATGTTTTTAACGGAAGTGCGAGTAACAAAACCCCTTAGGCCCAAGGGGTTTTTGCATAGGTTTTGTTATTTAGTTCGATTAGATTATAGGCGCGTGTCTATTCATTATTTTCAAAACAACATATTTTATGGTAAGTGTGTGAAAAGGAGGGGATTTAAATGTCTTGTAATAGAAGCCACCATGATTACGACCGCGACGATAGAAGACGCCGTAATCGCGATAGGGACAATGACGTATATATTGATGCCGATAGAGTGATTATCCGTGCAGACAAAATTATTGTTAAAACAGATGATGACGATAGACGTCATGATGATGACAATCATGATTGTCACGATAATCACAATCATAATCATCATCATCATCACAATAATGATGATGATTGTGATGATAGAAGAAATCGGAGAAACCGGAGAAGAAATTGTAGGTGTCGTGGTTTTTGGTGATTTAACCTCTAACTCAAATGAAGGCATAGAATATTTATCATTCCATGCCTTTATTTGTCTTAATCCTTTTTGATCTGACTAAAATGAAGTCGAATTAGTATCCTTCTTTAGCTTTTGCAGATGTCATGCAAGCTCCTGGTTGGCAGAACCTACATACAGATAATTAATTTCAGATGTTGATGTTGGTTAGTTAGTCATTTAGTTTAGAACCGAATTTTTTAATTATTCATATAATGTTAACTCCAAGACATGACATTTCACGTCTTATTTCACACGTGTAGCAGACACTTTTGTGTCTGCTACACTCATGCTCTCAACTTCGTTTAATTCTTCTTAAATTTCACGTAACACGACGTAAAAGTACAAAAATACTTTATGAACGTTCTTTGTGCTTATGAGAGGCTCTTCTATCATCGGATAGGTGCGCAAAGACGCTGAAATGTTTGAGGATATTGTTCGTCTCTTCTTCGGTGATGCCAATATAGCGCAGCGTGACCGAAGGGTGGGAATGATGAAGGATTCGTTGCAGCATGGCAATATCCTTCGTAGCCTTGTAAAACCAATAGCCAAACGTTTTTCTTAAAGTATGGTTGCCGACATGTTCCACGCCAGCAAACTCTGCGGCCTTATTTAGCTGCCTGTAGGCCTGGGTAGGGGTAATGGGGCGTTCTCCCTTCCTGGATGGGAATAAGTAGGGACACGAGACGGTTTGGGCGTACGCAAAGACCTCTTCGAAGCAATTCGCGATATACATGTCGCGGGTTTTTTGCGTTTTCCCTTCCTTGACCCGGAGGATCTTGTGTTGTTTATTTTTAAGGTTCAGGACCTGCCTCGTGGTGAGCTTGAGTAGGTCCCCGACACGTAGGCCGGTCTCGGGTAAAGGCTAGACAGTTCCATTCTAATGGGACTGAAGGGTTATATCGATGAGTCAAATGACGGAGTAACGTCCTGAAGGGCTCTCTCTGCGTCGAATAGCACTAAATTTAGTAAGAATGATAGTGTTATAAGCTCGGCAAAGAAGGCGTGAGAATTTACCGAAACAGGTTAAGCTGACGAAAGCCTACCCGAGGGGGTGGTGTAAATCATGATGCTTGAGTTGAATGAATATGGTGAGAATGCAAATAATCCTAAAGTAAACGTACAAAAAGCTTGGTATGAAGAAATGTTCCGAACAACAAGTAAACGTGACTGGGTAAATCCATTATGCTCGTTCATAATATAAAAAAAACGCCAACTCGTTGTTCTTAAACAGTAGTTTACTCAAAAAAGTAAAGAGAAGTTTATGAAGAAAAGGTTCGCTTATAAGCGAACCTTCAGTTTGTAGACAAAAGGGGTTCGGAATAAAAAAATTCCGAACCTCTTTTGAAATTCCTTTGAATTT
>NZ_LMBV01000054.1:3654-4459 GCF_001439925.1 Peribacillus muralis
ATCCCTCTATGTTAGGCCATTTTTGGAGCTTGCCATGTCCAATTGGCCAGCTTCTTTAAATTAATGGCAGCGAAAGTAAGCATCGCCTGCATCNATTTTTAAGTCCCCTTAAAGTAGTCCAACGCATACCATGCTTTTCTTTTGCATCTGCGAATACACACTCAATCGTTTCTTTACGTTTCGCATAGATAGGTTTTACATCTTGATGATGACGCAAATGATCTGCTTCNTTCCACATGTGTTTGCCAGATATGCCGTGTCACCACTTTTTGATAATCTTTGCTTTCTGTACACCGTGATAAAGATGGGCAGGTTGCACAGATGTGTTTGGGCGATTTGTACTCGCGATAGCCCTCTTTATTAGTTGTTGAGTACGTTAATAACTCGCCCGAAGGGCAAAGGTAACAATCAAAATGTTCATCGTATACATAGTCGTGTTTGCGGAAGAACCCTTCTTTTGTTCGAGGACGTGAATAGGGTAAAGCCGGTAGGATTTCTTTGTTAAATAGGTAGTTTGTAATTGCCGGTGTTTTATATGCTGCATCTGCGGCAACGGCTTCCGGTTTTCCAACTTTCTCAATCACTTGATCAATAAGTGGCTCTAAGACTTGACTGTCGTGTGTATTTCCAGGTGTTACAATTGTTCCTAATACAAAACCGTTGCGGTCTGCGGCCGCATGGAANTGAATAGGCAAACTGTTTTGTTCGTTCATCTTTTACATAATAACCACTCTCAGAATCCGTTGTACTTTCTTTAATCTCTTTGGTCTCTTCCTTATAAAATTTTTCTGGTGGAAAAGGCTTC
>NZ_LMBV01000054.1:4486-5317 GCF_001439925.1 Peribacillus muralis
GAAAACGTGTTCAGCACTTATTAACTTTTTATTAGCAGCTGTCATTAAGATGCGATAGAAAATCTGTTCAAACAGGTCTGTATCTTTAAAGCGTCGCTCATAATTTTTCCCNTTTCCATGGTTTTCACGATCTTGATTAATTTCTTCTTGAAGACGTCCTTGATACGCTCGTGTTTCTTTTCGAACGATTTTCTTTTCAAATTTCCGTTTATTCGCACTGGCTTTCACATGTGTGGAATCCACGAAAACGTGTTCAGCACTTATTAACTTTTTATTAGCAGCTGCCATTAAGATGCGATAGAAAATCTGTTCAAACAGGTCTGTATCTTTAAAGCGTCGCTCATAATTTTTCCCNGAACGTAGAGAAGTGAGGTATTTTATCATGGAAACCATAGCCTAAAAACCAACGGTAAGCCATATTGGTTTCAACTTCTTCAATCGTTTTACGCATGGAACGAATACCGAAGGTATATTGAATGAATGTCAGTTTAACTAAAATAACTGGATCAATACTTNGGGCGTCCTACCTCTGAATACATTTCTTTCACCAAGTCATAAATGAAAGTGAAGTCAATGGCAGCCTCCATTTTACGAACCAAATGGTTCGGTGGCACCAGTTGATCTAACGTAATCATTTCAAGTTGATCTCGCTGAATAGAATCATGTTTAGAAAGCATCCTCATCACCTCAAGTTTTAATATCTCTATTTTAAAACAAAAATCACTCTAAGCAAAAGTGTTCTATCTAAAAGTTAAAACAAAGTTGATTGGAACGGAAGGTACGAGACTCCTGCGGGAAATGCGAGTCACGGGAGACCCCACAGGCTGAAAG
>NZ_LMBV01000055.1:1777-1982 GCF_001439925.1 Peribacillus muralis
TCCATTTCCGGGGCCTTAGCTCAGCTGGGAGAGCGCCTGCCTTGCACGCAGGAGGTCAGCGGTTCGATCCCGCTAGGCNAATTCATTCTTTTTACTTTGTTCCTTGAAAACTAGATAATAGATAGAAGGCAATTAATTTTTTTCAAAGCATCTGTAAGACTTTTTTAACGGTTAAGTTAGAAAGGGCGCACGGTGGATGCCTTGG
>NZ_LMBV01000055.1:2044-3514 GCF_001439925.1 Peribacillus muralis
TGAATCAATCACGATGTGATTGGAACAACTTGTTCCTTGAAAACTAGATAATAGATAGAAGGCAATTAATTTTTTTTCAAAGCATCTGTAAGACTTTTTTAACGGTTAAGTTAGAAAGGGCGCACGGTGGATGCCTTGGNCACTAGGAGCCGATGAAGGACGGGACTAACACCGATATGCTTCGGGGAGCTGTAAGTAAGCTTTGATCCGGAGATTTCCGAATGGGGAAACCCACTGTTCGTAATGGAACAGTATCTTTACCTGAATACATAGGGTACTGAAGGCAGACCCGGGGAACTGAAACATCTAAGTACCCGGAGGAAGAGAAAGCAAATGCGATTTCCTGAGTAGCGGCGAGCGAAACGGAATTAGCCCAAACCAAGAGGCTTGCCTCTTGGGGTTGTAGGACACTCAACATGGAGTTACAAAGGAACGGGGTAAATGAAGTGATCTGGAAAGGTCCGTCAAAGAAGGTAAAAACCCTGTAGTTGAAACTTCGTTCCCTCCTGAGTGGATCCTGAGTACGGCGGGACACGAGAAATCCCGTCGGAAGCAGGGAGGACCATCTCCCAAGGCTAAATACTCCCTAGTGACCGATAGTGAACCAGTACCGTGAGGGAAAGGTGAAAAGCACCCCGGAAGGGGAGTGAAATAGATCCTGAAACCGTGTGCCTACAAGTAGTCAAAGCCCGTTAATGGGTAATGGCGTGCCTTTTGTAGAATGAACCGGCGAGTTACGATTTCATGCGAGGTTAAGTTGATAAGACGGAGCCGCAGCGAAAGCGAGTCTGAATAGGGCGAATGAGTATGAGGTCGTAGACCCGAAACCAGGTGATCTACCCATGTCCAGGGTGAAGTTCAGGTAACACTGAATGGAGGCCCGAACCCACGCACGTTGAAAAGTGCGGGGATGAGGTGTGGGTAGCGGAGAAATTCCAATCGAACCTGGAGATAGCTGGTTCTCTCCGAAATAGCTTTAGGGCTAGCCTCAAGATGAGAGTATTGGAGGTAGAGCACTGATTGGACTAGGGGCCCCCAACGGGTTACCGAATTCAGTCAAACTCCGAATGCCAAATACTTATTCTTGGGAGTCAGACTGCGAGTGATAAGATCCGTAGTCGAAAGGGAAACAGCCCAGACCACCAGCTAAGGTCCCAAAGTATACGTTAAGTGGAAAAGGATGTGGAGTTGCTTAGACAACCAGGATGTTGGCTTAGAAGCAGCCACCATTTAAAGAGTGCGTAATAGCTCACTGGTCGAGTGACTCCGCGCCGAAAATGTACCGGGGCTAAACGTATCACCGAAGCTGTGGATTGACACCNATTTAGGTGTCGATGGTAGGAGAGCGTTCTAAGGGCGTTGAAGTCAGACCGGAAGGACTGGTGGAGCGCTTAGANGTATGGTGTCGATGGTAGGAGAGCGTTCTAAGGGCGTTGAAGTCAGACCGGAAGGACTGGTGGAGCGCTTAGA
>NZ_LMBV01000055.1:3520-5169 GCF_001439925.1 Peribacillus muralis
AGTGAGAATGCCGGTATGAGTAGCGAAAGAAGGGTGAGAATCCCTTCCACCGAATGCCTAAGGTTTCCTGAGGAAGGCTCGTCCGCTCAGGGTTAGTCGGGACCTAAGCCGAGGCCGAAAGGCGTAGGCGATGGACAACAGGTTGATATTCCTGTACCACCTATACATCGTTTGAACGATGGGGGGACGCAGAAGGATAGGGTAAGCGCGCTGTTGGATATGCGCGTCCAAGCAGTTAGGCCGGAAACGAGGCAAATCCCGTTTCCATTAAGGCGGAGCTGTGATGGCGAGGGAAATATAGTACCGAAGTTCCTGATTCCACGCTGCCAAGAAAAGCCTCTAGTGAGATGTAAGGTGCCCGTACCGCAAACCGACACAGGTAGGCGAGGAGAGAATCCTAAGGTGTGCGAGAGAACTCTCGTTAAGGAACTCGGCAAAATGACCCCGTAACTTCGGGAGAAGGGGTGCTTTTTAGGGTGAATAGCCCGGAAAAGCCGCAGTGAATAGGCCCAGGCGACTGTTTAGCAAAAACACAGGTCTCTGCGAAGCCGCAAGGCGAAGTATAGGGGCTGACACCTGCCCGGTGCTGGAAGGTTAAGGGGAGAGGTTAGCGCAAGCGAAGCTTTGAACCGAAGCCCCAGTAAACGGCGGCCGTAACTATAACGGTCCTAAGGTAGCGAAATTCCTTGTCGGGTAAGTTCCGACCCGCACGAAAGGTGTAACGATCTGGGCACTGTCTCAACGAGAGACTCGGTGAAATTATAGTACCTGTGAAGATGCAGGTTACCCGCGACAGGACGGAAAGACCCCGTGGAGCTTTACTGCAGCCTGATATTGAATTTTGGTACAGCTTGTACAGGATAGGTAGGAGCCTGAGAAGCCGGAGCGCTAGCTTCGGTGGAGGCGTTGGTGGGATACTACCCTGGCTGTATTGAAATTCTAACCCGCGCCCCTTATCGGGGTGGGAGACAGTGTCAGGTGGGCAGTTTGACTGGGGCGGTCGCCTCCTAAAGAGTAACGGAGGCGCCCAAAGGTTCCCTCAGAATGGTTGGAAATCATTCGTAGAGTGTAAAGGCACAAGGGAGCTTGACTGCGAGACCTACAAGTCGAGCAGGGACGAAAGTCGGGCTTAGTGATCCGGTGGTTCCGCATGGAAGGGCCATCGCTCAACGGATAAAAGCTACCCCGGGGATAACAGGCTTATCTCCCCCAAGAGTCCACATCGACGGGGAGGTTTGGCACCTCGATGTCGGCTCATCGCATCCTGGGGCTGTAGTCGGTCCCAAGGGTTGGGCTGTTCGCCCAT
Source organism: Peribacillus muralis (assembly GCF_001439925.1). Taxonomy (GTDB): domain Bacteria; phylum Bacillota; class Bacilli; order Bacillales; family DSM-1321; genus Peribacillus; species Peribacillus muralis. Next base: position 4,827 of record NZ_LMBV01000055.1, read on the forward strand.
TAAAGCGGTACGCGAGCTGGGTTCAGAACGTCGTGAGACAGTTCGGTCCCTATCCGTCGCGGGCGCAGGAAATTTGAGAGGAGCTGTCCTTAGTACGAGAGGACCGGGATGGACGCACCGCTGGTGTACCAGTTGTCTTGCCAAAGGCATAGCTGGGTAGCTACGTGCGGACGGGATAAGTGCTGAAAGCATCTAAGCATGAAGCCCCCCTCAAGATGAGATTTCCCATGGCGCAAGCTAGTAAGATCCCTGAAAGATGATCAGGTTGATAGGTCAGAGGTGGAAGCGTGGCGACATGTGGAGCTGACTGATACTAATAGATCGAGGACTTAACCAACGCTTT
>NZ_LMBV01000004.1:0-209920 GCF_001439925.1 Peribacillus muralis
GCCGTATACCGAACGGTACGTACGGTGGTGTGAGAGGTCGGAGGCTAGGCGCCTCCTCCTACTCGATTATGCTACTATGAGGTCATTCATTTATTATAAAGGCTCTATTCGGAAAGATTATGAAACTACTTAAGGTTGATTGGAACAGATCGAGGCGCGCCGCCCGCCTCGCGTAAAGCGAGCATTGGGGGATATCAACCACAAAGCATTACTTGGTTGAATAGCAGCAAAGTATGCGAAGACAGCACTTACAAAAGAGATATAAGGGAAAAGGGGGTACAGGAAATGTTATTAAAAAATCTTACATCACCAACCTTAATAAGTACTAAACAAGTCTTTGAATCTAAAGATGAAGCAATCAAGTTCTTAGTTCAAAAATTAGCTCAAGCAGGGAAACTGCATTCTGAAAATGAGTTTTACCAGGCGGTAATTGAGCGAGAAAAATTATCGCCTACTGGTTTTGAGGGCGGATTAGCTCTTCCTCATGGAAAGTCAAAAGCAGTTAAAGAAGCAGCTTTTGCCGTTGCAACACTCCAAAAACCGTTGAAAACTTGGGAAAGTATCGATCCTAATAACCAGGTAGAGTTAATTATCTTATTGGCGATTCCAGATGCGGAAGCAGGTTCAACGCACCTTTCCTTATTATCAGAGTTAGTGAAAAGATTGTCGAATGAAGAGTATAAAAATCTGATATTGAGATCTGATACAAATCTAGAGCTATTTGATAATTTGGATCGTCAAGATAAAGAAGAAAAAGTCCCAGAAGGTAAGAAAACGTTTAAAACCATTTTAGCTGTTACAGCATGTCCAGCCGGTATTGCGCACACTTATATGGCAGCAGAAGCACTTGTGAAAGCTGGGAAAGAATTAGGTGTGGATGTTTTTGTAGAAAAACAAGGTGCGAATGGAATTGAAGACCGACATACTAAAGGACTGCTAAATAAGGCGGATGCAGTTATTTTTTCCGTAGATGTTGCTGTAAAAAATGAGGAAAGATACAGGCATCTTCCAAAAGTGAAAACGCCAGTTGCAGCTCCTTTGAAAAATGCAAAAGGGATTATAGCTCAAGCTTTAGAGAAAGCTGAAAGCGTTACCAGCAAGGGGGGCTCTGGGGAAGAACATGTTTCTTATGAAGGAGAGGAAGAAGAAACTACATCCTTCAAGACAGAAATTAAAGATTCCATCTTAACGGGTATATCCTACATCATTCCAATAATTGTGGCTGGCGGTATGACATTAGCTGCAGCTGTTCTCTTATCACAAACTTTGGACCTTCAAGAACTGTACAATACAGAAGGATCATGGCTTTGGTTATTAAGGCAGTTAGGCGGAACTTTATTAGGTACATTATTGGTACCAATACTAGCAGCATACATGGCCTATTCAATTGCAGATAAACCGGCATTAGGACCAGGTTTTGCAGCAGGGGTAGCTGCCAATTTAATTGGAAGCGGTTTCCTGGGTGGGATGCTCGGGGGGATTTTAGCAGGGTACTTCCTGAAATTCTTAAAGCACGCAGTGAAACCGAAAGGAACATTTGCTGGATTTATTAGTTTTTGGCTGTATCCGGTAGTTGGAACATTAGTTGTTGGTTCGGTTATGTTGTTTGTGGTGGGCAAACCGTTAGCCCTTTTAAATGAAGGGCTGCTGGATTGGTTGCAAGGCATGTCTGGAACAAATGCGATTGTTTTAGGGGCGATTATAGGCGCCATGGTTTCATTTGATCTAGGAGGACCTATTAATAAAGCGGCTTACACATTTTGCATTGGTGCCATGGCAAGCGGGAATTTCATCCCTTATGCGACGTTTGCTTCAGTTAAGATGGTATCAGCCTTTTCCATTACTGGAGCAACTCTTATTGACAAAAAGAACTTCACCAAGCAGGAAAAAGAAATAGGCAAACAAACATGGTTATTAGGGTTAGCTGGTATTACGGAAGGAGCCATTCCGTTTATGATGAATGATCCGATTCGAGTGATTCCTTCCCTAGTGGCAGGCTCAGCTGTTACTGGAGCTATCGTTTCTTATTTCAATATCGGTTTAAATGTTCCTGGGGCTGGAATTTTCTCGCTAGCCTTATTACAAGGGAAGCCCATGTTAATTGCGGGCAGTATATGGCTTGGAGCTGCTGTACTTGGTGCGTTTGTTTCAATGGTTTTATTAATTTTAACTCGAAAAATAAAGAAGGAAAATGAAAAAAATAAAAAGTCATCAAGTGTTGCAGCGTAATCAAGAAAACAAAAAACGTCATTTGGAGTAGTGAAAATAAAAACTATAGAATAATTGGAGGACATCATGAAAAAAGTTCATATCGTTCCGCACATGCATTGGGACAGAGAATGGTATTTTTCAACAGAGGAATCTAGAATACTATTAGTCAATAACATGGAAGAAATTATGGAGATGTTAGAAACAAATCCGGACTACCCTCACTATGTGTTAGATGGTCAAACGTCCATTTTAGAAGATTATTTTGCGGTAAAGCCAGAAAATAAAGAAAGAGTCAAAAAACTGGTTCAAGAAGGTAAGTTGATTATTGGCCCATGGTATACACAAACAGACGAAATGGTGGTTGGTGGAGAATCGATTGTAAGAAATTTATTGTATGGAATAAAAGATTGTGAAGAATTCGGGAGCCACATGCAAATCGGATATCTTCCCGATTCTTTTGGACAATCTTCTCAAATGCCACAAATTTTAAATGGCTTTGATATAACTTATTCCATTTTTTGGAGAGGTACTACTGAACGTCACGGAACAGACAAGACGGAATTCTATTGGGAAACGGATGAAGGCTCTAAAGTGCTTGTTCAATTATTTCCTTTAGGTTATGCGATTGGAAAGTACTTACCGGAAGATGAACAGAAGCTTCAAGAACGCATGGATAAATACTTTAAAGTGTTAGATCACGGTGCTACGACTGAAAATATCGTTCTGCCCAATGGTCATGATCAAATGCCCATCCAAAAAAATATCTTCACTGTTATGGATAAGCTCAAAACGTTATACCCAGATCGTGAATTCTTCTTAAGTAAATATGAAAATATCTTTGCTGAAATAAAAAAAAATCAGCACCTTCCAACCCTTCATGGTGAATTTATAGACGGAAAATATGCCCGAGTTCACCGAAGTATTTTTTCGACCCGCATGGATATTAAAGCAGCAAATGTAAAAATTGAAAATAAGATTACAAACATACTAGAACCGCTTGCTTCTATTGCATACTGCTTAGGCTTTGAATATCATCATGGCTTAATTGAACTCATTTGGAAACATATTATGAAAAACCATGCCCATGACAGTATCGGGTGCTGCTGCTCAGATAAAGTCCATCAAGAAATATACAATCGATTTTTCCTAGCAGAAGAAATGGTAGATCAACTTATCAGCTTCTATAAGAGAAAAATTGTTGATTCAATGGATACAGACTTGAGTAACGATAGGCTTTCAGCTTTCAACCTTCTTCCATATGAACGAGAAGAAGTCGTGACAACAAACGTAATCACTAAATTAAAGTCCTTTAAGCTAATGGATGAAGTTTCTAATGAAGTGGAGTTTGACGTAATAGACAGTGAGATTATGGATCCTGGTTTAATAGACCGCCAAATCGTTCATTACGGAAACTATGACCCATTTTTTAAGTATACGATTCAATTGAAAGATCGTATCCCTGCATTAGGTTATAAAACCTATTTTATCGTAGAAAACGATGAGGAAATGAAAAATTCGGTTTCAAGCAAAAATCAAGTTGAAACAGATTTTTACGAAATTACTGTCAACTCAAACGGGACGTTAAATATTTACGATAAGCATGTAAACAAACTGTTCAGCGATATACTATTACTTGAAAATGGCGGGGATGATGGAGATGAATACGATTATTCTCCATTAAGAGATGAAACGTTAATCTATAGTGACAAAGTGAAAGCGGACATTGAAATTAAACAAAGTCAATACGAAGCTAAAATAGATATTCAATATACACTCGAAATCCCAGAGAATTTAGACAAGCGGAAAGAACAAATTGTAGATGGATCTGTAGATGTGCATATCATCCTTACGATTCCAAATCATAAGCCGATTATTGAAGTTAGAATCGAGCTGGATAATCATGCTAAAGATCATCGTTTAAGAGCATTAATTCCAACCGGCATAGCATCAGCATTCTCAGTTTCGGATAACCAATTTGGACATATTAAACGTGATGTATACGATAGTGCAATGGATATTTGGGAGCAAGAAGATTGGGATGAACGTCCTGATTCCATTTTTCCAATGTTAAGTTTTGTGGGCCTATCAACGGAAGCGTATGGCATGAGTGTATTAACAAATAGCACAAGAGAGTATGAAATTGTTGGGGAAGATTACGATACGATTGCCATTACATTGTTTAGAGGAGTGGGAGTACTTGGTAAAGAAGAGTTGCTGAGAAGACCAGGTCGTCCATCTGGTATTAAATTACTTACTCCTGATTCTCAAATGCTAGGAAAGCTTACGTTAGAATTTGCAATTGTTACGCATCAATTATCGACGATAACAGCAAATGTCGCACGTATGGCTAAAGAGTATGTAACACCGGTTTCCCTGTATAACAAAATTCCATATAATGCAATGAAGTTAAATAGAGCGGAGGTCAAGACGCCAGCTCGTTTCAGCTTCCTAAAGGAATTACAGCCAGGGTCAGTATTAAGCACGTTGAAAAAATCAGAAAAGGATGACCAGTTTGTTATGCGCTTCTACAACCCAACAGACAAAGACCAGAATGTGTCATTTGAAATATATCGTTCTATTCAACAAGCGTATGCAGCTAAACTTAATGAAAAACCTATAGAGGCATTAAATGTAGAAGAAAATAGCTTTCAAGTCAGTGTCAAAGGGAATCAAGTGAAAACGATTCTTTTCTAGGAATGCGAATTATTTGTATGGGAAGTCTTTTGAAAATGAAGCGATAGACAGAAAAAAACGCATCGAAAAATGATGCGTTCTTTTATTAGTTATTAAATTCAACGGAAGTTGGGTCATATGTAAACCTGATTTGCTAAAATGAAAATTACGATATCCAGGGGGAAGAAGTGGTGACTGGCGAGGTCCTCGCTTATGTTAAAGAAGATATATTCATGAACGAAAGCGATTAATATCAAGTGAAAGAAGATGTTAAGGCTCATCTTCTTTTTTTGTTTTTCCGTTAATTCTGTCCAGCATTCTGGTTAAAGACAGCGACGTAAGGAACGGTGCTGATTTATCATGGTTCTCTATATCCTAATTTGGAAGAAACCCGCCTACCCGTTTCCCTTACATTTTGAATGAGAAAGTCCAATCTGGTCTCTGTTAAATTGAAGCTAACAAAACCGATGCTCACTGCGCCATGGACTTCCCCAAAGTGGTTCAAAATCGGAGCGGCTACAGAAGATGTTCCCACCGTTCTTTCATTGTGGCTGATTCCATATCCCTTCCTTTTAGTTTCTTTCAATTTATCCCAAAAAGCGGCTCTTTCTTGTAGAGGAAGAAGAGACTCTATGATTTCTGTCGCTTGAAGAGAGGGCATGTAGGCTAGCATCGCCTTATTGGCAGCACCGATATGCATAGGGACTCGTGAGCCAAGGTGATCATAAACACGGATTTGGCTTTTTTCGCTATCAATGCGTTCAATGATCAGGGACTCCATTTCTATTGGTTGGCTAAGGTAAACGCTTTCCTCTACTTTATTCATCAGTCTTTCTAGTTCAGGCCTTATTTGACTGATATAATCCATTTTGTCATACATCCGCAAACCATTTTCCAACCAAATACTCCCTAACCCGTAGCGTTTAGATTGCTCGTCTTGTTGAATTAAGCCGTGCTTGGACATGGCTTTTAATAAACGATGCATGGAACTTACCGGAAGATCACATTCTTGAGAGAGATCCGTAATGGAGAGCCAATTTTCAGATGAATGGGAAACTAAGACGTTAATTACATTCATCGCACGGTCAATCGATTGCATAAACATTCCACCTATCTTTCAATACAAGTTTCGCGAAGTTAAAAAATTGAATATTCTAAACATATTGACATTGTAGCATGTTTAATTTTATAATAAAAGAAAAATTCCAGTTAGCGGAAAACTTTTCCGCATTGTGGAAAAAAGGAGGGGAGAGAAAATGTCCTATTGTTCGTCTATGTTCGATCCTTTGGAAAGTGTCATTGTAAAACATCCGAGAGATGCTTTTATTAGTCAGGAGCAATTACGCGAAGATTGGCGAACGTTCAATTTTTCAGAAGAGCCGGATTTTAAAGAAGCTATTCGGGAGTATGGTGACTTCATTTCCATTTTGAAAAAATATGTAGCTAACATCAATTATTTGCCCGCATCGAAGGAAGTGGGCATGGACTCCTTGTATGCGCATGACCCGGTCAAGTTCACAAGCGAAGGCGCAATTATTTTAAGGTCCGGGAAAGAGATAAGGCAGTCTGAGGCCAATGAATACAAGCATTTTTGCATCCAAAATGACATACCGATACTTGGTGAGTTAACAGGTGAGGCGGTTGCCGATGGCGGTGATCTCGTTTGGCTTGATGACAGGACTCTAGTCGTAGGACATGGATACAGGACTAACGCCGAGGCTATCCGGCAATTGAAAGAAATGACGGCACATCTAGTGGATGAATTCATCGTAGTCCCGCTTCCCCATGATCAAGGGGAGGCAGAATGTCTCCACCTTATGTCATTCATCAGCATGGTTGACCATGATTTGGCAGTCGTTCATTCACGCCTTATGCCAGTCTTCTTCAGAAAACTCCTTATCGAACGGGGCATCCAACTGATCGAAGTACCGGAAGACGAGTATATGAATTTAGGGTGTAATGTACTTGCATTAGCCCCACGGGTTTGTGTGATGACTGCCGGGAACACTTATACAAAGCAAAAGCTTCTCGATGCTAAAGCCACGGTACATGAATATAAAGGAATTGAAATCAGTTATAAAGGGACGGGCGGACCAACCTGTTTAACTTGCCCGGTCGTGCGAAAAAAATCGTCAATAATGGGGGAATGAGCTTTGTTTAAACATGTAATCGTAAAAACACCAGGAAGAAGTTATATAAACGGATTAACAACATCAGACCTTGGCACACCCAACTATGATAAAGCATTAGAGCAGCATGCCGCTTATGTGGAAGCGTTAAAAAAATGCGGGGTCGAAGTGACGCACCTGCCTGCAAATGAGGAATTCCCAGATTCGACATTCGTTGAGGATACGGCTGTCCTTGCCCCTGAATTTGCGGTCATCTCCAATCCAGGAGATGTTACTAGAAACAAGGAAATAATAGAAATGGAGCCCATACTGAAGGGGTTTTACCAAACTATTCACCATATTAACAGTCCAGGAACCTTGGATGGAGGCGATGTACTTCAAGTCGATGACCATTTTTATATTGGCATTTCCGACCGGACAAATGAGGATGGTGCACGCCAGTTAAAGAGAATCGTAGAATCCCAAGGCTATAAAGGGACAATCGTTCCATTAAAAGAGTTCTTCCATTTAAAAACAGGCATTGCGTACCTCGGAAATGAATTGATCGTTGCGGCAGGCGAGTTCCTTGATCATCCAGGCTTTGCTGCATTTAAGAAAATCACCGTTTCAGCTGAAGACGAATATTCGGCCAACTGCATTCTCGTCAATGATTATGTTATCGTACCGAGCGGATATGAACAGACGACTCGTCAACTGAATGAAGCTGGATATAAAACGATCGAGCTGGAAATGTCTGAGTTCCAAAAGCAGGATGGCGGTTTGAGCTGTTTATCGCTTCGTTTTTAAATAACGGTAAATGCTTCTTCAGCTATTAAGTTGTCATTCGTTATAAAAAGGAAAGGGGGATTTCAATGGATCAACTACGCTGGGGGACTCCGGAAACTCTTCGTGCTTTGTTATGCGAACTTGTGAGCTGGGAAAGCAGGACGCTTTCAGAGGGAGAATGTACATTCCCTTTTAAAGTCCAGGAGAAATTAGGGGAGCTTGATTTTTTCAAGAAGAATCCGGATAATCTATCACTTCATGGAGTTGATTTAGGGAGGCATTTCGTCAATGCCTTATATAAGCATCCTGAAGCAGAGGAAACGATCGTATTGATCAGCCATTTTGATACGGTACAGACGGAGGAATACGGCGATCTTGAAGTGCTAGCTTTTCAGCCAGAGCAGCTTACGAGCAAACTTCATGAACGAAAAGATGATCTGCCGGAAGAAGCGCGTATCGATCTTGAATCGGGTAAATACCTGTTTGGCCGGGGGACAATGGATATGAAGATGGGGCTAGCCCTTCACATGGCGCTCATCGAAAAAGCAAGCTTGGAAGGGTGGCCGATCAATCTTATGCTGGTGACCGTCCCTGACGAGGAAGTGAATTCTGCGGGCATGAGGGCAGCAGTCAAGGAGCTTGTCGCTTTACGTGATAAATATGGGCTTACGTACAAAATGTTTTTTAATAGTGAACCATCTTTTTCACAGAAACCTGGAGATGAGAGACATTATATTTATTCTGGAACAATGGGGAAAATCATGCCGGCGGCGCTTTTTTATGGAAAGGAAACACATGTGGGCGAGCCATTGAAGGGTATGACAGCGAACTATATGGCCTCGTTCCTTACACAGCTGATGGAGTGGAATCCATCTTTTTTGGAAAGTGATCTCTCAGAAGAAACACCTTTGCCTGTATCGCTTCAGCAAAAAGATCTGAAACTGCAATATTCAACCCAAACGCCTTACCGCGCAGCAGCACTTTATAATGTTTTCATCATGAAGAAAAGTGCTGCGGATATTATGGAAATATTCGAGCAGGTTGCAGAGGAAGCAGCGACAAAGTGCAATGAGTCCTATAAGGCTTTATGCCGGCGGGAACGAATTGAAGGGGTGGGAAAAGTACAGGTTTTGCGCTACGAAAAGCTGTTATCCTATGCCGTGGGGAAATTCGGGAAAGATCTTGTTGAGCAAATAAAAGGAGAGGCCCAGGCAAATGTGGATTGGGATGAGCGTGAAAAATCACTGCGGATCGTTGAAAAACTGATGATACAATGCCAGGAGCTTGCGCCTGCCATTGTCTTGCTGTTTGCGCCGCCCTATTATCCTGCCGTCAATACATCGGATGATCCGCAAATCATCGAGTCCGTTAAACTTTTAAAGGAAACGGCGCGCTTGTTTAATGAAGAAGTGCATCAGATACATTATTTCAATGGCCTTTGCGACCTAAGCTATGTTTCATATAAGGATGAGTCTGCTGGCTGGACGGCGTTTGAGAAAAACACGCCAGTTTGGGGTGATAGTTACAGCATTCCTTTTGCAGATATGCTGCAACTTCAAGCGCCGGTGCTCAATGTAGGGCCATTCGGAAAGGATGCACATCAGCGAACTGAGCGGCTTCACATCGATAGTGCCTTCATTCAGACCCCCTTCATGCTGGAAAGATTAATAAGAAGCATGGTTAAAGTGCCTGATGGAGAAGTGAAAGAGACGCCATAATCCCTATGCAGAAACAACAGAATGCAAGGATGATTTTACTCACGAAAAGGTAAAGGTGTAGCTCATAAAGGAGAAATTTATTGGAGGATCAAATATGAATAACCTACCTAACGAGCAATTCACATCCGAGCCGCTTAATCAGAAGAATAATGTAGCTAACCCACAAACCGAGTTACCGGAAAAAGGAATTAATCCGTTTGTGTTAATGTTCATCGTCATTGTAATTGTGACGATATTAACCTATATTTTGCCTGCAGGTCAATATGAAAGAATAGAAAAAGATGGCCGTACTGTCGTCGATCCAACATCCTTCGAATTTATTGACTCAACACCAGTGGGGCCATTGCAAATGTTCAGCAGCATTCATGCTGGAATGGTCGAAGGGTCATCGATTATCTTGTTTGTGTTTTTATTTGGTGGTGCACTTGGGATCATGCAGGCAACAGGTGCACTGGATTCATTCATTAAATTTGTAGCGGTCCGATTCGGGACAAAAGAAAAAGTGCTCATTCCGCTGATGGTATTAATCTTCGCATCATTAGGTACCTTGATTGGCTCAGCCGAAGATGCGCTCGTATATATCGCGATCATCATTCCGATGACGATTGCCTTAGGCTTTGACGCCCTTACAGGATTTGCGATCGTCATCCTTGGTACATTGGCAACGGGATTCATTTCCGGCATCACCAATCCATTTAATGTGGGAGTTGCCCAAAGCATTGCGGAACTGCCCATGTACTCGGGAATGGGATTGCGTATCGCGCTCCTTGCAGTGTTTTATATCATCACCGTTTTGTATATATATTTTCATGCGATGAAGGTGAAACGAAATCCTGAATTGGGGGAATACGGGAAATTCAGGCGTGATGATCATACAATCGTTGATGAAAACTTTAAGATGAGTAAACGGCATTTTGCGGCTTTACTCATTTTATTGTTGAATTTCATCTTTTTAATCTTTGGCGTCATTAAATTAGGTTGGTATATAAGCGAAATTGGCGGCTTGTTTTTATTAAGCGCGATCATCATGGGAATGATCGGGGGCTTATCATCTTCCAAGATGGCCAATGGGTTTATATCGGGAGCGGGTGATATGGTTTCAGGGGCTTTAATAATAGGAGTTGCGCAGACAATTTTGGTCATCATTACAAGTGGAGGTCTGCTGGATACGATTTTATATTTTGCTGCAGGATTGGTCGAGCATCTCCCGCCGGCCATTAACGCAATCGGAATGTTCATTGTACAGATGTTCCTTAACTTCATCGTTCCGTCTGGCAGCGGCCAGGCAGCATTGACGATGCCGATCATGGCGCCGTTGGCAGATATAATGGGAGTGACAAGACAAACTTCCGTTTTAGCTTTCCAATTGGGGGATGGGATATCGAATATGATATTCCCGACATCTGGGGTACTATTGGCCGGACTTGCCGTAGCAGGCATTTCATTTACGAAATGGGTTAAATGGGTGCTTCCTTACTTGTTGATTCAGGTTGTCGTGGCAATTATCTTTTTGATTATCGCTCAAAGCATTCAATATGGCCCATTTTAGATGTTTAAATATCAGAAAAAATAATCGAGGGAGGACTTTTATGTTGAAACAGATACAGGATACGATTGTAGATGAGGTGATTTCGTGGCGGCGCCATTTTCACGCAAATCCCGAACTTTCGTACGAGGAGCACGAGACTTCGGATTACATCTACAAGATATTGAGTGCTCTTCCAGGCTTAGAGGTGACGAGACCGACTGAAACAAGCGTGATTGCGGTACTCAAAGGAGAGAAGAATGCTGTGGAAAAACCATATACCATCGCATTTCGTGCAGATATTGATGCACTTCCAATTGAAGAGGAATCAGAAGTGCAATGCAAATCAAAAAATCCTGGCGTAATGCATGCATGCGGACATGATGCGCATACAGCGATGTTGTTGGGTGCGGCTAAAATCCTGTCTGAAAAAAAAGCAGACATCAGTGGGGAAATTCGGTTCATTTTCCAGCATGCCGAAGAGGTTTTGCCAGGGGGAGCTCAAGAGTTAGTGAAAAAAGGAGTCATGAAGGATGTCGATTTTACATTTGCCCTTCATGTTACTCCTTACGAACGAACAGGGACCATATGTTTAAGGGACGGAGTGTTCTGTGCTGCGGCAGATGACTTTGAAATCAAGATCATCGGTCAGGGCGGGCATGCTTCGACTCCTGAATTGACGATTGACCCGCTAATGATTGGTGCAGAAATGACAACCAATATTCAAAGCATCGTTTCCAGAAAGATTTCCGCCCTTAGAGCACCCGTCATTTCGATCACTCAGTTTCACGCTGGAAGTGCGCTCAATGTCATTCCGGAATATGCCGAAATCGGTGGAACGATTCGTTCCTTACACTCTGGTAGCCGCGTGAAAGCAAGAGAGTACTTAGAGCAAATCGTTAAAGGGGTTACGGAGGCGCATGGAGCAAAGTATGAATTAACTTGGCATTTAGGATATCCAGCCGTCGTGAATGATGCGGCTGCCGTTACTATTTCGAGAGCGGTCATGGAGGAAATATTCGAAGAAAAACAGATCATAGTGGTCGATGATCCTATGTTTGGGACAGAGGATTTTTCCGCGTTTTCCGAAATCGTACCAGCTTCCATGCAGTTCTTGGGGGTTCATAGTGAGGAGCTTGGAAAAGCTTACCCTTTACATCATCCTAAATTTAAAATCGACGAAAGGGCATTAGAATATGGAGTGAGGTATTTTGTCGGGATAGCCGATAAATTGTGTGGTCATTAACGACCCATTGAAAGATGCGGTGGCATGCTCCCTAACTCACACTCCAGTTTGTATACAGGTTGAAAACCAGGTATATCATTAATCCCTGGCGAGTTATAACAGTGCCTATTGTTCATCATGAGAGTAACACGGCTGAATGAATTAAAGCTGACCGAGATTCCCAAGTGTCTCTGTTTTTAGATTCTAAGATAGACAGAGAGAAGAGCGTTAATAGATAAGATAAGGACGTGGAAAATATGGGGATTGGGCTGGGTAACGATAATCAACTGCAGCGCACGATGAAAAGGCGCCATTTATTTATGCTTTCGCTTGGTGGCGTAATAGGTACGGGCCTTTTTCTGAATGCAGGCTATACGATCAATCAAGCAGGTGCAGGCGGGGCATTGATTGGCTACTTAGTGGGCGGCGTTATTTTATATATGGTCATGGTCTGTCTAGGAGAACTGGCCGTTCATATGCCGGTTACTGGTTCCTTTCAAAAATACGCGGCTAAATACATCGGACCATCCGCAGGTTTTTCGCTTGGCTGGATGTATTTCGTCGGCTCGGCTGCCACGGCTGGAGTTGAGTTTACAGCAGCGGGAATCTTGATGAAGCACTGGTTCCCCCACATTCCCACCTGGATTTGGTGTGGGGTGTTCATTGTCCTTTTATTTTCATTGAACGCTTTAACGACGAGAGGTTTTGCAGAGGCTGAATATTGGTTCTCCGGAATAAAAATCGTTGCCGTAATCTTGTTCATCTTGATTGGAATCGCTGGCATCTTTGGTTTTGTCTCATTATCCGATCGACCAACCCCATTCTTTGAGAATCTTGCTCCTTCCGGACTTTTTCCAGCAGGGGGGATAACGATCATCTTTGTCACGATGATGAACGTCATTTTCTCGTATCAAGGCTCGGAATTAATTGGAATAGCAGCAGGGGAGAGTGAAAAACCGGAAGAGAACATTCCTAAAGCGATTCGCAACGTCCTTTTTAGAATCATCGTCTTTTACATTGCCTCCATCATCATTCTTTCTGCCATATTCCCTTCTTCAGAATTGGGTTTAATGGAAAGTCCCTTTGTTACCTTAATGAAGATAGCGGGGGTTCCTTATGCAGCAGGCATCATGAATTTCATCATTTTGACAGCGATACTTTCTGTCGGGAATTCATGTCTTTATGCCTCAACACGCCTGCTTTGGGCGATGGCTCATGATGGAATGGCACCAAAGGTGTTTGGTAGGTTATCAAAAAGGAAAGTGCCCTTGAATGCCCTGTTATTCACGATAATGTTTTCACTGTTGTCGTTATGTACTAGCTTTATGGCTGCGGATACCGTGTTCGTTTTACTCATGTCGATTGCCGGCATTTCCGTCACGATCTCGTGGATGGGTATTGCCTTATCTCAATATATGTTCAGGAGGAAATTTATAAAAGCGGGTGGGAAAACGGAGGATTTACAATACAAAGTGCCTTTTTATCCATTTGTCCCATTGTTTTGCTTAGGCTTTTGTTTAATGGTATTAGTATTCCTTGCGTTTGATCCGACTCAACGGGTAGGCTTGTTTTATGGAATTGGGTTTTTGGTAGCATGCATATTATTTTATAAAGTAAAGTTGGCGAAAAGAAATCCAGCAGCTATGACAATGGAAAACAGTGATGAAAAAATGATGTAGAGTGATCAACCACAACCTGATATTTTACAAAATATTCAAGACCCGTTCGCAATCGTGCATTTTTGCGAACGGGTCATTTTTTCTTGTAATCTTATGTTTACGACTTCATCAATGGAGGGAAGGTCATGTTTCCAAGGATGACATCGTAATCAGCACCGGTAGCCTTGGGGACGTTACTTGGATTACCATGGAAAGTTTCGTTTGCAAGTAAGGCAAATGCTACCGCTTCTTTTGCTTCGGAAGAGTATCCCAAATCTTCCTGAGTGAGGACGGTAATGGAATGTCCAAGCAAGGACTGAATCATTTCCATCAATGTTTTATTGTAGCTGCCGCCGCCGCCGATAATCACTTCTTTTATATCGGTTTTTGGCAGGATGAATGCTTGGTAGTTCTCGACAATGGACTTGGCGGTAAACATCGTGACCGTCGCCAAGATATCTTGGCTTGGAAGCGTGGCAAACTTCTTCAAAAGGTTTTCAACATATTGACTGCCAAACAATTCCCTGCCTGTTGATTTTGGTGGGTGACTCATTATATATGGGTGGCTGAGACAATGGCTTAATAGCTCTTCGTTAATTTGTCCTTGTTTCGCTATTTTCCCGCCTTCATCATATTTCATCTGAAACAACTGGCGGCATACTTCATCAATGATCATATTCCCTGGCCCAGTGTCGAAGGCATACATGTCTTCAAGGGTGGCTTGCTTGGGCAAAACCGTCACATTTCCAATTCCCCCGATATTTTGAAGCAATCTTCCCTTCGTTTCACTTCTGTAAAGAACATATTCGGTATAAGGTACGAGCGGGGCACCTTGACCGCCTGCAGCCATATCCATCGTGCGAAAATTCGATATGACGGGTGTGTTCGTTTCGTAAGCAATTACTGCTGATTCGCCAATTTGAAGAGTTGAAGGAACCATGTTCTGTTCCTGCAAAGGCTGATGGTAAATCGTTTGTCCATGGGATCCTATCAGATCCAATTGCTCTAGAGGCAGTCCGGCTTTGGCGCAAACTTCTTTTGTTGCCTCTGCAAATAATTTTCCAAGCTTGAAATTCAAACTGCAAATCAATTGCACATTGGATGTATCTACGGATAAAGACTGAATGATTTCCTTTTCTACATCTTCGGGAAAAGGGTAGGTGATGAATTCAATCGGTTCCATTTCCGTTTTCAGGCCGCTACCATTCACACGAACGAGAGCTGCATCGATACCATCCAATGAGGTTCCCGACATTAATCCTACTATGTACATTGATATGTCCTCCACTTTTGATATTTTAATACAATGGGAATGTTATCTTACTTTTATTTTAATCTGGTTGGTTTGCTTACTTTCATTGTGAGTACGGTCCAAGGCAGTCACAACATACGTGTACGTTTTTCCTTTTTCGACGGTACTATCGTTAAATAGTTGATTCTTGTTTTCTTTATGAACGGTAGCCAGTAATTTCGTTGAATCTTCAATATTGCCTTTGTTCTTCCCGTCAAAACGATAAATGGCATAATACGATGCATCCGATTGCTTGTGGTCGCGGATTTCGAACTGTATTTCGGCGCCTGTTTGTTTAACTTTGCCAACCTTAGGAGCCTTTGGAGCATGATCATCTATCCATGGCATGGCTGGAACTAATGCGGGATGTTTATAAATATCCTCCCTTAAGCGATCTGCGATCCCAAGCGGATTTTTACGTAAATCTTTGGCACTGAAATGCATGCTTCCATCAAATTCTTTATAGGTTCTATTTAATTTTAACTGATTTGGAATTTCCTCTGGATTAAACCAGTTTTGGACACCGTTTGACTCTGTATTGATTTTATAGTCTCCTTGTCCGATATAGAGCTGAACGTTTTTACCTTCGACTTCTTTCGTCCACCAATCAAGAATCTTCGCATAGTCGGCTACCGGCAAACCTATATTCCAGTATATTTGAGGTGCAATATAATCAATGTACCCATTATTGATCCATGTCCTTGTATCCGCATATAAATCATCGTAATTGGTTTGTCCGGCAGCAGTGTCTGAGCCTGTCGGATCGACTGCTTTGTTACGCCAAACGCCAAATGGACTAATACCAAACTTCACATATGACTTTTCCGCTTTGATTTGTTCATTAATATGCTTAACGAGGTCGTTTACATTATCCCTGCGCCAATCTTCTATATTCGAAAATTCACTTGCACCATATCTATGATAGGAATCCTCGTCTGGGAAAGGGACTCCAGCAATCTTATAAGGGTAGAAATAATCGTCCATGTGAACGGCGTCGATATCATAATTCTCGACAACTTCCATAATCCCGTCAATGACAAACTTCTGTACTTCAGGAATGCCCGGATTAAAGTACAATTGCTGTCCGTATGGTATGACCCAATCAGAGTGCTTTCTGGCTGGATGTGATTGTGGTAGTTTATCAAGGTCCGAGAGTTCAGCCGTTTTCCCTAATGGCATCGTGATTCGATACGGATTGAACCAAGCGTGAAATTCCATATTCCGTTTGTGAGCTTCTTCAATCATGAAGGCAAGGGGGTTATATCCTGGATCTTTTCCTTGAACCCCTGTTAAATATTGTGACCAAAGACCGTATTCAGAAGGATAAAAAGCATCAGCCGTCGGTTTGATCTGCATGACGACCGCATTCATCCCCATCGCTTTTTGCTCATCCAAATACTTAATGAATTCTTCTTTCTGGGTCGTAATGGACAATCCAGGTTTCGACGGCCAGTCAATGTTCAACACACTTGCAATCCAAGTGGCCCGCAGTTCCTGCTTTACATAAGCCGTTTGTTGAGGGATCGGCTGAGACTCTGCCCTTGCAACCAAGTTAGATGGAAGGAGAAGAGATCCTCCCACCAAAGCAGTCAGTGCCAATGAACCTAATTTTCTCTTTGTCATTCTACCATTCTTCAAAATATAACCTCATTTCACTATCAAAATTTATATACGATTATTTGTAAGCGTTAACAAATAATGAATATACGTGTGTCGTCTAAATCAATAGAATGAGAATGTCTAACAAAAACTACGAAATGGAAAGTTTTTTAGCATAATACGAATTTTTAGTGAAAATCTAGCAAAAAAATCATGTTCATTACATTTATTTTAAAATTAATTTTTAAAAATGTATACACATTATTGAAATGAATTTTTAGTAATGTTATATTCTCTATAGATAAAAGATGTTTCAATAAAACACACACAGAAATAAAAAGGAGGATATGAATGCTAGGACATTTAACCACAGAACGCCGTAATGAAAAGACCATGAGTTTAGATGAAATGGAAACGCTTGAATTTTTAGAGGTGATGAACGAAGAAGACATAAAAGTTGCACAATGTGTAAAAGAAGAACTTCCTCAAATTTCAAAAGCAGTGGATATGATCGTTGCAGCAATGAAGAATAACGGCAGATTAATTTACATGGGTGCCGGAACGAGTGGACGAATCGGGTTATTGGATGCAGTGGAGTGTCCGCCAACATTCAATACAGATCCTAGTGAAGTAGTGGGTCTTATAGCAGGAGGAGAAAAGGCTTTCATTAAAGCGGTTGAGGGTGCTGAAGACAGCTTTGAATTAGGTCCTGAAGATTTGAAGAAAATTGAATTAACAAGCAAAGACGTTGTTGTCGGCATTGCGGCAAGCGGGCGTACTCCTTATGTAATTGCCGGCCTGGAATATGCCAATCAAGTTGGCGCAGGCACGGTATCGATCAGCTGTAACAAAGGATCAGAAATCGGGAAAATCGCCGAAGTTGCGATTGAAGTTGTTAATGGTCCTGAAGTACTGACTGGTTCTACACGTTTAAAGGCTGGAACATCTCAAAAGTTAGTATGCAACATGCTTTCCACAGCTTCAATGGTTGGTGTTGGAAAAGTTTATGGGAATTTAATGGTGGATTTACAATTGACAAATGAAAAACTGGTCGAACGTGCGAAACGAATTATTATGGACGCTACTGACTGCAGTTATGAAGTGGCAGATGAATTCTTGAAAAAGGCACATTCACAGCCTAAAGTTGCGATTGTCATGATTTTGACGAATGTTTCATATGAAGAAGCATCAAATCGTTTAGAAAAAGCACAAGGATTCATAAGGAAAACGATTTAAAGCTTACTATAAATAAAAAATTGGAGGAGTTAATGATGAAAGTATTATTCGTATGTTCAGGCGGAATGTCAAGTGCAATCGTTGTAAGCGCTTTAAAGAAAGAGGGAGCAAAACAAGGTATCGATATTGAAGTGTTAGCAGTCGGCTCTCAAGAATTTGATGCAGAGGTTCGTAACGGCTGGGATGTTGCGATGGTAGCACCTCAAGTGAAGCATCGTTTTGATGGATTCAAGGAATCTGCCGATGATGCAGGAGTCCCATGTGAAGCCATTCCTGCTCAAGCATACAGTCCTCTTGGCGGCCCTAAGCTATTAAAGCTAGTAACGGAACTAGCAAAACTATAAACGAAAAACCATTTCTTATTTATCAAACGTAAAAGGGGAAAACAACGTATGGACAAGTTTGTAGCTTTTTTAGAAAATAATCTTTCAACACCGATGGCTAAATTGTCTGAGCAAAAACATTTACGCGCGATTCGGGATGGAGTCGTCTCTGCGTTGCCATTCATCATCTTTGGAAGTTTATTCTTGATCATTGCATTCCCGCCTGTTGCAGCAGATTCGGCAGTAGGTGAATGGGCAGCAAAGCACATAGCGGAAATATTGATACCCTATCGGTTAACGATGTTTATCATGACGCTTTATATTACATTCGGTATAGGCTACAGCTTATCTCAAAGCTATAAACTTGATCCGCTATCAGGAGGTTTACTATCCTTAGCAGCCTTCTTGTTCACTATAGGTGTGAAGATGATGGATGGCGTTGGGTTTGTTTTGCCAATGACAAATCTCGGCGGCCATGGTCTTTTTGTAGGCATGCTCGTATCGATTTTTGCAGTTGAAATCTTGAGACTATGTAAAACCAAAAACATCACCATTAAAATGCCTGATTCCGTTCCAACATCAGTAGCCAGGTCATTTGAAGCATTGATACCGGTTACCATTGTACTGCTTGTTATGACAGTGATTACAGTCGTTTTTGGAGTTGATATGCATTCACTTGTTGATAAAGCGGTTGCACCATTAATCAGTGCAGGCGATACATTGCCAGGCGTATTGGTTCCGGTGTTTTTGATTACATTCTTCTGGTCATTTGGTATTCATGGTGTATCCGTAGTAGGAGCCGTTGCACGTCCAGTTTGGGAAGTATACTTAGCAAATAACTCTGCAGCAGTTGCAGCTGGAAAGGCAATTCCTCACATTGCTCCTGAAACATTCTTCCAGTGGTTCATCTGGATTGGTGGATCTGGTGCAACATTGGGTCTTGTCATTGCCATGCTCTTAACGGCTAAATCTTCTTACAGTAAAGCGATGGGGAAAGCAACGATAGTCCCAAGCATTTTTAACATCAATGAACCGGTTATTTTTGGGATGCCTATCGTACTGAACCCAGTATTGATCATTCCATTTATCATAACACCATTAATTGGTGCAACACTTGCGTATGTCGCAACGTCCATGGGGCTAGTAAACCCAACATATGTAATGGTTCCTTGGACATTGCCTGCTCCAATAGGTGCCTATCTATCAACAGGCGGTGATTGGAGAGCCATCGTTTTAGTTATGGTCAATTTAACAATCTCGGTTATTATTTATCTGCCATTCTTTAAAATGTACGATAAAAAGCTTTTGGCACAGGAAACCTCGGTAGAAACAACGGATAATAAAAAAATCGCTTTATAAGACCATCTAAAGGGGAGTTTGGATCAATTGCTCCAGACTCCTTTTTTTATAATAAAGAAAGGGAGGATAAACATGAATTCAACATCCAGAATTCACTTTTTCAGTTACAAAAGTGCCTTTCTATTTTTTAGTTTTATTCTTGTTTTTAATTTTATCTTTAACACAGTAATGAATGCGTTTGAGATTGATAGACAATTATCGCTGTATTTAGGAAATACGCTTGCAATAAGTGCCGGATTGACGATGGTTATCTGTTTGGTTGAAGGTAAGTTTAAAAACAAGAAACAAGCATCACTATTATTCTTGTCTTTATTGGCAGTAAGCGCACTGGTTTGTTATGCAATTATCTATGCGTAAATGAAAAATTGCAGATTGTAAATAAATGCTTGCTTAATGAGGAGAATGGAAATGAAAAAAGGATTGAAAATTGCCACGATTGGTGGTGGCTCCAGTTATACACCAGAATTAATAGAAGGTTTCATTAAACGTTTTGATGAGCTGCCCGTTAGTGAACTTTGGTTGGTGGATATTGAAGCAGGAAAAGAAAAACTTGAAATCGTAGGTACCTTGGCAAAAAGAATGGTAGAAAAAGCAGGAGTTCCTATGGAGATTCATCTAACATTGGACAGGCATCAAGCATTGCAGGATGCTGATTTCGTCACGACGCAAATGAGAGTTGGTTTACTCGATGCACGGGTCAAAGATGAGCGCATTCCATTGGAATTGGGCTTAATTGGCCAAGAAACGAATGGTGCAGGAGGATTATCCAAGGCATTGCGTACAATACCTGTTTTGCTGGAAATCGCAGAAGAAATGCAGGAGCTTTGCCCGAATGCATGGTTAATTAACTTCACAAACCCAGCCGGGATGGTAACGGAAGCGCTACTCCGCTACAGCAAACATGAAAAAGTCATAGGCGTATGCAATGTTCCATTCAATATGCATATGTCGATTGCGAAAATGTTGGGTGTTGACATGGAGAGGGTACGTATAGATTTCGCTGGGTTAAATCATATGGTATTCGGGATTCATGTGTACGTTGATGATCAAGAAGTAACAGATAAAGTGCTTGATATGCTAAGTAACCCGGAAATTCAACTAACGATGAAGAATATTGCTCCTCTTGCTTGGAACAAAACGTTCTTGAAATCATTAGGAGTGGTACCTTGCCCTTACCATCGATATTATTACAAAACTAGTACCATTTTAGAAGAAGAGTTGGAAGCATTCAAATCAGGCGAAACTCGAGCTGAAATCGTGAAAAAATTAGAGGATGGCTTGTTTGAGCTATACAAAGATGAAAACCTTGACATCAAGCCTCCACAATTGGAGCAGCGTGGCGGGGCTTACTATAGCGATGCTGCGTGTAATGTCATTTCTTCCATCTATAATGATAAAAAAGACATTCAAGTGTTAAATGTACAAAACAAAGGATCGCTTACTGAAATAGATTATGATTCAGCAGTCGAAGTAAGCTGTATCGTCACCAAAAATGGGCCGATCCCACTGACAATCGGTAAATTACCTGTACAAGTACTAGGCTTGGTTCAACAAATTAAATCCTTTGAAAGAATAGGTGCAGAAGCAGCTGTTTCTGGTTCTTATGATAAAGCGTTACTTGCATTAACGATCAATCCACTGATACCTAGTGATGATCTTGCTGAAGCGGTTTTGCAGAAACTGTTGAGTGCTCATGAGGAATATTTACCGCAATTCTTCACTGAAAATGTTTTGTCGAACATTCAAGGATAAATTCAACCCTTTACGAACGGGGAAGCAACCAACACCGCATTACTGGGTGAATCGCAAGATAGTATGCGAAAACAGCGTCATGAAAACATGACTTACATCATTAAAACATAAACAGGAGTGTGTAACTATGTCAACTGAACTGAACAATAACGAAATGGAAATCTTCGAAATCATATCACATAGCGGAAATGCGAGAAGCTTGGCATTTGAAGCATTATCGGAAGCGGAAGAATTTAATTTTGAAAAAGCAGATGAACTGATTAAACAAGTTCAGGAAGAATTGAACTTGGCTCATAAAACACAAACGAAGCTTATTCAAGCTGAGTTGAATGGAGTTCCAAGTGAAAAGACTTTATTGATGATTCATGCTCAAGATCATTTGATGACGGCATTGAGTGAACAAAAACTAATTGAACATATGATTCGTATTGTAAAAAAGCTAGCTCCACAACAGTAAAAAAAAGAGGTGTTTAAACAATGAGCAAACTTGGTATTTCCATCTACCCAGAACATTCAACCGTTGAAAAAGACATGGAATACATTGCACTGGCACATAAATATGGATTCAAAAAAATCTTTACATGCTTGTTATCAGTTGAAGGCGATAAAGAGAAGATTTTAAAAGAATTTAAAGAAACGATACGGTTTGCCAATTCTTTGAATATGGAAGTGATGGTCGATATTGCTCCTCGAGTATTCGGGGCTTTGGGCATATCTTATAGCGACTTATCATTCTTTGCAGAGTTAGGTGCGTATGGAATTAGGTTAGACATGGGCTTTACAGGAAATGAAGAGTCGATTATGACACATAATCCATATGATTTGAAAATTGAGATTAACATGAGCAATGCAACGAAATATTTAGAAAACATCATCGATTATAAACCGAATAAAGAAAATTTAGTGGGCTCGCATAATTTCTATCCTCATCGCTATGCTGGATTAAGCTATCCCCATTTTATAAAATGCTGTGAGTCTTTTAAAAAGCATAATATCCGCACAGGTGCTTTCGTAAGCTCACATGCAGCAACGTTTGGACCTTGGCCGATAACGGAAGGATTATGTTCATTGGAAATGCATAGGGAATTGTCCATTGCGACACAAGCGAAGCACTTGTTTGCTACAGGATTAATCGATGATGTGATAATTGCCAATGCTTACGCATCTGAAGCAGAAATGAAACAGCTTAGCATGTTAAACAGCGAGTTGTTAACATTCGATGTAAATCTACACGACACCATAACAGATTTAGAGAAAAAAATTGTCCTGGAAGAATTTCATTTTTACCGCGGAGATGTATCTGATTATCTTATTCGCTCGACTCAATCACGCGTGAAGTATAAGCACGAAGAGTTTAAACCAACACATACGCCTGATATTAGACGCGGTGATATACTAATTGAAAATGAGCTCTATGGACAATATAAGGGTGAATTGCAGATTGCATTGAAAGATATGAAGAACTCAGGAAAAACGAACGTAGTTGGCCGAATAGCGGAGGAGGAAATTCTCCTGCTCGATTATTTAGAGCCATGGGGTAAATTCCAATTCAGTGTGAATTAGATGGATGAAGGAAAAAAGGGAAGGAACATCAACATTCCTCCCTTTTTTTATGAATAGGAGAATGATATGAAGTTTATTATCGGTGTCGATGGTGGTGGCACGAAAACAGAAGCGGTTGCTTATAGTCTAGATGGGAATAAACTAGGAGAAGGCAAATCCGGATATGGGAATTTGCTCATAAATGAAAAGCAGGCGATTACGAACATTATTGAGGCGATTGATTTATGCAAAGCTGGCATCCAAAATGGAAGCTGCCTTTACATATGCTTAGGGTTAGCTGGGTTTGGAGGAGTAGAAAAACCAGAAGGAATAAAACGTGCATTAACCGAGGCATTCGATACTCCTTTTACGATCGTAAATGATGCTATGATTGCTCATGCTGCCCTATTAAAAGGGAAGGATGGCGTTATGACGATTTCGGGAACAGGGGCTGTCAGTATCGGGACCCATAATGGAACCGAGGAATTTGCTGGCGGCTGGGGACATATTCTAGGGGATGAAGGCAGTGGCTATTGGATTGCCATGCAGGCTTTTATCAACATGACAAAAGAAGAAGATGAAGGACTGAATTATAGCCAATTAACTACAGCGATGCTTACAAAACTCGGCTATCATAGTGCAGTAGAATTAAAAAAATTCATTTATTCAGCAACGAAAGCAGAGGTTGCAGCGTTCGTTCCAATTATTGTAGAACAAGCGGATGCAGGCGATGAGTTCTCAAAAAATATTCTTATTCAGGCAGGCTATCACCTTTCGAAGAATGCCCTTGATGTTTGCAAGAAGTTAAATGTTGGCAATGATGTTACAATTGCAATAAAAGGTAGCATCTTGACCCATATCCCCATGGTGCAAAGCTCCTTTATCAATCATCTTAAACTTGAAAAACCAGATGTGAAACTTATCGTGGATGAAGTTTCGTCTACGTTGGGCTGTTATTACATGGCTTTGAAGCATATAAGGTAATAAAAGATCGAGGGAGCAATGATATGTACGTCGAAAACGTTATATTGAGAATCGAAAGTTTATTGAATCAATTGCCGAAATCAGAAAGAAAAATCGCACAATATATTTTGGATAACCCTAATGAAATCATTAGAATGACCATTCATGAATTAGCCGCCAATGCCGAGGCCAGCAGTTCGGCTGTAACAAGATTTTGCCGTTCGATCAAGGTTAACAGCTTTTCAGAACTAAAGGTATCTTTATCATCGCTTATTTCGCAACCAGAGAAAAAAGGCTTCTATGACATTGAACCTAACGAATCGATCGCTTCCATTATGGATAAAATCGTCTCCAACTCAGTTCAGGCCATACAAGAAACGGCGCATTATCTGGATGAAGCCGTCCTCGATCAAATTGTCGAAACCATGAGGGAAGCCGATGTCATTTATGTATATGGCCTGGGGGCTTCATGGCTGATAGCTGAAGACATCACCCAAAAATGGTTACGGCTGGGGAAAATCGTAAGTGCTAATCAAGACCCGCATATTACCGCAACAGCTCTTGCGGCAGCTTCAAAAAATACCGTTTTTTTCTGTATTTCCAATAGTGGTGAAACGGAAGAAGTCCTACAGCTTGTTGATATCGCTAATGCATATGGTATTAAGACAATTGGCTTATCGCGGTTGGGCAACAATGGTTTAACTAAAAAAGTCGATATGTCGTTACATCATGTACGGGCACCAGAGGCTAAATTCAGAAGTGCGGCAACAAGCTCGCTGTTCGCACAACTATTAACGGTCAGTATAATTTTTTATGCGTATGTTTCAAAATATTATAATGAATATAAAAACAGCATTGAGCGTTCGAGGGAATCTGTCTTGAAATTCACGAAAAGAAATCAAGAAACGTCCGAAAAGTGAATGTAAATCTGCAACAAGGACTTATCGTGCGTTCATTTAGTGGGATTTGATTGACGAGGCTTATTTTTTCGTCAAGTTGCTTCAAGTTCTCCCAAACCTACATCACGATGAAAGGATGATGTATCCTAAATGATCCACAAGAATTCACCGATTCCGATATACTATCAACTTGAAGAAGCGATTAAAAAAGCTATTCAAAACCATCGATTACTGCCTGGCGAGATGATTCCTTCCGAAAGAGATTACACGGAAAAATACGAAATTAGCAGGATGACGGTAAGACAAGCCATATCTAATCTCGTGAATGATGGATATTTATATAGGCAGCGGGGAATAGGAACATTCGTTGCCCATCAAAAGATCGAACAGCCCCTTCAAGGTTTAACGAGCTTTTCCGAGGACATGCAATCAAGGGGACATGAGCCAAGTACACGTGTTATCAGTTTAACGGAAATCAAAGCTGATAGTGATCTTGCTGCTAAACTTGAGGTGGAAGCAGGAACGCCAATTGTTGAGCTGAAACGGGTAAGGCTGGCTGATCGATTGCCGATGTCCTTTGAAACGGTTTATCTGTCAAAAGACCTTTCACGGGGGATGACGGAAGAAATGGCCCAAACCTCCTTTTATAGCTATATAGAAAAGACGTTCGGTCTGAAAATTCAATATGGTAGGCAGTCCATAGAAGCATCCATCGCTCAAAAGACCGAGGCTGAAATGCTCGGCATAGCAGAAGGGTCCCCAGTTTTGTTAATTGAACGAATAAGCAGGCTTGATTCAAAAAAACCGTTTGAGGTTGCCCAATCTGTCTACCGTGCAGACCGTTATAAGCTGACGATTGATATGGAGAGGTCATCTTAAGGGGAGGATAGGAAGAATTGACCTAATAAAATGAGTGAAATACTTTCGTTTCATTCAGGAGCTTCAAGATTAGCTAAAATGTCCTTTCATATTTTAGGCATAACGATTCAGACACCCAAAATCCCACGAAGTGAACATATGAAGAGCTGATTTCATAACAAAAAGGCTTCACCAATAGGAAATGGAAATGCTGTTGCGATTTTTACAAAAAAATAGTGATAGTGAGCTATTCATATTCGCTGCATTTCTTAAGATCTTTTCGATGCAACATGCGTGTTGCCTGTCATGTAACATCAAAAAGAACACGGACGTACTATATCTTAAAAGCCTTTGTACTATACGAAGGCTTCTTTGCCATTCATGATAATTAAGTGTATGTTTTCATCTTTTATTAATATACCTATCTAGTATCCATTGTTTTCAATAACTGGATATGTTATATTGAATCGGAACTTATTAAACCTCTTTAAAAAGTTTATCATAGTAGGCGGTGATCCTTATGGATGAGGTAGGTGCAAAAGCAAAAACCATGAAAAGTACGATTCTTCATGGCATTCGTGTAGCTCTGTTGGAAATTGGAAGTGCTACCACGGTTGAGCTCAGCGATAAATTAGGAATTAGTTTCCCGACCATAAGTAAATTTCTTGGCCAGATGGAAAAGGATGGCGAACTGATCTTAACAGGGCTCGATCATTCCAGTGGTGGGCGAAGAGCAAAAAGATATACATATAATCCGGAGTATAAGCTTGGCTTGGCTTTATTTATGGAAGAAAATGAAACGAATTATGTGATCTTTAATTGTTTCGGGGAAGTGAAGGAGCAGGGGAAAACGGAACCTGCTTTAATGGATGATGGTTTTAGCTTATTAACGAAGGACATTGAAAAACTCATGGAAAAATATCCGCACGTCAGCTCCATGGCAATTGGTGTACCCGGTTCCGTAGATAATGGTCGGATCTTTTTTATTCCAGGATACAAGCATATACAAGATTTTGATTTAAAGGGGTACTTTGAAGATCAATTTTCTTTACCGGTGGTTGTGGAGAATGATATGAATGCTGCGGTCCTTGGCTATCACCATAATGGGAAAATCAAGCACAATCATTCCCTTATTTATTTATATTCCGGTCAAAACGGGCCAGGCGCAGGCATTATGATTAATGGGGGCGTGGTGCGAGGAAGCACTTTCTTTTCAGGAGAGGTTTCCTTTGTCCCGCAATATGATGACCGAAACTTCCTGCGAGCTTTGGGAAAAGGAAAGAAAACAGACAAGAAGGCGATACGTGAGGAATATGAAATCGACGCTATAAGCAGGCTAGTGGCTTCTTTTACAGCCATCATCAATCCAAAAACAATCATTTTTTGCAATGATGAAGTGGACGAATCAATATTGGCACGAATTTCAGTAAGAAGCTCAACGTATATTCCGGCAAATCATCTTCCAGAGCTTGTAGCAAGCGATTGGAAACAAGACTATTTATGTGGCTTACAAGTCCTTGGACTTAAGCTGATGCTTGCTGAAGAAAGTAACTAAAACGAATACGATAATAAACAATTGGAGGCGGATCTATGGCTACATTCTTTTTAGTCATCATCTATTTGGCTTTTATCAGCCTAGGATTACCTGATTCCTTGTTAGGAGTCGCTTGGCCCGTGATGAGTGCTGAATATGGTGCTCCACTTGAGACGGCTGGATGGCTTTTTATGACGATCGCAGCTGGTACCATCATTTCCAGTTTAGCTAGTGGCATCGTCCTTAAGCGGTTTGGGACGGGCAAAGTCACACTTGTCAGCTGCTTAGCGACTGCTGGCAGTCTGCTAGGTTTTCATTTTGCTCCATCGGTTGTTTGGCTGGTCATATTCGCCATACCATTGGGGTTAGGTGCAGGGTCGGTTGATGCGGGTTTGAATAATTATGTTGCTACGCATTACAAAGCTCACCACATGAGTTGGCTCCATTGTTTTTGGGGTGTCGGGGCGACTATTGGTCCCATCATTATGGCACAGTCCATTTCAGGGCAAAATTCTTGGAGAAGTGGTTATCTTGCAATTGCCGGCATTCAGTTCGCCTTGGTCATCATCCTCTTCTTCACGCTGCCATTATGGAATAAGATCGCAAAAAACAGTGTGGCTGCCACTTCATCTGAAGAGAAGAACCAACCGGCAGGTGACTTGCTTGAAGAAGATGTTAACCAAACAAAACCTTGGCGAATTAAGGGCGTGAAGCTTGCCCTGGTCTCCTTCTTGTTTTATTGCGGGGCCGAGGCAACAATCGGCCTTTGGGGAAGCAGCTTTCTCGTGAATGTAAAGGATTTGCCTGTAGAGGTAGCGGCAAAATGGGTTTCCTTATACTATGCAGGAATAACGATCGGAAGGTTCATTACCGGCTTCATTACATTAAGGGTCAGTAATCGGACGCTGATTCGAGTCGGTCAAGTGACTGCCTTATTGGGAACATCGCTTTTATTATTACCTTTGCCGACAGAATTCCTGCTTGCAGGCTTTATTATGATCGGATTGGGCCTTGCTCCGATATTCCCATGCATGCTACATGAAACGCCAGCGCGTTTTGGAAAGCAACATTCCCAGACCATCATGGGCTTTCAAATGGCCATGGCCTATACTGGCAGCATGTCGATGCCTCCTCTCCTTGGATTTCTCGCATCCCACACCTCAATCGGGATATTGCCGTTTTTTATTGCCGTTTTAGTGGCAGGAATGTTCTTCGGGTCGGAAAAATTGAATGATTTATTGAAAAAAAGGCGATTTGCAAAAGCTGAAACATCGAGTTCGATGACACTGTAGGCATGTTCTGGTGTTAGGGAATTTATGTCGTGAACACCGTGTTAAAGAATGCGATTGAACATACATTAAAAAATCAAAGGAAGAAGTTTATTGAGGTGTACTTTTTGTACTACCCCGTTCGGGAAAAACCGATCGGGGTTTTTTAACGTGATCATGCGAGGCATATGCTCATGGTTGCAAAAAAATCGATTCGTAAAAGTTGATTCAGGAATTCCTAGTATATATAACGGTTTACTGAAAATATTTTAGGGAAAATAAACTATATAAACAAATCCACCAAGATAAAGGAGCTGGAAAGATGCGTAATTATACACAGCAGTATATCAATGGAGAATGGGTTGATTCCACAGGGTCGGAAACGATTGATGTTATCAATCCAGCTACGGAAGAAGTCATTGGAAAAATCATTTCCGGTACGAAGGAGGATGTCGATCGTGCTGTTGAAGCGGCTCGTGCAGCATTCCCTACATTTTCTAGGATGTCAAGAGAAGAGAGAATTAAGCTTTTGGAGGATATCGCAAAAGAATATGAAAATCGAAAAGAAGACCTTATCAGAGTCATGACGGAAGAGTTAGGCTCGCCTGTAACACGGAGTGAGCAGGTTCAATATGAGATGGGCTTACAGCATTTTAAAAAAGCGGCTGAGAACTTGAAAACATTCGAATTCACCGAGCAGCGAGGGGACACCTTGATTCAAAAGGAGGCAATCGGTGTAGCTGGACTAATTACACCGTGGAATTTCCCTGCCAACCAAGTATGCACGAAGTTGGCGAGTGCATTTGCGGCAGGAAGCACAGTCGTACTGAAACCTGCTGCCTTGACGCCACTTACAGCGATCATTCTCGCAGAAATCTTTGAAAGTGCTGGAATGCCCAAAGGTGCATTTAATTTAGTGAATGGCTCAGGTTCCACCATTGGGGAAGCGATCAGCTCCCACCCTGATATAGATTTTGTCTCCTTTACTGGATCTGGAAGCGTGGGGTCAAAAATCATGGAAAACGCCGCTCAGGATATTAAGAAAGTATCGCTCGAACTTGGCGGCAAATCACCATTAGTGATTTTAAAAGACGCCAATGTAAAAGAAGCGGCACGAACAGCTGTTTTGAATGTAGCGATGAATACAGGACAGGTTTGTACCGCTGCCACGAGGACCATCATTCCCCAATCGATGCATGATGAGTTCATCGAAGCGATAAAAGAGGTGCTTCCAGAGTTTCCTGTAGGAGATCCGCAAGATAAGTCTACCTTTATGGGACCTCAGGTATCACAAGGGCAGTGGGAAACGGTCCAATCTTACATTGAAAAAGGAATGGATGAAGGGGCGGTGCTAGTTGCTGGAGGCACGGGGAAACCAGAAGGCCTTGATAAAGGTTATTTCACGAAGATTACGGTTTTCACTAATGTGAAAAGCGATATGACGATAGCCAAAGAAGAAATTTTTGGTCCTGTAATGTCAATTCTTACGTACGAAACCATTGATGAAGCGATTGAAATCGCCAATGATACGATTTATGGTTTAGCTGGGTATGTATTCGGGGAGGACGCAGACGAATTGAGAAAAGTGGCTACAAATATCCGGGCTGGTCAAATCACCATCAACAATGCCAAAATAGACTATTCAGCACCGTTTGGCGGATTCAAGCAATCTGGAATCGGACGTGAATGGGGCGATTACGGAATCGAAGAATTCCTGGAGCCAAAAGCCATTCTAGGCATGCCATCTTGATGTTGCTTTTCTGACCTTAACCACGATAAGCTAGCATATAAATTAAGATTCAAGCAGCGGCCTTTTCTCGGTATTCATCGGGGAAAGGCCGCTTGAATTTATTTACTTGGATCAAATTACGGCAATATAAATAGGGATAGTGTAATCACTATCCCTACCAGTACATATGATTTCGATTAACGAGTTCTTCCGCCTAATTGCTGTTCAGCCATTTGCACTAAACGTTTCGTGATTTCTCCACCAACAGAGCCATTCGCACGAGCTGTTGTATCAGCTCCCAGGGTAACACCAAATTCATTTGCGATTTCGTACTTCATTTGTTCTAGAGCTTGTTCTGCACCACTAACTACTAATTGATTGCTGTTGTTATTTTTAGCCATGTTTTCAGCTCCTAATAATTTAATGTGTTGCTAGTAATAGGTTTTGATATTGTCAACAGTTATATACATGCAATTGAAAATAAATTTTAAGCGAGATTTTGATTGAAAA
Organism: Peribacillus muralis; assembly: GCF_001439925.1. GTDB lineage: Bacteria > Bacillota > Bacilli > Bacillales > DSM-1321 > Peribacillus > Peribacillus muralis. The sequence continues at coordinate 30,768 of NZ_LMBV01000004.1, forward strand.
CATTGCAATACTCGGTTGCTTATATCAAGCAGAATGAAGGAAAATGATAAGGCATATTGGAAAAGCTACGTCCCTTATTTTATTGCATGTAAAATGATGTTGAATATAGCTTAGTGATATTATATGAATGTTGCAATTTCGATCACTGGCATTTCGAAAAGTGAATGATGTATAAGGCGAAAGCAGTAAAAAAGGACCCTCTGGGGTCCTTTTCAATTCAAGATATTTTCCGAAAAATCGGGATGATGAAGATGAGTTCGTTTCGCCTTCAAGATGAAAACGTATCAAAACGCTCCTTCTTTTGTTTTCTCATCCATTGTGTCGCCACCCATTTTTCACCCGCTATAACCGGTGCACCACCGTGCAAAGTTCGTTCGTTCATTTCACGTTCGTTATAGAAATACTCGAAATACACCGCCATTCCCTTATGCGGCGATACAGACAAATTCAGATCAGGAAAAAAAGTTTCCCCCCCATGCTCCACATCATTTAAATACATGATGAGTGTGCTGATCCGATTATTCTTTGTCTCTTTACTTGTGAAAAAATCAAAGTGAGCTTTATATTCTTGACCAGGTGTATATTTAAGGATTTGAATGCCATCCCCATGTTCACGGGGGATATTCATAATGGTTGCTATTCTTTTTTCAACTCTGGCGATGGTATCATTTTCGTTTTCTTGAAAAAACATGCTGCTGCTCGTTCTCATCTCATTGATTTCGCGTGTATCGCCAATTTTGGAACGATGCAGTTTGTCTTTGGACAAGCGGATCAGTTCGTCACATTCCTCGTCACTCAACACATTTCCTAGCATTAAAATTAACGGTTCTTCCATTCTAGCAATTATATTAATTACTCTATCTTCTGTGTTGATTTTATTTCCTATGTGGTTAAAGATGGTTTGTTCTTTACTGATATCCAATGTCAACTTTCATCGACTCCTCAAAAGGTATAAATTTCAGAATAATATTTTTTTTCTGTAATTTTTCATTCTTGCTAATTATAGCATAAATCTCCTGTCATAAACCTTTTTGCCTACTTAGCTTACGAGAGAAAAAGGTGTTTCCGAGAATCTGGACATCCCGCGGACTAGTTTCGTTAATGATGTTGCGAGACAGGTCTGTGTGATTGTCACTAAAGAACCATTTACATGAAAAACAGCACCTAATAAAATAAGTAGGTAGCTGGAAATCTAAGCCAAGGAAAGCGCGTTTCAGCCATAAAAGCACCTGCTCGGAGAAAAAAATAGTTCGTAATAAGGAAGTGGTACCGTTGAAAAAGAGTATTTGCATAATTGGCAGTGGTATAGCCGGGCTGCACCTAGCTTATGCGCTAAAGGAAGATTTTGATGTAACCGTCATTGAACGCCATACAACAGAGGAAATCAGATCAGGGCGCATCATGTCCACCCAGGTCCATTTCGGCTCGACGAGGAAACGAGAAAACCGCTTTAACATGCCGAACTGGGGGGAACAATCCCTGATTGAAAGCATTCATATTACGATTGGAAATCAAAAACTGTTTGCAGGAATGTTGCAAGAACCGGCATTATCTGTTGATCAACGCTTGTATTATACTCATTCAATGAAAGACCTTGCCGAAAAAGGAGTTTCCTTCCGAGTGGAAAAGGTGGATAAAGAGAGGGCGGAAGCGTTACTTGATACGTTTGATTTGGTCATTGATTGTACCGGGAAAAATGGACCCCTTTTTCCGTTTCCAATTGAACCGAAGCTGTCACCTTTTCCAACTCCGCAGCGAAAGTGCATCGTTGGCTATTTCACAGGTATACAAGCAAACGACCCTCTAGGAGTTAGCGTAACGGTACTGCCTGGGTTAGGTGAAATGTTTGAAATTCCTGCATTAACAGAACAGGGCCCTGTTACGATCCTATTTCTCATGGCCATTCAAAACACTGAGTTGGACGCATTTAAAGGAATAACAAATGCCGAAGTATTCACTCGTAAAATGAGTGATGCAGTCCAAAAATTCTTTCCTGACGTTTATAAGCGCCTGGACGTGGAAACATTTAAGTTAAGTGACGAAAAAAGCTTTCTGCAAACAGCGGTAACCCCAGTTATACGAAAGCCGTATCTTATGGTTGATGAAAAGCTGGTTGTTGGCTGCGGGGACAGCGTGTTTTTAAACGATCCGATTACGGGTCAAGGCTGTAATCTTTCTTCTTTTTGTGCGGAGCAATTGTATGAAACCCTTATTGAATTCAAACATTCCAAATGGGACGAAGAAATCGGAAAGTCTTATTGGAATCGAACGAAACAATATGTTACAGAAGTAACGGAATGGACAAACGCCATGACTGAGCCATTGCCAGAGCATGTGGTTCAATTGTTGCTGCAGGGTGCACAGGACCAGGTCAAAGCAAATCAAATTGCGCAATGGTTCGCCAATCCGACAAAAGCATTTGAAGCGTTTTTTTCAAGACTGAATGTTTAATGTGGATATATGAAATGTGAGCTATCCGAAATCTTGAAAAGGGAGGTATTACTATGTATCGTTCAATTTCAGATTTTATCAAAGAATGGAATAAAGAAGCCCTTCTGACTCAAAATGTTTTGGATACCCTGACAGATGATGCCTTAAAACAGCAAGTTTATGGCAAAGGGCGCACTTTAGGAAGAATTGCGTGGCATGTAATTACCAATATCCCGGATTATTTAACTCATTTTGGACTTATGATGGATAGGAGAGAGAATGAAGAAAGCGTCCCAGCATCAGCCCAAGAAATTGCTGCGGCCTTTAAGGACATAAGCTCCCATGCAGCCAGAATCATTGAACAGCAATGGACAGACGAATCACTCGAACAAATGCAAACAGCGTTCGGAAGACAGGAATCAAATGCTGAAATCCTAATGGGGTTGATCAAGCATATCGTCCATCATCGCGGACAAATGACGGTTCTAATGCGCCAAGCAGGAATTAAGCCTCCTGGAGTTTATGGGCCACCAAAAGAAGATTGGATCCATCTAGGTGTGAAAAATCCGCCACTTTAATGAAATTCATGATTTTTATGATTGTTGAATGTTTGGAGTCAAAGAAAAAACACCAACCACTGTGCTTTTTCTTTGACTGCTTCAAATGTCTACGGTTATGGCGATTGATTAAGTCGATAAGCTATCGTCATGACTTACTGAAGCTGAATTGCTTTTTTTATGATGATAAATATAAGACCCAGCTATCAAAATATATCCGATGATGAAAAACAGCCAACTACTTGCTGGATCGCCGACAGATATGCTTGAATACATGGCACCCGTCAAATCGAATGTGAATCCAGCATAAGCCCATTCCTTAACTCTCGGAAACCCAGGTACAAGAATCGCTACGATCCCTAATAATTTGGCAACTCCAAGAAAGGGCAAGAGGTAGGAAGGGTAGCCTAAATGTTCAAATAACGCGACTGCATCGGGAACAGACAGGATATCAGGAATGGAACCAATCCCCATCAATGCCACCAACAACCCAGTGAAAATCCAATAGATAATCTTCGTTTTTTTCATTTCTTGTTTCCTCCCTTCGATTGATAGTTAATTCTATTCCCCTTCCGCTTTTTTTATCCACTCTTTATATGGAAGCTCAACAAGCCAGGTTAATTTTAATTCATGTATGTTGAAGGAGAAGCGCGGAACGTAATGATGCTAAATGATGGGCAGTTAATTAGTGTTAGTAGATGGTTTTCCTATTTCCTTTAGTTTGTTTCCATCAGCAGTTTGGAAATGCTTTAATATGGTTCACTAATTCTGTCATCCTTTCTATGCTATATCTATTAGGTTAATATTCAACACCGGTGAAGCAAGTATTTCCAGTTTTGCTAATCGTTTTCGTCATGCTATTTCTACTTAGTTCAGTTATTTTTGTTGTTTCCACCAGTAATCATGCAGCAGCTTTTAACCTTTGGGAGGCAGGCATATGGTCGTTTTTGTCCTACTTATAACAGCAATACTATTGATGCTGATTTTTATAATGGTATTCATCGCTAATAAAATATCAAGAAAATTAACGCATAAGCGGAAACAATGGTGGCTCATTGCTCATATCCTTTTTGTTATTGTTTATTTTAGTGGGATTTGTGGTCAACTAGTGGTTTTGCTTTCGATGTCTTCCTTTTCGGAGAAAGAGTCCATTCATGCAGGACTTGAATTCATCAGTTACTTTGATGACTATTTAACGATTCCAGGTGCAATAGGTTCCTTGGTTACAGGGATTTGGATCGCTTTACGAACCAATTGGGGAGGACTTACAACCTATTATTGGATTATGGCCAAATGGATTGGCAACATCTTTGCCATTTTATTAGGATCATCGATTACTGGTAATGTCGTGCATAACTTATTCCCAAAAATTCTTTCGAGTGATGTCGAGCCGTTACAAAACCCCCTTTATCTTCAGAGCCGACAAATCCTGTTTTTGGGTATTGGAATCAGCTTAACGATTTTAACTTTTTTAGTCGTAATTTCTTATGTAAAACCATGGGGAAAAAGGAAGTTATATAAACGATGAATTTACAGGAAGCAAGAAAAGAAAAATGATGCAAGCTGAAACGGCGCAGCGGGTGGACAATAGAAAAACCTGCCTGGTCTCCAGGCAGGTTTTTCCGATATATCTTAAATTCAATAGGAAAAACGAATGTTTGCATACTAGCAACTCAGCCGTAACTAACGATTTTGTCATTCACGAATAAACCGCCCAAACTCACGAATAAACCGCCCAAACTCACGAATAAACAACCCAAACTCACGAATAAACAACCCAAATTCACGAATAAACCACCCAAACTCACGAGTAAACATCGCCAATACAGATTAAACCGCGCAAACTCAGCAGTAATCCGCCGCATGACAGCAGAAATTGACTCCAATTAGAGTAGAAAACAACTATCTTTGTTTATACCTCATTATGTTTTTCGTTTTATTGCGCCCGATTGATCGTAAGCTATTATCTAGTTGAGTATCGCTCCAGTAAAATCAGAAATAGTAGCTACGTCGATTAACTTTGTTCATTTCTCCATATTAATTAGAAGCTTATTAATCAATGACATGTATTCCTTGTTTGTCATAGAGTCTTTTAATATCTTCCTTGACATTTTCCGTGATTAAATATGTTAACTCATTTGTCGGGCAAACAATTTGATTAGAAATGGTGGCTAATTTATCACAAGTTACCATACCCAGTATTTCATTAGAAATAGAAGCCATTTTTCTTTTAACCAATGCTTCTGATAGACTTGGGACACTGATTCCTAATTGCGGATCAATTTTATAAATGCCCATTATATATAAATCGGCTCGCATTGTATGTAACGCTTCAACAGTATCGATTCCCAAGTTAACCAAGGATTGCTTAAATAAGGTTCCACCAATCATGATTACCTCTATATTTTGATGACTAATTAGCGCCATCGCAATGGGGGGGCTATTCGTTATGACCGTTGCACGAAAAGTCAAGGGCAGTTGATTTACTAATTGTAAATTAGTAGTTCCTCCGTCTATCAGTAAGACCATGTCTTCTTTAATGAAATCAATGGCTTTTTTTGCTAAGTTGCTTTTAATTTCGTTAGAAATATTTTGTCTCGTTGAAAAATCCACGACGGGAGGACCTATCCTTAACGCACCGCTATGAACTCTGTTTATATGCCCTTGATGATCCAATTCCTTTAAGTCTCTCCGAATGGTATCCTCTGAAACCGATAAGCGTTTGCTTAAGTCACTGGCAATCACTTTATGTTCATCATCTAATATTTGTAAGATTTTTTGTTGACGTTCTTCTTTTAGCATAGATATTACCCCTTCATTTATTTCTTTCAGTTTAGCATATTCTGTTTCAAGAACACAAAGAAAACGCGCAAGAAAAATTGTAAAAATGCATAAACGCGCTTTACTTATCAAAAATTACGTTCTATAATATGAAAAAAGGCAAATAAATGCAGAAATAGGAGGCATAAACGTGCAAAAAAGAAAAATTACGATTGCACCTTCCATTATGTGTGCAGACTTATGCAATTTAGAAAAAAGTGTGAGGGAGATTGAAAGAGAAGGATTAGATACATTACACATCGATATTATTGATGGATCTTTTAGTCCAAGCATGCCATTGGGGGTCGATACCGTTAAACAACTAAGAAAGATAACGGATATGGATTTTGATGTACACATCATGTCTAATGATAATGAGTTTTTTATAAACGAGATGCTAAACATAGGCGTTCAACAAATTTCTTTCCATCTAGAAACGAGTATACATATTGATCGTTTGATTCAGTTGATAAGAAAAAATGACACAAAAGTCGGATTGGCCCTTAATCCGGCAACTTCATTAACTGTTTTGGATTATGTATTGCCGCAGTGTGATACGGTTCTATTAATGTTAATAAATCCAGGTTTTGCAACAGATAAAAATGAAAAGCAAGTAAGTTATGCAGTGAAAAAAGTGGAAGAGCTGTATGAATTGATTAAAGAAAAAGGATTGAATACAAGCATAGAAATCGATGGCAGAGTATCTTTGGAGACAATCGCTAGTTTGGTAAGAGCTGGGGCGGATACGCTAGTAGCAGGAAGCACGAGTTTGTTCATTCCTACTCAAAGTCTAGCAGAAAATAAAAAGGTTATGGAAAAATGCATATTAGAAGGATTATATGAGGAGGTAAAATAAAATGAGCCATTACTGTGAACGAGCAAAGGATATTGCAAAGGAAATTACCAATGAATTGGCTACCACATTAAACAACATGGATGGAGACGATATGAATACGTTGCTATTGGAAATCCAACGAGCTGATAAAGTCTTCTTTGTAGGGGTCGGTAGAGTGCTATTATCTTTAAAAGCTATCGCTAAAAGATTAGCTCATTTGGGTATCAAGACATATGTAGTAGGACAAATCACCGAGCCGGCCATTACGGAAAAGGATTTATTGATAGTGGGATCAGGGAGTGGTGAGTCGGCTTTCCCGTTAATTATTGCAAAAAAGGCAAAACAATATAAGGCCACAGTTGCTCACATTGGCGCAAATCCGAAATGCTCAATGAATCAATTTTCGGACTTTTTCATAAAAATTCCTGTAAGCACAAAATTACAATTACCAGATGAAATTGCATCGGTACAGCCAATGACAAGTTTATTCGAACAAAGCTTATTATTAGTTGGAGACACATTGGCATTAATGATGATTAGGGAGCAAGATATCGATATGCCCAGTCTATGGAAATATCATGCAAATTTAGAATAGTAATTTGTCAGAGTGATATAAAAAGGGGGAGTATAATGAAAGCATTGCATTTTGGTGCCGGGAATATCGGGAAGGGTTTTATCGGATATGTGCTCAACAAAAACGGTTACGATGTCTGTTTTGTTGATATCAATCAAAAAATGGTTGATCGTTTTAACCGAGATAATTCATATGTAGTTGAATTGTTGGATGATAGCCATACTGTGGAAACCATCTCTCCTGTTACTGCATTGAATAGTGTGTCACAGGAAGATGAAGTCATTGAGGCCATCGTAAATGCTGATCTGATTACGACCTCTGTGGGAGTAAATAATTTATCAAGAATAGCAAGCATTGTTTCAAAAGGTCTTGTAAAGCGAGCAAAGGAAAATAAAAGAAAGATTGATATCATCGCAAATGAAAACGCTATCAATTCCACTTCGATTTTGAAACAAGAAATTGAAAAACATGTAACGAACAGCGAAATGCTAGAAATTCATTCTTTTGTTGGGTTTCCCAATTCTGCCATTGATCGGCTATCACTTTCAAAAGATAGTGAAGAGGGTGAGATTGCGTTAGTAGAACCAATGTATGAGTGGATCATCAATAAGTCCGAAATGGTTAATGTAGCTTTACCTGTCATAAAAGGCGCTATCTATGTTGAGGATTTAAAACCGTATATAGAACGGAAGTTGTATATTGTCAATATGGGACATGCTACGACTGCTTATATTGGATTCCTAACAGGAAAATCCACTATCCAGAGTGCTTTGGCGGACCCTAACATTGAATGCTTTGTTAAGGAAACATTAAATGAGGCCGTACAATATATTATACGAACATTCGATATTCCATCCGGAGACATGGGTGTGTTTATTGAAAAGACGATGAAGCGCTTTAAAAATAAAAATGTTAGTGATGATATTTTACGAGTAGGTAGATCTCCCATTCGTAAAATAGGGTATGATGAACGGCTGATAAAACCGACGAGGGAACTTTTTGATAGGGGCCTTTCCATTGAATATCTAACCATGGCTGTTGCGGCAGCATTTCTATATGATGATGCTCGTGATGAGGAAGCGGTCAGTTTACAAAAATATATTAACGAAAAAGGAATAAAACTAGCAATAGAGCACTTTACACAAATTAAAAATAAAGTATTGACGGAAAAAATTAAACAAAAATATGAGCTGTTAAAAACGAAAAGCAGGGAATCAATGACACAACTAATGGAGTAAAGGGGAATGAATATGTTAAGTGATCACTTGAAAAATAATATCCGTTTTTTAGATGAAGTAGATTCATGGGAGGATTCCATCAAATTAGCAGCCGAACCTTTGTTACACAATGGATGTATTACACCTAAATATATTGATGACATGATTAGGAATGTAAATGTAAATGGTCCTTATATCGTGATTGTTCCAGGAATTGCTATGCCTCATGCAAAAAATGAAGATGGCGTAATCAACACCGGTCTATCACTATTGAAATTGAAAAATCCTGTACTTTTTCCGGAGGGTAAAAAGGTGAATATTCTGATAGTCTTGGCTGCTGAAGACAGCACAGGACATTTAGATTTGATATCCGATTTATCTTCTATCCTAATTGACGAAGATGTGATGGATCAATTTAAAAATTGCGGGAATGAAGAAGAGTTCATTCAAATAATCAAAATGGTTGAATAGTTAAGCATCTCGATACCTTGAAAAACTTTGCTTTTGCAATGGGTTTCGAAAAAAAACAATAGGAAAAAGGTGATAGGTAATGGAGAATGTTGTGAATGTTACCCAAGTTAAAACCCCATCCCCCCGCGCTCGGATTCAGGCCTTCGGTGGCTTTTTAACTAACATGGTGCTGCCTAATATAGGAGCTTTTATAGCTTGGGGTATACTCACCGCTTTGTTTATACCGTCTGGTTGGATTCCTAACAAAGAACTTGAAGCAATCGTCGGTCCAGCGATTACGTATTTGCTGCCCTTACTTTTAGCAAGCACTGGGGGAAGGATGGTTGCCGGTCAAAGAGGGGCTGTAATGGGAGCCATCGGTGCAATCGGATTAATAGTGGGGTCGGATATCCCCATGTTTTTAGGCGCCATGATTATTGGTCCTCTTGGAGGCTGGGTTATAAAGAAATTCGATAAATCGATAGAGAATAAAGTTCCAGCAGGATTTGAAATGATCGTCAATAACTTTTCGATTGGTATTTTAGGTTTCTTATTAATGATTCTATCTTATTTTTTTATAGGTCCAGTTATTGAATCAGCAAACAATCTTGTAACCTCAGCCATTAAAGCGTTAGTATCCACTGGTTTTTTACCATTGCTGTCTCTTATCAATGAACCGGCTAAGGTGTTATTTTTAAACAACGTAATCGACCAAGGAATTTATTATCCGTTAGGTATGCAGGAAACTCTTGAAGCAGGAAAGTCAATTTACTTTACCGTAGCGTCAAACCCTGGGCCAGGACTAGGGTTATTATTGGCCTTTAGCTTTTTTGGTAAAAAAGCGGCTAAACGCACTGCTCCAGGTGCCATTATCATTCACTTCTTTGGGGGGATTCATGAGTTATACTTCCCGTATGTTTTAATGAAACCACTTACACTCATAGGGATGATTCTCGGGGGAATGTCTGGTATCACCGTATTCAAAATTTTTGATGCCGGTCTTGTGGCAGGACCAAGTCCCGGTTCCATCTTCTCTTATTTAGCGTTAACACCTAAAGGGAATTTTCTAGGAATTATTTTAGGGGTACTTGTTGCCGCCGGAGTTTCATTCATTGTTACCTCGATTATTTTAAAATTAGATAAGAAAGCTGTTGAAGATGATGATGAAGTGTTTACAACTTCAATCGAAAAATCCAAATTAATGAAGTCGGAAGGTAAACAAATTTCAAGGGAATCTGATGAAATCTTAACAGTAAATAACATCAGTAAAATTTCATTTGCCTGTGATGCTGGGGCTGGTAGCAGTGCATTGGGTGCTACAACCTTTAGGAAGCGACTGCAAAAGGAAAATATTACTGAAATTGAAGTGAAACATTATAGAATAGAAGATGTACCAGCGGATTCCGATATAATCGTTGTGCATAAAGATTTATTAGAAAGAGCGAGATTATCTCATAAGAATAAAACTATCATTACAATAGATAACTATATCAATGATCCGAATCTTGCGAAGCTCATGAATGAATTAAAAGAAGAATGAATTTTGGTGAAACGTATAAAACACCAACCCCCATTTTAACCAAAGGGGGTTGGTGTTTTTTGTTCACAATCGTTGGCTGCTCCAATTTAAACGAAACTAGTGCACTTATTCATGAATTTCAGGGTGGACAATAGTTCTATGGTTTTTTGGGATATTCTTGGAGTATTATAGGGTTTTTGTCAGTTTAGCGCACTTTATGCATTTATTTGTAATGATAATGTAAATTTAGGTAAATATGTTTGTCATTTAAAGGTGTTAAACTAATAAAAAAGACCTAATCGGGGGAAATGGAAAATGAAAAAGATTATAGCTTCAGTTGTCGTCTCGGGGTTGTTACTATCAAATCCATTAGTCAGTAATGCTGCATTAGGAGACCGGACACTGAAAAGCGGAATGACGCATACAGAAGTCAAACAATTACAAGAGGTTTTAAAGAAAAAAGAATATTTTAAGAGTAAGGGTACAACGACATATTTTGGTCCAGTTACTAAAAGTGCAGTAGTGAAATTTCAAAAAAATAAAGGCTTGAAGGCGGACGGTATCGTTGGTCCTAATACATATAAAGCATTGGGCGTGAAAAAGCAGTCTGCCAACGTAACTAATTCAAGCAATAGAACGAAAGCAATCGTGAATGAAGCAAAAAAACATATGAATGTACGGTATGTCTGGGGTGGAACCACTCCTAAAGGTTTTGATTGCAGTGGGTTTCTTAACTATGTTTTCGAAAAAAGTGCAAATGTCAATTTACCAAGAACGGTAGCGGAAATTCATAAAAAGGGGACAAAGGTTTCCAACCCTCAAGTTGGCGATCTTGTTTTTTATGAAACCTATAAACGTGGTGCCTCACATGCAGGTATATATATTGGGGGCAATCAATTCATCCACAGCTCATCTTCAGGTGTAACCATTACCTCAATGGATAATAGTTATTGGAAAAAAAGATATTTAGGAGCGAAAAGAATGTAATGAAGATTACTGACACCTCTGATAAGAGATTCAGATATCTACATTAAAAAACGCCAAATGGCGTTTTTTTTAGTTTAAGGTAAGAGATCCCTCACATCTAATGACATCTCCCATATTCGTTATAATAGGCAATATCATCAACTATTTTTGTATTTTCATCCATTGCGTTTCCGCCAATTTTTCTTCCGTTTTGTGTGGCGCTTCACTATGTAGGATTCTCTTTAAGATTCTTCCGTTTTCGTTTTATCGGTTTAGGAATACGGAAATTTACTAGTGAAAAAATCAAAATGAGGTCTAAACTCTTGACCAGGTGTATATCTAAATGTTTAAATACCATCCCCATGCTCTATAGGTATGTTTATAATTGATGATATTCTTTTTTCTATTGTGGTAATGCTGTCATTTTAATTTCTTGAAAAAACATACTACTACTTGTTCTTATCTTATGTATTTTGTGTGTATCCACACTTTAGAACGTTGCATTTTGCTCTTTAGACAATCTAATTAGCTCGTCACATTCTTCGTCATTCAGTACATTGCCTAAAACTACTATGTAAAGGTTCTTCTAATTTACTAATAATATTGTTTTCTCTATCTTCTGTTTTGATTTTGCTTCCAATGTGGTTGTCAATTGGTATCAACTTCTCAAAAGATAGAGCTTAGAGAATAATTAATTGCGAAATTATGAAAACATCTTGCTGACCTAGAAAATGGATCACAAACAAGAATACACCACGGATATCGAATTGGAAACAGCAGCAACCAAAGAAGAAAACAAAAAAAGTGGTAAAAGTTTTGGAATAAAACTTTCAACACTTCTTTGATGGACAATTATAATTACATTTTCACTTTTGATGCACTAGAAGTTTTTAAAAGATAGATATAAAATATTATTACCTTGTTGTATATACCATAAGGTAAGGTTTAATATTGGATCGATGTCACAAAAGTTTTTCACCTTTCAAATTTAATTTAAACCCAGATGAAGACACCACGATTTTGGTAATGATCACCCTTAATCTAGCTTTTCTTCCATATACACACCAATTTTGCGGAACTTATCAAAACGTTGTTGGCGTATCATGCCATTATCTAGAGACCCAAGTTCTTGCAATGCTTTTCGTAAAGATGCTTTGATATACTGCGATTGAAGAGGGAGATCAATATGTGCTCCTCCAACAGGTTCTTTTATAATTTCATCAATTACCCCTAGTTCCAACAAGTCCTTAGCCGATATTTTCAATACTTCAGCTGCGCGTTTTGCTTGCGTGGCGTCCTTCCATAACAATGCTGCTGCTCCTTCAGGCGATATAACCGAATAAAATGTGTTTTCTAGCATGAAGATTCGATTGCCAATACCTAAGGCCAACGCGCCACCACTCCCACCTTCTCCGATTACAATACAGATGATAGGAACTCCAAAGCTAGCCATTTCTCGAAGGTTGCGGGCAATAGCTTCGGATTGTCCTCGTTCTTCAGCTTCACGACCTGGGAACGCTCCAGGCGTGTTAATAAATGTTACGATGGGTCGATTGAATTTATTGGCTTGTTGCATTATTCTTAGAGCTTTTCTGTAGCCTTCTGGTTGTGACATGCCAAAGCGGCGATAGATATTATCTTTTGTATTTTTCCCTTTTTGATTTCCTATTATGGTTATGGGCACTCCCTCAAAGGTAGCTATACCTGAAACTAGAGCAGGGTCATCCCCATAAAGTCTGTCACCATGTAGTTCAATGAAGTCTTCGAAAATATGATGGATAAAATCTAAGGTAGTAGGACGCTGTTGAATTCTGGATAGTTTAATTTTATCCCATATGTCCATATTCTCATGAAGATGACTTTTGATTTCATTCGCTTTTTGCTCAAGATTTTTTAATACTTCCATAAGGTCAAGTTCATGTTTTAAAGACATTTCTCTCAGTTCAACAATATGGTTTTCTAGTTTTTTTAACTCTTGAAAATTCACCGTTCAAGACACTCCCTAAAATTGAGATGATGAATTTTTAGAATGGTTGTTAATGAGTGTTTTAGTTCCCTCCTATTTACAACCATATCCAGTTGACCGTGTTCCAATAAAAACTCAGAGGTTTGGAAATTTTCAGGGAGTTCTTCTCGTATCGTCTGTTCAATAATACGTCTACCTGCAAAGCCAATTAAGGCTTGTGGTTCAGCAATATTGATATCGCCTAATGACGCGAAACTAGCAGAAACGCCACCTGTTGTTGGGTTCGTTAAAACGGATACGAAAAGAATTTTTTCGTAGTTTAGTTTTTCTAAAGCACCACTCGTTTTTGCCATCTGCATGAGACTAAGAATTCCTTCCTGCATGCGGGCTCCACCGCTTGCTGAAAAGAATATAAATGGTTTTCGTGTTTTTAATGACTCCTCAATGGCTCTTGTGATTATTTCTCCAACCGCTGATCCCATGCTGCCCATACGGAAGCGAGAATCCATGACACCAATTACAACCGGATAGCCGCCTATGGAAGCTTCCCCAGCAATAACAGCATCATTTAATGAAGTCTTTTTTTTATCCGAAACTACTTTATCTTTATATTCAGGGAAGTTTAACGGGTCAACGGAGGTTAAACATGTATTGAATTCCGAAAAAGACTTACGATCGGTAATCATTTTGATGCGGTCATAAGCTGTAATCGGGTAGTGATATTGGCACCTAGGACAAACATTCCACTCTCTTTTCATGAGAGACTCATCATAAATTTCCCCACACGATTTACAAGTAAAAGGGTTCGATTCTATTTTTGGTTGTATCTTCATCAATCCTCCTGTAACAGGTTACGTTTATTTTAATTAAGGAGCGTAATACTTTTATATAACTTTATTAAAATCATAAATAAAAATAGAGAATGAGATTTATTTTAATTGGAGCTTTATTATGATTTTACTTTTTCCTGTATGAATACATATACAGGAGAATTAAAAAAGATGAATGAATCAAAAACACAGGATAAAAAGGACGGGTATAACATAGGCTTGTATTTGTAAAATTTCTTTTTCCTTTCAAAAGTGGATAAAGTCATCATATGCAATTACTTATGTAATTGAATGGACTACAAGGTTCATTACAATAAATGGACAAGTGTAACTTGTGGTAATTCGCTAAATAAATTGACTGATAAAGTCGGTGAATATATGTTAGTACATCAGCACTTAAAGGTATCCTTCCTTATGTAGTTATGTTGTAACATTAAATGATTCAGGATTCGCAATATGAGTGTCTTCTTAATATTGACGTTTTATTGCCTTGTGTTTTCAGAAATGTACTGGATCTATTTCCTCTACATCCTATAATTGGGGCTAACGTTATGGGTTGCTTGTTTCTGTCGTATTTTCTAGGATGAGATTATTAGGTGCCATTTTGGACAAAGAGAATAAAATGTTAGAAAAAAGGGTCAACTTTTTTTGATTAAGCCTTAGACATCGCACATAATGGTCTTATGCTCATATTGAATTCATGCGAGCCATAAAAAAGTATTTAATAAAATAAAATTAGAAAATGTAATTATTTCTTAAAAGAAAGAAGTGAGTTTACTAATGAAAGATATTAAAAATATCTATTGTGTAGGTCGAAACTATGAGATGCATGCAAAAGAATTAAATAATGAAGTGCCGACTTCTCCTTTTTTATTTTCAAAGCCAACTCATTCGCTTGTAGAAGCAAATGGTCAGTTCATTACCTTGCCAAATGATCAGGGTACCATTCATTATGAAACAGAACTTGTCATACATATAGCGAAGCAGTACGAAACAGGAATGAAAGTGGATGATATAGTAGATGCTATCGCCGTTGGTTTGGATTTGACACTTAGAGATGTGCAAGCGCAGCTAAAATTGAAACAGCATCCGTGGCTTTTGGCTAAAGGATTTAAAAATTCAGCTGTTGTGAGTACGTTTATTCCGTTTCCGGGCGTCGAAGCATGTAAACAATCAGATTTTTCTCTAATTAAAAACGGAGAGCTTGTACAAGTCGGAAATATTAAAGACTTACTTTTTGATTTGCAAACAATTATAGAATTTACAGGTGAGCATTTTGGACTAGGAAAAGGAGATATTATTTTTACCGGTACTCCTAGCGGCGTTGGTCCTCTTTCAGATCAAGACAAGCTTTCACTAATATGGGGTGGAAAGGAAATTGGCTCCTGTTCAGTGACACTGCATTCCTGAAAAAGAGCAGTCAAATATTTACTTTACGTAATTTTAGGTATAACAAAAAAGTTTCAAAAGTTTCAAAAGTTTCATCGTGTCTTAGTCTGAGAATTCACGCAATAGTGGTAACAGCCAGCGGAAGGTATCCTTCCTTAAAGCTTTATTAGTAAAATGATACAACCGAATAAAATGTACATTTTTTGGCGCGGATGCATGTTCCGCGCTTTTTAATTTGTATATAACTTATTTAAGTAAAATAAAAAATGTAAAATAAAATAAAATTTTAGTAAAAATTTACTTGTAATTTTCTTGCTTATATTTTATTGTTAATTTTGTAAACGGTTTCAAATTTTCTGCATCTTTTTATCAAGAATTGGGGGGTACACGATGAAAAAGGTTAAAGTAATGAGTTTGATCAGTATAGTTCTTATCATCAGCATGCTCGCTGCTTGCTCGGGAGGTTCTTCTGAGAAGACAAGTAAGGATGATAAGAAATTAACGGCTTGGGCTTGGAATATTAACGTGCCGGTACTTGAAGCAGCGGCTGAGCGCTTCAAAAAAGAAAATCCTGGTTTCGAACTGGAAGTTATCGAAATCGGGAGGGAAGATGTTTATTCAAAACTAACGACAGGCCTCCAGGCGGGTGGACAAGGTCTACCTGATATCGTTCTTGTAGAAGATGATCGCATTCAAGGATATGCTGAATCTTATCCTAAAGCATTCTTAGATTTATCTAAATACGGTTTTGATGAGCATAAAGATAAATTTCCAGCAAGTAAAACGGATCTATTAACGGTGAATAACAAAGTTGTAGGCTTCCCATTTGACGGCGGCCCGACAGGCGTCTTTTACCGCTCTGATATTTTCGAAGAAGCTGGCGTAAAAGCGGAAGACATTCAAACTTGGGATCAATTTGTTGAAGCAGGTAAAGCCATTAAAGAGAAAACAGGCAAACCGATGCTTGGACTGGATTTAAACAATGATGACGGTCTTTATCGCATGATGATGAATCAGCAGGGTTCCCTTTATTTCGATGAAAAAGATGAACTTACTTTATCTTCACAAGAATCAATGAATGCTGCAAAGGTCATCAAGCAGCTTAAAGATGAAGGCTTAGTGAAGAATACTGTAGGCTGGGATGCTTGGATCAGTGCGATGGTAAGCGGCGAGGTTGCAACCGCTCCATCCGGCGCATGGCTCACAGGTTCAATCACAGGACAAGGTAAAGATACATCAGGCAAGTGGGGCGTGATACCTTTCCCGGCATTTGAAGAAGGTGGAAACCGTGCTTCTAATTTAGGTGGCAGCAACTACGTCATCATGAATTCCACAGATAAGAAACAAGAGGCGTATGACTTCCTTGAATTCTTCTCTACTGATGAAGAAACACAGCTTGAAGCAATGAAAGGTGGATTATTCCCGACTCTGAATACGATTTATGATGAGCCGATATTCACTGAAAAGCAGGAGTTCTTCTCTGGGCAGCCAATCTGGAGCACGTTCACAGCGCAAATGGATAGCATTCCATCTGTTAACTATACAGGTAACTATTCACTGGCAATGGATGAATCGATTAAAGCGCAGTCTGAATCCGTAAGCGGCAAGAAAACGATGAAAGAAGCTTACAAGGCAGCTGAAAAACGATTGGAAAACCGAATTAAATAACATGGAAAAATGAAAAGAAAGGGTCTGAATCTCATTCAGCCCTTTCCTAATTTAAGGTGGGATATTGCATGAGTCAAACACGTATAATTCCTTATTTGTTCATCGCCCCTGCAGTTATACTCTTTTTAGTTTTTACTGCATATCCGATTTTTTCTTCTCTTTTATTAAGCTTTCAAACCTTCGAGGCAGGGGAATACAGCTTTACTGGATTCGATAATTACGTCACATTATTCCATGATGAGATTTTCCATAAAGCCTTAATGAACACGTTTATCATTTTTATCGTTCAGGTACCGATCATGCTTATTCTCGCGCTTGTGCTTTCAAGTGTTTTGAACAGCGGATTGCTCCGCTTAAAAGGGTTTTTCAGGGTATCATTTTTCCTGCCTACCGTAACATCACTTGTTGCCTATTCCATCCTTTTCTCCATCATGCTTCAGGAGGAAGGAATCATCAATACGGTGATTGGATTTTTAGGGATTGAAGCAATCCCGTGGCTGTCAGATAGCTTCTGGGCAAAAGCTTCCATCATCCTTGCGATGACATGGAGATGGACCGGATACAACATGGTCATTTTCTTGGCAGCTCTTCAAAATATTTCAAACGATATGTATGAAGCTGCTTCATTGGATGGTGCAGGGAAAATAAGACAGTTTTTCTCCATCACCATTCCTCAGCTGAAACCGGTTATTTTGTTCGCTGGTACATTATCGACAATCGGAACGCTGCAGTTATTCGATGAACCATTCAACTTAACGAAGGGCGGCCCGGCTGATTCCACGATGACACTTGGCTTGTACATCTATCAAAACGGATTCGAATTCTTCCAATTCGGCTACGCCTCAGCCATTGCATATATCGTTGTTGTATTAGTAGGCATCCTAACGTTCATTCAATTTAAAGTGGCAGGTGATAGATAATGGAAGCTAAAACGAGCAACCGGATTGAACCGAATTTCCATAAGGATACAAAGGTGACACGAAACAAAAAAATACCGCAAAAGCTTGGCATGTACAGTATATTGATGATTTTTTTAATCATCTCGATTTTTCCATTTTATTGGATGTTTATCGGCGCTACAAACGACAGCGGAAAGATGTTCACGAATCCTCCGACACTAACGCCTGGCGATCAGTTTATGAAAAACTTTCAAAACTTGAACGAATCAATTAATATTCCACAAGTTATGTTTAATTCCCTGTTTGTATCGCTTATATACGTAGTTGCAGCGCTCGCCGTTTGTTCGCTTGCTGCCTACGCTTTTGCGAAATATGAATTCAAGGGCAGAAATTTTATCTTTACGGCTTTTTTGCTATCGATGATGATCCCTTATCAGGCAACGCTGATTCCGCTTTTCAGAATGATGTCTGAGCTGAACTTGCTGAATACGTATTTTGCAGTTATTGCACCACAGCTTTGCTATCCATTTGCCATTTTTTTGTTAAGGCAAAACTTCCTTGCGTTTCCGACAGAGCTGATTGAAGCAGCACGTCTTGACGGAGCAGGAGAACTGAAGATCTTCCTACAAGTTGTAGCGCCATCCATGCGCCCGGCACTTGCCGCAGCATCGATTTTCTTGTTCATGACGCAGTGGAACAGTTTCATGTGGCCGCTTGTTGTATTAAATGATGCAAGCATGTACACGTTCCCAGTTGCTCTTTCAAGCTTAATGGGTCTTTCATATATCGATTACGGTCAAGTCATGATGGGTGTGTCCATTGCGACAATCCCAATCATTATCTTCTTCTTAATACTGCAGAAGCAATTTATATCAGGCATGCTCGGCAGTGCAGTGAAATAGGGGTGGGAACTATGCTGAAGACTAAGGGGAACCAATTTTATTTACATGATGAGCCGTTTCAGATTTTATCAGGCAGCATCCATTACTTCCGGGTCGTACCTGAGTACTGGGAGGATCGGCTGTTGAAATTGAAGCAGCTCGGTTTGAACACGGTCGAAACGTATATACCTTGGAATGTTCATGAGCCGAGTAAAGGTGAATTCAACTTCGAGGGTTTGGCGGACCTGGAAAGCTTTATAAAAAAAGCCGAAGAATTACAGTTGTACGTCATCCTCAGGCCGGCTCCATACATTTGTGCAGAATGGGAGTTTGGTGGATTTCCAGGATGGCTTCTGAAGGAGCAGGGAATGGCGCTCCGCAGTTCGGATCCCGCTTTTTTTGAGCATCTGCGCGCATATTTTAACATCTTGCTACCGAAAATTGTGCCGCATCTAACCTCAAACGGCGGACCTGTTATCGCCGTTCAAGTTGAGAATGAATATGGCGCTTACGGGAATGATTTTGCCTATTTAGAAGCTTCAGCAGAGCTTTTTAAACAGTATGGAATTGATGTACTGTTATTCACCTCAGACGGACCTGAGTTCATGGAGCATGGCTCCATGAAGGACGCAGTAACAACCTTGAACTTCGGCTCCCGCTCTGAGGAAGCTTTTGCATCACTCGACATGTACCGACCGGATTCTCCAAAAATGTGTGCGGAATTCTGGATTGGCTGGTTCGATCATTGGGGTGGAAAGCATCATACGCGTGAGGCTGCCGAAGTGGCGGAGGAATATGAAAAAATGGTGGCTCTAGGTGCTTCCGTTAACTTTTATATGTTTCACGGCGGAACGAATTTCGGGTACATGAACGGGGCGAATCATTATGAGTTTTACACTCCTACCATTACTAGTTACGATTACGACGCGCTTTTGACAGAGTGGGGTGATCCGACTGAGAAATACGTTGCAATTAAACGAGTGCTCTCAAAATATAAGGACGTTCCATATGCAAATCCGCTTCCATCTGAAAAGAAACGGTATGGAGCCGTGGAGATGAAAACCGAAATGAGTGTGTTCGATTTTCTGAAACAAAAAACCGCGAAAACGCTCATTGCTCCGAAATCAATGGAAGAACTGAATCAGAACTACGGCTATATCCTTTACAAGACAACCATTACAAAACAAGGCGAGCTTGACATGGATATTACGCCAATTCGCGATAGAGCGTTTATATACATAAATGGAAAGCTGGAACGCACCATATACCGCAATGATGCGGAAAAGACCATTAAGCTACCATTCAATGAAAAGGAAAACATCCTTGAAATCTTTATTGAAAATATGGGCCGTGTCAATTACGGCAAGCATTTAAAAGACAGGAAAGGCATCATTGATAACCTTTGGATAGGCAACCAATACTGGTTTCATTGGGAAGTGTATCAGATTGATCCCGATGCGGAAGCCGTGTCGTTCATTGAAGGAAAAGATGATCGCTTTCCCCGCTTTTATAAAGGTGAATTCACAATTGAAGATGCTGCAGATACTTTTGTCGATCTTGAAGGGTGGACGAAAGGTAACGTGTGGGTGAACGGCTTTAACCTAGGTCGTTACTGGGTAACGGAGGGACCTCAAAAACGTCTTTACTTGCCGGGACCGCTTTTGAAAAAAGGAAAGAACGAACTATTGCTTATCGAGCTTGAAGGAACAGGTTCACATTCCATTACGCTTACAAATGAACCGAATATTGGCTAAAGGAGCTTGCTGCGATGCCTATTTTCATTAATAAAGAGAACAACCAATTCCACCTAACGAACAAAACGGTCAGCTATATCTTTCATGTCATGAAAAACGGTGAGCTTGGCCAGCTGTACTACGGAAAAAAATTGAACCATCGGCCCGATTTCTCTCATTTTGCCGCCTACCATATTCCGACTGCTGCAAGCTGCCATGGTGAAAAGACCGATCCTGCCTTTTCACTTGAAACCATTTGTCAAGAATATCCTGTTTACGGAACAAGTGATTTCAGAGAACCGGCAATTTCCCTGCGGCATCCAAATGGAAGCTCTGTCGGCAAGTTTGAATATGAAGGCTTTGAAGTGATAGATGGAAAAGAGCGTATCCCGGGCCTGCCGTCCACGTTTGCCAATGCTGGTGAAGCAAGCACTCTCATCATTGTCTTTTTTGATAAACTAAGAGATTTAAAGCTGAAACTCTTTTATACCATTTTTGAGAATACCGCTTGCATTACACGTCATGCCAGCCTGGAAAACGAGGGAGAGCATCCAGTCGACATCGAACGAATGATGAGTGTATCACTTGATCTTAGTGATCATGATTTTACGATGGTCCATCTTGCCGGAGCATGGTCAAGGGAAAGACATGTGAAAGAACGAAAGCTTCAAACAGGCATTCAGTCGATATCGAGTATTCGCGGAGCGAGTTCGCATCACCATAACCCGTTTATGGCACTGAGACGTCCGCATACAACTGAAATGAGCGGGGAGGCCTACAGCTTTCATTTTGTATACAGCGGGAACTTTTTAGCGCAAGCTGAGGTCGATCATTATGATGCAGTGCGTATTCAAATGGGGATTCATCCGTTTCAATTTAACTGGCGTCTGGATCAGGGCGAAGCATTCCATACACCCGAGGTTGTCATGACGTACTCCGATCAGGGGCTGAATGGTCTTACACAGTCCACTCACACTCTTTTCAGAGAGCATCTCATATCACCCGTGTGGCAAAAAAGAGAGCGTCCAGTGCTGATCAATAACTGGGAAGCTACTTATTTTGACTTTAATGCCGAAAAAATCGTCGCGATTGCAAAGCAGGCGAAGGAGCTTGGTGTTGAATTATTTGTTTTGGATGATGGCTGGTTTGGAAAACGGAATGATGATACATCATCATTAGGCGACTGGCTTGTTGACAAAAATAAATTGCCTGACGGAATCGACGCTTTGTCACAGTCGGTCCGTAACGCAGGGCTGAAGTTCGGTCTATGGTTTGAGCCTGAAATGATTTCTGAGAAAAGTGATTTATTTTCAAAGCATCCGGATTGGGTCATACATGATCCCGAGCGTCCAATTTCATACGGGCGCAATCAGTGGGTGCTCGATTACACAAGAGAAGAAGTAGTGGATTATATGTTTGAGAGAATTTCCTCCATTATTGAATCGGCAAAGCTCAGTTATATTAAATGGGATATGAACCGAAACATCACTGAAGCGTATTCCGCAGTGCTAGGCCAGGATCGTCAAGGAGAACTTTTCCACAGATACATTCTTGGAGTGTATGACTTGTATGAAAGACTGACTTCGAAATACCCTGACGTCCTTTTTGAATCATGTGCAGGGGGCGGTGGCCGTTTCGATGCAGGAATGCTTTATTATGCACCTCAGGCTTGGGCAAGCGATGATACAGATGCAGTGGAACGATTGAAGATTCAATACGGATCTTCCTTCGTCTATCCGATCTACAGCATCGGCTCGCATGTTTCCGATATTCCCAATCATCAGACACTGCGCAGAACATCCTTAAAGGCACGCGCTGATACCGCATACTTCGGTACGTTCGGCTATGAGCTGGATCCAAACAAAATGTCTGAAGAAGAAAAAACAGAGGTGAAAAATCAGATTGAAACCTATAAAACGCATCGTTCCTTGATTAAAACTGGTGATTTTTACAGATTGATCAGCCCGTTCGCTTCTAATGAAACAGCCTGGATGGTCGTCTCAAAGGATCAAACTGAAGCATTTGCAGGCTGGTACCAAGTACTTGCCGCACCAAGTCCGAAAAAAATAAATGTGCTGAAGCTTGCAGGGCTTGATGCGTTCAGTACCTATCATGTGAACGGGTCCGATCAGGCATATGGCGGAGATGAATTGATGCAAAGAGGACTGCCGCTTCCGGTTGAGTACAACGGTGTGAACAAGAACCAGGCAGAGCGAGGCGGAGATTTCCAATCAAACGTATTTCACTTAACGAAAAAAGGAGATTGAGATATGTATTTAGGCGTTGATTACTATCCCGAGCATTGGGATCCATCTATGTTAAGCGAAGATATTGAGAAAATGAAAGAAATGGGCGTCAATATGATTCGCATCGGCGAATTTGCGTGGCACTTAATGGAGCCCTCAGAAGGCCAATACGATTTTTCTTTTTTCGATGAAGTCATTAACCGGTTTAAGGCAGAAGGCATCGCGGTCATGTTCGGAACACCGACCGCAACGTTTCCAGCGTGGCTCGTAAAAAAACATCCAGATATTCTGCTTGAAGATGAGCAAGGAAACCCAAAATCGTTTGGAGGCAGAAGGCAGTATTGCTACAATTCTAAAAACTATCAAACGTATTCCTTAGCAATCGTCGAAAAGCTGGTCACTCATTATCGGGATGAAAGCGGCATCGTATCGTGGCAGATTGATAACGAGCTAGGCCATGAAGGGAGTGATATGTGCTACTGCGGTCAATGTAGAGAAGCGTTTCACACCTACCTTTCCATAAATTACAAATCTGTTGATGAACTGAATAAGCGCTGGGGCACGATTTTCTGGGGACAAACGTATAACGCGTTTGATGAAATTCCTGTTCCAAAGCCGACGATCACGGTTCATAATCCGGCGATGATGCTTGACTGGGCCAGATTTAGAAGCGAGTCTTTAAGCGGATTCGCAAACATGCACCTAAATCTCGTGAAAAAGCTGAAGGGGGATCATCAGGAGGTAACGACGAATCTACCGGGAGGATTCTTCGGAAAATGGTTTGACCATAATGAATTTTCAAGAGACCTAGATTTCGTTTCCTATGACAATTACCCGGTTTGGGGCGGGCTGACAGAGCCAGTTTCTCCAGCCTTCCTATCGTTCACGCTCGGATTTGTCCGCGGCATCAAACGCGAGAACTTCTGGATCGTTGAGCAGCTGATGGGAGCGCAAGGACACGATATCATCGGGTATCTTCCAAGACCAGGTCAAGCACAATTATGGTCGTACCACGCATTTGCACACGGATGCAGCAACATGCTGTTCTTTCGATTCAGGGGCATGAACAGAGGGGCAGAGCAGTATTGCCTAGGCATCATCGACGCAAATAATACCCGTTCACGTAAATTTTATGAAGTTCAGGAAGTGTTTAAAGAAGTCCGCAAGCACGAAGAAGTGTTCCAAATACCGATTAAATCGGATGTGGCCGTGATATATGATTTTGATAACATTTGGTCGATGCGCATTCAGCAGCAAAGCTCACAGCTTGAATTTACAAACGAATTAATGCGTTTGTACCAGCCGTTCCATGAAGTGAATGTTTCCGTGGACGTTCTAAAATATGACCATGATTTTTCAGATTATAAGGTTGTACTTGTACCAGTTCTTACACTTGTTGATGAAGAACTAGCAGCAAGGTTGAAAGCATTCACGAATAATGGCGGCACCGTGATTTTCTCTTTCCGTGCCGGCATGAAAAACAAAGACAACAACATTCCCTTAGGTGAAAATTTACCTTATCAATTAAAGGACCTTCTTGGCATCGAAATCGTTGAAGCCGAATCGCTTCATGCGGGCCAGCAGGTTTCCATCATTTCAAAAGATGGCAATGAAAACGGACAAGGACAGGTTTGGAGAGATCTAATCCGCACAACGACAGCAGATGCCCTTTATTCGTATAGCGATCGTTTTTATAAAAACTATGCAGCACTAACTGTCAATGAGTATGGAAATGGCCAAGCTTATTATGTCGGAACAGGTGCAGATGCAAGCGTGCTGTCAGATCTAGCTTTGACTGTTTTAAATGATCAAGGCATCTCATTCATTGAAAGCGAACCGGGCGTAGAAGTGGTCGTTCGTGGCAGACATGCGATCGTCATGAACCACAACCACGAGGAAGCAATCTTCGACGGGAATGAACTGCAGCCGTTTGAAACGAAGATATTGGAGTGGAACAAGATCTAGATTAAAATGTAGCAAAGTCAGGAAGGAAGCGTTTTTTAACAACATTATTGTCCGAGAATAAAAAAGGGACGGACGATGAACATGTGAATCCTTCACGAGACGCTTCTGAAGCATCCACGACAAACATTGAGAAATATATGCTTTTTAAATTACGAGAGATTGGTGTAAATAAAAAATTAAATAGCAATAAATAAAAGGCCTCGAGTAACTTCAGGCCTTTTATTTAATCGGTGGGCGAATGTTCTTAAATAAACCTTAAGGTTCTAGTTGCATAATAGAATAATTTGATTATTACTGGTTATCTCATATGCGACATTTTCTTGGGGATGATTAATTAATTTAAGGACTACTACATCTAATTCTTCTTCTGTAATCTGAGCTAGATCCCTTTTCTTAGGGGTAAATTCCTTATAAAACGAACTATTTAAGGTTGATTGGAGGGGAAATCAACAACACTGCATTACTTCAGGAATAGCAACAAAGTATGCGAAAACAATCTTATTTTAGATGTCGCTAATAATACAATTCGTCATGACTATAAACCAGGCTTCAGAAAATTTTCTTAACAACTAAGTTTGGATTCCCGTAGCTAACAACACCCACTACTGCAGTAGGCCGTACAGTAATTATGTCACTAGGTTTCAGTGTTGTTAGAATGGTATTGGACCCAGGGGAACGTGTTGTAAGCAGTGCTACGTTAGCTTGGAAGAACATATTTGAAGCAGCAACGGCAGTTGTATTATTAAGGAATAGACTGTATTGAGGATGTGGTAGTATTCTTGTTATGGAACGATCACTGAGTGAATAAAGGAGGAAGGATGATTTTGAAATACGAGAATATAGGTATTCGGCAACTAAAACGGCTGAATTCATGATTTCATGATTCACTTTTTTTTTTAATCCCCACATCTGATCATAGTAAAGTAACATCCCATGTTTCCTCACAACAGTTCCGTAAAAACTCACTCATCTCTAGCCGATTGTAATAATTAAGGTATAATAATAGGGAAAGAAATTTTTTTAATGGATTAGGTGAAGATGAACATGAAGCTAATCATTGCGGAGAAACCAGATCAAGGTTCAACGTTAGCAGCTCAATTTAAAACGAAGAAGCAGCAGGGATATATAGAAATCATGCCAAATGAACTTTTCCCCGATGGAGCTTATGTGACTTGGGCAGTCGGGCATCTATGTCAACTCGTATCACCGGAAACGTATCATTCGAATTGGAAGAAATGGTCGCTGGATACGTTACCTATGATTCCTGAGAGATTTCAATATGAAGTGACCCGGCAAAAGGCGAAGCAATTCAATGTCGTGAAGACGTTGCTTAGGAAGCAGGATGTAGATGAAATCATCCATGCTGGGGATGCCGGTCGTGAAGGAGAATTGATAGTACGCAACATCGTTCATTTATGCAGCATCCATAAACCGATGAAGCGTTTATGGATTTCCTCTTTGACCCCGAAAGCCATTTATGAAGGATTCCAAAATCTGATCAGCGAAGAAAAAACTAGGCCGCTTTATCATGAAGCGTATACGAGAGCTTGTGCAGACTGGGTTGTGGGCATGAATGCATCCCGGGCGTATAGCATTTTGTTAAAGCAAAAGGGCGTATCGGATGTTTTTTCAGCAGGCAGGGTTCAGACTCCCACTCTTGCTTTGATCGTGAAGCGGGAAATGGAGATTGAGCAGTTCAAGTCTGAACCGTTCTGGGAAGTGTTCGCTGATTTCAAGATGGATGGCAAGAAATATCAAGGGAAATGGCAGCAGAATAATGATTCAAGAATAAAAACAAAAGAACTTGCTGAAAAGATTGCCGCATTCTGCAAGGACAAGGAAGCGGAAATAGCCGAAATGGCTACAGAAAGAAAAGAATTTCAGCCACCTTTACTGTTCAATCTATCGTCATTGCAGGCAACCGTGAATAAGATTTATAAATATTCACCAAAGCAGACGCTCGATATCGTTCAAAGCTTATATCAAAAAGGAATCGTCTCATACCCACGTTCCGACTCCAACTATGTGACGGAGGGGGAAGCCGAGACCTTTCCCGATATATTGCAAAAGCTAAGTGGTTTTTCTGAATATGAATCACTTTTCCCATTGCCCCAAAAGAGCATCATCCATAATAAACGGTTCGTGAATGAAAAAAAAGTGACGGATCACTACGCGATAATTCCGACGGAGCAGGTTACCGACCCAAAGCGCCTTTCCGCTGAAGAACGGAATATATATGATTTGGTGGTACGCCGGTTGATTGCGGCACATTATGAGAAAGCCATTTTTGATTACACCACCATTAAAACGCTTGTCGATAAGCGTGCCGAATTCATTTCCAAAGGCAAGCAACAGATTCAAGAAGGATGGCGCAAAGTGATTTTCCAACATGACAAGGAGGACGACGATGTTCTATTGCCGTCCGTTTCAAAAGGGGATTCCGGACATGTCGCCAAAATTAAGGTGAAGGAAGGAAAAACACAGCCGCCAAAGCGCTATACGGAAGGCCAGTTGATCACCTTGATGAAAACGGCAGGAAAACACCTCGATAATGAAGAGTTGGAAAAGGTGCTGATGAAAACGGAAGGCCTTGGTACCGAAGCCACCCGGGCCGGTATCATTACCATGCTTAAAGACCGTAAATACATCGACGTCAAAAAGAACCAGGTATATGCAACGGATAAAGGAAAGGTGCTGATTACCGCCATCGGGGAGAAGATCCTCGCTTCGCCAGAGATGACAGCCAAATGGGAACAGCGATTAAGGGAAATTGGTGAAGGGAAGGCTTCAGCCGGAGCCTTTATGGAAGCCGTTAAAAAGATGTCCGCAAAAATCATCAGTGATGCTGTGGAGTCGTCTGGAAGTTGGGATTTCCAGGGGATGGATACCGAATCCATTCAAAGAAGCGGTTCTAAAAGGAGAAGCTCGGCATCTGTGGGCAGTTGTAAGCTATGTGGTTCCAAAATCGTCGATAAAGGGGAATTCTATGGATGTGTGAGTTATCAAAAAACGAAGTGTAACTTTACGATATCCAAAAAGATCCTCAATAAGAAAATCAGTCAGGTTAATATTAAAAAGCTGTTGGCGAGTGGGGAAACGGATTTGATAAGCGGTTTTAAAAAAGGAGAAAAGACCTTTGATGCGATTTTATCTTGGTCCCAGTCCGAAAAGAAGATCACTTTTACATTCCCGACCGAACAAGCCATTAAATAAACATGAAGAAACTTGATTAAAAGCGCCCTGAGACGATAACTGCTTGTTTCGGGGCCGTATATATAGTAAAATTTCTAGATATGCGTTTGAATGGGAGGTCTCCGAATGCCTACACCGAGCATGGAGGATTACATAGAGCAAATTTATTTACTTATTGAAGAAAAAGGGTATGCAAGGGTTTCCGATATAGCCGAAAATCTTTCTGTACACCCATCTTCTGTTACAAAGATGGTTCAAAAACTGGATCAGGAAAAATATTTAATTTATGAAAAGTACCGAGGTCTCGTTTTAACCGCTAATGGGAAAAAGGTCGGAAAAAGGCTCGTTTACCGTCATGAACTTTTAGAACAGATGCTAAGGTTGATCGGGGTCAAGGAGGAAAATATATATCAAGATGTTGAGGGGATTGAACACCACCTTAGTTGGAATGCCATCGATAGAATAGGTGATCTAGTCGAATTTTTTGCAGAATCTCCTGGCCGTGTGGAGGATTTACGAAAGATACAAAAACGAAATGAAGAAGATTCAAAATAAGCTGCCACTGGCAGTTTTTTTTATTTGTCCTTAAAGTAAAATCACATCTTTCTAAAACACGGCATGCCTCATTTTTATCACACAGGGTGTGTAAGGAGATGGTGCAAAACTCGTTAAAAAAGGATTTATAAACTAAAAACAGAATAGTTATACATAAGCCCTCTTATTCGTAGTTTATTGGTAACAGGAATCGGATATTGTTTCAGTTACTTATATAAAGAGGGGGCTTAATGGGAGGTGGAATGCTTAATGAATATACATACTTGGCATAAGGAATCGAAAAAGGAATGGGATGACTTTGCTCCTAAGTGGGTGAAGAATTCGCAAGAAATGTGGGAGACGGGTAGCCGGAAAAATATTATTCCGTTTTTTTCCGACTATGTGCAATCGGGATTGAAGGTGGCTGACATAGGCTGTGGAGATGGAGTTGGTTCTTTAAAACTGGCCCAAGCGGGATTCGAAGTGACTGGCATCGATTTATCCAGTGTCATGATAGATTTTGCAAAAGGGAAAACGGTTCGTCACTCCAATCTTTCATTTATTCAAGGAGATTTTAATGATCTCCCTTTCAAGGATGAAGAAATGGATGCGGCTATGGTCATTAATTCGTTGGAGTATACGGGCGAACCTTTAACCGTGATGAAGGAAATTCAACGGGTAATAAGGCCTGGAGGTTATATGTGTGTTGGTATACTTGGTCCGACAGCGGAACCACGGAAAAACTTCAGTTACCAACGGTTATTAGGGGACGAAGTGATCATGAATACCATGCTGCCATGGGAATTTGAGAAAATGGCAACGGAAACAGGATGGAAAACGGTCGCTGATACCGGAGTTGCGAAGAGAGGGGTGGACTATACTAAACTAGGACATTTCTCGAAGGATTTAAAGCAAGCGGTATCGTTCATGTGGTTATTCCTCCTTCAAAAAGAGGTGGTTGAGTGATGGAGAAGTATCAAATCGATCAATTTGTTGAAAAGACAAAGCAGCAGGATAAAGGGCAAGGCTTGTTTGAGCTTGAAACCGAACGAATTTTGGAAATCAACCTAGAACAGCAAATCTGGGCAAAGATGGGGACAATGGTTTCTTATCGCGGCCAAATAAAGTTCGAGCGGGAAGGGATTTTGGAGCACGGTCTTGGTAAACTGTTCAAAAAAGCGTTAACTGGTGAAGGTGCTTCTTTAATGAAAGCGACCGGAAACGGCAAGCTATATGTTGCAGATCAAGGAAAGAAGATTTCAATTATCCAGTTGAATGGCGAATCCATCTGTGTGAATGGGAACGATTTACTCGCATTTGAGCCAAGTATTCAATGGGATATAAAAATGATGCGACGCATTGCCGGGTTATTGGCGGGTGGTTTGTTCAATGTCAGGCTCGAGGGCAAAGGTATGGTCGCATTCACTTCCCATTATGAGCCGCTTACATTAATGGTCGAACCTGGAAATCCTGTCTATACGGATCCAAATGCCACAGTAGCTTGGTCAGGAGAACTACAACCAGAATTCGTAACGGATGTCTCGTTAAAGTCGTTTTTTGGAAGAGGAAGCGGTGAATCTGTTCAAATGAAATTCGTAGGTCAGGGGTTTGTGGTCGTCCAACCATTTGAAGAAGTATATTTTGGCAATAAGGAATCATGAAACATGAAAACCTGAGGCTTGGACTCAGGTTTTTTGTTTCCTGGATATTCACCTAAAAGAGTAAGCTTCATTTTTCTTACCCTTTCAATTCCATTCATATGGGGTGGATTGGTACACATAGTAGTTAAGCCAATTAGAGAACATTAGGCTGCAATGGCTCTTCCAGCGATGAAGTGGTACCTTGTTCGGATCATTTTCAGGATAATAATTTTCAGGAAGGGGTGTATCGATTCCACGTTCCCTATCGCGTTTGTATTCTTCTCCGAGTGTATCGGCATCATACTCGAAATGACCGGTCACCATAACTCTCTTCCCATCAACAGAAGCGGTCATCAGAACGCCTGCTTGATCGGACTGTGCCAAAATCTTCAATTCTGGGTGATTCACTAATTTTTGGTAGTCAATATCCGTATAGCGCGAATGAGGTGCCATGAAAAAGTCATCGAATCCGCGAACCAGATTTTCATTTGGTTGCAGTACCTCGTGAGTGTATACGCCGAAGCATTTCTTTGGCAGTTCGTATTTCCCTATTCCATAATGATGGTAAAGAGCTGCTTGAGCTCCCCAACAAATATGTAAGGTCGACGTGACATTTTCAGCAGACCAATTCATGATGCTTTGCAGTTCTTCCCAATAGTTAACGTCTGTAAATTCCAGTTTCTCCACTGGAGCACCTGTTATGATCATGCCGTCATATCTCTTTGTGCGGATATCATCAAATGATTTATAAAATTGATCCAAATGAAATTTACTTGTGTTTTTCGATTCATGTGTGCTTAAGCGCAAAAATGATATATTTACTTGAATGGGTGTATTGCCAAGAAAGCGCAGTAATTGAGCTTCCGTTTTTTCTTTCTCGGGCATAAGATTCAGAATCAATATATTCAATGGGCGGATTTCCTGATTGGTAGCTCTTTCCTCATCCATTACGAAGATATTTTCCTGTTCTAAAATTTCTTTAGCTGGCAGTTGTTCCGGAATTCTGATTGGCATGATTAGCCTCCTTTTTCAAAAATCATAATATTTTAATTATATAGAAAATTATTGAATAGAAAAGCTATTTTAATAATTTCTTAAAAAATCAGAAGGAAGTTGCCGGAGAATGATAAAATGGGGAGATTATGAATACATAAATTGAAAAATTGGGAGAGGTGTATGCAGGTTGTTTGATCCTACAGCATTCGAGAACATGAAGGTAGTATTGGAAGGGGCGGTTTATGATCGTGACTTCATCGGAGATATATTGGTCATAAGCCGTGATGAACTAGTGAACCTTTCTACCATGTCAAGATCTTATAAAATTGAGATGAAATTAAAGGAAGCAATAGCGCCCCAATCGATCAGCGGTGCCATCGAGATACACGCAACACTTCAGAATCTAAGTTCGGAGCTGCTTGATTCCAATGTGAATGAAACGCATTCCGGTTGTACGGTTGATATATTCATTTCTTTTCCGACAAAGCTTGATGAAGTGAGAGTCGAAGCATTTTTGAATGATTTGGAAAAGATTTGGGGAGATCGAAGGATCATTACAGTGAAAACGAGCGAAACGATCAGTAAAAAATCTGAACCTGTTCATTCTTCTTTATTTAAAGTATCGTTTGGAAGGCTTATAAAAGAAGAGCAGATGGAAGACTTGGAAGATATGGTAGAGTATCTGATACAATCCATACGAGCGGTGAATATTCCGGGATGACCGGAAGAGTTGGATGATTAATATTGGTAAAGATACGTTCGAATACGGTAGAATAACATCACCACATAAAGGGAGAGATCATTCATGTCCATTTACGAATTTGAAGTCATTAAGATCAATGGCGAAACCATCTCGCTTGAGGAATACAGAGGGAAAGTGATGCTTATCGTCAATACTGCCAGCAAATGCGGTTTTTCGCCACAGTATGATGATTTGCAAAGCTTGTATGTACAATATAAAGAGGACGGTCTAGTGGTACTAGGTTTTCCTTGTAATCAATTTCTGAATCAGGAGCCGGGCGATGATCTTGAAATTGATTCTTACTGTAAATTGAATCATGGTGTAACCTTCCCGATGTTTGCAAAGGTGAATGTAAATGGAAAGGAAGCTCATCCATTGTTCAGCTATTTGGCTGAAAATGCTCCAGGATTGATGGGTTCGAAATCAATAAAATGGAATTTCACGAAGTTTCTGATCGACCGTGATGGAAAGATCGTCAGTCGATACGCGCCCAAAACAAAACCTTTGGAGCTTGAAAGTGATTTAAAAAAATTATTATGATAAAACAACACGAGTTCATCAGAAGGAGCATGTTCTGTTGGGCTCTTTTTGTCAGTCCAAGCTATCGAAAGGAGACAGTTGGTGAGGAGGTTGAATAGTATAGGAGACACCAATTTAGGGGGGAGAAAGGATGGAACGAATTGCCTGGATAACGGATAGTACGGGGACCTTGGACGAAGAATTAACAAAGAATGAGCATGTATACGTCGTTCCGATGATCGTCATCATGGATGGGAAGGAATATGAAGACGGTGTCGATCTTTTACCTGATGAACTATACCGAAGGATGCGGGAGGAAAAAATTCATGCAACCACTTCACAGCCGTCGGTAGGCAAATTCCATGAGTTATACAAAAAACTTGAAACACGCTATGATCGAATTATAGCTGTGCATCTTTCAAGTGAATTGAGCGGTACCGTTTCCGCGAGCAGGCAAGCTGCACAAATGGTTACGATTCCCGTTAACATATTTGATACGTTACTCATTTCCTTTCCGATGATCTTAATCTTGAAAAAGCTGATGCACTATATAAATGAAGGGCACTCCATCGATTCAGCCTTTACGAAAACGAGGATGTATGCGGATAATCATGAAACCTATGTGGTGATCGGTTCTTTGGATCAGCTCCATCGCAGCGGCAGGCTTACGAACACACAGTATATTCTTGGAAGTCTTCTCAGCTTCAAGCCCATCATTTCGATTGAAAATGGCTTGCTTCAGACTAAATCCAAGCCTCGAAACCTCAAAAAAGCGGAAAATCAAATTTTCGCAGATTTTCGCCGGGCAATCGAAATGGGTAAAGTAAAAGAATGCACCATCTTATATGGTGGGGTGTTGGAAGAAGCCCGCAGGTGGAAAAAGCGGATATCACATGAATTTCCCCCCGTTATTACCCATATATCTCCGCTTGGCAGTGCGATAGGTGTCCATACCGGGGAACAGACGATTGGAATCAGTTGGTTCAATGAAGATTAAAGCACTACAATATTGAGAACCATGATAAAATGGTAAGGACATGGAGTGGTGAAATGAAACAAGCGATGATTAGTTTAACGGAGAAGTATGTACATGATCAATTGAATTTAGATGCCAGCGGCCATGATTGGTTTCATATCGATCGTGTTCGGAAGCTGGCTTTACATATTGCAAAAGAAGAACAAAAAGGGAATGAATTCATCATTGAAATGGCGGCCCTGCTTCATGACATCCCGGATGATAAATTAAACGAAGATGTTCATGCTGGTTGGGGAAAGTTGGATGAGTGGTTTGAGGAAATAAAATTGGACAGCGATATCGTTGACGCCATTAAACGGATTATCGACTCCATTTCATTTAGTTCGGGGCAGCTGAAGCTTTCATCGATAGAAGCTGAAATTGTTCAGGATGCGGACCGATTGGATGCATTGGGTGCCATTGGGATTGCGAGGACATTTGCTTATGGCGGGAAAAAGGGACGACTTATGTATGATCCTTCGTTGCCTGTAAGGGAAAACATGACCAAGCAGGAATATAGGGAGGGGAAAAGCTCTTCCGTTCATCACTTTTATGAAAAATTGCTGCGACTGCAAGAAATGCTTAATACCAGTACCGCCAAAAAGATTGCTAGTGAAAGACATGAATTTATGGTTGGATATTTAAAGGAATTTTATAAGGAATGGGATGTACGCTTATGAAAGTTTTTAGCATGGAACAAGTTATGAAAACCCAAGGAGAGAAACTCCTTTTTAAAGATGTATCTTTTTCGATCACTGAAGGGGAAAGAATCGGGATCGTCGGTATTAACGGCACCGGTAAATCGACATTGTTGAATATTATTGCCGGATTGGAAGATAGTGATCTGGGAACGAAGGATCATCCGAACGATTACACGATTTCTTATCTATCACAAGATCCGCATTTTGATGAGAAATTGACGATCATGGAATATATGTACGAAAGCTCAACACCAGTATTCTCGTTAATCAAGGAGTATGAAAAAACGCTGGTTCAACTCCAGCTGGACCCACAGAATGGCGCTGTTCAGGATCGATTGTTAAAACAGCAACAGGATATGGACTCGCTTGGCGCCTGGGATACGAGTGCCAATGCCAGAACGATATTGACCAAGCTTGGCCTTCCCGATCACTCACGGAAGTTGGGAGAGCTGTCAGGGGGCCAGAAAAAACGTGCGGCTCTGGCAAAAACATTGATTGAAACCCCTGATTTACTGATTTTGGATGAGCCTACGAACCATCTCGATTTCGAAAGCATCACTTGGTTGGAAGAATACTTGGGGAAATACCAGAAGTCGGTTTTATTCGTAACCCATGATCGCTATTTTCTTGATCGTATTTCCAATAAAATTTGGGAAATCGCTCAAACGCAGCTTTTCGAATATAAAGGAAACTATGCGGATTATTTAGAGTCCAAAGCCATTCGTGAAGAGAACGAATCTGCCGAGAGAACGAAAAAGGAAAGCTTATTCAAAAAAGAACTAGCCTGGATCCGTAAAGGTGCTAAAGCTCGGACTACGAAACAGAAGGCTCGTATCCAGCGTTTTGAAACGTTGGAATCGGGTGTGAAGGATAAGCAAAAAACGGAGAGCCTGGAAATGGAATTGAGTGGTGCCCGGCTTGGGAAAAAGGTTCTGGAGCTGCAAGATGTCTCTAAATCCTTTGGTGATCAATCCATCATCAACCATTTTTCCTTCCTCTTTAAACCGGGTGATCGAATTGGCATCGTCGGCAATAATGGCAGTGGAAAATCGACCCTGTTGAATATATTGGCGGGACGGGAGCCGATCGATGAAGGAAACCTGGAAATGGGGCAAACCGTTAAAATTGGTTACTATACGCAGGAAAGCGTCGATATGGATGAGAACCTTCGCATGATCGAGTATATTCGCGAAACGGCCGATTCAATTGCTCTTAAAGATGGCAGCTTCATTTCCGCCGCACAGATGCTTGAACGGTTCCTCTTTCCGATGGGATCTCATGGAACGCCAATCCGTAAGCTTTCCGGTGGCGAAAAAAGGCGATTATATCTCCTGAATATATTAATGGCCGCACCAAATGTCCTGTTATTGGATGAACCGACGAATGACCTGGACACGCAAACCTTAACCGTTTTAGAAGATTACCTAGAAACGTTTTCAGGTGTCGTCATAACCGTATCGCATGATCGGTATTTCCTGGATAAGACATGCCATCAGCTTCTTGTCTTCAAGAAAAAAGGGGAGATCGATTTCTATTATGGGAATTACTCCGAGTTTCTCGAAGAAAAGTCGGAAGAGGCGACACCTGTAAAAACGCCAGAGCCTCAGCCTAACCGCACGGAAAAGAAAAAGAAAAAACTAACCTATGCCGAAAGTAAGGAATGGGAAGAAATTGAAGGAAACATGGAACGAGTCGAGCTGCGCCTCAAAGACATCACGACGGAAATGTCAGCAGCCGGGAGCGATTTTGAACGAGTCCGCCTGCTGCTTGAAGAAGAAAAGGAACTAAATGATAAATCCGAGCATTTAATGGAAAGATGGACGTATTTAGCGGAAAAATTGGAAGCTGAATAAGCGGGAACTGTACCAAGGTAAAAAACGTGGTCCAGTCTTTTTTTTGCCAATCTCAATTGCATGAGAATATAGCTTCATTGTGATAATATCTAGTACATGAAAACGTTTTGTAAAAGGAGAGAGATAAATATGAAAATAAAATCGATAGAACCTACACCAAGTCCGAATACAATGAAAATCAATCTAACCGAAGAGCTTTTAGCAGGTAAAAGCAATAATTATAAAAAGGATCAAGCTGAACAAGCACCTCAGCTTATTAAAGATTTATTTACGATCGATGGAGTGAAGGGTGTCTATCATGTTGCGGACTTTTTGGCAGTTGAACGCAATGCGAAATTTGATTGGAAAGATATCTTGATCGGAATCCGACAGGTGTTCGGAGAAAAAACGGAAGAACAAAACGAGCAAACGATCCTAAATGAACATTATGGTGAAGTAACGGTAGCGATCCAACAATTCAAAGGCATTCCGATGCAAATTAAAGCGAGTGATAGCCAACACGAAAAACGTTTTGCCTTACCGGATTATTTCCTGAAGGGGATTTCCGCTGCGCAAAAAGAAGATGATAACGTAGTTTTGCTTCGGAAATGGAAGGATTACGGTGTAAGATATGGAGATATGGAAGATATCGTCAAGGAAGTATCGGACGAGCTAATTGCCGCTTACCCGGAAGAACGGATTAAACAGCTTGTTGCGGCAACTGAACAAACCGCCGATAAGAAAGAAGCATTCGTGAAACGGCCAAAAGTAAAACTGACTGCAGCATTGCTCAATGACGAAAGCTGGGAAAAGCGTTATCAGGCTCTGGAACAAATGGAAGATCCAATGGTCGATGATATCCCGGTATTGGATATGGCACTGTCTGACAGTAAGGTCTCCATCAGAAGGCTTGCGGTAGTTTACTTGGGGATGATCGAGGATAGAAAAGTGCTACCAAGTCTTTACAAGGCATTGAAGGATAAGAGTGCTGCTGTAAGACGGACGGCTGGTGACTGTTTATCCGACCTGGGTTTTGAAGAGGCGATGGGAGAAATGTCGCAATCACTCTCGGATAAAAATAAATTGGTTAGATGGAGGGCGGCGATGTTTTTATACGAAGCCGGTGATGAGTCAACCCTTCCGTACTTAAAGCAAGCGGAACAGGACCCTGAATTTGAAGTTGCCCTGCAGATCAAGATGGCGATTGACCGGATAGAAAATGGGGAAGAAGCAAAAGGCTCGGTATGGAAGCAAATGACCGAATCAAGACAAGCTAATGACAAGTGATACATTGGGAAAAACGTAAAACGATCTCAAAAAATAAAGCCAAAAGGGATGCGGATGATTTAATTCGCATCCCTTTTTACATTTTAGGGGCGATTCTTGAAGTCGTTGGACAATTTCAGGTCGAATTTCAAAACACTAAAAAATGGAACATTTTTCAATATTACCGAGTTTAAAAGATATAAATTTGCTCTCTATTATTTTAGTAAAATGATTTTTGTAGATTATTCGTGTTGAATGGTTGCATTTGAATGTAGATATGTTAGAATTTTTAGAGTAAACTAAAAACTATATTATCTGAATTATTAAACATTTAGTGGAAATCGGGGGTACAACAAAATGTCTACATCAAGCAAGAGAAGTGACATGATAACAAAAGGAGTCGATCGTGCTCCTCACAGAAGTTTGTTGCGTGCAGCAGGGGTTAAGGAAGAAGACTTCGGCAAACCGTTCATTGCGGTTTGTAATTCTTATATTGATATCGTTCCAGGGCATGTCCATCTTCAGGAATTTGGAAAAATAGTCAAGGAGGCCATTCGTGAAGCGGGCGGTGTTCCTTTCGAATTCAATACGATCGGAGTGGACGATGGTATAGCAATGGGTCACATCGGCATGCGCTATTCCTTGCCTAGCCGGGAAATCATCGCAGATTCGGTGGAAACGGTTGTATCGGCACATTGGTTTGACGGAATGGTCTGCATTCCAAACTGTGACAAGATAACACCGGGAATGATGATGGGAGCACTTCGTGTCAATATCCCGACAATATTCGTAAGCGGCGGGCCCATGAAAGCAGGTAAAGATAAAAACGGAAAATCTCTTTCATTAACATCCGTTTTTGAAGGTGTCGGTGCTTATCAAGCAGGTAACATCAATGAAGAGGATCTGCAGGAGATCGAGGAAGTTGCATGCCCGACTTGCGGATCATGTTCGGGTATGTTCACGGCAAATTCCATGAACTGTCTCGCTGAGGGTCTGGGACTTGCGCTTCCGGGAAATGGCACGATTTTGGCCGTGGCCGAGGAACGTAAAGAATTCGTT
Source organism: Peribacillus muralis (assembly GCF_001439925.1). GTDB lineage: Bacteria > Bacillota > Bacilli > Bacillales > DSM-1321 > Peribacillus > Peribacillus muralis. The sequence goes on from NZ_LMBV01000004.1 coordinate 69,209, forward strand.
AAGAAATCGGCGAAACAATTGATGGAAATCATCAAGCAGGATATCAAGCCACGTGATATCGTGACGAAAGATGCCATCGATAACGCATTTGCCTTGGATATGGCCATGGGCGGATCAACTAATACCGTTCTCCATACACTTGCACTGGCACATGAAGCAGGATTCGAATATCCAATGGAGCGCATCAATGAAATCGCGAACCGGGTACCGCATTTAGCGAAAATTGCCCCGGCATCGGATTATCATATTGAAGATGTACATAATGCCGGTGGTGTCAGTGCCATCATCAACGAGCTGCTCAAAAAACCAGGTGCCTTTAATGGGGACTGCCTATCCGTTTCAGGCAAAACGCTCCGTGAAAATGTTGTCGGTTGTGAAATCATGGACAAAGATGTCATCCACCCTCTTGAAAACCCGCATTCTGAGCGTGGGGGGCTTGCGGTATTGTTTGGAAATCTTGCCCCGCAAGGCTCGATCATTAAGGTGGGGGCCGTTGACGCATCGGTTGGTGGGTATCACAGAGGACCTGCGATTTGTTTCGATTCCCAAGAAGATGCATTATCGGGAATCATAACCGGAAAGGTGAAGGAAGGGAATGTAGTGGTCATCCGCTATGAGGGACCTAAAGGTGGCCCAGGTATGCCGGAAATGTTGGCACCCACTTCCCAAATCGTCGGAAGGGGCCTTGGAGCCAAAGTCGGCTTGATCACCGATGGACGTTTTTCGGGTGCGTCCCGCGGCATCAGCATCGGTCATATTTCTCCTGAAGCCGCTGAGGGAGGCCCAATCGCCTTTGTAGAAGATGGTGATATCATCGAGCTGGACTTGGAAAACAGGACCATCCAATTGGAAATATCCGCTGAAGAATTCGAAAAACGCAAAGCCAATTGGAAAGGCTTCGAGTCCAAAGTGAAAACAGGCTACTTAGGACGCTATTCCGCGCTTGTAACGAATGCAAGCTCAGGCGGAGTCATGAAAGTATAATTTGGCAGTATGCTCTAAATGAAACAGACCTCATGGGGTTTGCTCAGATTGTAGACAAAAGGGGTCCGGAACTTAAAAGTTCCGGACCCCTTTTGAAATTCCTTTTGGCAATTTGTACTCTCAATAGCCATTTTCATTGGTTGTTGAGTATTTTAATAGTTCTCCATTGTCCAAAGGTAACAATACAATTATTCAATAAAAAAACTGAAGACAAACTCTGTTTGTGTTTGTATAGTGTCAGATTGAAATGAAAAGGATTACCATGTTTCTTGCAGGTGAAAGAAGCCTTCAGCCATAGCATTGAATTCAATGAGAAGTAAGCGTTATTATTGCATATTCACGCAAAAATATAGTATGATTAACTAATTGAAGAATTGTAATCTAGGGGGTTTTTTTATGTCGATGGCATATGATGAATATATGAAACAAATGGTGAAGCCAATGCGTGCAGAACTGGTTCAAGCAGGTTTTGTAGAGTTGGAATCCGCTGAAGCGGTTGAAAACTTTATGAATTCTGTAGATGGTACCACTCTAGTGGTCGTTAATTCAGTTTGTGGCTGTGCCGCAGGATTAGCTCGTCCAGCTGCCACCCAAGCCGTTCTTCAAGCAGAAGAGGGTAAGCCGAATCATCTTGTGACGGTTTTTGCCGGTCAAGATAAGGAAGCAACAGCTAAAATGCGGGAATACTTCGACGGAATAGAACCTTCTTCACCATCTATGGCTCTTCTAAAAGGCAAAGAGGTTTTACACTTCATTCCTCGTCATGATATTGAAGGGCAACCAATGGAAGCGATAATGGAAAATTTATTAACGGCATTCAGCCAAGTAAATAAGTGATGAAATGGAATGTCCCGGTAACGGGGCATTCCTTTCAAATTTATGCGTGTAAAAAAGGGGTAGGAGCATGTTTGTCACAACAGCAGGTAGAGCCGATGAAGAGGCGGTAATGTTAGCTAAAAGGGTAGCAGAAGAATTACATATCCCCTTTATAGCCCGGAAAAAGCGCTCGGTGCGCGATATTCAATGTGAAAACGGAGAAGAAGACTGTCTAGTATATGGAAAAAAAAGAATGGAGTTATATCGATACAACGAGAAGGAACCATTCTTCTTTCATCCGAACCTTGCCATGATCCGCATGAAAAGGATCATTCGCGGCGAAAGTGATCCTTTTCTCCTTGCCGGAGATATATCCGCAGGCAGCTCTGTGCTGGATTGCACGCTGGGCTTGGGCTCTGATGCGATTGTCGCGAGCTTTGCAATCGGGGCACAGGGAAGAATCGTTGCATTGGAAGGCAATCCATATTTGGCCCTGCTAGTAGAACATGGTTTGAAAATGTGGAGTGATGCAGAAGAAAAGTTGATTGAAGCGATGAGAAGGATTGAGGTCATTCATGCCGATCATTATGAAATGCTTAAATCAATGCCTGATAAACATTTTGATGTAGTCTATTTTGATCCCATGTTTGAGGAAACGATTGCTGAATCACATGGAATTAAAGGGCTGACTCACTTTGCGGAAGGTAAGGCGCTATCGATGGAATTAATGGAACAAGCCAAACGGGTGGCGCGAAAGAGAGTCGTGTTGAAAGACCACTTCCGCAGCACCCGCTTTGAGGAATTCGGTTTTGATGTTCAAAAGAGAAAAACATCAAAATTCCATTTTGGCTACATTTCCGTTCTCTGATCAAGCTTATAATCTGCTTCATCCAAACCAATGGCACAGCCTTCTCGGCTCGAATCGGCAGCGCCATAATTAGAGCCATCTGAGTTGATTTGTATGGCCTGGACGTTCCCGATGGAATGGGGTACTTCATTGAAGGCGAATCCCATTGCTTCCAATTGCCCTTTGCTGTTCATGTCCATGCCTGCTTCCCATTCGATGTGCGGACCCATCGGCGTGAAAATCCTTGGTTCTTCAATGGCGTCTTTCAAGTCCATGTTCAAGTCGAGCACATTAATGATCGTTTGAACCACTGAACTGATGATGGTCGGTCCTCCAGGTGATCCAAGTGTTAAAATCGGCTCTCCGTCTTTAAAAATGATGGTCGGACTTTTGCAGCTGACAGGCCGCTTGTTCGGCTGCACTTCATTCATGCCGCCAGGAACGGAATCGAAATCCGTCAATTCGTTATTAAGCATGAAGCCATAGTCGGAAACCATAATTCCCGATCCGAATGGGTGTTCCACCGTTGACGTGCAAGCGGCAATATTGCCCCATCTGTCACGGACCGTGAAATGTGTCGTTTCACTGATATCTTCGTCATTGGGCTGCGGAATCACTTCGGTTTTGTTGACCGAATCATAGATCCAAGGGTTACCGAAGTCGATGGCGTTATTCCTCGACTTAAAATTAATGAAAGAGCGGCGTTTCGCTATATAGTCATCGTGCATGAGACCTTTCAGTGGTAATTCCGCAAATTCCGGATCAGCAAGAAATGCCTTTTTGTCGGTGAAGGCTAAGCGCATCGCTTCGGCAATTAAATAATACTTCTCCCAAGAATGAACATCATATTGCTCTATGTGGAAGCTCTCCAGGATTTTCAAGATTTGAATGACCGTGAAGCCACCCGCGCTTGGAGCCATGGATGAAGCGATCGAATAATCCTTGTACGTCCCATACATCGGTTCGTCAATGGTGGCTTTATAGTTTTGTAAATCGGAAAGCTCCATGAAACCGCCCAGTTCCTTTATACAGGAAATGATGCCTTTCCCGATTTCCCCGTCATAAAAAGCGGAAATTCCCTCGCGTTGCAATATTCGATACGTATTTGCCAATTTTTCTTTGATCAGTAAGTCTCCAGCTTTGAATCGTTTACCCTCAGGCATAAAGAAATTACGGGCTTCGTCGCCTAATCGATATTCAAAGTTTTCAAGAGCATCACAGAGCACCCAATTGACAGGAACACCTTTTTCGGCAAATTCAATCGAAGGCTCAATCAGGTCCTCAAGTGGCTTGCTTCCGTACTCTGAGAGAGCTTCATCCATCGCCTTCAAGATTCCCGGAATACCTATCGCCGTAGCCTTGATCGACCGTTCTCTAAATGGGATGACTTCACCATCATCATCAAGGAACATGTTAGGATGGGCCGCTTTAGGTGCCCTTACATGACCATCGAATATTTTTGTAACCTTGTCTTTCGCGTTATATACCATCAGGAAACCGCTGCCGCCGATGCCTGTCATCATTGGCTCTACAACATTGAGGGCGAATTGGATGGCAACCGCCGCATCAACGGCATTCCCGCCTTCACGTAATATTTTTTCACCAACCGACGTAGCTACGGGATGGGCGGTCACGACCATTCCGGCATCTCCTGAAGCCGTTTCCCGTTTATAATCTTCTTCTTTAGTGGTCCGTTTATTGTTGTCCAAAGTCATTCCTCCAGTATCCAGTCCTTTTATGAGCACTATGTGCGACTTTATGTGTGAAAAGAAAACCTTGCCATCGTAGGAGAATGACAAGGAGATTTTTCGTAAGTATTCATTTATTCTTAATCGGCAAATGATAAATATACGAAAAATGCTAATGTTACAAGACATAAAGCCACCATGGCAGTCGTGGTTAAAGCCATATAAGACCCTCCTTAAAAAGACTTGAATCTAATTAAGTTCTCCAAATATCGTCAAAATCCTTCATTTAAATTCGCGTTTTCGATATTTAGTGAAAAAGTTTGGGTTCATATCGCGTTATATAGGTATGTATCCTTTTTTAAAATTTTTCAAACATAGGACACTATATATTCGTAATTGCCAAAAAATAAAAGTATACTAAATATAAAGAAAATGAAGTCAAGAAGGGGGGAGTGTTAAGTTGAAAGCAACCGCTTGGTTCAGGAAAAGTCTCGTCATTTTAGTATCCGTTTTGACGTTCGGCCTTGTCACCCCAACAGATTTGGCGTGGCTTGCTGAAGCCGATTCGTTAAAGGATACCAAAAAAGGGTTGGTCGAAGAAGAAGGCTTAGCCTATCTTGCTTCACAGAATCGGACTGAACGGAAAGAGGAATTCAACCGGGAAGAGTTTTTATCAGGATTACTTGATAAAGCAGAGGAAAACGCATTTATGAAATTTGGCGAAAAGATCAACCCTAAAATCGGCGACGAATTCAAGTTGGCGATATTACCTAAAATGGAAGAGGCCATTGTAGAAATGGCCGAACATTTTCCAGATGAACAATTACAGCAATTAACGATTACCGAACAGCCAAGTGCAGGCAGGGCAGAGAAGATTTTCAATATTTATGATTCATTAAGCGGGAAGGATATCATCCGCTTCCACGTCAGGCAGGAAAATCCTCCGCTTGAAGGGTATTGGTTCAATTTTCACTATCATACTCATCATGATGCGTTTGCCACTCATTATGATATGGGCAAAATATATTGGGATAAAAACACACCGCCTGAATGGACAGGTAAACAATTGCTTTCTTAGGTTAAAATCATGATTTTATTTCAATGCAAGAGTAAGGTAAAAAGCAGTGTTTGATACGTTGTCATGCAACGTATTTTTTTGTGTTCAGCTTCAAATAGGGGATATTATCCCAGGCATTAGTGGGAATAATGAAGAATGATCATTGATTATGCAGGAATCGGAGCAGAGGAGTCTTTAACATGTCAGAGTTGTTGAATAATATCATTCAAACATATGCCCAATTTTTCGACTGGCCTATGTGGGTCGAGGTTTTATCCGATCCAGTGAGCTGGGGACTGATTGGAACGCTCGTTTTGATGGAAGGATTGCTATCAGCGGATAATGCTTTGGTATTAGCCGTAATGGTCAGGCATCTTCCGGTAAAACAGCGCAAAAAAGCCCTTTTTTATGGTTTATTGGGTGCATATGCCTTCAGGTTCGTAGCGATTGGTATCGGTGTTTTCCTCATTAAGTTATGGTGGGTGAAAGTAATTGGAGCGGCCTATCTCGGATGGCTCTCTTTTAAATACTTCCGGAATAAAAGAAGAAGACGAGCCGGGGATGAAGAAGCGATCGAGGGAATGAGTAAAAACAGCTTATTGATTCGTATGTTTGGTACGTTTTGGGGAACGGTAGCGTCAGTAGAACTGATGGATATCGCATTTTCCGTCGACAGCGTATTGGCTGCCTTCGGAGTGAGTGAAAAAGTGTGGGTCCTCCTTACCGGTGGGGTGATTGGAGTCCTGATGATGAGGGGGGTTGCAGGGGTATTCTTGAAATTGATTGATAAGGTCCCGCAATTGGAAACGGCGGCCTATGTGCTTATCGGGTTTATTTCAATTAAAATGCTGATAGCCGTTGTGGGAATTGAAATACCGCCCGCAATATTTTTTGCCTTCATTCTGCTGATTTTCGGCACCACGCTAGCATTACACTTTAAAAAAGAAAAAAGCTGAAAAAAGCTGACTTTGATGATTTTTACTATGAACGTTTCGTTTCACTGCGGGAGCTCGCTTTCCGCGGGCGGTCCGAGAGCCTCCTCGGCTTTCAGCTTCAGTGAAAATCAACGGTCAAATGGTATACCCCCATAAAAAAGCTGACACCTAGTAAATGGTGTCAGCTTTTTTTGTGGAGCAAATCAAGGATTTGAAGAAGGCCTGTAAAAGTAGTGAAGAAGAGCAAAGGCAATAAAAAATTGAGCCAGAGAGAAGACAGTAGAGGATGCAGCAGGATGCCTAAGAAAATGGAAAACAGTAAAAGGTCGAGAATGATGAAAATTTTTAAACTGTAAATATCAAGGACTTCTTCAGCGAGTTCCCGATTTTCGTTCAAAAGGGCATTTTTATTATTGGTTTCCATGAAATCACCTTAAGCCTTTTACACATTATATATATTTATTATATGAAAGATTGCAGCAATGGTGCTTCATGCGAGATGAACTGCTGCCAAATTTACCAATAAAACAAGGAGTTATCGCTTCTGTTGTATATGTTATACTAGAATAATAGTTTTAGAGGGATAATCGTGAAATGAAGGAAGGAGAGAAGAGTATGCAACGTAAAAAATGGCTAATAATAATAGCGGTATTTGCCTTTTTTTTATCCATGCTCTCCTATTCATTAGCTAAGGAAGATGGAGTGAAATGGCGTAGTTTGCCTAAAAATAATCTTTTGAGACAAGCTGATTTATTTAAGGATAATAAAGATTTGCAAAAAATATTTTTATTTCCAGAAGGGGAATTCGATGAACGCGAAGCGCTCAAAATCGTGAGAAGAATTGATAAGCTGCCCGATTCACTATTGGTGAAAACGGCTGACAGTGGTGTGAGGGTTAAATTATTTGAAGGAAGCCTGACTGAAAATCAATCTGCCGCTAAGTTAAAAGGAGAGACGCCCCGGGGGTATATCAACAAAAAAACGACCTGGGATGATGTGCCTGGCATGGGCGGATCTCATACCGTATTGGTCAAGATTGGAGCGAGCAATAAAGGCAACGGGCATGGATCCATCAATTTGGAGCTCCATGAACTGGCGCATTCCATAGATAATATTGTATTTGAAGGAATTAGGAAAGATATGGATTATTTGACGATTTGGGGTAAGGAAGTGGATGGGCTGTTTCCGGGTCAGTCGTATTTTTCTGATTATCCTGAAGAGTATTTCGCTGAAACGTTTGCCATGTTTTATGTAAACGCCGAACAAAACGAATTACTGAAACAAAAAGCACCCGAAACCTACCAGTTTATTAAACAATTAGATTAAACATTTGAGCCGATTTACGTTAAAATAAGATGAATGAATGTAGAAAAGGTGGTAAAGCATGAAGCAATATTTGGATTTATGTAAGCATGTCCTGGAAAATGGCTCTCAAAAAGGCGATCGTACGGGAACAGGAACGATCAGTACCTTTGGTTATCAAATGAGATTCAATTTAAAAGAAGGATTTCCTGTCCTGACGACGAAAAAGGTTAGTTTAAAGGCGATCATCCATGAATTATTATGGTTTTTGAAGGGAGATACGAACGTAAGCTACCTTCAGGAAAATAGCGTGCGCATCTGGAATGAATGGGCCGATGAAGCTGGGGAACTAGGACCGATATACGGTCATCAATGGCGTTCATGGGGAACGGCTGATGGCAGGCAAATCGATCAAATCAGCGAATTGATCGAGCAAATCAAAACGAATCCCAATTCAAGAAGGTTGATCGTGAGTGCATGGAATGTTGGGGAATTGGATGAGATGGCCTTGCCGCCTTGTCATGCTTTCTTTCAATTCTATGTGGCTGACGGCAAGCTCTCGTGCCAGTTATATCAACGTTCGGCGGATGTTTTTTTAGGAGTTCCCTTTAATATAGCTTCGTATGCCCTGTTAACGATGATGATTGCTCAGGTGTGCGATTTGGAAGTGGGGGAATTTGTACATACATTTGGGGATGTCCATATTTATTCTAACCATCTGGAACAGGTGGAGCTGCAATTGACTCGTGACCCTAAACCATTGCCAATCATGAAAATAAATCCGGAAGTGAAAAATATCTTTGATTTCAGCTTCGAGGACTTCGTACTGGAAAATTATGAAGCACATCCCCATATTAAGGGTGAGGTAAGCATATGATTTCGTTGATAGTCGCCATGGATCAAAACCGTGTGATTGGTAATGATAATCAACTGCCGTGGCATTTGCCGGCAGATCTGCAATATTTTAAAAAAGTGACGTTGGGCCATCCAATTGTCATGGGAAGAAAAACATTCGAATCGATTGGCAGGGTGCTGCCTGGAAGGGAAAATGTCATCGTTACCCGCAATCAGGGTTTCAAGGCGTTCGGCTGTGTGGTCTTACATGATATTTCCCAAATCAAAACGTATGCAGACAATCGAGATGACGAGGTATTTGTGATTGGCGGGGCCGAAATCTTTAAAGAAATCCTGCCATTTGCCGATCGATTATACATTACCGAGATTCATGAAACCTTTGAGGGTGATACGTTCTTCCCCGTAATTGATGAAAATGATTGGGAAAAGATCTCCTCGATTCAAGGAAACGTCGATGAAAAAAATCGCTTTGCACATGATTTTAATATTCTACAAAAAAAATAACCGACAAATCCGACCATGGAGAAAACCCATGATCGGATTTTTTTTATGGTATGAACAAAAGAAAGAATTTTTAGAAAAATCAATTACATTAGCGACAGTAAAGTGCTATAATGATTGAATTGATTAGGAAGGAAATGAGGGATTGTTATGAATAAGACAGCATCAATGAATAGGGGGATCCAATTGGAAGATATTCTAATTGCCTACAGAGAACTGAAAGACATTGTTCTACATACTCCTCTACAAAAAAATCAGAGGCTATCTGATAAATATGATTGTAATGTTTATTTAAAACGCGAGGATCTTCAACATGTCCGCTCCTTTAAATTAAGAGGGGCATTTTACAAAATGAAAAGTTTGACCCTTGATGAGACGAGGAATGGTGTGATATGTGCCAGTGCTGGTAACCATGCACAAGGTGTCGCTTTTTCCTGCAGTCAGTTAGGGATCCACGGGAAAATCTTTATGCCGGCCACGACGCCAAGGCAAAAGGTCGATCAAGTGCAGCTTTTCGGCAAGGATAATGTGGAAATCGTTCTGGCCGGTGATACATTCGATGATGCCTTTGCGATGGCGATGGAATGTTGTGAAGAAGAGGAGCGCACTTTCATTCATCCATTTGACGATGATAAAGTAATTGCTGGTCAGGGTACGACCGCTGTTGAAATCCTCAATGATTGTGAAGATGAAATTGATTATGTCTTCGCGGCAATCGGTGGTGGCGGACTGATGGCTGGTGTATCCAGTTATTTCAAATTGGTTTCTCCCAATACGAAATGCATTGGAGTGGAGCCGCTTGATGCAGCTTCGATGGAATATTCTTTTAAGGAAGGGAAGGTTACGGAGCTTGAAAGCATAGATACCTTTGTCGATGGTGCAGCTGTCAAGTGCGTAGGCCAGAAGACATATCGGTTATGTAAAGAAAACCTCAAAGATATCGTTGTCGTTCCTTCCGGGCAAATCTGTACGACGATCCTTGATTTATATAATCAGCATGCAATCGTCGCCGAGCCAGCAGGGGCAATATCCGTAGCGGCTTTGGATTTGTACAAAGAGCAAATTAAAGGGAAGACGGTTGTTTGCATGGTCAGCGGAGGGAACAACGATATTGGCCGGATGCAGGAAATTAAGGAGAAATCTTTATTATATGAAGGGCTGCTTTATTATTTTATCGTGAATTTCCCACAACGCGCGGGAGCATTAAGGGAATTCCTTGATGAGGTGTTAGGGCCGAATGACGATATTAGCCGTTTTGAATATACGAAGAAAAACAATAAAGAAAGCGGGCCGGCTTTGGTGGGGATCGAGTTGAAAGTAAGGAATGATTATGAGGGACTCATCCAAAGAATGAATAAAAAAGGATTCTCATTCGTCGAGGTCAATAAAGACAGTAATTTATTTCACCTGTTGATTTAAACAGCGGACACATGATAAGTTAGGATAGAATAATTCATAGGTTTTTACTTTTATTCTACCTTCCCAGTCATAACGAGCATTTTGCCGATACTTGTTGCCGTTGTATGACGGATAGTCGGTTTACTTTCAAATGGTTGGAAATGGTATTATAATCAAGGTAGGTTTAATTATAACACCAAAGGGGTTGTATCCATGTCGAACATTGGAGTACCTGGTCTAATTCTCATCCTGGTATTGGCACTAATAATATTCGGTCCGAAGAAACTTCCAGAGATTGGCCGTGCATTTGGACAAACGCTTCGTGAATTTAAAAAGTCCACGAGTGAATTAACAAAAGGCGATTATGAAGAAGATAAGAAATTACAACAAAAAAATCATGAATGATTAAATGGTGGGCGTAAGATGGATTCGTCTTGCGCCTTTATGCTTAAACTTTGATACTGATTTTGAAGGCGTGATCAATTTTGGAAGATAAAGAATTAAATATCATCGATCATCTTGATGAATTAAGAAAGCGGCTCATCATTACTGCTGTTGCTTTTCTCATCTTTTTTATCGCCAGTTTTATTTATGTTGAACAGATTTATCATTGGTTCGTGAAGGATTTAGATTTTGACTTGATGGTGTTGGGTCCGAGTGATATCATTTGGATTTACTTCATGCTTTCAGGCGTGGTAGCCATCGCAGCAACGATACCGATAATTGCCCTGCAAATCTGGTTATTCGTTAAGCCAGCCTTGATGCCAAATGAAGTACGGGCGACGCTTTCCTATATCCCAGCGCTTTTCCTGCTATTTATCGGAGGACTGGCTTTCGGTTATTTCGTTATTTTTCCAACGATCCTCCAGTTCTTGATAGAATTGGGGGATGGGATGTTCATAACGAGTTTCACGGCGGAAAAATACTTTTCTTTCGTCTTTAATATGACCATGCCCTTTGCAGTACTGTTCGAGCTTCCTGTCGTTACGATGTTTTTGACCTCCATTGGCATCATCAATCCATTCGTGCTGCAAAAGTTAAGGAAATATGCATACTTTGTACTGGTGGTCATCGCCATATCGATTACGCCCCCTGACTTTGTGTCAGACTTCCTTGTAATGGTTCCATTGCTGTTATTGTATGAAATCAGCATTTCCTTATCCAAGGTCGTCTATAAGCGCAAGCTGAAGCGGGAAGGAATGCGCGACGGTAATATCGAAGAAGGTATATGAAAAAAGGTCCATGAAGGGATTAGTCCATCATGGGCCTTTTTGAATTCTCGAAACGTGCATGATTTGTCCGTATTTTTACACATTTGAATATTTATACTTTTGGGTTTATTGTGTATAATGTAAGCAATCGGTTAAAAATGAGGATTGATAATTTGATGTTCAAATGCTTGGAATTCAAAGATTGTTTTGGACATAAGGTCACAATATCAGAAATACCTGTCTTACTGCCAAGTGATCCGAATTTTTTTATGTTGACCATGCGTTTGGAAATATTCGTAAAGAAAGTTTTTGCCAATAAAGATCATAAACAATGTTACTCATTTAAGCAATATTTAGCATCCGTACTCAAATGGCCTGTATACAACAAAATTTTTCCTGGGAATTTACTTAATAATGCTTAATGCGGACTGTTCCATCGCTGACTTATCCGATACAACAGATGCCACGAATTACAAGAGATATCTAATGAAGCGGCATATGTGTAAGGTTAGTGTATGGAATGGTCTTTTTTTGTGTAATCTTTTCGAGGTGAAGCCCTTGATATAAAAAAAGTTTGAAAGCTTGCCTTGAGTAGGTATAATACAATAGATATGTTAATTTAGGGATGTGTATTGATGAATAAAATTAAAATTGTAACAGACTCGACGGTGGATATGACACCTGAAGAACTGGAATATTATGATATCACCATGGTTCCTTTATCGATTTCCATTGATGGGGAGACTTTTTTGGATAAGGTTGAAATCGAGCAAGTTGAATTTTTGCAAAGGATGAATCAGGCAAAAGAACTTCCAAAGAGCTCGCAACCTGCGGTAGGAACTTTTGTAGAGGTCTACGATGAAATTGGCAATGACGGCACGGAGATCCTGTCGATTCATATGACCGGTGGTATGAGCGGTACTGTACGCTCGGCGGAGAGTGCGGCAAGCATGTCAGACGCAAAGGTTACCGTTTTTGATTCGCAATTCATTTCTAAAGCGATGTCATTCCAGGTGATCGAAGCTGCAAAACTTGCCAAGGAAGGGAAATCCGTAACCGAGATAATTGAAAGGCTGGAGCAGATTAAGAAACAGTCAAGCTTGGTCATGGTCATAGAAACACTTGATAATCTTGTTAAGGGTGGCAGGATCGGGAAAGTCTCTGCTTTGATTGGTTCCCTGCTTCACATAAAGCCGATTGCTCATTTGGAGGATGGTGTACTGCATTCCGTTTCCAAAGCTAGAAGCCAGTCACAGGTCGTAAAGCTCCTCATCAAGAAATTCAAAGAAGATACGGAAGGTAAAAAAGTCAGGGGCATTGGTTTTGTCCATGTAAATGGTTTTGCAATGGCAGATAAAGTCCGCCAGGCGATTAGTGAATTATCGGGCTTCCAAGACATAAAAATAGAAGAAACGACCGCCGTTGTCAGTACCCATGCAGGTGAAGGCGCCTTGGCGATCATGTATTATTGGGACTGAACCGCGGTTGTAAAACCTAAAGCATTTATTTTCGCTCCATAGAAAGAGTTACTGTCCTCCTTTCAATGGTTCTGTTAGAATAGATGAAGTATCAGAATATTTTATACATAAAGGACGGGGTAGGATGAGGAAGCTGCATGTGCTGGTGGCAGCTATAGGGGCATCGATCCTTATGCTATTAACGGCATGCGGATCAACGGGTGTACCTGATGCGAAAAATTGGGATATTGAAGATTTTAGCTACAGCGATCAAGAAGGTAAGCCTTTTTCAAAAAGTGATCTCAAAGGTAAGGTTTGGGTAGCAGATTTCATTTTTACCAGCTGCGAGACAGTTTGTCTGCCGATGACTTCCAATATGGCGAAGCTGCAACAGCAATTGAAGGATGAAGGGATAAAGGATGTGGAATTCGTATCCTTTTCTGTTGATCCGGAAATAGATAAGCCGGATGTTTTGAAGAAGTTTGGTGATCAATTTAACGTGGATTATAGAAATTGGCATTTTTTGACTGGGTATGACCAACAAGAAATCGAGCAATTTGCACTGGATAACTTCAAGACGGTCGTCAAAAAACCTGAAAAAGAAGATCAAGTGATTCATGGAACGAGCTTTTTCCTTATGGATCAAGAAGGAAAAATCATTAGGGATTATACGGGGCTGCAGGATATCCCGTTTGAGGACATAATTAAGCATATAAAAATTTTACAGAATTATTGAACAGGTTACATGACCTGTTCTTTCTTATTTTCCATGCCTACACTGTTGGGGTTTGTGGGTCTGTCGATTAGTTTTTGAGGAAACGGCTCAACTTAAGAATGATTTTACATGCAAAGTAACATGCTAAATTTTATAGGACTAGCTTTAATTAACAACTTATTTCATATCATATGGTAGGATGGCTTATGATGGTGAAGGTATATTATTTGCAATCTTGCTTTTTCTTCATGATATAATATATGGGTAGGAAGGTGAGGGTCATGAGGTACAGAATCACCTGTCTTTTCATATGTATAGTTTGGATTTCAGGTTGCGGTCAAAGTGATATCGCTTCAAAGCAACCATCTGTTCAGCAGAAAAGCATCGTTAAGCTGAGTGAAAAGGAAACGATTCCTGCCAGCTTTTTTCCGGATCCTGTGAAAATCGTGTCAATTGGCGATTCCTTGACTCAAGGCGTCGGTGATAGCAAAGATAATGGCGGGTATCTGCCTTATTTACAAAATAAGCTGGAAAAAGAACCATCGATTACTTCCGTAGAGATGATTAATCATGGCATACGTGGAAATCGGACCGACCAACTTTTGAAAAGACTGGATAAGGCAAGAATAAAAGAAGACATCGAACAAGCTGATTCGATTGTTGTCACAATCGGTGGCAATGATATCATGAAGGTTTTTAAAAAGAATTTCTCGAATCTGGAACTGAATCAGTTTAAGTCGGCCAAGTTAGGGTATGAACAAAGATTAAGGCAGATACTTGATAAGGTGCGCTCCGAAAATGACCATGCCCAAATTTATCTTGTTGGCGTGTATAATCCATTTTCCAAGTGGTTCGGCGATTTTTATGAACTTGATCTAATCATGAATGATTGGAATGAAAGTGGTAAAGACATTATCGAAGAATATGAGTCAGCTCATTTTATTGAAATAGCAGACATTTTCAAGAATTCCGAGGAAGATTTGCTTTATGCTGAGGATTATTTTCATCCGAATGATCGTGGTTATGAATTGATTGCGACAAGAATTTATAATGACATGGATATCACCACTATTGGAAAGGACACGTTGGAAGCAAGTGCCAAAGGAGATGATGACCAAGAATGACAAAGGTCAAATGGAAGACTTTGTTTATTTCACTATTAGCTATAAACATCCTGGTCATCCTGTCCGTTCTGATTTTAGTTAATTTACCGGCTAAAGACGAAGAACTCATACCAAAGGTTAGCCACGAAGAAGATATCCAATTTCAAGTTCACACAAATCGCGAAGATTTGACACGATTAATCAATCAGTATCTTGATAAAGAAGGATTGACAGGTTCCATGCATTACGAAGTATATTTGACGGACGAGGTCGAATTGTATGGAACGATGCCATTTTTCAATCGTGAAGTGGAAATGAAATTAACATTTGAGCCTGTAGCCCAAAAGAATGGCGACTTGATCTTAAAGCAAAAATCGATTGCTGTCGGTCAAATGAACCTTCCTGTTTCATATGTAATGAATTTAATTAATGAACGCTACAATATGCCGGAGTGGGTCAGCATTAGACCAAATGACGAAAGTATTTACGTGTCGTTACAGGATATGGAATTGAAAAGTGACATCAGGGTCAAGGCGAAGAATTTCAATCTTGACCAGGATGACATTTCGTTTTTATTGACCGTCCCTTCATCGTTTCAGCGATAGTGTGAATAGTGATAAAAAACCAGGATCGACATGTCCTGGTTTTTTTCTTTTATGGAGATAACGTTAAGGTTTCTAGCCAGTCTGTTTCACGGTCCACTCCGGTTATATAAAGGGTAGAAGCTGTATTTTCCTTGAATTCCGTATTGAGCAATGAAGAAACGATTTGTTTCCCCCCTTTTTCCCTTATTTCTAAATCAACGATCATGGGATGGATCGTGAGGTAGTCGCTTGCTTGTTGGAAAGCGACTGCTTCAAACACGACATCGCCATCCTTGACGGCAATATCGACCGGCGGTATGGCGGCTGATAAATGGATGAAGCGAAACTTCGCTTCATGTTGTGGAACATATGGAAGATCTTTGAATGGTGAAATCGTTAAGGACTCATTGGCAAAAGCGGCAGCCAGCGTATAAGATGTCCCGCCTTCGAGCTCCATTTGCTGCCTGAGCAGAGGCAAACGGGTTTCTTCACTTCGGTATATGTCCAACTGGGACGTTCCAGAGGGCAAGGAGAGATAGCCACTGCTCTCTTTAAATGATAGATTTTTGATTAGGGATGCTCCGTTTACATGAACATCAATGGAGGGTGCAGCAGAAGCTGCTTGTAAAATCCTCACTTGTGCAGGGAGTATGACTTTCATTTGTTCATATTTTATTCGTTGAGCTGCTTTTTGAAGAGTTTTCAAGTGTTTATGGGAATAATACTCATGTAGCTGTGGATTGCTGTATTGATAATAAGACGATAATAAATCAAAAGTCTTCGCTTTTTGTAAAAATGATTGAGTATCGCTCATTTCCAAACACCTCGCATTTTTCCATTATGACTACAGCGTATGGAGGAATGCCTGGTTGTATGTCTGCCTTATGCATTAAGATGAAGAATGAAACGGCATATTATTTTACAGGACAAAATAAAAGCGTTAAAATTCATTAAATGAATCGTTTGTAAAAAGGGAGGATTTCTTTTGACGAAGCAATTAGAGAAAGCTACATTTGCAGGCGGGTGTTTCTGGTGCATGGTGAAACCGTTCGATGAGCAGCCTGGTATTGAATCCGTTATTTCCGGATATACCGGCGGGACAACGGAAAATCCTACATATAAGGAAGTTTGTTCTGAAACCACGGGACATTTTGAAGCTGTTCAAATCACCTTTGATCCAACAGTTTATCCATTTGAGAAGCTTGTCGAGTTGTTTTGGCAGCAGATCGACCCGACAGATGCCGGGGGGCAATTTTTTGACAGGGGCAGTTCTTACCAAACCGCAATTTTTTATCATGACGAAAAGCAACGGGAAATTGCTGAAGCATCCAAAGCCGAGCTTTCGGCGAGCGGCAAATTTTCGAAACCAATCGTAACGCCGATCATACGAGCTGCCACGTTTTACCCAGCAGAGACCTATCACCAGCATTATTATAAAAAGCAGCCTGAGCATTATGAAAGATATTCGATCGGCTCGGGCCGCAAAGCATTTATCCAAAACCACTGGGGGGATAATAATGAAAAATAAAGCAGAATTGAAACAAAAACTTTCACCGATACAATACGAAGTCACGCAAAACAATGGAACCGAACCAGCATTTAATAATGAATATTGGAACTTGAAGGAAGCCGGGTTATATGTGGACGTCGTTTCTGGCGATCCTCTTTTCACTTCAAAAGAAAAGTTCGATTCAGGCTGCGGTTGGCCAAGTTTTACAAAACCGCTTAAAGAAGAGGAAGTCGTGGAAAATCTTGATACGAGTTACGGGATGAGAAGAATCGAGGTTCGTTCAAAAACTGCCGATTCTCATCTTGGTCATGTATTCAATGATGGACCGGGACCATCCGGATTACGATACTGCATCAATTCCGCATCATTAAGGTTCATTCCACTCGAAGATCTCGAAAAAGAAGGGTACGGAGAATACAAAAAGCTGTTTGAATGAATGAAAACAGTCAGCATAAAAAAAACCCCGATTAATAATAATCGGGGTTTTTCCACTTCCTCATTTTAATCGGTGATGGTCGATGCAATCCGGACATACGGAATGGTGTCTTGGTCGAGTCCGAGTGCCTTGATTCTGCCTGCGACCTCAAAACGGACGGTATGTGTACCAGGCTCAAGCCCGTTTGTGATGAATATATATCTTTCCCGGGCGAAAGGCCACCATGTATTCAATGTCGTTATTTCATTGCCATCGATCCAGACTTTAACCTCTCCGCCATCCGGACTTCTAAGCAGCTTTACGCCAAGAATGCTTCCGTTGAAACGATAATCTAGCACACTGCCTTTTTCATTGCTAGTATAATAGCCGCCCCTTGGCCGGAAGCCCTCCATTTTTTTATAGTGAGTAACTTCCGATAGTTCTAATTCAGCATGGGCGTGAAGCTTGGAGGGAAGCGCTGCAACAGTCTTTTCCCGTTTTACGTTATCCTTGAAACGTTCATAAATGGCATTCGCATAAAATTTATAGCCAAGACCATTTGGATGAACGAGGTCTTTAGTCAACTGTTTTTCCGTTAAACCGGAATTCTTGAATATTGGCCGCATATCCACATTGGTGGCACCATAGTGGTGGGATAAACGCCCGATTGCGACTGCAAATTCGTTTTGCTTCAAGGAGCTTTCCGTTATCGTAAACAATTCTGCATGAGGATGGAGACGTTTTGCCTTTCTGATCAGGGCTTCATAGGTCATGGTGAAATCATCCACACTCATATATTTGCGATCATTTTCACCAAATACGATGAAAATCAAATCCTTATGTTCACGCTCTCTTCTTTGGGAAAGCTTAAAAAGCCCTTCAAAAGCTGTAGAACCACTTTGGACTACATAATCTCCGTGTAAGCGGGAATCATCGTTTTCGTTCATTTTATTTTCTAACTGCTTGAACCATGTCAAGCTAGGATTTTCAGCGCCAGATCCTCTGCCGATACTGTCACCAATTACAAGATATTGAATGGGCTGTCCTGATTGGAATTTTTGGTAAACGTTTATCGAATCATCTGATCCATAGGTTTTAGGAACTTTTTGAAGGATATAGCTGATAAGAAGAATCGTGGCGATGGCAGCGAAAGGGATGAAGGATTTTGCGTTCTTTTTCAATTGTGTTCCCCCGTTTAACCCTTTATGTATCCATTACAGGAATGAGATACCTTAAAGAGGCTAAGAATTGTTTTTTCCTTATTATATCCCAATTTCAACGTAACACAATAAAATATCAAACGTTTTTTGACATTTTTCATCGTTATTTTTATTGGCTCATTCCTTGAATGATGAAGCGGTTGATTCGAAAATTTTTACCTAAATCAAGAAAAATAGGCAAATACACAGACCAAGGCGGGCGTATTGACATATGGTAAGGTGTAAAGAGAAAACAGAATTCTAAAAGGAGTGAAACTTAATGTACGGATATGGTGGATATGGCGGAGGATACGGTTATGGTGGTAACTGCGGCGGTGGCGGTGGATACGGTGGCGGTTGCGGCGGATTTGGATCAGGCTTCGCATTAATCGTTGTCTTGTTCATTCTGTTGATTATCATCGGTGCTTCATTCTGTTGCTAATTGAATAACGAAAAGACCAGTTGAAAAGCTGGTCTTTCTTCATTTTTAGGGAAGGGTAAGGGATTTTCCCCGATTTAAACCTGACTTAAAAATGTCTAATAAATGGACGACAATCTAGAAAGCGGACAGACCATATCATGGAGGTGAAGAAGCCTTAAGCGTCTTGGTTTTTCTTTATTGACCAATTCTGCTAAAATAACGACAGATGTAATTAAGGGGGATATAGATATGAAACCTTCCCGTTTACAAGCAGGGGATGAAATACGCGTGATTGCACCTTCGAGAAGCTTGGCGATTGTCAAGGGCGAGCAACGGAGATTGGCCGAAGAAAGGTTGACGGAGCTTGGTTTTAAGGTGACCTATGGCAAAACGGCTTTGTTCCACGATGACTTTTTTTCGAATTCGATCGAGGATCGGATCGGGGATTTACATGAAGCATTCAAAGATCCGAATGTAAAAGGAATCTTCACAGCCATTGGGGGCTATAATGCCAATCAATTATTACGATATATCGACTACGATTTGATTGAAAAAAATCCTAAAGTGTTGATGGGTTATAGTGACATAACCGCCATTTTATTGGCCATCCATAAAAAAACTGGCTTAACTACATACTCTGGACCGCATTTTTCTACATTCGGGATGAAGGCCGGGCTTGAATATACGATGGAGCATTTCAAAAAGGCCACAATCGGAAGTGAAGGCTTCTATGTAGCACCAAGTGAAACGTGGAGTGATGATTCTTGGCATTTGGAACAGGATGACCGCACCTTCCACCCGAATGAGGGCTACATGGTCATCCAGGAAGGGGATGCAGCCGGGACGGTCATTGGCGGAAATCTTTGTACGCTCAATCTATTACAAGGTACAGAGTTCATGCCCTCCCTTGAAGATCGTATCCTATTCATAGAAGATGACGAAGAAAGTCATCCATTCAGTTTTGATCGAGATTTACAATCGTTGCTGCACCAGCCAGATGCAGGCGGGATTAAGGGAATCATCATCGGCCGTTTCCAAAAGGAATCGGGCATGACCGATTATGCGTTGCAGGAGATCATTGCAACAAAAAAAGAGCTAAAGGGCATTCCTGTCATCGCAAATGCCAATTTTGGCCATGTTCACCCATTCGTGACAGTGGCGAACGGTTCAAAGGCATCTATGAATGTGAAGAACGGAAAAGCAACGATTCATATCACTTCATAAATTCATATAAATGCGCCGTTCAGAGGTGGACGGTGTTTTAACCTGTTTGGACAGGCAGAAATATATTTTCGTTTTTGGCGTTTTTTAGGAGAGAGGCATTTAATTCGCTCTGGAAATTTCCTTGTTTAATAAGCATTATTAGGGAATATGAGTCTAATTGTTCAAATTCTATATTTTTCTGATATAATACTAAGAGATTTAAAATAGAAAAGGTGATTATGTGTTATTAACAATTCAAGCATCCAGTCGTTTAGAAGGGGCTTTGGCCGAGTATAATAAAAAGGGCCGAGTGAGCCATACTTGCTTCGTTTGTAACGAAGACACTTCCAATGGGGATGCAAGCAACTTGAACTACTATAAGCTAGGAACTAAAAAGGTATGTCTTTCTTGCATGAAAGATGTTTTGCGTCATTCATCTTTAAAAGAGTATGAATATGTACATACTTCCATTATCGATAAAACTGCTTTTTATAAAAATGTGCTGGCTGTTTTAAAGGATGAAAGTTTTTTGGAAACGATTCGTGAACAAAACCTAATACCCGCATTGTAGTTTGTACACAAAAGGGGTTCGGAATTTTAAAAATTCCGAACCCCTTTTGATATTCCTTCTAATTTTCCCCACTTAATCTAAGAGCTTGGTTTTGGAACTTTCCATGTCCAATTGGCCATCTTCGATGCATTCATGGCAGTGAAAGTAAGTGTTGCCTGTATGGATATTTTTCCTATTATTCTTAAAGTAGTTCCGCTAACCACGTTTTTCTTTTGCATCTGCGAAGACACGCTCGATTCTACGAAACAAATGATTCACTGGCACTAGTGGATCTAAGTAATCTTAACAAGATGATCACAGTTTAAGAAGTAAGTTTAGAAAACATCCCCATCACCTCAAGTTTTTTATCATTCAATTGTAAAACGATTAAAACTTTAGCAAAAAGGGTTCTTTCTACTTGGTAGAACTAACTTGATTGAAACGTAAGGCGCGACACTCCTGCGGGAAATGCGCGTCTTCGTGAGGCCCCGCAGGCGTAAGCCGAGGAGGCTCCCGGACCGCCCGCGGAAAGCGAGCACCTGTAGTGGAAAGCAACGGTCTAAGTATAAAACTGCGGGTAATTGGATTCCATCTTCGTTTTCACGCACGGATATAACGTTCAGAAAGTACACACCCTAAAAAATTCTGCAGACAAACTCAATTTTCCATCGAGTTTGTCTACAGTATGAAAGTGTATCTCTCGTGGATACACTTTTTTTGTCCGTTTTTGGGACAATTCTTCCCTTTACAAGCCTGAGGCAATTTCCTTAGCAAGATTACCGTACACAGGACATACACTTTATTATAATGCATGTGTTTTTTTAAGAGAAGGAGAGTGTGGGCTTATGGAGCAGTCCTCATTAATTAAGCCGGTCCTAGGCGGAGCCTACCCGACCATCAGTCATGGTCAAGGCGTTTTTTTATATGACAAAGAAGGTAAGGATTACTTGGATGCTTCTTCCGGTGCAGTTACTGCCAATATCGGCCATGGTGTGCAGGAAGTGATGGAGGCGATGGTCAAACAGGCTAAACAGGTTTCATTTGTTTATCGGTCACAGTTTACCAGTGAGGCCGCAGAAAAACTTGCCAACAAAATTGCTGAACTGACGAAAGGAGACCTGACGTATAGCTTTTTTGTAAACAGCGGCTCCGAAGCGACTGAAACTGCCTTGAAAATTGCCATTCAGCATTGGCAGGAAAAAGGAAAGCCAAAGAAGCAAAAAATCGTTTCGCGATGGATGAGTTATCATGGCATTACGATGGGTGCGCTCTCGATGTCTGGTCATCCGATTCGTCGGGAACGATTTACCTCCATGCTTGAATCATATCCTTCCGTGTCTCCGCCATATTGCTACAGGTGCCCACTTCAGCTTGACCCCCATACGTGCGGAATGGCCTGTGCCGCGGAATTGGAAGCATCGATCCGCAGAATTGGCAGTGACAATATTGCGGCCTTCATAGCCGAACCTGTCATCGGCGCTGCCGGCGGGGCCATCGTGCCACCTGACGGTTATTTTCGAAAACTTAAGGATATCTGCGAGGAGAATGAGATATTATTCATTGCCGATGAAGTCATGACAGGCTTTGGCCGGACCGGTAAGATGCTTGCCTGTGAATATTGGGATGTAGAACCGGATATCGTCACATTTGGTAAAGGGATGAGCGGCGGATATACTCCGATAGCTGCGGCAGTCATGACCAAAAAAGTGATGGATCCGATAATGGGAGGATCAAGGTCCATCATAGGCGGGCACACGCTTAGTGCGAATCCATTATCGTGTGCCGTTTCGTTAGCCGTATTGAACTACGTCGAGGAGCATGATCTTGTCGAGAAATCGGCCGACCGGGGGAAAGATCTGATTAATGGCCTGAGGAAGCTGGCGCGGAAGTATTCCTTTATCGGTGATATCCGTGGCAGAGGTTTATTGATTGGCCTCGAATTCGTCCAAGACATGGACACAAAGCTTCCCTTTCCAAAACCGGCAGCTGTGACCCAATCAATCATTGAATTGGGCATGAAAAATGGGATTCTCCTCTATCCTGCAGCAGCCGGCCTTGACGGTGTAACCGGATCTGCAATCATCATTTCCCCGCCGCTAACGATCACGGAAGAAGAATGTGCAGTACTGTTAATGAGGCTCGATATAACTTTTCAGCAATTAAATGAAACGATTGGTAAGTTGCGATCCTAACAAGGAAGTGAGTCGCTGTGCCAGAAAACACATTCGGGAAAATTTGCCGATTTGAAGAGGTTGTCCATCTTTTCAAAGATCACCAGTCGATCCTTTATGGGGGATTCGGTGGTATAGGGACACCTCCGGGCTTAATCAATCTGATTTTGGAGACAGGTATAAAGCATCTTACCTTGATTGGTAACGATACTGGTTTCCCCGAGATAGGCATCGGAAAACTGGTCACACAACGCCGTGCAAAAAAAATCATCGTTTCCCATATCGGTTCCAATCCCAACGCTGGTTCATTAATGAACAATGGTGAACTAGAGGTGGAGTTCTCGCCGCAAGGGACGCTTGTCGAGCGCATTAGGGCCGGCGGGATGGGGCTGGGCGGAATATTGACGGATATCGGCATAGAGGCCGATATCGTCCGGGACGGCAAGCAGACCGTCAAGCTTGGTGATGAACATTATTTAATTGAACCGGCATTAACGGCTGATATCGCGATTGTTTATGCAGAAATGGCAGATCCATATGGTAATTTGATATTTGATAAAACCGCCCGAAATACGAATCCGCTCGTAGCTATGGCCGGCAAAATCACGATTGTCGAAGCGAAGCATATCGTTTCGCTTGGCTCGATGGATGCTGAGGACATCATTGTACCGGGAGCCTTTGTAGATCATATCATTCCATCGAAAGGAGTCGATTGGAAATGGGCTTGGGAATCAAAGACAGAAATCGATTAGCTAAACGGGGTGCAGCTGAAATCAGCAATGGAATGCTGGTCAACTTAGGGATCGGCATTCCATCACTTGTCCCCAATCATCTCACCCATGATCATGATGTGATGTTTCATGCCGAGAATGGCCTTGTAGGAATGGGAAGTGCTCCTGACAAGGGCAAGGAAGATGCTTCTCTTTGCAATGCCGGTGGACAGCCAATCACCATCAGGGCCGGGGCTTCCTACTGCGATAGCACGGTTGCATTCGGCATGATACGGCGGGGCTTGGTGGATATCACGATTTTAGGCGCCCTTCAAGTCAGTGAGGCGGGGGACCTTGCCAATTGGATTGTCCCGGGTAGTCGCGTGCCGGGCATGGGCGGTGCCATGGAACTGGCGGCAAAGGCAAAAAAGGTCATTGTCTTAATGGAGCATTGTGATAAAAAGGGGATATCTAAAATAGTCGAATCATGTACGTTACCGTTAACGGCTAAAAAATGCGTACATATGATCATCACCGAGCTTGGCGTGTTTTCGATAACGAAGACAGGCCTCCTATTAACCGATATTTTTGCAGCCTGCAGCATTAGTGAAATCAGGTATAAGACCGAAGCCTCCTTTACTGTGTCCGACAACATCCATATTTTACAAGAATGAGAGAGGAGAATGGGTATGTATGAGGACAAAATAAGAACGTGGCTTGGTGATTCACGGACAAAGGCCATTCAATTGCTGCAAAAGCTGGTCCAGGAACCAAGCAAGAGAGGGCAGGAAGGAAGTGCACAAGCCATTGTAGTCGAGAAGTGCAGGCAACTTGGACTTGAAATAGATTTGTGGGAAATCGGGGATGAGCAGTTACGAAATCATCCTCATTTTTATTGTGACCGCAAGGATTTTAAAGGAAATCCGAATCTTGTCGCGATAAAAAGGGGTAGCGGTAACGGGAAGTCCCTTATTTTGAACGGTCATATTGATGTAGTTCCTGAAGGAGATCTTTCAGCATGGCAAGACGAACCGTATAGTGGCAGATTAATGGACGGAAAAGTATTCGGAAGGGGAACGACCGATATGAAGGGCGGTAATGTTTCCTTATTGCTGGCAATGGAAGCGATTGTCGAGTCCGGCATCCAATTAAAGGGAGATGTGATTTTTCAGAGTGTGATTGAAGAGGAAAGCGGCGGTGCCGGGACACTAGCTGCAGTCATGCGCGGATACAAAGCGGATGGGGCAATCATCCCGGAACCTACCAATATGAAACTCTTTCCCCTACAGCAGGGATCGATGTGGTTTCGGCTGATCGTAACAGGGAAGCCTGCTCATGGCGGCACAAGGTATGAAGGAGTTAGCGCCATTGATAAAGCAGTACTCGTCTTGAAGGAAATCAAGCAACTTGAACAAGAACGGAATGAGGCACTCCGTCATTCGCTCTATAAAAATGTCCCCATCCCGATTCCAATTAACATAGGAAGCATGAATAGCGGCAATTGGCCTTCTTCCGTCCCTGATATGGCCGTTCTTGAAGGACGATTCGGCATTGCCCCTACAGAAACCATGGAGGAGGCGCAAAGATCGCTCATACAGCGGATCGAGGCGATGAACGAACGTGATGAATGGTTCAAGGAAAAGCCGATTACATTGGAATGGTTTGGTGCCAGATGGCTGCCTGGCATTCTCGAAACGGACCATCCGCTCATGAAAACGATTGGAACAAATTATGAAAAGGTGAAGGGAAAAGCACCGATTGTAGAAGCATCTCCTTGGGCTACGGATGGGGGCTATCTGTCGAAGTTAGGATCAACCCCCGTCGTTGTATTTGGACCGGGAGAGACGAAAATGGCACACGATGCCAACGAATATATAGAAGTGGATAAAATGATGGAGGCTGCTGAAATCATCGCCTTGACCATTATTGATTGGTGTGAGATCGAACAAAAATAATCAATTTCCGAGAGGTCTGAATCCAAAAAGGGTCAGGCCTTTTGTTACAATGGTAAGTGAGTGTGAAAGGAGCGGGATGAATGGAAATGGGAATTATTGAAAAAAAAATTAAAAAGCAGCGCTGCACCATACAATTGACGATCGACCATTTTAATAAGCGAGTGAGGGTGGATGATTATCTCGGTCATTTTCAAGAATGCATCGTGGAATGTTTAAAGGTGGCCAATGAGATGGCAGCCGAGAAGATCATTTTCAAAGCACGTAAGGAAAACCTTCAGGAATTACTTTCTCGGGGCTTTTTATACGAAGGCAGCATCGATAAGTTCTTTTTGGGAAGCGACTGCTTTTTCCTTGTGAAATATACCAGGAATGAACGGCGAAACAGTGATGAATGGGATAAGGAAGATCGAATCCTCAGCGATGTTTTGAACCTGCCGAGTAAAGTGGGGCGGGATGAACCGCCGTTTGCTTATCAAGTTCGCAAGGCGGAGCTATCGGATGCCCAACAACTCGCAAAGCTGTACGGTAAAGTTTTCGAGGTGTATCCCACTCCGATGGATGATCCGGCATATGTAAAAAAATGCATCGAAAACGGAACGGTTTTTTATATCTATCATCATGATGGGCAGCTTGTCAGCGCCGCTTCAGCTGAAATCGATGCTTTTTACCATAATGCAGAAATCACCGATTGTGCGACATTGCCGGAACATCGGCAGTACGGGTTGATGAAGCATTTAATTGCTGAAATTGAAGACTATCTCATTTCACATGAAATATATTGCATCTATTCAATTGCCAGGTCGCTCTCATTCGGGATGAATGCGGCACTGCATCAGCATGGCTACTCCTATCGTGGGCGCCTCGCCAATAATTGTTACATCTTCGATAAACTTGAAGATATGAATCTATGGGTGAAAAATTACACATGACTGCTCAATTTTAGGCGGTTCATGGCAAGTTTTTGGCATTCCTTCATATACATGTAGCAAGAACGTTTTTGAGGGGGGATATGTTGCCGAGTGAATCATTTATTACACGTGAGGTACTGGAAGCAATATTGGATACGATTGATGAAGGGATTCATGTGATAGATCCAAACGGACAGACCATCTTTTATAACGGGGTTGCAGCGAAACATGATGGAATGAATAGAAGTGAAGTGCTAGGAAAACCATTGCTGGAAGCCTTTCCCTCATTAAATCATAAATCATCCACCTTACTGCGAGTCATCAAATCAGAAAAACCTATCTACAACTTTAGCCAATCCTATGTAAATGCACATGGCCGAATCATAGAGACGCTAAATACGACCCTCCCGATAAATGTAAAAGGAGTTATCGTTGGTGCCATTGAAATCGCTAAGGACTATTCAAGTGTAAAGAAATTATCTCAAAGGTTAGCAGATTTGGAAGGTTCGCTCAAGACAAGTGAAAATCCAGAAAAGAAGACGGAAATCGGCCAAATGCATTCGTTTTCGGAAATTTTAACGAGCGATCCACAGTTTAAAAGCTTGATATCACAAGGGAAGAAGGCAGCTCGATCTTCTTCCTCGGTTTTGGTTTATGGGGAGAGTGGTGTAGGAAAAGAGCTTTTTGTCCAAAGCATCCACAGAGATTCCGACCGTCGAAATGAGCCCTTCATCGCCCAAAACTGTGCAGCTTTACCGGGGAGTTTGTTGGAGTCGCTCCTATTCGGTACGGCTAAAGGTAGTTATACGGGTGCTTTGGAGCGCAAGGGATTGTTTGAATTGGCCGATGGCGGAACTTTGTTTTTGGATGAATTGCAGTCGATGCCAATTGACTTGCAGGCAAAGCTACTGCGGGTGTTGGAGGATGGATTCATCAGGAGGATAGGGGGTGCAAGAAGCGTGCAGGTGGATGTGAGGATCATTGCCGCGATGAATATCAATCCAAAAAACGCCGTTTCAGAAAACAAGCTAAGACCAGATTTATATTACCGGTTGAACGTCTTGAGTTACGAGCTGCCTCCGCTAAGAGAGCGTGTGAAAGATATTGAGCTTCTTACCGAGTATTTCATCTCCATTTATAATACGAAATTAGAAAAAACCATTAAAGGGATCGATGAGGAGACCAGGTTTTTTTTTCAAAAGTATCAATGGCCGGGTAATGTAAGGGAGCTGAAACACACGATTGAATACATGATGAACCATACCGAGCAGGATATTATGGTTCTTGAAGATTTGCCCCAATTATTAAAAAAACGAACATCTCCACCTGAAGAGATCCTTCCGCTTCGAAAGGCGATGCTTGAGATGGAAACAAAATTGATTACCGATGCACTCCTTCGAACAAATGGGAATGTTTTTCAGGCATCGAAGCTTTTGCAGATTCCGCGGCAGACGCTGCAATATAAAATCAGGAAACATATTTGAATGCAAAAAATCCGGATGCAATCGCTGCAGGCCGGATTTTTTTATCGGTAATGGAAATTTTCCCGGTCATTTTGGCACCTCTCTTGCATTTAATACTACTATCATAACTCAGGAGGTATGACCATGTTATTTGACTTATATAAGCCAGAGCGTAACTGGAAAGATATAGAGCTATGGAAAGATGTAACCGAAGAACAATGGAACAACTGGCTATGGCAGCTTACGAATACGATCCGCACCGTTGATGATTTGAAGAAAGTGATCGATCTCACTCCCGATGAAGAGGAAGGTGTTAGGATTTCCACTAAAACGATTCCGCTGAACATTACGCCATATTATGCCTCGTTAATGAATAAAGATGACCCACGGTGTCCGATCAGAATGCAGTCGGTCCCGATTTCGGAGGAAATGCATAAAACCAAATACGACATGGAAGATCCCTTACATGAAGATGAGGACTCGCCTGTTCCCGGTTTGACCCATCGATATCCTGATCGAGTCTTATTCTTGGTAACGAATCAGTGCTCAATGTATTGCCGGTATTGTACGAGAAGACGGTTTTCAGGGCAAATCGGCATGGGCGTGCCAAAAAAACAATTGGATGCGGCAATCGGCTATATCCGCGACACTCCAGCCGTGCGGGATGTGCTTATATCCGGCGGGGACGGGTTGCTTATCAATGACACGATCCTTGAATATATCCTCAAAAACTTAAGAGAAATCCCTCATGTTGAAATAATCAGAATCGGCACCCGGGCACCTGTCGTTTTTCCACAAAGAATAACGGAGAATTTATGTACCATCTTAAAAAAATATCACCCGATTTGGCTGAATACCCATTTCAACACTTCAATAGAAATTACCGAAGAGTCAAAAAAAGCGTGTGAGATGCTTGCCGATGCAGGTGTTCCTGTGGGCAATCAGGCTGTCATTTTGGCAGGGATAAATGACAGTGTCGCAATCATGAAGAAGCTGATGCATGACCTTGTCAAGATTCGTGTCCGTCCTTACTATATTTATCAGTGCGATCTTTCTGAAGGAATCGGTCATTTCAGGGCGCCCATCTCAAAAGGGATTGAAATCATTGAAGGACTCAGGGGACATACATCCGGGTATGCCGTCCCCACATTCGTCGTCGATGCGCCAGGAGGAGGAGGGAAGATCACGCTTCAGCCCAATTATATTCTTTCGCAATCTCCAACTAAAACGGTTCTCCGCAATTTCGAGGGCGTGATAACTACCTATCCAGAACCGGAGCATTATACACCTGGTTTGGCAGACGATTACTTCCAAGGAGTTTATCCGGATATCGAGGGGAAACGGTCAGATATAGGCATATCTGGGTTAATGAACGACAAGCATTTCAATTTAGTGCCTGAAGGATTGAAACGGATGAATCGAAGGGAAAATTATGTGACCAATCCAGAGCATGCTTCATTGAAGAACCAGCGGGAAAAGCGGGATTTGTTAAAGGAAAAGAAATTTCAGGCACAGCAAAAAAAGAGCACGCCAAAGGGGGATGAATAACATGGAGACATGTCCGTGGTGCGAGAAAGGGAAACTGACGGCGATTAATGGAACCGTATACTGGGAATTGCCGGATGGCACGAGAGCGGTAGAGATTACGGAAACCCCTTCCTCCCATTGTGAGCATTGCGATGCACTATTTCAAAGTGACGAAATCGTGAAGGAAATTGAAGATCAATTGTTTCTGATCGATTCTAAGCAGCTTGAAAAACAGACAAAGTACAGTGAGTTAATGAACATGAAAAGGCTGTTGAAACGTAACTACTTTGACTTTTCGTAAATATTGGTGAATATCCTTGCTAATCCCCTCATTCTAGCAGAACGAGTGTCTGAATGAAGGGGGTTTTTCTCATTTAAAGGCGCAAAGCCTTGTTTGATGGTCTAATTTATCAATGTCTCATTCATCCGGACAGGCATGACCGCCCCCAAAGCGAAAGCGTCAATACCGTACATAGTCGAACAGGAAATGTTTTCAATAAAGTTTCATTATTAACACTTGTAGAATGGTAGCCCGATAGTGTCTACAAACGAGGAACCGCTATTGATACTACTGGTGGAAACCGTTGTTTGTCCCTTAACATCATCCAGGAAAATCGCAGCGATTCCCAAAAGAGTGGACGGAAGGGAAAGATTCCGATATATTTAAGCAGAAATCAACGTTATTATTGGGGGAGCTCGACACTATGAGACCATTTTATTTATATTTAATGAAATTTCGACAACCGAAGGAAATTGACGATATTACTAAATTTGCCAATCACGCTTATGAGGATCACAGCTTTCCAAAACAGTCGACTGATTATAATGAAGTGAGCAGTTATTTAGAATTGAATGCTGACTACCTCGAAAGTATGTCTGTATTTGATCATGCTTGGGAAAAATACGTCCAAATTGAAGAAGGACTCCAGCAGGGTGATCAGGAATAGGGAGGAACGGAAGGATGCATAAAAGCCTTCAATCCCGTATTTTGCTTTATTCTATACTTATTGCAAGTGCACCTGTCCTGATTTTGGGGGTCATTTCCTATGATTCTCAACGTTCGCTGCTCGAAAAAGAAGCGAATAATAGTTTGAATGCAGGTTCAATGAATATTGTCAATGAAACCTATAGCTATTTGAACGAACGGATCAGTGATATGAAGCTGATGAGTAGAAATCCGGTAATCATGGATTCCCGCGCTCCAAAAGAAGAAAAGTCAGTTGAACTTAACAAGTTCATTGATGCAAAAGGCGATTATTACGGAGTATTGAATTTAGACTTGGAAGGAAATGTAACGGTAGATACTTCCAATAAAATGATGGGGGATAATCTCGCCAAGAAAATTTGGTTTAAAGAGGCGATGGAAGGTCATGAATTCCTTTCAGACCTCTATAAAACCCGAGCATACTCGGAGCCGATAATCGTCTTGAGCTCACCTGTGCATGATGTTACAGGGAAATTGATTGGAGTCGTGTCTCCGGCTTTCCGATTGGAAGGGCTTTGGGAGATGATGGAGAAAAAGGCTAATGATATTAGCGATAAGTACTCTGTGGATTTTTTCATGATGAACGAAGCTGGCACCATCATTTCCAAAAAGCACACGCCTGGTGTGCTTCCGGATTCTCCCTTGGATGAAATGGGGTTAACAAAAGGAAATTTGCTGGAAGCGTCGTTATCGGATGAACTGTATAGTGCTGAGAATGGCGAAAAAATCTATTCCATTCAGCCTGTCCATGCCGAAGTACAAACGGAGAATAAATGGTTTGTAGTTGTAGGTGCCGATAAGAAACAGGTGTTTCAGCCTTTGAATGACCTATTAACACGATATTTAACCATTTACAGCATCGTTTTTGTTTTCATTATCCTTGCTGTCTATCTTCTTACGAAATCGATTGTCAGGCCCGTTCAGGATCTAGTTGAGGCGACAGAGGATTTCATTGCTGGAAAGGAATTCACCGCTTCCGGCAATAGAAGCTTCGAGGAAATGGAAAAATTGAACGTTGCCTTCCAGGACATGATGGAGACGATTGAAGATCGCGAAAAGGAAATCGTCCGGACCGAAAAGTTAAAGTATGTTGGCCAGCTTGCCGCAGGGGTTGCCCATGAAATCAGGAACCCGCTGACGACAATAAAGGGTTTTTTCCAATTATTGAAGAGCGGGGATCATGATAAAAAGGTAATCAAAAAGTACAGTGACATCATGCTTCTTGAAGTCGACCGGGTCAATGCATTTGTGACCCAACTTTTGGATTTGGCAAAACCGCATCAACTGGAATGGGGGAATTTGGATCTAAGGGATTTCCTTGATGAAATACTGGATACTTATACATCTTCCGTTCAGAGCTATCATGTGAAATTTATTAATGGTGTGACAAAATCCGTTTTTGTTTATACCGACAGAAATCGCCTCCGACAGGTTCTATTGAATGTACTGAACAATTCTTGTGAAGCCTTCAATTCAAGCGGAACGATCGAACTCCAGCAAACCGCCGATTCCCAATATGTGAAATTAATGATCAAAGATGATGGAAAAGGGATCAGTCCAGAAAATTTAAAAAATATCGGCATGCCCTTTTATACGACTAAAGCGGATGGAAACGGGTTAGGGGTAGCAACCTGCATCCAAATCATGGAGGAATTAAAAGGCAAATTTCAAATAGAGAGTATATACAGTGAAGGGACGAAAGTGACCCTCATTATTCCCACTACCAACCGTCTCATAAAATGAGGCGGATTTTTTTTGTGGCAGTAAAAGAAGCATCAAGTGTCTTACTGGCTGAACCTGCCCTTGATAAAGGGTGGCAAGTTATTATTTAAATGAGCAAAGCGCCCGCTCTTTTCCATTAACCTCCCTGTTTGTTTGCGCATATAATTTACTAATCAAACGATAAGGACCATATTGGGGGATGTCTCTTATGGGCAAGAAAAAACAGCCGAAATTTAAATTAGGTGATACAGTCGTAATAACAATGTATGGGACAGTCGGGAAAATAACCGATGTAAAATTTTTTATTTACTGGCTAAATAATCGAATGATATACTAGTAGTACATAAAAAGGGGGATATTTATGCTTTCAGCTATTTATCTACGACTTTCGAGAGATGAAGAAAATCGAGGTGTCGAGGAAGTTCTATATTCTCACAGAACTGCTTTGGTTAAGTTGGCCGAAAAAAACAACTTACATTATGAGCTTTACGAAGAAGTCTCCTCTGGTATGGATACAGAAAGACCTCAACTCAATAAATTACTAGAAAACCTTCCTGACTATGATTACGTACTAGTTATGGATATTGACAGACTTACTCGTGACAATATTCATGCAGAACAAATTAAACGAATCTTCATTTTAAACGAAATCAAAATATTGACTCCATCTGGTGAGATTGACTTCAATAATGAGTCAAATGATTTATTATTTAGCTTTTCCAGTTTACTGGCGAATTATGAATGGAAACAAATTCGTAAACGTATGGGTAGAGGAAGATTGGCTGCGGCGGCTCAAGGGAAATGGGTGATGAGCAATAAAGTTCCTCTTGGGTATGACAAGAATGAGGAAAAGAAGCTTGTAGTCAGAGAAGATGAAGCACGTATAATCAGATTTATTTTTGAGAAAACCCTACAAGGATATTCTTCAAATCGCATTGCAAAAGAATTAGATGCATTAAAGTGGAGAAGTCGACAAGGAAAAATTTTAACTACTTCTCATATTGCAATACTTAGAAGGAACGATGTTTATTATGGCTGCGTATCCATGAAGAGGAGAGTTAATGGAAAAGTTGTTGATGAAGTATTTGTTGAAAATGCACATGAAGGCATCATTACGAAGCAAGAGTTTTTTGAAGCTCAAAAAGTAGTTGGAGAAAAAAATCGTGAGTTCAGACAAACAGGTATAGCAACTCGAAAACTGCATGGACTTATATACTGCAATTGTTGCGGAAGAAAAAGATATATTCAAAAAGATGGAAATGGCACTGATTTTCTAAAAACTTGCTCGTATAAAATCGACAATAACAAATGTGAAGATAGGGGTCACAAGTATCTTCCAATTGAAGAAGCAGTTATGAAGGCGGTTCAAAAATTAAGACCTGAGCTTGAGCAAACATTAGAACGACTAAAGGCAAGAGACACCTCAACTCTAGAGAAGAAGTTAATGGAACAAAAAGTCGACTTACAAAATTCTTTAAATAGGGTTAGTAAGAGGAGTAAGAACCTTGCAATAATGCGTTCTGATGGAGAAATTACAAAGCAAGAATTTGAAGAATTAAGAAATGAAGTTAATGAACAAATTCAGAATATCCAAAACCAAATTGAATTACTTAATATGCAACTTGAAAATCTATCTAATACTGATCAAGATCTAGAAAGATTAGAAAGAAATTTATTTACTCTCAACAATATAAATGATTTAGAAAATGCTGAAACCAATGCCTTTTTAAAAAAGATTATTAAAAAGATTAATTTTAGCAGCAACATGAGTAGTAATCATGACACAAAAGTAGAACGAGTTGAACCAACAATTACTATAGAATTTCATAAGAGAATTTAAAATTCGAGGGATATATTATCTCTCGTTTTTTTAGTGTTCGGAATATTCTGAAAATGATATAATTAAATAAGAGAGTGGTGTAAGATTAGGACCCTTCCCACTCCCTTAATACAAAACACAGAAGATAGACCTCTGCTATTATATTTTAGCATGTCTTTTTTAGCAGTGTCAAAGGGGAAGAAAACATGTCTATTATCAAAAGAAGAAAGACTTCCAACTATGCTCAAATTCACAATAATCCGTTACAGGGGGATTTAAAAGATTTAAGAGCTGTTGGACTATTATCTCATATCATGAGTTTGCCAGAAGATTGGACATTGTACAAAACTCAGCTCCAAGGTTTTTATTCACGAAAAAATGTTGATGCGGGATGGAAAGAACTAGCTGAGAAAAAATATGCTATCGGATTCAGTTGCTACAAAGATGGAAAGAAGAATTATTTTTACAATGTATCAGATGTACCATTTAATCAAGATGAGTTCGATGAATTCGTTATTGATCAGATAAAAGGACTTCAAAAGCAAGGATTTGTAATAAAAAGTTTAGATACAATGATTCACTCAAACCTTGTCATTACTGAAAAAATTACTGTTGTACTTTCGGTGCAACAGAGCGACTTTACTAAAGTACCTATAGTACAATACTCAGAGAACTGTACTGAGAGTACATATACAAATAAACAAGATAACAAAGAAATAAATACAAATAAAGATAATTACAATTGTAATTTCAAGAAACCTTTATCATCTGATAAATTTAGAGAATTATTAACTAATGAATCTAATAAGTTCTATACAAAGTTTTCATTAGGTAGATATTCAAAAAAACAATGGAATACCTTAATAGAAAAATTCGTTAATGACACAATTGAAAGTGAGCGTTACATAAATGTTCCAGAGGATAAGATTAAAGGCTTTGCTTACAAATGTCTCGAAAAAATTGCGAATCATAATGAGTACAAAAGATCTGAAGAGTTCGCTGATTATG
Organism: Peribacillus muralis; assembly: GCF_001439925.1. Classification (GTDB taxonomy): domain Bacteria; phylum Bacillota; class Bacilli; order Bacillales; family DSM-1321; genus Peribacillus; species Peribacillus muralis. Next base: position 104,228 of record NZ_LMBV01000004.1, read on the forward strand.
AAAATGTGATGTACGAACTAACTAATAGTAATTCCTATAACAAAACCAATAAAAAAACCTCCAACTTCTTTAATTGGTTAGAGAACTGAGTTATAATGGTTTTAACAAATTTTGGAGGTTATAACTGATATGGACAATTCTTTTACTGTTGTTAGTGTGGCCGATATGTTGGGAGTAAGTTCATCTACTGTTAAAAAGTATTATTTACTTATGGAAGAAAAAAATTATCGTTTTAAGAGAAATCAAAAAGGAAAATTAACTTTTTCTTATGATGATGTAAATCTGTTTCGTAGGTTAATATTGTTGAAGAACGAACCTGGTATGTCAGTGAATAAAGCAGCAGTGCAACTAGTACAAGAATCAGGAGTAGCACAACAGCCTAAGTATGGTAAGATACATGAATCAGCTATAATTGAACGAGATCTATTATTTATACATCTTCTTAGAGATACAAAAAAAGAGCTCTTAGCTGCTATAAAAGAGGTAGACAGATTGAATGAAGAACGAATTGAAGAGTTTGAAGAGAATATTGAGCAGAGATTTAAAAGGGTTTATAAAAATTTAAAATCACTTAAAGATAAAGAAGGTTCTACTCTGATTAATCAATAGACCCTCAGAGGTCCTCAGTGGCTCTGTATTGTATCAGAATTAATTTTATATATATTTATATAGGTTGAGGATAGAATTCAATACAGAGTATTTTATAGGAGGTGCAATTCATGAAAGCAGAAGAAGTCTTAAAAATGATTGGTGAATTGGAAAATGGAGAACGTTGGAAATTATTGGATATGATGTATGATGAGTATTTTAACTCTAGAAAATGTTCAGAAGTAAAGAAGGAAGAACGACTCTCTAATCTTGAAAAAGATATTGAGTTCCTTTCTAGAAAAGTTGGAGTACATGATATGTACTTTAACCGAATTCATAAGGAAGAGGAGGAATAGTAATTACTCCACCTTTACGAACCGGTAGAAATGATAATCTGGATACATTCGAGTTCTGTATTAAGAATAAGTAAGATAATCATTCAAAGAAGATTTACAGAATGATTCAGATTGAATTATAAATATCCTTTAATATAATTAAATATAAAGATATAAAAAATCAATCTGGGCTAATCTAAGGAGTGGGGATAAATATGCCCAATCAATGGGACAGAAGACCGGTTCTACTTTACAAAAAGACTGAAAAGAGTGAGGAAGAAATTGCATTGTTTAGAAGTTTGAACGAAGCTATAAAATGGTCTAATTCAAATAACATTATGAGTATAGGATGGGCTAGAGAAAGCTTAGCGACTAATGCCTATCCTACTCCGAAACTCTCTTCTAGGAAATTTCCTTATACAAACCAGTATCGTTTTGAGTTCGCACCCCAGAAAGAGTATCCAGAGGAATTGTATACTATCCCATTAAGAGATATTAATTTTGGTCATTCTGAAAGCTACGATCCAAGTAACCACGCCGGAATCCCTTGCGAGCTTTATAAAAATAATCAGAAGTTAGGAACTTTTAGTTCCGTTGGAGAGGCCAAAATATTTTTAGAATGGAAAATTGGCGGAGCTTTGGGTTCAGGTCTTTATTCACTTATTAAGGGATGGATCCCTTCAGAATCAAGTCAGTTATATGGATACTCAATGAAGCGTTTAGACAGACAAACTAAAGTTTCTAAATCAAATTGAATGTTCGAGCTTAATGCTCTTATTAAACATAAAATCAATATTTTATATTAAATCAGCATTTTAATTTAAATAGACCACTTGATGTGGTCTAAGTTCTTTGTCTTCATCTTTAACTAGCTATTTAGTTTATAGCCTTTTCCTAAAAAGTTCACACTTGTAAATCTTCAAAACGAAGTTCTTTTCTATTCTTCCAATCACAAATAAGTCCGTCTATAAAATCCTCGCCTTGATATTTATCTGTTAATTTAAATCTTCCAGGAATTTCACCATAGAAACTAACATATGCAATTAGCATATTATCTCTTGATGAGATAATTACATAATGGGCTTTATCAGGAATGTTTTTAGCATATTCTCCAATTTCAGTTTCATACATAACTTTATCGTTCGGTAATACAAATTTCTTTACATCTTTTAATTCGATAATACTTTCACGAATTTCATCAAAAAACTCATTACTTATAAAATCTGTTCCTTTAAATAGAGTTAACGCATTAAAGGCAGTTTTTAAATATAAAAAATAAAACTTTGAAGCATCTGTATCAATTCTATCCTTATATTTTAAGATAACGTTATCTAATAGTTCCGGCTTGTTCAACTTGTTAGATTCTTGGAGTGGTTTATTTAGCATTGGTAACACAGTAAGCGCTACAAAGTCCATATTTAACTGTTTGTGAGATGTTGCAACATACCATTTCCCTTGATAATAACCAATATTGACAAAATGTTTATTATTTCTATATGGCATATAAAAAAATGGCATAATAACTTGTTTATAAAACCTTTTCTTACTTTTGAAAAAATGCATAAGCATTTTAGTTAAATTTTGAGGGAAATCATCAACAGACTTCTCACTTAAAGTGTTAGACATATAGTTTGTAGAAATCTTGTCACCGTCAAAATTAATAATTATTTGTGGGATAATGTAATGCATCCCTGTAAATATAAATCCTAACAGGAAATCTTCAGGACTTCCTTCTTCTTTTTTTAGCACTCGCACAATAGGATTTTTGATCTTTTTTACATTAAAGCTGCCTCTTTTACCCGGTCCATTATTCATCCTGTTAAAACCAATAAAGGAATTTCTTAAGGCCACTGTTTCAAGTTTACTAAACTTTTCATTTGCTTCATCTGATACCGAGCCTTTTTCAAGTGTTTGTATCCCACCTAAACCTGCTGGTATTACATGTTCTTCTTTATCAAAACGTAAATATTGATCTGATTTTTGATAATAAATACAGTATCCTATATAAATGCCCCCTTAAGTAAATATTTAGATAGTTCCCCTAATTAACTTCCTTATTTTAACACAATAAATTATGATCTAAGTCCGTTAATTCAAAGAATAAATAATAAAATTTTCATTTTATATATCTATAATCAACCCTCATACCTATACTCAGAAGCTCCAGATTGACCCGTGCTGGACTCTAATTATCTGACTAATGGATATATATTAATCTTCTTAAAAGTCCCCTAGAATTCATTCTAAAAAAGTTTCTCTGGGTGATTTACGTTTTGCGTGAGCAGGATATATTAGTTATATAAAATAAATCCAATTTATCGGAGGCTTACCAAGATGCAAACTAAAACCATTTCTTTCTCAATTCCAGAATTTTTATATGAAGAATTTTCTAACTACTGCAAATCGAAAGATTTAAATAAATCGGCGATATCACGAGGATTAATTTACTCGTATTTAAAAGACAAAATTCAAAATGCTTCATCACCTATTTTTCAAGTAATTGAAGAATGACCTTCCTACTATTGGAAGGTTTTTTTATTCCAGCAAAACATCCAAAACATCCAAAAGGAGAGATAATCAAATGTCTAAAAAACGTATATTCAAAAAAACACTTGCTCTGATGCTTTCTAAGAAGGGGCATAAAGTTTTACATATCGAATCCAATAAATTTCATCCAGATAAAATGGTCTATGTTTTCAAAGATACTTTTCAATTTCAAGAGGATCTTCATTTAATCAATAAAAACTGTCAATGAACACTTACCACAATAATATAAATATATGTTGGAACATTTACTTTGACAGTTTTTTTACCATCCTAAGAAGTGAAACAAGAAAGGACATCCTAATATGCTAGAATTAAAAACTTACACTGAAACAGAGCTTGCTGAATCTCTTAACATTAAAACGAATACTTTGCGCCGAACGTATAAAGACAACTTGAAAGAATACGTTCATAGCGACAGATATAAAGTTTCAAAAGGAATTTTTGCTTATGACATTATTGATTATAAAGAAGAACAATCATCAGAATTCATAAAGCTATGTGAAAAAATATCTGATTGCAAAGTTAGTTTTCCAAGAGAAAGTACTGCTGAAAAAATACTAAATGTTCTATTGAAAAGGAACTGTACAATTCTTGGATATGAAGATATTGGCTATGAGATTCCAGGAACTCTTGAAAGACACACGGTTGGAAGATACATTGGGTTATTCAGAAAGTACAAGTTTCTTCCTCCAGTCCTACCAAAAGAAAAACGAGTTTCTTTTAATACGGAGACTGCGGAGTTGTATTCTAAAGTGTTGGATCCAAATAAATATACTTATTATGTTGTTTCAATAGATGATGGATTTCGAGAAGAAATTGATCGGAATGAATATTTTGAAATGATAAAATTTGTTAATGATAAGTACTCGGAGTACTTAACCGATTTCTTACTCGTTCTTGAATCAGATAATTTTTTAAAAAGTGAAAAACTTAAAGCAATTGAAGAGTATAAGAAAGAAGCTAATAAAATTGCTTATAGTGATTGCAGAAAGCTTTATGGAGGAACTCCTAAAAAATCAATTTCTAAAGTTCCTACGAAAGAAGCTTATGAAGTTTTTTCATCTTACTTTGACTTGATTGAGGCAGCTAATGGCTGTCTTATTTTTTTAATCATTTAAATATAAATAGTACGTACAAAATACACTAGCAATATATATATACATTAGAGAGATAAAAACTTATCTGAGCTATATATATATATATATATATATTATAAGAGAGATAAGTTTACTTCTATTTTCTTATCCCTCATTCCTATGAAGTATTTACATTTCTTCGTTGAGTAGAACGTTTTTCAATTAAGGTTTTAATATTCATGAATTAAGTTGAATGTTTAGCTAGTTTCCTCTTTTTCGACTCCTTTTCTTGGAGGTTAGCTTTTCATTCAACACCTCCAATTTTAAATATAATAAGAGAGCAAGTCAGTTACTCCGATTATTGACTTCTTCTCTTATTAAATTTACTGAATTTCTCTATTTTATACGAAAAAGTCATACTTTTATGGCTTTTTTTTTGCGATTTTTTAAGTTTGCTTTCAAAGCAAAATATTAATTCGAAGGAGACATTTAATGTCGAAATTAAACTACGATGAAAATGATTATAGATGGGTTAAAAACGGACGAATATATACCTTAGAAAATTCAGAAGGAAAAGTTCTTCGTACAGCAGAAGACCGAACTTGTGATGGAAACTTTATCACAGATTCCATACTAGAAGATTTAGCTGCTGAATGTTTTGAGGAACTAGAAGGGGAGTAGAAAATATGAAAATGGAACTGCGTGTTCAGGATGTTGAGTTAGTTTCAGAGAATCAAGATGAAATGATTGTATCAGGCTATGTCAATAAAACGGAGCAACTTTCAGAAGTACTTGGTTCTAGTAAGAGGTTCAAAGAAAAAATACGACGAGGTGCCTTCCAAAGGGCTATTGCTAATAAGCAACGAGACATCGATTTCTTGCTTGAACATAAGTCAAATCAGATTTTGTCTAGTACGAGAAACGGAAGTCTTCATTTAGAAGAAGATTCTGTTGGTCTTAAAATGACAGCTAAGATTGCTAAGACAAGTTACGGAAAGGATTCGTATGAGCTTATAAAATCTGGAATTTTACGAAACATGAGTTTTGGGTTTAAAAATATTCGCGATTCATGGAAAAAGACTGCAGGAGATCTTTATGAACGTACTATCGAAGAACTTCTTTTATACGAAGTTTCGGTTGTGAAAGACCCTGCGTATAGCCAGTCTACTATTGCTGCGAGGTCAATAGAAATTATCGAAGACCCTGAAATCCGAGAAATTGAAGAAATTCAAGTTGAAGAACCAGAAGTTAAAGAAGTTCGAAAAGAACAAGACTTAGACCTTCAAATTCGAAAAACTCAAATTGAATTTGAAAAACAAAAAGCTAGTGTTTCTAGTGCTGAACGAATGTTTAAGTTGAGTGACAGTAATATTAGTAGGTCCTATCTTGAACGAACAAAGAAGGTATTAGAAGAAAAGAGAAATGAACTTTCAAAATTACAGGAGGAACAAAAAATGATAGAAGAATTAAAGGAAGAAATAAGAGAATTACAAAGTGTTGGGGCAGGCCAATCAACTATTTCGAAACAAGTCGCACCGATCACAGAGCTGTTAGAAAATACAAGCGATGTAGTAGCTAAAAGTCGTAAAATTAAGCTTGTTGGCCAAGAACTGAAACTTCCATACGAGACAGGATTATCGGATGCGGAATTTGTTCTTGATGGGGACCCTATTCCAGAAGTCAGCTTAAACTTAGCAGAAGCAACTAAGTTAAGTCCGAAGAGAATCGGTATCGCACAAAGATTCAGCAATGTTCTTTTAAATGAGGTTGGAGTTTTAGAGGAACATAGCAAGTCAAAATTAGTTAGTCGGGTTGGTAAAAAAATTGAAGAAGAAATTTTAGTTGGTGATGGAACATTAACTGGTTTGCACGGTATTGCTCCTGACGTATTAGTACCATCAGTAAATATTGCAATTGCTCCAACAGAATTATTACTTCGAGCTCTTTATTTAAAAGTTAATTCAGAATATCGCCCATTCTGCAAATGGTATATGTCTGAGCAATATTTTGAGAAAGTTGCAAAAATCATTGTTAACGGTGAATATATCGTTAAATCGAAAACAATTGATAATAAAGTTGTTGCAACTTTATGGGAACATGAAATTGAAGTAACTAATGCTATTGCTGCAGGAGATACAATCGGACAAGTTCCAATTATCTTTGCTGACATTGCAAACGCTTATACATTAGCGATTTCTAACGATGTTGTTGTTACAAAGCTTGGAAAAGATTCAATTGTAAGTGTTTCTGGTAACACTTTATTTATGGCTGAAATGTATTGTGATGGATCAGTTCATAACTACCAAGCTGTTGCTAAAGGAACAATTTCAGCATAATTGTTTATGCGAAATATTTCATAAACTGAGAGCTAGATTAATTTCTAGCTCTTTTTTTATTTTAATTGAAAGAAGGTAATAAGAATGGCAAAAAGACCAGGAACGAAATGTAAAGTCTACATCCATAAAGCAGGAACAAATATAGCATTAGCTGCCCAACGAAATGCTACCTTAAGTCATTCAGTAGAAGGCACTGATACAGAAGTATTCTCAATAGCCTGTAATAAAGCATTCATTACTGATGATGAGGCATATGCAACATTAAGAGAAGAATACGTTCAAGGAAATGAAGTTGATGTATATATCGACCTACTGTCTGGAGAGAAGCTCTTTAGTAACTGCACAATAACTACATTCGATAATGATATTCCATATGAAGAGTTAAGCACTTGGCTTATATCCCTACAGGGTTTAACAACTCAATTAGTAATAGTTAAGTAAGAGAGGATGGTATATATCAAATGAAAGAGAAACTAAATCATTTACAAATAGTACGGGGAATCATAGATGAAGATAAGTTTAGGTTTGCAGCTGCAACAATCTTAATTGATTACTACTTAGATGAGATAAAGAACAAAGGTAAGGATATGACACGAACGAACCTATTGGATAGAGTGAATCTATCCTTAAGATCAATGGGTAATGGAGAAGTCTCTTATGGATTCATTAGAAGATGGTTTGAATGAAAAATTTATGTAGGATGAGAAGTACCGCCTACCCTCCAGAACAAAAACAGTAATATACGTTTAATAACTGTGGGAGTGTAACTTTTAACGCCTGTACATTTTGAGAACTCCAGTGAAAATTAGAAAGGGTGATTGGATGAACATTAAACCGAGTCATTTAAAGAAAGATTCGAATCCATTTAGGCAGAAACAGAACAAACAACAGAAAGAAAAAATGAAAGAGCAATTCAAAGCAGTTGATTTATCTCCACCGAAACATTTTCAGCTTCGAAGCGAACTTGTCTATCAAATTCTACTTGCAAACCTTGAAAAACTTTCCCTAAACGTTCATTTGAAAGAAATAGATACGTATTCACTTGTATCTCTTTCTAATACGATTGATCTACTTTCAGAGATTGAAAGGGACCTTCAAGAGAACGGAACTACGACTATTGGAAAAGACAACACAGGTATGAAGAAAGTTATTGTAAGTCCTTTAGTAACAGTCAGAAATACGACTCAACGAGGATTAAGTCAGCAATTGAAAGACCTGCAATTAGACCCAGCATCAAGACAACTTCTTACAAGCTCAGTTCTTAATGATGTGAATATGTTCGAAATGGATTTCGATTCTATTGAAGAAGATGAAGACATTCAAAGCATAATTGCTAAAGCAGTTTCAGGAGGACGATAAAATGATTGAAGATTTGATTAGAATGCTAGAAGGAACAACTGAATCTGAACCGTTTAATAAGTCTAGAGAGTATCTTGAAAATACAAAGAGAAAAAAGTACAGTCCAGAACAAGCTATGAAAGTCATGCTGAAGGAACCAACTGTCTTTCTATCTCCAGTTATGTTTGTATTGTTCACTTCTGATACGAGACTCGACATAACTTTGAAAGACTATGCTGCGGTCATTATGAAACAAGCTAAGATGAAGAATAATCAGAAGCTATTTGAAGCAGCCAAAGTAGCATATGAAATCGGAAGAAAAGCAGCAATCTAAGAGCCTAATCGAGACTAAAAACTTGGTTAGGCTCTTATTTTTTTTTTGCTTGCTATTTAGCAGTAAAATAATTAATTAGAAAGTTTTCCAATATTAGTATATTTTTTGATACAATGGATGTATAAAATATTCAAAATCTAAAATGGAAAAAGAACTAAATCTCTTTTCTAAGTTTAATTAAGAAAAAATAGCTAATCTAAAAAGGAAGGTGACACATTTGTCAGAAACTCTATTTAGTAGTCAGATAAGGAGTATTAACAATATTGTTGAATTTCATTATATTAGCATTAAAGATTTTGATTCCAAGTTAGTCAAGTTTATAAATGAAAATTTTGTAAGTATTTGTCGAGGTCAAAAGAATAAAACCCCTTTAGAAATTATTAAAAAGACAGCGTATAATTTTTTTGTAGGAAAGGATGAAAGAACAAGAAACGGTGCCACTGCTGAATTTTTTATGCATTTATATTTAAGAAGCATTAACTTTAGGCAAGAGTGTATGTTTTTAAATATGGAGGAGACTTCTGTCAAAAAGGGATTTGACGGTTACTATTCTCGAGAAGATGAGGAATGGATATTAGACAGTAAATCCGGCAATGCAAGACATGAAAGCGTTTCTCATTCGGATAAAATAAAAGATGCATATACAAGTTTAAAGGATCAGTTGAATGGAGTAGCTAAAAACGATCCATGGCAAAACGCATACCAACATGCAAATTCTAAAGATGTCGATTCTACTGATACAATTCTATCAATATTACAGAGCTTTTCAAATGACTTCGTAACCAAAAAGTATCATACTCCGGAAAATTTTAATATAATGCCAGCTGCCACCGTGTTTTTAAATGGAGAATGGGAAGAGTACGATGTTGAAGAAATATATAAAAAGGTTATTAAAGGTATTTCAAAATTTAAATATAAAAAACTAATAATTTTATGTTGCACAAAAAGATCTCTGGATTTATTCATGAATTTCTTAGATGTTCCTAAAAGGGAGGATAATTATGGACAGCAAAGAAAAGATGCAGCTAACACGAGTAAATAAGATAAAGATGTTTAAAGATTGCATTGAAAAATTAACATTAGGTCATGAATTAAATAATGAAGAAAAAACCTATGTTCTATCTGTTGCAATTCTTTTCATCAAAAGTTATGAATCTGATAAAAGACATACATCATATTTAGAATTTGCATATTATATTATTTTAAAATATTCTACAACTTATCAAGATTATAGGCCACTTTATGATTTCGCAATCAACTTTGGATTCTTTCCAATAGCAAAAGCTATACATGAAAATGTATTAATACCTGAAATGAAGTTAGTAGATGAATTAGCAAGCTTGAAATTAGATGAGTATCATTACGATAACTATACTGAAACACTTGAGCAACATACGAAGAGACAAGGATTATTAAATCATGAAGGTCAAAATATTAGTTATATCGCTCCTACTTCCTATGGGAAAAGTTCGGTGATTATAGAGCATATAAAAAGTAACTTAAACCATAATAAGATAGGTATAATTGTACCCACAAAGTCTCTTTTGGCTCAAACTTATAAATTAGTGAGGACATCTGATTTAAATCGTAGAATAATTATACACGATGAGATGTATCGAGACGAAGAAAGTTTTGTTGGCGTATTAACTCAAGAAAGGGCCTTAAGATTGTTGGAAAATCATGATATAGGGTTTGATATACTCTATATTGATGAAGCACACAATTTATTTGAAAGAGATAGCAGGAGTATTTTACTTTCAAGACTTCTGAGGTTTAATGCCAAAAAAAATAAAAACCAAAAAGTAATTTATTTATCACCTCTCATAAATGATAGTAATAACCTTAGATTGGATTTTCAAAAAGAAATAGTTGAACAAAAAATAGAATTTAATATGAAGGAACCAGAGCTATATGAATATAGGGAAGATCAAAGAATATTCTTATATAACAGATTTGTAAATGAGTTTTATCCAGCTGGTGATATAGCGATAAACGGAAATGAACCTGGGTATATAACTTATATAAAGAAGAAAAAAGGTAATAAGAATTTTATTTATCATAAAGCACCCAGAAAAATTGAGGAATTTTCCAAAGAACTATCCCATAGTTTTCCAATTAAAAAAGTGAGTAGTGATACTGAGGATTTAATTAAGGAATTAGAGGAACTAGTACATAAAGATTTTTATATCACAAAGTTGTTGAAAAAAGGGATTATTTATTTACATGGAAGAATGCCAGAGATTATAAAGGAATACCTAGAGTACAAATTTAAAAAAAATACTGATTTAAATATAGTAATAGCCAACAAAGTTATTTTGGAAGGAATAAACTTGCCTATTGACACCCTATTTATAATGCATTCAAATGGTTTAAGAGAAAAAGAGGTTACAAACTTAATTGGTAGGGTTAATAGGTTAAATGAAATCTTCAGTGTCGATACAAATCAATTGGCTAAGCTGCTACCGTCAATCCATTTCCTTAATAGCAGATATAATAAGAAAAAAATTAAGATGGAGAATTTGATAAGAAAATTAAGAAGTAATATTTTCTCAGATGATATTAAAAACCCAATACTAGTTGAATACGATATTACCCAGATTGAAGATGAAAGGGTAAAAGAAAAAATACAAGAAATTAAAAATAACGAAGATTTAGTATTAAAAGATTCAACAGACGAAATTGAAAAAATAAAGAGGGTTTTTATAAGATCAGGTTTAGAAGAGTTGTGTTCATTAACCGATAATTATCTTACAAGAATAGCTCAAAGAATCAAAAAGTTAAAAGGTAATAATAAATGGAATGAATTAGATATTATCGACAAGGTTTACCACTTTTATATTTCCAAGTTTGTAAGAGATGACTTTTATGACTACGAAGTATATCGTTTGAAAAATGAGAAAGCAAGGAACTTCTACCGAGGACACCTTAGCGCCAGGAAAACAAATTCCTTAAAAGAGAATATAATTAGAACATATAACTATTTCAAAAGGCGAGTTAATGATGGCACAGCTAATTTATATATAGGGTTAAGCTATGGTGAATTTGCACTCCCTACCGAAACTTATCAAGATAAGAATAAAGAGGTCTATGTAGACCTATCCACAAAAGGTGATGCAGAGTTAATTAACTTGGCGATTATAAAATTAAAGCTAGAGGACGACTTTATTAGTTATAAATTAAATAGGCTAATAGTTGTATTGTTTGAATTAAATATGATTTCTGAAAAGGAATATAATAATGTGGTTTATGGAACTAATGATGAGAAAAAGATTAATTTGATTAAAACAGGATTATCATTTAGTTTGTTAGCAAGGTTGCAAAAAGATGGTCAATTAAAAAATATTAGCTTGGATGTAAATAATAATCTAGCAGTAAATGTAGAGTTTTTGGATTATATGAACAGTCTAAATGGTTTTTATCGTTATGAAATGGAGAAATACCTTACTTATTAATATAAAATATCAATTTTATTTTACATTTTGTCCTGCTAAGTTAAATTTTGTTTGTTTTACTTTCTTCTACTATTATAGAAGGAACTCAGAAAATGAGAAGAGAAGTTGAAGTAAGAAGAATACGGTAAGCATTAATAACTGGCATAGCCTAACTGGCTATGTCTTATTTCTTTTGAAATGAAATGGTTATTTTAAATTTTTTTTTTTTTTTTGATTTACACTTGACCCATCAATAGATACAAGCACCTCAGACAAAGAGTCTACATATCTTAATCTGAGGTGATCATCATGGAACTCAAAGTAACATTCATCAACGAACCTGATATCGAACTTATAGCTGAAGCACTAATTGAACTTTCTGATAGAACCTACAAGAAGAACTACAAAAAAGAACAACCACTAAAAAAAGCTGAGTAATTCCTCAAACGACCTGTATGCCATTTCGGTGCACAGGTTTTTTTCTTTTTTCTTTAAGTATCAATACTTCTTTAACCCAATAAATTAGAAATTTAACAGATATCAAATTTCTCGATGGTGCTTATGTGTATGAAGTGAACTATAGTGAAGGTCTTTATATCGAAAAAACGTTGCAATCGATAAATGAATATGAAGGTGAAATTCTTTATCCAAAGGAACAAATCGATATTGAATATAAATTTTTATTAGGCGACTTAGTCCAGGTAGATGGGTATGAACAGGATTATTTCAAGATTATCGGCTATCGAACGGAAATTTGGCGCTATAAGGAAAATGCCTGGGAAGATATCATCTATGAATTATCTAGAATCTCAGATGGTGAATGGCTTGAAGCGCATGAGGAAGAATTGACGTTAATAGCCGATGCTAAGCGTGCAGATGCGATTATTCAAAAATTAGGGCTGCTCCTTTCTAAAAAGAATAATGAGCTTGCTATCATTGCTAAACAAAACAACCCTGGTAAAGGTGAGCGAGATATGACAATGACAAAAAATGAAAAAAAGGAAATGATTGATGGGCTTTTGGATTTATATAATGATTACTGTAAGCTCTATGAGCATTTTGGCGATGATGAATATCGTCATATCATGAAAATCGCACTTGCTAAAATTGAAAAGGCGGCAGAGGAAATTTATCCAGATCATAAAAAGAAGCAAACGAAGTGAAGGCTTCGATACAAAATGGCATGGAATGTCCCAAAAAAAGCGGGCTTTTCCTTGTGAATGACCATTATGCCATCCCTAACTGGAATATTTGTCTCTAACCATTCATACACCTTTAATTAAGGGGGCGATGATTTGCGAGAAATTGAGGTTTTTATTGATACAGAAGAGATAGCGGAATTCTTTTTTCAAGAATTGATAAGACGGGGCTATCTTCCAACAGAAGCTGAAGTTGAAGATCTTGCTGACATCACATTCGAATATCTTCTTGAGAAATGCATAATTGATGAAGAAGTCGATGAATAGCCTGGTCATTAGAGGCTAAGAAGCTTCCTTTCCCTTAATTAAAAAAACATTTAAAAGACGGCGGACCTCCGCCGTTTTGTTTGCAGTGGATGAGTGGGATTCACATGCCTTGATAATGTTCGTAAGTCTCCTTAACTTTTCACGGGTTTGAATAAGGATCGATTTTCCTAACTTGTGGTTGATATGGTATAGTTGTTTTTGAATATCATTTCAACCACAAGTTTAGGAGGACATAGTTAAATGAGCGTACATATTGGTGCAAAAGAAAATGAAATTGCGGAAACGGTCTTACTTCCTGGAGACCCATTGCGTGCAAAATATATTGCTGAAACATTTTTAGAGGATGCCAAGCTTTACAATGAAGTACGAAACATGTTTGGATATACAGGTACTTATAAAGGAAAACGCATTTCTGTCCAAGGTACAGGTATGGGTGTCCCATCCATTTCAATCTATGTGAATGAATTGATGAATAGCTATAATGTCCAGAAGCTGATTCGTGTCGGGACTGCTGGGGCCATCCAAAAGGATGTAAAGGTCAGGGATGTAATCCTTGCAATGAGCGCATCAACCGACTCGCAAATGAACCGCATGACCTTCGGTGGAGTAGACTTTGCCCCGACTGCTGATTTCGATTTATTAAGAAAAGCTTATGACGCAGGTACGGCTAAAGGATTGCAATTGAAGGTCGGCAATGTATTTACTGCAGATCAGTTTTATAACGATAATAGTGAATTGGAAAAATGGGCAAAATACCAAATATTAGCGATAGAAATGGAGTCAGCTGCCTTATATACCCTTGCAGCTAAATTCGGGCGCCAAGCTTTATCGGTATTGACCATTTCCGATCACATTTTAACTGGTGAGGAAACGTCGTCAGAGGAGCGTCAGTCAACATTTAACGAAATGGTCGAGGTGGCCCTGGAAGCAGCTATACAAGACTGATAATTCGAAAATGATAATCTGGCGGGTAGCCAGGAATAAATGCTGCTGTATAAATGCAGGATCGGATATAATCCCATTTATTCGAGGGTATCCGCATTTTTCAATGTAACGAATAATCGGCTAAGAGGGCAGGTTTCTCCTATATTTGAGAGCGCTTAAAAAATATACATATATATAAATTGTTATTTTTGATAACTATTATTTTTCGATTAACATCAAAGCTGATAAAATGGAAACTAATCGTTAATATTTGTCATGAAGAATGAAAGTGGTGAAGCATCAGTGGAAGAAGAAAATCAGGAACAGCCCAAAGAGGCAGGGAAATTCATTAAAATAAAGAAGTTTACGTTCATTATGGGGATTTTCTTACTCATATTCCTAACCGCAGGGATTACGACAATAGCTTTGATCTTTGGAGATGATAAAGTAGATCCAACGGTACAGGATAAACATTCGCAATTCGAAAAACTGTTTTCTACATACGATACGATAAAGGATAATTACTACAAAGACATCGATGAAGACAAGCTGGTTGACGGTGCCATTAATGGCATGATTAAATCCCTGGATGATCCATACTCCGCTTATATGGATAAAAAGGAAGCATCGAGTTTTCATGAGAGCATTTCCTCATCCTTCGAAGGTATCGGTGCGGAGATACAAGAGCAGGATGGACACATAATGGTCGTCTCCCCGATAAAAGGATCTCCTGCAGAAAAAGCGGGGATAAAACCGAATGATATCGTCTTAAGTGTGGATGGAAAAAGCGTAAAAGGGCTAAGTTCTTCTGAAGCTGTCCTGAAGATCAGGGGCGAAAAAGGAACGAAAGTTAATTTAACCATCTCAAGAGCAGGTGAGACGGACCCGATTGATTTCACGATTAAACGTGACACGATTCCAATCGAAACTGTTTATGCCGAAATGCTTGACGATGGTGTCGCAAAAATTCAAGTGACCAGCTTTTCCGAACATACGGTGGAAGAGTTGAAAACGTCGCTTGAAGAAATGTCGAAGAAGGATATGAATGGTCTCGTTCTGGATTTACGAGGAAACCCAGGGGGACTGCTTGACCAAGCGATAGATATGGCAAGTCTGTTCATACCGAACGGGGAAGTGGTTCTTCAAGTTGAGAACCGCAATGGAAATAAAGAAGTGTATAAATCGAACAATGATGGTGCGTTGAAGAAGGTCCCGGTAGTTGTGTTAATCGATGATGGCAGTGCAAGTGCATCTGAAATCGTCGCGGCAGCTGTCCGTGAATCTGCCGACATTCCTTTGGTTGGGGTTAAATCGTTTGGTAAAGGAACTGTACAGACTGCCGAAGACTTCGATGATGGCTCTAACTTTAAATACACAGCAGCTAAATGGTTGACTCCTGAAGGCAATTGGATCCATAAAAAAGGGATCAAGCCTGATATTGAGGTGAAGCTTCCTGATTATGCCAGCCTTCCGTACATCTCGCCGGATAAGGAATTGAAAGAATCAGATTCCTCCAATGAAGTGAAAGCGGCAGAAAAGATGCTGAAGGAAGCAGGCCAAGATCCAGGCAAGATAGACGGATTCTTTGATGAAGAAACCACGAATGCAGTCAAAGCATTCCAAAGGGATCAAAAAATCAAAGAAACTGGGATCATTAAAGATGATACAACTGTGAAATTGATGGAGGCTATCCGAGATAAAATCCTGAAAAACGATACACAATTGAAAAAAGCGGTAGAGGTAGTAAAGAAAGAAATCAAGTAAACGTAAGAAGCCTGTCAGTAAATTGTATCCTTCAAAGGACATTTTAAAAAGAGACAACTTGAAAGAGATGCTGTCTGCATTTTGCAGGCGGCATCTTTTTTTTATTTTACAGTCTTGGATGTGCCTCCGGTTTTGGCGAACTGTACTTGGTCCGTTTCATTTCACTGCAGGTGCTTAGCTTTCCAGAGGGCGGTCCTTGAACCTCATCGGCTTTCAGCCTACGGGGTCTCAAGTAGACACGCATTTCCCTTAGGAGTCTCGCCGCCTTGCGTTCCATTCCACTTTGCGTGAAAACGAAGATGGAATCCTGATTGTCCCCAGTTTTGGAGTATATGCACTTTGCTCTGTCATTAAAAAACTAGACAGTTTTCTTTCAAATGCTTATTCCATTAAACCAGTTCACATAATTAAATAGTTCGTTCTTTAAGTCGGATACGAACGACTTGAAATGGTGTTTTTTTTACTAAGTTTGTCTTAATAATTTTACATGTTGGTTCCGCTATCGCATTCTCATAGGAGTAGCCTTTCATATTTAAAGAACGCTTAACTCTTCGTAATAATTCGTGCTTCTTGGAATCTTAAGGACGTTGCACGTTGCTGACCCGAGTATTTGTGAGCATTGTTACCCTTCACATTTATCAATCTTTATTCTACCTGCTTATTTATCTTCATTACCTAGGCTAACTCGACTTGATCAGGCGTTATTTGGTTTTTTTCTTTAAACGAATCTGCGTTGCGTTGTTGACTAAACCATTTCCCAGTATTGAGGAAGTCAGGTCGTATTCTCTGATAATGTCTTTCCGTAGCTTTCCATTTGTTCTTTGAATTCTTAAAAGAATGTCTACGCTCTCGTTTAGTCAATTTCCTTATTTCGTAGTTTTTGTTAAATATACCGACCTTAAAATAATTGTCTAACTTAGGGAGCCAATTCAATGTAATCCCTTAAAAATCCTTATACGATTGAGACACACACAAGCTTTATTTTAATGCAGAGTTGATTGGAGCAGAAAGGGAGTGACGGAATATTTGTAATTGAATGCATAATAATCCATTAAAAGGTAAAAATAGAATTAATTTTCCGACGAGGTGAGGTAATGAAAGAAAAGGTACTGTACATATATCTAGTGATCATGATACTGGCAGGATGCACCTATGCCCCTTTACCGAAACAAAATGGAAATGCAGGCACGGAAAAAAACTTAACCAATGAAAGAATCCATGACAGCGTGAAGACATTTTTATTAATTGGCGTCGATTCCAGGGGGGAGAAAAAATCCCGATCGGATGCGATCATGTTGGCGAGATACTTTCCTGAACAAGGAAAACTGAAACTTGCTTCAATCATGCGTGACAGCTATGTTAAAATCCCAGGTGATCACCCTCGATACAATAAGATAAATGCAGCCTATTACTATGGCGGAAAGGAATTGCTCAAGAAAACGATCCATGAAAACTTTGGTGTACAAGTCGACCATGTAGCTGTGATAGATTTCCATGGATTTGTAAAAATGGTGGACTTGCTTGCCCCTGAGGGGGTCGTGGTGGATGTCGATCAGAAAATCATAGATGATATGAGCATCCAAGCAAGCATTGGTAAAAATGTATTGCATGGTGAGGAGATATTGAAATATGTCCGCTTTAGGCATGACGATGAAAGTGATTTCGGAAGGGTGGACAGGCAGCAAGAGATATTGCTTCAATTAAAAAACGGATTCATCAATCAAATCTCGTCCTTTGAAGGAGTGGTAGCCCTTCCAAGCATGATCGAACAAGGCCTCTCCTATTTAGATACTGATATTGGGCTGAAAACGATATTGGAAATGGGCCCAAAAGCCGTCTTTCATGCACCGGACACCGTCGAAACGATGAGAATTCCTGTCGAAGGAAGCTTTAAAGATGAAGAATATCCAGAAATCGGGGCTGTGTTGGAGATGGATGATACGAAAAATAAGAAGGCGCTCCAAGAATTCTTTTCAAACTAGCATGGGGGAAGACTCTAACTGATGAAAACCAGCAATCTAGAATGAATTATATAATAAACCTCGTTAGAATAAATAATAAAATATAAAAAAACGAGAATGGATTTGAAATCCATCTCGTTTTTTTAGTCACCATTTAAATGAAAGAAATCTCATTTCACGAAATTTGGGATGTTATGAGCAAAACCTGGTGTAATGATACCGTTTTCGGTGATGATGCTAGTAATGAGATGATGAGGCGTAACGTCAAAGGCAGGATTGAATGTGTTCACGTTTTCCGGGGCGACCCTAACTCCTTGTATGTACGTGATTTCTGCTCCATCTCGTTCTTCAATCGGAATGGATGCACCTGATTCAAGAGTAAGGTCAAATGTGGTTGATGGTGCAGCCACATAAAAAGGAATCCCATAATGCTTCGCTAAGATGGCCAAGCCCAATGTCCCAATTTTATTGGCTGTATCTCCATTAGCGGCAATCCTATCTGCTCCAACTATAATTCCGTTGATTTGTTTCTGCTGAATCGTATGGGCAGCCATATTATCAGAAATTAAGGTGACATCAACCCCCGCTTGCATCAATTCCCACGCTGTCAAACGCGCCCCTTGCAGCACAGGCCTTGTTTCACATGCGTACACTTTCAACGGAAAGTCCCTTTCTTTAGCTAAGTGAAAGGGAGCCAAGGCTGTGCCATACCGCGCAGTGGCAATTCCCCCAGCATTACAATGCGTTAGAAGGGAATCTCCTTTGGAGAAAAGGGATAATCCATGTTCGCCGATTTTCCTGCACATTTCTTCATCTTGGGCAAAGATGGCTTTTGCCTCCAACTCAAGTGCTTCTTTGGCAGTGGCAATGCTTTGGGCCGCCAGCAAAATGTTTTCCATTCTCTTTAGGGCCCAAAACAGATTGACTGCAGTGGGTCGTGAAGAGGCGAGCTTTTCGATATGCCTCTTTACGTTTTTTTTGAATTCCCCTAAATCTGTGGAAGTTTCTTGTTTGGCCCCTAGTGCTACCCCAAATGCTGCAGTCAGTCCAATTGCTGGTGCACCGCGAACTTTCAATGTCAAAATGCTGTCATATACATCATCAACTGAATGAAGTTCAATGAATTCAGTGATGGCAGGAAGGGCTTGTTGATTCAATAATGTGATATGGGAATTATCCCATTGTACGGAATATGGTAAAACTGCTGTGGTCGTCATGTGCAGGTCTCCTTTTATAAAGGGGAATAAGAAGTCAGCGTTTGTTGCTTTACCAATTCAATGACCGCTGGTACATCTAATTCTTCCCGTTTTTTGATTAACGAAGCACCGAGCTTTAATGTGGTCGTTTTGGCCGTGATTTTCGTTTCTTTATCTTGCAAAACATTTAGATCAGCAACATGAGATAGACCGATCGTTCTCCGAATTAGTTCACAGCCGGCAAAGCCGAATGCATCTTTTTTGAATTTTGTCAGTAAATAAGGCAGATAACCTTTCACATGGCGGAATGGACTTTTATTTTGACCTTCCCATAATCCTGTATAAGTTTCTTCAAAGGCATACCAAAATTCATGAAGATGTGTGAAAATCTCTTCTTTCCCAGCTCTATCACGTGTGACAGCCTGAAAGAGGAGGTTGGCGGTGTATTGACCAAGGTCAAAACCAACGGGTCCATAAAAAGCAAATTCCGGATCAATGACTTTTGTTTCTGTTTCACTTGCAAAAATACTTCCTGTATGTAAATCTCCATGAAGCAAGGCTTCCTGCTCGGTTTCAAAGCTTTGTTTCAGCTTAGCCACTTCGAGTATCACTTCTTGGTCATTCCAAATTTTATTGGCGGCATCCGTCAGTTCCACCTCGAAGTCACCCGGCAGCTCCTCAAAAAATGGATCCGTGAAAATAAAGACCTCAGTGATTTTACATAGTTCCGGATTCGTGAAGTGTCGGGCCACTTCTTTTTTCACTGAAGGCTCCAAGTGATAGTCGGAAGTGTAAAATGCCGTCTTCGCGACATACTCTCCAATATGTTGCGAAAGCAATGGAAACGAATCACCATCAATTAATCCACTTCTTACAATCTTCAAGTGTGACAAGTCTTCCATGATCGTGATGGCTAGTCGCTCATCCGAATAATAGACTTGCGGTACGAATTCGGGGCAATAGCTCCGGAAATGGATAAGGGCATTCGCTTCGATGGCAGCTCTTTTTAACGTCAGCGGCCAGCTTTCGCCAAGTACCTTGGCATAAGGGACCGCTTGTTTGATTATAATCCCTTTATTGGTGTCCGTTTCTGTAATATGAAACACATAATTCAAGTTTCCATCGCCGATTTCTTTACAGTTTAAACGAGCAGCTGAATTGATTAACCCAAGTTTTTTTGCAAGGGTTATAGCTGTTTCAGTTGTCAATCTTTTAAAATTCGAATGATTTTGAGTCATCATTTTCCCCTCCACATGCAAAATTAAAATAAAAAAGCCTCTTTCATAGAGAAAGAGGCAGAAGTTTTAGCTTCGGACCTCTCATCTCCCAGAAGTGTTTTCTGGTGGAATTAGCACCGTGCTCTGTGGATTAAGGAATCCGGCGGTGAATCCGCCCCATTTCACAATGGTATTACAGTCGGTTGCTGGGCTTCATAGGGCCTTTATCCCTCAGCCTGCTCTTGATAAGAGTTTATATGTTTTCTGAAATTTTAATCTTCGGGAAAATAATATCAATCTTTCAAATAGTTTGTCAATGGGAAATTAATAATGATCTGGACGGCGATCTTCAAATACCGGTATTTTGTTGCGAGCTTCGGAAATTTTCTTGAAATCCAAGGTGCCTGTCAATACTTCACTTTCCTCTCCAGCTTCACTTACGATATGACCCCAAGGATCAATGATCATCGAGTGACCGGCAAATACATTATTGCTATCCGAGCCTGAGCGATTCACGGCTACAACATAGGCCTGGTTTTCGATGGCGCGGCTGATCAATAAGGCTCTCCAATGATCAAGCCTAGGTTTTGGCCATTCTGCGGTAATGAACAGAACTTCTGCCCCTCGGGCGGTATGGGCACGCTGCCACTCCGGAAAGCGGATGTCATAACAAATGAAACCAGCACATATTTTTTCATCAAGAGTAAATAATCCATCATTCTCGCCTGGCTGCAGGAAGTGGTGTTCATCCATCAATTGAAATAAGTGAAGCTTATCGTACTCTTTAACGAGGTTCCCATCCTTATCGATGATGACCATCGTGTTATAGATGCCTTCTTGCGTTTTTTTTGCGACGGAGCCACCTATGATATGAATTTGGTGCTTGATTGCCATGTTTTTTAAAAATCCAATCGTCTGTTCGGCACCTTCATCAGCAATCTCATTCAATCTAGTCAAGTCGTAGCCCGTCGTCCAAAGCTCTGGTAAAATAACGATATCGGCTTCTTTGCTTACAGCTTTTTCCAACCATTGTTCGGCATGCTGATAATTGATATCTGGTTGTCCGAACGCTATATCCATCTGGATACAAGCTATTTTCCATTTCATTCAATAAAACCCCCATAAGTAAAAAATTGCTTTACAAGACTATAATAAACATATATCATTTGTGACTAGAATTTCAAGAAATTTCAGAGAAGGTGAATAAATGTTGCAATTCGAAAAATCGAAACAGCTTCAGGAACTTCCCAAGCAGTTTTTCGCTTCATTAGTCGCAAAGGTCCATGCAATTACTGCGCTAGGGCATGATGTCATTAACTTAGGCCAAGGAAATCCCGATCAACCGACACCTGAGCATATCGTGAAAAGTTTACAGGGTGCAGCTGAAAAAACGATCAACCATAAATATTCGCCGTTCAGGGGATATCAATATTTAAAAGATGCCGCGGCCACCTTTTACGAACGGGAATACGGCGTCAAGCTTGACCCAAATAGTGAAATAGCCATTCTCTTTGGCGGAAAAGCAGGATTGGTTGAATTGCCTCAATGTTTATTGAATCCAGGTGATACGATTCTCATTCCAGATCCCGGCTATCCGGATTATCTTTCCGGTGTCGTTTTGGCCCAGGCTCAAATTGAACGCATGCCGTTGAAGGAAGAACATGCTTTTCTTCCCAATTACGAAGAGATACATAGAGATGTGCTTGATCAAGCAAAAATGATGTTCTTGAACTATCCGAATAATCCTACAGGCGCATCTGCAAGTGAAGATTTCTTTAATGAAACCGTATCGTATGCCAAAGAGCATTCAATTTGTGTCGTCCATGATTTTGCTTATGGGGCAATCGGCTTCAATGGAAAAAAACCGATTAGCTTTCTCCAGGCAGAGGGGGCGAAGGATATTGGGATAGAAATATATACACTCTCGAAAACTTACAATATGGCAGGATGGAGAGTCGGCTTTGCGGTTGGCAATAAAAGTGTCATTGAAGCTCTTGAACTTTTGCAGGACCACCTTTATGTGAGCCTTTTCCCGGCGATACAGGAGGCAGCTGCGACCGCTTTGCTTGATTCCCAAGAGTGTGTAGAGGAGTTAGTGAAAGTGTATGAGAATCGGAGGAATACTTTCATAAAGGGATTACAAGACATTGGCTGGGAGGTTAAGGCACCGGAAGCATCGTTTTTTGCCTGGCTTAAAATACCACCGGGTTTCACCTCCGAGAGTTTTGCGGATCATTTATTAACCCACGCCCACGTTGCAGTGGCTGCCGGAAATGGATTTGGCGAATTTGGCGAAGGCTACGTCAGGGTCGGGCTTCTGACTTCGGAAGAACGACTGAAAGAGGCTGTCGAGCGGATACGCAAGTTAGATTTGTTTTAACTTTAGTAAAGCCATTAAATAATTTTAAACTTATTGACAAAGTATGGATTACATGACAGAATACAAAATAAATTCTTAATCTTTTGATACTTGAATATAACAATATATCAGCGTTTTCTTATTTTGAGCAGGTGGAGGGACTAGCCCGATGAAGCCCAGCAACCGACCGTAATTCCATTGTAAAATGGGGCGTTATTTATCGCCGGATTTTCTTTTTAATCCACAAGGCACGGTGCTAATTCTTGCAGCCGATTGGCTGGGAGATAAGAAGATGGCTTTTTAAAGCCTCTTCATGATGAAGGGGCTTTTGCCATTTCGAAATGTAAAGGCAATGACCTCGAGAGTTTATTAACGTGTTATAGGAGTGAAACAGATGAGCGAGATAATCGCAACTTATTTAATTCATGATTTTGATGGAAATCATGAGAAAAAAGCAGAAAGCATTGCATTAGGTTTGACTGTGGGAACTTGGACGGACCTGCCCCAATTGGTTCAAAAGCAGCTGGAAAAACATAAGGGACGTGTCGTCTCGGTGACACCATTAGCTGAAGAAGAAAGGGCAAACCGCTACTTTGATCGTAAGGTATATCGTTCATGGATTAAAATTGCTTATCCAGCAGGGAATTTCTCTAACGATTTACCCGCAATCCTCACGACGGTCTTCGGAAAACTGTCTTTGGACGGTGAAATTAAACTGATCGACTTGGATTTTATCGGGGATATTCACAAGGCTTTTCCTGGTCCGCAATTTGGCATTGCAGGCATAAGGGAGAAGATTGACGTATATAATCGACCGTTGGTGATGAGCATTTTTAAAGGTGTGTTAGGACGGGATTTACCGTTTCATAATGAGCAACTGAAGCAACAAGCATTAGGAGGTGTCGATCTTGTAAAAGATGATGAGATTCTCTTCGACCAGGCACAGACTCCATTTATTGATCGAATTAAAACCGGTAAAAGGATCTTGAATGAAGTCTATGAAACGACTGGCCATCGAACCGTTTATGCTGTCAATCTATCAGGGAAAACGTTTGAATTATTGGATAAGGCAGAGCAAGCAGCAGAAGCGGGGGCAGATGCTTTACTGTTCAATGTTCATACATATGGTTTGGATGTATTGCAGGCCTTGAGGGAACATGATCATATTAAGCTACCGATCATGGCACATCCCGCATTTAGCGGAGCTTTGGCGTCTTCGTCCTTTTATGGGATTGGTTATTCCTTATTGCTAGGTAAATTAGTAAGACTTTCGGGTGCAGATTTGTCCTTATTCCCATCCCCTTATGGAAATGTCGCACTTGAAAAAGAGGAGACACTAGCGATTGCAAAGGCTCTGACAAAAGAAGAACATTCGTGGAAAAAAGCCTTCCCGGTTCCTTCAGCAGGTATTCATCCAGGGATGGTCCCCGCCTTGATCAAGGATTTTGGACTGGACAGTGTCATCAATGCCGGAGGCGGAATCCACGGACATCCTGACGGAGCACAGGGCGGGGCCAGAGCTTTCCGTTCTGCTGTGGAAGCTGTTCTTGCCGGAAAGGACTTATCTGAGGCGGCAGCAAATGAAGAAGCTCTCAAAAAAGCGCTGGTGTTATGGGGAGGCCTGTAAGACTGATGAAACCGATCATTTTTTGTGATTTCGACGGAACGATAACGAACACGGACAATATCATCTCCATTATGAAAAAATTCGCTCCCCCTGAATGGGAAAAGTTGAAGGATGACGTACTTCAGCAAAAAATCAGTATATCCTCCGGGGTCGGAGAAATGTTTTCCCTGCTTGATAGTGGCTTGAAGGCGGATATCATCCAATTTGTGAAGGAGACAGCACAAATACGGCCTGGGTTCCGTGATTTCGTAGAGTATGCGAAACAAGCTGGAATTCCTTTATATATCGTAAGCGGAGGCATGGATTTTTTCATTGATCCGCTATTAAATGACATCTTTCCCACAGGTGCTGTCTTTTGTAACAATGCCCACTTTGATAAGCAAAAGATTTATATCGAGTGGCCATATGCTTGTGATGATCAATGCGGTAATGAGTGCGGCTGCTGTAAGCCATCGATTATGAGGCAAATAGCAGGTGCGGATGACTTCACGTATGTGATTGGCGATTCCGTGACTGATTTTGAAGCGGCAAAACAGGCGGGTTTTGTCATAGCCCGTGATATATTGCTCGAGAAATGCATAAGTGAAGGGCTGCCGCATCAGGGGTTTGAAACGTTCTATGATGTATTGGATATTTTAAAGCAGCGTGAGGAGGTAAAAGCGTGAACACCGATACGAAGGAGTGGCGGGAGCTAGCGGAAATCAAAGCAGAACTGGCCGAACGGGATTGGTTTATGGGAACAAGCGGAAACCTTTCAATCCGCGAGACCGATAGTCCAACCTTTTATATTACGGCAAGCGGTAAGGATAAGCGAAAGCAATCTGATTCCGATTTTTTATTGGTGGATTTAAAAGGAAGCCCCGTCGAAGAGACGGAGCTAAGGCCATCAGCTGAAACATTACTTCATACCGTCATTTACGGAAAAACCAAAGCGAATTGCGTGCTTCATGTCCATACAGTCGAAAATAATGTAGTGTCCGAATTGTACGGAGGTGAAGGTTCCGTAACTTTTCGGAATCATGAAATCATTAAAGCGACAGGGAGATGGGATGAGGATTCGGAATTCCAAATTCCAATCATCTATAATCATGCGGACATTCCGCTGTTAGCCGAGAAATTCAATCAGCATGTTCAAGAAGATTCCGGTGCGGTGCTCATTCGCAATCATGGGATCACGGTTTGGGGCAAAAGCGGCCTCGAAGCAAAAAGGATATTGGAAGCTTGTGAATTTTTATTTCAATATCAATTGCTGCTAAAATCACAACGGGCAATTATCCATTCTGTAAGATAAAACTAGATTGAGGAGGAATGAAGGATGGCGACAATTAGATTTCATGAAACAAACGAGGTTATTGAAAACGGTGAACAGGTAAAAAGTTTTTTAGCAACACAAGGGGTAATATATGAACAATGGGATATATCGAAATTACCGGCACATCTAGTCGAAAAATACAATTTAACGGATGCGGATAAGGAGGAAATTCTATCAGCGTTCCAAACGGAGATAACGGAAATTTCCGAAAGAAGAGGGTATAAAGCCAATGATATAATCACCTTATCGGA
Organism: Peribacillus muralis; assembly: GCF_001439925.1. Lineage (GTDB taxonomy): Bacteria > Bacillota > Bacilli > Bacillales > DSM-1321 > Peribacillus > Peribacillus muralis. Next base: position 130,290 of record NZ_LMBV01000004.1, read on the forward strand.
TGCTACCCCGAATTTGGATCAAATGCTAGAAAACTTTAAGCAGGAACACCATCATGAAGATGATGAAGTGCGTTTCATAGCAGGAGGAACGAGTATCTTTGCCATTGAAGGAACCGAAGAACGGTGGTTTGATGTACGGCTTAACCCAGGAGACCTAATTAGCGTACCAGAATCAACAAGACACTATTTCACGTTGGCAGAAGATAGGAAAACGGTTGCTGTCCGGATTTTCGTTACAAAAGCAGGGTGGGTGCCGATTTACGATAAAGATGAAGTTCAAGCATGAACAATCCTGTAAAACCAGCCTATCGGCTGGTTTTATTGTTCTTACTGTCTGAAGCCGCGGTTTAGCTCATTCCTTTGTTTCCATCCGTTTTAGCTTGGCATTTCTGGAGTTCCACTTTTTTAATCTTCCGCGTATGGGCGAATATTGTTTAAAATCATATATACTTTCGTCCCATGGCTAGCAACGGCCGCTTTAAACTATCATTCTTCATTTCTACCTGTTTCAATACCTAAGCTAATTTCACCTGAGTAGGCGTTACATTGTCTTTTTCTTTAAACCAACCTGAATTGCGTTGACGATTGATCCATTTATCCATTATGGAAGTAGTCAGGTCGTACTCTCTAATGATGTCGTTTTACATTTAGATATAGTTGTCATTTATTGTTTAAATCCGTTGGTCAATGTTCGGCTTAACGTATGTTTTCTGAGCCTACTTGACCTTAATATACCTATTTAACTTAGTGTAGACGATTTAAAATATAAACCTCAAAAACTGTGGATTAAAGGAGTCCTTCTAATTGTTAAAACTGAGTGGATTGGAGCGGGTGTGCGACACTCCTGCGGGAAATGCGGTTAAGGGGAGCGCAAGCGCCGAAGAGGATCCCGGACCGCCCGCGGAAAGGGAGCGCCTGTAGTGGAAATCAACGCTAAGTACACCAACACAAAACATCGTTAAAATAGTACACATTCATAAAAAAACTCGATGAAAATCGTATTTTTCTACATTCTAAAACCAGCTTGCGTACTGGTTTTTTTATCTGGTCTTGGCAAGTGCTTATGCAGGATAAGTATGATAAAATTTAACGGAAGTAAATATAATTGGATCATGGGAGCAGATGTGAATGAAAACAACTGAAGTCTACATATTAGGCGGATTTCTCGGCAGCGGGAAAACGACGCTTCTACGAAATATATTAAAACAGGAAAGTGAAGCGGGCAGAAAAGTGGCCGTGCTTTTAAATGAGCTTGGCAGCATATCGGTAGACAGCAGCCTGATTGGAGATGAAGTGCCTCTGAAGGAGCTGTTTGACGGATGCATCTGCTGCACCATTCAAGATAAGCTGGAGGTCCAGCTTCATGAGCTGCTAACCGAAAACGACCTGGATGCCGTTTATATCGAAACGACAGGTGCGGCGCATCCCGTGGAAGTACTCGATGGCATCATGTCCCCGCTTTTCGCTAAAAGGCTGGTGTATAAAGGAATCATAACGGTTGTCGATCTATTGAGGTGGCGCGATAGGGAGGAGTTGTCTCCGCAGCTGCGCCAGTTGCTTGCTGAACAAATTCATCATGCCGATTTCATATTGTTGAATAAAGCGGATCTAGTGAGCGAGATGGAGGCGGCTCAGCTCATTTACTCGATACAAGCACTGAATAGCGATGCCGTCTGTTTATTGACAGAGTATGCAGCAGTGTCCTTGTTGTCGTTACAACAGATGCAAACAAAACGGCATAAGGGACATGAAAAACTTGATGTCCACGATCATCTGCATTTAACGGCTGTCGTTCATACGTTTGAAAGGTCCGTGAACTTAACTGATTTTGAAGATTGGCTTAGGTCCCTTCCGGAAACGGTTTATCGAATGAAAGGATACATTTCCTTTACCCATTCACAATATCCCCACTTATTCCAATACTCCTATGGAATGCCGATGTACATGAATGAAATGATGAAAATGCCATTGAATATCGTCATCATCGGGGAAAAGCTGGACAGGGAGATCATGATCGCTCAGTTGGAAGCTTTGGAAGCGAAAGCGGCCCACTAGATGTTTACCGCCGATTGAAAGAGGGAATTCTAAAACCAGACTTTCTTATCAAGGAGGCGGTATACATGCCATGGAATAAGAACGATTATCCAGATTCAATGAAGAATCTAGATAAAGAGGTCAGGGAAAAGGCAATAGAAATCGCAAATGCATTATTGGATGAAGGATATGAGGATGGGAAAGCCATTCCGATTGCCATAGATCGGGCAAAAAAGTCTGTGGGAAATGATTGAAAAAACGGTCAGACCCATTTAGGGGTCTGACCGTTTTTTATTGTTGCAAGCCAAATGCTGCAAATGTTTTTTCGTCTTCAATTAAACCGCAAGCAGCACATTGTACCCGGACCTCTGGACCATTATAGGCTAGATGGAAAGGTTGAAGAGCATCGTTAGAATATTGTTCAACAATCTCTCCGGATTGTGGGTCCTTTTTAATGGGTGTCGGTATTTGCTGAATGAGATTGAAGCGAGATTTATTTGTCCGGCAATTCGGACAGCGGTATACTTGAGACAGTGTACTCACTCCTTTGTAGGGTTTTTAAAGCATGTACCGTATTAGTAAAATAGTCTTTACAAACTTGACAGGTAATATGTATAAATTAGTAAGGGATGGAAGAGATAATATGAAGGATACAGGTAAGCAGGAAGCATTATTGCAAGCATATTTAAGCATTTGGAATAATCGCAAGGTGACTGATGGAGGAGGAGGGGATGTATTATCGGAACTCATCCGCCGGGAGCTTTTGGATGAAAATGCACATCCGCGTGCCCGCAAGCCTCCACTCGAGAAGTTTTACCTTTGTATTAAACGAGTAATGGAATCATCGCTTTCGGAAGATAAGAAAAACGCTCTCATCATCGTTTATATTGATGAACTGGAAAGACTATGAGTCCGATCCGCAAAAGCTTGTTAGTAAAATTTCTTATCTGCTTCATACTTTTTTCACAATTCATTGTTAAAATTTCCAAAAATAGATATTTCATGAATAAGGAGCTTACATATGAAATGGGGCATTAATCTTTTGCTTATCGTCTTATTTCTTACTGGATGTAACTTAAGCCATCCATACACTAAAATAGACAAAGATGAAGCTTTTTTAGCGACAGTCAATATCAAGGACACCTCGCTGACCTTCTTGGACGAAAACTATCACCCTTTTGCCGAATGGGATATTGCCGAACCGTTCACCGGAGCCCTGCTTTTGGCAGATAAAGACACGATCCTCCTTTACGGAAAGGAGATGGAGAACGTCCAGGTATTCTCATTATCAGCTGGAAAGCGGATAAAGAGCTGGAAAACCGGCAAAGGAATCGTCAATATGCAGCTGCTGAACGATGGAAAAAGTATCGTCGCCGTCAATCAATCTGACCACTCGATATATTTTTTGAATGATGAAGGAGAAAAGCAGGAAATCGTCAAGGTTGGCAAAAGCCCATTGACCGTTCTTGAAGGGCAGAAAGCAAACCGTTTGTATGTCATCAACTTTGGTGATACGAAATGTACCGTGATCAACCTCGGAACGAAAAAGGTCGATTTTGAATTTTCGATACATAGCTCGAGTACGGGCACATTATTAAGGGAAGAAAAAGATGAAATCTGGATAGGTGGCCACGGTGACGGGGACCACGTGGAAGAAGACCTGTACATATATTCGGCAAAAACAGGAAAATTGAAGGAAAAGCTGAAGGCACCCACCATGCCGATAAAGTTCCTGGAGAGTGACGAAGGCATTTATGTCCTAAGCCATGGAACAAGCTCCTTATATAAATTGAATAAGCAATATGAGGAAGTGGAAAGGAAAGTGGTTGGCGTCAACCCTTTCGAAATGGCGAACTTTAAGAAAGACGTGGTTGTAGCAGGGTATGATAGTGATGAAATTTATGTGATGGATGCCAATACAGTCGATGTTAAACAAACGATTAAAGTAGGCGAAGGACCATTTCAATTGTTGTTGAGGGAGTAGATGACATGCATGTTTACACCATTTTAGTCGTAGATGATGAAGAGGATATGCGCAATCTAGTCGAAATGTATTTATTGAACTCAGGATATCGATGCATTCAGGCTGAAAATGGAAAAGAAGCCATCAGCAAGGTTGAAACACAGGAAGTCGATTTGGTTTTATTAGATATTATGATGCCGGGAATGGACGGCTTCTCCGTTTGTGAAGAAATCCGGGAAAAGTGGGATATCCCAGTGATATTTGTCAGTGCGAAAGGTGAGGAATGGGATAAAGTGAAGGGGTTGAAGCTCGGAGGAGACGATTACATCGTTAAACCGTTCAATCCAGGTGAATTGGTCGCGAGAGTTGAAGCTGTATTACGAAGGACAGGGAAATTGTCCATGAAAGAAGGAAATCAAAGTTATGTCCGATTCGGAAAAATCAGCTTGAACATTCCGTCGAGGACGGTTTTGGTGCAAGGATCGCCAATCAACCTAACCTTGAAAGAGTTCGAATTGCTTTTATTCCTTATGCGGCATAAAGGGCAGGCACTCAGCCGGGAGCAACTCCTTGAAAATGTTTGGGGCGGGGAATATGGAGGATCCTTACGTACGGTGGATACCCATATTAAAACGCTGCGGATGAAATTAAGGACGGCCGACTATATTCAAACCGTCTGGGGAATCGGCTATAAGATTGAGGAAAAGAAATGAATTATAATTGGAAATCGCTCACCTTTAAGCTATGGCTGACCATCATCACGGCCATCATCCTGTCGGTTCTGTTCGCATACTCCCTTTCACAATATTATTATAAAAATCTGTATGTGGAGAAGCTTAAAACAGATTTGGTACATGAAGCCTCATTGCTTGGGGCCGATTATTCCGGTGGCGAAATCAGCGATGACTTCAAGGAAAAGGTGGAATGGTTCAATAGTAAGAACGAAAGCGAGGTCTTTGTCGTCAACAATCCAAGGGAATTGAGTGCCTGCCTCCCATTTGAAATCAATTATGACACGCTCATTTCCGAAGAAGAAAGGCAAATGCTTCTACATGGAAAAGCGGTCGAAAAAGAGGGGTATGAAAAAAGGTTTGAAAAGAACATCGTAGCGGCAATCATTCCCTTAATTGATGACGACCGCCTTGAGGGTATCATCTATACATATATTCCAGTGAATTCGATTACGGACTTACTGAAGGAATTTGCTGTGAAATGGCTCGCGGCAATTCTGTTATTCCTGATTATCGCGATTTTTTTTACAACGAAATGGTTGAAGAAGCTGATTAGTCCGATAAAGGAAATCGAGTCTGCTGCCCATCGGGTCTCGGAAGGGGATTATGACATTCAGCTTCAAGTGAAGAGTCATGATGAAATCGGCAAGCTCGCACAAGCCTTTAATGATATGGCCAATTCCATCCATTTGGAAGAAGAGAGAAAAAAAGAGTTTCTTGAAAATGTTGCCCATGAGCTCCGAACGCCGCTTAGTTACGTCAAGGGATACACGCACGCCATATTGGATGGGGTCGTGAAGAATGAAGAAGAGGAACGGAAATACCTTCAGCTCATTTCAAGGGAAGCACTAAGACTGCAGCGGATTGTAGGGGATTTGATGGACCTATCGAAAGTCGATGGCGACTCATTCCATTTATGCAAAACCCCGATAGCATTTGCCCAATTCATTGAAGATGTCCTCGCTAAATACGAACCGATCATAAAAGAGAAGCAATTGGACTTGATATTTGAGCTGGATCCGGACCCGATTATATATGGAGATGAAGGAAGGATGGAGCAAATCCTGCATAACCTTATCGATAATGCGATTCAATATACGAATCCAGGTGGATCCATCACTATTACCCTCATTCAGCAGAATGAACAATGCGAGCTATCGGTTTCTGATACTGGCTCCGGAATTCCAAAAGCAGATCTGCCATATGTAATGAATCGTTTTTATCGGGTGAACAAAGCACGCAGCCGTTTTGATGGCGGGTCAGGGCTTGGGCTTTCGATAGTTAAAAAAATGGTGGAATGGCAGCATGGCAAAATTGAAATCCAAAGCAAGGAAAAAACCGGGACAAAGGTCAAAATCACACTTCCGACAATAAAAGAAGAGTGGACTTCATAAAAAAAGGGGATACGTTCAAGATGAAAAAACTCATGTTATTTTGCACGATGTTCATTATGTTGGCCGGCTGTGGCAAGGAAGAGGAAATTCCACAAATATTAAATGTCGACTTAGCTGTCGATCCGATTCAGGGCGAAGTGAAGGAGCCTGTGAAGTTTCGGGCTAAAGTGACGTATGGGGATGAAAAGGTGAAAGATGCGGATGATGTCAGTTTTGAAATTTGGTTGGCAAATAGTGAAGATCATGACAAAGTTGCGGCCAAACATAAAGGAAACGGCATTTATGAAATCGAAAAAACCTTTGATGAAGAAGGCACCTATTATGTATATGCCCACGTAACGGCAAGGGATATGCATAGCATGCCCAAGGAAGAATTCGTCATCGGCAAACCAACTCCTCCTGAACAAAATGACGGAAAAAAGGAAATGGACGAGATGAATGATGAAGATATGAATTGAAACGGCAATTACTACCATAAAGGCATCGGAATGGTTTTTCTTCCGAAGCCTTTTTTCATTTTTCAATTGGATTGTGGCAGTCATACGAACTTCATCGGACACCAAGATCACTTGCTCAACCGGTGTCGAGTTACCTCCCTAGTCAAATTAATAGCCAATAACAGGATTAGTTACACCTTTAAACATTTAGCTTCTTCTGAAAGCTATATATGAAGGAAAAGCTTTGACCTGTTTTCACGCATAATGGAACGAGCTAAGTATAAATCCTCCAATACTATAAGAAATCGAATTTCAATCTAATGTTAAAACTGAATGGTATGGAACGAACATTGTACTAATCAAAAAACCATAGGCAATGGAGAATCTATCTTTGTTCTCACGCAAAGTGAATGGAGCAAGTGTGCGAGACTCCTGCTTAGGAAACGAGTATCCGCAAAACCTGAGGAGGATCACGGACCGCCTCTGGCTATGCGAGCTCATGCAGTGGAAAGCAAAGGTCAATGACAATCCGATGCTTTTTATTTAAAAATACTCATGTTAAAACTCGTTTTCCTATTTAAGGAAAATGAGAAGCGGTATCGAAAAATTTGTAACATAACAGTAAAGAAAGTCATACTATTTTGCTTGAAAATGATATGTCAATTAAAAGTTATTAGTATTCAATGGAAATGGTTCTATGTAACTACCATTGACAAGGAATGTCTGGAAAAATATGAGTATATATACTACTAATCAAAACATAGATAGATTAAGCCTTTTCGCTTGCTTTCTCTGAAATGTGGATAAAAATCTTTTCTCGTTCGTAACCTGTAAACCGTCTGGGAATTCATGGGGCATATATTACAAAAAATGCATGTTATGATAATTCCAGAAGCAAGAACAACAAAAAACGAACATCACAGGAGGAAATACGAATGAAAAAGAAAATGATCATGTCAGCAGCAGCCGCTGCAGCAATTATATTCACAGGAGTAGGAGCTAACCAAGCGGAAGCAGCTAACTGTGATACGGTTAAACAAGTAACATATAAATCTATGAATCAAGAAGATATGCAAAAGGTCCTTGACCAATATCTAGCTAAGTATAATATCACACTACCTGCTGCTAAAGTACAAGCACAAGAAAAACCAGTACAAAAACCAGTACAAAAGCCAGTACAAAAGCCAGTACAAAAACCTAATCAAAATGGAACGACTAACCAAGCAAAACCAGACGCTAAACCAGAAAATCCTACTAATGAGAAAACTGAAACAAACTCTGAATTAAGTGCTTTTGAACAACAAGTGGTTAAATTAACGAACGCAGAGCGTGCAAAACAAGGCTTGTCTGCTCTTAAAGTCGACAATGAGTTAAGCAAAGTTGCTCGTATCAAGTCTCAAGACATGAAAGATAAAAACTACTTTGATCACAATAGCCCAACTTACGGCTCACCTTTCGATATGATGAAACAGTTCGGAATCAGCTATAAATCAGCTGGAGAAAACATCGCACAAGGTCAAAAAACACCAGAAGAAGTGGTACAAGCTTGGATGAACAGCCAAGGACACCGTGAAAACATCATGAACTCTAGCTTTACTCACATTGGAGTAGGTTATGTAGAATCTGGTAACTACTGGACTCAACAATTCATCGGAAAATAATAGAGCGTAGGTTAATATAAGAGCACACCCCTTAGAAATGGGGTGTGCTTTTTTTTGAATCGATATCTATTGGTTTTCAATATGATCGTGCTTTCAGTTAGTCGGATGGAACGAAGATGGCACGAAAGCGCAGGAACCGCACCCACTCCTAAGTGTGCTCCCAAATCAAATATCGGATACATCAATTTCGGAATACTGGGTATTAAAGCTTTTTTGAAGGCGGATTTCCAATGTCGATTCTTTAAATTGGGCCGATGCCCCTTTTTTCTTCACAGGTGCTGGCAGCGTGATGACGTGTCGATCGGAGGCTTCCGGAATCCCCTCGATGATCGATTGGTTAGAGGTATGGTAAAGTTTCATTTTCTTTAGCCAAGATTCATCAACAATTGGAATCCTTACAAATACATATAAATGGGTCTCGAATACATCAGCATGCATTGGATGCTCTGTTCGGGCAGGTTCTTTTTTTGAGCCAAAATCATTATTGTTCATCATGCCTTGCATATTGTCAGGGATTACTTGTGAAAACATCTTTTCGATGAACGATTGCACATCGCTTTGCTGCATATTTTTCATGAAGTCCTTTTGGTTCGGGTTGTTCTTAAAAGAAAAAAGTGAATTCCAGGGAAACATGTTGAATTCCTCTCTCCTGCTTATGGACTGACAGGTTTATTTATTGCATTTTATGCAGTCAATAGCCTAGAGGTTCATTCAAACAATTACTAAATTATAGAAATTGGGCAAAACTTATGTATAATTAAGTAAAATCCTTTAGACAAAGAGGGATGGCCTGTGGATGAAAAAGTAGCTTTTATTACGGGAGGCGCAACGGGAATCGGCAAAAGAGTGGCATTTTCACTAGCGGAAAAAGGAATGTCCATCATCATTACTTATCGAAACAGTCACAAGGCCGCTTTAGCCTTGGTGGATGATTTACGTAAAACACACCAAGTAAAGGCGCTCGCGATTCAAGGTGATGCTGCAAGTGAGGAAGATTGCCGTGATATCATGGAGAAGGTGATTGCGAGCTTTGGCCATGTTGATATCTTCGTTCATAACGCAGGGCCTTATATGCATGACCGGAAACCGATGAATGAATACAGCAGCGAAGAATGGAAATATATTATCGACGGTAATTTAAATGGATTTTTCTATCTTGCGAAGGACCTTATTCCTCACATGCGCAGAAGAGGCTGGGGAAGAGTCATTACACTTGGTTTTGAACGTTGTGAAACCGCACCGGGTTGGATTTACCGCTCTGCATATGCTGCAGCAAAGAGTGGATTGACCTCCTTAACGAGAACATTGGCTGCGGAAGAAGCCGCATTTGGAATCACCGTGAATATGGTCTGTCCTGGCGATATCATCGGTGAATGGAAGGAGCAAGAGATCAAGGTTGCGAAAGAGAAAAAGGATCGTACGGTGCCAATTGGCAGACCGGGTACAGGGGAGGATATAGCCAGGGTCATCTCGTTCCTATGTGATCAGAAATCCGATTTCATCACCGGAAGCATCATACCGGTTACTGGCGGAAAGGATGTCCTCGGGAAAATATCTTCAGTGTGAAAAAATGCGTGAGGCGGGTAATCCAGCCTCACGCATTTTCATGCCATTTTTTTATATTTTACTTGCTGGATAAACCTTAATCGAGCCGCTAATCCAATTGCTCCCAAAGCCAAACCGGATATTAAGCCGATCCAATATCCAAAGGCGCCCATATCGGTAAACTTGGCAAAGATATAGCCTATTGGAAGCCCAAGAATCCAGTACGACAAAAGGGACATCGCAAAGGTGACATTCACATCCTTATATCCACGCAATATGCCTTGAATCGGTGCCTGGAGGGCATCAGAAATCTGAAAGAAGATCGCAAATATTAAGAAATGAGATGTCAACAACATGACCGCATGATCTTTTGTATAAGCAGAGGCAACAGGTTCCCGGAAGAAAAATAGGATCGCCGATAATACGAGTGACATCATCAATGCGAGCGTAATGCCAATCAAGCTGTATTCCTTGGCATCTCTATAGCGGGCTGCACCGATTTCAAAGCCGATGACAATCGTCAATGCCATAGACATGCTGAGCGGCATCATATAGAGCAGGGACGCAAAATTCATCGCAATCTGATGTGAAGCTATTGTGACGGTATCATACTTGCTCATCAATAAGGTAACGGCTGAGAATATGCTTGTTTCAAAAAAGATGGCCAATCCGATTGGGACCCCAATCGATAATAAGGCGCGCCATTCTTTCAAGGAAACCCGGAAAAATTCACGAAAGACGTCATAAGTGGAAAAAGGGTTGATTTTCACCACCACAAGGATGGCAACAAGGGCAATGATCCAATACGTAATGGCCGTGGCATACCCGGAACCGACGCCACCAAGTTCAGGAAATCCGAACTTTCCATATATGAACAGATAATTGAATAGGACGTTTATCGGAAGTGCACCCAATGTGATCATCATGGAAATCCTAGTCTGGCCCAATGCATCTATGAAGGCCCTCAATGCGTTATAAACGAATAGAGGAATGATTCCGAGAGAAAGGGCTATTAAATAATCATGGGCAACCCGATGAACATTATCTTCCAGATTCATGGCATTCAAAATTGGATTCAAAGAAAACGCTCCGACAAGTAAAATGACCAAAGCTAAAGAGATTGCTAGATAAACGGCCTGCATGACGGAATAGGAAACGGATTTGAACTTTCCGGAACCTATTAGCTGTGAAACGACAGGCGTCAAAGCGATCAATATCCCGCTGAGGCCGGTGTAGACCGGGGTCCAAAGGGAGCTGCCGATCGACACGCCGGCAACGTCTTGCGTGCTGTACTGCCCAGACATCATCACATCAAAAAATGTCATGGCATACATGCTGAGTTGAGTGATCAGGATGGGAATTAATATATAAAATAATAGGCGGATCTTTTGTGATTTCGTATAAGTCTGTTTCATCGATGTACCTCTATATCCAGATTTGAAATTGTAAACACAATGAAAAGATTATATCACATAATGGTGTGATGTTTTTAAGTTTATTTAGCAATAAAAAGACTTGCCGATTTAGGGCAAGCCTCTGAATGTATTTTAAAACCTGACTGCTTCATTGCACTGTAGGCACTTAGCTTTCCGCAGGCGGTCGGTGAGCCTGCGGTGTCTCACGTAGACACGCATTTCCCGCAGGAGTGTCGCACCTTCCGTTCCATTCCACTGTGCGTGAAGACAAACATTTCCTATAGTCTTGACGATTTGTAAAATGAACGTTACATTGCACTGCAGGCGCTCCCTTATCCAGAGGCGGTCGGTGAGCCTCCTCGGCTTTCAGCCTGCGGGGCCTCACGTAGACACGCATTTCCCGCAGGAGTGTCGTTGCCTTGCGTTCCATTCCACTATGCGTACCTACGTATATGGAACTCCCATTGCCCATCGAAATAGATAATTGGAACATCGAGCGTTTCTGCCTATCCATAAGTGGTCGGGGATTCTGCAGGAGTCCCGCACACTTGCTCGAATTCGCTCAGTTAAATTATTTAGTGAGTACAATTCATTCAGAGACAGTAATGGAAAAGCCAAAAGGTTCCGGAATGAGACTTCCGAAACCTTTTGGCTTATAAGCTGCGACTTGCCAATTGAGGGCAAGTCTGTTTGTTAGTCGCGCATAGATTCAAAATCGTTCATCGCTTCCACGTTTGAGTCTTTTTGGAGAATGAAGGCTTGGGAAGGAATGGCGATTTGGACATCTGCCTGTTCGAGTATCTCCATTATTTTGAAGTTCACATCTTCCTTGATGGATAAGTATCCTCCAAAGTCAGTTGCGTTAGTGAAGAAATAAAGATAGAGATTGAAACCGGAATGACTGAATTCATCAAATTTAACGAGAATCGTTTCCGGATGTACTTCTTTGTGATCGATTAACATCGCCTCAATATCTTTTATGACATTTTCGAGCTTTTCCTTTGGGGTTGTGACGTTCACACCCAAATGGAAGGCGATTTGGCGTTTACCCATCTTGGACCAGTTGATGATCGGTTCATTCGAGAGGGTAGCGTTCGGTACGGTTACCAGTGCCTGTGCAAATGTCCGCACTTTTGTGCTTCGGAACGTGATGTCTTCGATTGTGCCCTCCACACTTGGAGTTTTGATCCAATCTCCTATGGTGAATGGCTTCTCGGTAACGATGACGATTCCTCCGAAGAAATTGCTGACGGTATCTTTGGCAGCAAGAGCGAAGGCTAATCCGCCCAAGCCAAGCCCTGCAACGAATCCGTCGACATTAAATCCCCATTCCTCGGCAATGATGGATGCACCGAAAGCGATGATGATCAATTTAATGATTTTTGTGAAAAACGGCAAAACAATTTGGTCAACTTCAAGGCCAAATTTACTAACAAGCTTCGGAAACAAGAGGGTCATGATCGAACTGATATTGAACGTCGTCCAAAAGAATAGAAAAACAAAAAACGATCTATAAATTTTTGATTTGAGTTCATCCGATGGAGAGTCAATCGGAAAATAGTGCAAGGAAATAATGACGCCTATCAATACAATAAGCCATCTTACCGGCCTTTCCAAAGCGAGCATAAGGTTGGCTGCAAATTGAATTTTTTGTTTTTCGGCAATCCGAAGAAAGAATTTGAATATATATGTAGTAAATACTTTCCGAAGCAGAAGAAAGATTAGAAAAATCCCGATTGAAATTCCTAATTCGGTCCAGGCCTCGATTCCATCGAATTGATGGAGAGATTGAGAAACTTCTTGCAATGTATTACTCCTCCAATGTATCTTGTAGTATTGTAGAATACTAAGATTATAATATATCCACAGTGAAAAAGGAAAAATTATCGATGATTAAGGGAAGTGCGCTTCACTTAAATACTTTTTCAAGTTATTAATGGCAAGGATATATGGTAATATGGATGCAAAGTGATTTTTTAAGTTTGGAAGGTGGAAATATTGACTAAGAAAATAGTGTTTACCGGAGGCGGTTCTGCCGGTCATGTATCTGTTAATGCAGCAATCATCCCTGAATTTCTCAAGCAGGATTGGGATGTTACTTATATTGGATCAAAAAAAGGCATCGAAAAAAATATTATCGAAAAGGAATTTCCCGAGGTCCGTTATGAGACGATTTCTGTAGGGAAATTCCGTCGTTACCTTTCCATTGAAAATATGAAAGATCCGTTCAGGGTCATTAAAGGGATTTTTGATGCGCGAAAAATTTTAAAAAAGGAAAAGCCCGATTTCATTTTCTCTAAAGGTGGATTCGTTTCCGTTCCAGTCGTTTTGGCAGGGAGGATGCTGAGGATTCCGATTGCGATACATGAATCGGATTATACTCCTGGTCTGGCGAACAAGATTGCAATGCCACTCGCATCAAAAATTTTCACGACCTTCCAGGAAACCGAAAAAGGCCTTCCCCAAGATAAGGCGATGTATCTTGGGGCCGTATTGCGAGATGGGATTTTCAAGGGAAATGCTTCTGCTGGAAAGGCATTCTGCGGGTTTACAAGCAAAAAACCGGTGTTGCTCGTTATGGGCGGAAGCCTTGGGGCAGTGAAAATCAATAACCTGATCACTGATAATCTTGATGCTTTATTAGAGGAGTACCAGATCATTCACATTTGTGGAAAAGGACATGTAAAACCGGAATTGAAACAACCGGGATACGCTCCGTTCGAATTCGTACATGAGGAGTTATTCGACCTTTTGGCGGCTGCAGATGTCGTTGTGTCAAGGGCGGGTTCCAATTCAATCTTTGAATTCCTTGGTTTGCAAAAGCCGATGTTACTTATCCCTCTAAGTGCCAATGCATCACGCGGAGATCAAATCCTTAATGCATCCAGCTTTGAAAAGCAAGGGTTTTGTAAAGTCATCCAAGAAGAAGAATTAAATGATCGGATATTCAAAGACACATTAGCAGACTTGGTCGATCAATCGGATGTATATCAAGAGAAAATGCGTCAAAAACGGCCATTCAAGACCGCTAAGGAAATGTATGATTTACTATTGGAAGTCATGACAGCCAAAAAATAAGTATCATTCCTCTCCTTGAAGCATATCTTTTTCTTTAACAGAGGAGGGGGCAGTATGGCTTATGAATATTCCAAGGGGTGGTTCATCCAGCAATTAAAAGCCGGAGGGATTAGCTATCACCCAATAGAGAAAAAGAAGCTCGAACTGTACAAAACTTTTGTACTAAGACGTTTATACGAAGACTTGAAAAAAGGTCAATCATAAAAGAACCGCAACGTCATAGGCGTTGCGGTTCTTGCTATTCTTGCAATTACAGGAAATGACTGATGAAGGGAAAGAAGCAGGAAATCAGGATACCTGCAATCGCCATGGCCGCACCTGCGACAGCTCCGGTAAACTCGCTTTCCTGAGCCGCTTGAGCCGTTCCAAGTCCATGGGCGATGGTTCCATATGCGATGCCGCGGGCAAAGGGCAACGTAATGTTCAATTTATCCATCATTTTCGGGGCGATCATCGTTCCGAGCACACCCGTCAAGATAACGAAAGCTGCTGAAATATTGGAATCACCACCATAAAGCTCGGTGATTTCTACCGCTATTGGTACGGTAATCGACTTAACCGCCAATCCTTGAAGGATGAATGGCGGAAGTGAAAAGGCAAGTGCAATGGTGAAGGCAATGATCAAGGTGACCATAAGGCCCAAGATCATGCCGCTTATCGCCGGTAGGGCATGTTTAACGATTATCTTTCTATTTTTATATAGCGGTACAGCCAAGGCAACGGTGGCAGGACCTAGGAAATAAGTGATGATATTTTTTCCTGGTGTATAATCTTCAAAGTTTAAACCGCTGGCAAGTAAGATGAGAATGATTGTGATTGTGCTGAAAAATACAGGTGTGGTAAAGGGTGATGGATATTTGGCATATATTTTCCTTCCAATGATATAGGCTATGATGGTTAGTAAGATGCTATAAGTTGTGATGAGCGCTGTCATGCTGCTTAACCTCACCTCGATGGGATAACTTTTGAACGGTCCAAGCTGAAACGATGAATCCAAAAATCAAGCTGACTCCCAAGGAAAGCGCCAACCCTAGGCCAAATTCAATGAAAAGCCATCCCATCGTCATTAAACTGATCGTTATCGGAATGAAGAAAAAGGCGAGGTGCTTCACTAAAAATCCAGAAGCCAGTTCGATCCACTCGACTTTTAGGACCTTCGTTTGTAACAGAATGAATAATACAATCATGCCGATGACATTGCCTGGAATCGGTAAATGAAGTATGTCAGCTAAATAATAGCCGAGCTTGCAAATGATTAGCAGCAGGATAAGCTGCCCAGTAAAAGCCAATAATTTTTTCATGAGTAAATCCTTTCAATGGCGCTTTGAATAGATATTGTAGAATTAGTCAATTGTATTCATTATAAAAAAATATCGCTAAAAAGAATAGGGAAATGCAATATTCTTTTCAGTGTAGCCGTTGTAAACGGGAAAAAGAGCTTTCCAGTTTTGGAAGCCCCCGCCCATTATATGAAAAGATAAGAAAATTCATTAACAAATTAACCGATCCGTTGATTATGCTTCGAGTAATTGCTGTTCGTCATCATCATGCTGCCTAAGGATATGCAAGGTATATAGGTCTTTAGGAATTTCAAACAAATCGAAGATATCTCCTTCATGATTGATTTGATCATAAAGGGACTTCCTTGTATCGTTGGCATTGACGGCATAGGGAAGCTTTTCTGCGGCTTTAATCGAGCGGATATTTTTTTTGCGGATACGCATGAACACCATTTCCAGGCCGAGCTCGAAGAAAAGCTCTTTAAAGAATGCGTCTTTTGCGATGGCATTATACCCTTTTCCATGATAAGACTTGCCAAGCCAAGTGCCTAAGAAACCTGCACCATTTTCAATATCGTATAAAGAAATGCAACCGATTGGGTTCTCCCATTCGTCCAGGATTGTTCGTGAAATGAGTTCACCGGATTCTTCTGCCTCGATCGTTTGCTTAGTAATGAAAACATATTCTTCATATGAATCTACTTTATGGCGCACGAAAGGGAAGACATCTGGATGCGTCATTTGTTCATAAAGAGAAAAACAATCTGAGAAATCTCTCTTTTTTAACATTTCCGTCCCTCCGTTTGAGGGCAGTTCTTATGCGTAGTCGCTGCCCACCCTCGAAATTTTTTAAGTCGTTCATCAAAAAATTTCGGGGTGGGAATCGAACCCACTAGAACCGGAAACCGGTGGCGCACCATTTGCCTTCCCTATTTTTATTGTCAGAAATTATGCGAATCTAAAGAAGCTTACGAAGGTATAATACTAAAAAAAATTCGGTTTGGGAATAGGTTTTTTGCCTTTTTTTTTCGTCAAATTCCAACTTTTTTTTATAGGGTGAAATTGGAAGGAAAACGCTTGTTTTTTACCTTGAAAAACTGATTTATCCGCCTGCTTTTTTAAGGAAACTTGGATGCATTCCTTAAAACTTTCCTGTGTATTGCATGAATAAAATGATTGCTCCAAGCGCCCATACGTAAATGGAAAATATTTTAAGCGATCGCTTCTTTAAGAAATCGATCATCCATACCACGGCGATATAACCAAAGATGGCTGCAGCCAGGGTTCCGACAAAAAGGGCAGTGATGGGAAGCCGTTCAACCTCTCCCGTAAAGATTGGTTTCATCTGGAATACAATGCCACCCGTAATGGCAGGAATCGAAAGCAAAAAGGAAAAATAGGCGGCGGTGGCCCTATCCAATCTGCAGAAGAGACCAGCAGCAATCGTAAGGCCTGAACGCGAGAGCGCAGGCATGATCGCAGCAGCTTGGAAGGTTCCAATGATCAAGGCATCTTTTACGGAAATGTCATTCAAGGATTTTCCTCCTTTTTTAATGCCGTCCGCTACCCATAAAATCAGTCCGGTCGCTAAAAATTCCCAACCAATGGTCACGCCCGTTTTTGAAAGGCCATCAAACCAATCGCTGAGTACTAGGCCGGCAATCACTGCAGGGATCGTCCCGGCAAGGAGAACCAAGGTCAGTTTGGAGAAAGGGTTCTTCAAAATGGAAAGAATGTCATGCTTATAGACGACCAATAATGCCAGCAATGTTCCGATATGCAGCATGGTATCGAGAAAAATGCCGGCCTCATCAAGATGGAATAAATGTCTTCCCAAATACAAATGTCCGGTGCTTGAAATAGGTAAAAATTCAGTCAGGCCTTGAATGATTCCAAGGATGAAGGCCTGGAATTCGTTTAGCAAAAATCATCACTCCTTTCCTGAAGATATCGGACAATCCATTATGTTATTTTTATGCACGAACTGGATGAACATGTCCTGATATTTCCTCATGAAGGATTTATGAAAAATAGGTTCTCTCCCATGCGTCTTTTCGAATAAAATGAAAAGAAAATGAAACCATTTTTCATTTGATTCGTAATTATTCATATACGAGAGGAGGAGAAGACACTATGCCCACTAAAGATGAAAGAGTGTTTGCTGCCCTTATATATGTGATCAGCTTTTTCACTGCATTTATCGGTCCTTTAGTGATTTGGTTAATAAAAAAGGACTCATCACAATTTGTGGATTATCATGGAAGGGAATACTTGAATTTTTTCATTTCCTACACGATATATTCAATCGTTGCCGGGTTACTCACGTTAGTCTTGGTTGGTTTCTTGATATTGCCGGTTATCGGTATAGCATTAATTATATTCACGATCATCGCTGCCATTAGGGCTTATGAAGGAACGGATTACAGGTTTCCGTTGATTTTCAGGATATTATAGCAAGACCAAAAAAGGATCCCGTACCTATCGGGATCCTTTTTTTCATCTGGTCGGCGCCGGGAGAATATAAAAAGGGAATTCTTCATAAGAACGCGAATTAAGATAGTAGGATATTTATTTGAATAGGCATGGAGCTTTCATTGTAAGGAGTGAGAAGCAGAATAGATTATGAATATACGTGAATACTATCAAAAAACGAGCAATTCCAATTTTCATGCTTCCTGGATATCTCTTGGTTTGGCCGTTGTTTTTTTCATTGGCCATGTGATTAATATGATACCTGGCCCTATTTTATTGATTACGGCTCCTTTCATTTTTTTTAGCATTGCCCAATATATCATCCATCGAATATATGAAAGTCGAATCAAGGAATTGCCCGATGATCTATTTGGGACGAATGCCGATTTGTTGGATGCTGAACATATATTGCTGAAGTTCCTGCCAGCACCGACATTGCGGCTGCTTCTCTTTGCGTCGGATGGTTCGCTTATGGGGGAAGTCCGGGATAGGAATATGAGGTGGTTCATGTGGATGATACCTAATTTCTTATCGATGCTTTTGCCCAAGCGATATGAATTAGTCGATCATGAGGGGCGTCTACTTGCGAAGTATCATATCAAAATGGGGCTATTCAATAATATGTCAATTATGAATGAAGATGGAGGCCTCATCGGTTCCTATCAAGAAAAAAGAACCTTCGTGAAAATCGAGGGAATGATTTACAAGGAGGATGGGATGGAATGGATGCCCGTTCATACGCCGGGAAGTTTAACTTCATTTGAAATTGCGACTAATGATGGGGAAAAAATCGTTTCCTACCAACAAGGGTGGATGCCTTTCGAGTGGGGAAGACGATTTAAGGCAAATACACCTATCCTTACCTTTTCAGCTCATGTTGAGGAAATACCTAGATTCATCATCCTCGGGTTCTGTGCCGCCACCTTAAATCACCATTCAAATTGACTAAAACGATACTCTTTAGTAAATCTAATGATTATTTGATATAATCATAGAGAAATAATTACATCAAAAAGGGTGGTACATATGAGTTTACTTAATGAGATTCTGGATTATAATGAGCAGTTTGTAGAAAAAGGGGAATATGTTAAGTATAAAACTGATAAATTTCCCGAGAAACGAATGGTCATCATAAGTTGCATGGACACAAGGCTCGTTGAGCTGTTGCCAAAATCGATGAATGTCAAAAATGGCGATGTAAAAATATTGAAGACTGCAGGGGCAATCGTTTCCCACCCATTTGGAAGTGTGATGCGGAGTATCTTGATTGCGATTTATGAGCTGAAGGCCGATGAAGTATTGGTCATACCTCACCATGACTGTGGGATGGCCTCTGTCGACGCAGATTCTGTAGTTGAAAAGATGGTCGAACGTGATATTCCTAAGAACACCATCGATACACTCGGAGCTGCAGGAATCGATATCCGCAGCTGGCTTCGCGGGTTTGATGATGTTTATGAAAGTTGTAAAAACAGCGTGGAAGTAATAAAAGGCCATCCTTTGATCCCTAAAAATATTCCTGTACATGGACTCATCATTTCCCCTAATACAGGAAAGCTAGAATTGGTAGTCGACGGATATGCAGAGGTACAAAAATAAGTTAACTTGTAATGCCGGATTTAATTCCGGCAGTTTTCTTTTACTTTTAACAATTCTATTTATTTTTGCCAGTATTTTTGTTAAAATCGCCAAGTGTAGTTTGTCACTTAAACAAACGGGTGGGCGAGGGATAATTTAATAAGGATACAACATGAAGAAACTAAACTTGGAAGCCCTTTTTCATTTTTCCAACTATGGGACGAATGGAAAACGAGAAATTCTTGCCGGAGTTGTCGGTTATTTTACGATAGTTTATATCCTCATCGTGAATTCCCTGATTTTATCGGAAGCGGGCATACCGATTAATGGTGCAGTCATTGCCACCATTCTTTTATCCGCCGTTAGCTGCATCATGATAGGAATTTGGGCGAATGTCCCAATCCTACTCGTTCCAGGCATGGGCGTGAATGCACTATTTGCTTATACGATGGTCCAAGGGATGGGTTTATCCTGGCAATCGGCGCTCGGTGCTGTATTTATTTCGGGAGTCATTTTTGTAATCATTGCCTTTACTAAATACTCCAGGATAATTAGTGATTCGATACCAAGTTCACTGAAAGAAGCCATATCTGTTGGCTTGGGCTTATTCTTGATGCTGATTGGACTCGAAAAGGGCGGTATTATCACGGAAGGTTCAACCTCCATCATCGCACTGGGAGATTTAAGCAATCCGGCCGTATGTGCGACGGTGCTGACCTTTTTACTGGCCATTACGCTATTCATCAAGAATGTCCCGGGTAATTTCATGATCACGATCCTGGCAGGCAGTCTTATTGCGTACTTGTGCGGGACGGTTCAACTATCGGATATCCATTTTTCAGGTATGGACACAGCTTCATATGGCGATCTTTTCTTTTCATTATCGTTCATGCAAGCGGACCGAATCGAATTTTGGATAAGTGTCTTTGCGATGACGATGGTTCTTGTCTTTGAAAATATCGGACTCGTACACGGACATGTAGACAGTATCAACCGCCAGGATTCCTATAAAAAGTCGTTGAAGGCGACGAGTGTTTCCGTTCTGTTATCAGGTATTTTCGGTTCAAGTCCTACGGTTGCGACAGTTGAAACGGCTGCTGGAATTGCTTCTGGAGGCAGGACCGGGTTTACCTCAATTGTGACAGGCTTGCTTTTCATCCTTTCATTGCTATTTATCCCCGTGATAAAAGTGATTCCGGATAGCGCCATCGCGCCGATATTAATCATAATTGGCATGTTGATGCTAGGAAACATCAAAAGATTGGATTTCAGCGATCTTACCGAGAGTGTACCTGCCATCATGATCATTACGATCATTCCATTCACGTACAGTATTGCTGATGGAATGGCATTCGGTTTCATTCTCTATCCATTCTTGAAGCTTGTTACCGGAAAAGCGAGAGAAGTTTCAACCCCGATGTATGTGAGTGCAGCTTTGTTTATCGTCTATTTCATCATCGGTTTAATCGATTAATACTTTAGGAAGAGCGGTTGGTATGGGGGATTTCCCCTACCAGCGGCTCTTTTTCGCATCGTTAAAAAATTGGATTTATTAACTTTACGCGATGACATAACTATTCTGAAGATGCTATGATATAGAATATTGAAAAAAATGATAAATGACATGTATATTTTTAAGGATGTGACAGGATGATTATTGAAGGATTAAAAAGCCATGGCTCAGGTAATGATTTCTTAATACTTGATGAATTGACCACGAACTTGACGTTTACTGAACTAGAAAGAGAAAATATGGCGAAGGCACTCTGCAATAGGGGAAGGCTTGGAGCGGACGGTATTTTGTTTGTGATGAAAAGTGAACATGCTGATTGCCGGATGCGTGTTTTTAATGCAGATGGATCGGAAGCATCCATGTGCGGAAATGGACTCCGCTGTGTGGCAAGGTATGCACATGATGTTCTTGGACTCGACAAACTGATCGTCGAAACGATGAAAGCAAATTTACTCGTTGAAAAAACGGAGGATATTTATAAGGGGATTCCAACGTTCAAGGTAGAGATATCCCCCGTCAGCTTTAATGTGAAGGACCTACCACTCATCATTGAAAAAGAAACGTTGCAAAACGAGACATTGCCGCAGCTTCATCATTCCCTATTGTTTTCGGCATTGGCGGTTCCTAATCCGCATTTAATTACCCTCGTCGATGCGGCAATCTTAAAAAGCGACCTTCAAGCGGACCTTTCCGCGAAGGTCAATCGACCGAATGAGCTTTTCCCAGATGGCGTCAATGTCAGTTTTGTGAAACCACTGGAACCAGGCAGCATTTATGTACGGACCTTTGAACGGGGTGTAGGTTTCACGAATGCTTGTGGAACCGCGATGTCGGCTTCTAGCCTAGTAACCTGCTCTGTCGGATTGAATGACTTGGAGCAAGAAATTTCCGTATACAATAACGGCGGAAAAGTTAAATGCGTCGTCCATCATGATCAAGAAAATCTAACCTATTCCATTGACTTAATCGGGAACGCAACCTATGAATTCAAAGTAACGCTTGAAATAGACAAAAATCATCCTGAACAATTCGAAATACTGGAAAAACACGAATTCGAAGAAGAAACAAGCTTATATGCCAAACTGCAAGATGAAGTACAAAGCTATTTGCAAACGGCATTATAAAGAGTAGACAAAAAAGGGGCGGAATCAATTGATTCCGCCCCTTTTTTTGAAGCGGTCGATCTTAAACAAGCAGCTTATCAAGCGGATGACTAGCGAAGTAACGCCCGAAATTCATGAGAGAGCGCCACTCCAGTAGAGAGGCCGCTCGTAATGCCAAATTCGCGAGTAAAACGCTAATGTAATTTTTTATTTTGCTTGAGAAAGGACAGTACATCATGAAACGCAGGGCCATTATTGACGTGGCGATATTGCATGAATGCACAGCCATTTCTTTTAATCCGGTTTGGAACGGTATCAATCGTAAAGTCCTTTAACTGGAGGTCTTCGTTCACTTCCTCCCAAAATAAAGGTGTAGCCACACCGGCGAAATCATTCCCTCGTGGGGAATAAGGTACTATGATGGTTTTTCCTTCACTGTGCTGAATAAAGTCCAAGTAAAGGCGATTATGCCGATTCACTTTCAATCTTTCCATTGTAAAATCATTGGGGTGAGAACTTGTTAAGTAATGACCGAGAAAATCTGTGAAAATCCGTGTGTCTTGATAAGTGAATTGGTCTACAGGCAGCGGGATGTGAATTTGCAGCCCTTTGTTGCCTGACGTTTTCACAAAAGCATGAATCTTCAATGAGTCCATTACCTTTTTTATTTCTTGTGCTGCTTTTATCGCAAGTGAAAAGTATTCGATTGAAGGGGGATCCAAGTCCAAGACGATTTCATCCGGTTTGGTTTTTCCCGCTTGTTGAAATGGGGCATGAAATTCCAATGCCAGTTGGTTGCCAAACCATAGAAGCGTTTCAACATCGTTACAAAGGATATACTCAATATCCTCTTCCTTAAACGTTTTAATGAAATCCGGCGCATAATCAGGTTTGTTCTTCTGGAAAAACCTATCTTGATCCATAGTGCCATGAGGATACCTGATCGTCGTCAACAGTTTATTCTTTAAGAAAGGCAAGAAGAAAGCGGATACCTCACGTAAATAATGAAGGTATTCTACTTTAATCAGGCTTTTTCCAGCCGTTATCCATAAGGGTTTATCTCGGGAGGTTATTTGGACGGTCTCAGGAAAGGTATACTGACTCATTATGAATTTCTCCCACGTGCAATCTGTTGGAGCCATTTGCAATAGCCATTGGGAGAACTGGGGTTCACGCAATTCATTTTCCTCATAAACGTGTAAGTATTGAACTTCAATGCAAATGGAAGGGTGAATAAAAAAAAACTGTGCGTTCTCTCCTGAGGCATTTTGCTTGATCAGGTCATATAAGATTTTTTTATTTTGGGCACTCAGACCATTTTTGACACTGCCGACTTTCGTTACTGTGCCTTCCTTGAATACTCCAAGGGAAACGTAGCCGTTTTCTTTATGCAATGCCGTGATGAAACAGGAAAGGGTCTTCCAGTTCTTAACCTTAATCCAAGCGGTGGTTCGCTTCCCTTCTTGCCAAGTTCCTCGTTTTTCCTTCGCAACTACGCCCTCGCCATCTAATAGGGTTACCTTGTTTAGTGCCATATCCAAACAATCGAAGCTCTCGATTATTTGTACTAAAGCTTTACTCCGAGGGTCAGGAGGCATAGGGAGGCCGGTTTTCTCCCCCATCTTCACCATCAAATCCCTGCGATCTTTCATGGATTGACCACTGACATCCTTTCCTCTGATACGAAGTAGATCAAACGCGATAAACCTGCAGGGGGAATGATAAGCATTTTCAGTAATTAATGATTGGTTCCGAAGACGGCCACGCCACTGGATTTGAACAAAATCTGCTTTTGCTTGATTGGTCAACCAGACCAATTCTCCATCCAACTGTAACGGAAGATACGCTTCAAGACCCTTTTCTTTAATGAAGGCAATGACTTCCGGAAATAAAGGGGATAGTTCTTTTTCATTTCGACTCTTCATGCTAATCGAATCGGAGTCAATCGTTAAAATGGCTCTAAAGCCGTCATACTTGACTTCATAACGCCAATCGTTGGAGTCGGGCGCTTCTGGATAATAAGTTGGCAGCATCGGTTTCATTTTGAATAACACCTTCCGCAAATAAATGATTAACATTATTTTGCCAAAAAAACAAAGGGTTAGAGTTGGCAAATTTTTATTCGGTTTTTTCTATACAAAGGGGAATAATAATAGTGTTCTCTATTTAAAAATAAGTTATGAGGTGACCCATATGCATACAATGTGGAAGGGGAGCATATCATTCGGTTTGGTGAACATCCCAATTAAACTTCATGCGGCAACGGAAGATAAGGATATATCGTTACGGACGCTGCATAAGGAATGTCATTCACCAATCAAATATGAAAAAGTTTGTCCGGTCTGCCAGAAAGAAGTGGGTAAAGATGATATTGTCCGCGCTTTTGAATATACAAAAGGAAAGTTTGTCGTTTTGGAGGAAAATGAACTAGAACAGCTAAAAAAACAAAATGAAGAAAAAGCTGTGGAAATCGTCGATTTCGTGAAAATAGAGGAAATAGATCCAATCTATTTTAACCGCAGTTATTATATGTCCCCCAATGACGGAGGAATAAAGGCGTATTCTCTTTTACGACAAGCGCTTAAGGAATCCAATAAGGTAGGGATCGCGAAAATCATCATCCGCTCAAAAGAACAAATGGCAGTCATTCGGGTCGTAGGTAATACCCTCGTGATGGAAACGATTCATTATCCAGATGAAGTCCGCTCTGCGACGGATGTTCCGAACATCCCTGCAAATGATACGATCGTAAAAAAAGAAATTGATACAGCCGTGCTGTTAATTGATCAATTAACGTCGACGTTCGAACCAACTAAATACACGGATGATTATCGAACCGCGTTACTTGAGCTGATTGAATCAAAGAAAACGGGACAGAAGGCTATTACCGCCAAAACAACGGAACCGGTCGCAAACAATGTAACCGATTTAATGGAGGCGTTGCAAGCTTCCATTGACCGAACGAAACATGAAGAACCGGAAAAGAAAACAACCACCCGTAAGAAGGCGGCACCGAAAAAAAAGAAACAAGCATAATACACACTAAAAGCCAAGCAGAGTAGAAATGCGTCGCTTGGCTTTTAGTGTGTATTTTAATTTTAAGCGGAAATAATTTGCAGGGCAAAAAAAAATCGCTCCCAAAAGAGCGACAATGAGGAATTCAAACGTGAAATCAACATATAGGCGAACCGTTGTAGTTTTCGACTATATATTGTGTTCATATTCTACCATATTTAATTCTGAAATAGCAACAAAATTACGAAAACTAACGGATGATTTTATTTGGAATAACATGATATTTCAGCCAATTTTAAGGTGGAAGTCCTTTTTCTATTTCTTGTATTTGGTATATTATTCTAAATTACTATAGAATGAAATGGGTTTTTAGTATAATTTAATCATATAAGGAAGTTATGTATGAAATAAGGAGTGGAAGTGGTAAGCATGGTAAACAAGAAAATAGTTTCACTTCAAGTCGGTAAGCCAAAACAAGAGACATTCGCGGATGTTAACATTTTTTCCGCCATGAATAAACAAGCGATGGATACAGTGACCGTAACAAAATCGGGGATAATGGGTGATGGGGTAGGCAATGAAACGTTTCATGGAGGTCCTGATCGTGTTGTCTGCTTTTATCCCTATGAACATTACGCTTTATGGGAAGAGAAATTCCCAATACAGCTGGATATTCCTGCGTTTGGTGAAAATATAACAGTGGCGGGGATGACCGAAGATACTACATATATAGGGGATATCTATCAAATAGGCGATGCAATCGTTCAAATTAACCAAGGCAGGATTCCATGTTCGACTATCTCCCATTTTAACCGCGAGACACGTTTACTGAAAGCAGTCATGAAAACGGGTTTGACTGGTTATTTTGCTCGTGTCATCCAAGAGGGAACGATAAAGAGCCAAGATGAAATCGTTTTACTCGAACGCTTGCAACAAAAAATCTCAGTACGATACGCGACAGAGGTGATCCTTCATGGAAGGGATGGGTTGGAAGGAGCTTATGCCCTACTTGCCTTGGATTACCTTGCGGACGACTGGAAACAACGGGTTATAAAGCGTGTTCAAGCTGCAAAAGATTGAAAGAATTATTAGAAAAGTATAAAAATGATGATTAAGGTATTGAAATTGACAGAGTATTAATGTAAATTTAAATATAATTAAATGTTGAAATGTTAAGAAAATTTTATATCGATCTTATCGAGAGAGGTGGAGGGACTGGCCCGAAGAAACCTCAGCAACCAGCTTAGGCAAAGGTGCTAAATCCAGCAAGCGGAGCTTGATAGATGAGGAGAATGTTTCAAAAAACCTTCTTCTTTGAGAAGGTTTTTTTCCTTTTCTCTCATACTCATAAAAAACGACAAAAACAGGATTGTTTTTGAGAGAGGGTGTAATGATGGATTTTCGTAAAGAATTGAAAGAAAGAATGCTGGTTGGTGAAGGGGCAATGGGGACTTTATTGTATTCCCATGGTATCGATCAATGTTATGAGGAATTAAACTGTACGAATCCAGATCAAATCGAATCGATCCACCGGGCCTATTTGGAGGCAGGCGCAGATATTCTACAATCCAATACGTACGGAGCCAACTTCAACAAGTTGAAGCGGCATGGCCTAGAAGAAGAAGTTAGCAGGATCAATCGCCAGGGAGTCATCCTTGCAAAAAAAGCGGCAAAAGGCAGAGCATTTGTCTTCGGTACTATCGGTGCGCAGCGGAGTATAAGAAAATCGGATTTAAGCATCGAGGAAATAAAGCGGGGCTTTCGTGAACAGCTATACAGCTTGCTGATGGAAAACCCGGATGGGATTCTTCTGGAAACATTTTATGACCTCGAAGAACTGGAAACCGTGCTGCAAATCGTGAAAAAAGAAACGGAACTGCCCATCATCGCCAATGTTTCGATGCATGAATTGGGCAATCTTCAAAATGGAATCCATTTGAACGAAGCATTTCAAAAACTTGAGCAATTAGGCGCTGATGTCGTTGGAGTGAATTGTCGACTTGGCCCACACCATATGATTCGTTCCTTGGAAGAAGTGAACCTGCCAAAGCATGCTTCGATTGCCATATATCCCAATGCCAGCCTCCCGGATTATGTCGACGGCAGGCTCGTTTACAAAGCGGTGCCTGAATACTTCGGCTCGAGTGCCCTCGACTTACGCAAGCAAGGTGCTACGATCATAGGCGGATGCTGTGGAACGACTCCGTTGCATATTCAAGCTGTAAAGGATGCGATTGGAAATCTGGTACCTGTAAAAGAAAAATTCACGAAATCTCGTCAGATAGAAATTATTGAAGTGAATGATAGGGAGTGGGAAGTTCCGCTTTACGAAAAAGCCAAAACGGAAAGGACGATTCTTGTTGAACTTGATCCTCCGAAAAAGTTGGGGATAGAAACTTTCATGGCTGGTGCGGAGGTTTTGAAAAATGCAGGAGTCGATTCCATAACATTAGCGGATAATTCACTTGCTTCACCAAGGATATCGAATGATGCCCTGGCTAATATACTGAAAAACCAATTGAATATAAAGCCAATGGTGCATATAACATGCCGTGACCGGAATTTGATTGGCCTGCAGTCCCATTTAATGGGCTTACAAACTGTGGGGCTGAACGAGATATTGATCATCACCGGAGACCCCTCTAAGATCGGGGACTTCCCTGGTGCCACTTCGGTTTATGATTTATCCTCCTTTGACTTGATAAGCATGGTCAAACAATTTAATGAAGGCCTTTCCTATTCAGGTCAAAGTTTGGGTCAACGGGCAAATTTCAAGATTGCCGCCGCGTTTAATCCCAATGTGAAGTACTTGGATAAAGCGGTGCAGCGTATGGAAAAGAAAATTGCCTGTGGTGCTCAATCCTTTTTGACACAGCCCATTTATTCAGTCGAACAGATTGAAGAGGTCCATGAAGCGACCAAACATTTGGAAACGCCGATCTTCATCGGTATCATGCCGTTAACAAGCACTCGTAATGCCGAATTCATCCATAATGAAATCCCAGGCATTAAATTGCCTGACAATGTTAGAAGGGCAATGGCTTTAGCAGGGAATGACCCTGTAAAGGCAAGATTAGAAGGTGTATCCATCGCGCGGGAGCTAGTGGACGCAGCAAGAGATAAATTCAAGGGGATTTATTTAATTACTCCTTTCCTTCGTTTTGAAATGACAGCGGAACTTACGAAACATATAAGAAAAGTCGATAGTATACCAACATCAGAGGTGGCAGTTCATGAATAAAAAAGCGATACAAGAACAGTTAAATGTCAAAATCCTCCTACTTGATGGGGCGATGGGCACCATGCTTCAGGCAGAGAATTTGACAGAAGCGGATTTTGGCGGTGAACAGTTCGAGGGCTGCAATGAATATTTATCACTGACACAACCGGAGCTTATCCAATCGATCCATGAAACCTACTTGGCAGCAGGTGCCGATATCATTGAGACGAATACTTTTGGGGCGACTAGTATCGTGCTTGAGGAATATCAAATAAGTACGCTTGCTTACAAGCTTAATAAAATTTCCGCAGAGCTTGCCGTCCAAGCTTGTGAAAAATATTCAAACGACAGCTGGCCAAGATATGTAGCAGGCTCGATGGGACCCACGACAAAAACATTATCCGTTACAGGGGGAACGACCTTCGATATTTTGACCGATTCTTATGAGGAGCAGGCACTCGGCCTCTTGGACGGAGGGGTGGACCTTCTACTGGTGGAAACGTGTCAGGATATGCTTAATGTCAAGGCTGCCTTTTCCGGGATTAAAGGCGCCTTTGCCAAAACCGGCAAAGAAGTCCCTGTCATGATTTCTGGTACGATCGAACCGATGGGCACCACACTTGCCGGCCAGTCGATAGAGGCTTTCTATTTATCGGTCGAGCATATGAAGCCTGTTGCAGTCGGCCTGAATTGTGCAACAGGTCCGGAATTCATGATCGATCATATCCGGACACTTGCAGAGATTTCAAACAGTGCCATCAGTTGTTACCCGAATGCCGGGCTACCGGATGAGGAGGGACACTATCATGAGTCACCGGCTTCACTTGCAGAAAAAATGAAGCAATTTGCCGAAAAGGGCTGGGTCAATATCATAGGCGGTTGCTGCGGTACTACACCCGAGCACATAAGAGAGCTTTCTAAGGTCCTTAATGGCTTGCAGCCGCGTGTAACGACTGAATCTGCACATGGTCATGCCGTATCAGGGATAGAGCCGCTCATTTATGATGATTCCATGCGTCCATTATTTGTAGGTGAGAGAACGAATGTTATCGGATCGCGGAAATTCAAGGAGCTGATCCGTGGAAAGCATTACGAGCCAGCAGCCGAAATTGCACGTGCCCAAGTGAAAAAAGGTGCACATGTAATTGATATTTGTCTCGCAGACCCAGATGGGGATGAGCTTGGGGATATGAAAGAGTTCGTGGAAGAGGTCGTTAAAAAGGTGAAGGTACCATTGGTCATCGATACGACGGATGAAGCGGTCCTTGAGCAAGCATTGAAGCATTCACAAGGAAAATCGATCATTAATTCCATAAACCTGGAAGATGGAGAAGAACGCTTTGAAAAAATCGTACCATTTATCCATCAATATGGTGCAGCCGTCGTCGTCGGGACCATCGACGAAATTGGAATGGCCGTCGATGCTGAACGGAAAATCGAAGTGGCCACCCGTTCTGTCGATTTGCTTGTTAATAAATATGGACTGAACAAAAGTGATATCATTTTTGATCCGCTCGTATTTCCTGTCGGTACAGGAGATGAACAATACATCGGCTCGGCATTGGAAACGGTGAAAGGCATTAAGGCTATTAAAGATAAGTTTCCGGAATGCTTAACGATACTCGGGATTTCGAATGTTTCATTCGGTCTGCCAGCCCGGGGAAGGGAAATCCTGAATGCCGTTTTTCTTTACCATTGTACAAAGGCAGGACTCGATTATGCGATTGTAAATACGGAAAAGCTTGAACGCTTTGCCTTGATACCTGAAGATGAAGTGAAATTGGCTGAGGCACTCCTATTCGAGACATCCAGTGAAACCTTGGCGATCTTTACTGAATTTTATCGTGGTAAAAAGGCGGAGAAGAAAGATGACGGCATTATCTTGCCATTGAACGAGCGTTTGGGGAACTATATCATTGAAGGAACGAAGGAAGGCTTAATTGAAGACTTAAATAAGGCCATTGAGCGCGGCGATGCTCCACTGGAAATCATCAATGGGCCATTGATGGCTGGAATGAGTGAAGTAGGCCGATTATTCAACGACAATCAGCTTATCGTCGCAGAAGTGCTTCAAAGCGCCGAGGCGATGAAGGCGGCAGTGTCCCATCTTGAGCCATTAATGGAGAACGCCGAAGACAGCGCAAAGAAAGGGAAGATCCTTTTGGCTACTGTCAAGGGGGATGTGCATGATATCGGCAAGAACCTAGTGGATATCATCCTTTCAAATAATGGCTATGAAGTCATTGATCTTGGTATTAAGGTTGCGCCGCAGCAAATCATCGAAGAAGTTCGAAAACATGAGCCAACGATCATAGGCCTATCAGGTTTACTTGTTAAATCGGCACAGCAAATGGTCTTGACGGCTCAAGATTTAAAACAAGCGGGGATAGATACCCCGATCTTGGTTGGAGGGGCGGCCTTATCCCGTAAATTCACCGATTTTAAAATATCACCAGAGTATGGCGGCCCAGTGCTTTATTCCAAGGATGCAATGGATGGGTTGGCGGTTACGAATATTTTACATGATACGAATAAAAAAGTGATGTATTTGGAGGAGCTGGTCGAGAAACGGGAAGTATCGAAAGCGAATGCCGCCATCGCTGCCACAATGGAGAAGCCGGTGCGAAAGCCATCGAAAGCTGCCCCTATAAGCCACGCACCTGTTCAAAAGCCGCGTGATATCAAGCGGCACGTTTTGAAAAACTATCCCTTGGATGTCATTCAGCCGTACATTAATCGGCAAATGCTGATTGGGCATCATTTGGGGCTAAAGGGTAAGGTAGCGGAGCTGCTTAAGCAAGGGAATGAAAAAGCAGTGCAGCTGAATGATCTCGTCGATGAACTGATTGAATTCCTAAAAACGGAACCGAATTATGGGTTGAATGCCATTTATCAATTCTTCCCTGCCCAAAGTGATGGGGACAGGCTCTTGGTTTATAACCCCGATAATCAGGTAGAGGTGTTGGAAACGTTTGATTTTCCACGACAGGATACGAATCCACATCTTTGTTTAGCGGATTTCGCCAAACCCGTCTCATCGGGGGAAATGGATTATGTTGGGTTTTTCCTTGTGACAGCCGGTAAGGGAATAAGAAAATGGGCAGAAAAACTAAAGCTTGAAGGTGATTTCCTGAAAAATCATGCCCTGCAATCACTTGCTCTTGAAACGGCTGAAGGCTTTGCAGAAAGAATTCACCAATTGATGCGTGATGATTTAGGCATAAGCGATCCGATTGAGATGTCGATGAAAGAGCGGTTTGCAGCTAAATATACGGGGCAGAGGTTTTCATTTGGTTATCCCGCTTGCCCCAATCTCGAAGATCAGGAGAAGCTTTTCCGCTTGTTACGACCTCAAGATATTGGTGTCGAATTGACTGAAGGATGCATGATGGAGCCTGAGGCCTCCGTTTCTGCGATAGTTTTTGCTCATCCGGAAGCTCGTTACTTCAATGTCGATCGATAAATGCAATGGATAAGGCAGCGGTATTTTTTACCGCTGCTTTTTTGCGCATGAAACATCTTCGTTAGTACATCTTAATGGTCAAAAGGAAGGAGAGCGAATGATGAAGAGTCTGTTCAAATTAGTTCTTTCCCTGTTGAGTTCTTTCATTATATTTTTCGTTGTGACAGATGTGGGCAAGAGTTACGTACATGCCGTTGTCCCGGAAGAGATGGCGCCCCTTGTAAAAAGTAAAGAAAATCAGAAAATCGCCTACTTGACTTTCGATGATGGACCATCATTGAATACGATGGATATATTAAAAATTTTGAACCGCTATCACGTTAAAGCAACATTTTTTGTGAAGGGAAATGAAGAACCATATGCCAAGGAATGTTATGAGGAAATAATATCACAAGGACATACGATTGCCCTGCATTCCTACACACATGATTATTCCATCGTCTACCGGTCGCCTGAAAGCTTCTTAGAAGATTTGAATAAGCTTGAAACCATGCTGCAAAAGGAGTTTGGGATAAAGAGCCGTATTGTACGCCTTCCAGGCGGGTCGAATAATCGCCTCATGCATCAGGTTGCAACCAAACCAATCATAAATGGAATTCTTCATCAATTAACGGAAAAAGGGTATATTTATGTTGATTGGAATATCGATTCCACGGATGGCTTCAGTCCGTCGATAAGTGAACAACAAATTATTTCTTCCGTACGAAAAGGGACGAAAGATCAAAAGCATGTTAATATTTTATTGCATGATATTAATAGTATGAAAAATACCGTGAAGGCATTGCCCGACATTATCGAGTATCTTAAGAAAGAAGGGTATTCCTTTGATGCTATTGATGAGACAACCCCAAAATTACAATTTAATTGATGAACACATCGTCTATATATAGTCAATTTAATTGATGAACACATCGTCTATATATAGTAAATTAAGGTAGGGGTTAAGAAACTACACATTGTGAAAGGATTTATCGTTTCTATGATGCCATCATTGTTTTTATCACATGGAACACCGTTATTGGCTTTGGAAGATAATAGCTACACTGCTTTTTTGAAAGAGTACATGAAAGCTATGAATAAGCCTGCTGCCATCATTATCTTGTCTGCACATTGGGAAAGTGGAGAGCAATTGATTTCGGCAGTAAGGAAGCATGAAGTCATTTATGATTTTGTTGGTTTTTCTGAAGAAATATTTTCAATAACATATCCTGCTCCAGGGTGTTTGGAGCTGTCGGATCGCATTTTAACTTTACTGTCGAGGATAGGTGTATGGGGCGAGCTTGATGATAGACGTCCCTTAGATCATGGGGCATGGGGGCTATTGCACATCATGTATCCAGAAGCCACTATTCCGATCGTATCTTTGTCCATCAATCCAGAACTTCCGTTAAACAAGCAATATGAAATCGGTAAAGCATTGGGGAAACTAAAAGAAGAAAATGTCCTGATCATCGGAAGCGGTGGAATCGTCCATAACTTCACCCATATTCAGAAGGATATGAATGTTGCAGAGGGGTGGGCCATCAATTTTGAGAATTGGATTGAAGATAAATTATTGAAATGGGATTTGGAATCTTTGTCCAATTATGAACAAATCGCTCCTTATGGCATGGATGCAGTACCTACCAAAGAGCACATCATTCCCTTGATCATCGCCATGGGTGCAGGAGATGATCGCAAAAAAGCGGCTTTGCTGCATAGAACCTTTCAATATGGCAATTTGAGTTTAACAGCTTGGAAGTTTGATTGAACCGGCTAGTTAAATATACCCGCAACATACAAATATATTAAAATGTGCATTTCTTTTTTTAGCGAAAAAAGACTTAAATGAGCAAAAAAGTCAATTAAAGGCGTATATTGGCGAATTAAGCAGAAATATAGTTGCAAAAAGGTTGTATAAAGTGGCATAACCTTTGGATATTTCGACAAAAACATGTTAATATAACATCTGAAAACGTTTTATCCTTTAAAATTTTATTATTCATTGACCAAAATTATTTAAATATCATTCATATATTTGGCGAAAAGATAGAAGATAGAAATTTGGGGATGGATAAAACGCATTGAAAAAAACTACGAGAGAAATTTGGGGGTTTACAAAAATGACCATCAAGGATGCTAAGGCATACGACCCATGGAAAGCTTTTTCAGGTCCAAACCTTGGGTATGTCATGGAGCAATACGATCTATTTCAAGCCAATCCGGAAGAAGTAGATCCGGAACTGAAAAACTTTTTTGAAGTATCAGGTCCACCTTCATTCGATGTATCGGCAGAAACGACAATCGGAAGTGCACCAATTGTACAAACTGGAGAAGTTCTTCCAATGAAGAAAATTATGTCTGCAGTGAAGCTAGCAGAAAACATCCGTGCTTACGGACATCTTGCTGCAAACATTTATCCTTTAAAAGAGGAAGCACTGGATACAGAACAAATCCACTTTGAAAAATACGGGTTAACCGCTGATGATTTAAGGAAAATACCGGCTGACTTTATCTGTCCAGAATCACCTGAAGATGTGAAAGACGGATACGAAGCCGTACAATACTTAAAACAACTTTATACAAAAACGATAGCCTTTGAATTTCACCATGTTAACGACTTGGAAGAAAAGCAATGGCTTACAGATATGGTCGAATCCGGAGGCATGTTCCCGGAAGTGACGAAAGAGAAAAAAGAATTGCTGCTTAAGCGATTGAATGAAGTGGAAGGGTTTGAAAAATTCCTTCACCGCACTTATGTTGGGCAAAAACGTTTCTCTATAGAAGGACTGGATATCCTAGTACCGATCTTAGATGAAATGATTTCACAGACGGTTCAAAATGGCACGGGTAATGTGAATATCGCCATGGCTCACCGCGGTCGCTTGAATGTGCTTGCGCACGTTCTAGGAAAGCCGTATGAAGTCATTTTCTCTGAATTCCAGCATTCACCTAATAAAGATTTGGTACCTTCCGAAGGTTCGACAGGCATTAACAATGGATGGACCGGTGATGTTAAGTACCATTTAGGTTTGGATAAGCAAATTACTAAAGCTAACATACAAAAAGCAAGGATTACTCTTGCCAATAACCCTAGTCACTTGGAAGTAGTCGGTCCAATCGTGGAAGGGTATTCCCGTGCGGCTCAAGAAGACCGTTCAGAAAAGGGATTCCCTGTTCAGGACATTTCCAAATCGCTTGCAATATTGATTCATGGTGATGCAGCATTCCCGGGTGAGGGGATTGTACCGGAAACATTCAACTTAAGCCGTTTACGCGGTTATCAAGTTGGTGGCGCCATCCATATCATCGCCAATAACATGATTGGTTTTACAACCGAAAGTGAAGATTCACGTTCAACCAAGTATGCCAGTGATTTGGCAAAAGGCTTTGAAGTGCCAATCGTGCATGTGAATGCAGATGATCCTGAAGCATGTATGGCTGCAGTGAATCTTGCCAACCAATATCGCGAGAAATATAAAAAAGATTTCTTGATCGATTTAATTGGTTACAGACGTTTTGGCCATAACGAAATGGACGAGCCGTTGGTGACTCAACCAGAAATGTATGCATTGATCCATAAGCATCAAACAGTAAAAGACCTTTATGGTAATAAGCTGATTCATTCTGGTGAGTTCACGGAAGAAGAAGTGAAAGCAATCGCTGAGCAAGTGGATACAAAACTTGCCGACGCCTATGCGAAAATTTCTGGAAACAAACCAGAAGCTTCTAAAGAGTGTAACCCTCCAGGCATAATTGAAAAAGGGCTATCGATTATCGAAACCGGAGTTCCGAAACAAGAACTGGTTTCCATTAACGAAGAACTTGTTAAATGGCCAGAAGGATTCACCCCTAACAAAAAATTAGGGAAGATTTTATCACGCCGCTTGGATTCCTTTGCTGCCGATAATAAAATTGATTGGGCTCACGCCGAGACGCTGGCATTTGCAACGATTTTGAATGACAGTACGCCAATTCGTTTGACAGGGCAAGATTCAGAGCGCGGAACATTTGCACAGCGTAACATCATGTTACATGACAGTGTTAATGGAAAAACTTATTCACCACTTCACACACTTGAAACGGCTAAAGCTTCTTTCGCGGTTCATAACAGCCCGCTTACTGAAACGGCAGTTCTTGCTTATGAATATGGGTATAATGTATTCGCGCCTGAAACACTTGTACTATGGGAAGGCCAATTCGGAGACTTTGCCAATACGGCACAAGTCATTTTTGATCAATTCATCGCGGCAGGCCGTGCGAAATGGGGTCAAAAATCAGGTCTCGTCATGCTGCTTCCACACGGATATGAAGGACAAGGACCAGAGCACTCAAGTGCACGCCTTGAACGTTTCCTTCAATTGGCGGCTGAGAATAACTGGACCGTTGCCAACTTAAGTTCGGCAGCTCAATACTTCCATATCCTTAGAAGACAAGCTAAGATTTTGGATTCAGAGCAAGTACGCCCACTTGTTATCATGACACCGAAGAGCATGCTTCGTAATCAAGTGATGGCTTCTGCAGCTGCAGAATTCAGCGAAGGCTCGTTTGAATCGTTCGTAGAAACGAAGACATTAGGTAAAAAACCTAAATCGGTTGAACGCATTGTCTTCGCAACTGGTAAATTGGCGGTTGAACTTCGTGAAAAAGCGGCAGCTGAAGAAAATACGGATTGGCTGCAAATCATCAGTATCGAAGAGATTTACCCATTCCCGTTCACTGGGGTTCAAGAAGCATTGAAAAAATATACGAATCTTAAAGAAATCTTCTGGGCTCAAGAAGAACCTAAGAACATGGGGGCTTGGACATTTGTTGAACCACGTCTTAATGCAGCGGCTCCTCGTAACCTTTCCGTAACATATATCGGAAGGAAGCGCAGATCAAGCCCGGCTGAGGGAGATCCACTTGTCCATAAAAATGAACAACAACGGATTATGACTCAAGCAATTACACGCAATAATGAGGGGGAGAAATAAAATGGCTGAAGTAAAAGTACCTGAATTAGCAGAATCAATTTCTGAAGGATCTATTGCGCAATGGTTAAAACAACCCGGTGACCACGTGGAAAAAGGAGAATATGTCCTTGAACTGGAAACGGATAAAGTAAACGTGGAAATCATTTCGGATTATACGGGTACACTTTCTGAACATTTAGCAGAAGAAGGCGACACTGTTCAAGTTGGACAAGCCATCGCCATCGTCGATGAGAATGGATCAGCTGCAGCAACTCCAAAAGCGGAGGCTCCAAAAGCAGAAGAATCTAAAGCCGAGCCAGCTAAAAAGGAACAAGCCGCTCCTGCTAAAGAGGCTCCGAAAGCAGAAACGAAAGAAGCTTCAGCCACTCAACAAGTTATTGCTTCACCAGCTGCAAGGAAATTGGCTCGTGAAAAAGGAATTGACTTGACTCAAGTGCCTGTTGCCGACCCGCTAGGCCGTGTGCGTGTACAAGATGTAGAAGCTGCAACCAAGGCTCCAGCCGCTCCAGCAGCACCTGCAGCAGCAACAAATACAGCGCCGGCAGCTAAACAAGCCGCAGCACCAGTTGAAGTGAATGATG
Source organism: Peribacillus muralis (assembly GCF_001439925.1). Classification (GTDB taxonomy): domain Bacteria; phylum Bacillota; class Bacilli; order Bacillales; family DSM-1321; genus Peribacillus; species Peribacillus muralis. Next base: position 167,728 of record NZ_LMBV01000004.1, read on the forward strand.
ACCGTATTGAAGTGGTTAAGATGACTCGCCGTCGCCAAACCATTGCCAAGCGTCTAGTTCAAGTACAATCCGAAGCAGCCATGCTTACAACTTTTAATGAAGTCGATCTTTCTGCAGTGATGGAATTGCGCAGCCGCCATAAAGATTCTTTCGTGAAAACAAATGATGTTAAACTTGGCTTCATGTCATTCTTCACTAAAGCAGTCATTGGCGCTTTGAAGAAATATCCGTTATTGAATGCAGAAATCAAAGGCGACCATATCCTGAAAAAGAACTTTTATGATATCGGTGTAGCCGTATCCACTGACGAAGGTTTAGTTGTACCTGTCGTAAGGGATGCTGACCGCAAAAGCTTCGCTGAAATCGAAAAGAACATTTCGGATTTGGCTGTTAAAGCACGTAACAATAAACTAGGACTCTCAGATTTATCTGGTGGTACTTTCACCATCACAAACGGCGGTACTTTCGGTTCCCTATTATCTACACCGATCTTGAATGCCCCTCAAGTTGGGATCTTGGGCATGCATACAATTAAGACTCGCCCAATCGCTGTTGGAGATCAAATCGAAAACAGACCGATGATGTACCTTGCATTATCTTACGATCACCGTATCGTAGACGGAAAAGAAGCTGTTGGTTTCTTAGTGGCTATCAAAGATATGCTGGAAGATCCAGAACAACTTTTACTTCAAGGATAATTAAAAATTAAATTATATAAAGTTGATTGGAACGGAAGGCGCGAGACTCCTGCGGGAATACGAGTCCAAGGGAGACTCTACAGGCGCAAATGCGCCAATGAGTCCCCCGGACCGCCCGCGGAAAGCGGGTGCGTAGAAAATCAACTTTCATATGGTACACACCGCAAAAAAACCTCTGTCATCAGGACAGAGGTTTTTTTGTGTGAAAGAATAATACATATTTTCATAGGTGAAGTGAATGATAATGCATACATGCCTAGTGGAAGGTTCAATAATATGAATGTTTATGGATGAAATTTATAATAAAATGAATGATTTTGAATAATTTTAAATGTTTTTGATTGATTATTTATCTTATTTCTTATATGATGATGATATTAAAGTGAGGTGGAAGGATTGTTAACGACTGAAAGACACGAATTCATCATATCGATCCTAAAAAAACAAGGAACGGTAAAGCTTCAGGAGCTTGTAGATCAGCTACACGCCTCGGAGTCGACGATTCGGAGGGATTTAGTGCAGCTGGAAGAAATGAAGCTTCTGAAACGTGTGCATGGCGGAGCCTCCTTGCTTCAAAGAAAAGGCCTTGAACCGACCACGATGGAAAAGCAAAATAAAGCAACGGCTGAAAAGCAGCTGATAGCAAAGCGGGCGTCAGCATTCATCGAGAAAAATGATTGCATTTACCTTGATGCAGGTACGACCACGGCAGAAATGATTCCTTATTTAAAAGAGAAAAATGTAACGGTCATGACAAATGGTCTCATGCATATTCCAAAGCTGATCGAGCTGGAAATCAAAACCGTTTTAGTGGGCGGTACGATAAAATTCTCGACAAATGCAGTTATCGGAAGCAATGCGGGGCAATTTTTGAATGAATACCGTTTTGATAAATGTTTCTTGGGAATGAATGGAATCCATCATGAGATGGGTTTCACAACCCCTGATCCGGAAGAAGCCTTATTGAAGAAGTTGGCAATCAATCTCTCAAATGAAACGTACGTGCTTTGTGATAGCTCAAAGCTGAATGAGGCGACGTTTACAAAGGTAGCAGATGTAAGCGATGCCATAATCATAACGGATAGCAATGATAGAGAGGCTATTGCTCAACTTCAAAAAAATCCAAAGGTAAAGGTTGTGACCATTTCATGATTTATACAGTGACACTCAATCCATCCATCGATTATTTGGTTGAAGTCGAAAACTTTCATATAGGCAAGGTGAATCGGACTCGATATGATGCAAAATTCCCCGGGGGAAAAGGGATTAACGTTTCCCGTGTGCTTAAAAGGCTTGGAAATAATACGACGGCCCTGGGGTTCATCGGGGGCCAAACCGGTGAGTTCGTAAAACGATTTTTAAAGCAAGAAGAGATCTTTACCGATTTTACGGAGATTGCGGGAGATACGAGAATTAACATTAAATTAAAAACGGGGGTCGAGACTGAAATAAACAGTCAGGGACCTACCATTTCAAAAGGGAATTACCAACAACTATTCAGTCAGATCGAGCAACTGCAAAGTAACGATATTCTCATTTTGTCAGGCAGCATCCCTTCAAGCATTCCTGCGGAAGTATATGCAGCGATGGCAGAGTCTTGTTCCGTTAACGGCATTAAAGTGGTGGTGGATACGAGCGGAAAAGAATTACTGAATGTCCTTGTGCATCGGCCTTTTCTAATAAAGCCCAATCATCATGAATTGGGTGAACTATTTGGCACGGAAATAAAAACGGTTGCCGATGCCGTTGAGTATGGGACTAAATTGATTGAAAAAGGGGCTCAAAACGTGATCGTTTCCATGGCGGGAGCGGGTGCCGTGCTTTGCTCGGAAGGAAAGTGCTACACGGCGAATGTGCCAAAGGGAAAAGTCATCAACTCGGTCGGTGCCGGTGACTCCATGGTGGCAGGGTTCATCGGGTCCTATGAAAAGACCGGTGATCTATTAGCTGCTTTTCGCTTCAGTTTAGCGGCAGGAAGCGCGACTGCCTTTTCATCCGACCTTGGTACATTGGATAAAATTGAAGAATTATTGCCACAAATCGATTTCAACGAACTAACAGGGAGCTGACTTTATGAAAATCACGGACTTGTTAAAATTGGATACTATCATTATCGACCTTCAAAGTGTTTCAAAGCAAGCTGTCATTGACGAACTATCAGGGAAATTAGCCGAAGCTGGCCGATTAAACGATGTGGAGGCTTTCAAAGCTGCCATCTTAAAACGTGAAGAACAAAGTACGACAGGGATTGGTGAAGGGATAGCCATACCACACGCTAAAACAAGTGCTGTGAGGATACCGGCCATCTGTTTCGGCAAAACGGTTAATGGTGTCGACTATGACTCACTTGACGGTCAGCCAGCTCATCTTTTCTTTATGATCGCAGCAAGTGAAGGAGCGAATTCCGATCACTTGGAAACCCTTTCCCGGCTTTCTTCGTTGCTGATGGATGAAAAATTCAGGGCTCAATTGATGTCTGCTTCTTCTGGTGAGGAAGTGGTAGAAATAATCAATCAAAAGGAAAGGGAAGCCGAGGAAGAGGAAGCAAGAGAAGACGGGCAATTAAACAAAGTTGATAGTGAAAATAACAAAGGAAAAATCCTTGCCGTTACAGCTTGTCCAACTGGAATTGCTCATACGTATATGGCAGCTGATGCGCTCAAGACGAAAGCAAAGGAATTGGGAATCGATTTCAAAGTGGAAACGAATGGGTCGACGGGCATCAAGAACGCTTTGACCGCTGCAGAAATTGAAGAGGCGGATGCGATCATCGTTGCCGCTGATAAACAGGTCGAGATGGATCGTTTCAATGGGAAGCATGTGATCATCGTTCCGGTTGCCCAAGGAATTCGGAAGACCGAAGAACTGTTGACCAGAGCCATGGAACAGGATGCGCCTGTTTACAAAGGATCTGGCAAAGATAAAAGTGACGAAGCAGAACCCAATAGCGGTCTGGGGATTTACAAGCACTTAATGAATGGGGTAAGTAATATGCTCCCATTTGTAGTGGGTGGAGGGATCTTGATTGCGCTTTCTTTCTTTTTTGGAATCGAGGCAGCCGATCCGGCAAACCCACAGTATAATCCCATTGCCAAAGCGTTAAGTGATATTGGCGGGGGAAATGGTGCCTTCTTCTTGCTTGTTCCTATCCTTGCCGGTTTCATTGCTTCATCTATAGCCGACCGACCAGGTTTTGCTCCTGGTATGGTTGGAGGCCTTTTGGCTGCTCAGGCTAATGCCGGTTTTCTTGGCGGACTAATTGCCGGTTTCCTAGCTGGGTATATTGTCTTGCTTTTAAAGAAATTGTTTTCCAAGTTACCGCATACTCTCGAAGGAATAAAACCTGTACTTCTATATCCTGTATTTGGAATGTTAATTACCGGATTAATCATGATTTTCCTTATCAATGAACCAGTGACGGCCATTAACCAAGGCCTGACCAATTGGCTCCAAGGATTGTCAGGTACGAATGCCATATTCCTTGGCTTGATCCTTGGAGGGATGATGGCGGTAGATATGGGCGGACCGATTAACAAAGCTGCCTTCACTTTTGGCATAGCGGCTATTGAAGCTTCCAGCTTCGGACCACATGCTGCAGTCATGGCTGGTGGAATGGTTCCGCCATTGGGAATTGCTTTGGCAACAACGTTCTTTAAAAGCAAATTCAGTGAAACGGAACGGAAATCAGGCTTTACCAATTACTTTATGGGCGCTTCATTCATAACAGAAGGAGCCATCCCTTTTGCGGCAGCCGATCCATTGCGGGTCATCGTCAGCAGCGTGATTGGTGCAGCGACTGCGGGTGCGCTGTCAATGGCCTTTAACGTGACGCTGCCTGCACCGCATGGAGGAATATTCGTCATTCCTCTTGTCAATCATCCTATCCTCTATTTGCTGGCCATATTAATTGGATCTCTCATCACCGCTTTATTATTGGGTTTATGGAAAAAGAAACAGCTTTAAACAAAAGGCGGGTCCAATTAGATTGGACCCGCTTTTCAGGATAAAGACAAACTCGATAAAAATCGAATTTGTCTTTATTTTTTTATGGGATGTTCAATTGGACGTGGATTTCCACTCCAGGCACTCGCTTATATCCACTCCAAAATTTCTAGCCGATTTCCGAAAGGGTCCGCTACAAAAATTCGGTTTGCACCAGGTAGCCGTTCATCTTCTATAAATGAGATATCACTAAGAATTAAGTGCTGTTTCAGGCCTGGGAGATTTTCTACTTCAAGCGCTGGATGGGCCTTTCGGGCTGGTATGAAAGATTCCTCCGTTCCGATATGAATGTTGACAGGGCCGGCTTTAAACCATACTCCCCCGTTTGCTTTTAAGGTGTCGGGTTTTTCGATTTCCTGGAGCATTAGAATCCCATGATAAAACTTTCTGGATATGTCCTCGCTGCCCTTGGGAGAGGCTAATTGAAAATGATCGATTGATTTATACTGGAAATTCATTATGCTACACACTCCTAGTTCATTATATTTCCAATTTTAAATCGAAAAGCACAATAAGAAAAGCTTAATTTGTTTATTGGAAGTGATAGGTTTCCTTTATCACCAGCTGGAATATAAAAGCATAAGTTTCACGCTATTGGGTATAGAAATATAAAAAGAAGAAGGAGTGAACATACATGCTGAAGAAATATACTTTAAAAACGACGAAACGAGATGATATGATTGACGTTTCAAACGAAGTGCAGGCTTTTATCTCGGAATGCGGAATCGACGAGGGCATAGCTCTCATTTATTGCCCGCATACGACTGCAGGAATCACGATCAATGAAAATGCCGATCCTGATGTCAAAAAGGATATGCTCAGAAGATTGGATGAGCAATATCCTTGGAATCATACACTGGACTTACATATGGAAGGAAACACGGCGGCCCATTTGAAATCAAGTACGGTCGGTTCTTCACAGCAGGTCATCATTCATAAGGGGAGTTTGATCCTTGGTACATGGCAGGGTTTGTACTTTTGTGAATTTGATGGACCGAGAGAGAGACATTTTTTTATAAAATTGGATGTTGACCGTTAAAAACGGGGATAGAGGCAGAAGTGGAGGACGCAAATTGGAAGATATTCGAATTGAAGGTAAAAGAGTTAGTTTACGGAACGTGAAGGAAACCGATCTCAAATGCTTATGGAGCTTGAAATATGGGGAAGTTAATCCGGAATGGAAGAAGTGGGATGCGCCATATTTTCCTTTGGAGCTCATTGATTTCGCCATGTTTATCGATAAAGAAACGAAGATGAAAGCCTTTGATGAAAAGATAGGGGCATACTCCGAGCTTTTGCTTGAAGTCGAAGATCAAATAATCGGTTCCATTGTGTATTATTGGGAACACGAACCTTCACGTTGGCTTGAAATCGGGATAACGATTTTTGAGCCGACGTATTGGAATGGAGGCTATGGGACGGAAGCACTAAAAATGTACATAGGCTACTTGTTTGAAAATATCGAAATCGAACGGGTTGGGCTGACGACCTGGTCAGGCAATACGCGTATGATGGCTGTTGGAGAAAAGGTAGGAATGCAAATCGAAGGCAGGATGAGAAAGTGCCGTTATTATGACGGAATTTATTATGATTCGATCAGAATGGGAATATTACGGGAAGAATGGGAAATTAAGAAATAACGTTAGTCATGGATATGCGTGTAATTATTTCCTTGATTTCCTTGGAAAAAATTTAGCACTGTTTTCTCTTATATGGTCTGTTATCCTTGGTAGGTGCTTAACGAGGAGGTTACAGGATGAAATTATCAGCAATAATAGCCGTGATAATAACTCTAAGTGTCATCGCAATAGGAATCGTTTTTCCTAAAGGAACGACCAGTAAAGCTTCTGATGGAGCAACCAAGCATGTCATTAAACAAGGCGAATCGATTTGGGACGTCGCCAAGCAGCATGGTGTACCCATCGCGAAGTTAAAAAAAGCCAATCATAATGTCAACAATGTTGCCGAACCTGGTAAAACATTGATCATTCCACATGTAATGAGTGAAAAAGATAAAGAATTATTAGCAAGACTTGTGCATGCAGAAGCAAAAGGAGAACCGTATAGAGGAAAGGTCGAAGTGGCAGGTGTAGTATTGAATCGTTTGGACAGTGATGAATTTCCCGATACTGTGAGGGAAGTGATTTATCAAAAAAATCAATTCTCGCCTGTTGGTGATGGCAGTATTAACCGTCCTGCCGGCAAAGACGCCAAGAAGGCTGTCAATGAAGCATTGGCGATTCACGGCTACACAAATGATGCCTTGTATTTTTGGAATCCTAGCATATCGGACAGCGAATGGATGAAAAAATTGGAGGTCATCAAAATTATTGGCGGCCATCATTTTGCCATTTAAAAAACATCAAGCAAGCCGGCTCACCCTATCATGGGAGGCCGGTTTTTTTGCTGCCTATTTACATGCTAGTCGATAGGAGCCCACATCTCGCGTGGGTTGAGTTCATAAATGCTGTTTTCCCGATACATGATACTGCCGATGATGAACTCACGCCGTATCGTTGCGTAATCATCATGAAAGGTTTGAATGAAAGCATTCAATTCTTTTTCCTCATATTTACGTCCACTTTCCAAGAGGCTGGCAATATGGTAAAGAACGATCAATTTCTTTTTTCTCTGTGCCGGGATGGTCTTTAATCGACGACCATCTGCCGTAAAGAAATTTTCAAGGATCCTTTTATGCTCTCCTGTCAGTTTTTGATTATCCATAGTATTGGATTCCCCCTTATTTGAAATCATTTCAGGTAATGCTCGAGAATAATGCTGAAGGACATCATCATTTAAATAATAATAGACCGAATTTTTTTCCCTCCGATCCCTCACTAAATTGACCTCCTTCAATTTCGTTAAATGGTGTGAAATGGTAGGGGCTGTCAGTTTCAAGATGCCTGCAAGTGCCTGTCCGCGTTTCGGACCGTTTGCAAGAATGGATATAATTCGTATCCTCGTCACATCACCCATCGTTTTATGGAAAGCGACCAATTTTTCAATTTGCACGTTCATCCCACCTAGTTAGATTATTATCTAATTAGATGATAATCTAACTAGGTGGCAATTTCAAGTTAATATACAATTTACTACATTGCTTTCGCTTAACTGATGTATAATAAAGTTATTAAATAATGTTAATGGAAGAGTTAGGAGCTGTTACATGGCCAATACACATGTTTATACAAAGAAAGAAGAAGTGGTCAATGCGATAACTCATGGAATCGGTGCGTTATTAAGCATTGCCGCCCTAGTATTTTTAATCATTTTTTCCGCCCAGAAAGGCCCGCCTTGGCATGTTGTCGTTTCAATCATTTATGGCGTTTCCATGCTTCTTTTATATATATCATCCACTTTGGTTCATAGCTTTCCGGAGGGGAAAACAAAAGATATTTTTGAAATCTTCGATCATTCAGCGATCTATATATTCATTGCAGGAACATATACACCCATCATGCTGCTTGTAATTCAAGGATCTATAGGCTGGACGTTACTCGGAATAATCTGGGGAGTCGCAATCGTCGGCGTCGTCTTTAAAGCTTTTTATGTGAAAAAATTCTTATTCCTTTCAACGATCCTTTATATCGCCATGGGGTGGATGATCGTTATCGTCTGGGGTCCACTAACGGCAACAGTGCCTGCAGCTGGTATCCAGCTCTTGATTGCAGGGGGATTGTTATATACGTTTGGAGCGATTTTCTATGTTTGGCGGGGTTTTCCCTTCCACCACGCCGTTTGGCACGTATTCGTGCTTGGTGGCTCTGTTACACACTTTTTTGCTATATTGTTTTATATTATTCCACTTTGAATGCTCCTATAGTAAAATGGGTACGGTTAGCAAAGGGGATAATATATATTTTGCTATTCATTCGGACTATGGGGATAGGACCGCAATATACATTTGTGAAAAAGATTCTTTTATTAAGAGTCTTTTTTTTTTTGAGGTTACGGTAAAAAAAGAAGGGGTACCAAAAGCGGTACCCCTTCTTGCATGGTCAGTTTTTTTAGCTTAACGGGAAAGTGTCGCATTTTTTTTCGGAAGCATATTGGCTGACGCTAATCTGGAACGGATCGTAATTCCAAGCCAAGATGCAAGGAAAGCCTTCAGGATCCCGACAATAATGAATGGAGCAAAACCACTGGCAAACGCCACTGTCCAAGATAGTGAGCTTATATACTTCAACCAAACCGTTCCAATTACCAAAGTAAGTATCATTCCTATTACATTTGCAAGGAATGCCATTGGCACGGTGAAGCGCGTTTTTTCCAATATCAGGCCGGTTATATAGACTGTAGGAATATAGGATAATAAATAACCGCCGGTTGGACCGAATATTTTGGCAAGGCCGCCGGACATTTCGGCGAAAACCGGTACTCCAGCCGCTCCAATGAATAAGTATAGTAAAACGGAAGAGGTTCCATAGCGTGAACCAAGAATCGTCGCTGCCAGACCGACTGCCAGTGTTTGACCTGTAATCGGTACCAAGGGCAGTGGTATCGTGATTTGAGCCAGTATTCCAATAAGTGCTGCAAACAAAGCTGTTACCATCATCATTCTTAACTTCTCGTGACTTTCCTTCATCGTGCTTCCTCCTAATGTAAACCTTTTTGTTTTTATAGTTAACATATAATGAATTTTAATATGTTACGCAATTACTGTCAATACATAATGCATTGCAGAACCTCAGAAAAGCAGGAAACACTAAACTTACCCGATAATAAAAAACAAAAATGAGGATGGAAAGTATCTCCACGCTCATTGGAATTTTATGCTGGCCAGGTATATCCAAGGAAGCGATTGACATGTAAGCTTAGGCAATACCGTTCCAACGTATAGAAGATGTATGTTATGAAATTACAACTTTTTCATTCTAAACTATGTTTTGAATTTTATTTATAAATAGGCAACAGCAGGCTGTTGAATGATGAAAATTTCCTCGTCTTACCTGATGCAATATCCTGTCTTCTATATAGACGATAATCGTCGGGTTTAAGGACGTTTACATTATTTCCCTCGAAATAAATAAAATATTTGCTACTTGTTCATCATCTTTGTTTCAGGACTTGATCTAGCTTTTATGAGACTAGTTGCAGCCAAAAATGGATGATAGATTGTAAAAGTGGGAAAAAATGAAACTTTCTAATCTGTTGTTCGTATAATAGGTATGCTAAGTGAATGGGGGAGATCATAAAGTACAGACTTTTCAATTAGGTAGCAAACTGTTACCCTTGGGCGTAAAAGAGAGAAGTGGCCTGGGAAAATCAAATTAAAAGGATGAAAGAGATGGAGTTATTTGGCGTTCCATTACAAACGATTTACTTATATGGATTAATTATTTTCGGGGGGCTAACTTTTTTATTTATACTGTTTAATGATATATTCTCAGGTCTCGAATTGCCGGATCTATTAAATCCAACGCTCATTTTAAGTTTTTTAACGGTCTTTTTTGCAAGTGGTTTTTTGCTTGAATCGCTTACAGAACTCAATAGTGTGATGAGTGCCGCAATTTCCCTGCTTATTTCATTTTCAATCGTCACCTTATTGAACGTATTTGTGTTAATTCCCATTTCATCTGCGGAGGAAAGCTTAACCTTTCATGACAATGACCTGAGAGGCAGGGTCGGCAGGGTCCTCACTTCAGTCCCGGTTGATGGATTTGGGGAGGTTCTGATCGAAAGCATCAGTGGAAGCATTGCGAAGACTGCGGCCAGTTATCAGAATGAAGAAATTGTTTCGGATACAAAAGTCTTGATCATCGAAGTGAAAAACGGGGTAATCTATGTCATGCCCCACGAGAATGAATAACGGGTAGGAGGTCTATTATGTTTAATTTAATTTGGATTGTTGTCGCCATTGTGGCATTTTTGTTGATCGCACTTATTGCTGTTTTTGTAACTAAATATCGTACTGCTGGTCCTGATGAGGCATTGATTGTAACCGGTAGCTACTTGGGCACCAAAAATGTTCACGTCGACGAATCAGGAAATAAAATAAAGATTGTTCGCGGCGGGGGAGCTTTCGTCCTGCCTGTGTTCCAGCAAGCGGAACCATTAAGCTTGCTGTCTAGCAAACTTGAGGTCTCGACCCCGGAAGTATATACGGAACAGGGTGTTCCCGTCATGGCCGATGGTGTCTCGATCATCAAGATTGGCGGTTCGATCACCGACATTGCCACAGCGGCTGAACAGTTTCTCGGTAAATCGAAAGATGACCGTGAACAGGAAGCACGGGAGGTGTTGGAAGGTCATCTTCGTTCCATTCTTGGTTCGATGACAGTCGAGGAAATTTATAAAAACCGTGAAAAGTTTTCCCAGGAAGTGCAGAGGGTTGCCTCGCAGGATTTAGCTAAAATGGGACTCATTATCGTTTCGTTTACGATTAAAGATGTTCGCGATAAAAACGGATATCTTGAATCCCTTGGTAAGCCAAGAATCGCCCAAGTGAAGCGGGATGCCGATATCGCTACTGCTGAAGCAGAGAAGGAAACGCGAATCAAGCGGGCCGAGGCATCGAAGGAAGCACAGCGCGCCGAGCTTGAAAGGGCGACTGAAATAGCTGAAGCCGAGAAAATTAACAAATTAAAGGTAGCGGAGTTCCGGCGTGAACAAGATATCGCCAAAGCCCGTGCTGACCAAGCGTACGATCTGGAAACCGCCCGCTCCAAACAGGATGTAACCGAGCAGGAAATGCAAATCAGGATCATCGAACGGCAAAAACAAATCGAGCTGGAGGAAAAAGAAATCCTTCGCCGTGAAAAGCAATACGATTCCGAAGTGAAGAAAAAGGCGGATGCCGACCGTTATGCTGTAGAGCAGGCTGCTTCCGCAAATAAAATGAAACAGATTACCGAAGCGGATGCCGATAAGTATAAAATCGAAGCCATGGCACAAGCGGAAGCTGAGCGCGTTCGGATGGACGGTCTTGCAAAAGCGGACGCACAAAGGGCACAGGGTACGTCTGAAGCCGAAATCATCCGCTTAAAAGGGGTGGCAGAGGCGGAGGCGAAGCAGAAGATTGCCGAAGCATTTGAACAGTTCGGTCAAGCAGCCGTCATGGATATGATCTTGAAAATGCTTCCGGAATATGCCAAACAAGTGGCAAGCCCGCTTAGCAATATCGACAAAATTACTGTAGTCGATACAGGTGGAAGCGGAGCAAGCGGCGGGGCCAATAAAGTGACTGGCTATGCAACGAACTTAATGGCCACGTTGCAGGAGTCACTAAAGGCTTCTTCAGGCATTGATGTCAAAGACTTGCTTGAGAATTTCTCGGGGAAGCGAAATATCCCATTAGCCGCCATCAAACAAGAGAATGCTGAAGTGAACATGAATATGGCNTAATGAGGAATAAAAGGGAGAATTAAAGCATTGTAAGCGTGTTAAAAAGTATCGGCATGGGTCTCCCATTCCGATACTTTTTTGGATTTTATTGGATTCGAAGCGGTTATAGGGCGATCTTGGTATTATGGTTAATAATACCTGGACCGGCTGTGATTTATATTATGGCAAAAAGTGTTGATCAAGGGAAGAAAGCGGGCATAGTATCCGTTTTTGGTGTATCTCTTGGTGGTTCTGTTCACGTTTTAGCTGGAGCGATTGGAGTTTCAGCGATCCTTATGACATCAGCGTCAGTCTTTAATATCGCTATCTATCTGGGGTATAGGACTTTATTTTCTACATCTGATCGAACGACTTCAGAAATTCCAAAATCCATACAATTTTTACTACTAGGAATTATGTTAAAAATCCTAGCTTTTATTAGTGATGGTCTGTATGCAGTACTTGCAGCAAGTATTACAAAGCGGATTCTGGATAGTGAAGTGAATACTAGGTTGCAGAATTGGATAACTGGATATTTATATATTGTTCTAGAGGTATTCTCCGCCTTTGCGAGCCCCTCCAAAACATAAGAGTATTTGATAAATACCGATTCTATTAAGATAATAAGTAAAGTGAAATGGTAAGGTATTTTATGCCTGGATTTATCATTGAATATAATTTTTGGTCGTTATTCCCTCAAGCCTTCAAAGACTAAATAAACTGGAGGCAGCCATTGTGGGAATGGAGCCTACAGGCATCACACACTAATATTATTGTATGTCTAACTCTTTGACGGTTTCGCCTTCGATTAACACTGGTTGATAATAGGTTTCGTTTGGTAAACCCTTCTTTCCTTGTAATTTCTTAATGATCCAATCAGCTGCATCATGTCCCATTTGTTCTTGTGGGTGTGTCAATGTCGTTAGTTTGATATTAGCATTTTTCGCAATATAAGAATTGTCCTGGCCAATAATTGATAATTGTTCGGGAATAGAAATATCAAGTTGTCTGCATACATTTGCTACTTCCAACCCTACTTCGTCGTTATAGCAAACAATGGCAGTCAATACGTCTCTATTTACATTTAGGAACTCTTTCAAGTTTGTGTATAGATCTAGCTTCGTTTCTGTAGTATACGAAAGCAATTGTTCTGGTTGAAAGCGGAATTTGGCTTCTCCAAGTGCTTTTATATATCCTTTCATTCGATACTTTCCTTGTAAATCATCCATTTTCGAAATGAGTCCAATTTGGGTATGGCCTTTCGAAATCAATTCTTTTGTTGCGAGGTAGCTTGACTGCACATCATCAAGGCAAAAGAATGGAACCTCTAATTCTTCATAATAAGCGTTGATCATGATGAAGGGAACCTCTTGTTCCTTAAATGATAGGTAGTAAGCGATGTTGGGATTGTATAGATTGCTTTTTGTAGGTTCAATAATCAAACCATCCACTCCAAATGACAACATCATTTCCAAGGCTTTTTTTTCTTGTTGGACATCATTATTTGTACTGGCTAATAGTAACGAATAATTATCTTCATTCAATCTTCTTTCAATTCCGCGGATAATAGAAGGGAAAATGTAATCAGAAATGTAGGTCGTGATTACACCGATCGTTTTATTTTTGGAATTGCCACCAGATGATTGATATTGGTTACTAACATATGTGCCAGATCCTTTTTCACTTCTCAAAAATCCCTCGTTTGATAATTCTAAAATGGACTTTCTTACAGTCTGTCGGCTAACGTTGTACATTTCTTGCATGACGGATTCAGTAGGAACTTGTTCCCCTATTCTATATTCACCTGTAAGGATTTTATTTTTTAAATCATCAATGATTACCTGATACTTTGGTTTCATTAAACCTCACTTCTTCCATAATTGTTTGCATTCTAATTTATGCGCTTAAAATATTTGTACGGACATATTTTAACATGATTTTTGAGTGAATTAAAACAAATCATCTTATTTTTTGTATAAAGTTATAATTCCCCCTATTTACCTTTAAGTTTCATGTCGTTTAACTAAATTTAATACCAATTAATTACTTCAAGGTGAGGGCGGAGTATTTTGTTTGAAAGTTGTAAGTATAAATAATATAAACAATTGACAAATGTACGTACAAAAAATATAATATGATTGTTAATAAATTCAAGCGACTACTTTTATTGAAAGCGCTGACAAAAGAGGGATTAACGTGCAAACGAATATAATAAAAATTAAACAAGCGATTACCGTGGGGGAAACATCACTTGGAATCGAATTTGGATCCACTCGTATTAAAGCGGTGTTGATTGATAATCATCAAGAAACGATCGCATCTGGAAGTTATGAGTGGGAAAACCTCTTGGAAGACGGAATTTGGACGTACAACTTAGTGGATATTATCACTGGACTGCAAACAGCTTATAGCGAAATGAAGCAAGAAGTTGAACGGAATTACGGAATTACCATTCGGAATATAGGTTCTATTGGATTTTCTGCAATGATGCATGGGTATATGGCTTTTGACAGTACAGGGGAGCTGCTTGTTCCGTTTCGAACATGGCGTAACTCAACAACTGGTGTTGCAGCAAAAGAATTAACTAATCAATTTCAATTTAATATCCCCGAACGGTGGAGTATTGCTCATCTTTATCAAGCAATATTAAATGAAGAGAAACATTTGCCTCGCATTGATTGTATTACGACTTTAGCTGGATACATTCACTGGTTATTGACTGGTAATAAAGCAATTGGCATTGGAGATGCTTCAGGCATGTTCCCTATTGATGAATCAACGCAAGACTACAATGAATCAATGGTTAAGAAGTTTGACGATTTAATTGCGACGAAAGATTATCCATGGAAGCTAAAAGAGATTCTTCCCAAAGTTTACATTTCAGGCGAGCAAGCGGGTGAATTAACCGAAATTGGAGCGAAAATCCTAGATAGATCAAGAAATTTACAACCAGGCACTCCAATTTGCCCACCAGAAGGCGATGCTGGAACTGGAATGGTTGCTACGAATAGTTTGAGGAAACGTACCGGAAACGTCTCAGTAGGAACTTCCGTTTTTGCCATGATTGTTCTAGAGAAAGAACTTTCAAAAGTATATCCAGAAATTGATTTGGTAACTACACCAAACGGAAGTCCAGTTGGAATGGTTCACGCGAATAACTGTTCAAGTGACCTCAATGCTTGGCTGGAGTTGTTCCGTGAATTTTCTGAGGCAATGGGACAAAAAATTGATTCAAATAGATTATTTGAAGTTATGTTGAATAAGGCTTTGGAAGCGGACCCAGATGGTGGCGGTTTGCTTAGCTACGGTTATTTCTCAGGTGAAAATATCACAGGATTAGAAAAAGGGCGACCATTATTTGTACGCTCGCCTGAGAGTCATTTCAATTTAGCAAACTTCATGCGGACTCACCTTTTTACAGCTTTCGGTGCTTTGAAAATCGGAATGGGTATTTTGACAAAGGAAGAAAATGTTGAAATTGATCGTATTTTGGCTCACGGTGGTTTATTTAAAACCCCTCTTGTTGGACAAAAAATTGTTGCCGCTGCAATGAATACTCCAGTATCAGTTATGTCAACAGCAGGAGAAGGAGGCCCGTGGGGAATGGCGGTTCTTGCATCTTACATGAGGAATAAAGATCAAAAAGAAAGTTTAGAAGACTTCCTCGATAAAAAAGTATTCGAAGAGGTTGATGGGCAAGAAATTTATCCTGATCAAGTAGATGTTAAGGGATTTGAAGCATTTATTGAAAGGTACAGGAAGGGTTTAGTGATTGAGCAGGCCGCCGTAGACAATTTGATGTTATGAGTGGAAAACTGGAGGGATTGACGTGTTAGAACAACTGAAAGAAGAGGTATTTAAAGCAAATATGGACTTGCCTAAATATGGACTCGTGAAATATACATGGGGAAATGCAAGTGGCATTGATCGTGAAAGTGGTTTATTTGTAATTAAACCTAGTGGTGTTGATTACGAAACGATGAAAGCCAGTGATTTGGTTGTTGTTGATTTGGATGGCAATGTTGTTGAAGGAGAGTTGAGACCTTCATCAGATACAGCGACTCACGCATTACTGTATAAGTATTATCAAGAAATCGGCGGCATTGTGCATACTCATTCAACTTGGGCGACAATATGGGCTCAAGCAGGGCTTGATGTTCCAGCGATGGGGACCACTCATGCAGACACATTTTACGGATCCGTCCCATGTGCCCGCTACCTAACACAAGAGGAGATTGATCGTGGGTACGAGGTGGAGACTGGGAAGTTAATCATCGAAACATTTGAAGAGCGTGGGTTAGACATTTTAGCCGTTCCTGGTGTCTTACTTCATGGTCATGGTCCGTTTACTTGGGGCAAAGATGCAAACTCCGCCGTAATGAATAGTGTGGTATTGGATGAAGTTTCGAAAATGAATTTATTTACACGGGAATTAAATCATTTTGCAAAAGAATTACCACAAAATATTTTGGATAAACACTATTTACGAAAACATGGAAAATTTGCTTATTACGGTCAAAAGTAAGGTTAACTTTATCAAATTATAAAACTATTAGAATTAAGAAAAGAGGATTATTATGTTAACAACAGAAAAAAAGGAATTTTGGTTTGTCGTAGGATCACAACATCTATATGGGGAAGAAGCGTTAGCAGAGGTCAAAGTGCATGCACAAAAGATAACCGATGCATTAAATGAAAGCGGTTTTTTACCATATCCACTTGTATTGCAAAATTTAGCTGTTAGTGCGGATAAAATCACAAGCATCATGAAAGAAGTCAACTATCGTGACGAAGTTGCCGGTGTCATCACTTGGATGCATACTTTCTCACCTGCAAAAATGTGGATTCGTGGAACAAAATTATTACAAAAACCATTGCTTCATTTAGCTACACAGTTCAATGAAAGTATTCCTTGGGCAACGATTGATATGGACTTTATGAACCTAAACCAATCTGCGCATGGTGACCGCGAATATGGTTTTATCAATGCCCGTTTGAAAAAACAAAATAAAGTTGTTGTAGGTTATTGGGAGCGCCATGAAGTGCGACAGCAAATTGCACAATGGATGGACGTAGCGGTTGCTTATAACGAAAGCTTCAACATTAAGGTCGCTCGCTTTGGAGACAACATGCGTAACGTTGGAGTAACCGAAGGGGATAAGGTTGAAGCTCAAATCCAATTTGGGTGGACAGTTGACTATTTTGGAATCGGAGACCTTGTTCAATATGTAAATGCGGTTAATGATGAAGAAATTGATGCTTTATTTGCAGAATATGAAGGCCTTTATGAATTTGATTATGGAACCAACAGTAGGGAGGATTGGGAGAAAAGCGTAAAGGTACAGGTAAGCTATGAAATTGCGATTAAACGAATCCTTGATGATGGTGGTTACACGGCCTTCACAACGAACTTCGAAGATTTATATGGGATGAAACAACTTCCTGGTCTTGCCGTCCAACGTTTGATGGCACAAGGATATGGCTTTGCGGGTGAAGGAGATTGGAAGACGGCAGCACTTGATCGCTTACTGAAAGTGATGAGCCATAACCAATCAACTGGCTTTATGGAAGATTACACATATGAATTAGCTGCTGGACAGGAATCAATCCTTCAATCACATATGCTTGAAGTCGACCCATCTTTAGCAAGTAACAAACCAAAAATTGTCGTATCTCCATTAGGTATAGGTAATCGTGAAGATCCAGCACGTTTGGTATTCGACGGCAAAGCAGGAGACGGTGTCGTTGTTTCAATGGCTGACTTTGGTACAAACTATAAACTTTTGATTAATGAAGTTTCTGCCTTCGAGCCAACAGTTCCATCACCAAACCTGCCAGTGGCACGTGTACTTTGGGAAGTGAAGCCAAACTTCCAAGATGGAGTGAAAGCTTGGCTTGAGAATGGTGGCGGTCACCATACAGTTGTGTCATTGAATTTAACAACAGACCAAATCATAACCTATGCCAAACTTGTTGGCTTGGAATACGTAGTGATTAAGTAATGTCTCTCCGTCCAAGGAGGCTCTGCTTCCTTGGAGGGGAAAAATAGGTAATCCAGAAGTTTAAGAATGGAAATAGTGACCATTAGTATGATCCCTTTATTTTCGTAAGCGTTTTCGTGGTTTTTTAGGAAAAGATGTAAGCGTTTTAATAGACAATCAAGACAAGGAATTCATCCTAATAAATAATTTTCACGATGGAAAGTGGCATGTATGTGTAGTTTGAAAACGCTATTATTATTTCTCAAAAACAAATCAATATTTTAGTAGAGGGATTAAATATAATTTTAAAACCTTTAGGGGGAACTTAAATGGCTAATGAAAAGAAAATCTCAAGTGGATTCATTTATTTTTTTGGGGCTTTTGGAGGCATTCTCTTCGGTTATGATATCGGCGTTATGACGGGTGCTTTGCCTTTTCTGCAACATGATTGGAACCTTCAAAACAACCCAGGTGTTATTGGCTGGATTACCTCTTCGTTGATGTTTGGAGCTATTTTTGGAGGTGCCATGGCAGGACAACTTTCTGATCGTTTAGGACGGCGCAAAATGATTTTAATATCTTCTATCATTTTTGCTGTTGGATCCATTTTGGCAGGAATATCCCCTCATAATGGGATCCTTTTTATGATTGTTGCTCGAATTTTATTAGGGTTGGCTGTTGGAGCTGCTTCTGCGTTGGTCCCAGCCTATATGTCGGAAATGGCACCTGCACGTTTACGTGGACGTCTGTCAGGAATTAATCAAACAATGATTGTCTCTGGACTGTTGCTTTCATACATTGTCGCTTATTTGTTGAAAGACTTACCAGGAACAATGGCATGGCGGTTGATGCTTAGTTTGGCTGCTGTACCTGCTTTAATCTTATTTATTGGAGTGTCCAGGTTACCCGAATCACCACGTTTTTTAATTAAGAACAAAAAAATAGATGAAGCTCGTAGGGTGTTGGGCTATATTCGCTCTAACAAAGAACAAATTGATTCTGAAATAACACAAATACAAGAAACTGTTAAAGAGGAAGCAAAGGTAAATCAAAAAGCATCATGGGGTACCCTTTTAAGTAATAAATACCGTTATTTAGTAATGGCTGGTGTGGGTGTTGCTGCGTTTCAACAGTTCCAGGGAGCAAACGCAATTTTTTATTACATTCCTATGATTGTGGAAAAAGCAACAGGGCATGAAGCCAGCTCAGTATTGTTGTGGCCAATTATTCAAGGGGTTATTCTCGTACTAGGTTCATTAATATTCCTAATGATTGCTGATAAATTTAATCGCCGTACTTTATTAACAATCGGCGGAACTATTATGGGACTTTCCTTTATTTTGCCGGCAATATTGAATTTATTAATTCCTAATGCAAATCCGATGATGATGGTCGTTTTTTTAAGTATCTATGTAGCGCTTTATTCATTCACGTGGGCTCCTTTAACTTGGGTCATAGTTGGAGAAATTTTCCCACTGGTAATTCGGGGGCGGGCGTCAGGAGTGGCTTCATCATTTAACTGGATTGGTTCTTTCTTGGTTGGATTGCTATTTCCAATCATGACCGCTTCAATGTCTCAAGAAGCCGTTTTTGCAATCTTTGGTGCTATTTGTTTACTAGGTGTTTTATTTATCCGGACATGCGTTCCTGAAACTAGAGGTCATACTTTGGAGGAAATTGAAAAAATGGGGGAAAGTAGACAAGCTAAGGGGAAAAGTGCTTAAATTAGACCTATTAAGATTTGGAGCGGAATTAAAAGAAGCCATATGAGAATAGAAGAGATTTTAAATCAGGGAGCATAAGGAAAATACTTCATCAAGACGGCAAAAGCAAATTGAGCTGGAGGAAAAAGAAATCCTTCCCCGTGAAAAGCAATATGATTCCGAAGTGAAGAAAAAGGCGGATGCCGACCGCTATGCAGTAGAGCAGGCCGATTCCGCTCGGGGAAGCGAAATATCCCATTAGCCGCCATCAAACAAGAGAATGCTGAAGTGAACATGAATATGGCNNNNCAAGGAGGAGTAACAGATAGATCTAAAGCAAGGTAGTTTAAAAAGGTTTCGGAATGTTTCATTCCGAAACCTTTTTGAATTGATTTGGATTTCAATCAGTTTAAAGGGGAAGCTATTCTCTATTCTACCAGTCTAAAAAAAACGAAAAACCTCGTTGAAATCCAGCGAGGTTTTTCGTTTTTTTTGATTTGTTTCGCGGAATAATTCATGACAGCTCACTTTAATGTGAGTACCCGAGCATTCAAGAAATCTCCCCAGTTCTCCACATGCTAAAAAGACATTCACTAACGAACAATTTTCTCAAATCGATTAACTTGCAATCACTTCAAAAAAGGTTGTGAAATCAGTAATGATTCCATCGCTTCCTAGTTGTTTTTCTTCGAATAATGAGCGGTTTTTCCCTAATGGATCAATGGCGATAATCTTGCCGATACCTGCTTTTTTCGCAGCTGTAAGTCCCGAAAAGGCATCTTCAATCACTAAGCATTCGTTTGGTATAAGACCTAATTTATTCGCTGCAATAATAAATATATCCGGCTCCGGCTTGCCAGGGAAGCTCCCGTCATCAAAGGTTACTTTGTCAAAATCAAACCACTGTTCTAAATGAAAAATATCAAAGTAAAAATCAACGTTTTCCTTTACTGTAGCGGTCGCAATGGTAATCGGCGTTCCTGTTGCTTTCAGCTGATTTAACATGTCCACAAGTCCGTTAGTCAGCTTTAGTTCATCCTTGTTCTTAAGGCATAATTCTCTGTAATAGGCCTCTTTTTCAAAAGACATCTTTTCGATTTCCTCACCCGTCAACTCTTTTGAGATAAAATGAGTTAGGATTTCCTTGTTCGTTCTTCCGTGAATGTTAATCAAAATATCTTTATCCGATATTGCCTTTGGTGAATATTTCTTTACCATGTAAAACCATGCTTGTTCGTGTAAATGTGAATCTAGAAACATGGTGCCGTTAAAATCAAAAATAATTCCTTTCAATGAACTACTCCACCTTTTTCATTCAATTTTTTTGGCTATTTTGACATCTACATATTGCTCGTAATGCGTTAGAACATCCTTCACAACTTTATCATCTGTAATCAGGTAATCCATATCATGTAGATCATAAAAAACGTAAAAATCTTCTCGATTGAATTTTTTATTGTCTACTAGCAGAAATTTGGTTCGAGAATTATTCAGCGCAATTTGATGGGCTTCTCCTTCTTCAACACTATAAGTAGAGATTTCATCATTGTGAATACCATTTGCACTAATGAATGCCTTCGTGAAATTGAATTTTTGCAAAGTATTATTGGCAATAGGCCCAACGAATGCACCAGTGTTTTTTCTATAGTCGCCGCCAATCAGGATAATATCTGCAGCCTCGCAATGCGTTAAAATATTAAATACAGGATAGTTATTCGTAATAATCCTGATTCGTTTGTTCAAAAGATATTTGGCTAAAAGTTCAATTGTAGTACCTGGTCCAAGAAAAACAGAATCGCCATCTTCTACATACGATGCAGCCAGCTCTGCAATTTTTCCTTTTGCTTCTACTTGAACACCAAGCTTTTCATGATGTGATAATTCTCGATCTATTGAGTGGGAAATACTCTGCGCACCGCCATGAATGCGAACGATTTTTCCGGCTTTGTCAAGTTCCTCTAGATCTCTTCTAACTGTCATATCGGAAACATCCAATTCATCCATAATGTCATTCACCGTAATAATTCCCTTGGAGTTAACGATATCGATGATCTTTAATAACCGCTCTTTCTTTAACACATCTAATCACCTCAACTTTAAACACAATTTATCATAGAAGGGAAACCTAGGTCAACAAAAAAACAAAAACAAACATTTTTTGAGAAAGTGCTTTAGAACAATGTTGTAATAGTATAAAACATGAAGAAATCTAAAAAAATGTCGTTATGATTTTTGGAAAAATCTATTGACAATCATTTTGTATACGCTTACGATAAACAAAAGTTAACAAAAACAAACATTTATTAACTTGATTGTATAAACTTTCTTTAGGAGGATTCGAATAATGCTGAAATTACCAAGTGATTTTATTTTAGGCGGTGCGACAGCCGCGTATCAAGCAGAAGGTGCAACAAAAGAAGGCGGAAAAGGACCTGTTGCTTGGGATGAATTTCTAGAAAAGCAGGGAAGATTCAGTCCTGATCCTGCAAGTGATTTTTATCATCAATATCCGGAAGATATAAAGCTATGTAAAAAATTTGGAATTAGTGCCATTCGCCTTTCCATTGCGTGGACAAGGATTTTTCCAAATGGCTCAGGTGAAGTCAACCAGGAAGGCGTCGATTTCTATCATAATGTTTTTGCAGAATGTCAAAAGCATAACGTCGTTCCTTTTGTTACGCTCCATCATTTCGATACACCAAAAGAATTATTCGATAAAGGTGATTTTTTAAATCGTAAAACACTAGAAGCTTTTGTTGACTATGCAGAGTTTTGTTTTAATGAATTTACCGAAGTTAGAAACTGGAGTACGTTTAATGAAATTTATCCCGTTGCGACAAACCAGTATTTACTCGGTGTTTTTCCTCCATCTATCAAAAGCGACTTCTCGATGATTATTCAATGCTTACATAATATGATGGTGGCGCACGCAATGACGGTTAACTTATTCAAGGAAAATAACTATCCTGGTGAAATTGGAGTCGTACACTCGTTGGAAACAAAATACCCTGCCAGTGACTCGGAAGAAGACCGTCATGCCTGCTTTCTGGATGACGCGTTATCAGTCAGGTTTCTCCTTGATGCGACTTATCTCGGTTATTATTCTGAGGAGACCATGCTTGCACTGGATGAAATCTGTCAGGCAAATGGTGCGAAATACGAGTTTTTAGACAGTGATTTTGAAATCATGAAAAAAGCCTCAACACGAAATGATTATCTCGGAATCAATCATTATCAATGCCATTTCGTTAAAGCATACGACGGAGAAACGATGATTCATCATAATGGAACCGGCGACAAAGGAACCTCGGTTTATAAAGTAAAAGGTATTGGTGAGAGGGTATACAAAGAAGGACTGAAAAGAACGGATTGGGACTGGCTTATCTACCCTGAAGGAATGTATGACATTCTCATGCGTATTAAACAAGATTATCCAGATTATAACAAAATATACATTACTGAAAATGGCATGGGTTATAAAGATGAGTTTGAAGACGGAGTCATTATGGACAAACCAAGA
Organism: Peribacillus muralis; assembly: GCF_001439925.1. Lineage (GTDB taxonomy): Bacteria > Bacillota > Bacilli > Bacillales > DSM-1321 > Peribacillus > Peribacillus muralis. Next base: position 190,955 of record NZ_LMBV01000004.1, read on the forward strand.
ATCGAATATTTAAAAGTTTATTTAGAAGCCATTAGTAAAGCTATCACTGATGGAGTCAATGTAAAAGGGTATTTTTTATGGTCCTTAATGGATTTATTTTCTTGGACAAACGGTTATAACAAACGTTATGGTCTTTTCTACGTCGATTTTGAAACCCAAAAACGATATCCGAAAGAATCCGCCTACTGGTACAAGCTCGTAAGTGAAACGAAAACGATCGTTTAATTATCACGAATGATGAAAAAACAAATGCGAAAGAAATATAGGAGGGGTTTTGAATGAATAAAGAAGAATTACAAATGGTCGGTTTTGAAATTGTGGCTTATGCTGGGGATGCTAGAAGCTCATTATTAAAATTACTAAAAGAAGTGCGTTCCGGAAACTTTGAAAACGTGGAAGAAGGACTAAAAAGTGCCGATGAAAACTTACATCTCGCACACAATGCACAGACGAAGATTTTATCGGAAGAAGCCGCAGGAAAAGATATGGAAATGGGGTTTATTTTTATACACGGGCAAGATCACTTAATGACAACATTGCTTCTTCGGGAACTCATCCAAGATTTCATTGAACTTTATCGTAAAAATGGTTAATTTGGAGGGGAAGTAATGAACGGTATTATTAAGCAGATCGAAAAAGGGAAGCCGTTTTTTGAGAAAATTTCAAGAAACATTTATTTAGGCTCAATTCGCGACGGCTTCTTAGCCGCCATGCCGGTCATTTTGTTTGCAAGTATATTTATTCTAATTGCTGCTGTACCGGAAGTATTCGGCTATAAATTGCCTGAAAATGTATCCACGTGGCTTTGGAAAGTTTATAACTATTCAATGGGAGTCGTTGGTCTGCTTGTTTCTGCAACAACAGCAAGATCTCTGAGTGAATCGGTAAATCGCAGAATGCCAAAAAACAAATATATTAACTCTACTTCCACAATGCTCGCTGCCATCGTTGGTTTTATCGTATTGAGTGTAACGCAAATCGATGGCGGTTTTTCAACAGAATATCTCGGTACAAAAGGTCTATTGGCCGCTTTTGTATCCGCTTTTATTACGGTAAATGTATATAAATTCTGTGTATTAAAAAATATCACGATTAAAATGCCGAAAGAGGTACCAGGAACCATTTCGCAAACGTTTAAAGATGTCTTTCCATTCGCCTTTTCTGTTCTGGCAATGGTTATCATGGATTTAATTGTTAGAAATACACTGGGCGTGCCTTTTGCAGAAGCACTCGCTACGCTACTATCGCCGTTATTCACAGCTGCTGATGGGTATTTAGGAATTTGCATAATCTGGGGAATGATGGCCCTATTCTGGTTTGCCGGCGTACATGGACCTTCTATAGTAGAGCCCGCCATTGCCGCTATTATTTATGCAAATGTGGCCACGAATTTACAGCTTCATGATGCCGGTGAACAAGCATCGAATGTACTTACGGTCGGACTTGGAAACTTTGTCGGTACAATGGGCGGGACAGGTGCAACCCTTGTTGTTCCTTTTATTTTCCTTCTTCTTGCTAGATCCAAACAACTGAAAGCAGTCGGAAAAGCGTCCGTAGTGCCAGTGTGTTTTGCCGTTAATGAACCGCTTCTATTTGCTGCACCGATGATTTTAAATCCTTATTTCTTCATTCCATTTTTAATAACGCCAATGATTAATGTCTGCTTGTTTAAGTTTTTTGTAGACGTTATCGGAATGAACAGCTTTATTTATGTTCTCCCATGGGCAACACCTGCACCAATCGGCTTGATACTTGGTACAGGCATGGGACTTTGGGCTTTGGTTCTTGCAGTCTTATTGATTGTCGTCGATTTCCTTATTTATCTTCCGTTCTGTAAAGCTTATGACAACGAATTAGTGGCAAAAGAAGCAAAAAATGCTGAATTGGAAGCGGCTGTTGGTGTTTCCGAGGCAGCGCAGCCAGCAATGGCCAGTGCAACAGGTACAGATACCTTCGCAATCATGAACAGCAACGCTTCATTGGAAGAATCCGCACCAACACTGGAGAAAAGCATCAACGTCTTAGTACTATGTGCCGGAGCGGGAACAAGTGCCATGTTAGCTAACGCACTAACGGAAGGCGCTAAACAATATAATGTGCCGATCACTGCATCGGCAGGTGCTTACGGTTCTCATTACGAGATGTTGAAAGACTTTGATATGGTGATTTTGGCTCCGCAGGTAGGCTCATATTATGATGACATCAAGGAAGACACAGACCGTTTAAACATTAAACTCGCTGCCACAAAAGGTGCAGAATATATCAATCTTACTAGAAATTCACAAAAAGCAATCGAATATGTGCTCGAACAGGTTAAATAAAAACCTAAGCGATAAGATGGACATCTGAGATTGCACTCTACAAATACAATCAAGGCGGTGCCTGGTTAATCGTAAACTAAACGACTTAAGAATTAAAAATTAATAATCGTAAAAACAGAAGGCACCTTAAATCTTAGACGAAAAATCTGATATTTGGGGTGTGTTTTTAATGAAAACGGCAGGAAATAAAAAAGGTGGAGGAAACATGGATACAACATTATTGAAAACAAAATTCAAAACCGTTTTTAATGGACAGGATGGGGAATTATTTTTTGCACCGGGACGGATTAACCTGATCGGGGAGCATACGGATTATAATGGTGGACATGTTTTTCCATGTGCCATAACAATCGGAACGTATGCAGTAAGTGCAAAAAGAGAGGATAGCCAAATTCGATTCTACTCGGAAAATTTTCCGGAAATCGGCATGGTTTGTTTTGATCTATATGATCTAACTTACAGAAAAGAAGATAGCTGGACCAATTATCCGAAGGGCATGATCCGCTATCTCCAAGAAGCTGGTCATAAAATCGACAGTGGATTGGATATTTTATTTAATGGAAACATTCCGACAGGTGCTGGATTAAGTTCTTCGGCTTCAATTGAAATGCTGACAGGCGTAATTTTACGAGAAATATTCGAATTAGATGTTTCTGATCTTGATTTAGTTTTAACGGGGAAAAAAGTTGAAAACGAATTTATTGGTGTTAATTCAGGCATTATGGATCAGTTTGCCGTGCAAAAAGGAAAAGAAGATATGGCGATTTTATTGGACTGTGAAACGCTTGGGTATGAAATGATTCCAGTTGTTTTAGATGGATACAAAATAGTGATCATGAATACGAACAAGCGTCGGGAGCTTGCTGATTCCAAATATAATGAGCGTCGTTCTGAATGTGAAACGGCCCTTTTGGAACTGCAGCAATACAAAAAAGTGAACTCGCTCGGAGAAATGACATTGAAGGAATTCGAAAAACTGGAAGGACATCTTTCAAGTGAAACGTTACGTAAAAGAGCTCGTCATGGGATCAGTGAAAATGAACGGACAGTTTTAGCGGCAAAAGCATTAAAGGAAAATGATTTGAAAACCTTTGGAGAACTGATGAACGCCTCGCACAGGTCTTTGCGTGAGGATTTTGAAGTAACGGGTGTTGAATTGGATGTGTTATCAGAATCTGCATGGGAAGAAGGAGCCCTTGGTGCAAGGATGACAGGTGCCGGTTTCGGTGGTTGTGCCATAGCGATAGTGGAAAGTGAAAAAACGGACAGCTTCATTCAAGCCGTTTCAACTAGATATCTTGATAAAATAGGATATGAGGCATCATTTTATATCGTAGAAATTAGCGATGGTGCTAAGAAATGGAAGGTTGGATGAGCAGGTTATGCTTGTCTTTCATTCAGTTCATCAATGGCAGTGGTGGACAATATGTAGACAGGACACCGATAAAAAATTCACTTCGTTCTACTAATTGAAAGTTAAGCCGTTTTCAATGCAGCAGCTATATCGCTAGAAAGGCAATTTTAGAAAAAGGTCAACGGCAAAACGAAAGACAAGTAAAATTTGTTCAATCATCATGTGTTTAACGAGCAGTGCAGGGATTACGGGCGAGTCAATAAATTATCATAGGAGGAATATTATTATGTTAAAAAAACAGGTAAAACGTTTTCTGGTAATCGTGATGGGCTTATCTCTAGCATTAACTGGTTTTGCTAGTTTTGATGTTTCTCATAAGGCAGAAGCAGCGACTGCCTTTGCATATGGAGCTGACATTGGCTGGATGAAACAGATGGAAGATGAAGGTGTAAGTTGGGTGGATGACAATGGAAAACCAGAGGATGCTTTACAGATTCTTAAAGATCACGGAATTAATTCTGTGAGGTTAAGAGTTTTTGTTAATCCGCCAAGTGACTATTATTGGTTAAAAGATGGGACAACCTGGACGATGCTAGGATATAGTGACAAAGCAGGCGTGCTTGCTGCAGCAAAAAGAGCAAAAGCTTTAGGAATGAGGATAATGGTTGACTTTCACTATAGTGATGTTTTTGCAGATCCAGGTCATCAAACGAAGCCAAACGCATGGACAAACTACACTAATACCCAGTTACAAACAGCGGTCTATAACCATACGTACGATGTTATGAGTGAACTAAAAAGTAATGGTATCTATCCTGATTGGGTACAAGTTGGGAATGAGATGAACTCAGGGATTATGCTTCCCGATGGTAGTACTGACAACTTCAGTAAATTGACTGCATTTCTTAATAAAGGCTATGACGCAGTTAAGGCTGTAAGCCCAGCATCCAAGGTGGTCAGTCATTTAGCACATGGGACTAACAACAGTCAATTCAAGTGGTGGTTTGATAACTTCTTCAGTAATGGCGGCAAAACGGATGTTATTGGTGTATCATTCTATCCGTATTGGGATGGACAGCCATATTGGGAGATTACCGATGAATTATCTTACAACTTGAACGACATGGCTTCACGTTATAGCAAGGAAGTTATGGTTGTTGAAGTGGGTGGAGACGAAAAAAACCCGAAAGATTCTTATTGGACGATCAACGATACAATCAAGGTGGTGAAAGCGGTTCCTAACGGTAAAGGGATCGGCGTTTTTTATTGGGAACCTCAGGCTCACTCGAGTGTTCTTTCAGATGGTTATTCTTTAGGTGCAACCACCGAGGTATCTACAAATGTCTTAAAATATACAACGGCTATCGATGCCTTCAGTGATGCAGCTAAAAGCTCATCAAGTGGGAATTTTGTAAATAATCCCGGATTTGAAACAGATGCAGCCACACAGAATCCATCAGGTTGGACTACTTGGTCAAATGCTAATGATTCTGCGAATTACACGGAAGCTGGCGGATATACAGGTAGCTACCGATTAACTCATTGGAATAGTGCTGCCTATCAGATTAGTACCCACCAAATAAAAACAGGGCTGACTAATGGAACGTATACAATGAAAGCATGGGTTAAAAGTAGCGGTGGATTTAAAACGAGCCAAATGTTCGTTAAAAACTTTGGAGGCTCAGAAAAAAACGCTCCTATACCAACAACAAATACTTGGACGCAAATGACCATAACAGATATTAATGTTACAAACGGACAAGCTGAATTCGGCTTTTGGACAGATGCAAATGCAAATAAGTGGATTAATGTCGACAATGTAGAGTTTTTTAAAAATTGAGGAAAAAATTTGAAAAACTGCACCACGATAAAGTCTTAAATAACTGAAATTTCGGTCTTTAACTCTAGCTAATATGATATTTATTTCCTGGCGGTGCTCGTTTCCCAAATGGTAGATAATGTTACTAGCTGTATGCCTAATTTTAGCTATCATCTTGGACATGCTATGGCTCATTTCAAAAAAGCCCCCTATTTAGGGGGCTTTAAGATAACGAAATTTAATTTTTTCTGTATTGATGACTATACGAGTTAAAAGGGGTAAAGTAGGAACATGAATAATCCAAATTAATCATTTCACTATATTCAAACACTTTGCCATTTTGAAGAATTCCCCTGTTTATGATCTTCATTGCAGCAACCCCTTTTTTACAATTTAGAAGCTCAGCATCCTCTTTGCTTACATTTATAGCACTGTACGTAGTGATAAAGTGAGAGATTTGATAGCCGCATTGCTGTACATAGTCATGAACTGATTTTTTAACTTCTTCTTTATTTAATTCTGGGAAAAAAGAGCATGGTAATCTTGACGTTTCGATTTGCATTTTTTGATAATCAGCAATTCGGACCCGTTTGTATTCCCATAATTTTGTATGTTCTCCGTTAACATCAAAAATTTTTTCTAATGTATGATCAGGTTTGATTTTTTTAAAATAGATAATATCAGATTGAATATCTTTGAATTTCTTTTCTGTTAATGAATTATAAATTAATGGACTTTTATATTTTGTATCATTGACGAATATTCCTGAACCTTGAATAATTCTGATACAGCCAATATTCAAAAGCTTTTTTAATGCCTCTCGAATGGTGTATCGGGATACATCATATTGATTTGCCAGGTCCCTTTCCGTAGGTATTTTTTGTCCAGCTCTGTATTTATTTTGATATATTTTACTCAAAATATCGTCTGCAATAAAATCACGTTTTTTCATCATTGATTACCTCAAGAAAGATTGTTTTTTCTTACTACATATAATTTTAACATAAAAGGATTTGTTTATTTGTAACGAAATACCCTTGAAGCATAATGCTTCAAGGGTATTTCGGCAGCTTAATACTTTATGGGGTGTGAATCGTACCATTGGGAATACGCGCTTGAGTCCATTCGTGTTTTCGATAAATGACTGGATACTCTTTGGCCATGTCTTCATTAAAATCAACACCGATGCCAATACTTTCAATAGGATAAATATATCCATCCACAACTTCTACTGAGTTAGGGAACATTTTTTTCGTAGTTTCATCAGGTTCTTGAATTTCTTGTATGGCTGCATTATGAAGATGTATATTCAAATGGGTATTCACGGCAACTCCAATAGGAGTCATATCCGATGGTCCATGCCAAGCGATTTGAACACCAAAATTTTCACATAGTGCAGCTAGTTTAAGGGCGGGCGTAATTCCTCCGATTTGTGAAACATGACAGCGAATATAATCAATTTGACGATTCACAATGAGATTTCTCCACTCAGTTGGATTATTGAATAACTCTCCTGATGCTATAGGTGTAGTACATTGTGATCTCAATTGAAGTAGCCATTCATTTTGATCAGGAGGTAAAATATCCTCTAAAAAGAAAAGCTTATAAGGCTCAAGGTCCTTTGCCAATTGGAGGGCTTGGTTAGGAAATAGTCTTTCATGAACATCATGAAGCAAATGAATAGAATATCCATATTTTTCACGTAAGGCCTTGAACATGGTCACGACATCTTTCATATAGGTGTCCGGATCATAATATTCTCCCTCACGTAAATCTTTTGTTGCGTGCATATGATGATTTTTGCCTCCATACAGCCCTAATTGACAGCGAATATGGCGATATCCTCTTTTGATTAAAGAATCAACATTGTTAAAAAGCTCTTCTAATGTTAATCCATCCGCATGTGTATACGCAGCAATTGCGTTTTTTGACTTTCCTCCGAATAGTTGATAAAGAGGCATTTGAGCTAATTTAGCTTTAATATCCCATAAAGCCATGTCAATCCCTGCGACTGCATTATTAATAACAGGACCATTTCTCCAATAAGAATTGACCATCATTAAGTGCCATAGATCTTCAATATCATTCGCATCACGATTTATTAGAATCGGTCTTAAATATTCATCAATCATAGTTTGAACCGCTAAAGGCCGTTGCTGAAAAGTTGCACAGCCATATCCAATAATATCTTTGTTTGTTTCTATTTTGACCACAATAAGATTATGTCTATTCGGGTTAATCACAAATGATTTTATGTCTGTTATAAGTGTGGGTTCCAACGTTAAATCTCCTTTTTCTTTTATTTCAATGATTCGTCAAATCTCAGTGAAATGATTAACTAGATTAAAACATAGTGAAAAGCCAGCGTCAATTTGGTAAAGGAAGAAGGTTCAATAAGGTAATTTACCATACCAATTTTCAAAAATCTTAAGTGAGAAACGTTGATAAAATAAGATTCTTACCTATTTTTTGATTTATTTAAGCGTTTTCATTAATTTTTTTTATATGCTATCATTAGCCTGTCAAATCGAAGTGAAAGATAGAAAGCAATAGATTAAGATATAATTTCTAGTAAGGGAATGATACGAATATGAAAGATAAAGAAATTGTAAAGAAAATCATAGAATATGTTGGTGGTAAAGAGAATATAAAGAAGGCTTGGCATTGCATGACAAGGCTGCGCTTTGATTTATATGATAATTCCTTAATTCTACAAGAAAAAGTTAAACAATTGAATGGTGTTATCGGAGAACAATTACAAAGCGATCAATATCAAATAATTGTTGGGACAAATGTTCAACAATATCATGCAGCGTTAATAGAAGAGCTTGGGATTGATGGAGAGCAAGAAGATGAGAGAGAAAGTAGTAAGAAAAAAGGCCTCTTTGCACGATTATTGGATGTAGTATCAGGTGTATTCGGTCCAATTGTTCCCGCAATTGCTGGTGCAGGTATGCTTAAAGGGCTTTTAGCAGGTCTAATTGCTTTAAATATCTTATCGAAGGAAAATGAAACAATTGTAATTCTAGACTTGATTTCCAGTGGAGTCTTTTATTTCTTACCATTCTTTTTAGCTGCTTCAGCTGCGAAAATATTTAAAACAAATCAATATCTTGCCCTTGCCATTGCTGCTGGATTTATGTATCCATCCTTAATAGACGCTGCTAAACTAGGCGAGGTAAGTCAATTTCATTTTATAGGTTTACCAATACCGGTTATTAATTACTCTGGTGCTGTCATTCCAGTCATTTTATCGGTGTGGGCATTAAGTTATATTCACAGATGGATTGATAAGTATATGCCTAACATTTTAAGAACTGTATTTACCCCTACATTGACTTTATTTATTGCTATACCTTTTGCGCTAATCGTATCCGGACCATTAGGCAGCTACGTGGGTAAGGGATTAGCTTATATTATAGAAACATTATTTGATATATCTCCTGTCTTAGCAGGAGTTGTAATGGGTGGAGCGAGACCAATAGAAGTTGTATTTGGTATGCATCATGCTCTTACACCGATTGTGCTTCAAAACTTCGCGGATAAAGGATACGATATGCTAATGCCGATGATGTTTATGACAAACATGGCTATTGCAGGTGCAACGTTTGCGATGTTTTTTAAAGCCACTAGCAAAACAGAAAAGTCTATTATTCTTTCAGCGACTATTTCTGCTCTTCTAGGCATTACAGAACCTGCTATATTTGGAGTGCTTATTAAAAATCGAAAAGCCTTTATAGCCTGTTCCATTGGAAGTGCAGTAGCCTCGACCTTTTTTGCTGCCATGGGTGTTAAAATCTATGGTTATATCCTTTCAAGTATTGTAAGTTTAGTCGCATATGTAGGACCTTATTTTCCGTATGCGTTAATGGGAATCGCAATTGCAATAGGTACATCATTTGGAATTTCTTTCATTACTGTTAAAAAGACTCAATCTTTATAAAATACAGAAAATTATGAAGGCGTTAATCTAGTCTTATTAATTAATTGCTCATATAGCGATGACCGCAAAAAGTAACACATATTCATTAATTTTAGCACATGAAGACGATTCATCCCTAGACTTGGAGGGGAAAGTTCATTTTTTTAACCACTGTAAAAAGGATGCCTTTTATACAATGGGTGTTACGCTTTCTGCCGGACACAGTCTGCAATGGTTTAAAGAAACCTTCGCGAAGGACGAATCGTTTGATGAGTTATTGAAAGAAGTAGGCAGCATTCCACCGGGTTCGGGCGGTCTTATATACACCCCATATTTAGTCGGTGAACGCACCCCACATCCAGATTCAGTCATCCGTGCGAGTTTCATTGGCATGGATAGTGCACATACAAGAGCCCATTTCGCGCACGCCGTAATGGAAGGCATTACTTTCTCATTGCATGAATCGATTGACCTGTTCCGCAAAGAAGGGAAAAATATCGACACCGTCATTTCAATTGGCGGAGGTGCAAAAAATGATGTGTGGCTGCAAATGCAGGCAAATATTCTCGAGGCGAAAGTAGTAAAGCTGCAAAATGAACAGGGACCAGCACTGGGCGCGGCCATGATTGCCGCAGCTGGGAGCGGGATGTTTGACTCACTGGAAGAGTGTGCCGCTGTTTTCATTAAGGAAGGACAGGCTTTTATGCCGGATGCAGAACGGGCCAAGCAGTATAAGTCATTGTTTTCAATTTATCAGACAGTGTATGATCAAACAAAGCCCATTAACGAACAACTGCAGTCATTCCGTTCATAAAAAAGGAGGGATTATATTTTTTAAAAAATTCTCTGACAGATCCTTTTCTGAAGTGAAGAAAAAGGCGGAAGCGGATAAGGATAAAATCGAAGCCATGGCAGAAGCTGAAGATTGCCGAGGCGCTTGAACAATTCGGTTAAGCAACCGCTATGGTGTATGTTTTTTTTAAAAGGATTCCGGAGTATGCCAAAGATAACAAAGTGGCTGGCTATCCACCAAGTTTAATGGTTAAATGGCAGGAGTCAACGAAGGCCTCTACTGGCAATGATGGGAAAGCGAATTATACCATTAAAAGCCTTCAAACAAGAGAAGGCTGAAGTATAAAGCATCAAGCAAGGCTAAAGAGCTAGGTAAGAGTGTTGAATGAGCTCTTACTTATGTTTTGTATCCCAATCGAAATTAATGTCTTTATCATCCCAAGGGATTCTTTTTTCATCTGGACGCAAGGGGTTATACGACTTAGTCGTACAATATAGGACGGTAGCTGGTTTTTCGCCCAGTACACGGTAACCATGAGCGACACCTTTAGGAATGAGCAAAATACTGGGATTGTTTTTACCCATATAATAAACATTCGTTTCACCTTTTGTAGCAGAGTGTTCTCTTAAAACTTGTGAAAATTAATGACGTGAATTTTAATATATAATTGAAACAAGAAAAAGGTAAGGGCATTAAGATGCTCTTACCTTTTTTATTCAACAAATATGTTCGTCATAATCCGTTCTGAGGAAATTCAACATTTTTTGCTTTTGATGGGAATAATGAAAGCAATTAAAGTGAAAGGAAAAGTCATCGAAAAAGAGTGAATTCTTTTCGTCAAAGCCATAAGCGCTTAAAAAATCTGATATGATCCGCTCTTGATCCACTAAGTCAAACAATCCAGAAACATAAAATTGATAACTGAATTTATCGTATAAGAAAAGATATCCAGTTTCTTCAAATATATTGTTTAGCGAATGTCCATCCAATCCAATCCACTCCTTTCTTCTCAATATAGCTTTAAGTCAATGAATTTATACAGGACTCATCTTGGTTTATCATTATATTTCAAGCAGATCGATTTTTATACCTTCAATAAGTGGGGAGGCAGACAGGAGGGTGACAAAAAAAGCACATCCAATAAGGATGTGCCGCTTGTAATGAAGTTTATTTGTACATTTCAGCCACTTCTTTTTGCAATTGACTATTTTCAAGATACTCATCATAACTAACTTGCTTATCGACTGTACCTTTTGGTGTAAGCTCAATGATCCGATTCGCAACAGTTTGGATGAACTGGTGGTCATGAGAAGAGAAAATCATCGAACCTTTAAAGGCAATCAAGCCGTTGTTCAACGCTGTAATCGACTCTAAGTCCAAGTGGTTTGTAGGTTCATCAAGCATAAGGACATTCGAGCCGCTTAACATCATTTTGGAAAGCATACAGCGGACTTTCTCGCCCCCTGAAAGAACGCTTGCCTTTTTCGTCACTTCATCACCAGAGAATAGCATTCTTCCTAAGAAACCGCGTAGGAAGCTTTCGCTTTGATCATTTGGGGAATATTGACGAAGCCAATCGACAAGAGTCAAATCGACGCCTTCAAAGAATTCAGCATTATCTTTAGGGAAATATGCCTGTGATGTCGTTACGCCCCATTTAAACGTTCCGCCATCCGGTTCAATTTCTCCAGCCAAAATTTTGAACATGGTCGTTTTGGCAATCTCATCCTTGCCGACAAAAGCAATCTTGTCACCTTTATTCATCGTGAAGCTGACGTTATTCAAGATTTGGATGCCATCAATCGTTTTCGAGATTCCATCAACCCGAAGCAGGTCGTTTCCGATTTCACGCTCAGGCGTGAAGCCGACATAAGGATAACGGCGCGATGAAGGCTGAATATCATCCAAGCTGATTTTATCCAATAATTTCTTACGTGAAGTTGCCTGGCTCGATTTGGATGCATTGGCGCTGAATCGAGCGATGAAATTTTGCAGCTCTTTAATTTTTTCTTCTTTTTTCTTATTGGCATCTTGAGTCAGTTTAAGGGCAAGCTGACTGGATTCATACCAGAAGTCATAGTTCCCGATATAGACTTTAATTTTACCAAAGTCAAGATCCGCGATATGTGTACAAACTTTGTTAAGGAAGTAACGGTCATGGGAAACGACGATAACGGTATTTTCAAAGTTGATCAAGAACTCTTCCAGCCATTTGATCGCTTTTAAATCCAAGTGGTTGGTTGGCTCATCCAGCAATAGAACATCCGGTTTACCGAAAAGCGCTTGGGCAAGCAATATTTTCACTTTGTCGCCACCGGTCAATTCAGCCATTTTCTTTGTATGCAATTCTTCTGTTATGCCAAGGCCCTTTAAGAGGATGGATGCTTCAGGTTCCGCTTCCCATCCGTTTAATTCGGCAAATTCACCTTCAAGCTCAGCCGCTTTCATACCGTCCTCGTCCGTGAAGTTTTCCTTCATATAGATGGCATCTTTTTCTTGCATGACTTGATATAATCTTTCGTGACCCATGATGACAACTTTAAGTACTTCCTCTTCTTCATAAGCGAAGTGATCTTGCTTAAGAACGGCAAGGCGTTCGCCTGGCCCCATATGAACATCACCGGATTGTGCTTCGATTTCACCGGATAGGATTTTTAAGAAGGTGGATTTACCGGCACCATTTGCACCAATAAGTCCGTAGCAGTTACCAGGCGTGAATTTTATATTAACATCTTCAAACAGTTTACGATCGCCATAGCGTAAACCAACATTATTTACAGTAATCATTTATTTACATTCCTCCAAAATACTTTTGTTTCAACGTTTTCAACACAAGTTTAAGTCAATTGAAATGTTTAAACTATGCCGTTCGTTAAATTGTATCTTATTTCTAAGAAAAATTAAAGTTAGATTAGCAAAAACAAACGGGTAATGGAAAAAAAGAATAATTGTCGATTGAATCAAAAACCTATTTTAGGTGATGATACAACATTCCCGCCCATGCTATGTTCGGTCTTTTTATAAGTATAATGCGTTGCTGTTTACCAAATAAATCGGTTTCCAGATGCTCAGCTTTCAAGAAGGAGGGCGTTGAGACTCCTCGGAGTAAACGCCTGTGGGCAGTTTCATGTTAAAAACAACAATCTTTACTAAGAAAATCCAATATATAGGTACAAATATTTATTGAAAAATACCTTGATATCCGTATTATAAATGTTTGTGACTTATGTAGCGGGAGGAACGTTTATGATTGGCTGAGCAAGAGGGTAGGATGTTCAAATTGGGCGGGACAGTGAACTTTTAATAGATTTATTACGTCTTCCGCGGCGTTTTAATTGGTTGGAGTTTTCATGGAATTAGATATAACCGTCAACTGTTGAAAATTCAGCAGTAAATATCCTTTATAGAGTCACATGATAGAGTAGCGTAAAGCCGAAGTTTGTATAACGTAAATGAAAGCGTTGAACATTAAGGGATTTATATAAATATTCAAGCGATCTTGGACGATATTCAAGGCTGTTTTTATATGTTCCATCATTAAACGCGTCCAGTAATTAATTTGGCGAAACATGAGCAGTGCAATAATAGTATTAGATATGGATTGAAATAATCGTTGCTCGATTTTTAATCATTTTGAGGAATTGAAATGGGTTTATTTACAAGTAAGATTGCGGCAGGTATAGTATTGGGAGGTTTTACATTGGCTGGGGCAGGACGTATTTACAGGTACAGGTACGCTGCAGCAGGCTACTGATTTTGTTAAAGAAGCAGGAAGCAAGTTAACTCAATTTGAAGGAAATGAGAAAACCTTGGTGAGCAAGATCAATACTTTACGGGATAGTGCTAATGCAAAAATTAGCGAAGCGAATTCCATCATCACCGGAAAGAAAGCCGAGATCTCCAAGTTAAATCAAGATATTAAAAATATGACCTCAGAAAAAGATAATCTAACCAAGGACATTGCTTCCCTAAAAAACGAGATCACAGGTCTACAAACAAGCTTGAATGATTCCAACACGAACTTGGAAGCGACCAAGGCGTCTCTTAAAACGAAGACTAATGAGTATAATGACAAAGTTGCTGAGTTAAATACGACGAAAGAAAAGATTGCTAATTACGAAAGTTTACTTAAATATGCCCAGCAAAAAGCTGAAGAAGCAGATAAATTAGTGGCACAGCTCGAAAAAGAGATCCAGAAGGCCAATGATGAAGTGAAGGTACATGGTGAAGCAGTGAATAAAGTTAAAGTAGAATCTAAAGATGACCAGCCGCTTAGCCAGAAGGAACTTGATGCCATGAATACAACCTTGACAAATGTCGATTCTGGAGCTGCTGATACTGGAGTAGGTTCCATAAAATAATATTTACATTATAATGGTGTAAAGGGGTGGAGGTATATTCTCCGCTCCTTTGCATTAGTTTAATATAATGAAGCTTACTAGCATCCCCCTCAATTGGTTCAACTTCTGAGAGTACCTGTAAGACAAGCGCTTGTAACGTTACGAAAAATGAGAAATAATTTAAGACCATCCTCCATTCTTAAAATACCTAGCCAGTCCCATCCCGATTGTTTTCAAAAGTGTTGATTGTAACGCATCTGGATCCTGCAGAGGTCAACTGTATATAGCTAAATCAGAAATGGTAGAATCATGCATCCAAATTTGTCAACCATTAGGTTTTCTGATAGTATAAATGTCCATTTCATCTTGGTATCGGTTTAATTATTCGATTAATTGTGAAGGGAGAGTGGGATATGGGAAGTCATCCCGATTTTGAGAAGGAGCGGCAAAGGCTGGATTTTACTAAACGCTATATAGATGTCGTCATTAAAACCTCAGAAACGAGCAAAGATCAATTTCAGCGAAATATGCAAGAAGCTTTTGGTGATGCGGACTGGTCTGAATCCGGATTATATTCTCAGTTGCTGACGACAGCGAACTTTTTTGAAATGTCCAAAACTGAACTTGAGAGTTTACGGAAAGCGAGCAAAAAGCCTTATTTTGCGAGAGTCGATTTTGAAAGAAATGATGGTGGCAGCGGTGAGGTGCTTTATTTCGGGAAAACCTCCCTTTACCAGAGGGAAAGTCAGGAACAGATCATCGTCGATTGGCGATCACCGATTGCCAATCTTTATTACGAAGGAAGGATTGGCGAAATTGAATACGAAGCCGAAGGGGAAACATTTAGCGGAAACATCACGTTAAAGAGACAGCTAATGATCGAGCAAGGAGTCCTGGAAGAGGTAAGGGACATCGATTTAACGACAACGGATGAATTGTTGCAGGAATCCCTTTCTAAAAGCTCAAGCAATCGGCTGACCGATATCATTACAACGATTCAGGAAGAACAAAATAAAATCATCCGTGCGGATTTGAATAAACCGATCATCGTTCAGGGGGCCGCCGGCAGTGGGAAAACAACAATTGCTTTGCATAGGATATCTTATTTCATTTATCACTATAAAGACATGTTCGACCCACGGCAATTAATGATTCTGGCCCCAAACAGGGTGTTCATCGATTACATATCTGAAGCATTGCCTGAATTGGGGGTTGAAAAAGTAAAGCAATTCACATTCGCCGAATATGTTCAGGTGGCGATAGGAAAACAAGTGAAGCTCGCAGCAGACGATAAGTTAATTCGCTTGCTGGAGAAGGATGATGAAGAAACAAAGGCCGCTGTCTGGATTTCAGGCATGAAAGGCTCTCCTGCGTTTAAAAATATTTTGGACGAATATGTGAAGGATATATTCAAAGGATTTCATCCGGATGCTGATTTTTATTGTGATAAGTATCGTCTCTATTCGGCTAAGAAGTTCGTCAAATTATTGGAGGAGGATTACTGGTACTTGCCTCTATACACCAGATTGGATAAACTGAAGGCCATTTTACAAAATGAAGTGAAGCTGAAAAAGAAAATCATCCTTGAGAGGGTCACTGAATTTTATGAGGCCAAAATTGAAAAGGCACTCTATAAGAATATCGATCCAGTCATACGGAAGGAATTTGTTACGAAATGCCACGATAAAAAGGAGGAGCGATTCCGGCAGGTTCAAAAGGCGATCAGATCTTCTGTAAAAAGCTATTTCAAGCAATTTCAAATTAAAAATATCTTCCAATACTACGAGGAATTGTTTGGAGACCCTGGGCGACTGGTCTCGTACAGTAACGGTAAACTGACTTTGGAAGATGCCGATACATTGTGTGCCTATAATCGTAGATTATTTTCCATGAAAAGCTATGAAATCGAAGACTTGGGTGCATTATTATATCTTCAGGAGCGGCTTTTTGGTGTCGCCAAAGAACACAAAGCAAAAAATGTCGTCATTGATGAGGCACAGGATTATAGTTTCATGCAGCTACAAGCACTTAAGACGGCAGTGGATACAGATATGTTCACATTGGTAGGTGACCTGGCACAAGGTATCCATTCATACCGGGGCTTGCAAACGTGGGAAGATGTCCACCGGCGCATTTTCCCGCGGGCGACATATACAGAATTACAAAAAAGCTACAGGACGACCGTCGAAATCATGAATCAGGCTAACCAAGTTCTTCAGTTGTTAACATACGATTTCCCGGAAGTTGAGCCTGTTGTCCGTCATGGCAAGGAACCTGAATTCATCTCCATTGACAAGGATGGTTGGGAAGAAGAGCTGATTGAACGGATTGACACGCTTAAAGGGGAGGGCTTTAAAACGTTCGCGGTGATTGCCAAAACGATGAAGGATTGTAAACTGGCTAACGATAAGCTAAGTGAAGTCAATCAAGGCTTCCACCTAATAGATGAGGCGGGAAGCATACCGAAGGACAAAACCTTCATTGTTCCCTCCTATCAAGCCAAGGGGCTGGAATTCGATGTTGTCTTTGCTATATCGCTGGAGGAAACGTATGGCACTGAAAATGATCTTGACATCAAACTGCTGTACGTCACGATGACAAGGCCATTGCACCGGCTCTATTTTTTAGGACGGAAGAAAAGCGCGTTCCTTATCGAGACTTGATATGTCCTGGCTGGAAGGATCGTTCACAAATGATTAAGTATATCCTGGATATCCTTCCACCCATAGCCTACTTCGAGAAGCTCGATGTTAGCCATTTTAACCGATTTTTCAGCAACGGCTTGACCGCCTAGAGCCTCGTAAAAACCGCATGAAGGATTATCCTTTAAGGCCCAGATGATTAAATTCTTATGGCCCATTTTCATAAGTTCATCAACGACTGCTTTTATCATTTTCTTGCCAAGTCCCTGTCGCTGGTATGCTTTTAAGAAATAGATGGCATATACTTCACCTTGAATATGCGGGTCATTCGTTTGTTCAGGGCCGCCAGATGCGAAACCGATGATTTCGCCGTTGGAATTTTCTGCTACAAACGTGGCATTATGCAGCATTTTTAAATTCCTTTGCCAATTTTTCATCCTGGTTTCAATATTCAATGAAGCTAAATAGTGATGTGGCAGGATTCCTGCATAAGTCGATTGCCAACTATTCACATGTACATGAGCTATACCTTTTACATCGTTCTCCATCGCTTTTCTTATTATCATTTGAAAAACACCCTTTAATTTTTTTGTTTTTTACCTAGAATATCATGGGAAAGGTGAATAAGCATTTAAATTATGTTTATAACTAGCTTAAAAAGGATATGAAATAAAAGAGCGATTCAACGAGATGAAGGGAAGGATGAGAAGATGACATTGAAAGTTGGTTTTTATTTTCCAGGAGGTAAAGAAATAGAGCATGAAGTTGAAGGTGATGACTCGACTCAAATGATTTCAAATATCCAAAAGCATCGTTATTATAATTTAGTTAAAGGCGATTGTCATTATGTCGTGGATACCGAAAAGGCAGCTTATTTTTCGGTAACGGAAATAACGGATTGAGGGTGAACCGCATTGGACTTTTGTTCCAATGCGGTTTATTCTTTTTAGTATCGATATAAAGGAGTTTTGGACAATGAAAATTAATTTTACAAAAAAACAATATGAAACGTTATTCAAAATGGTTCAGTACGGATATTGGGTGGCTTCCGATACGGAAAATAGTAAAGAGTTCGGGGAGATGGAACAGTACATCAATTCCTATGCCAAAGATTTCGGCATCGAAGGGGTGCGATTCATGCCCGAATATGAGCTATATGATATAAGCAGGGAATTGGAGGATCAGCTTCATCAAGTCATAGACGAATATGAAGAAGGTGTCTTTCAGGACAAGCTGGCGTATCACTTGGCAAGAAAAGAGTTTATCGTGGAATCGGAGCAACATGATTATAATCAAGAAGAGGCGTTTAAACGTCTCATGGAGCTAGAAGAAAAATATCACCTTCATTTAGAAGAGTATGGAATGCAGAAATTGAAGGTGGAAGAATAAGGGGAAAGAGGGCGGTTGCCCCTCTCAGACTGTAGATGGACTCTCGATAAGAATGGAGTTTGTTTACAGTTATTTTTGGTTTTTATAATTTGCCCATTCCATTCCACTCTGTGTTAAAACGAAGTTAGCATCACAAGTTGCCCATAGTTTTGGAGAATGTTTGCTTTGTCCGTTCCATTCCCACTGCAGGCGCTCCCTTTCCNCCTTGAGCCTCCTCGGCTTTCAGCCTGCGTGGTCTCACGTAGACGCGCATTTCTAAGCAGGAGTCTCGCGCCTTCCGTTTCATTCCACTCTGTGTTAAAACGAAGTTAGCATCTCAAGTTGCCCATAGTTTTGGAGAATGTTTGCTTTGTCCGTTCCATTCCCACTGCAGGCGCTCCCTTTCC